>JAJRPF010000038.1 GCA_024280885.1 Planctomycetota bacterium | reverse complement strand
CCCGAACCGACTGCGAGCCAGAAGCAACTCGTCCGCAAGCTCGCGAACGAGCGCAATCTGAACGCCGAGGCGATCGGAGCGATCTGCCAGAGAGTCGTGGGCGTCGAACTTCGGCAGTGCAACAAGGAGGACATCAGCAAGCTCATCGACGCGCTCCTCGAGGAGCAGGCGTCGTGAGGTCATGGAGCGTGTCTTCCGTTCGGGGTTTCCTGAATTGCTCGTTGGCTTGGTTCTTCCGCCGTACCGGCGTCCCGCCAGAAACGCGCCCCGTCGCCATGTGCGCCGGCGTCGCGCTGCACGAAGTCCTGGCCGAGGACATGCGATACCGGAAAGAAGGCGCGTCGTTCGACGAGGACGACGCGCTCGATCTCCTCGAAAGCGTGTACTTCCTGGAGGAGGCATCGGGTGCCATTACCTACGGGAAGCTCGACCGCGATGCCGTGGTGGACCGTCTACGGGGGCTCTACCTACATTGGCGGAAAACGTTCGTACCACGTGGCAGGATTGTTGCCATCGAAGAGGAGATCCGCGTCGATCTGCCGGGCATCGACTTGCCCCTGCTCGGCTACGTAGATCTCGTCGAGGAGACCCCCGCGGGCGACCTGGTTCGGGATTGGAAAGTCACGGCCGCCAAGCCCTCGCGGGACGATTTGCTCGCCCCCCTCGACGTCCAAAAAATCAGCATGGTTCAAGGCTGGCAGGCGTCCCGGTCCCGGCCGGTCGCGAGCTGGACTTGGACCCACTTGGTGAAGACGAGAACGCCGCAGGTCGTGGACTACGAGCTGCCGGTATCCGGGTGCGACCGTGTGCCCGAACTACGACGACTCGCGGCCCTGGTCCAGCCGACCATCGACGCGATGCGGGAAGTCCTGGAAGGCCGTCGGCGTCCGGTGCCGCAGGCAGGTTTCCTGTGCAGTGGGTGCTCGTTCAGGCGCGCGTGCGCGGCGTGGCGCGGGTGATCTGCGGGAGGGCCGCCGCCTCGGCGGGCCGGCTCTCCTTTCGCAGCGCGCGGTCAAGCGTCTGTGACGCCCATCCATGTTCCGCAACGAGGTCGCCCACTGGCAGATCGGGGGGTACTCTGCAGGTTCCAGTGACTCGATATCAGGAGCGTGGCATGTCCAAGAAGCGGAACGAGCCGCCCAGAAGACAACGCAGTGCGCGGAGCGACGCTGGCGTGGGGTCGATCGAAGAGCACGCCGCAGACACCTACGGGTTGCCCCCCGATGCGGTCCGGATCGTTCGACCTGACGGGACCGACGCGCGCGGCGACAAGCTCATCGAGACCTGCGACGGGTGTACGACGACAGAGCGAAGTAGCCGCGTGTCGATGGTTGCCGTCGCATGACCTGTGGGCACAGGAGTCCAGGGATGAGGAGCCGTACCCCCTACCCATGTTCGGGACGGATACGCACGTGACTCCGAAGGCGACGGACGACGATACTGGCAACCCGTTCGCGGAGTTCGCCGCGCCGAGCCAGGGCACGCGATCGCCGTCGCAGCTCCTCTTCGATTGGGACCTGACGCCGCGCCGCGATCAGTCTGACTCCGTCGCCATCCAGCTTGAGATCGAGCAGCACGTGCTCCAGACCACGTGCCCCTACGCGCACTGGTGGTTCGCGTGGGAACTACTCCGACGCAGTCCAGAGCATTGGGCCGCGCTGCACACGCCTGTCCGGCCCTCGCCCGAGTTGGTGCCCGACTGGGAGGCCAAGATCGACGAGCTCGAGAGCGACACGGAGCTGCAGAAGCTCGCCTCGGCGGGGATCCTCCCGGACCCGAAGAACGCACAGCGCATGGTGGAGTCGTCGCTCCGCATCGGGCACGGAGCGTCTCTGGGCAGGCTCAGTGGGCGACTTTCGCGCGAGCACGCGTTCCCCCCGCCGAACGACAAGCTCGAAGCCCCTGACGGGTCGGCGGCCCTTGAGAAGATGCTGCGCGCGTTCTTCGCGCCCCTCTTCCTGCCGGCGGTGATCCTCGGCGGGGCAGCGCGCCTGGGACCGTGGCGCGCCCCGACCGGGGACTACGTGGAGATCTTCGTGCACATGGATGGAGCGCCCGGCGAAGTGGTGAATGCCGTGAAGCGCATTCTCACCATGCGGCGTCGAGACGAGTTCGAGCGCCGAGACCGGTGGGTTCTTCGGCCCAACACAATCTGGGGAACGTTCTCGCCGTCAGAGGCGATGACGTTTCTCGACGCTCGCGCCGCCGGCGTGGCCCACCGCACGGCGATCGAGAGCATCCACGAGAAGCGCGTCGAAGCGCACGCTGCGGCAAACCTCCCGCCCCCCGGTGGGTCGATGCACGACGACGCGCAAGAGACCCTGCGGATCAACGGCTACGACCTGGCAAAGCGCCTCCTCGCCGCACTCAGAGACAACCCATTGCGACCGATCGCACACATTCAAGCGCCGAGGAAAGGGCGCCGACGGGCGACCGAGTCGTAGTGCCTTGTTGCGGTAGGCGACAACGATCTCAAGGGCCTACTGTAAAGGCGTATCCATGACCAGAGACCCTCGCGCGCACGTCGACGCCTGCGGCAGCTACTTCAGCGCGCAAGTTCGCTCGGCGACCCAAGCGAGGAGTCATGATGACCGTGCGTACCCCGGATCGAGCCCGCAGAGTTCGCGTTCTGAGCCTGAAGACCAACTCTACGAACGCGGCGGATCGCCCCGGTGAGGACCGGCGGCCGGCACTGAAACTCATCAACGACATGGCCGTGATGGTCGACCGAGTCGTTCAGATCCTCGCCGCGATCGATGGCGTTTTTCAACGCCACGGCCTGCTCGTCCGCGTCTCGCGCAGCATCCCGTCCGACGACCGCGCCACACCGATCGTGCGGGTCGAGCCCATGGAGCGCTCGGCTGTGCCGGACGTCGTCTCCCGTCACGTCCGCGTGCTCAAGGCGAAGAGCGTCGGCGGCACCATCGAGTGGCAACCCGCTGTGCTGCCCGGGTGGGCGACGACGACCGTCATCGAGCGCGGCGCGTGGCCCGGCGTACCGGAACTGAAGGCGATCGGATACGCGCCGCACCTGCTGCCCGACGGACGCGTCCTGCAGGATGCTGGCTTCCACGCGGACGACGGCGTCCTCCTGGAGTTCTCGGAGCGTTTTACGCCACTGCCCACTCGGCCTCGGCACAAGGACGCGGTGCAGGCCGCCGACCGGCTGCTCGCATGGTCGAGAGACTTCCCTTTCGTCGCCGAGTGTGACCGCTCGGCGCTCCTCGCAGCCATCCTCACGGTGGTCGCGCGCCGAGCGGTGCTCGGACCCGCGCCCATGTTCGTTGTCCGAGCAACCACCCCGGGCAGCGGCAAGACGCTGCTGGCACAGGTGCTCTCCGTGCTCGCCACCGGACACGAGACGTCCCCGGTCGTGTTCGGGACGGACGAGGCGAGCACTCGAAAGGCGATCTTGAGCATCGGCATACGCGGCTCGGGCGTGGTTCTGCTCGACAACGTCGAGGGCAGTCTCGGGTCTCCGAGTCTCGCTGCCGCTCTCACCTCCGTGGACTTCACGGATCGTATGCTCGGCGTGTCCCGAATGGTCACCGTCGATCTCGGCGGCATCACGTGGGTCGTGACAGGCAACAACCTCCGTCTCCGCGGCGACCTGGGACGCCGCGTGATCCCTATCGACCTGGACGCCGGCGTGGAGCATCCCGAGGATCTCACCGGCTTCGCGATCGAGAACCTGCTCGATCACGTCCGCGAGAACCGGGCTCGGCTCATCATCGACGCGCTGACGGTGCTCCGGGCCTACCATCGGGCCGGTAGTCCCCGTCACGGCGGCCCGCGCATCGGCTCCTTCGAGAAGTGGGACGACCTGATCCGCGGTGCAGTGATCTGGACGGGCATCGGCGATCCGACCGCTGGACGTAGCCGCCTCCGCGAGGACGGGGACAGTGACCTCGATGCTCTGCGAATGCTGCTGCACGCGTGGGAGCAGGCATTGCCCGCGCCGGCAACAGTCCGCGAGATCATCGAGCACATACAGCGCGACGAGTCCTCGGACCTGGGTGACGCGCTCGCGGAGCTCCTGCCCGACGGAGCGCTCTCCACGCGCGCGCTCGCATACGTGCTCCGCCGACACCACGGGCGGATCGTGGACGGCCTTCGACTCGTCCACTCGGGCGCACGCTCGAGCCTCGGCTACCGCTGGAAGGTGGAGCGCATCGACCAGCGCGAGAGTGCAGATGGTGCAGATCGTCCGGGGGCCCGCGACTGATCGGCAATCATCAGCGCATCGAGGTTGCGTGAGCGGCACTTGAACTCGCACGGCAGCCCGGGCGTCATCGCCAGCAGAGCCGCCGATGTGCACTATCTACACCATGTGCACGAACGCGGCTCGGGGCGTCGAACTGTTGCACGAGGCGCTGGTCCATCGCTACCTGGCGTCCGCTCCGGTCAGCAAGCGCCAGAGATCGCGCGAGGGTGCCGACACACCAAACAGTGTTCTCTCGCGCCTTGAGCGTCGTCGTCTCGCTGCGTTGCGATATCTCTCCTCCAGGCTGCCCGCAAACCCTGCTAGCTGCGGCCTGACGTCACCGACTCCGCTCCACACCAGATACCGCCAGTCTGCGATGCCAATCGACAACTCCGCAAAGCGCCAGTAGTCGATGAGATCTGAGGACGACAGTGCCTCATCGTGCCAGTGCCGAGCCCACGCGTTCCTATCGTAGTTCTTCTTCGCAGCCTTGTGAGCGTCACCGAGGAACCCGACGCCCCAATCACGCGCCAGCACCTCATCACTGCACCGGTTCCTCGATCGGAGGCCTGCCACGGAGATCCCGCGCGCGATCTCACCCGGCACCGCTCGGGCCATGCACGCGTTGACGTAGCGGTCCAGCCATCCCGACGCACCTGTCAACTCTGCACACTTAGTCAGCTCTTCCAAGTCGGCGTCCGTGCCAGCCGCAGCGAACTCCTCCTCGCGCAGTGCATCGAGTTGGGCGGCGTCGGGCGCCGAGAACAGGGCTACCGCGAACAGCCACACTCGACCTCGCCCCGTCACTACTCGGACTACCGGCTCAGCATCACGAATGTGGCGCAGCAGCAGGCTCGCCGCCAGCGCGTCATGACTCGCGCACGCAGCGGCCAGGACAACCGCGAGATTGGACACCTGTGCGAGTAGCCCGGGATCCGTCGTGCGGCGCACGAGTTCGAGCCACCGCAGGACCCGTTTTGGGTCCCGACTGACGAGCTTGCGAGCCGCGCCGATGCTCAACACATCCACCAGGGCCTCAGCGCCCTCCAGCCGGAGCGAGGCAACGAACTCCTTCCACTCGGCGGCTAGTTCCTCCTGCCGAGACTGCAGGCGACATGCGGCCGCCTCTGGGTCGTTCAACTCAGATATCATTCGTTGAACCCGTGAGTCAATGTCGGTTGCCACAAACTCCGCGATCGACGTTCGCCGATCGGCCGTAGTCGTCTCCAGCGCGATGGTGACGGTCGCGCCCGTAGGAGCGATGGAGGAAATCGGCAGGAGAAGACGACGTATCGCCTCCTCGATCACATTGAGGAACAAGGACGCGCGTTCGTCCGTCGGTTGCTGTTCGACGATGAGCTGGCGGAATGTCGCCGCCACCATGGGCACCGGGCCATCACGCTCGTCGCGCGAGACGGCGGCTGCGAACGCACGTGCCAGACAGAATTCCGCATCCGCGTCCAGGACGCGAGCGTCGCTGACAGAACGATCGATGAACTCCGCATCCAGTTCGCGGATGGCACGCGAGAACACAGCGCTCGCAGCCGCATCGCGCACGCCCGCGCTCCCGCTGGAGAGTTGTTCCAGGACCAAGTTCCGCGCCTGCGAAGACAGTGGCGTGCTCGACCAGGCCAAGAACGACAACGTCCATCGGAGTGGCGCCGGGTCTTCGGCAGCGGAGACGCGCAGCAGCTCCGCGTCAATGTGCTGCGACGAAACAGACGACAGCACATCCACAAGGAACCCGTACGTCGGAGTGTTCTCCGGGAGTTGCTGCAGGAGAGTGAGCTGCTTCTCTCCTGAGCTTCGCGAGAGGATCGCGCGCAGGATCTTCGCTCGGATCCAGTCGGCGTCATCACCGGGCAACACTTCGGGCTTCTGCAACGTCCGTCGGAAGCTCGCCTCGACGCTCGCAATCTGAGCAGCATTGAAGAGCGGACTCAGCGCGGGGAGACGCCAGGCGAGCTGCCGTAGCGGGAGTCCCGATCGTGACGTCGCGGTATCGACCAACGATCGAAGGACCTCGACAAGCGGCTTGTGCGCGAACCGGGCGAGAGCCGGTGTCATCTCTTCGAGTTGGAGATCCTCGGTAGTGTCGCCCATCCGAGTCCACACATGCTTGAGGTCGACGTTCGGCAGCGCGTCCAACGCGTGTGAGATATTCGCGCCGCGCCCCGCGGATACGTCGTGTGGATTGGTCTCGCAGTACCGCTCCACCGAGCGCAGCCTCCTCCCGGGCGATACCGGAGCGAGTAGGTGAGCGCGGCGAGCGCTCTCCACGTCGCCCAGAAGATCCAAGGCGACAGCAGCACTGCGGCGAACTGACTCCGGCGCATCGACTGTGACACTCCCTACGGCTTCGACAATTGCCTGCCGCGTTTCCTCGAAGTCCACTCCGTTCATCCGGAGAAGCCAGGCGAGATCAGCGCGGGCATCCGGGAAGTCGAACGCGACGACTCGAGCGAGGCACCAACACAGAAGACCTTTCGAGTACGTCGCGAGTTCGGCGCCCGCGAGCGCCCGCGCGGTAAGCCACCCGAGACTGATCGCGGGCGGCTCGTCCAACTCGCGACCGATCCAGCCGTCGGCATCCCCGTCCCAGTCCCCCACCTCGGCGAGGCCACGCTCGACCTTCGCAAGTCGATCCGCCTGCCGTCTCTCGTGCTCGTCTGCGGTCCTGCCGGGGTGGCGTCGAGCGCTTCGACTCCAGTAGCCCAGCCACGAGTTTACGCGGCGTTGGAGTTCCTCCCCTGACCCCACGCCGTTTCGCAGATCGAGTAGCAGTGGAAGTAGCAGATCCTCCCGAATGCCGCGCCCACCCTGAGACTCGGGAAGCTCTGCTGCATCCAACATCGGGGCGGCCGCCTCAACCGCGTACGCCGACATCGCGTGGATGGACTCGGCAGAGACGTTCTGCAGGCCGAGCCACGCCGCCACGATCGCCGAGTGGAGCTCTCTCGGTAGATCCGGGTCGCCACGCGCAACTAGGACCGCGGCGGCGAGGATGTCGCTGACTCGATCGAAGCCACGGATCTCCTCGACCTGGCGCCCGACGAGTTCGACCATGTCCGTCTTGCCCACGTCGAGAGCACTCTGCACTTCGGCGACGAGCAGAAGCGCCATCGCGAATGGCACGGTTTCGGCTCGGAACGTGTACCTCCCGGAGGAGGTGACCGTCATGAACCGGCCCTCCTCGATCTCAGCGATCTCCTCGGCGACTGGGCGAAGGCCGATCTCCGCTGCGGGAGAGTACGACTGCCATTTCTCGCGTCGGTATGTACGATCAGGACGCTCGCGCCAGTCCCGCGCGTGACCAATCAAGAGTTCGTGAAACTCCTCGACAGAGTGCGCCACGAGATCGCCCCGCTCCTCCAGGCGCGCACGCCAGTACTCCAGCAGCAGGCGTTCGATCGTGAGTGCCGAGGGCTGGAGGGAGAGGCGATCAAGCAGCCTGAGAGCAACTGCACACGCGCGCGGGTTCCTCACAAACGAACGGACCTCGGCTGGCCATTCGTTCTCGCCAAGCCCTGCACGCGCAAGGACTTCGTCCAGTTCTTCGTTCGTAAACTGCTCCACACGCAGCTGCTGCACGCGCGAAGACTGGCCGAGTCGGGGCACGATCTCGCGATCCCAGAACGCGGGCCTGGATGTCACGACCACACACCCGCCGAGCTTGCTCACCTCCTCCGCGAGCGACTGCAGCAGATCTGTCCACGGAAGCGATGGACGCTCGTCGAGGCCGTCCAAGACGACGACGAAGCGGAGCTGACCCAACTTCCCCTGGTTCGACCATCGGGTGAGACGTCGATGCCAGATCTTGACTCTGCCGGGATCTGCTCCTCCCTGTTCCGTGAGCAGCGATGAGAGTGACGCGCGCGGGTCCTCAGCCTTGAGCATCTTGCAGCGTCGGCCAGCGACGAGAACGAAGATGGGCTTCTCCGCCAGCTCGCTGCAGGCCTGGGCCACCAGCCACGTCTTGCCTGTGCCCTCATCGCCGAGAACTGCAACGACGGTCGACTCCCGCACTCCTTCGCGAACGCAGCGCGACACCTCGCCGACGAGTTCGGCTCTTCGGACCGTCGGAGCCTTCGAGTCTAGTGGGACCACGAACTGGCCGAACGAGCGCCGGGACGCCCCTCGGTCCGCCAGCCGCGTTGCCATCCAGGCCCGACTGCGGCCGCGAAGGGCATCAAGCCCGAGGTCAGCTGAGTTCACTGCGACGCGAAGTTCACGAACCCCACGATCAAAGCCCTCCGCGCGGCGGACTTCGTCGAGTTCGCGTGCAACATCATCAAGCGGGGCATCGGACACAGACCGACGAAACCAATCCAGAGTCGCATCCCGTTGCCACGCGAGCAGGAGAGCGAGTTGGGGGATCTCAGTGTCGCTCCAGTCGAGGGCCAGAAAGGACACACCCTCTCGCTCGAGGATGTCCGTCAGCCATTTCAAGGCATCGTCGCCTGCTGCGCTCGTCGCCCCGAGAACCCACAGGTCGATGGCTCCCCCCAAGGCATGCGCCCCAACAACGGCCTTCGCGACGAGGCCCTCCAAGCTCAGCGTCCCCTTGTAGCGCTTGGCCTCCATCGCGATCGCGAACGGCGATGGCGCCGAACTCGCGTCCCGACCGAATTGGGCGCCGGACTTGGCAAGTCTGAGTTGGAGCCCTGTCGCAGCACCCAAGGAATGGGCGACCACCCCCTCAAATCCGACCGGTCCCTCAGGGCGCAGCGCCACCAATCGATCACGGAGCCGGGGAAACCGAGGAGCGGTACTCACGAGAGCGACCGAGGCGCGTAAGCGAACCCAGAGAGCCCAGCGTCGTGCTCGCCACCGTCCGAGCTCTCGATGAGGGTGCTACTCACCACCAAACCACTCCGCGTCTTCCGCCACCTGCTGGCCGTAGTCGCGCCCGCCGAGACTGCGGCCCAGGCGCTTGAAGTGCTTCTGCATCGCGCCGCGATCGTCCAGGGCGTGGTTCGGGATCTCGATCACATCGACGCCGCGGGAACGGAGCTCTTCGCGGATCTGACGGTCCTTGCGGCGCGTCGCCGGATTGCCGTGCAACTTGTCGCTCAGGCCGTCGAGGTAGATCGCGATTTCGGGCCATCCGTCGGCATCGATATCGAAGCAACAGTCGGGCGTAGTTGATCCGAGTGGCCGGCCGAACTGGACCTGATGATCCCAGATCGGGTCGGGGAAACCGGCGCGCAGGATCAGGTCGCGGAGGCGCGCTTCGCGGATGTTGGTCGGCATCGCGTCCGCGTCGGCTTCCTGCTGCGGCATCTGCGCCGGGATGGCGTGACTCGGCGCCAGAAGAACGCCGCGCTCTACGACGAAGTCGAGCACCTCGTGCCGGTCGAGATAGCGGTGGTAGAAGGCGTTGCGATATGTGTGGAAGCAGTCGATGCAAGCGCTGCCGCAATCCGACGGGCACCGCTCCGCGATCCGCTTGCCCGCAGTCATTACCTCCGAGAACCGGCTGGTGATCTGCTCGAGCAATCCGGAGCCGCCCGGCATCGGGTCGTAGAGGACGGCGTCGCACTCTTCACGGTCGGGATACGCGAGGATCACGATCCGCAGATCTCCGCGCTCCATGTCGAGCACTTCCGCTGCGCCGAAGCGGATCGCCTCGGCAAGGGAGAACGCCTGTTTCCTGTCGTTGCAGCGCGGCAGCGTGAGCATGTCCGCCACGACATCCGCGTACAGGCCGGTCGGCTGGATCTTCCGACCGCAACGCTCCTGATGGCCTTCGGCGAATTTGTCTCTCGATACCTGCGATCCGAAGGGCGAGCCGGCCTGCCCGCAAACCGTGCAAATCGGGTATCCGAAGCGTGTCGGATCACCGGCGCGCACGAGCGAGGACGCGCCGACATTCACGAGACGGAAGTGCACGTTGTGGCGACGGTGCAGGTCGCGGCCGCCCCAGTCGTAGGCCTGCCCGCCTTCGTGCCGCGCCAACTCGTACGCGTAGACCTCGACGGGAAGCTGAAACCGGAAGTCCTCGTCGTCGCTGATGTGCGAACGATGCGAGAGATCCAGATCTGATACCGGGATCGCGCGCAGCGTGGTCGATCCCATGGACGCCACGTCAACTACGCCACTCGCCACGCTCGCGGAACCCGCATCCACGATGCGAACAGCTTGGCTCTTCGGCTCGACCGCGAAACGCAGGAGTTCGTCCTCGGCCGTCAACTGGAACCGACGCGGCGTGAACCGATGACCGTTCGCGTAGATCAGGTTGCCCGGCGCAAACTCGATCACGGCAATCCCTTGCCAGCGCGGAAGGTTGAAGTCGAAGCCTCCGGCGGAGGATTTCGGGATCGATGCGTAGCCCACGACGTGTCCGACCTCCAGCCCGTATCCGGGCAGAAAGCCCTCCGCCGCGAGAACGCTCATCGTGACGACATCGTCGTGTCCGGCAGCTTGTGCTCGTCCTCGCTTGCGGATCCCCTTCATGCGCTTGACCAACCGGTCGCACCTGCCGAAGAGCGCGTCTTCCGCGGGTTCGAGGGTGGCCTTGCGTCGTCGCTCGTCCTCCAATCGCTGCATCTGCCCAATCGCCCAATCGAGACGCCGCTTGAGAGTCGCGATCACCGCGCGGAGCGCGGCAGTGGTTCCATCGACGTGCTGGTGCAGCCGCTCCGGCCGCACCTCTGCGCGATCCGCCTCCGGCCACCCCTGTTTGAATACGCCTTCGACATAGGCGCGCAGCTCCGCCTCGTGCTTCGTCACAACGGTGTGCAGCAACGTCACGTCGAGCGGCACCTCCCGCAGGTCGCCTCCCTCGGTGAAGAGGAACTCCCGGATCTTCGCCGGGAACGCGAGATCCAACGCCTCCTTGATCTCGGACCGATCGTCTTCACCAAGCCCACCCTCGGGGCGCACAAGATGGTGGAGTCTGGTCAACACGGCAGCGTGCACGTGCTTCGCGATCATCAACGGATTGCGAAGGTTGAAGCTCGGTGGATCGACGCGGCCGCCCAGCAGTTTCAGCGGCTCCGCGAAGTAGCCCCGATCGTGACTCATCGCGCGACAGTGCGTCAGGTTAACGGCCATGCGATGCCGACGCCCGGCGCGGCCCGCGCGCTGCCAGTAGTTGGCCGGCAGCGGCGGGACGTTCCGCATCAGCACCGAGTCGAGTGCGCCGATGTCCACACCCAGTTCGAGCGTCGGCGTGGAGACGAGGCAGTTCACCGCCTCGCCCTCTCCCTTGAACGCAATCTCGATCCGCTCGCGCTCGTCCTGCGGCACCTGCGCCGAGTGTTCCTGCGGCCGGATCATGCGGTAGCCCTCGTCGAGCAGGCGCAGGTCGTAGTCGTCCTCGCTCTCCGCTTCGCGCTGAAGTACGCCCTTGCAGCGCCACGCCATGCACAAGTCGTGAGGCGTCGGGCGGTTCTGCGTACGACGACACGTCCCACAGCGCCACACGCCCGTGTGCGGCTCGATGCTGAGGCGATCGGCGTCGATTTGATGCGTGCCCGTGCATCCCGGTAGGGCGCGTCCCTTCCACCCCTTCAGCGTCACCGGAACGAGTACGCGGGTCTTGCACAAGAACCCCCAGAGTGACTCGACGAACTCGCGCGCATCGTCGGTTTCCACGCCCCAGCGCTTCACCTGCTGCAGCACGCCGGTTTCACCGGCCGCGCTCACCCACTGCCGGATGCGCCCCTTCTCGTCGCCCGCCTCGTAGCGGAGCTTCATGCCCTGAGGCACACCGGGCATCTTCGGCAGGAACCCGAACATGATCTCGGGCGCACCGTCCGGCCAGAACTTCGAGAAGATGTCGTGGTCGCGATCGAAGACGTACGAGCCCCGCCGCATCTGGTCCAGCAGCGTTGCGATCCCCGCGATGAGCACCTCCGGATCGAGTCCCAGGTGCGCGGCGTTGCTCTCCACCCACGCGTGCCCCGCCTCCAGTCCCACATAGCGCACGCGGATGCGGCCGTAGGGCTCCAAGCCCACTCGTTGCTTCAAGCCCGTTACGAGTTCACGCAGCACCTGGATGCGGATGTACTTCCGACGCTCGTCAGCGTGTCGCTGTCCGGCGGCCTCCTTGCGCGCCACGTTCCAGACCTCACGCAGCAGCACCCGTGACAGCGCGTCATCTCGCTCGAAGAGATCATCGAGGTGTGCGGCGAGGTCGTTGACCGAGACCGGCCCCTCCTTGATGCGGTCATACATCAGCGCACGCAGACGGAAACGACGCGCCCGATCCCGCATCCAACCCGCCTGGAATGCAGCGTCTTGGCGGTTGTCGGCGAAGACGAGCAACCGTGGTCGCTCGGCGTGCTGCACCATCTCCTGCGCGAGAACATGCACATCGGAAACGGTGCCCGCGCGCACAGGGCGTGCGGGTTCGCGATAGTGCCCGCCCCACTCGCGGCCCTGAGACCCGCAGCAGATGCACCGCGTCAGGTAGCCCGGCTTCTCCTTCTTCTGCGCGCACACCAAGAGGGGGATGAGTGATGCATCGGCGCCGCAGCCATCGCAACGATCCCTGGCTTCGGGGTGCCCCGCTCCACAGAGTCGGCACAGATGGAGCGGCGCGGTGTTGCGCGGCGCCGAGTCGTCGTCATCATCCGAGTCGTCATCGGAGATGAGACGATCGAAGAAGACGGCTCGAACGCCACCGTTCGTCGAGTCCAGCGCGGGCCAGTAGAGACGATCCTCGACGGCCTCGCCGCCGCCGGGCTGCTTGCCGACGAACTCGAAGTCACCGAGATGGTGGTGGAAGTAGTGTTGCCCACACGTCGTGCACGTCATTACGGGCAAGCGTGTGCGCTGCTCGTCTCCTCCGGGCGCCGCGTCTTCGGACGAGAGCCACAGCCGAGGCTGCGTCGCGCCATCAGGGAAACTCACGACCGCCCCGTCGATCCCCCGGACGAATGCGTGAACCACGGGACGAAGAAGGGGGCGACCCTCGAGCCGCGCCGCCGCGCCGAGCGTCAGCCAGGCGAGAACTTCCTCCTGCGTCACAGGGCGTCCCACGCGCTTCGTCACGTCGCCGCAGAGTTCCTCGACCTCACGGGGTGACTCAAGCGCCTGCGCCAACGAGTAAGCGATCTCGTTGCGGGACAAGGCGCCGTGCAGGGCCCGGCTCCATTCGCCAGACGCAAGCGCCTCACCACTGAGAAGTCGAAGTGCCGTCGAAATCTCCGCTCCCGCATCGGCATCGTCCACATCCACGGCTCGCAGCGCGGCGGAGAGCGCCGCCCGAGTATCCGACGGCGCGGGCGTCACGGCGCGCTGGTCTGCCCACACGTCGGGCGTGTACTCCTCGCCGACAAGTTCGACCGAGTTGGCATCCACGCCGAAGAAGCGCGATGCGAATTCCCGCCCGGGCTCCGCACCGGACTCCGGATCGGTGATCGTCGCCGATGTGGCGATGCAGACCGTCTCCTCCGGCTTCCGCCCGCAATACGAGCGCAGGCGACGGATCAGGCATGCCGTCTCCGCACCACCGGCCCCGGTAAACGTGTGCGCCTCGTCGCAGACCAGGAACTGCAATTGCGATCCGGTGAAGAGATCCACGTCTCGCGAGCGAGTAAGCAGCAATTCCATCTGCTTCACGTTCGTGAGCAGAATGCGCGGCTGGCCGCCATCGACGCGCATGTCCTCGCGCGCGCATCGTTCCTCGGCCGGGTGCACAGCGGTCCCGCGCTTCTCCTCGCGGGCGCGGTCCATTTCGGCCAGGTAGTCCTGCTTCGACGCGCCCGATGGCAGGCGCTTGCCCGCAACGTTCGAGCTGCGTTCCGGTGTCTTCCCCACATACATGCCGAACGGAATGCCGGTACCGGCGAGTAGCCCGCGCAATCGCAGAAGCTGGTCCTCGGCGAGTGCGTTCATGGGATAGACGAGAATGGCCACGATCCCCGGAGGCGCGCCCTCGTCGCGCAACTTCAGGCATCGGCTGATGATCGGGTAGAGGAAGCACTCCGTCTTGCCTGACCCCGTGCCCGTCGCCACCAGCGTCGTGCGGCCTGCGACGATCGCGCGGATCGCCTTCTCCTGGTGTCCGTACATGTGCGGGTACGGGATGAGCTGCTGCATGTGCGGGTGCAGCACGCCCTCGGACACGAGATCCGCAACGCTCGCGCCGGCGCGGAACGAGCGCGACAGGCTGACGAACGGTCCCTTGAGGAGCGGCGTATTACGCGTCTCCTCAAGCGAGAGCAGAGTCCGCATCTGGTCGTAGAGCTGCGCATCCGCGAACGGGTACGCAGTGAGCTGATACCGGAGGAAGTTGCCGACGACCTTCTCGGTGAAGGCGACTGGGTTTAGAGCCACTGCAACTCCTTGGTCGTCCGACTGCGCATGACACCTGCGGCAATCGAGGTCATCCCACTGCTCATGCGTCCGACTCCATCTCCACGCACCAAGCCTCGGCAGGTTCTGGCTGCTCGCTCGTCACATACTCTGCCACGCGCCGTTCGAGGTCGGCGATGGTCGTGTAGATGCCGTCGTGCTCACCGTCCAGCAACGCCGCGACGAGGCCATCCAGCCGGTCACTACGTGCGCCGCCTGACAGGCGTATCTCGTCCAGTGTCTGGAGCGCCGCCCACGGTTTGTCCGCCTTCTGGGAGGTGCCGAAGAACTCCCCCTCGAAGTCAGGAAGATGCGCGACCGTCGTGGCCCCCTGGCCGTCTGACGGAGCGTCGTCTGCTACATCTCGGATCCGCGAGTTCATCGTCCACATCCCGTTCCGTATCCACTTGTGGTCCCGCAGCGCGAACGGTCGATCGACGTCGTGGATCGCAACGTAGCCAGACCTGAATTGGTTGAGTATGCGAGCGAACAGCGGCAAGTTCGCCTTCCCCATGCAGTTCACGACTGCGACGGAAGCGGCGCGGGGGTCATCGCTCTCACGGAGCAGTTTCACCAGCACGGCATGCTCCGTCTCTCCCTCGACAAGCCAGACATTGTCAGCGAAGAAGAACTCGCTCACGGTGGGGTGACAGGACCGGATCATCCGCAGGTTCGCGCGCTCGTCGTCCGTGAATTTCGCGCGATCGGATGAGAACACTCGCGTGCCGTCAGCATGATTGTGGGAGACACGGACGATCGTGGTGTGGGGCTTCGCCACGTCAATGAACACAGGCGAGTGGGTAGTGGTCAACACCTGCCAAAGTTCCAGGTCAGCAAGCCCATAGAGCGTTTCGCGCGCCGCGCGAACAAGCGGCGGATGAAGGAACGACTCCGGCTCCTCGATGAGGAGTATGCGCGGTCGGTCTGACGCGAGTGTCTTCTTGCCTTGTTTCAGTCGCCCCAGTTCGGCGAGCGCTCCGAGAGCAGACCAGAGGAACGTCCTCCGCACGCCGGCGCCCTGACTAGTCAGAGGGTGCGTGCGCTGCCCGTCTCGGCCGACCCGTATGTGACTGCCAGAGCCAATCATCTTCTCCGGCTCGAATTTGCCGATGCCCGGTGAGAACTCAAGAGAGTACCCGGGGAAGACGGCTCCGAAGCGCTCCTGGACCTTTTCGGTGGCCTCGGTCAGCTGCGCTGAGATCTCCTGTGCGAAGTCTTCGGCCAACTTCTCAAGCGCGCGTCTCACTTCTGCGGCGCGCCCCGTGTCGGCCTTGAGGCTTTCCTTCGCGGCCGCGGTCAGGATCTGAACGATCTGGTCTTCCGTCGCCTGCGGATCGTCAGTCGGGCGCACCCTGAGCGGCGCGGGGATGCGGCTGGTGATCAGCGTGTTCCAACCGCCCACACCGCCCGGCACCCAGTCGTTCGTGCCGGGATCCCAGGAGAACTTCTCGCCCTTCTCGCCTGGTTTCTCCCACCGCCACATCACGCGAACACACGTGCCGTACTTAGCATCGGCATGCGGCCATTGCTGCCCGATCACCTCGATATCATCGTCGGTGACGCCGGTGAAGAGCCCCTCGATTTCGATCGTGTTCGCGGGGTCCTCGTCTCGGAACCGCTCAAGCGGCAGCGCAGCGCCCACACTGGCGAAGGCCTCGTAGGCATCTAGGACCGTCGATTTCCCAACGTTGTTCGGACCGATCAGAACAACGATGCGGTCGATCTCCACTTCGAGACCAGCGTCGGAGATCGCGCCGAGGTTTCTGATCCGAATGAGCCGTAGCTTCATCGCCCCTCCTCTCCCCGGCCGAACAACATCCCCTGCGAGTCATCGCCGCGGAGCCGATAGCGAGGTTGGTCCTCCGCCGCGCGAGCCGTGTACGTCTGATCGACGTCCGCACGCTGGAGATCGCGCTGCAGGGCCGCGTAGCCATCGTCACCCAAGAGGATCTGGGCGTGGCGTTCGCACTCCGCCCACGACGCCTCGACGGAGAGGTCCTTCTGCATCGGCAGCAGATGCGGCCCGAAGCGATCTCGGACTGGCTGCGGCTCTTGAGCCCCGTCGTCGTGTCCTACGCCCAAGTCCGCAAGCCTCATGGTATCCGGCAGGTCCCATCCGTCCCCGCCGGGCTGCAAGAACGCCACGACGCCATCGGATAGGTTGCCGTGTTCCTCGACGCATCGCTCCAGATCGATGAGTGCCGCCAGCGAGAGGATCGGGAGACGAACCTCCGGATCGAGCTCCCGGTCGGTGCGCCAGAACCCGCGAGTATCCAGGTTCGATGTGTCGTGACCGATCGGGAAGTCACACTCGGTTATGACCTGACGGAAGTCCGACGCGGTGACCCCGAACAACGCAGCAACGAGAGCTTCGACGGCACAACGGGCTCGGATGCGGGCGTGCGGAGTGAGCGCCCAGTTCTCCTGCACAGATCGCGCTCGAACACTGGGCGCGGCCACCGCCAATCGAACCCACTCTGGGGCAAAAATCATGGACACAGCGTTGAGCTGGAGAACGAGTCGGCGGATCGCGACACGGAGGTCCGGCGTCAACGTAGTCGGGAGCGGAAGCTCGAAGAGAGCGTGTCGATCGACCTGCGTTCCCCCTCCGCGCGTCCGCATCACGAAGTCCAGCACATAGCTGTTGAGCATGGCGACGAGCACTGAGTGCGAATTTGCATCCTCCATCGTGAGGATCGCCACCTTGTCGCCGCATGGCGCGGGCGGGAGCAATGCGGAAATCACGGTGCGCGCATCTGTATTCCGCGCAACACGCCGCATCCCAACTCGGAACTCGCCGTGGGCTCTACGTCGGGCGGCAAACACCGTCTCGGACATGAGGAACTGCGGGGCCGAGCACTTCGAGGTCCACGGGATCGGATCCCACTTCGCACGAAGGCCAGTCCCCGAAATCCATCGCTTGGCGGCGAAATCGAACTGATGCAGCATCACGCCTTGGTAGCACGGCAAGTGGACTGTTTCGTCCGCTCTCACCCAGCGCCCGTACGCGTCGGATCGGTAGCCTTGTTCCTCAAGCGCAGGGCGCGCGACGCAGAGCCTCCGATCGCTCGTCATGTTGAAGTCGCCTTGCGCGTAGCTGATGCCCCAGCCGTCGGGGCCGTCGTCACCGAGCAGGACGGAGTCCGCGTAGATCCTCTCAAGGATTTCCAGATCGCGCTCGCTGCTGATCTCGAAGAGCGCGCGAGTCGTCGGACTGAAGCGCTGCACCTGCGCGCCCGTGTACGGGATGACGTGCTGCTCCGCGTTCTCCCAGTCGGCGAGGTCGCGGTGCATGAACGCCGTCCGCACAGCTGCGGTCGTGCCGCCCTTCTGAACGATCACGGGCCCGAACTTGAAACGGCTGTCGATGTCGAAGATCCGCTGGTTGTTCTCGAAACCGAAGAGCCACTGCCAGTCACAGCGCTCGAAGAAGAGCTTCCGTAGGTCCGTCGTGCCTTTGTCGGTGTAGAGCCCGGACGGAACGATGAAGCCGAGTCGCCCCGCGTCTCGGAGCAGCGCGTGAGCCTGCTCAAGGAAGAGCTTCTGCAAGTAGGGCTTCCCGGATCCCTGGTGGCGGTAGGGGTGCTCCGGATCCGCGTAGCCGTGGCGCTTGGCGCGACCGTCTCGCCAACGCGTGTGCAATGCATGGTTGGCCTTCCCGCGTGCGATGCCGAACTTGGCTCGACCGACGTCGGGATCACCGAATGGTGAGGCCGCGCACTTGAACCAGTTTGCCAAGTTTTTGAACCGTGCGAGGTGGTCGATCCAATCTCGTTCACTCGATGAGTCTGCAGCGAACAGCTCCGTCTGCGCGCGCACAGCTTCCTGCTTTCCGTACGCGCGGTAGAGCGGATCCAGCGCCGAGAAGAACTCCATCGAGGAGGGTTGCACGGTGTCCCATGGCGGATTGCCCAGCACCGCATCGAACCCGGCTCCCTCCTTGGCAAACACGTCCGGGAACTCGATTTCCCAGTGGAAGAAGTGGTGCTGGTCCCGCAGCGAGCGCACGACGCCGCGGCTCTCCGTGCTGAGAGCTCGGAAGTCGAGTGGCATCGGCGCATTGCCCAGCCGGTCACCCGGCCAGAACCAGATCGCGCACCAGGTGTCGAACGCCTCGCGCAACGAGCAGATCGCCTCGCTGCGGTCGATCTGCGCTGCGTAGAAACGGGCGCGCTCCTCGCTCTCGTGGACCGGGATCGCGTGCAACTCCTCGAAGAGACGCACTGCATCCTCATGGATCTCGGTGGCACTTTTCTCAGCGACGGGGACGTCGAGGCGCGCCTGACGGGTAATCCAATCCTGCATCTCGGCGGCAACCATCTTCCTGTGTGCCTTGATCGCCTTCGTCCACGCGCCCTTCTCGTAGTGGACGCCGTTCGTATGGCCCTTGTCGCCGCCCTCGCGCTCCCACGCCATGACCGGATAGTCCTGGAAGCGGTCGAACCAGCACCCGACGAGCGCGTTGCCCACCTTCAACTTGTGATCGAGGAACTCAAACGGCAGGTCGCGGTCCATGGTCTCGACCCAGAGGGCGAGGCGCGCGAGCTCAGCCGCGAGGGGATCGAGATCCACGCCGTAGAGACAACGCTCGACGATGTAGCGCTTGAGGCGCGCGCGCAGTCGTGACTCGAATTCTTCGGCATCGCGCCTGCAAGTCAGATCCTCGACGAGCTGCCCCGTGGCTGCATGCCCCTCGGCGAGTGTGACGACGGTGTGGCCGTTCTCGTGCTCGACAAGGCGGTCATGGTGATGCAGCGCGGCGTAGAGCGCGTCAGTGAGAAAGCGCAGCGCAGCGACGAGGAACGTGCCGGACCCCATGGCCGGCTCGATCATCTTCAGTGCCAGGATCTGCTCCGGTGTCTTGGGTGTCCACTCGGCGGCAGGCGCATCGATGTTCGGCTTACCGTCGTCGCCGGGGGGCGCGTCGTAGACGAGCGGCCGCAGTGTGCGGTGCACCGTGGGCACGGCGAGCCCCGGCGGTGTGTAGAACGTGCCCGATCCCTTGCGCGTGCCGCCCCAACGGACGAGGTACCACTCGCCGGGCAGAACAACGCGCACGACGATCTGGGTCGCCGTCTTCGCAACGGCCTCCTCGTGGGCTCGTTGCGCGTCGGCGCTTTTCGAGCGCGGCTTCTTGACAAGTTTGCCGATCTCGATCGCCCGGCGGGCCCAGGCCTCGGCGCGGTCACGCGCGTCGCGGCGGATGTCCTCCGCGGCTTCCTCTCCCTGCTCGGATGAAGGGTCGTGGTCCGAGCCATCTCCCGCGGCCGGATCGTCGTCAGTTGACTCGGCGTCTTCCTCAGCGCCGTCCTCGTCGCCGAGCTCGTCGTCTGGTTCCGGTCCGCTCGAAGTCGGCTTCTTGAACTTCTCGACGAGGTTCGCGAGCTCCTTGTCGTTCATCGCCTCGAGGCGTGAGAGCGGCAGAGCGGGCTGATCGCCGAGCGCCAGGAAGACGACGGTCTCGCCCTCTCCCACATCGTGCAACTCGAAGTCGAGAAGGCCCTCGTAGAGGATGCCGATGTACTCGGACGAGAGGTCGCTGAAGTCAACCGGCGCGTCCACCCATGTAGCGCCGCGCCCGGCACGGACCTTCACCTTCGTGCGGGCGAGGAGGCGCACCATCTCGCGCACGTCGGCATCGGACGGCGAGTGATGCGGATCCTCGAACACAGCGAGAGCGCGATCGATGCCCGCCTCTGCATCTACGGAACCCGCAGCGAAGAGTCCTCCGCCGTAGCGCCGTACCGGCAGGGCCTCGTGCGGGCTACCACCGTGTACCAGGCGAAAGAGCGCCAGGAGACGGGGCCACGCAGCCCAACGGTGACGGAGTCGTTCCGCGCCCGCGCCGCTACCGACGCGTTCGAGTTGCTCGAGCAGACCGGTGAGTCCGTACGAACCGTGGTAGATCGGGTTATCGCGAGGAAGAAGCTCGCGCGCCTCGGCGAAGAAGAGCACGACGAACCGCATGACGACGCGGGTCGCGGCACGATAGATGTCGGCATTCGCGACGGAGTCGCCGAGGTGAGAGAGCGGGCCACGATGGGCGTGGATCAACAGCTCCACGGCGCGGCGCACGCGCTCGCCGAGGACGGCGGAGAGGTCGGACTGGCCCTTGCGGGTGGCGGAGATCGCAGCGAGGAGCGGGGCAAGGCTCTTCGCGTCGGGTGCCGTGTGCGTCTCGGGCGCCAAGAGCACACGCAGGGCATCGACCTGCGGTCCCGGCTCACCCTCCTCGAACCAGCGGTCCACGTCCCATTCACACCATGCGCTGAAGTCGAGGCCGGCGTAGATCAGGCGCCACTGACGGGCGTTGGTGATGAGCGCGAGCTTCTCGTCACCGGCGCGCAGCCACTCGACGACCTCGGACACGGCGGCGCGGCCACGACCGATGCCGACGCGCTTCTCATCGGTGACGAACACAGGCAGGAGCGACCCGTGCGGGCCTTGCCAGATGCGGCGGGGCCGGATCGCCTTGCCCGAGAGGGAGCGACGCGTCCAGTCCGTCGAAATCTGCGAGCCCTTCGTCCACGAGCCGGCGCCGTCCACTCCGAGACGACAGATCGCCTCGAGTACGGTGTCGAGCAGGACGGACTCGTTCCCCTCGAGGCGCGTGACGTCGCGGCGGAGGCGCTCGGCCAGCCGGAATGACAGCGGTTTCGGTGTGGCGGGGAGGATCTTCTCGATCTGCGACGGTGCCACGAGGACGCCGCCATGCCGGAGCGAGGCCCACCACTCGTTCGCGTGCACGCTCATGTCAGCGCCTCGCCGAGAACGATCTCGATTGTGACGGGGAATGCCTGCGCCTCACCCCGCATCGCGAAGCGCTTGGGGACGACGCCGCGCAGGACGCGATCGCGCTCCTTCGTGAGTTGATCGCGAAGTTCCTCGAGGTGGATCTTGCGTCGGCGGATCTCGTCCTGCTTTGCCTCGAGTGACCGCTTCAAGTCGTCGATCTCGGCCTCCTCCTGCACGCGGAAGAGAAGGCGCTGGTTCTTCGCGTCGTGGAGCCGCGCGTGGAGCCGTTCGACCTCGCGCTCCATCGATCCGAGCGTCTGCGCCACGATCATGTCGGAGAGCTCGGCCTGTCGGCTGCGGAAACGCTCCTGCTCGTCCTTCATGGCGCGCTCGCGCTCGACGTCGAGGGCCGCACGCAGTTGCTTTGTCAGCCCGCCTGCCCAGCCGCTGACGAATGCCTTGATGTCGGGCTCGACGTCCTCCCAGATGAGGCGCGGCGTGTCGGTGTCGTCGACGAAGGAGGACGACGCGCCGGACGATGCGAGCCGCGCAGCGGGGATGTGCGGGAGGGGCTCTCCCAATCTCCCGTTCTTCACCGGCAGACGGATCGTGCGGACCCAGTGATGGAAGGTCTCGCGGAGCTCGTTGACGGCGAGTTCCTCGACGGTGAGATGCACGACGGCGTCGCAGCCTTCGGGAACGTCGCCTCGGCGGACGGTCCAGCGTCCCGGGCGTTGGTCGCCTGATCCCGGATAGCGCAGTTGCGCGAACTGGGTCAGGGCGCGCTCGTAGAGGGGATGACCGATGTGGATCAGCGCCGTGTCCTTCTTCGGACGGAAGACGGGGCGCCCCCGGCTCGCATCCATGAAGAACTCGGGGTCGAAGACGAGCGCCGGGAGCGCGCCCCGCACGCCGCGGGTCGTGTCGAGTCGGAGCGCATCGTCTACGAGTTGCTCCCACGCGGGGGAGAGCGGCGCCTTGATCCGAAAGCGCCCGCGGGCATCCGGGCCATCCATCGCGGTGCCGGGCGGCGAGATCCGCAGCGCGGCGGAGAGCGTGCTCGCAAGCGTCGCAGGGGAGAGGTCGAGTTCGTCACGGAGCGCGGCGAGGCGGCGCACCTCGTCCTCGCCGGTGGTGTCGGCGGTGCTCGTCGCATCATCGGCCTCAAACGACGCGCGGCCCTTTGCCCACTTGACAGACGCGTCGAGTTCCTGCCGGACGGCCAGTTCGCTCTCGCCCTGGACGAAGCGGCGCTCGAAGGCGGCGTCGAAGATCTCGCCCACGGACCCCAGGTCCTCGCGGATCTGATCCACCTTGCCGACGACGTATGCCAGGAACGAGATATCGGCATCGTCGTCGGTGACGAAGTGGAAGATCGTCACGTCGCGGGCCTGGCCGTGGCGGTCCAGGCGACCGTTGCGCTGCTCGAGGCGCGAGGGGTTCCACGGAACGTCGTAGTGCAGGAGGTAGCGAGCGGTTTCTTGGAGGTTCAGGCCCTCGGAGGCGGCGTCGGTCGCGACCAGGACGCGCACGGGGTCGGTCGGGTCGTTGAAGGCGCTCTTGATGTCCTCGCGCTCCGTGTCGCCCATGCCGCCGTAGAGCAGCAGCACACGGTTCTCGCCGCCGAACGTCTCACGCAACCGCTCTGCGACGTAATCGAGCGTGGTCTTGTACTCCGTGAAGATCACGATGCGCTCGTCATCGCGCCACTCGCCCCCGTCGCGCAAGCGGTTTTCGACGAGCGACTGCAACGCGGCGAAGCGAGAGTCCTTCTTCGGGTACTTGCCTGTCGCCTGACCGGCGGCGTCCTGGAGCCCGAGTCTGCGGAGCGTCGCGTTCACGTCGGCCGCCTCGGACTCGATGTCAGCGAGGAGAGGCTTCAGCCACGCGCCGACCGTGTGGGCGGCGTGGGCCTGCCGACTCTCGCTTTCGCGGTCGTCGCCCGTGTCCTCCTCGACCTTCTTGCGTGCCGCATCAACCTCGCGGGCATCGGCAACCTCGTCCTGCGCGGCGCCCTCGAGGTAGCGGTGCCACGACTCCGCGAATGTGTACGGGCAGGAGAGGAGCCGCTTCGAGAGCACCTCGGCCGCGAACGCGCCAGCCGTCTGCTCGGTGCGGGACCGGGCCGCGATCACCGAGCGGACCTTCTTTCGGAACGTGGCGACGGCGGATGACAGGCGTTTCTCATCGAGCGCGAGGTCGATCTGCACGCCCTTCGGTGCGCGATCGCAGAAACGCGGGGGATCGGTGCGCACGTTGATCTCGCGCTTCAGACGCCGGATCACCACATCCTCGACGCGCACGCGTTCGGCCGGCGAGAACTCGGTCGTGCGCGAGAAACGGACCGGGTCGAGGCGTTCGAGCAGGCCCGAGAAGCTGCGCGTATGACCGTTGTGTGGCGTGGCCGTCAGGAAGAGACGATGCTCGAAGAGGGGCGCGACGCTACCGAGCATCGCGGAGAGGTCGCTATCGGTGCCGAACGACGACGGGCTGAGATTATGAGCTTCGTCGAGAATGATCATGTCCCAGGGCAGATGCGGCGAGTCGTCCCGCACGCGGCTGACCGAGAGGAACTCCTGCAGGACGTCGTGCTGCTTCAAGTAGTGGTACGACGTGATGATGCGGGGGAAGGCGCGCCACGGGTTGGCGTCCATGCCCATCGAGCGCTGCAGCTCGTGGGTGCGCTTGCGATCCACGACGTCGAAGGCCATCGAGAACTTCGACTGCATCTCGTCGCGCCACTGAAGCCGCAGCGCCGCCGGGCAGAGGATCAGGATGCGGCGGAGGCGGCGCCGGACGAGGAGTTCGCGCAGGATCAGGCCGGCTTCCACCGTCTTGCCCAGGCCGACGTCGTCGGCGAGCAGCAGCGTGACGCGCGGCATCCGCAGGGCCTTGAGTAGGGGGACGAGTTGGAAGTCCTCGATCTGCACGGCGCCATGGAGCGGGGCGCAGATCGGGAGGCGGTCGAGCGGGCCGTCGTCGTCGGGGTCGATGAAGGGCGTCAGCGCGGTCCAGCGCGTGGCGCGCACGAGGGCGTCGAACTCGTCCGGGCGCATGGCCGGGTCGCCCATGACGTCCGGGAGGGCCGTCGGCAAGAGCAGTCGCGCACCGACGCGAGCCTCGATTTCCCAGACCAGTTGGTCCTCGGGCGGTCCGTTGGCGTCCATGTACTCGACTGTGACGAGGTGGTAGCGGCCATCAGGACCGTCGTCGAATGGCTCCACGGACGAGATCACGCCGCGACGCTGCCGCACGGTGGCGACCATCCCCACAGCCGGTACTTCCAGCTCCGTCACGCTCACGCTCCCTGCTCCTCTCGCAAGCCGCGGGGGTCGCAGTCGAGTCTCCACTGCACGCAGCCCACCGCCCGATACGAAAGGGACGATCGACAGCTCCACTCAGCGAGCCTGTCGGCGGTCCCCTTTGACCCGAGACGAGGCTAGCGAGTCGTCGCCCCCCGGCGCCACGTTCGAGTTCCGTGAAGGAGAGTCGTGATGGCCCAGCGTGACAACCGTCGCAATTCAGTCCCGCCGCAGGTGATCGAGGCAGCGCGCCGCGACCCCGGCTCGACGAGGGCCAAGCCGATCGATGTCGATATCGACGGGCTCCACTTCGTCGCCGACCGCCGGGGCGTGCTCTGGCACTCGGTCGGAACGATCCCGGCACCTGCTGGAGCGACGTCGCTCCATCCAGAGGTTCCACATTGGTCGCTTCGGTCGTAGCCGACGCAGACACTGTCATCCAGCATGCGGGCGTCGAGCAGCACGCAGAGAGTGGGATGACCTGGCATCGACGAGCCCCGTCTACCGCCACAGAGTCCGTCGGACGACGAGGTGTCCACTTCGTGTCCAGATACCGACGGCGAAGAGACGATCCTGAGCCCAACAATCAACGACGTTGCTACCTCGAGAGTGCCCACGGCCGATCTCCGAGAAGACGTAAGCCATTACCAGAGAGGCTCTTGCCGTAGCGATGAAGTCGCCCAGGTAACGCCCTCATAACGCGAACAGGCCCCCCCCCTTCCGGACCACTCCCCGGGGTGGGCGGGGTCCGGTCCCACCTGCGATCGCTCACCTCTCGGCAACACCGAGTGTGCCGGAGTCGGGTCAGCATGTGCGTGCGGTTAGCCGCACCCTCACGGACTCGCGAGCGAACCAACCGGAACGCGAGGCAGATTGCCCGAGCCCATGCCCGGCGCCGCACCGACCGGCACTCTCCGCGAGGGGAGAACGACAGGGAGTTCTGCATAGGATCAGCATACAGATGCGATCCGAGTGAACACTCGCGGGGCCCTCGACGTCGTAAGTAACGGCGAACACTCGCGTTGTAGTGGTGCCGGCGGTTGGACTTGAACCAACGACCTGCGGGTTATGAATCCGCCGCTCTAACCAACTGAGCCACGCCGGCACCGTGACGCGTATCGCGACCGAGGCTTCTACCGGTGCGGCGGGTAAATCACAAAGGAGTTGGTAGGCTGACGAGCTGACACGGTCATGGGGCGGCGAGCCTGAGTGGGCGGCTGACGGCAGCGAGCTGATGGAACCAACGTGAACGGGACAGGGGTACACGCGTGAAGACACGGATCCGATTGGAGGGCGTCGATGAGCGCGTGGTCGTCGGCTTGGTCGAGGCGTTCGGGGTGGTGCCGGGGCCCGCGCCGCAAGCACTCACGGATGGTCTGGACGCGCTGCTGGGGCTCCGCGCGGCTCAAGAGACGTTCCCGCCACCGGAGCTGAAGGACGGCATCCGGGCGTTGCTGCGGGCCGGGGGCTACAAGCCGTCGGGGCGCGGGAAGCCGGCGAGTGAGTACCTCGCCGCGGTGGCCCGGAAGGGGACGTTCCCTCGCATTTCAAATCTAGTGGATGTGCTGAACCGCTACTCGCTGCTGACGGGGCTGCCGATCTCGCTGCTCGACCTCGACCGAGCACTCGAAGCGCCCGACGACGGGCTCGTCATCCGGCTCGGCACCGACGGTGAGAGCTACGCGTTCAATGCATCCGGGCAGTTGATCGACGTCCATGGGCTGCTCTGTGTGGCGCGTGAGGGTGTGGCGCGGGACGGCGTGGCGCGCGCAGGCGGCGCGCCGATCGGGAACGCGGTGAAGGACTCGCTCGTGGCGCGGACGAACGACGAGACGCGCAACGTCCTCGCGGTGATCTGGTGCAGTCGGGACGTGGCTCCGGCCGACGTGGTCGAGCGCATGGCGCAGCAGCTGGGAACCCAATTCGTGGAGTACGCGGGCGCCGACCGCTTCACGGCGAGAGTCCTGGCGGCGGAGGAGGGGTCGCCACCGGGCGCCGCCGAGTGACAGCGACGGGCACGGACGGCCCCGACGACGCGGAACAGGTGGAAGACCGAGGGCGCGTGTAGCGTTGACGTCATCATGCGACCTTCCCGAACTTCACTCGCCCTGGCACTCGTCGTCCTCTCCGCCGCCTGCGGAAACGCGCCGGGCGAGGGCGAGCCCGCGGAGCCCGAGACCATGCCTCCTGTAGCCACCGATCCCGGCGACGACGCGCCCCACGCCGCTGGCGAGCACTCGGATGCCGCGAACATGGATACCGCGCATGGCGACGGCGAGCACAAGCACACCAACCGCCTGGCGCAGGAGTCAAGTCCCTACCTACTGCAGCACGCCCACAACCCGGTGGACTGGTATCCCTGGGGCGACGAGGCGTTCAAGCGGGCGGCGAAAGAGGACAAGCCGATCTTCCTTTCGATCGGGTATTCGACCTGCCATTGGTGCCACGTGATGGAGCGCGAGTCGTTCGAGAACGAGGAGATCGCCGCCGTCATGAATGAGCACTTCGTGTGCATCAAGGTGGATCGCGAGGAGCGTCCGGATGTCGACGCGATCTACATGAAGGCGGTCACGGCGCTGACCGGGCGCGGCGGCTGGCCGCTCTCGGCGTGGCTGACGCCGGATCGCAAGCCCTTCATGGGCGGGACGTACTTTCCGCCGGAGGACCGCTACGGGCGCCCGGGTTTCAAGTCAATCCTCCAGAACATCGCTGGGCTGTGGAAGACGCGCAGGGCGGAGCTGACGCGACAGGCAGACGAGTTGCTGAACCACGTCCGGTCGCAGAATGCGGCGGTCGCGGGCAAGGAACTCACCGAGGAGACGCTCGACCTCGCCGTCCGGCAGTACGAGTCGGCCTACGACAGCGCCAAGGGCGGCTTCGGACAGGCGCCGAAATTCCCGCGCGCGTTCTCCCTCTCATTCCTGATGCGACGCGCACACGGCCCGAACGGGAAGCGGATCATGCCGTGGGTGACCGGCACCCTCGACGCGATGCAGAACGGTGGCCTTCACGATCACCTCGGCGGCGGGTTCCACCGCTACTCGACCGATCGCGCGTGGCTCGTCCCGCACTTCGAGAAGATGCTCTACGACCAGGCCACGCTGGCACGCGCCTACCTCGACGGTTACCAGTTGACCGGCGACGAGCAATACGCCACGACCGCGCGCGGCATCTTCGACTACGTGCTCCGCGACCTGCGCGATCCCGGCGGTGCGTTCCTCTCGGCGGAAGACGCCGACTCCGAGGGCGAGGAGGGGAAGTTCTACGTCTGGACGAACGATGAGATCGACGCCGTGCTCGGAGCCGAGGACGGCGCCGTCTTCCGCAAGGTCTATCGCGTCGAGGACGGCGGGAACTGGACGGACGAGGCCGTGGGCGAGAAGCCCGGCACCAACATCTTACATCTGAGCGTGCGCATCGCGGAGCACGCGCAGCGACTCCAAGAAGATCCGACGGCGTTCGCAGAGCGGATCGACGCGCTGCGCGAGAAGCTGCTCGCGGTGCGCAGCAAGCGCATCCGGCCGCATCTGGACGACAAGGTACTGACCGACTGGAATGGTCTCATGATCGGCGCGTTCGCGCTCGGCGGCGAGGTGCTGCACGACGAGCGGTACATCGACGCGGCACGCGAAGCGGCGGATTTCTTCCTGCGCACGATGAAGACCGAGTCAGGGCTGCTGCACCGCTATCGCGACGGTGACGCGGGGATCGACGGCTTCCTCGAGGACTACGCGAACCTCGCGAACGGGCTCTTCGATCTGCATCAGGCGACGCAGGAACCGCGCTGGCTGGAGGCCGCCGTCACGATCAGCCGCGAGATGGTCGTGCGCTTCCGCGATGTCGAGGGCGGTGGGTTCCTGCTGGCGACGCGGTCGGACGATCTCATCGCCGAAACGAAGGACCTCTACGACGGCGCACGGCCTTCCGGGAACTCGGCGGCGGCTCTGGCGCTCCTGCGGATCGGTCGCATCACGGGCGATACCGACCTCGAACAGGTGGGCCGAGACACGCTGGCCGACTGGTCCGGAACGCTCGCGCAGTATCCGATGGGCCATCCCTATGCGCTCCGTGCGCTCGACTTCGATCTCGGCCCAACACGCGAGATCGTGATCAGTGGCGACCCGGCGGACCCGGCCACGGCGGCGTTGCTCGCTGCGGCACGAGACCGGTTCCTGGCGCGTGACGTGATCCTGCTGCATCCGGCGGGCGAGGCGGGCGCGGCGGCGCGGCGACTATCGCCCTTCATCGAGGCGCAGACCCCGGTTGACGGGAAGCCAGCAGCGTATGTCTGCACGAACCGCGCGTGCGAGGCCCCGGTGACGGACGTGGCGGCGCTGCGGGCGCTCTTGGAGTAGGAGTAGGGGGACGGCAGCTCAGCGCAGGAAGCCGGCTTCCCGGAAGACCGCCGCCGCGGGTTCGGATTGGAGCCACTCCCAGAGGTCTCGCGACGCAGGCGGAGCGCCCTTCACGAGCAGCAGCGGGTACGTGATCACGGGGTGCAATTGCGGGTCGATCTCGTGAATGACCCGCACGTCCGCGCCCCGCACGTCGGTCGCGTAGACGATGCCCGCGTCGACTTCGCCCGCGACGACGAGTGCGAGGGCTGCGCGCACATCGGTGCAACCCACGACGCGCGATTCCAGCGCGTCCCAGGCGTCCGCATGTTGCAGCGCCGTGGCGGCGTAACGGCCCGCCGGAACCGACTCCGGATCGGCGAGTGCGACGCGTCGCACACCAACCGACGGCAGCTCGTCCAAGCGGTCAATCGTGAGCGTGGAACTCGCGGGAGCCACCACCACGAGGCGGTTCGTCAGCAGGTCGATGCGCGTACCGGGCTCGACCAATCCTGCAGCGTCGAGTTCATCTGCCCAGCGAAGATCGGCCCCGAGAAAGCACCCCGGGGGAGCGCCCTCCTGCAGTTGCCTTGCGATGGACGACGTCCCGCCCAGAAAGAACCCGAACGGGGCGCCAGCGCGGGCGGCGCGCAGACCATCGACCGCAGGGGCGAGACTGGCCGCAGCGTAGAGACGCGGCCCCTCCGCGCCCGGGTCGTGACAGCCAACGCCAGCGAGAGCGATCCCGCCGAGCAGCACGCCGATGAGCGCCAAGGGCCCCAGCCGCGCGCCACTAATTCGGGCGGTCAGGCCGCCCACGTGCGAACTGGGAGTCGTCGGCCCGCGCCGACGAAAACAACTCACCTGTTGTTCCGGAAGTCCGTGTGACAGGTGTTGCAACCGTCGCGTACGTGCGTCCAGGCGCTCTCGGCAGCGTCCTGATTCGCGCTCCGCAGAGCCTCCTCGAGGTCGATCGCGGCTGCCTCGGACTCGGCGAGGAGCGCGACGAAGTGCTCGCCGAGTTCCTTGGCCTCGTCCGAACGACCGATCTCGCGATAGTGCTCCCAGAGCATCCGCGCCTCGTGGGGAGGACTCACGTCGGGGTTGTCAGAGGGCGCGCACCAGCCAGCGTCGCGACTCTGGCGCAGGTTCTCGACGCGGAAGTCGACGTCGACCATCGCGTCGATCAGCGCGGGCGCCGCGACGTACGAGGGGAAGTCGTCGGTGATCCCTGCGAGTTCGGCGTCGGTCGGCAAGGCGAAGCTCTCGACGGCCGCGTAGAGGCCCTTGTACTTGGCGCTGCACTCGCTGCTGCGGAGCCCCTCGATGGCTGTCGCGACATCGATCTTCTCAAGTGCCATGCGCGCGATCATCGTGGCGGCGGGGCCGCGGTGCTTGCCGTGGTGACAGTGAACAAACGTCGGCCCCTCGGAGGCCGCGACGACCTTCACAATGGTGAGTTCCTGCTCGCGGGTCAGTCCGCTGTACTCGATTGGCACGTGGACGTAGCGGAGACCGAATTTCTGTGCACTCTCTAGATCCGGGCGCGCGCCATCGACGCTGAGCACGGTCGTCACACCCATGGCCGCCAGGTTCCGGAAGGCCACGTCGCCCTCGGGCTGCGCGCCCTGGAAGATCCGATCAGACCAGCGGCGGAAACGATGAAGTCCCGCGGGCTCGCCGTTCTCGTCGAAGGTGACCTGCGCCGACGCCGCCTCGACCGCGCCTTCCTCCTTCGCGACATCCTGCGTGTCCGTCGTGACGTCCTGCGTCTGCGTCGCGATATCCTGCGACGTGCAGCCGAGCGATATGGCGGCGACCAGGGCGAGCGCGGGGATGAGAAGGGGGAGGCGAGCGGTCATCGGTGTACTCCGTACGATACGCCACGGTGGCAATCACAGGTACAGGGCGCAATCGGCGGACCATGGCGCCGCAGACCAGTTGAGCGTGGCGCACGCTCGAAAGGCGTGTCCGCGACGACACGTCGGCGCGTCCGCGTAACCAAGCGCGGACGGTCGGCGCGTAGCTGGCAGGCTCAAGGGATCCCCATTTCGCTCAGGTTGGAGCCCGACGATGGATGGTGCCCGGTGAGGGGCGGATTTCCCGTCTCGAGCAAGAAAGCTCGCTGTTCCGCCACACACCGGGCACCGAGCGACGTCCACGAACTTCCGGGGAAGCCGAGAGAGCTCTCCGTGCTTGGTCTCTGGCGGAACGACGAGTTCTCTCGTCCAAACCGGTCCCGCCCGCCCGTGACCGAGCACGATCAAGGAGAGGGCCTGCGGCCATCGAAGAGCGGGACCTGAGCGAAGTGGGCATCCCTTGCAGGCTCATTCCGAGAATGAGGGGGGTGCAGACGCTGGCGCGACGAGCGAGTGTGTACGCCGCGACGCAGCCCCGATCCAGGTTCAGCGACCGCCGCTTTCTGGCCCCGTTGCGACGAGTCTCAGGAGCGCAGCGAGGGCCGCGTTGCGGACGGCCTGCGTCTCGTCGTCGGTCGCCGGCTCGGGAATCGTGAACTCGGTTCCTGTGAGGACTCCGGCGCCGTTCATGATCCGCCGCAGCGCGGCCAGGTCACTCTCGTTGAGAAGCGCGGCGTGAAGATGGCGTGCCGCCCGGTAGCCGAGTGTCTTGAACGCCGAGCGCGCCTCCGGCTCGTCGAGACGGGCGAGCAATTCGAGAACCAGTTGGCGCTCGCTCACGCTGCGCTCGTCCGCGAGCGTGGTCAACTCGGCGCGACGCTTCTTCTCGGACAACGTCAGATCAACGGCATCGCCGATCATCCCGAGGATCTCGACCGCGCCGGTCGGGTCGTCGAGTTGGAGCAGCGTCTCGCCCAATTCAAGCAGCACGGCGGAGCGGATGGCAGGCGGGAGATCCTTGTCCGTGCGCATGGCGGAGAGCTGCGCTGCCGCCCGATGGAGCGGCTCTTCGGTTCCACACGCCCGCAGCGAACTGGCGAAGAGCAGGCGCCACCGGAATGCTGGATCGTCAGCGCGCAGACCATCAGAGACGAGCAACGCGGCCACGTCGCACGCATCCTCGGGTCGCGCCGAGTCGAGCAGCAGTCGGGCGAGACGCTCGTGAACGAGCCCGCGCCCCTCGGAGCCTTCCCAGAGGCCTGTGCCGGCGTCGACCACGGCCTGCAGAAGCTGGAGCGCCCGATCGCGCACGTCCTGCTCGTCGGCGCCCCACAGCGCATCCGTGTCGCTGAGTACGTCCTTCACGTCGATCTCGCCGTCAACGAGGCGATCGACGCGGCGCTGGCGCACGACGTCCCAGATCGTCCCGTCCGCGAGCACCGAGATGAGGCGGTGCAATGCCCCGTCAGGATCGAGGTCGAGCAACGACCCGGCGGCGGCCTTGCGCACGCGGACGTTCTCGTCGGGACGCATGACGACCCCCTCGAGAGCGGCGAGTAGGCGGGGGTCATCGGACGGGCGGTTGCCCAGACCGGACGCACTGGTCTCGCGCACGGTGACGGACGCGTCGTTCAGCCCGCGCGCGATCAGGATGTCGCGGGCAGCCGCGACACCGTGTGTGGCCCAGAGAGAGACGAGCCCCGAGCTCGCGTTGTGGCGCACGATGTCGGACGGATGCGGCCGCGCCAGCAACTCGTTGAATGCGCTGATGGCGCCCGGATCGTTCATCTTCGCCAGTTCGACGACCATGGCCTCGGCGACGCGATCGTAGCTCTCGGAGAGAACGCGCTTGCTCAACCACCCGGTCTGATCCACAGCGATCGCCGAGAGCGACTTCAGGATCTCGATGCGCAGGTCCGGATCGGTGTCCGCGAGGCCATCGAATTCGGACTGCAGCATCGCGACCGGACGCGGGTCTCGCACGCGCAGCGCACCCAGCAGTTGGATCGCCGCGATCCGCACGTCGCGGGCGGCGCGGCCGGACGCGCGGGCGCGGCGCATCAGCGCGTCGATCCCCGCCCGATCCACGTGGCCTCGAATGGGACGCGCCAGTGGCACGAGCGCGCTCAGGATCGCGCGCTCGACATCCGCGTCTTCCTCGCGCCGCAGCGTGTCGAATAGGGCCGTGCCGACGCCGATGCGGGCGAGCGCCGGATCTGGCTCGGAGTCATAGTCAACTGTCGCCATCCGCTCTGCCGCCGCGAGCCGCAACTCGGCCACGGGGGAGTCGAGGAAGAGCGCCACGACCTGATCGAGTGGCAGATGCGGCAACGCCACCATCGACACATCGATGTACTCGCGCAGATAGTCACTCTCGACCGGTTCCACCCCGACAGATTCGACGGCGCGCAGCCGCTCGCGCAACACCTCGACGAGCGGCAGTCCGCTCTCGCGCATGTGGTCGAGCAGGGTCGCCGCGTCGGCACGCGAACGGATGAACGGGACCACGTGGATGAAAGCGCGGCTTGCGGCGAGACGGACGTCCGGCGCCGGGTCGGACCAGAGCTCCAGCAGTACCGGCAGGCCGTTGGTGTGCGCGGTGATCCCGAGAGCGCGCACGGCCGTCAGGCGATACCCCACGGTCCGCGACGCGTCCTTGGCGAGGGCCGCAAGGCTGCGCACCAGAGCCGCGTCGGCATAGCGCACGAGCGGCCCGTCGAAGTAGTGCGCGAGCGCCGACGCGCGCTCGACGCGCAGACGCTCGATGACGTCGGGCACCAGATCCGCCGCTCCGGAGTCGAAGAGGATCGCCACACCCAGATGTTCGATGACCTTCTGCGGTGCACTGGTGTTCGCGAGAATCTCGCGCAATGCTCTCCGCGCATCGGGATCGCGCGAATTCAGCAGGACGGCGATGCGCCTCGCCACCTGCGTATCGTTGCGGCCGACGACACGGTTGTTCGTGAGTGCCCGCACCTGGTCCTCGATGCGATCGCGGTCCTCACGACTACGAGCTTCACGATTGCTGACCCCGTCTTCCTGAGCCACCGCCTGGCGAACGACCCCGTTCCCTGCACCTGCGCCACTCCCTACACCTGTGAAAAGACCGGCCATGGCGGCGACGAGCGCCACACGGGCGATCGGGCGCTGGAGAGAAGGGCGGAGGGGACGGACGGGCATCGGGCTCCGAGACAGACGAGCGTGGCAGAAGTTCTGGGCGCGGCTTCAGTGACGCAATTCCAGGGCGCTACTTCCCTTCATCGCGATCTTCGCCTCTCAAGCTTAGGGAACCGGACGCAGCGCGGCTCCTGATTCACGATCGAGCCATGCAGCAAGTGCCTCGGCGACCTCCACAGCCGCACGCGTCGACGTGTCTTCGCTGCGTGTCGCGAGGGCCTCGTATGTCGCCATTCGTTCGTCGCGCTGCCGCTGCAACTCCGCCGCCAGAGACAGCTCCGTAAGGCGCGCACGCGGTGCCTCGGAGAGACGCGCCAGCAGCGTGCCGAGAGCCGCGTCGAGCAAGACAACGTGCGCCCCGTCGCAAAGAGACGCGAGCGCGTCGCCCGAGAGGGCAGCGCCTCCACCGGTTGCCACGACCAACCCAGTCCGGCCAGCGAGTGCGCGCAACGCATCGGCCTCGATGGTGCGCAATCGCTCCTCTTCACCGGCGCGGATGAGCGCATCCGGGGATGTGCCGCAGAGCCGCTCGATCTCGTCGTCGGTATCCACGTACATCCGACCCGAGAGGAGCGCGAGATGACGACCAACGGCGGTCTTGCCGGAGCATCGCAAGCCGATCAGCACGACCGGGCGGGCGCGCGCCTCGAGGAGCGCCATCCCGAGCGAGAACATCGCGTCAGCGTCGGGCCGCGCCGCCCCCATGTGTACAACCTGCCGTGCGGCCTGATGCGCGAGCATCGACATGCCGGGCACTGCCACGTGCCCCGCCGCGGACGCAGCGGCCAGCAGAGCCGTGGGTCGCGCGGCAACCAGCATATCGAGGATCACCGCGCGCCGCGGGAGCAGTGCGGGGTCGAACACGGGCTCGCCACCGGGCGGCCCGGCGGGCGTCGCGTCGAGAACGACGAGCGGCGCCGTGGCGCAGGCGGCTTCGGCGTCTGCAACGATCTCGTCCGCGCCGACCGCGCGCAACGAGTCCGCGGCCTCCGGACGACGCGCGAAGACCACCGGGCGGCCGCCCAATCGACGGATGGCGAGAACGCCCGCGCGCGCCGCCCCTCCGGCCCCGATGACCAATCCCGCCGCGCCGTCGAGCGACGCGGGCGCGATGCCGGCGAGCGCGTCGAGGATGCCGGCGACGTCGGTATTCTCGGCCGCGAGGTCGCCGTAGCGCAGCAACACGGTGTTCACGGCGCCCGTTGCGCGGGCGGCGTCACCGATCTCGGCGTCGCGCGTCGCGAGCAGCGTCCCGAGGCTCTGCTTGTGGGGAATGGTGATGGCCGCGCCGGCACCGCCGAACCTCGTGAGCGCATCGAGTGCGGGGCGGGCATCGGCGCACGACCACCGCAGCGCCACCACATCCATGCCCAGCGAGGTGAACGCGAGATTGAGCATCTGCGGGCTCACCGACTGTTCGACGTCGCCGCCCAGCAGCACCCACGCCCGCGTCCCCCACCGTGCACGACACAGATCGGCGTGATCGAGAAACTCGGGGACGGTCGGCAGGTCCAGGCCGATCCGACCTCCCGGGCGCAGGGCTGCGTAGGCGACGGGCGCTCCGAGCAGGAAGGACGCAAAGCGTGTGTAGCGCTGCTGCACCAGATGCCCCGCGAGCCGCCCGCGATTGGAGGCAATCAGCCGCATCAGGCGCAGAGCATCGCGCTCGCCCCCCTCGCGGACGACCAACTTGCCCACATCCGCTGGCGGCGCGAGGAGTCGTTCGACGATGCCGATCGGGTCCTCGGGGAGCCGCTCGATATGCGTGGAACGGATTACGCGCACGCCCGGGGCGTCCGGCACGTCGCCGTCAGAGACGTCGGACTCGACGTCCACCCACGCCGCTCCCGAACGGGCGGCGGCGTGGAGCAGTCGGAGCCGTGCGACTTCGCTGCCCATGAACCCGCCGCCATCGACGTGGCGCCGACACGTCGCCACGACGGGCGCAGGGGCCGCTGCGATCAGGTCGGCAAGCCGGTCACGAACGCCCGGAACGAGATCCAGCCGCAACTCGATCAGATCGCAGCGCGCGGCTTCGCGGGCGGCGAATAGGCGGGTGAGTTCGTCCGCGCTGCGCGGACCGAACGTGCCGACGAGCGCGGTGCGTCCAGGCTCCATATCAGCCATGCTCGCGTACGTTGGCGCTGGCCCGACGGATTCACGGCGGGATCTGCTCGCCAAACGCCAAAACTTGGCCACGCGCCACGCAGCCCGTCGGAAGCCAGCCCGCTCGCGCCCCGCCACACACGAGCCGCCGTGGCGACTCTTACGACACGAAGACGCTGCCTCCTTGCGGGAGTCCCGGCCGCGTCGCCCTCGGGCTCCTCATCACCGAATCTGCGCTGGGAATGCGCGTCGCGGGTTGGAGTCAGGCGGAGCCGACAACGATGGCGCGGGTGGCGAAGGGCCAGCCGCCCATGTCGGGGGCCGCGTCGAATTCGCCGGGGAGGAAGAGCGTCGATCCACTGCCGGTCATCTGCACTCCGTTGCCAAGTTTGGCGCGGGCGTGGCACAGCAGCGTGTCGAGGCGCGCATCGACGGCGAGCGCCGCGTCCAGGAGGGCGTTATGAGTCGTGGCCGCCAATTCGGCGACGTCGCCGACCTCGAGCGCGCGGCGAAGAGCGGCTGGTGACGACGCGGGCGTCAGGTCCACGGGCAGCGCTCCGAAGACGGCAGCGGTCGCGATACCGAACGAGGGGATCAGGAGCAGGAATTGCAAGCCGTGCGCCGCCGGGAGCGACTCGAGCAACTCACCGCGGCCGCGGCCGAGCGCGGTTCCTCCACGCACGAGGAACGGGACGTCGCTCCCTATCCGCGCTCCGATGCGCAACAGATCCTCGTCCGGGATGTCGAATTCGAGCAGCCGGTTGACTGCGCGCAGCGCGCCAGCCGCATCGGCAGACCCGCCCCCGAGGCCAGCACGACTCGGGATGTTCTTCGTCAGTTGCAGGTGAACGGAGTCGCTCACCCCTGCTTCGTCGAGCAGCGCGCGTGCCGCCCGTGCCGCAAGGTTTCGCGGCCCCGCCGGAACGTCGCTGTGATCGGCACTGCCGTCGACCAACGAGAGCGTCACGCTGCGCGGCGCCGCGTCGTGGACTTCACGCACCGTCAGTTCATCGGCCAGGTCGATCTCGTGGAAGACCGTGACGAGCTCGTGGAATCCATCGTGACGGCGTCCGACGACATCCAGGAAGAGGTTGATCTTCGCCCGGCAGACTTCGAGGACTTCGCGAGGCACGTCGATCAGCGCTCCCACGCAGGCGTGCCGGGTGGCGCAACGATGCGATTGTCGAGCAGACGCGTCGTCCCCACACGCAGAACTGCAAGCAGGACGGCGTGACCGGTCAAGCGTTCAATCGGCGTGAGCGTCATCGGGTCCACGATCTCGGCGTACTCCACGTCAGCGTCGATTCCGTCCCGCTCCACGGCGTCAGCAGAGTCCGGCGCGTCCGAAGAGTCTGCGGGCGTGAGTTTCGCCGCCATGTGTGCGCGGATCGCAGCGCCGTCGCACTCACCGGCGAGCACGAGCATCTCGGCGGACTCGAGTGCGCGTGGCAGCCGCAACGCCACGACGCGCTCTTCGGGAGAGAGGTAGCGGTTGCGCGACGAGAGCGCGAGGCCATCGGGGTCACGCACGATCGGGCAGACGACCACGTCCAGCGGAAACGCCAGGTCGGCCACCATCCGCCGCACGACCACCGTCTGCTGGTAGTCCTTTTGCCCGAAGTACGCTCGATCCGGGCGCACGACGTTGAAGAGCCGCGCCACGATCGTCGCGACGCCATCGAAATGCCCGGCGCGCTGCGCACCCTCGAAGTCGTCGGAGACGCCGCGGACGGTCACGACCGTGACGCGACCGGGCGGTTGCATGGCCTTGACGCTCGGGGCAAAGACGACATCGGCATGCAACTCCGCGCAGAGCGCGACGTCCGCGTCGAGCGTCCGCGGATACGTCGCGAGGTCCTCGCCAGCACCAAATTGCAGCGGGTTCACATAGACGGAGACGACGGTCCGGTCGTTCTCCTGCACGCTGCGTTCGATCAGCGCTGCATGACCCGCGTGGAGCGCGCCCATCGTCGGCACGAACCCACATGTGATCCGATTGCGCCGGAGCATGCCGACGTACTCCCCCACCTCGGCGGGGTCCTTCATCACACGCATCTCGGCAACGCCTCCAGCAACTCGCTCACGGTCCGGTCGAGGAGCGGATGCCGCATGTCGGGGGCGATTTCCGCCGCGGGTTCCAGAACGAAGCGTCGTTCGCACATCCGCGGGTGAGGAACGCGCAACGCGTCGGTGTCGATCGTCTCGTCCGCGATGAGCAACAGGTCGATATCCACGGTCCGCGGGCCGAAGCGCTCGCCGTCGAGATCCCGGTCGAGAGCCACCTCGGCGCGCTTCGCGGCGGCCAGCAGGTCGACCGGCGAAAGCGAGGTCTCGACGAGCGCGGCCGCGTTGCGGAAATCCGGCTGTGGCGGTCCACCGACAGGCGTCGTCGTCCGAATTCGACTTGTCCGCAGGATACGCACGGCGCCCCACTCCTCCAGCAGCGCGAGCGCGCCGTGGAGGTTCGCGTCGCGGTCACCGAGGTTGCTGCCGAGACCGAGAAGCGCGGGCCGCAGCGCTGAGGTCGTCAATCGAACATCTCCGGGATCTCCGAGTGGCGACCGCGCAGGATGCGGGGCACGAATGCAAGCGGACCCGACGCCGCGTAACCGGCGAAACCCACGGCCAGCGCCACGGCGAAGTCGAAATTCAGCACCAACATCATGACGAGGAAGAGCAGCGCGACGCGCCCCACCGGCTTGCGCCCGCGCAGGAACTTATTGGCGAAGTGGACATACGGCACGCGACTGACCATCAGCAGGCCGAGACCCGTCAGAACGCCGAAGCCGATCACGTACGAGACGCCGATCTTCCATTGCTCGTCCGGGACGAGATCGAGGAAGTGGCCGTGGACCATCGCCACGCCCGCGATGACGCCCGCCGCGCCCGGCGTCGGGATGCCGGAGAAGTGCGTCACGGCTGGCGCCTCGTCCTCCGACGTCTCATCCTCGTGCTCGGCGTTGTAGCGCGCCAGGCGCAGACACGCACAGACAGCGTAGAACGCGGCGGTCAGGAACGTCATCCGCGTATCCACCGACGTCAGCGCGCCCTCCATCAGGGTCTTGGCGATGACTGCGGGCGCCACGCCGAACGTCACGACGTCGGCCAGGCTGTCGAGCGCGCCACCGAACTCACTGGTGCTGTGGACCATCCGGGCGACGCGCCCATCGAGGCCGTCGAAGAGCATGCCCAGCATGACGAGCCACCCTGCGCGCTCCATTAGCACGACCGCCTGGGCGGCCGCAGCCGACGCCGCGTCCCCCGAGAGGGCATTGACGAGCGCGTACTGAGCCGAGGCATCGGCGACGTATGAGATCGCGAGAATCCCGCAGACCAGATTACCGACGGTCAACGCCGTGGGCAGCGTCGAGAGCTGGAGGATGCGCCGCCGCCGCGCGGGCACGACGGCCTCGTGACCCTCTGACGCCCGTTCGTCCGGCGCCTCATCCGACACGACATCGCTTCCAGGCATCGTCGTTTCCAGTCCTCCACAGGCTCTGTGCGTGGTTCCTTGAGTCTGTCACTCGCTCGTGAACGACGGACACAACCGCGTTCCGTCCCGACGCGAGTCTACGCTACGGGCGGCGGGCCGATCTCACCGAGGACCGTCAGCCCACCCTTCACCTTATCGCCGATCTTGACGCGCCAGGTGACCGCCTGATCCGCGCGTAGCCACACCTCTGTGCGGGATCCGAGCTTGATCATGCCGTAGCGCTCGCCGGCCGCCAGGCTCGTTCCAGGCGATACCGGACAGACGATACGGCGTGCGACCGCACCCGTCACCTGCCGCACGATCATCCGCACGCTGCCGCCGAGGACAGCGATCCGGATCGAGGCAGCCTCGTTCTCGGTGCGCGCCCGCGGGTCGTACGCCTTGTGCATTGCCCCGCGGCGGTAGTCCACCTGCAGCACCTCGCACGCCATCGGCGCGCGATTGACATGCACGTTCAGCGGCGAGAGGAAGATCCCCAGTCGGACCGCGCGGCCCTCGAGGAACTCGGGCTCGTCGAGTTCCTCGAGATCGGAGACGGTCCCGTCGGCCGGCGAGATGATGAGGCGCTCGCCCTGCGTGATCGTGCGCTCGGGATCGCGGAAGAAGTTCACGAGGAGCAGCCATAGGACAATGGGCACGAGCCCCGTCCAGAGCACCCACCCCACCGAGACGGAGAGCCAGACGCAGAGAGCCGTCAGCGCGCCGCAGACCACCGTCGCGATGAGGAGATCCCGGCGACCGTACTCGGTGATGGGGAAGCGCATCGGCGGAGGATAGAGCGAGTGGGTGGATAGGGGATTGAATCCGCACCGCCACGCGGAACTCCCCCACGGAACCCCTCGCACACCTCCCGAACCTCACCCGTCCACGCCGAATGTGCTCTTCACCACCCGTGATCGGCCACCAATCGGAGCGGCGAGACGGTGACGTG
>JAJRPF010000037.1 GCA_024280885.1 Planctomycetota bacterium | reverse complement strand
ATCCCGTGAGCGGAGCTCACGGGATGCCTGTCAGAGCGGACCGAGCTCTTTGTTGTTTGTGCCGACTCCGTCGGCACGCCTCGCTCCGCTCGGGTGTTCGGCTTCGGTCGCGGCTCCGACTGCGCGCGTCATGCTGCGTGCTTCGCACACAGCCCGCCACTCGCTGTATCTCGTTTGGGTCGCCTCCGGCTCCCCGCTCGCTCGCGCTCGCATGTTCGGTTTCGGTCGCGGCTCCGGCTGCTTCAACCGGGGCGGCGGTTGGGGTTCGTGACCGCGCGTTGGTTCGAGCCCGCGATTCAGTAGTACGCACGTCGCGAGAGCGGGTTTCGCAGGCGGAATCCCCTCCCTTCACCTCACCGCGAGTGTCATGCCGTGAGCGGAGCTCACGGCCCGCCACTCGCTGTATCTCGTTTGGGTCGCCTCCGGCTCCCCGCTCGCTCGCGCTCGCATGTTCGGTTTCGGTCGCTGCTCCGGCTGCTTCAACTGGGGCCGCGCTCGGTGTTCGTGACCGCGCAGTGGCGTGTGAGTTCGACGCGTGAGGGCGCGCGTCGCGAGAGCGGGTTTCGCAGGCGGAATCCTCTCCCTTCACCTCACCGCGAGCGCTCGCGTTTCGAGTGTTCTGGTGGGGGTGGGGCCCTTGCCTCGGTGGGCCTGCGGCGCAGCGCTCTCGGCGGACTTGCTGCTCTGCCCGTTGCCACCTCGGTGGCCGTTTCCGGTCCTGATCGATCGAGGGGGCTTCGGTTGCCTTCGATGTGCGTGGCTCTTCGGAGGGTACCCGGGCATCGGCGCGACACCTGACTTCGGCTGTCCACGCCCTTGAGCGCCGCTGACCGGGGACCCGGAGCAACGTGCGAGGGCGGACGGTGTGTGGTGGATCGTCTCCCCCGGTCTCGCCGTTCTCTCCGCTCCGGATCTCCAACTCCCCGATCAACCGAGTGGGTGCGCGGCGTCGAAATCGCGTGCCTGGCTCAATTTTCTCGGGGCGGCGACGAGTCTCGCCCTCGCCAACCCGGGCGGCCGCGCCGAAAAATCTGAGCCTGGCACGGTATTTCGCCCCCTCGACGAGTCGCGATCCGCCCAGGTCTCCCATACCCATCCGCGCATCCATTCCCATCCGCCGGACTCTCCGTGCTGGCTCTCCAGTTCCCTGATCAACCGCGCTGGCGCACGGTAGCTCGACGCCCCGACGACGCGTGATCCACCCGTCCCGAGCTGCTGCCCAGTCCCACCCTGCGGCCCCTCTACCGACCGCCGGGGTTGTTGTTCGCGCCGCCGGTGCTTCCGCCCGGGGCGTTCCCGCCTCCGCTGCCGCCGTTTCCGCCGCCCTCGGGGGCGACGTCGAAGCGCTGGACGAAGTTCACGTAGCGCACGAACACGAGTGGGGCCACATCGCGCACGGGATCCCCGCGATCGTCGACTTCCACAGGGGGCATCACGACGAGCGTCACGCGGCATGCGTAGGGGAGGCCCTTCTTGTCCTCCGCGTCCCACTCAAGTTCGCCGTCGGCGTCGTCGGAATCCGGTTGGCCGGGATCGTCCTCGAAGAAGTCGATCCGGAACTCTGCCACGCGGTCGCAGAGCTTGTAGTATTTGCCGCCTTCGAGGGGCTTGTCGTCTACGCCGAAGTCTTCGCGGCGATAGAGCGCGAAGAGGCCGTCGGCCGTCTCGCTACGGCGCATGCGATATCCGACTTCGCAGACAGCGGAGAGAACCCATTCGTTGTCAACGCGGACCTTGCTGCGGGACGGCACGACGGTGACGAAATCGAGCTTCGTCGTATCCTCGCCTCCCATCGTGTCGCCTTCGGCCTTGAACGCGTCGAAGTCTTCGTAGGGTTCGACCAACGCGTGGCGCAGATCCTCGCAGACCAGGGCGAGGACGGGCGGGCCGATGCCGTAGGGAGCGGTCTGGAATTCGAGCGCGTTCCGGCGGTCGGCCAGCGACCACACGAGACCGAACACGGACCCCAGAAACCACAACAGGATCGCCGACGCCATCAACACTTCGAGGACCGTGAGGCCTCGCTCAGCGACGCGCGAACGGAGTGCCCGGTGCATCAATTGCCCCCCGTCCCGCCATTGTTACCGTTGCTGTTGCCGTTGTTCCCGGCGCCGCCTCCGGCTCCTCCGGTTGCTCCGCCGCCGCTTCCCGCGGGCCCGCTCTCGACCAGCGGTACGAACGTCACGATCGTTACGGAGTCGCTCCCGCCGCCGCCGCCGTCTTCGCGGGGTGCCGTGACCGTCAACGTGAGTTCGCGCAGGTACTGCGTTTCGCCCTCTTGCTCCTGGTCTCCGTTCGCATTGGGATCGGTGCCGGCCGGGTCGGTGTTCTCGTCGTCGTTGTTGGCGGGAGCGCCGAAGAGGTATTCGGCCGCCTCGTCGTTCGTCGTGCCGAAGATGACGACGTCGCGGATGAAGAGGCTCCACTCCCAGCCGTCATAGAGTTCGTCGCCGTAGGAGTCGAAGTTCCTGTTGTCCAAGATCTCGTCGAACTCGGCCTCGAAGACCTGAATCTCGCCCATCTTGCGCTCTGCGAGAAGGCGGAGTTCGCGTGCGCGAACAGAGTCCAAAGCCTGGTCCGTGGAGTTCTGCATCGAGACGAGTGCCATCACCGACATGAAGCCGAAGATGGTGATCGCTGCGATCAACTCAAGCAGTGTGAAACCGCCGGCGTCGTGCAGTCGGTGGGGCGGTCGTCCGCGCATCAGAAATCGGACTCCGGACGCACTTCTTCAGCGTCGATGCGGCCGCGGTGATACGAGACGATCCCCGTCAGCCCGCTGATCTCGACCGAGAGTCCATCGTTCTCGGGAAGCGCCTCGTGCCGGAGGTAGAGGACGAACCCGGACGGGAAGAGTTCGCCGGTCTCGCTGAACGTCAATTCGTATACGTCGCTGGACTCGGTCTCGTTGCGCCCGAATGCGATCTCGTCGAGGATCACGCCGTCGGGAAGCTCGATGTAGTTGCCGTAGAACGTCTCGTCCTCGCGATCACGCTCGTCAGGAACCTCGGTCGCTCCGGGGCGATCGATCCAGCGCCAACCCTGTTCGTCGAAGTTCACCTCGAGCGTCATCTCGCGCCCCTGCACGATCGCGATGTCGCGCAGGAACATCAGCCGGTTGCCGAGGTTGTGCCCGGTGGACGAGAGCGTCGTGCGGGCCGTGATGCCGTCGAGGTTCGAGACGACTAGTGCGGCCGTCAGACTCAGCACGAAGATCACGACCATCATCTCGATGAACGTGAACCCGTTCGCTCTACGTCGGCCGGAATGCCACTCCGTCACGGCGACGCTACTGTCGTCTCGAGTCGTTCTTGCGGTGGGCGGCCTTGCGATCGATGTCGGCGTCCTCGCCATCTCCGCCTTCGGCCATGTCGGCGCCGAGTGAGATCAAGTTGTATGTGCGACTGCCGGTCTTTTCGTAGATGAACTCCTCGTTCCAAGCGTCGGTCGGGAGCTCTTCGCTGTTCAGGAACGATTCGTCTTCGTTGCCGATGAGTTCGTCGAGCGAGTCCGGCAGACGGCGGTTCGTCGTTCGGAATGCCTCGATCGCATTCTCGATGATGATGATCTGACTCTTGGTGGTCGAGATGGTCGCCGTCTTCATGTACTGGTAGACGTTCACTCCCACGATTCCGCTGAGCAGACCGATGATCGTGATCACGACCATCAGTTCGATCAGCGAGAAGCCGCGCTCGCGCGATGTCCGCCGCGTGCCCCTCATGGGGAGTGGGTTGCCCATCGGGCGTGTTCTGCGTGTGCGTGTGTTGCACGGGGCTGGTTGTTGCGGGGCTGGTTGTTGCGGGGCTGGTTGTTGCATGTCGTTCCTCCTGCGTGGCGGCGGCCTTTCGGCCTGCCTGCCCGCGGTTCTGCGGAGCGCCGTTCGCGCCGCCTCTTCCTTAGACGCCCGCCGCCTGTCCGATTTGCAGGATGGGCAGGAGAATTGCGATGACGATGAACCCGATCACGAGCGCGAGCGAGATGATCAGCACCGGCTCGACCATCGATGTCACCTTCTGGGCGGTGATCTCGATCTCGTCGTCGTAAGCCTCGGCCACACGCTCAAGCATCTCTTCGAGCGTACCCGCCTGTTCGCCAACGGCGATCATGTAGCCGACGACAGGCGGGAAAACGCCCGACTTCTTGACGGGGCCACTGATGTCGGCGCCCTCGATGATCTTGGCGTGGATGTCCTCGACCACGCGTGCCATGACCGTGTTGCCGACGATGCCCTTCACGATCGTGAGCGCCTGGAGCGCCGGGATGCCGCTCTTCAGAAGCGTCGAGAACGTCACGCAGAAGCGCGAGACGCTGATCTTCTTGAAGAGGTCGCCGACGACCGGAATGCGCATCCGGAAGAGATCCCACTGGTAGCGGAACTCCTCGTTGCGCATCGCCAGCTTGAACGTGGTGTAGGCGGAGATTGCGAGCATCAGCAGGAGCCACCAGTACTGACCGAAGAAGTTGCTCGAGTTGACCAGGATCTCTGTCGCAAGTGGGAGATCCCCGCCGCTGCCTCGCTTCAGCAGTTTCAGGATGCGTGGCACCACGAACGTCATGAGGACGATTACGACCACGATGCCGAACGTGATCAAGACGACCGGATACGCCATGGACGCCGTCATCTTGGCGCGCATCCGATCCTGCTTCTGGTTGAAGTCGGCGAGACGCCCGAGGATCACGTCGAGGTTTCCGGCCGCTTCGCCAGCCTTCACCATGTTGACGTAGAGTTCGTCGAAGTAGCCCGGATGGTGAGCGAGAGCGTCGGCGAAACCGGCGCCCTGCGTGACCTTCTCGCGCACGTCGCGCAGCACGATTTCGAGATCGGGATGGCCCGCCTGCTCGACGAGCGCCGTGACACACGATGCGAGCGGAATACCCGAGCGCAACATGGTGGCGAGCTGCCTTGTGAGCATCGTGACCTCTTCGCGATGCCGCTTCTGCAGGAAGGCCGGCAGATAGTTGCGCGACGTCGAGACCGTCAGAGTGTCGAGGATGTCGAGATCGGTGACGTGTACGCGCAGTGCGCGCAATTGGCCGCGGGCCTCTTTCGGGGAGTCCGCATCAACGATCCCCGAGCGCGGCGCGCCGCCCTTGTCATAGCCCTTGTACTGATAGACCGGCATGGGGCGCGACCTACAGCATGTCCAGTTGGGTCACGCGCAGAACCTCCTGCACCGTGGTTTCGCCGAGCGTGACCTTGCGCGCGCCATCCATGCGGAGAGTGCGGCAACCGCGCTCGATCGACGCGCGCTTGATTGCCGACGCCGACGCGTGCTCCATGATTTGTTCCTTGACGTGCTCCGTGACGGGCAGGATCTCGTAGATCGCGGTTCGATCGACGTAGCCGGTCTGAAAACAATTCGCGCAACCAGTGCCGCGCGTCAATTGACCGCCGGGAAGGTCCTCGACCGTCAGTCCGATATCCTCCAGCTCCAGCAGGTCGGAGCCGGTCGGCGTGTACGTCTCGATGCACTCCTCGCAGATCCGGCGCACCAGGCGCTGCGCGATGACGACCAGTACGGACGAGGCCACGAGATACGGTTCGACGCCGAAATTGAGCATGCGCGCGACCGCGCCCGCGGCGTCGTTCGTGTGCAGTGTCGAGAAGACGAGGTGACCGGTGAGCGCCGCCTGGGTGGCGATCTTGCCGGTCTCTTCATCGCGGATCTCGCCGACCATCATCACGTCGGGGTCCTGGCGCATCAGCGAGCGCAATCCGGTGGCGAAGGTGAGGCCCTTCTTGTTGTTCACCTGGATCTGGCTGATCGAGTCGAGGTGGTACTCGATCGGGTCCTCAATCGTGATGCAGTTCTTCTCGGCGGAGTTGATCTCCTGGAGGACCGCGTAGAGGGTCGTCGTCTTGCCAGAACCGGTCGGTCCGGTCACCAGGATGATGCCGTGCGTGAAGCGTACGAATTTGTTCAACATGGCGAGGTTGTCGGCCTCGAGACCCAGTTCGCTCATGCCAAGGACGCGCGCCGTCATGTCGAGCAGACGCATGACGATGCGCTCGCCGTTGCTGGTCGGCACCGTCGAGATGCGGACGTCCACTTCGCCCTCGCCCAGCTTGACGGTCGCGCGACCATCCTGCGGCAACCGGCGCTCGGCGATGTCCATCTTGCCCATGATCTTGACGCGCGAGATCACGGCATCCTGCACGCGCTTCGGAATGGCCTCCATGTCGTAGAGAATGCCGTCGATGCGGTTGCGCACCTGGAGCCGATCCTCGTAGGGATGCAGGTGGACGTCTGACGCGCGCATCTTCAATGCCTGGAACATGATCATGTTCACCAGCTTGATGATCGGCGCCTTGTTCGCGACGTCGAGGATGTCCTCGGCGACGTCGATCTCTGCCGTCAGAACGTCAACATCGCCCTCGTCGAGGTTGTCGAGCGCCTCGTCGACGACGTCCGCTTTCCGCTTGTAGGCGTGGTTGATGAGATTCGTGATCTCGATCCGCAACGCGAGGACGGGCTCGACTTCGACGCCGAGCATGGTCGCTAAGTCGTCGAGCGCATTTGTCTCGAACGGCGAGCATGTTGCGACGCGGAGTCCGCCATCACTCGCGTCGAGCGCGATGACGTTGTAGCTGCGCGCGAATTGGACGGGAACCTGGTTCACGAACTCATCGGGGACGTGCACCTTGCCGAGTCCCTCGATGACCTCTAACCCGAGCGAATCGCCGAAGGCTTTCAGCATGTCGAGCTCGGTCAGGTAGCCCTTCTGCAATAGCACGCGATCAAGGGACTCGCCTGTGTGTGCCTCTTCCTGAACGCATTCCTCGAAGCGCTCAGCGCTCAGCAAGTCGCGATCGATGAGGATCTTCCGTAACTCCTCGCGCATGGGGCTACTTGTCCCCTTCCGGCGTCGGGAGCGGGACGCGCACCTCGCCGTCGCCGGTGTCATGCTCTGATGGAACGCTCTCGGGCTGCGGGTTCTGGGACCGCAGCGACTTCTTCGCGAGTTCCATTCGTTCCGCTTCGCTGAGCGGCGCCTTGAGGCGGGGACCGTCCAACTCGCCGGAGTTCTCGATGGCGCGCAATCGCTCCGCGGCGCTCTTCTCGGCGTTCGGTCCGTGCCAGTTGGAACCGCCGATATCGACCTCGCTCCCGAAGAGGTCGTCTTGCAGGAGCTTCTTCTCCCACGTCAGGCGGTGGTAGTCCGAGAACGTCTCCGTGTCGCGCAGGATGCGCGGCGTCACGAAGAGGAAGAGGTGCGTCGGGCTGGACGAGTCATCGGTCGTGCGGAAGAGCCAGCCGATGAGCGGCAGATCGCCCAGGAGCGGCACCTTCGAGACAGTGGATCGCTCCTCGCGCTGGACCAGCCCGCCGAGCACGACGGTGTATTTGTCAGGGATGGTGACGCGCGTGGAGACCGTGCGCGTGGTCTGGTCCGGCGGTGCACCGGGCGACGGGCGACTGCCGAAGTTCGCGACCGATTGATCGATCGTGAGTCGCAGGTAGTTGTCGCTCGCGATGGTGGGGGAGATGATCAGTTCGGTGGTCGCCGTGACCGTGTCGAACGTGTCGCGCGTGTCGCCATTGTTGTCGCGCGTCGTCTCTCGGAATGAAGTCTCTCGTTCGAGACGCAGAGTCGCTTCCTCGTTGTCATTCACGACGATGCTGGGCATCGTCACGATCTTCGCGCGGCCCGTGCTGGCGAACGCCGAGAGCAACACCGGCATCTTGCCGTCTTGAAAGATTCCGGCGGTGAGACCGGTGCCGATGATCGGGCTGCGTCCGGTCGGCACGTTGATGCCCCCGACCTCTTCACTGATGACATCACTCAGCCCGAAGCTCGAGCCAGCGAAGCCCTTCGTATCCTGGGAGATCGAGTCCCCGATGCCATCACCGTCGGTGTCCACGATGATGTTGTTCGAGGAACCGAAGAGTTCGACGCCGAGTGTCAGTTGGTCGGTCAGGGCCAATTCGACGAGCGCCGTCTCGATCAGCACCTGCGGACGGCTGTGGTCGAGCTGGTCAATGAGTCGGTCGATCTCCTCGAACTGTGTCGGGCTCGCATGGACGATCAGGCTGTTGCTGCGACGGTCGGCGATAATGACCGGCTGGCCCTCGCCCGTTCCGCCGCCGAACGCGCCAGCCTGGCCCGTCTGCTGGTTGTTCCGGCCTGTGGTGCGGTTGCGACTTGTATTGCGTCCCCTGCTCCCCGAACGGCTGCCTCCGGCGACGCCCGTATTCGCGATGAGCTCCTGCAGGAGATCGGCCATCTGATCCGAGTCGGTGTGCTTCAGTGGCCGGAAGTGAATGCGCTGGCGGTACGTCTTGTTCGGGACGTCGAGTTGCGCGATCAACTCCTTGATCTTCTTCATGTGCGTATCGACGGCGTAGACGATCAGCGCGTCGAGCCTGGGCTCGGCCATGATCTTCGGCTCGGGCTCGTCGGTGGAGGAGCCTGCGTTGCGACCGGGGCGCGGCTGCGTGATCGCGCTCTGCTCGATCAATTCCTGCAAGATCGGCTCGAGCTCGGTCGCCACCGCATGCTGGAGCTGGATCAACTCCATGCGCGGCTCGATCCGCGTGTTCTCGACATCGATGAACGAGAGCAGCTTCTTCATCGCTGCGACAATCGGGGCGAAGTCGCCGACGATCAGCGCGCGACTGCCCTGGATGTCGTTGATGCGCCCGAGTCCGGCCGTCTTCGTAGACATCTGCGAGAGCGCCTGGCGCACGCGCGACGTGTCCTTGATGTGTACGAGCTTGAACGACGTCACAACGTAGAGACCGTCGCGATCGGCGTAGTCCTCGATCTCGTCCTCTTCGATGTAGACGGGGCGCGACGTGAGATTCGCATTCGCCTGGTCCAGCGCGAACCACTGCTGCTGGCCCTCGGGACCCTTCGGACCGACCGGGACGAGGACGAGCCCGTGGTACGAGAGAATGGCTTGGAGCCAGTCGAAGAGCCGCGTCTTCGGGATCGCCTGCGTCCCGATGAAGCTGATCTTCTTGCCCTTGATGACTGCGTTCTGGGCCTCGTAGAGGATCGAGGCGCCCGTCATCTCGGAGATCGCGGTGAAGAGGTCGACGATTTCCCAACCGCCCTCCTTCGGGTTCAGGACGATCATCTCCTCGTCGTCGCTCGCCGGCGCAAACTCCGGAGGATCTTCGGCCGGAACTGGAACCGGCGCCGGGGGAGGAGCCGGAACTGGAGCCGGGGGCGGCTCGGGGACCGGGGGTTGGTTCTGGGCGTGCGCGGGAGCTGCCACGGAGAGGAGCAGGCAGCCGACGAGCAAAGCAGGGAGCACGCGAATTCGAGACATGGGGCGACGTCCTCTTGACGGCGTGAGTGGCGAAGGCGGTCAGGGTACGGTCGCAGCCGTCCCTCAGCGAGCTTGGACGGGCTAGCTCGCCCGGTATTCCACCCAAGCTCAATTCAAGGTTCGTGCAACGCGGCTCGGTCTCCCCGGCATCCGATCGAGATCCGTGGAAGTGCGATTGCCGACGAGAAGTTCTCGGCCCCGGCGTCGCGAGCCGTACTCTTGGCCGTTTCCACATCGCGTGGGTGCCTGGAGTGTCCAGGACGCCCCTCCGCGACGTGAGTTCGGCACCGGCCCTAGCCTGGAGAGGCGGAGCCTGGAGAGGCGCAGAAGACGTATGGCAGTTCGAGTGATCGTGAAGAACGGTGAGCCGCTGGAAAAGACCCTGCGGCGCCTGCGGAAGATCTGCAACAACGAGGGCCTGACGCGCGACATCAAGCGTTCGTCGGTCTACGAGAAGCCGAGCGAGCAGCGCCGTCGCAAGGAGCGTGAGCGCCAGAAGGCCCTCCGCCAGGCGATGAAGAAGGCGAAAGAGAAGAAGAAGCGGCGCAAGCCGCGCAAGTAGCAGCGTAGCCGCGCCCGCCCGTATCAGATGCGCGGGTCAGCCTCCGGGATCAGCCCCCTGGGCGAGACTCCTGCGTTAGACTGATGGCGTATTCGGGTCGGCTGATCCGGGCCGACCTGCGTTCAGAAACGACCGCGAGAGAAGAGCCATGCGAATCGTCCTCGCCGCTGATCACGCCGCCATCGCCGAGAAGGCGGCACTGCTGGAGGCGCTCCGCGCCACGGGCCACGAGGTCGCCGATCTCGGTCCCTTCGACACGACCAGCGTCGACTACCCCGACTTCGCTGCCCCCGCAGCGCGTGCCGTCGCCGCTGGCGAGGCCGACCGCGCGGTCCTGCTCTGCGGCACCGGGATCGGGCAGTGCATCTCGGCCAACAAGATCCATGGAGCGCGCGCCGCGGTGCTCTGGAACGACGCCAGCGCCGAGATGAGTCGTCGTCACAACGACGCGAACGTCGCGTGCTTCGGCGTGCGCATCCAGGAACTCGACGACATTCGTCGATTGCTGAGCCTCTGGCTTGAGACGCCCTTCGATGCGGGCCGACACGAGCGCCGCGTGGGCAAGATCAACGCACTCGACGCGCCCGCGTCCCGCTGATCCGCCCTCGATCCGCAAGCCAGCCAGGGCGGACGAGCGGACGGGCTGCAATCCGGGGGCTGCAATGGGTCGCTCCGCGATCTGATGCCCCCTAAGCTTCCTCTTCCTCGGATCTGCGCGAAGCTCGCGACGGGGATGGAGGTATGAGCATGTGGGGACGCTACCTACTGATCGGCGCGCTATTCGCCTGCTTCGCCATCGATGGCGCACGGGCGGAAGAGATCGACACGATGTTGGTTCCGGGCGACAAGTTGCGCACGCAACTCGTTGCTGGCGGCGGGAAGACCGTGGCCGTCGCGGCGCTGGCGGGCACCAAGCTCTCCGTCACGTTCCGGCGCATCAAGCCGAGTTCGGTCGAGCCGCGCCTGCTCCTTGCGGATCCGGACGGCATCGAACAGGAACTCGGCAAGCGGCTGAAGACGTCGAAGAAGATCGCCCGCGTGAAGGGCTACGCCATCGACCGAACCGGGTTGTGGCGCGCGTCGTTCTTCGCTCTGTCCGGCGGCGGGGACGTCGAAATCTCGGTCAGCGCCAAGTTGCCCAAGCGTCTGAAGTGGAAGGGTACGCTCACGTCCGAGGGCGACGTCGCCGAGCACCGTTTCGCCGCGCTCCCCGGCTCGCGCCTCACGTTGCAGGTGAAGGCCAAGGGCGGCAGTCAGACCAAGTGGAGTCCGATCGTCGAGATCCTCGACCCGGATGGCAACGTTCTGCTCCCGGCGACGGCGAAGCGGAACGGCCGGACTCCGATCTTTGCGGATCTCTTCGGTGAGTACGTGATTCGCGTCTCCGGCGGGCCCGGGACGTTCAGCGCGAAGATGTCGGTCGTGGCACCGAACGTGAAGGGGCGCACCCTCACGTACAAATCGGTGGAGGCATTGCCCCGCATCGACTCGTCGTCGCCGGACTCGCTGCAGAATGATGACACGCGCCGCGTCACGTTGGTCGGGATCGGATTCTCGGCGCGGCAGTCCATCACACTCTCGACCCCGGAGCGCGGCTACGTCGCCGCCCGGGTGGACGGCTTCACCGACGACGGAGTCTATGCCGACCTCGACCTGACCGGCGTTCCGCCCGGTGAGTACCGCCTCGGCGTGACGACAACCGTCGGCAACTCGGTCTATGCTGATGCGCCGTACGTGGTGACCAACCGTCCGCCGGGCATCGTTCTCTACTCCGCTCCGGAGTTCCCCGCGTACGAGTTCGTGCCCTTGAAGATCACCGGTCGTGGGTTCGATGACGACTGCGTCATCGAGTTGCGGCGCAGCATCGATGGGCTTCGCGCGCCGACGCTGATTGTGGGCCAGGACGGACACACGATCCGGGAGACGATCGTCGCGCCGCCCGCCTATCAGGTCGGTGCGTACGACGTGACCGTCCGCGACCCCTCGGGCGAGAGCCGCACGTTCGAGAAGGCGCTCGAGATCGTCGGGTACAAGGCCGAGCCGACCGACATGCGCTCGCGCTTGGCATTCGGTGCGTGGGGGGAAATCTACCCGCGCGATGCTGTGTACGTCGGTGACGCAGATCTGGTGTTCGTCGCGATGGTCGAGGCGAACGATGCCGTCTTCGTGCTCTTCGATCCCGCGACATCGACGGTCAAGCAGACGTTCATCGCGAAGGGCACGCTCCCGCAGCCGATCCGCAATCCGCGTGTCGCGTGGAATCCGATCGACGGCACGTTGGGCATGGCATGGATCGTCACGGGGTCGACGGAGCACGGCTTCGTCCGCATCTGTTCCGCGTCGGACCTCGATGACGAGTTGTCATCGACGCGTGTCGCCGTCAAGACCGAGGTCACCCAGGTTGACATCGATGCGAACACCGACGATGGAGGTTGGATCGCCGTCTGGGAGGAATACAACCTGATCGACGGCTCCGAGATCCGGAGCCGTCACTTCGCTTCGGACGGAATACCTTCGACGACGAATGCGCTGATCTTCCAAAACGACAACGGACTCGGATGGTCGCCCACGATCGTCTATCGCGGCGACGGGACCTACATCGTCGGTCATGTGGGGGGGACGAAGGGCGACGCCTACTATGCCCTGCGACGCATCGTACTCACGGACGACGGTGCGGTCCTGCAAGGCAGCTCCCAAGTTGCGAGCTCCATCACATGGTTCGGTCTCTTCCAGCCCGAGGTCGCCCTCAATCCGGCGACGGGCGACGTCCTGGTCTGCTTCTCGTACCGGCTCTACGATCGTTTCCGTCCAGGCTTCGTCCTGCTCACCGGTTCGGGCGCGTCGCCCGGAGCTGTTCGATCGAAAGATGGCGAAGGACTGCTCCCTCAGGGGCTGCTCGACGGCGTCGCGTGGAACCCAGAACGCAACGAATACGTAGTGGGGCTGAGCTTGGGAGACGGGCGCGTCGCCGTGCGGCGCGTCGCGGCCGACGCGCTCCTGAAGCCCGCGTACGTGCTCGAGACCTACGAAGGAATGTGGGCCGTTCCGTGGTCGGGAGCGGAGCCCGGCCAACTCGGACTCTTGCGCGCCTACGACGGCGAGGAGAATGGCTATGACTCACCCGCGACCGACGAGTACCACGTCCGTGCCGGCCCGCTCTATTGACCGCGCGCGCCGCGTCGCGGCGTCCGTGCTCGCTGCTGGCTCGGTCTTGGCGCTCCTCGCGGCGGGCGCCCGCGCGGCCCCGGACGCGGCGGATGCGGCGCGTGCGAGTGATCTTCGACGGGCTCGCCGTCCTGCCGTCAGGACGACGAGTCTCCCCGATCTGCTCGCACTGGAGGCGAACGTGGGGCAGGCTCCCCGCGGCGTGGACTTCATTGCTCGGCCGCGCGGCTACGTGGCACTGCTGTCCGCGAACGGGGCTGTGCTGGCGCCTGGCGGCGGCGCATCGAACGTCACGGTGCGTATTGGCAGCCCTTCCGGCCGCGGCGAAGGCCGTGGCAAGAAGCGCCATGTCGTCCACTACCTGAAGGGCAATGATCCAGCCGCGTTTCGACGCAATATTCCGGCGTTCGGGAGCGCCGTGTATCAGGCTGCCGACGGATTGGACGTGCGCTGGCGGGTGCGGAACTCGCGACTCGAATTCGTTCTCGAAGTCGCCCCCGGGGGCGACCTGGCGGCGGTGGAGATGCGGCTCGACGGCGCGTCCGAATTGCGTGTGCACGAGGGCATGTTGACCGGCGTCTTGGGGACGGGCAGCGTGGGGGCTGGCAAAGTGGGGACCGGCAAAGTGGGGGCTGGCCGCATCTATCTCTCCCCGCCGGTCGCCTGGCAGGTCGCCCCGACCGGACGGATCGCGCGCGCCGCGCACTTCGTCCTGCACGGAGCCGATCGTTTCGGAATTCGGGTCGCCGACGTCGATCCCAAGTTGCCGCTCGTCGTCGATCCGGAGATCACGCTGCAGACCTACCTGGGCGGAGAACGCGACGACTGGGTCTCGGGCGTGCGCACCGACTCGCGCGGGCGCGACGTGATCGCCGGGTGGACGCGCTCCGCAGAATTCCCCGTGACCGAAGGCGCGTATGACTCCGAGCGGGGAGACGGCGGGGTCGGCGAAGCCGCGTGGAGCGACGGCTTTATCGTGCGGATCTCGAGCGACGGCGAGCAACTGGACTTCGCGACGTATCTCGGAGGCGAGGAACGCGACTGGATCTACGGATTGGATCTCGGCCCGAACGAGGAGATCTTCGTCACGGGATCGTCGTTCTCCGACACGTATCCGATGATCGACCCGGAGTATCGCGGTACGACCGGTGCCGAGGCGGGAGTCCTCTCGAAACTCACGCCGGATGGTGCCGAGATTACCGTTTCCACGTTCCTGCACGAGGTGCGCGGAACGTCGGTTGCGGTTGACTCGTTGGGGCGCGCCCATGTTGCGATGGAATCCGTCAACACGTCGTTCGCGCGCTACTCGGAATCGATGGAGAAGATCGATTGGACGTACGAGCCGGAGATGGTCCGCTCTCGGGAGCAAAACCGGAGTGGGATGCGCAGGACGAAGATCGTCGTCGATGACGGCCAGCTCTTCGCGGCCGGGGAAGCGCTTGCGGGCACCGGCGGCAACCGGCGTCTGAGCCCGACCGACGGCGTCTTTCAGGAGGAGTTCGGGGGCGGATTGGAGGGGTTCATCTTGCGCCTTGACGCAGATGGGGACCTGGTCTGGCTCTCGTACCTGGGCGGCGAGGGCGCGGATCGCTGCCAAGCGATCGCCATTGACGCCGCCGGTTTCGTCGTGGTCGCGGGCCAGACGACATCCACTGATTTTCCGGTGACGACGGGCACTGCCGATGACGTCATCGCGGGAGGGTTCGACGCCTTCGCGGCACGTGTGACAAGATCCGGTGGAGACATCCGCTGGGCGACGGTTTTCGGCGGGACCGGGACCGACTCTGGCGTGGCTGTCGCGACGCATCCTTGTGGCACGACCTACGTCGCCGGTCTCACGAGCTCCGCTACATTCCCGACCATCGACGCGTTCCAAGCAGAGTCCGGGGGCTCGTACGACGGGTTCGTGGCGGCGCTGGACGCGACGGGCGAACTCGTCTACTCGTCGTTCCTTGGCGGGGTCGCGAGCGATGCGTTCGGGGCGATCGACGTCGACTCCAACGGTGCAGTTCGCGGGGCGTGGACCTCGTTGGGAGGCGACATCGAGACGACCGCGAATGCTCTCCAATCGGAATCGGGGGGAGCGCGCGAGATCGTGGTGTCCAGGATCTCCGGAAACGCTCCCGCGAACTGGTCCGCGGTTGCGATCGAAGCGTTCGTGCCGGGCGCGACGGTCGGGCGGCCATACGACCACACGTTCGGTCTGGAGGGCGGAGCCGGACCGTTCGTCTGGCGCGTCTGGGACGGCGATCTGCCCGTCGGCCTCTCGATGACGACCGCAGGGCGTACGACGGGAACCCCGACGAAGGTCGGTGTCTCACCGATCGCAGTGGACGTGACGGGCGCCTGCGGAATCGACTCCGCGGCGCTCGATCTCGTCGTCAACCCTGCGCCCGTTCTGGTGGGCGACGTACTCCCCGCATGGACGCAGGGTATTCCTTTCGACCGGATGGTTCTCCCGGCCGGCGGGACGGGGCCCTTCGTCGTCGATCCGCCCGAGGCGGTGCTCCCGCCGGGACTGACGCTCACCACTGATGGCCGTCTGAGCGGCACGCCGACGATGGTCGGGCGACACGAGTTCGATGTCTTCCTCACGGATCTCTGGGGAGCGACTGCGACCGGCACGGCGGCGCTCGTCGTGAACCCCGCTCTCGTGATGACGACCGAGACGCTGCCCGAGTGCACCACAGGAGCGGTCTATCCATTCGTCCCGCAGGCAACAGGCGGTACGGGTGGCCTCACATGGTTCCGGGTGGGCGGACGCCTGCATGTCGAGGGTGTCGATCCGTCCCGCGGCGCGTTCGACGGCAAGATCGCCGCACCCGGCGACTATTCGTTCACGCTCCGCGTGCAGGACACAGTCGGCGCGGTCGTCGACAGGGACTTCACCGTCCGCGTCAACCCACCGCCGGTCGTGGTAACGAAGAGCGTGCCACCGGCAGCGCTCGGGCGCCCCTATCGCGCGCTGTTGGAGGGAACGAGTGGAACACCGGGCTACAACTGGAAGGTCGCGGGCGACGGCCTCCCACTCGGGTTGACGATCGGCAGCGCTACCGGCGAGATCCGTGGCACGCCGACGCAATCCGGCGCGCTCTTCCCGCGCTTCATCTGCATCGATACGTATGAGATTTCGGGCGAGCGTCGGATCGAGTTGAGCGTCGCTCCTCCTGCGGACCTCGCCGGGAAAGGGCGACACGTCGAGGAACTCGATTACGTGTCGGTGGGCGACCCGGTGCCGACTCTGCGCTTTCTCGACCTCCTCGAGGGCACGTCTCTGACGGTTACCGTGAAGCGCCTTGGCAAGGCGAAGGGGCCGGCGCCGTTCGCGTTGGAGTTGCTCGATGCCGCAGCGACGCCGATCGACGTGCGCGCCTTCATGCGCGAGAGCAAGAAGGTGTTCTCGCTCAAGAAGTTCGTCGTGCGGAAGACCGGTCGCTACTTCGTGCGCCTGACCCCCGACCGCGAGTCGATCGGAAAGTTGAAGCTCGACGTCCGCGTAAAGGCGCCGTCGAGTTTCTCCGGCGTCGCGCAGCTCGACCCGGCGGGAGATCCCATCGTCCTCTCATTCCCCGCTCTGCCGGGCGCGAAGTTCTCGATCGACGTGCGGCCGGCGAAGAAGAGCGCTGCACGGGCGGTGTTGCAACTCGTCGAGGACGCAGGCGGCCTCGATCTGCTTGCCGTCGGCAAGCGCAAGCAGAAGAAGGGCGCCGACGCGCTGAAGAACGCGTTGGTGGAGACGGGTGGCGACGGCGTCATCCGGATCGTCGCGAGCGCGGACAGCGGTGTCGGGGAGATCGTGTGGCGCATCTCCGTCAAGTCGAAGAAGGGCTACCCGCTCGAACTGCTGGACTGATCGGGCGCTGAGCGATACGCGCGGTCTCCAAAGCGCATGGCGTGCGCGATCTCAGAGTTCGTCGAGGCGCACTTTCAACGCGGCGCGGATCGCCTCGGTGACCTGCTCGTATGCGGCCGTTCCACGTCCGTAGGGATCCGGGACGTCGCGTCCCTCGCGATCCAGCGTCTGTATGCGGCCCCTCGCCTCGGGCACGAACTCGACGATCGACTCGCGTTGCGCGCGCGTCATGACGAAGATCTCATCCGCCTGTTCGAGGATCGCATGGGTGAGCGGGCGCGCCCGATGTTGCGCAAGATCGAGGCCGCGCGCGGTCGCCGCCGCTTCGGCCTCGGGCGTGGCGGGGGCGCCGTGCAGGCAACCCGTGCCCGCGGACTCGACGCGAAAGCCCGCGGAGAGCAGGTCCCATTCATCGACGCCTTCGCGCTGCGCGAGGAGGCGCGTGGCGAGCGCCGCGGCGAGCGGGCTGCGGCATCGATTGGCGGAGCAGACGAAGAGGATCGTGCGGGCAGCGGCTTCGCGGATCTCGGCGCCCGGTACGACACCGATGTGCAGGATCTCGACGTCGCCCGCAGGGAATACGCGTGCAACAGACGAGGGCGCTCCGTGGCGGCATGGGCCGCCGTCGAGCACGGCGTCGAGGACGCCGTCGAAGTGCGCGAGGACCTGGTCCGCAGTGACCGCCGACGCGCTCTCTTCGGCGACTGCCGCAACCGCGCCGATACGCGCTTCCGCATGCGAGAGTCCGAGCAACGCGCGCGTGACGGCGAGATCCGGGACGCGATACCCGGTGGGGCGCCCGTGGCGGTCGGAGACGACGATTGTGAGCGGCCCGGGCCAGAAACGATCGGCCAGCTTCCGGACGGCGACGGGTGGATGCCGCAGCGAGCGAAAGAGCGCCTCGGCGTCGGGAAGATGCACAGTCGGAGGGCCAGTCGCCGCGCGACCGCGCAACTGTTCGAGACGCCGCAGCGCCGCTTCGTCGCGCAGGTTGACGGCAATCCCGTAGACCGTCTCGGTGGGGATCGCCACCAGTCCGCCGTCGTCGATGACTCGCGCAAGCCCTTCCAAAGCGGGCCACGGGCCCTGATCCGGATCGACGGTCACCACGCGCGTGCGCATGGCGCCGAATCTATCGGGCATCGGCGGAGCCCGGGAGCGAAGCCGAGGGCGGAAGTCGTGGACACCAATCTCTCTCCTCGCCGCCCTTGGCCCGGCGTTCGCGATTCAGGCAGGATGGACTAGGCTCTGACCTGCCAAAGCGTCATGGATGAACACCTGAAAGACCGACTCGCCTTCATGGGCAGCCTCGCCAGCGGGCTCGCCCATGAGATCAAGAATCCGCTCTCGACGATGACCATCACGCTCGGTCTCCTGCGCGAGGACTTCGAGGACGCCGAGTCGACGCGCGATCGGCGCACGCTGCGCAAGATCCAGCTCCTCGATCAAGAGGTGACGCGCCTCGAGCACATCGTGCAGGACTTTCTCCGCTTCGCGGGCGGCCGCGCGGTGCGCCCGCAACTCGTGAACGTCAACGTCTGGCTTGCCGAACTCCTCGACTTCTTCGAACCGAGCTGCGCCGAAGGCGACGTGCGACTCGTGCGGGTTCTCGGCGAGAAGTTGCCCGAGATCCTGGCCGACCCCGAACTCCTCAAACAGGCGTTCCTCAACCTGCTCGCGAACGCGCTCCAGGCGATGCCAGGCGGCGGAGACTTGACCGTGCGGACTTGGTTCCGCGGCGACCGTGTGCGCATCGACGTGCGCGACACCGGGGTCGGCATTCCGAACGACGTGTTGCCGAGAATCTGGCAGGTCTATTACTCGACGAAGGACACGGGCTCCGGTCTCGGGTTGCCGACCGTGCGCCGGATCATCGCCGAGCACGGTGGCGAGATCGACGTCGACAGCCGTCCGCGCGTTGGGACGACGTTCAGTGTGCTATTGCCGCTGCCACGGACGATCGGCCGCGACGAGCCGTTGCGTCTTCCGGGGTCGCCGGTGCTCGATCTCGGTGACGACATCGCGGATGACGACATCTCGAATGACGACATCTCGAACGACGGGGCCCGCTCGGACGCAGCGCAATCCCCGACCACGTCCGCAATCAACGTCGATTCGATCGACGTTGCCGGAGCGCCCGGCGAGAAGGAGTCCTCGTGACCGCTGTAGCCACCGTACTGGTCGTGGACGACGAACCGGGTCACGCCGAGGTGATGGCCGAGGCGCTCGAACGCATCGGGTGTCACACGCTGCCGACCAACAGCGCGCGCCAAGCGCTTCGCCTCTTGAACGAGCACGAGATCGACCTCGTCCTGACCGATCTGAAGATGCCCGAGGTCTCGGGAATGGACATCCTGCGCGCGGCGAAACAACGCCATCCGGACTGCGAGGTCATCGTGATCTCCGGACAGGGCGGCGTCGATGCCGCGGTCGAGGCGATGCGTGCTGGTGCCGCGACGTACGTGCGCAAGCCGCTGCGGATCGAAGAGGTGCGCGCGGTCGTCGAGAAGCAGATCGATCGGCTCGCACTTCGTCGTAGGCAGAAGGAACTCGAGCAACAGGTGGACGAGAGCTACGGCATGCCGAGCATCGTCGGGCGGTCGGCGAAGATGCGCCAGATCCTGCAACTCGTCCGGCAGGTCGCCGACACGAACGCGACCGTGCTGATTCTCGGGGACAGCGGCACCGGTAAGGAACTCATCGCGCAGGCCCTGCATCGCCTGTCCCGCCGGCGCAAGTTTCCGTTTGTCGCGATCAACTGCGCAGCGATGAACGAGACACTGCTCGAGAGCGAACTCTTCGGACACGAGAAGGGCGCGTTCACGGGCGCCGTGCGTACACACCGCGGCAAGTTCGAGTACGCCGATGGCGGCACGATCTTCCTCGACGAGATCGGTGACATGCCGCCGACGCTGCAGGCCAAGCTCCTGCGCGTCCTCGAAGCGCGCGAGATCGTGAAGGTCGGCTCCAACACGCCACACAAGGTGGATGTGCGCGTCGTCGCCGCAACTAACCGCGATCTGGAACAGGCCGTCCGCGACGGACGCTTCCGCGAGGATCTCTACTTCCGCATCAAGGTCGTGACAGTGGGGCTGCCGCCGCTGCGTGATCGTCGCGACGACATCCCGCTGCTCGTGGAGCGCTTCGTGCGCGAGTTCGCGGAACTCCACGGTCGCACGGCGCGCGCCGTCACACCGGCAGCCCTCGCCGGACTCTGCCACTACGAGTGGCCCGGCAACGTGCGGCAGCTGCGTAACGTGATCGAGACGGCGGTGCTGATCACGCCGGGCGACGTGATCGATCTCGTCAACCTCGCTTCCGAAGTGCAAGAAGCCGCGCCAGCGGGTTCGATGCCGGCGCCGATGCCCTTGCCACCATTCCCGGACATGGCGGATGGGACCGGCTTCCGCGGGGTCGAAGCGCTCGCTGACGTGCTGGTCTCCCTGGACGACGCCGAGCGGATTCTCATTCGCAACGCGCTGATCGCAAAGGACGGCAACCGCGAGCAGGCGGCCGCACTCCTCGGGATCTCCGAGCGCACGCTCTACCGCAAGATCAAGCAGTACGGCGACGTCGTGACCGGCTGACACGCTGACAGCCAAGGCTCCGCGGCACTCTCGCGGCTGACACCATGGCAAGTAGGGAGCGTGATCATAAGTCGTTTCTAATAAAGGTGTTGTGTTGACCGAGCGGGGCTCTCTCCGAGGGCACGAGGTTTGTGCTTTGCTGCTCGGTAGACGACGCAAGGAGCGACCATGTCTGAGAAGAAGAGCGGCAAGATCATCGGGATCGACCTCGGTACCACGAATAGCGTGGTGGCGGTGATGGAGGGTGGCGAGCCCAAAGTCATCCCGAACGCAGAGGGCAGTCGGCTGACCTCGAGCGTGGTTGCCTACCTCGAGAACGGCGAACGTCTCGTCGGTGCCCTCGCGCGCCGCCAGGCCGTCACCAACCCGAAGAATACCGTCTACTCGATCAAGCGCTTCATGGGCCGGCGTCACTCCGAGGTCGGTTCCGAAGAGAAGATGGTCCCGTATACGGTCGTCGGCGGCGCCGACGAACTCGTGCGCGTCGAGGTCCACGGCAAGCAGCTCTCGCCGCCCGAGATCTCCGCGATGGTGCTCCGCTCGCTCAAGGAAGCGGCCGAAGACTATCTCGGCGGCGAGGTCACCGACGCGGTCATCACCGTGCCCGCGTACTTCAACGACTCGCAGCGTCAGGCGACGAAGGAGGCGGGCAAGATCGCCGGCCTGAACGTGCGCCGCATCGTCAACGAGCCGACTGCCGCAGCGCTTGCGTACGGCCTCGGCAAGCTCGAGCTTGAGAAGCGGATCGCCGTCTTCGATCTCGGCGGCGGCACGTTCGACGTCTCGATCCTGCACCTTGCCGATGGCGTCTTCGAGGTGCTCGCGACCTCCGGCGACACGCATCTTGGTGGTGACGACTTCGACGAGGCCGTCCTGCACTGGGTGGCCGATGAGTTCAAGAAGGAGAACGGCGTCGACCTGCGCAAGGACCCGATGGCGCTCCAGCGTTTGAAGGAAGGCGTCGAGAAGGCGAAGTGCGAGCTGTCGTCCGCCGTCTCCACCGACATCAACCTGCCGTATATCACGATGGATGCGACGGGCCCGAAGCACCTGGCGATGACGCTCTCGCGGTCGAAGTTCGAACAGCTCACCGAGTCGCTCGTCGAGCGCACGCGCGGTCCGTGTGAGTCGGCGTTGCGCGACGCGAAGCTCTCCACCGGACAGGTCGACGAGGTCATCTTGGTCGGCGGATCGACGCGTATCCCTGCCGTGCAGGCGCTCGTGCAGGAGCTCTTCGGCAAGGAGCCGACCAAGTCTGTCAACCCCGACGAGGCCGTCGGACTCGGCGCCGCCGTGCAGGGTGCAATCCTCAACCAGGAGGAAGGCGTCCAGGACATCGTGCTCCTCGACGTCACACCGCTCTCGCTCGGCGTCGAAGTTCAGGGCGGCATCATGGCAACGCTCATCGAGCGCAACACCACGATCCCCACGTCGAAGAAGGAGACCTTCTCGACCGCTGCGGACAGCCAGCCAGCCGTGGACATCCACGTCCTCCAGGGCGAGCGTCAGTTCGCGAAGGACAACCGCACACTCGGTCGTTTCCAACTCGCCGGCATCCCCCCGGCACCGCGCGGCGTCCCGCGCATCGAGGTCAGCTTCGACATCGACGCCAACGGCATCCTGAACGTCAAAGCGAAGGATCTCGGCACCAACAAGGAGCAGGAGATCCGCATCCAAGCGAGCTCCGGCCTGTCCGAGAGCGACGTGGACAAGATGGTCAAGGAAGCCGAGCGCTTCGCCTCCGAGGACAAGGTGCGCCGCGAACTCGTCGAGGTGAAGAACCGCGCCGAGCAGCAGGTCTACCAGGCGAAGAAGCTCCTCGAGGAGCACGCCGACAAGATCGACGACGACGACAAGTCGGCACTCGAAGCCGCCATCAAGGGCGCCGAGGACGTGCAAGAGGGCGACGACAAGGACGCCATCGAAGCCGCGCTCAAGGAACTCGAGACCGCCAGCTACAAGATCTCGGAAGAGGTCTACAAGCAGACCGGCGGACCCGAAGGCGCCGAGGGCATGGACCCCGCGGCCGCCGCAGCAGCGGCAGCCGCCGCGGGCCAGGCCGGCGAGACGGCCGAAGCGACCGTCGGCGACGACGGCGTCATCGACGCGGACTACGAGGTGAAGGACTCCGAGTAGTCCTTCGCTTCCGCGATATCCAGAGCGGTATCCAGAACGCCCCCGTGCAGCCAAAGCTCCGCGGGGGCGCTTCGATTCGCGGCGGGGGCCCTAAGCTCGATGCGACAGATGAGAGGGCGCCGCCGGAGCGCCCGTGCTCGAGCCGGACCTTGACGCCGTCGGCGAGTTCTCCAGGCGCGTCGTGCTCGCCGCCCTCCGCAAGCCCGATCGGCTGAGCGAGTCGTTCCAGGAGCGACTGCTCTCCTGGTCGCCGTCCGGCTTCTCCGCCTACAGCAAGCAGTTTGCGCACGCCGACGAGCCGGCAGGACTGACGCGGACGCGAGATGACCGCGAGAGCGTGCGACCGTGATCTCGGCCGCGTGCCGGTTAACCTGTCATCGGCGACTCTCCCGGGAGAGCGACACGCAGGAGGTGCCTTGTGCGATGGACAGGTGTGATGTGCGTAGCGGCGACGCTCATCGCCGCCACTTCGTGCTCCGGCGTGGGCGACGGCGCAGCGCCCGGACTGGCTGGTCGCGGGACGCCTGCAGAGAGCGCGTCGGAACGAGTGGACGCGGTTCCCTCGCCGACTTCGGCCGGACCGCCCTTCGTGGTGACAGTTCGCGATATGCATGGAGTTGAAGTCCCCGGTGCCCGAGTTCGTGTATTCGAAGCGTTGCCACGGTTCCGCTCTCACGAATGGGGGTCCTTCTTCTGGCCTGATCTGAAGCCGGTGGAATCTCTGTCAACCGCTCGCACCGACTTGTCCGGGCGGGCCGTTGTGCACGGTCTGGAGCCGGGGCAACTCCGGCTTGAAGTGCACGCGGAAGGCATGGCTCGGCGCGAGATTCGCGTGGCTCAACTCGCCAGCGGTCCTCCGATCCGCTTGGACGTCACTCTCCACCCAGGTATCGCGTTCGAAGGCACGCTTCTGGCGTCCGGCGGGGAGCCTGTCCGAGGGGCTCAGATCACGATCGCGACGCAAAGTGATCAGTACGGCCCGTCGTCGTCGGTCGGACGCTTCGACGCGATCACGGATGACGACGGCGTGTTCCGAGTCGAGGGCCTCTCGGACTCGACGTACGACATCTGGTGGGTCATGTCGCCGAGGACGTGTGCACCCCTGGGCTCGGTCAGCGTTCCGGAGGTGCGCTCCCTGCGCTTCTCGATCCCCGACGCCGGAGCCCTCCGCGGCATCGTCGTCGACGGCGACACGGGGCAACCGATTTCGGACGCGCGACTGGAGGTGTACGACGCGAGTGGGTTTGACGGGCGGTTGCGGTGGGAGACCCGAACGGATCCCCACGGTCGGTTCCGTGTGATGGCGACGGACGGCGACTCGCGGGTCAGGCATGTTCTCGTCCGCGCGAGTGGATACGCAGCGACCATCGTCGCTGCCGACGCGCTCGGGATGGGCTACGGCCCCCTGACTCCCGGGAGAGTCATCGATGTGCGCATTCCCATGGTTCGCGAGGGGCGCATCGAAGGCCACGTTCGTGGGCCGTCTGGCCCGATTGCCAACGCACACGTCAGAGCCATCGTCACGACTCCCGGAGGCGCGCGCGTCATCGCGCAGTTCGAGACGAGGGCGGATGCCGCGGGCCGCTATGTACTCGGGGGAATTCCGGAGAGAGCCGCGTACATCTCCGCGCAGGTGGACGGATTTCGGGATCCGGCCGGTCATTTAGTGGGTCCGTTCGGGGTGTTCGCGCGAGCTCGTGTCGAACCCACGATCCGCGTTGTGCGGGACCGGGTCATCGAGCACGACATCCACTTGGTTCCCGTGCCTCCGAACGTTCTCGTGGAACGGACGTTCTCCGGTCGCGTCGTGCTCCTGGATGGTTCTCCCGCGGCACTCGCCGACGTTCGTCTCGCGGGTGTTCGCGGGAACCCTTGGTCCTCGGAACTGAACCTGGATCGCGCCATTGCCGATCACGACGGAGCGTTCTCGTTGACCGGGACGGCGAACGAGGGTTCGTGGCGGGTTCGCGCCATGACGGACGACGGCAGACATGCGAGCGTGGACTTCGACTCTGCCATCACCGCTGATGTCTCCGACATCATGCTCCGCGCCATCGGGCCAGCGCGCGTGGTCGCAGGCCGCGTGCTTCTGCCGTCCGGGGAGCCAGCCACACGTGCGATCGTGTATCGCGTCCAGAAGATGGAACGGCCGAGGGGCGGAGAGTACGCCAGCTGGGATGAGTTCCGTCCGATCCTCGTCGACGCGGAGGGGCGCTTCTCCTTCGACGCGACGTTCCGGAGGGGGAACACCGGGCTCCTCGTGGACGGCCTCCGCCGGCCCGCGCTCTGCCTCGTGGTGACCTGCCCCGGATACGCTGCGTTCATCTCGGACGAACTCTCACAAGACGACGGCGGCGCAGTTTATCCGGTGGAGATACGACTCGAGCAGGGTCACACGATGCGCGGCACCGTCGTCGACGACGCAGGATCACCCATCCGGGACGCCCGAATTCGTCTCGGTCCGGCGCGCGAGAGCTGGCGCGTCTTTTCGGGAGTGTTTCCCCCTACGCATCCGCACACGATCCGTCGCGCGATCCATGCGATCACCGACGCTGCCGGACGGTTCGAGTTGCGCCACCTCATGCGGCGCAACTATGACATCAGCGTCGACGCCAATGGTTTCTTCGACTTCCGCGCGGTGGTCGATGTCGCTGTCGAAGACCATCTGAACGTGGGACTGCGGCGCAGTCTTTCGCTTCGTGGCGTTGTCGTCGCTCTGGACGGCGAGCCCGTGGGCGCGGCGACCGTGCGACTCTCGGACGACGCATTTGGCGGGCGCTACGTTACGACGAACGACGACGGCTCCTTCACGCTTCGTGGTATCGACGACGGTGTGCAGCGCGTGTCGGTGTCACCGCCGGATGGCCGCTTGGACGTTCTCGGTGTCGAAGGACTGGAAATGAACGCAGCCGACGGCTTCCTGCGTATCGAGCTCGGACATCCGCTCACGATCGAAGGTCGGGTGCTTTCCGTTGCCGGCGAGCCGCTGCCGGGTGTGGGCGTCTCGGTAGCGCCCACCGACAGGTCGAGCCCGGAGAGACGTACGACCACCGACGAGGTGGGGCGGTACGAGATCGGATCCCTCGGCGCAGGTCGGTACGCCGTGTCGTTCCGCTCCGCGCAACTCGCGACGTACGCGTCCGTCCCCGCTGGATCGGCGCTCGACCACCGACCAGCGGGCTCCATCGCCCTGACGGGCACGGTCATTTCGCCGAGGGGAGATGGACAGCGCTGGGCCACAGTCCGGGTGGTATTGCTGGACTCGCAGGGACGTCCGGTCGGCCCCCGGTATCGCACTCTTGCCGAATTCGACGGGACGTTTCGTTTCGCCGGGCTGTCACGCGCCACGCACAGGCTCGAGGTCGACGCGCTGCGAGAGCGCGTCCCGTTCGACTCGTGGCCCATGGATGACAGCGGACACCGCACATCGCCGGATCGGTCCGATCTCGTGCTCTCCGCTCCGTTGCAAGTCGTCCCCGGAAGCGCAGAGATCCAGGTCCGACTCGTCGCGGACGAGTAGCCACGACTGAACGACACGGAGTCACGGCAGAGTCCGCTGGAGTGATTCGAGCGCACGTCGAAGTGCCGATGATCGCCTGCCGTGTGCCGTCTTCCAGTGAGGTCTACGCCGCGTTGCCGCGACGCGGCTCTCCATCGCGTCCAATCCGCTTCCCCCAGTGTTGTTCGCGCGCGCCGCAGTCAGCGTCTGCGCAGCAGGTCGCCTACGGTCTACGGCTGGGGGTTGCGAACTACTGAACGCGGACGAGTTCTTCGGCCCACCGACGCGTCCGATGAACTCATCCGCGTTCGGTAGTTCGCGGGTCGAGACTTACTGGCTTCACTGCCTCGTCGATGGCGTGCCAGGGCAAGGCGGTTGCGGTCGTCCGAGTCTGTCTCGTGTCTCCGCCATGGATTACGAAGGCCGTGATGTCTCGCTCGTCCTTCTCGAAGAGCTTCCGGAACGCCTTCAGGTTTCGATAGGAGTCCGTGTGAAGCGTGGCGCCGGACTTCGCCTCGACGAGGAGCAGACGTCCGCCGTCGTCCAGGATGAGATCGACCTCCAGGCCTCGGTTGACCCTGAAGTGACGCAAGCACGGGTCCTGATTCGAGTGCAGTCGCAGCTTGGCGAATTCGCTACACACCCAGCTCTCGAAGATTGCCCCGCGCAACGGGTGGTGTCTGAGCTCGTCGGCGCTGCGAATGCCCAGCAGGAAACAGACGAGTCCCGTGTCGACGAAATGGATCTTCGCTGACTTGACGAACTGCTTGCGCACGTTGGCGTGGAATGCCGGTACGCGAAGACAGAGGAAACTCGTCTCGAGCACGGAGAGCCACGAGCGAGCCGTGTGGTGCGTGACGCCCGCGTCTGCGCCCAGCTGCGAGAGGTTCAACTCGCAGGCAGTCCGTCCGGCACACAGCCGAACGAAGGTGGAGAAGCGCTCCAGATCAGAAACCGCCAGGACCTGTCTGACGTCGCGTTGGACGTAGGTGGTGAAGTAGTCCCTGAGCCATTGCTGCGGGGCGATGCCCCTGTCGTAGATCCGGGGATAACTTCCGGACCACAGCGTCGTGAGGAGATCTCTCGGCGCGTCAGGGAACTGCACGAGTTCCTGACGACTCGGTGGGAGAAGTTGGGTGAGACCGATCCGTCCGGCAAGGGACTGCGAGATCTGTTGCGACAGCGCGAAGTGCTGTGATCCGGTCAGCACGAACCGTCCTGGGGTGGGGTCCCTGTCCACTTCTTCCTGCAAGTACCCGAGCAGATCCGGCGCTCGCTGAACCTCGTCAATCACCACGCCCCTGGAATACTCGGCCAGGAATCCGCGGGGATCGTCGCGGGCGTAGCTGCCGTGGTCCGCCGCTTCCAGGTTCACGTACCGATGGTTCGGGAAGGCCGCCCTACAGAGCGTTGTCTTGCCTGACTGACGTGGCCCAGTCACCGAGACGACCGGGTAGACCTTGCTGAGCGAGACGACGTGCGGGGCCAAGGAGCGCGAGATCATGGTCAGATGATAGCCTTTAAACCGCTTAAATTGGAAGCTGACCTTCCAATTTAAGCGCGCGGTGTGGGGGGGGAGGCTTGGAGGAAGCTGGATGGCGTTACCGGGTGGCCACTCTTCCGACCGACGTTGGTTCGGAATACTGTGTTGTGGAATACAGCTGACAGGCTCGAAACACCGGCCGCATCGGCCGGCTCCATGACGGACACAGCCACGGATCGGAGAGCCGCGCACCACCGCCGCTCGCCCTCGCTAGTCGACAGCGACGTCCGTGTCGAACGGAACAGTGACTCGGATCGGCTCCTGGCGAGATGGAACGCGGAGGTCATACGTGCCAGCCACAAGGTCGCGAACGATGATCGGAGCGCTCGAGCGCACGTCGATTCGGCGGTTGACGCGGACACGGTCTGCGTCGCCCTCTCGGACGCGCCGAAGGTTCAGCGATCCGGTTTGCTTGCCGCGGGCGCAACGCAATCGGAGGGTGTGCAACTCGGGCACCGTCATCTTCAACCGCGTCTCTCCGGCCACGAGTTCGATGCGACGCTTCGCGAGTATGTCAGATTGGCTCTTCGTCCGGAGACGCAGGTAGACGTCGTGGATGCCCGGCCGGACGGCGGTTACATGGACCACACCACTCGTGCTGAGCGTGCCCGCCCCTCCCCACGAGAGAGCGCCTGACGGCTGGGCATGGGTGTCCGCCGAGATGGAGCCGCGCGGCTTCGCTCCGGCAAACTCGACGTCGATTGTCAGACGCGCCGGCTCGGCGAATGTGACGACGGCCTCGGCCTGCTCGGTCCCCTCAAGGTCGACGACCGAGATGCCGAATCCGGGGTGGTGCGCTCGCAATTCGTACCGTGCGCCGGTGGCATCGTCTGCTGCGTCCGGCCACCGGACACGGGTGACTCCGTCCGGTCCCTGGCGAGACGTGGGACCGAGCGTGAACTCCTCTGCCACATAGCGCACGATCCGCGCGCTGGTTCCGCTGAGCTGCGAGCCATCGGGCGCGCGGGCGCGGAGCACCAGAAACGCGCCCTCCAGTTCGGCGGGCGGCACGAGTTCCACCCGAGTCTCGCCGGCGCCGACCTCGACGACCTGCCAGGTGCCGCTCCGCCCGGCGCTGGGCGAGTTCCTCGCTTCGATGACGTAGCGCCCGGGCTGGAGCCCCGAGATGCGGAAGCGGCCGTCGATGTCGGCGGAGACCCACGGCAGATTGCGCTCCTCCATGAGCTCCGACGACGCGGCTTCCCCGTCCTCCAGCCGCCGGTGGACGACGAAACGCGTTCGAGCGAGCACGCCTGGCGCCCAGACGACTACGCCGCGGATAGACGGAGCTGTGCGCATCAGGAGATCCACATCACGCGCGTCGCCCACACGGACCTCCAATGCCTCGATTTCGCCGACCGTGCCGTGGGCGCTGAGCGTCACATGATGTACTCCCGGCTGGAGATGCAGAACCGGCTCGTCCGCGAGCCACACGCTGGAATGTGTCGTGCGGCCGGATCGGAGGGTCAGGCGGCCGGTCGCCGGAATGCGGCCGTTTGGAAGCCGCGGGCGCAGGCGAATCGCGACGCCGGGTATCACGGAAATCCGCACGTGGGCGCCGGCGAACGCGGTCGACGGCGTCGCGCGGGTGGTTCCCAGCCAGCTGAATGCGCGCACGCGGTACTTCCCGTTTCCTACTCCGTCGATCACGACCCTGCCGTCGTCCGCAGTCCGTGCGCTCCGACGCGCAGCGCCGCCACGGCGCGCGGTTTCGGCGGCAGCGCGCGCTGCGTCGTCGGCATCGTTTCGCGCGCCGTCCGCGTCGTGCCACGCAGTTGTGGGGGAGGGGTCTTCGGGCTCGAGCGCGACGAGGACACCGGGCGCCGGCGCCCCACCAGGGAAGGTGGCGAGCACAGTGACTGTTCCGCCCCCCTTCGTGGCTGGCTCTGCGGCTTCGCGATCATCAGCGGCGTCGAGAGCACCGCTCTGGCTCGGCGTCGACGCGTCGGCTCGAACGCGAGCGCGGTCGGGAGCTGGATTCGACGCGCGATCGCCGTTCGCGTCGCCTGCGTCACCGGTTGACGCCACCGGCGATGGTGAAACTTCCTCCGATGCTCCCGCTACGAATCCAACGCCGAGTCCGATGAGCAACCCGAGCGTTCCGGCAATCAACGCGACGCGTAGAGTGGTCAAGAGCCCTCCACCGTCCGGCTTGACGCGCGGACGATGGAGAGACGATACGCGCTGCGGAGCTGCGGGCGTCGAGATCGACGGCCGCGTTCGAGGGGCGCGTGCAGGCTGGTGATGGTCTCGGTACCCTGATGGCTCTCCGGAGCCGAAGTCAACGGGACCGCATGACGTGGGAGCGCTTCGCGCGGATCGCCGCAACCTACTTGCCTCGACCCAAGGTGCTGCACCCATGGCCGAGCGACCGCTTCCATGCCAAACACCCGAGATAGGAGCCGTGTGCGTAATTTTGCGAGCTTGGCACAGTATGTCGATTCCAGGAACGACCGCACCCAACGCTCGGGCAACGACACGCGGCGTTCGAGTACGCTCGTCCCCCGGGTTTGGACGGCGACCTCGTCGGTGCCGACGCGGAGCCGCAGACCATCCGCGTCGCGAACCCCCGCGAGCGCGGCACGCATGTCCTCGCCGAAATCCACGTTCGTCGTGCCGACACTCCGCATCCCATCAGCGTGGGAGTCAGGTCCGAAAACGGCCAGCGCGTGTACGCCTGCGCATCCGGAGAAGCCCTCGAAGCGTAGGTCCTCTCGTCCCACGGTCACGACGGGGTCCAGCAGTGAGTTGAGCGCCGATGCCGCGACGTGAAAGCGCGTCGTCACCACCAGCGAGATCGTTCCGAGTAACCTGGCCGCAAGCTGCGGGCGCGTCAGCAGTCCGTCGAAGAGGAGCCCGCGAGAGTCGCATGCGGCGAGGTGCAGCGTCTGGGACGCACCCTCCTCCACCAGCAGCGATGGATGGGGATAGCGGAAGACCATGTCGGACGCGGTGGAGTCCATGGGGGGGATGCTACTCCACTCGTCTGCTCCCCCGTGTGTGTCAGTCGCGCGCGTCGGCCCAGTGCATCAGTTCCACGTGCCGCGACGTGTGCGAGGCGCACTCGGTGCGTGTCACGGAGTGCCATGAGACGAGTTCCGTGATCCCTGAGAGTTCGGCTCCGTAGTCATCGTCGGCCGATTTCGCCGACGCCGATTCTCTCAGTGCCGGCGCGTGCGCGTCTACGGTGACGGCAGTCGTTCGTCTCGCCCGTCCGCATTCCGGAGAGAATCGTGAACTCCATCGCTCAACTCGTCCTCGTGTGCTCTCTCGTAGCCGGTGTCGTCGCGTGCGGTTCGACCGGTTGGAAGGCCGACGTCTCGGTGCTCGGCACGGTCCGTGAGGTCCTGCGCGACGGGAAGACGGAGTCGCGCGCCGAACTCGCCGATCTTCGCGGCGACCCGACGCTCGTCGCAGTTGGTGCGCTCGCCGGACTGGAGGGTGAGTACACGATCGACCGAGGCGAACTTTGGATCACGCGAGTGGCGGAAGGTGACGTGACGACGGAGCACGGTTCGGGCGCGAGCGGCGGGGCGGCGATCGTCTTGTCTGCGCACGTTTCAGAGTGGAGCGAGTATCCGGTGGACGCGAACGTGGACCCGGTGGATCTACCGGATTACCTCCGTTCCGCAGCGGTCGCGCACGGGCTCGATCCGTCGCAACCGTTCCCGTTTCTCGTCAGCGGACCGCTCTCGCACATCGAGGCGCACGTGATCGCCGGCGACTGTCCGATGCGGGCGCGCATGCTTGGGCGCGCAGTGGACCCGCCACCGTTCGAGGTGTCGGAGACTGCGATCGAAGCGCGGATCGTCGGCTTCTACGCCGAGGGGCGTGCGGGCGAGATCACACATCACGGGGCGAAGGTCCACGCCCACGTTCTCCTCGAAGGCGGCCAGCCGATCACGGCGCACGTCGAGTCCGTCGGACTGCGCAGGGGAGCGGTGCTCCGACTCCCTGCGCGCTGAGCTGCGATCATGCGTCAGAGCGGACGGTCCGGAATGCGATCGCACGCCGGGTGATCCAGCACTGTGTCGGTAGCCGCAGTTCGTCCGTCAGTCCGGTCGTTCGACGAACCGCACACCGTCGTGGTACTGCACTCCGATGCGATCACCGAACTCGACGCTGACGTCCTGTTCGAGCCCCATAGAACGACGCACGTGAGCGCTGACGTCGTCGCCGGCGGGGCCGTGTAGACCGAACTGGCATCCCGGCTCGCCGCAGCAGAACCGAACGTCCGATCGCATGAAATGCAGGACGGCCTAGACGTTGATGCTGCTCGGAGGGCGGCCGCACACGTCGATCGCCACGACGTGAATTGCGAGGCGAGAAGTCGCGAGACCGCAGACGTCGCCAACCGCCTGTTCCACGAGGCGCTTCAGTCCGTGTTCGGAACGCTTTCGCGATCGGCTCGGGCGGCTCACGCAGAGGTCTCCGGATGTGACGGAAGGGGGCGCTCCGCCGTCATCGCTTCGACGCGGCGACGAGCGCCACCACGGCAAGGGCTGCCCTTGTTCCGAGCTCCCGGCAAGGTCTGAGAGCCGGTTGGTTGCATACCTCTCCCGTTGGAAGCCGGGACACCTGAACCGCAGCAACTTGTTCACCCTCGCTCTCGCGACATGCGGAGCCAGACTCAATTCGTCGATCTGCGCACTCCCCCGGTGTCAGGCGAGTTCTCGCGTCCTCACGCCGCAGGGAGAGTTGACGCTGCGTGGCCGCGCCGAATCTGCTGCGATCTTTGACGTCACCCGCCGTCACCTCGTTTTCCGCCGTTACCTCGTTCTCCAGTAGGCACGCCAGCTGAAGTCCAGGTCGGCCAGCGACATTCCGTATGCCTCCTCCAGCGCGGCGATCTGCGCATCGGCGTTCTTCGCGCGAATCATGCCGATCGCGTGGACCATCCGCGTGAACGCGCCCTCGGGCTGGCGACCGTCGCGCAGGAATGCCATGACGAGTGCGGCCTGTCGATACGCGTCGTTCCCGTCGATGCGGCCGACTCCTTCAATCATCCTCTTTGCTCTGATGAGTTCGCGGAGCGAAACGACGCGGCTCTCGTCGAGTGCTCGACTGGCCCACTCTCGGCGTTGATCGTCCGTGGTCGTCGCGAGTTCCGCCAATCCCTCGTGGAACCACGACCCGCCGTGAATCAGGAACGCGCGACCGCTGACGAGTGCGTGCGCTGCTTCGTGAGTCAACGTGTCGACGCCCGCGCCTGTGTGGGTCACGAAGCACTCGCTGCCCGCGTGGCCGGCGCTCTGCTCGACGATCCACTCGCTTCGGTCAGTCGCCTCGGAGAACCGAACGTACTCGCCCCTGTTCGCGAACACGATGCCGGCGATCAGCGCGCGCTCCTTCGGTTCGTCGAATGGGATCATCTCCCGAACGCGCGTGTAGGTTCGTTCCAACGCCTTGCCGTGACTGCGCGGCAGCTTCGAGTTCGAGAAGACGACGAAGTGCTTCGTGCGAATGACGGGCTTGAACTTCTTCACGTCGAACGCCTGCGGGAGCAGGTCGTCGAGCCACGCGATCGCGCGCTTGCCCTTGCGCTTGGGATCGTGCACGAGCACCTTGGCGCGGATACCCGTGCGAACGAACGCGACGAGGGCGTCACGCGTGTCGGCGTCAACGGTCCCGTAGCGTGTAACGGTCACGGAGAACGCTCTCTTCTTGAGCAGCGCTGCGAGCAACAGGATCTCGCCGGTGCCGTACTCCGGGTGGGAAACGAAGCCCCCCGCGAGGTACGCCCGCGCCAGGCCGGTCTTTCTGTTGTCCAAGTACTCGTGGGTGTCGAGCCCGTCCAGAAGCACGTCGTTGTCGAATGCGTCTAGCCGGAATACCTCCGAGCGGACGATATCGGCCGGGTCGTACCACGTGTCGTGGGCGGGAGGGTAGACGTGCACGCGGATGATCACTTGCTGGCGGGAAGTCTTCGCCGTCCAGTGGCGGTGCTGGAGACCGCCACTCCCGATGCGTCTCAGACCCTCGATCTCCGGCAACGTGAAGTGGATCGTCTCGCCACCCACTTCGACCACGGAGCCGAGCGGGTCATCGTCCTGGGACCGCGCTACTCCGGTGGCGAGGCCGAACGTCGCTGCGAACATCAGCGTCGTGAAGAGACAGAGTCGCCGTTGCGGTGTCATCGCGCTCGAAGCCTCACCGTGCCGCCCTGCAGACGCTGGCCCGGACGCGCCTCGAATGGCTTCGTCTCGGTCGTCTCGTATCCGTCGGCGATGAACTGCAGTCTGGTCGCGCGATTGGCTGGGATGGTGACGTCGATGCCACCAGCACCCTGACTACTGTAGCTGAGGTCGGACATCGACCAAGAGCGCGACACATGCCACGTGCCCGAGTACCGGACGCGCACTTGGAAGCCCGACTGGATCAGTGCACCGGACGCGTCGGTGACTTTCCCGGTCCACACTGGGGACGGTTGCATTTTCACGACGATGCCGCCGCCGGAATTCACGTCGATGGGAGCGGTCTCGAGGTCACAGAAGTCCATCGCGAACACGCGCACGCGCACGGGACCATCGAGGTGAATGCCCGTTAACTGAAACGCACCGTTGCGCGCGGAGTGCGTCGAGACCCGCTCCAAGTCGGTGACCAATTCGATGACTGCCTGATCGATCGGCAGACCGCTGCCGTCGGTGACGACGCCGCCGATCGAGTGGCTACCCTGTTCGAGTTTGACTTCGAGACCCGAGCGCTCCTGCCCGCGCTTCAATCCGTCGATCACGATGCGCCGGATGATCGAGCCCGGGGCTCGGGCGTAGATCGTGGCGCGGTCAGACGCGAACCGGCCGAGGAGGAAGCGACCATCGGCGTCCGTTCGGATCCAGTGCGAGAGCCGGTTGCCGTCGAGTCGGACGTGGTTCTCGTACTCGAGGACGCCGTAGGGCCACCAGTACGTCCACGTCCCGGCCACCTCCGCTCCGGAAATCGGCTCTCCCGACGTGTCGACGACGCTGCCGGAGATCCAGGCTGCGTCGCGGAGAGTCACACGGGCGTCCCGCACGCTGTGCGCGATGTCGCGTGGGATCGACGTCTGTTCCGATGGCTGGAAGTGTGGATGGAGAAAACGCACGACGTAGCGCGTCTCCGCTGCCAGATCGACGACGAAGCGCCCATCGTGATCGGTCGTGACGGCGGCGCCCGGATCCGACCGCATGTAGTACGCACCTGGCGCGTTCTCGCGTGTGTAGATCACCGGGCGGACGCGGACGCCAGCAATCGGTTCTCCGCGCGAGTCCACGACGCGTCCACCGTAGACCACGTACGGCACCATCCGCGTGTCGACTCGGGCCCCACCTGGCGACGTCACGATTGCACGCTCCTCGTACGGCTGGTGGTGTGCCGCGCGGATCGTCACGAGAACCCGTCCTGTGCGCACGCCGCTGATCCGGTAGTGCCCGCGTTCGTTCGTCTTGGCGCGCAGCGTCGGCCGGGCCGGGACGGACACGTAGACGTCGACGCCCACAGCAGGATCGCCGTCGGCATCGAGGACCTGGCCTCTCACGACGCCGCTCGATCCTGCGCGGACCGGCGACAGCGGTGTGATGAACGCCATCAGCGCCAATCCGACGACCAGCGCGACCAGTCGCGGGCGCATCCTTGGCATGCGCATCGCCGAGACGAGTCTGGCTCCGAACCGCTTGGCGTGAACCGCCTCGACAAGCTCGGGTAGCGTTTGCTCAGTGCGCCAGAACCAGTGCATGGCTGCGACTCCTCCGTGCGCAGCGTCTATCCGCGTCATACCGGGCGAGACTCAATTCGTCGGCTTGAACTCTGCGTTTCTAGCCGGGCTCGTCGGCGCTCTCCGCGAAGCGCCGGATGCACTCTTCGGCCGTCTCGCGCTCCACCGTGCAGGGAACGACGCGTCGCCAGAGCGCGCGAGTCAGTCGCCGTCGTCGGACCCCTTGGACGGCCCCGTTGACGGCAGGCCCAGCTCTCCGAGCAGCTGATCGATTGCGGGCTTGGTCGTCTCAATCGTGTCCCGCGGCGTCGTGACGCGGACCTTGATCCACCAGGACTTCGCCGCCATCACGTAGCTGATCGACCGTGCGCGTCGCCCGAACAGGCGCGCGCCGCCCTGATGATCGTGCTCGCTGACGACAAGTGTGCAGGGATAGCCGGCGAACTCGCCAGAGAGCTCGCGTTGGTCGATCTGCTCGACGTCCCCCCACTTCTCACGTACGAACGCGAGAACCTGGGCGTGATGCGCGGCGGCACTCTGCTGCGAGCGATCCTCTCGGGAGTACGTACGCGGGTAGACGTAGACAGTCACCAGTGCCAGCGTCCTCTTCCACACCCGCGTGTATCCGATCCCGAGATCGTGGCCTTCCGCGTCATACCGCTTCGAGCTGTTGCGCCGGAACCCCGCCACCTGCTGTGGGAATGTCATCTTGGTGCCCGCATGGACGATCGGGCCATCCGTCTCGATCCGGACGGGCTCATCCAGGGACGTCGAGGTGCCGACCTCTACCCCCTCGGGCAGCGCTGGACTCTCGGTCGCGTTGGATTGTGCGGGCTCAACCTCAACGTCCGGGTCCGGGAGAGCCGCACGCGCGCTGACCTCCTCCTCGCGCTCCGGTTCGAGGGGCGCGACGCCGGCCAGCGACTCGGCAGCGCGCACGTCCGCGGCCGGAGGCTGGGGCTCGGGAGCGCTGCGGCATGCACCGGTCACGACCGCGAAGGCGATGCCGATTGCGACCGCCGTTCTGTTCCAGTTCCGCTCAGCCTGCATTGCGCCGCGTCCTCTCCGTGCCCTTCCGATGCGCCGAGCCAAGCATCGGACACCAGCCGTGATCATGCACAGCGTCCGCGTTCCGTTGGTGCGTGACCCCGTCGATGTCAGAGCCTCCGCAGGCATCTCCCCATCCTATGGGACCGCCAACTCGAAGTCGTCCCTCGCTCCACCGGTATCCAGAACGCCCCCGTGGAGCTCCCCGGTTCCGTGGACAGCTAATGGCTCAGTGCCCCTGCGGTCTCCCGCGACTTGCTCTCGAACTCGAGAGCGGAGTGTTCAAGCGGACGCGTCACGCCTGGCGCTGGTTGTCGCGGGCGGTTGCGTTCATCGAGGCGTACGCAGAACGAGTCCCACCGTGCGTCTCGCCGTGGGATGGACGCCGGACTTGGTCGAAGAGGCTCCACGGACGCAGGCGATCTTCAGGCGTTCGCCTCCCGTAGATCACGATCCCTCGACGATCGACTTGAGCGCTTCCAGGTGCCGTGAGTGCCACCCCGCCTCGTAGCCCTCGAGTTCGGTGCCTGCGCTGGCGCCGAGGCGTTCGAAGCCGTGGTGAATGAGCTCCACGTGGCACGCTTCGCCGAGCGCCTGGAGACGCAGAGTGAGTGTCGTGGGGACGCGCCAGCCGCGCTCGGTCCAGTTGTTTGAGAACGTCAATTCGAGCCCGGGATTGAAGATGAGGATCGCTCCGCCGAACGTGCGCCGTTCCCTGTCGATCTCGACGCTGAGGAGCACGTCGCCCCCGACCTGCGGGACGTACGTCTCGAGCCGGTGTCCTCGGCCGAACCACGCACTCAGTCGCTCGAACGTCGTGAACTCCTCCCAGACGCGCGCAGGCGACGCGGCGATGAGGCCACTGCGCCGAACGTGGAGCGTGCCGATCTCGGTCGCCATGTTGATCCCTCCGCGTCACTCGGGTCTTGGCTTGCAGTGTAGCGCTTCACCCGCCGCCGGCGCGCTTCATCGAACGTGGCGTCGCGGATGTCGCATGAGCAACGAAGAGTCGTTGCGCGGTTTGCCGCGAGTACTCTCTGAGGACGGCTTCGCGCTTCCGGAGGAGTGACGCGAGACGTCCCCTCTGCGCCTGTCGCACCGCCCGTCGCAGAGCGTCACCAACGTCCGCCAGCGGGCGGGTCAGTCTTGCGTGGACCGGAGCTTCGCCAGAGCGTCCTGCGCGGCTTGGCGGTACGCGCCTCCGCGGTGATCGGCGACCTCCGACAGGACGGTCTTCGAAGATGCGTAGCCCAGGACTCCAAGTAGCAACACCATGCGCGGGATCACCTCTGGCCCTTCGGAGACGATGCAACTCGGCGGATCCGGCGGGCGGCGCAACAGGCGTGTCAGTGCGCGCTCGAACGCGGCGGCGACCTCCGGGGTCTCCGTCCCGATCTCCGTGAACGCATCCGCGAGCGCCATCATCTGAAAGTCGTCGTCGCACCAACGTTCCACGGCGCGGATGAGCGCGGGGACGGCGCGTCGCGCGTCGTGCTTGAGGAGTCCCAGCGCGGAGATGGCGGAGAATGCGTACTCTTCGGAGTCGAGTGCCGCGACCAGGATGGGGACGGCGGCGGCCGTGTTCCCCGTCGTTGCGTGGAGCGCTCGCGCCGCTTCGATCCGGACGCCTTCGTCGCGATCGCCAATCGCGACGCTCAGTTCCGCGGCGGCGGATGCGGCACGCTCGCCCATGTCCGCGAGCGCCATTGCGGCATCGCTGCGCACGCCGGCGTCCGGGTCGTCGAGCCCGCGGATCACCAGGCTGACGATGCGCTTGTCCGGGAGCGGAACGTCGGGGATGACATAGACCATCGCCCGGCGAACGTGAGGATTCGCGTGGGCGAGCGCCTGCAGGACAATTGGGACACTGGCGTCGCCGTACGCGACGAGCACGTTGCGCACCGCACTTGTCACGAAGTAGTTCCACTCGGCGCGGTCGACTGCGCCGACGAGCGCAGCGAACGTCGTCTCGGTGGGGGGGATCTTGCTCAGGGCGGCGATGGCATGCGTGCCCGCGTACGAAGGGTCTTGCTCGAAGATCGCGATGAGCAGCGGTCCGGAGCGCTCGCCGGACGCGTCGACCGCGACGAGAGCGCGCGGAAGCGCCTCCGCAATCTGGTAGTCGTCGCTCGCGCGACCCGCGTGAACCATCACAGCGAGATCGTCCAGTGCCGGCGCCGCCGACGTGCCGAGCGCCTCGAGCGTGTAGAGTGCGTCGGGGATGAGAGCCGCGTTGTTGTCGACATCGAAGACGGAGCAGACGATGGGCAGCACGCGCTCGATCGACGTCTTACACTCCCCGAGCGCACGTAGCGCGGCGCGGCGCACACTACGATTCTCGTCGGTGAATGCTTCGATCAACGCCGTGACGAATTCAGGCCGCGTTCCGACGTAGCCTTCGAGCGTGTGCGCGGCGGAGCGGCGGATCTCGTGGTCGGAGTCGCCGAGCAACTCGACGAATGCGTCCGGCGCCGACGGCGCGACCCGCAGGACAAACTCACTCCCGATCTCGCGTAGCGTCGCGAGCGCTTCCACTCGCGGGTCGTCGACGAGGCCCTCCAGCAGCGCGTTGACCGCGATCTCCGTCCGCGGGCCTGCGTAGGCGAGGGCTTCGAGTGCGTTGGTTCGCAGGTCGACGTCCTCCATGTCCTTCGCCCCCGCGGCGAGGTCGTCGAGAGCTGCGGTAATGTCGCCGCCGTGGTACCCGGCCAGCGTCAGGGCTGCCGCCGCGGGAGCTCGGTCCAGCGGCTCATCAGATCGGAGCATCGCGATCAGTCGCGGGATGGCGTTCACGACTCCCTCGGTCTCGCGGAGAGCGTACGCCGCGGCCCCGCGGACGTCGGGACTCGGGTCGCCGAGGAGCGGGATCAGCGCCGCGGTCTTGCGCTCATCGGTGATGGTCAGCCCACCGAGCGTCTCGGCGATCGCGACTCGGAACGGCACAGACTCGGCGTCGAGCGCGTCGAGGAGCGCGGGCAGCGCACGGTGGTCCTGGCCTACGCATGCGTCGTACGCGGACTCAACGGTGTCCTCGTCCTCGTGCCCCAGCAGCGAGACGAGCTTCGCGATTTGCTCGAAAGTCAGGTGTCTCGCGTAGCCGAGTCGAACGGCCGCGGTGTTCCGCGTCGTTGCGCGGTCCGAGTCGAGATAGGCGACGAGTCGCGGTACGGCCCACGCAGGTGTCGGCTCCGTGAACATGCCCTGCGAGAACGTCTCGTCCGCGATCGCGATCACGTCCTCGTCGTCATACGCGTCGAGGATGGCCGAGCGCGCAGCGTCCTGGATCCCGGGCGTATCGATGGCGTAGGCGAGGAGTTCGATGGCTTGCCACCGCACGTCAGGCAACTCGTGACGCGAGAGCGCGACGAGGTCCGGCACGAGACGCTGCACAAGCGCCTGAACGACGATTTCCGCGCTGTACGTGTCGGCGTCCGAGTCGATCCCCAACACGCTCTGGAATGCCAGCGACAGCGTCGCCCGGAGATCGTCCTCCGACAATCCTTCGAGCCGCCGACGCGCATCCGCGGCCCCCTCGACGTCGTACTCGTCGAGCCGCTCGGCCCAGTCCGCGAGCGACGTGCCCTGAAACGTGATCTCGCGCGGCGCCGGCAGTCGTGTGGCCAGTGACGGCGCCTGCGCGACGAGCGCGTTGGCGTGGAGCCGCGTGCGTCGCGCAGGCTTGGTCCGTTCACGCGTCTGCGCCGCGCGCTCGTCACCGCAGGCCGCGAGCACGATCACCAGCATCAGGAGAGCCCCAGCGGACCGCATGTCCAGCAGTCTACCGGGACGTGTCAACGAGACGGAGACATCCGGTCTTCGGGTTGAGTGAACTGCGTTGAGGCCGCTCACTCTCCGGGCCGCAACCCCTCGCGCAGGCGGGTCGATCCAGACTTCGGCGGGGAGCGCCGGCGAAGTTGGGTGGCGCTTGAGTACCTCGTGAGTACCTCGTGAGCACCTCGCGCGGATGCGCAAACGGTTCGCTCGCCGCGCGGCGCCGGGGGCGAGCGCGCGGCGTCGGTGCAGCCAGGGATGACGGGGATTGGCGGCGCCCGCTGCTATGGTCCCCGATGGAGGACAGAAAACCCGGATGGCCACACACACCAGCATCTCAGCCTGCCCGCGCCATGTCGGTGACGCCCGGGCACCCAGCCGACGTTCCGATCACTCGCCGCGCCCCGGCGCGCAGCCGCGGCGTTGCCTCGCGATTCTCGGCTTGGCTTCCCTGCTCTTCGGTTGCGGTGGCTGCTCGGACTCGCGGATCTCCGACTACGACGCCGCTACCGCTCCTCCGACGCCCGCGGCGGGCAGCGCGTTCACGATCCCATCGGGCCGCGAAGGCGTCCCGCCTATCAAAGTTGCTGTGGCCGTCAAGGGCGACGGTCGCCAGCCCAGCGCGGGGGAGACCGTGAAGCTGCACTACATAGGCACGTTCCTGGACGGCAAGGAGTTCGACAACTCGCGCAACCGCGGCGCCCCGTTCGAGTTCGAGCTCGGCGACGACGGCATCATCAAGGGCTGGCATCTCGTCATCGAGCGCATGCATGTCGGAGACCGATGGACAGCAACCATCCCATCGCCGTTGGCTTACGGCAGCCGCGGGTCGTTCGGCGCGATCGCAGCGAACACGGACCTGGTCTTCGACATGGAACTCCTCGGCGTGCGCTGATTGGAAGCCGCGAGAGTGGGGGCGGCATGTTGCGGGTACGCACTCCACCGTGCACCGTGCGTCGAGCTGCGCCCACCTCGCCAGCGTGATCGTAGGGGCTCGTTTCCACCGGGAGTTCCGCGCCGGGCTCGTTCTTCTCACCCGCGAGTAGTCAAGCTGCCAAGTCGCCAGCGATGGTCGTCATTCGGCTCCGGGTTCGATGCCCGGTATCCGGAGGTCCAGGGGCGCCTCACCGGATGGGGCGTGCCGCCGACGCGTGTCGCGAATCCCGGCGCCGGGAGACGCTCGACGTCATCCCCTTCGACGGAGAGACCGCGTACGTTGCCGGTGAACTTGGCACTGCATCCCGTTGCGCCGGAACTCCGCCCGTTGCCCCTCGTATCCACCGGCGAGTGCGTCGCGTTCCCTGCTGGTGACGGTGCGGTCGCTCGGCTGCGGTCGCCGAGCCCGGCACCGGCGGCATTGTCATTGCGGGGATCGGCTGCGGCGGGCTCGGCCCGCCTTGCAGGAGCCGAAGCCAATGCGCGCACGACTGATCATGCTGACCGCCCTTGTGGCGACGCTGGGTCCGAACACCGGAGCGAGTGCACACGGTGGCGCCTACCGAGGCCCGGCCGACTTCGTGCGACCCGACTGTCGTGAGCCGAACGATCCGGTTCCCCCACGCGACAGAAGAGGAACGACGCGACCGGAGTCTGGCGCTGCGCCGACCGGACCGACCGGACCGACCGGTCATGGCCGGGCCCGAGACGGACCCGAACCGTTGCCTTCTCTGCCGCTGTACGATCCCTCAGAGCTTCACCGCAGCAGATGGTCGCGGTTCCTGGACTATCGCGACTGGACGTTCTGGTGGAACGTCAACAAGGACGCCATTGTCCTTGATCGGCGCCGGTTCCCGGTCGGCGAGGATCGGTCGGGCACGGTGGTGCGCGTGCTCGGACGGGACGTGCGGACGAGCACGGACGGTACTCTGTCGTCCGCGTCCATGAATGGGATCATCGTGCCGGCACTCCGAGAGCTGGCGGACGACGAGACGCTCGATTTCGAGATCCGCGCCGCAGCGATCCTCGGACTGGCGAAGATCGGTGACGACACCCAGATTGCAATGCTCCTCCGACTCGCACAGTCGGGGGCGGGGGACGATGGCGCCGCACACCGCACCGTGCGCGAGTCCGCCACTCTCGCCCTCGGCATCCTCGGAAACGACACGCCCGAGGTGCGCAACGCGCTGCTCGGCCTTCTGGCCGACGACAGCCGCCGCAGCGATTTCGTGCGACAGTTTGCGGCCGTTGCTCTCGGACTCCTCGCGCAGGGCAAAGCCCTCGACGACCACACGATCGAGGTGTTTCTCGACGTGCTCGCGCGCGTCGAACCGACGCTTGACACGAAGCCGGCCGTGCTCTTGGCGATCGGCATGAGAGGCGACGTCGGCACCGTGCCCGTGCTGCTCCACATGCTCGAGCACGGCCGCACGCCGGCGGCGGATTCCGTTGCACTCTCGGACATCGAGACCTCGTTCGTCGTGGATGCTCTCGGTCGGATTGGATTACCCCGGTCGGCCGGAAGCGAGGGCGAGGGCGATGACGTCGTCGCCGTCCTCATCAAGACACTGAGCCCGGGCAAACTGCGTCGGGCTGCGATCCCCATACCTCGTAGCGCAGTCCCCGCGTTGGGGCGTATCCTCCCGCGCTGCCAGGAGCCGCTTCAACGTGAGGTCCTGCACAAGTTGATGCGCGTTCAGCGAGACGACCCACGCGCCTTCGTACGCTCTCTCGCACTGGTCGCGCTCGGGCGCGCGGCGGCAGACGCGGGGACTGCAACCAAGATCCGCAAGCAGATCGGGCGAATCCTGCGCGCGCGGCTCGCACCCGGTGAACGCAACAACGAGGCGCGCCCGTTCGCCGCACTCGCGCTCGCACTCTCGACCGGCGAACGGGATGCCGACGAAGCGAACGTCTGCGGGCCATTGCGCAAGGTCTTCGAGAGTATTGGGGTCGAGGACCCTCGGCAGCGGAGTGCGCTTGCCGTCGCGCAGGGGATTGCGAAGGACCGGAGGGCCGTTCCCGGCCTACTCGATGTACTCCGCGATCCTGACGCCGATCCAGGATTGCGGGGTTACGCGGCGCTCGGTCTCGCGATGATCGGCGCCCCCTCGGCGCAGTCGGCGGTGCGGCAGGCGATGGGGGAGCTGAACGCTCCTTCTCTACGAATCCAGGCAACGCTTGCCGCCGGCCTGCTCGATGGCGACGAGCTGGTGACGGACCTGATCGCTGTTCTCTGTGACGAAGAGAGCCCGGCTTACGCTTCGGGCTCAGCGGCTCTTGCGCTCGGTCACAGGCGGGACGAGTGCGCCGTTGCACCGCTGGTCGAGATCGCTCGCGATGTGGAAACGCGCCACGATCGCCTGACGCGCGCGTTCGCCGTGGTCGCTCTCGGACGCATTGCGGAACGCCGCAACGTCCCCGCGCTTGCGCGCGTCCTTCGCGACCTCAACTATCGCACGCTCGGAAGACTGCCGGCGCTGGCCGAACTGATCACGATCTTGTGATCTTCGCGCGGGACGTCGCATCTCTCCGCCACCCGGTGATCGCCGCCGCGGCGCGCGTTCGATCCTGCGCGGGGAGACGGTTCCGTCTTTGTCTGACAGGCGCCTTTCCGCGAGAATCCCACGTAGCTTGAACCACTTGCTCGTCCGGCGTCATCTAGGTGGTCAGGCATGACCGACACCCCGCGCTCCGCAAACCTGGAAGATCTTCTTCGTCACCAGCGATGGCTGCGCGCACTGGCCTCGCGGCTGATCGATGATCCCGCTTGTGCCGACGACCTGGTCCAAGAGACGTGGCTTGCCGCGCTGCGGCGGCCTCCGCGAGACAGCAGGGCGGCGAAGGGCTGGTTTCGGACGGTCATGAAGAATGCCCTGCGCGAACGGCACCGGCGCGACACACGCCGGATCGCACGTGAGTCCGCCGCCGCACGGTCGGAGCCGCACGAGGAAGAGCACGATGTCGTGGAGCGTGCCGAACTCCAGCGCCTCGTCTCGAAGCACGTGCTGGCGCTGTCGGAACCGTACCGCACGACGGTGCTACTGCGCTTCCTCGAAGAGCTGACTCTCGCCGAGGTCTCCGGGCGTATGAGCGTGCCGGTCGAGACGGTGCGCACGCGCACACGACGCGCACTCTCCATGTTGCGTACGTCGCTCGACGGGGCGCACGCGGGAGACGACCGCGAATGGCGTTACGCGCTCGCACCGATCGCCGCCGGGGAACTTCGTCCCGCGTCGGCGACTCCCGGCACGTCGCAGACCAGCGGTCTCTCCATCTCGGGACGTTGGGGACGCGTCGCCGCACGAGGTCTCGCCGCGTGCTCGATGGCCGTCGCGGTCGCCATCGTCGCGTTCTCGTTCGGCGCGGATGACGCGATCGACTCGAGTACGAGCGGAGCCGTCGACGCGTCACGTGCCGACCGTCCGCGCCGGCGGACTCGCGCGAACGCTTCGGTCGTAGCAGACACGGCGGATGCGGAGGTGCAAGACGCCCGCCCCACGGTTCCGGCGGCGCACGTTCCAGGTGCCACGCCTTCGCGACGGATCGTGTTGCGCATCCGCGACCCACTACTCGGCACCACGAGTTCGACCGCAGCGTCATATCGCGTGCAGGTGTCGGGGAGGTTCGCGCCGGAGATGGAAGCGCGTGCATTGCTCGCGACCGACGTGACCGAGTCCGTGAGCACCATCGATCTCCCGTCAACGGAAGACATGGCAAGTCTCGGCGAGGTGCTCGTGACAGTCCGCGGTGCGGCGCATGTGCCCGTCACCGTGGTCGTCGATTGGAATGCTCGTTCGCCTGCGGGCACGCCGGGAGCCGACATCGACGTGACGCTCGTCCCCGCCGGCTATCTGGTGGGCACGATCGAGCGTCCCGCCGACGTCCCGGTTCGTGTTCTGGCCTATCGCGTCTTCGGCGGCCGTTTGGGAGCCGCTCCCAGTGACTCCGCCTGGGTCGACGAAGACGGACGCTATCGATTGCACGTCGTACCGGACACGCCCCATGCACTGCTGGTCGTTCCCTTCGACCGTCGTCTGCAGCCAGGTGTCGTACATGGGGCGGCACCGGTCGGTTCCGAACGCTCGCTCAGCACGGTGCGCCTCGAGTCGTCGGTTCTTCTCACGGGAACGATCCTCGCCGACCCGGGGATGCAGAAGTACATGCGGCACGTGGCGGCGACTCCCGATATCGATGGCCAGTACGTTCGCGTCAGCGCGGGACGGCTGCGACGTGCCGGTCGCAACGTCGATGTGCCTGCAGAGGAGGTGCTTGTCACCGCGAACACGGTGCGGCGCTGCGGAGTCCAAGGCGTCGTGGAGCACGATGGCGCGTTCACCATACGAGGGTTGTCGCGAGCGGATCATCGCGTTGCAGTCGGGTACAGCGTTCCGAGGCGTGGGGCCGACGCGTCGGTCAGTTTCGCGAGCGATGGAGTGCGTGCCACAGCGGATCTGATCCGTGACCGCATCGTGCGGTGGCGTCACGGCGACGCTGACTTGACCCTGGATCTGCGCGGCGCGCTGCTCGAGTTCTCCGCGACGCTGGAGGGGATGCCGTCCACGGAATGGAGAGCCGCGACGCGTGACGGCTCGGAGGTCACGTTCTGGTCGCCTTCCGGAACCGATTCCGTCACGGTCGCGGCACGCCCGAACACGGAGTACTCCGTGCTGCTGTCAATCGAGGGCTGTACGACGAGGGCCGTGGTCGTGACCACTGGCGCGGCACAGTCGCGGACAGTCGCGAGCGCCGACTTCCGTCGCCCGCCGTCCGCGGTATCGTCATTGGTCGTTCACTTGCGCCGAAGGGACGGCTCCAGCGTCCACCGTGCGAAGATCTCGGTCGCTCCGATCGCCGCGGGCGATCGTGAGCGGACAGCCATGGACGTCGAGCTGGGCGGGACATCGATCGGATATCCCGCCGGAGTCTCCGGCGAATTCGAGGCCGAGGACGGGCGGTTCGTCGTCGATGGACTCTCAGTCGGACGCCACACGGTGACGATTCATCCGGAGGGCTCGGGTGGATGGATAGTGCGTGCCGACGCCGACGCCGACGCCACCGCTGATCGTTATCTCTCGATCCAAGATGAGGTCGTTCTTGCGGCTGGGCGAGCGTCAGAACGCAGCTACGAAGTCCAACTCGGTGGTTGGCTGAAGATCTCTGCACGCGATGCGGAAGGCGAATTCGTGGCGGCGAGTTGCGAGCTCTTCGATGCGAGCGGCGCGAGTGTGCCGGTCTTCTTTCTCTCGCGTTCGGCGGGTTCCATCCGCGTCGGCCCCGATCTGCCCGGAGACGCTCCCGCGTTGCTGAGGCGTCTGCTGGTGCCCGGGACATATCGGTTGTCCGTCACGGCGAAGGGATTCGGGCCTCGTGACGTCGACGTGCGCGTCGAACCGGATCGCACGACCAGCGTGGATGTCGTCCTCGATGGTCGGTGATCCGTGCCGCATGGAACAGCGCCCGGCCGCGACTATTGGTCATGGTTCGACGCCGTGACTCTCAGGTGATGGGGAGCCGAGTAGAGTGTTCCGCGCTCATGAGAACAGCATCGCACGTCCATGTCTGACGACCCGGGAAGCCGCAACTGGAAGCCCGCGTGGTCGACGGGAGTCGCGGTGATCGCAGCGACCGTCACGGCTGCGCTCTGGTTGGTCTGGCACCATCCCCCGGTCGAAGTCGACGCACGGCGCGACATGAACACTGCCAGCGATGCAGAGCCGACTCCCGAGCGCCCGGGCAGGGACGTATTCGACCACGCCGAGGAGCGCAGACTAGGACTCACCAGTGCACGAGCGCTCTTGAACGAATCGCCAGCGATCTTGTGGGAGAGACGAGACGCCCCTCTCCGTGTATGGCGCTCGCCAAGCGATGCGCATCCTGTCCCGGGCGCTCGCTTTTACGATTCCGGCTCGATCGTTGGAGTCGGGCGCGTGCAACCGGAACTTGCGCTCGGGCTTGCGGCGACCCTGGCGGTGAACCCAATCCCCGAAAGCCCGACTCTCTATACACCTGACGACGTCTTGAGCACGAGTCGATGGGTGCGGCTTGGGCGCGTGAGCCCGAGATGACGTATCGCAATCGGCGCGACCACTTGCGCGCACTCGAGACTCAATCCGTCGTCACCCCCAGGAAACTGTCGTCGTGGACGCGAGGTCGTACGTCGTGGGCGGAGATAAGCTCCTTTGGGAACGCCCAGTGCCCGTCGAAGGGCGACGGAGGTCGGATCCGGAAGTCGCCCCACGGTCGTTGTCGCCATCCTGCGGCATCTCGACGTGATCGATCAGTCGATCAGTCGATCAGCGACTCGCGTCGGCCTTCGCCTCGGCCCTCGCCTCGGCGAGAAGCGGTGCGTACTTTGGGTCCTTCTTGGCAGCTCGCTCAAGTCGCTCGATCGCCAATTCGTAGGCGCCGATCGAGTGCAGCACCCGTGCGAGGCGGACGTGGACCTGCGCGTCATCGCGTTGCAACGCCGCATGCTCGTCGAAGTGAATGTACTCGGCCCAGAAGCCGAACGGTTTGCGAACATCGGGGTAGCGGTTGCCGATGTCGAGCGACTTGGCATACAAGTCCCAATTCGACCGCGAAGGGCTGAGGAGATGGGGCGGAAACGGATCCACGAAACCGTCGTTGCGCGCCTTCAGGGTCGGCAGGATCGCCACGAACAGGAGAGCGTAGGCCGCGATATGCAGGAACCGATTGCCCAACACTCGTGTGGTCCGGCGCATGCTTGAGACACGGTCAGAGATCCAGTTTCCGGCCACGTCGAAGTGCTTCACGAGCAGGTTGACCACGACGACCGCGAAGATCTTGTCGAAGAACGCGGGCTGTTGCAGCGACCTCAGCCATGCGTACACCATGAAGATCGCCAGCCCATAGCTCAGGCCGAAGAGGAACTTCCCAACCCTGTTGCTCGACGAAGTCTGCGGATCGGTGGCCAGCAGCGTGAGTCCGATCAGGACGGACGTGTCAAATGGAGCGAACGGCGCCAGCCCCAACGGCTTGAGGCCGAAGTAGATCAGGCTGAGCGAGAGCGCCGCTCCGAGTGTGATCAGCGTTGTCGAGAAACAGAGCTGCACGGCCAGCCCCACGAGCAGCAAGACTTCGAAGAAGTTAGGGGCGAAGCTGAACGAGTGGATCAGGTCCAGGCCGACCGCCATGTCGATGCGGCCGGTCAGCATGATGCTCAGCCCCGCGATGGCCACGACGATGCCGGACGGATTGAAGATGTGCGTCGTCCGACCGTCGCGTTTCCAGGTGACCAACTCCTTGGTCAGCTGCGTGCCCGCGATCAGCAGCAGTTGCAGGTAGAAGAAGTCCTCCTTGAACCAGAAGAACAGGTTGATGCTTCCGACGATGGGCCATGGGCCGAACCCCAACCTCCACGTCTTGTGACGGGACCACGACAGCAGCGCTTCGAACACATATGCGAACGCGACCTGAGCCAGGATCAAGGGCGCCCACGCCGTCACCGGGTCCCAGTAGAGCGACCAGTAGACGAAGACGCTTCCCTGGAAGGCGATCTGATAGTAGTGCGGCTTCTTGATGCTCGGCACGACGTCGAATTGGTCGCCGCACCGCAAGTCGCGCAGATAAAGACCGCCCTGCCATAGCAGAGAGCCGACCGCGACGACCAGAAGCGACACCGCGGGCACCGGGCTGCCGCGGAACTCCATCACCGAGGCAAAGCCAATCAGCGACAGGTTGAATGCGAGCAGCCATTGTTGGCTTGTCCGCGTTGGCTTCATGGCGACGCGCCCTTCCGAGTCCGGTTGTCGCGATGGATCATGCGTTCGGATTCCGTGTCGCGGCCGATCACCATACAGCGACGCGATGCGCGGGCGACAGTGGCATGCGTCGACAGGGTTGACTCGGACGACGCCGCGTCATGACCGAGGTTTGTGGCTGGGGCCTTCTCGGTACACCGCGAGCCCGGCTGCGCTCCCCGCCGTGCCACCCGATGCACCGGGCCAGGCTCGTCGACTTCCCCAGCGGAGCGCTCGATGCAACTCTCGGTCGTCTCGCGCTTCAGTCCGTTGCGGCTGTGCGCGGCTGCAGCAAGTTGCTCCGTTCCGGCTCTCCCAGATTCCACCGAATGCCGCCGCCGTCGCGATCGGCACTCACCGTCGCGGCTCGGGCTCAGGGAGGGATGTGGGCGTCCAGTCGTACGTCGGACGCGTCGAACCGTCGGATAGGCCGATGCCGGCATCGGTCGCGGGCACGCCGTCTTCCGTGCGCGTCGCTGCGACTGCGATCCAGCGCACCCCAAAATCTGCGGCGGTGGTGACCTCGTCGGGTGCACTCACACCGTCGCCATCGAGATCGCGCCACACACCGATCCCATCGAGTTCCTCGCGCGCCAGCCGCCCGTCGGCGTTGTCGTCCAACATCGAGAGCGGCTCGTAGCCGTCGAGCCAGAAGATCCACCACGTGCGCGAACCGAAGAGACGCCGACCGGACGGCACGCCGGCGTCCGGAGACGGAAGCCAGACGAGGAACGCGGCGTCCGCCGACGGCCACGGCCAGAGCCGCGAGATGCCGTCGCCGACGAGATCGAAGCGCGCCGTCCGGCCGGCAGGGAGAAGATCGGCGAGAGGCACCGGTCGTGCGACCGGGAAGATCACAGGTGTGATCGCGAAGCCTCGGCCGTCAAGGGCCCGGAGGTGGTCCTCGATCCGCTTGCGCTCGGCCTCGGTGGCCTCGGTCTGCGCACACCCGTCGAGCAGACGGAGGATCGCCTTGCCCGCCTCGCGGGAGATGGTGAACGTCCCATGGAAGTTACTGACGCCCTTCCGGACGTCGCCGTCCTTCGCCAGGTCATACGCCGCACGGTAGGCCTCGAGCGCCTGATCCTGCCACCATCGCGTGAGCAGGTGCGCGACGCGCTCTCGGATGGCCGAGTCATCGGACTCCCGACGGGCGACGAGGAGCGGCCAGGCGCGGCCCAGGTCCGCCCGCAGTGCGTCGAACGCCCGATCGCTCTCGGACCTTTTCTCCGCCGCAAGACTCGTGACGAGCGCGTCGATGCGCGTGCGCTCCGCCGCGTCCAGGTCGGACTTCGGCGCGGGATCCAGAAGGTGGCCGAGCTGCGGCGCGAAGCGACTGCCGTCGTCGAGCAGCCACGCAAGACCGAGGTGGAGCAGCGGTCGCTCGTCGCGCTCGCGCGGATCGTCGGGCGCGCTTGCGAACTCGGCCGCGCGACGCAGGAGCCGGATGCCGTCGCGGAGGTGGCCACGGCGCGCAGCGTCTGCCTCGCCATTGAAGCGCAGAAGGTCGTACTTGCGCGTCCCGAACGTGGGCAGCTCTGGTGTGCCCGACTCCTCATACGCGGGCCGAGTGCGCGCCTGCGCGTCCTCTCCCTGCGCGTACGCCAGCGCGTGCGTCCGGCCGGCGAGGTAGAGCAGGTGCGGATCCTTGGGGGCGTCCTCGAGTTCGCGCTCGATGTTCGTGAGCAGGCGCTTGACCGGAGCCTTCGGCAGCCGCGCGAACATCGCAATCGCGGCGCCGGCCATCAACGCGATCGCGACTGCAACTCCCGCTCCGAGACTCCGTCCGTGCATCTGTCACCTCCGTCCCGCAAGTCTACCCACACCAGCCGTGGCCGGTGGTCCATACGGCCACTCAGAGTGGAGTCGTTCGCAAGATGGGATGAGGCTCTCGTCGGAAACGGGGCTGCGAAGCCGATCGGCGAAGTTCACGAAGGCGGCCTTTCTCAGGTGATAGGTGCGGTGGGCGGTACCGCGCCCATGGCGCGCGATCCCCGCGATACCGCGTCTGCGCCGTGTTGAGCGGGCGGAATATGCCGCGTGGTCTGCGAATCGGCGCGGGTTCTACGCACCGAGTGCGCGCGCGCGGACGAGGTCCCACGTTGCGGTGTCTGACGCGACCAGCAAACTCGTTGCGTCGACGTCTCCTGCGCGGAACGTGTCGCCGTTGAAGCGTCGGGCGACGCCACCCGCTTCCTGCACGATGAGCGCGCCGGGGGCGTGATCCCATGGCAGCGTTCTCCAGTACGCGGAGAAGTGCTCTCTTCCCGTCAACAGATCGACGTAGCGGCGCGCGGCGCATCCGTGCGCGCCTTCCGTCCGTTCGAACGCTCGAGATGACTCCGCTCGCGATTTCAACGGCTCCGGGAAGAAGCGCGTGAGCAGTCCACCGCGCAGTGCCTCCTGTCGCGGCGGCGGGGGGATCGAGATGCGTTCACCGTTCAGGAACGCGCCTCCGCCGCGACGCGCGTACGCCATCTCGCCTGTCAGGGGCAGGTGAATCCACGCGGCCTCGCATACCCCCAGGCGCAGTAGCGCCACCATCGATCCGAACGGACCCACGCCTTCTGCGAAGTGCCGCGTGCCGTCCAGCGGATCAACGATCCACACCCACTCGTGCCGGTCCAGACCCCGGAGCAGGCTGGGGTCGGCAGATGCGCCCTCTTCTCCGACGATCTCGGCGTTCGGCGTGAGCGCGCGCAGCTCGTCCGTCAGCGCTGCCTCCGCGGAGAGATCCGCGTCCGTGACCACCTCGCCCGGCGATTTCATTCGGGGGCTGGAGTCGAGACTCTCGTAGCGCGGTAGGAGTTCCTCCCGGCCGACGCATCGCAGCAGTTCGGAGACCGGGTCGCACAGACCGTCGACGTCGATGTTGATCACAAGCCGAGAGTAGCAGCGATACGGAGTCCGGACATTCTCGGCGTACTTCGGATCATTCGCGGGCTCTCATCGGCGACCCAATCGGTCGCTCGGTCACTCGGGGATCACTTGCGCGTGCCGCGGTGGCGCCGCAAGCGCCGGCGCGAGGACACGGGCGCCCGGCGTGCCTGATTTGCCGGCTCGTCCGCAGTGTCCGGTTCGTCCGGCTCGGGAGCTTCGGCCGCGCGGACGGCTCCCAGCGCTCCGCGCAGAACGTTGACGTCGAGTCCGCCGTCGGCCGTGCCGTCGAGTCCGTCGATCTCGTCGAAGAGATCGGCGAGATCCGCGACCGAGAGAGTCTCTTCCTCGGAGAGGCGCTTGACGACCGCGAGTAGCACCATGCTCAGGAAGCGCACGTCGCCCTGCAACTCCTCAAGCTCGGCCGTCGTCCCGGCCGCCGCTTGACCCGCCGAGCGAGCGTTCCGGTTGCGCGCCAAGGCATTCGAACGGAGTTGGTTCGAGATGCTGCGTAGATGCGTCGCCTCGGCCTGTTCGGGGAACATAAAATCGAAGAAGTCCATCGCGAGCCTCCGGTTGTCGTGGGTGTGTGACGCACTGGCACATCGTCTCATCGCGTGCGCGTTCATTTCAACCGGCGATCGGCCGTTTCGGATCGCATGGTCCCGCACCTGTCGGGCTCCGGAGTCACTCCACCTACTCCGACGATAGACGCTGCGCGAGCGCGTCGGCGAGGACACGATGGCCCTCGGGTGTCGGATGACTGTCGTCGTGAATGAGGTCGCGATTGAACCACCCGCCGAGCGCATGTTGCCGTGCGTCGAAGAGCCGCGCTGCGTCCACCAGGTCGGTGTTCCAGGAGGCGGCGACGGAGCGAATGCGGTCATTGATACTGAGACGTGCCCCGAGGTTGCCGACCATCTGCTCGCGGCATTGTGCGAACGCCGTCTCGGCTTCAGCGTTGCGACCGAGTTGCATGAGGGCTTCTCCGCGCAGCGCGTGCAGGATCGGCGGATGCGGGTCAAGGGCGAGCGCCGCCGCGGTGGTCGCCAGGCATGCAACGTTCTGTCCCGACCGATACTCAGCGCCCGCCTGGGCGACAGCCGCGCGGACGGCCGCTGTGTGTTCCGGAATGAACGATTCTGGCTGAGGGTGCTTCCAAGCAGGCGAGAGGCGATGCTTGAACGGGATCGTCACCAGAATCACGCGGGCCCCGGCGTCCCGCGCAGACCGGACCATCGTGACCAGATTGTCTTCGAACACGTCCAAGAAGTGCCTCTTCGTCTGAAGCCACGCTTGCGCGTCGAAGTCGAGGTAGCGTTCCATCGGATGCTCGAGCGCGAACGCGACCCCGGTCAACTCTCGATGCTCGGCGAACTCCAGCCGAGCAGCGCGCACGTCGTCCATTCGCGCGATCCCACGCCGCACTGACCAGTAGTGAAGGAGCGCAACGGCGCGACTTGTTGACCACGCTCGCATGCTCTCGACGTCCATACCGTCACCCCAGGGCTGGTGCGGCGGCGTCCAGTGAAACCACTCGTTGTTCCCGCACATGACGATGACAACGTCCGGGTCGTAGTGATCGGCTATCCGTTTGACGACGTCGGTCACGCGCGCGCTCGACCAGCCCGACTGTGCGGCGTTCAGAACGACGTGTCCGCGCTTCCGCAGCCGTGCGCCGAGTTGTGTCGGGAAGGCGTATCTGAACGGATAGGGATGCCCGAACGCTGCGGAACCGCCGACGACGAACACCGACCGGTCGCCCGCGGCGCGCACCTTCTCGGGACTCGTCGGTGCGTCGATGAACTGAGAAATCGAGTCGGGAATCGCGATGCCGCCAATTCGCCATGGTTCCTCTTGCGTTCCATCGGGTTCCGTGCGCCGAACGTGGATAGTGGGGGCCGGCCACGGCAGGTCGCCAGTTGGTCGGACGGGCTGCACGTGCGTCTCGACGGCATCGAGCCCGCGAAGCAGTTGGGCGCGATAGCCGGTGACTGCATCTCCGATCCAGGCGCCACCCTCGAGAACGAGTAGGAAGACGATTGCCGGAATGGGCGCGAAGAGCCAGCGTCGCCACCCTCGGATTGTCCTCTGCGGGGCTCGTCCTGCCACTGCTCAGCGACTCCCCGCACGAGACGCCGGACAGTTTGTGCCCGGCACGCACGCAGCACCGAGTATCGGCCGGCATACGACACGCGTGGGACGTCCCTCGTTGGGCGCTGCGTTGATGGCGCGTTCGGTCATCGCTCGTTCTCCCGTGCCGCGCGCGTTGCGCGTGATCACCATGATGCCGCGTCGGCGCCGCAGAGTCCGGGCGGAATTTGCGACGTGGGGGTGGGCTCTCCCGTGCGCCGGACGTGCTCAGCGCCAGGGAACACCGTCTCTCCGCGCACTCAGCGCAGGGAATTCGGCGAGGCGGGAGCGCGCCGCGTCGCCGATCCGAACACGCGGCCGTAGCGGTAGTAGACCGTGAGCGCCAGGATCGCAAACGTCGTCGTGCGAACCCTGCTCTCGCCCAACTGCGGGTCGCGGCGCGGTATCCAACTCCCGCGAGGGTCGTGGTGGGCGAGGTTGTCAGACGTGTCCTGATGATCGATGACCCCGATCTTCACCCGCTTGTTCCAGCGCTTCCACACGCTACCACCGGCTGAGTGCGTGGCAAGCGTCCCGAAGTACGCGAGCTTCGGGTCGAAACCGCCGGAATAGCGGGGCTCGTTCGCCGTCGCCAGACGTTCGAGTGCTGCGGCGAGAACGGTGCTCTCGTCCGCCTTCTCCCTCAGCAGAAGGCGCGCGGCGCTGAGCATCGCGCACTGTCGAAGAGTGGCGCTCGCGCGGGGGCCGAATGCACGCAGATCGTCCAGGACCCGCTCCAGCGTGCCGTCTGGCACAGCGAGTCTGGCCGCGACGGCGGACCGCAGTGCGAACGCCGCCCACACCGTAGTCTCGATGTCCGCCGCCGCGTCGCTCGCGTTCGACTTCCAGCTGCCGCCGGGTGCGCGGCGTGCGATGAGATTCGCGACGCACCGCTGCGCGAGGCCGCGAACGAGCCGGCTTCCCGTGGCGGCGTATGCTTCGGTAATCGCGAGCGCGGCGACCGTGTCCGCGCGGAGGGAATCAGGACCGTCGCCGAACGTGCCGCTTCCTGCGAGCGCCTCGCGCTGCTCGAGGAAACGGAGCCCGGACTTGACGGTCTCCTTCTCCTCGCCGGACTGGTGTGTCTGTCCGCACGCGAGGTACGCGAGCACGGCGAGCGCCGTCGTTTCGACGTCGTTGGTCCCGTCCACCGTTCCGCCGCATGCATGCGCCGCGCACGCGCCCTCGCAGATGTCCGTCCGCCAGCGCCCGTCGGGTGATTGGTGTTGCGAGAGCCACTCGCTGCTCACACTGGCGTCGCGGGCGCAGCCGCAGGTGACTGGGGTCGCCAATCGGCGCGCGATCTTGAGGTACTCCGCCGCCTGGATCGTTTCAGTCGCTCCGGGCTCCACGTCCGTCCCGATGTTGCAGAGGTTGCCGATGCGACGTCCGTCGGCGGTGTGGATCGTGACGACGACAGAGCCGGGCGGCACCCTTGTCGGCAACTCGACTGCACGGCCGCCGACTCGGTAGCTCAGGAGAGGAGAATTCTCGGACGCCCGTATGGTGCCGTACCGCCGTGTTCGGTCGGGGGCGACACGCCGACGCCGCGTCCTACGACGTGCTCCTCTCTCGTAGCCGCCGTCCCCGGCGCGTGTCCGGTCGAATGTGCTCGCGGAGCGCCCGCCGCTGTTGATGTGGTTCTTGGTGTCCACATGCACAGGCTCGTCGCCGACGCCGAGTCGGAGAGCTTGGCGAGACAGCGCCGCTGCGGTGGCAATGCACGCGACGAGCAGGCACACTGAGAGCACGATCCGGGACATACGGTGCTCAACGAAGGAGCACCGCGAAAGTTCAGATCTGCGCGGCGCGGTCCATCGCAAGATCCGGGTCGCTCCCACCGAGCAGGACATCTACGCTTGCGCCTGTGACGACTTCCACAGCCTCCGATCTCGATCTCGATCGTGTCGCACGAGCGACGGCATACCTGACCGAGCACGCAGATGAACAACCCCTGCTCGCCGATGTGGCCGCTCTCGTGGGGCTTTCGGCGCCGCACTTCCAGCGTGTATTCCAGAGGCATGCGGGACTCTCGCCCAAGCGCTTTCTCCAGCATGTGACGCTCCTGGAGGCGAAGCGATTACTCGCCGAGTCGGCATCTGTGCTGGACGCGACGTTCGGCGCCGGGCTCTCCGGTTCCGGCCGCCTTCACGATCACTTCGTGACATTGGAGGCGATGACTCCGGGTGAGTTCAAGAGCCGCGGCGAGGGGCTCGTCGTACGCCATGGCGTCGCTCCGTCACCGCTGGGCCGATGCACGGTCGCATGGACGGAGCGCGGCGTCTGTCACCTTGCGCTTGACGACCGGGACGACTTCCGTTCACTCATTCCGCGCGCCGAGTTCGTCCCCGGTGACGCGCGCCCGATCGTCGACGCGGTCTTCGGCCGTCGTGCGCCGACGGGACCGCTCGCGCTCTTCGTTCGCGGCACGAACTTCCAGGTGCAGGTTTGGCGTGCGCTACTGCGGGTGCCGGAGGGCTGCGCTCTCTCGTACTCCGACCTGGCTCGGCGGATCGACCGTCCGAAGTCCGCGCGAGCCGTCGCTGGTGCGGTGGCATCGAACCCCGTCGCGGTGCTCATCCCATGCCATCGTGTGCTCCGCGCGACGGGTGCACTCGGAGGCTACCGCTGGGGCGTCTCTCGAAAGCGCGCCCTCCTCGCGATCGAGGCCGCACGTCGTTCCCCGTGAGTGGCGTCCAAGGCCACCGGCGGCTGCAGATCGTGTCGTGGCCGCGTAGTGATCTCACCACCGCATGTCGCGACGCCCCTCCGCGTGCCGCGAAGGTCGTGCTGCGGGGCTAGTATCGTTGGTCGGCGGCGTTTCACCCATATGCAGCAAGAGACAACTCGTGGGATCGGGGAACTCCTGGAGGAGCGCGCCTGGGTACGCACTCTCGCGCGTCGTCTGGTCGCGGACGAGGCGGCCGCGGCGGACCTGGAGCAGGAGACGTGGCTCGCCGCGTTGGCACATCCCCCGGAGGCGACGGCGTCGGCGCGCGCCTGGCTCGGGACGGTACTCCGGAACGCGTGGCGGGATGCGGCCCGTTCGGCGGATCGTCGCAACGGTCGGGAGCGGGCCTCGGCGCGTCGGGATCACGCGCCCTCCACCGCCGATACGGTGGCGCGCGCGGAGACGCATCGACGTGTCGTGACGGCCGTGATGGAGCTGCCTCCGCCATTTCGTGACACCGTTCTCCTGCGCTGGTTCGACGATCTGCCTCCGCGAGAGATCGCCGCCCGGATGAGCGTTCCGGTGACGACGGTCCACTCGCGCTTACAGCGCGCGCATGCACGGCTGCGCAGCGATTTGATCGGTGACGAGCCGGAACGGCGTCGCGGAGCGATCCTGGTTCTGGCGTCGCTGGGGCGGGAGCCTGCAACGCCGACCGTCGCGCGAAAGCTGACGGCTGTTACGTGCGCCCTCGGAGTGTTTGGATTGCTGGCGTATCTGTGGGCGTCCGACGCGGGACAGGCGGGCGGGGTGTCGGATGTGGGCGGACTTGAGTTGTCTAGGAATGTGGTGGCAACTGACGACCCCGCGCCGCGCGACCCCGCGCTGGCGTCCGGTTTGGTCCGGATGGTGACGTCGACGCGCGCCGCGGCACGCGCGCGCTCAAGCGTCGCCCAACAAGAGAACGTCGGTGATCCGGTACTCGGTGCGGATGCCCCGGAAACGCCGCAGGTTCCGGCGCCGTATCTTGACGTGACGATCGTCGATGACGCGAGCGGCTCACCAGTTGCCGCGGCCCGTCTCGCATTCACGATCGTCAACGGCTCGTTCAGCGGACCCGGCTCGGAGCGAGTCGGTCCGGGTCGCTTCCAGGTCGTCCCGCCCGAGCGATCCCCCTTTGGGGGTGACGCGAAGGTCACGGGACTGCGCGCAACCGCCGCTGGCTATCTCCCTGCGGCCGCTTCTCTCCCGTCGCTTGCCGACCGATCCGGCGCGGTACCGTTTCGTATCGAGTTGTCCCGGGGTGGACGCGTGACAGTGCGCGTTGTGGACGACAACGGTGCACCGGCATCGGGTGCCACGGCGTATGTTGGACGTCGCAGCGCGGCTACCGACGTCTCCGGCGCGGCTGTGCTCGCGACGCTGCCGTGGGACGAGCCGCTCCACATTCAGGTGCTGCACGACGGTGTTTTCGCCCGGGCCGAGACGGTTCGGCTCACGCGCGCCGCACCTGTGTCCGAGGTCACGGTACGTCTGCGCGTGCAGAAGTCGCTGCGCGTCACCGTGATGTCGTCCGACGGCGAACCCGTCTTCGACGCGAGCGTTTGGGTGACGGCACCGGACGCCTTGGGACGCCCTCGCTCGGCAGCGCCGATCGCACTGACCGACGAGGGCGGACGCGTGACACTCTCCGGGATCGCGGTCGGCGAGTACAGGGTCGTCGCGCGCGCCGCCGGGCATGCAGCCGGACGCCTGGACGGGATCTGGCTGGACCAGGACTTGCGCGCGGTCACTGTGAGACTGCGACCGGGTGGCCAACGATGGCTTGCGGGGCGCGTTGTGGACCTGCAGGGCGACGCAGTCGCGGGCGTCCGCATATCCCACGGGAGCGGGCATGTCGCGACGACCGGGCGGGACGGCCGATTTCGACTCGACGGACTCACGGAGCGCGACGACGCGCGGGGCCTGAGCGTGTTCGCTGACCGCGCTCCGTTCAGTAATCTACGCGTGACGAAGAAGGGCTACATCGAGGACGACTCGCTACCGGTTCGCTTCGATGTCGAGTCCACGATCGTCCTCCTTGACTCCACGACGGTGGAGGGTTTCTGCCCGGTGGCGATGGACGGTGCCACAGATGTGCGGATTCTGTTCTACCCGGACCGCGCAACCCATCGTCGCCCGTGGGGCGACGGCCGTTGGGGATTCACCAAGCGGGCGTCGCGAGCGTTCCGCATCGCGGACTTCCCGCGCGCGCCCGGTGAGCTCCGAATCTCAGCGACTCTTCCCGACGGCGGCGCCGTCGTCGCAACTGCGATGATCGCGTCCGATGCACTCGGGAAACGTACGAACGTTGGGATACTTGCAGTGACGCGGCTGGCGCGCGTGACGGGGCAGGTTGTCGATCAGTACGGTCACCGCGTCCGCCTCCGTGCCCCGCTGGTCCTGGACCCACGCTACGGCGAAGCGAGGGGGCGTGGCACCGTCTTCATCATCAATGGTGAGATCGGCGGCCACGTGTCGGCGGGCGACTATGACGTTGACACGTTCGCTCCCGGATACCTCACGCGAGGACCCCGTCCGTTGTCGTTGCGGGTGGATCGCGTGACCGATGTCCAACTGGTCGTCGTGAAGGCGGGCTGGTTGCGCGTCGATGTCCGCAAGCGGGGCGCTCCCGTCGCTGACGCCCGTGTTTCGATCTCGTACGAGGGCTCGCATCGCGCCGCGTTCGAGCATCGCGCGCGCAGTCTCGCCCGCTCCCCGTTCCCCGTCACGCGGATAGATGCGACCGGTACCGAGGACGAGGCCCTCACCGACGGACGTGGGCTGCACACGTTTCGCCCGCTTCCACCAGGGAACTACACGATCTCCGTTGACGGCATGCCACACGAGGAAGTCGAACTCACAGACGGTGCCAAGCGTCACGTCGTGGTGGACACCGCGGAGAGCGCCCCTCGCTGAGAAGCGCGCCGTGTCCACGTCGCGGCACCCGATGGATCGCTTCCGAGTCCGGAGCGCGCGTGCGGCGACGGTGATCGGGTGGGCGGGGGGCGGGGGGCGGGGGGGAGGGCGCCCCGGGGGCGCACACGCCTTCTCGGAAGTTCGGTCCTCGTCTGGGAACGATCTGCAGTCAGATAGTAGGAGTCGCCGCACGCCGCGTCGGCGCACTAGCCCGGACTCTTCATGAGGGGGAGTCCGCCCCGCTGAAGGAACGACGCTAAACCGAGGAACGGTATGCACGCGGGGGCCATGGTCGGCGCGGCGAGCCGTGTCCTGAACGGGGACAGAGCGTCGAGGTCAAGGCCAGTAGCGTCATCGCGCAGGCGCAACGCAGAGATCGAAGCTTTGGTCCGTTCAGGGGGGGGGGCGTCGTGAATGGGTCGCGCTGGGGCGGAGCGAGCGCCGACCATCGGACTGCCGGCCGAGCCGCGAGAGGAGGCACATGCATGCAGGGCTCCGCCCACGCGATCATGTCGCGCCGGTCCGTCACGTGCGCGCGTCGCAGCTACGCCTCCCGTCTCGCGCGCGCGCTGACACTCGCGCTGACATTGCTGTTCACGTGCGTCGTTGCCGGTTGTGTGTCGGCGCAGGACGCATGGAGCTTCCGCCTCAGCCGCGACTTCTACCCGGAGGTGAACAAGACCGTCACGCGTGGTGGCGCAGATCTGCACCAAGAGAACCTCGGGGGGAGGAGCGCGATACCCGCAGAGATCGGAGTGATCGTCGTCGGCGTGATCGCGATCCCGATCATCGTGGATGTCGTCGTCCTGCCTGTCACCGGCGTGCATGTTTAGTGACCGAAAAGTCTGTCCTGTTTCGATGGCGTAGCAGGGGCTCTATGGCCGCCTCCGAGAGGAGGCAGGAATGTCAGAGAGCAAGGAGAAGAGGACCGTTGGTCGCGACGTAGCCGAGCGTAGCGAGGTGGAGT
>JAJRPF010000036.1 GCA_024280885.1 Planctomycetota bacterium | reverse complement strand
GAGCTCCGCTCACGGCCCGCCACTCACGGGGGTGAGGCACACGAACTCGGGAACGACCAATCCGCGCGCGGAGCACGCGGCTCAGTCGTTCCCGAGCGCGTTCAACCCCGTCAACTCCATCCCCACGATCAGCATGTGGATGTCGTGCGTGCCCTCGTACGTGATGACCGACTCGAGGTTGGCCATGTGACGACCGCTGACGTACTCGTCGGTGATGCCACTGGCGCCGAGCATGTCGCGGGCGTTGCGCGCCGCGTCGAGTGCCATGTGCACGTTGTTGCGCTTCGCGAGCGAGATCTGCGTGTGGTGCGCCTTGCCGGCTTCCTTCAGGCGACCGAGACGCAGCGCCAGGAGTTGCGCCTTCGTGATCTCATTCGCCATCGTGACCAGCTTGTTCTGCACCATCTGGAACTTGCCGATCGGCTTGCCGTAGACGATGCGTGTCTGCGCGTGTTCGAGTGCTTCGCTGTAGCACGCCTGCGCGGCGCCGATTGCACCCCAGGCGATGCCGTAGCGCGCGCTGGACAGACACATGAGCGCACTCTTCAGCCCAGTGGAACCGGGCAGGATCGCGTCCTCGGGAAGCTTGCAGTCGTCGAAGACGAGCTCGCTCGTGATGCTGGCCCGCAACGACCACTTGCCGTGGATGTCAGGAGCCGTGTAGCCCGGCGTGCCCTTCTCGACGAGGAACCCACGAATGCCGTCCGGCGTTTTCGCCCAGACGACAGCGATGTCGGCGATCGAACCGTTCGTGATCCACATCTTGGCGCCGTTCAACACCCAGCCACCGGGCACCGGCTTGGCCGTCGTGATCATGCCGCCGGGATCGCTGCCAAAGTCGGGCTCGGTCAGTCCGAAGCAGCCGATCGCTTCGCCGGCCGCCATCGGTGGGAGCCACTTCTGCTTCTGCTCTTCGGACCCGAATGCGTGGATCGGATACATCGCGAGCGATCCCTGCACCGACGCGAACGAACGCAGGCCGCTGTCGCCGCGCTCGAGTTCCTGGCAGATGAGGCCGTACGCAACCTGCCCCATCCCAGCACACCCGTAGCCCTCGAGATGCGCGCCGAGCAGGCCGAGTTCGCCGGCCTCCTTGGCGAGCTTCAGGTCGAACGTACCGGCGGTGAACTGCTGCGCGATCGTGGGCATCACACGCTCCTCGACCCAGCCGCGGACAGAGTCGCGGACCATCTGCTCCTCTTCGGTGAGGAGTTCGTTGACGTCGTAGAAGTCGAGGGCCGCGTAGGCCATGGGCACATCTCCTGAGATCGGGGGAGCCGGGAGTCTACGGCGCCTCGCCGTGACCCGTTCGCAACTCCCGGAGGTGAGCCGGATCCTGCCTGGCCACGCTCGGGGGGTCACGTTCACTACCCGCCACTGCCGATGTGACGGTGGGTCCGTTTCCTGTCGAGACGGTCTGGAGGCCCGGTGCATCCCAAGCTCGATTCCGACGTTGGTGCAGTCCATCGACCACTCTCGGTCGGCGCGGCGGCGCTCGCCTTCGTGCTGCTTGTGGCTGGCGCGAGCCTGGCGAGCCTCGGTCGGAGCAAGCTCCAGGACGCCGCGGAAGATGGAACAACGCAGCTCGCGCGGACCAAACTGCGCGAGGGGGCCGTGCGCGAGGCAGAGCATCGAGCACGCATCGCGAGCGAGATCGTCGATCAGACGGTCGCCGCGTCGCGCGCCCTCGCCGCCCACGTCGCCCGGTTGGGCCGCGCGCCGGTCGATGGCGGTCGCACGCCGTTCGAGTTCAGCGTGGCCGCCAGTCAGCAGCTGCCGTGGTTCGTATCCGCGCCCGACGACATCTCCGTGCTCGCACCCGATCCGAGCGCGAGCGACGCCGACCTGGCCGCGCTCGCGTGGCGTGGCAAGGCACTCACGGCGGTCGCTCAGACCGTGCGATCGCAGATCCCCGAGCACACACGCTTCTCGATCTGGGTTCGCGACGAGGGCGTCGTCCTACATCCATCGATATCGGCCACCGACGCGACGCGCTGGCTCGGCCCCCACGCCGGGTTCGGTGCATCGTTACTCTCGCCCGCAGAACCGGCCGAAGCGGGCTGGTTACCAGAGAACGTCGGCCCCGAAGGGCGACGCACACTCCCCTACACCGTCCCACTCCTCGACGACGAGGGCCGGCCATGGGCCATTGTGCGCTGCGACATCGACTTCGACGAACTGCTCGTCTCGGTCGTCGTGGACACCCCCGACGGCAGTGACATGCAACCGCTGCTCCTCGACCAATCGGGCGACGTGATCGCTGCGGCACCGGGCGCGGGACTAGCGCTCGGCCTACCACGTGAACACGCATCGGACCTCGAACGGGTACGTGAGCGCTTGGTCGCCCTCGTCGGCGACACCGCGTTCGTGACACCATCGAACCAGAGCCGCTCGAATAGTGTCAACGACACCGTCTTCGGGACGGCTCCCGTAGCCGGGGTCAACTGGACGCTAGGCGTCGTTGTTCCGCGGAGTGCCGCCCGTCACGCGGCCGCAACTGCCGCGGTGGGGACATCGCGCGCAGCCCGCGATCTGGCGCTCGCCATCGTCGGCTTCTGCGGTCTCTTTGGGATACTCATTACCGCGACCGGCTTCGGACTCGCGCAGATGCTGCGCCGCAGGTTGGCCGGGATCGTCACGGCGGCGCGCGCGCATGCCGATGGAAGACTGATGTCCCGCGCCCCGGTCGGTGGCAACGACGAGTTCGACGCCATCGGCCTGGCGATGAACGCCACGGCGTTGCGCATGCAGGAGAATTTGCGACGTCTTGACGAGAGCCGCCGCCGCCTCTCCGGCCTGATCGGAAATATGACAGAGGGCCTTGTGATCACCGATGCCGATGATCGCGTGACGTTCGCCAACGCGCGCTTCGCGGAAATCCTGCGACGTCCCGGCAGCGCACTCGTCGGGCACTTCCTCGAGGAGTTCCTGGTCCCGCAATCCCTCGACATCCATCGAGAGGAACTCGCCGAGCGACGCGAGGGCGCCAACACGCGCTTCGAGGTCACGTGGCGCAACGTCGGGGCCACGCATCCACAGACACTCGTGGCCGCCATGCCGCTCTTCGACGCCGACGGTCGCTACACCGGGTCGTGCGGCGTGGTCACCGACGTCACAAGACAAGCACACCTCCAAGCCGAGTCCGCACGCGCCGACAAGTTGCGCGCTCTCGGAGAGATGGCGGGAGGTGTCGCACACGACTTCAACAATGTGTTGACAGCCGTCCTCGGCAACACGCAATACCTCCTTCAGGAGGATCTCAGCGACGAGATGCGCGAGACGCTGCGGATCATCGAGACCGCCGCGCTCGACGGCACGCAAACCGTCAATCGCATTCGCAAATTCACGAAGCCCTCGGCGGGCGTCCAGCACGCTGGCCCGGTCGACGCCAACGCGGCCGCGCACGACATCTTGCGCATGGCGCGCCCGCGCTTCGAACGCGTCGCCCACGAACGCGGTGTCGAGTACGAAGTCGTGATGCAACGCGAGGCGCAACGCGATATCCGCGGCAACGCCGCCGAGATCCGCGAGGTGCTCCTCAATCTCGCGTTCAATGCGCTCGAAGCGATGCCGAACGGAGGCACGCTGACGATCGAGACGTTCGATCGCGGTGAGGATGCAGTCGGCATCCGTATCGCCGACACGGGCCAGGGCATTCCCGACGAACACCTGAACAAGATCTTCGATCCGTTCTTCTCGACGAAGCGCGGCGGGCGCTGTTCCGGACTCGGGCTCTCGATCTGCTTCGGAATCGTACGCGCCCACGGCGGTCGGATCGACGTGCGCTCGGAGCCCGGGATCGGCACGACGTTCACCGTCGTCCTGCCCGCGTTCATCGAGATCTCGTCGGACTCGGCGACGCAGGAGGCGCAATCGCCCCCCCCGGAGCCGCGCGTTCTGCTCGTCTCCGGTCGACGCCGTGAGGCCCTGGCCATGCAGCGCGGTCTCAACGTGCGGAGCATCCACGCCGCGCTCGTGGACTCGGTCTCCGTGGCGCAAGACCTGCTCGGCGACGAGGGCATCTTCAACACGCTCGTCGTCGAGTACGACGTGGCCGGTCAGAGCGGCTGGGAGTTGGCGCGCGCCGCTCGCCGCGCGCGCCCCGACCTGCGCATCATCGTGCTGACGGAGACGCAGCGCCCCGTCGACGACACGCAGGCGCGCAACGCCGGCATCGACCGGGTGCTCGCGCGCCCGTTCGACACCGAAGACGTCGAAGGCATCATCCTGCGCGCACTGGCGATCCCGCCCGCGCAACTTCCCAACGAGAACAACAGCGAGCCCGAGTCCGGCGCGCCCACCTTTGGAATGCGTCGCATCCCGTTGATCCGAGAGCTCTGGGGCGAGTTGATTGACAGCGCGGCGACGCGCGTCGATCCGGTCGCCCACAGCACATGACTGCGTGACGCAGTGCCCAAGCTAATGCCCGAACGAATGCCGGAGTAGAGCCATGCCAGAGACCAACACCGATACTAACACCGAGACAGACGCGAACGTCGACGTGGCCACAGACGCCGCCGCCGCCCCGCATCCCATGCTCATCGCTCCGCCCCTCGACGAGTTCGAGGGCGACGTCGGATCCATCGCGACGTTCCTGCCCGATACGCCATGGACGACGACCGCCGTTCACGCCTGTGAACGCCGCCGCGCGCGGGTGTGGGTGGACTGCGTGGACATGCCCCAGAACGTCATCGTCGTCGTTCCGGGCGACGCCGAGGCAGAGAGCGCGCCGACGGCGTATCTCTTCGGGTCCGAGGCCGACCCGGCGCCGCTCGTCCGCTTCGTCCACGACTTCGATGGCGCACTCGAGGTGATCTGCGACGACGCCGTCGGACATTTCCTGCTGGAGGCGCTGCCGACTCTGACGCCGGTAGAGCATGCAGTGCGCTGGTTCGAGCGCCTCGATGCGATCGAACGCCCCGACATGCCCGGCCTGCGCCGCCTCCGACTCCGTGACGAGGACGCGATCCTGGCACTCGGCGTCCCCGGGTTGCTGCGCACGTTCGAGACGGTGAAGGACCTGCTGATGATCGGCGGCGCGTCTGGCGTGATTGCGCAGGACGAGATCCTGGCGGCAGCGTTCACCATCGATCAATCGGTCAACTACGCGCGCATCGTCACGTTCACGGCGGCCGACCGACGCGGCAACAATCTCGGTACCGCAGCGGCGCGCCACATTGTCGCTGCACACCACGAGCAAGGGCGTCTGGCTTGCGCGGTCGTCCGCGCCGACAACGAGGCGGGCGAAGGTCTTGCGCGCACCACAGGCTTCGAGGCCGCGGCCCGCATGATGACCTTCCTCAAGCGGTAGCCGGTCAAGCGATGGCCGGTCAAGAGGCAGTCGGCGCGTCCACGCGCAGCACATCCAACTCCGCACAGACGCACGGCACTCCGAGCAGCGCGGTGATTGAAGGCACAGTCCGTCCCTCGTCGCCGCTCACCATCTCCTTCACGTAGAGGCCCGGGTCTGTCGCCACGCGCAGGACCAGCGCAGCGCGGTGGCTCTCCTCCACCGAGACATCGCGCAGAGTCCGCTCACGCACCAGGTCCGCCCGGCGGCCGACGCGCCGCGGTGTTCGTTGCGAGAGCACCGCGCCTGTGAGTTCGCGCACGCGCAGGGCGGCGTCGGTCGGAAGATCACCGCCATCCACGCGTCGCACGAGAACCCGATAGACCTTGCCTCCGTGCTCCGTTGTGATGCGACTCATGTCGGCGCGCGTGACCACGCGCAGCCCGCTCACTTCGACGCGCCCCGCTGACGCCTCCGCAACGCAAGCGGCCACCGCTTCGGCGTCGAGCGACCGGCGGCGCGGCGACGCAAGCGAGACCACGAACGGTCGCCCCTCACCCAGCATACGCACGTCCACGTCCTCGCGCCCGGACCCGTGGAAAGCCGACTTCAACGCGCCGAGTGCGGTCTGGATCGGCGGACGCACGAAATCCTCGACGGACTCGGCTGCCAGGACCCCCGTGCCGCCGCAGTTGTCGCAGGGCCCGCCGCGACGCCGACCACGCCCGCGACACGGACGGCAGTGGAAGACAGTCTGCGAGAGTCCGCGGACGAGCTTGCGGTACCGCCCGGCGACGTACGCCGGCAGCGCCTCAAACCAGACGCCGACCTTCGGGACGTTGCAGTCGTCGGTGCCATCGCCCCCATCTCCGTCCGGATCATCGCCCGAGTCACCACCGGTGCCCGGCGCGCGCGGCCGCACGTCCACGATCATCTCGGCATGATTGCCATCGAACACGCGCTCGGGCCAGGCCGTCGCCAGTCGCACACGCAGGGCGCAGCGGATGACCGCGCGCACGAGATCGATCGTGTCGCGCTCCTCATCGACGAGATCCGCCGGCGCCGCCACGGCAATCCGATATCGCGTGAACTCGAAATCGACGCAGCGCGCGATCGCCCGCGTGGCCCCGACATCCACGATTCGAGCCACACGCTCACGAAGTCGTGGGGGAAGGTCGTCGAAGCCTGGGGGGGAGCCCATGTGCGCATGATAGGTTGAGACGCAAGGAGCGGCCCAGACGGTCGTGGCGTCCTTCGCGGGCGCCGAGGAAAGTCCGGGCTCCGCAGGGCAGGACGGTGGGTAACGCCCACCGGGCGCAAGCCTAGGGAAAGTGCAACAGAGAGTAGACCGCCGACCGGCGGGGCGGCTTGCCGCCTCGGTCTGGGGTAAGGGTGAAACGGTGGGGTAAGAGCCCACCGCGCCGGCGGTGACGTCGGTGGCATGGTAAACCCCGTCCGGAGAAAGCCCATATAGGGGGGGAAACGGGTCCTCGGACCTGTTGCGAGGCTGCTCGTCTCGTTTGGACTCCCGGGTAGGGCGTTTGAGGCGGTCGGCAACGGCCGTCCCAGAGAAATGATCGTCCCGGAGACGCAAGTCTCCGGACAGGACCCGGCTTACGGGCCGCTCCCCACATTCCAATTCGGCGATATGGAGCCAGGACCACTTCGGCAGAGTTCGGAGAGAGACGGTGCGCTCGCCTCACGCGTGCCCCGAACTCCGCCGAAGTGGTCCTAGGGGTGCGGCCGGAAACCCCCGTGGATAGCCGAACGCGTCCGGGTGGGACGGCTGTCGTGGGTGACAGGTGACTCGACTCCGGAGAGTCTCCGAGCCTGGCAGCCGCGGCAGACGGCCTGCCCGGGCGCGGTGGATGCTCCGCACGTCAGCCGGCTATCACCCCCTCACCGGCGCCGCGGGGGTTTCTGGCCGGGCCCCTAGCTCTGTATTGCGCATGCCCCAGGCTCGTGCGCGGCAGAAAACGCCCCGTTTTCAATGGCAAGGACGGCAGCGTCCGATAATGATGAGGCACAGGTCGTCGGGAGTGACCTCGCGCCCACCCATCCTCGGTGGAGCGCGCAGATCACGGGAAGACGTCATTGCGACCCCGGCCAAGAGCCGATCGCAGACCCCTCCCCTCGAGACGAGAACGCCCGAGGCGACGACCCGTACACCTCGTACGCACGTCCGATTTCGCGGACCGCGTTATTGATCCCACCTTCGTCCGCAGGGCGCACCCCGCTCCGCCGACCGAAAGGTCAGAAGAAGCATGCAAGATCAGAATTCCGGCGGCGGCTCAGAGGGCGGCTCCGGTGGTGGCGGCAACAGTGGCGGCGGCGGTGGCCGACGGCGGCGGCGCGGTCGGCGTGGTCGCCGTGGCGGCAGTGGTCAGGGCGGCCAGGGCGGTGGCGGTGGCGGTCAAGGCGGCGGAAACGGTGGTGGTGGCGGCGGCGGCGGAAACGTCGCGGCCCCCCAGCAGCGCGGCGGCCAGCGGAAGAAGAAGTCACGCCGCGGTGGCGGCGGTGGTGGTGGAGGCGGCGCCGGCGGCGGAGGCGGCAATCGCGGTCGCCGCGGCGGTCAGGGCGGCGGCGGCGGCAACCGCCGGCGCGGTGGCGGCGGAGGCGGTCGCCGCGGCGGCGTCGCGACACGCAAGCGCTGGCACCAGATCCAGCCCGATTTCGTTCCAGGCGGCGAGTTTCCGACGGCGGCCGACGGCATCGCCGAGGTCATGCCCGAGGGCTACGCCTTCCTGCGTCGCATCGGCGCCAATCTGCTCGCCCAGCACGACGACACATACGTCCCCGCTGCGCTGGTGAAGAGGTACCAGATCGAAACCGGCTCGCACGTCATCGGCCCGCTCGAAGAGCAGCAGGACGGACATCGCCCGACGTGCGCCGCGGTCGAGAGCGTCGACGGTCAGGACCCCGACGAGTACAAGCTGCGCGTCCCGTTCAAGCACCTCACCACGATCGACCCCGAGGAGTGGATGCAACTCGAGGGCGACGGCAAGGAGGTGACCACCCGCGTCATCGACCTGCTCTCCCCCGTCGGCTTCGGTCAGCGTTGCCTGATCGTCGCTCCGCCGCGCGCCGGCAAGACCGTGCTCATGCAGAAGATCGGCAACGCACTCAACACGTACTACCCCGACGCGAAGGTCATGGTGCTGCTCATCAACGAGCGGCCCGAGGAAGTCACCGACATCCGCCGCTCCATCAAGGGCGAGGTGATCTCATCGTCCCTCGACGACCTCGCGACCGCCCACGTCGCCGTCGCCGAGATGGCCTTCAACCGCGCCATGCGCATGGTCGAGTCCGGCGACGACGTCGTGCTCCTCGTCGACTCCCTCACGCGCATGGCACGCGCCTACAACATGGAAACCGGCTCCGGCAGCCGCACCCTCTCAGGCGGTCTCGACTCGCGCGCCATGGAGAGTCCGAAGCGCCACTTCGGCTCCGCCCGCAACGTCGAACACGGCGGCTCACTCACTGTCATCGCGACGGCACTCGTGGACACGGGCAGCCGCATGGACCAAGTCATCTTCGAGGAGTTCAAGGGCACCGGCAACGCCGAGATCGTCCTCAACCGCAAGGTCGCCGAACTCCGCATCTTCCCCGCGCTCGACATCGCCAAGTCCGGCACCCGCAAGGAAGAGAAGATCATCCCCGAAGAGACCCTCCAACTCACCTGGACCCTCCGCCGCGTGCTGAACAAGATGAAGCCCGAAGAAGCGATGGAACTCCTCGTCGAGAAACTCGAAACCACAGCGAACAACGCCGACTTCCTGAAGCACTTCCACATCAAGTAGCCGGGCAATTCCCGCGACGCGCGGAGCCTGGCACGAAGTGGAGTGTCCAAACCGCCGAATTGAGCCAGGCACGGTATGCCGCCGAGCACTTCGGGAACAAGCCACTCTCGCACCTGAAAGCCGAGTGGACCCGATGGAGCGGCGCCTGCACCGCGCGCAGGGCTGCACCGGTTACGAATCGGCTTCCGCTGACCGGCGCGCGCCGCGTGTCAGTCCGGAAGCGGTCGGAACTCCCGAGCGGGACACCGCCCCTGGTATCCGTCGGACTCGATGTTGACGACGTCGCGCCAGCGAAGCGGATCGAGTGAGTCGTTGCGCACGCGCAGGCCGTACTTCGTTCGCACGACGTCGAGGCCATGCCTCCGGCTTCCCTTCCGGAGTTCCACGCTCACGATGAAGTAGCACATGCCGCTCTCGTCGAGCGTCTCGAACTTCCGCACCACACGCTCATCCAGTCCGCGGCCGTACGCACACCAATCGAGCCAGTCGCGGAACGACGCGCACGCCTCAGCGCCGCGAAGAATGGAGAAGGCGATCCACCCCAGAATCGAGTCGGGTCTCTTCATCGATCGAGTGTCGCTCTTCGAATGGAGCCCTCAGCCCCGTTCGGGTCTCTCCGCAGGTCGCACTTGCCCATCGGACCTACAGCATTCCGCAGACGACGATCACGCCGATCTCTGCCCCAAGGAACTCACGAAGGAACCAGGGCCACGCCTCTGGATCTCCTCGCCCCCGCGCGGCGATTAACTCCGACAATATCAGTCCAGCCATGCGCCTGCGTCCACTCGTTCTCAGCTCCGTAGTTGGTTCTTGCGAGCCCAGGTCCACCTACTCCGCATCCGTATTGTGCCGAGAGACGAGAACCTCCTCGACGCCCTGTCCAGCCAACACGCCGAGCAACTCATCCAGTGCTGCGACGGGAGCGGACCCAAGATCCACTCGTAACTCCCAGTCGTCTGATCCAGATTGAGCCCAGGCAAGATCGTGAACGACACCCGCGATCCCATCGCTGTCCTCGGGCCTCGACTCTGCGAGGTCTAGCCAACGCGTCAGCCAGGACGCAAGCGCGTCGATATGAAACTGCGAAGAGCGGAAGCCCACTCGCAGCGCTTCCCAGGAGAACGACTGCAACTCGACGGAGAGGCCGTGCGGTCCCGGGAAACGCTGCGGACTGCTGTCGTCGTCACCGTCCGCTACGCGAGTCACCTCGAAGTCGGGGGCGCTACCCGTGACCAGGTCGGCCCGCATGATGCAGAACGGCTCCGGTGTCGTCCGCCCATTGACCTTGATGAGCAGCTCAGCCGCACACGGACCCTCTCCGCTGACCTTGCGAAGCACGCGTCGATAGAACGCGACGTAGCGATCGCGACTGGTCGCCGCGACATCCAAGAACGACTCCCGCATGCTCGCACTCCCGAAGATTCGCCACCATCCGCGCGCTGCACATCACGTTGCAAGACCGAGGCTCGACTCAGTCCCCACGCCGACAATGCTACCACTACCCCCTGTTAGAGCACGGGGTACCGGGCGGGCTCCGCCCGCCCAGATAGTATTGCGGCGACCGCTGGTCCGCTCCGCGCGATCTAGCTCGAAGCTCGGTTCCTCGCCGCCAGCAGCCGCTTGTAGCCCGGCTCGTCAGGCGAGTACACCACGAGTTCGCCCTCGAAGTTCTCTCGTTGGACGAAGAGACGCCCACATGACGAGCACTCAGAGACGGCTAGATCGAGAGCCAGGATGTGTTTGCTCATGAGATCCGACACCACGCCGGCATCGTCAACTTCGACGGGATACTGCTCACCGAGAGCAGTCCTAACCCACTCATCCCGACGACCGGAGTCTCGCGCATCGAATAGCGCGACAATCTCTCGGCACATCGCCAGTTCGAAGCCCTCCCCGTCCTCGTCACGAAGGAGCCTGCCCTCGGTTGGACAGGGAACAACGTTGTCCTTGACAGTGTTGCCGCAGGGACATCCGAGTTGACTCATGCGTTCCCCTCTCATCCCGGCCCTGTCGATGCGTGGCATCGTACCGAGTCCCGGCAGCGAAACACTGAACCCGGATGAATTCTTCGGCCCACCAATGCGTCTGAAGAACTCACCCGGGTTCAGTACTTCGCAACATGCTCCGACTCTCGAAACTGCGCGAGGCGGCGTGCTGATCTCCGGCAACCGAGCTCCGATGGCACTGCGCGCGCGCCTCACTCGGCGCTCCACGGCGTTGACGAGGCGCGCCGCGTGGAACTCGGCGCCTGGCGCCCCGATCGCGACATCAGCACGCCGTCGTGCTGCGCCACGTGCCACGCGACACACTCAGACCGTTCTGCTTCAGGTCCGAGACCCCGAGATCGGACGCCTGAATTCGCTGTGGAGCGGTCGGGGGGAGGAACCGGCGTATTCCTTCACAGCCCCTCAGTCCCGGTCGATCCCAAGCGCGCGGAAGAGCAGGCGAAGAGGTGAGAGGAACACGCCGGTTCCACCTGCATATCGATACTCGGACCAGAGAACGAACATGACGAGACAAGCAAAGATGAGAGCGCAGGGGATTGGAGAACATCCGCGTGGAACGCGCGGATTCGGGTCTCGTGGTTCGCTGCCATCGTCCTGGGTCAACGTCGCTCCTACCCGTAGACGTCGCATTGTACGGTCTCCGTCGCGGCATCTCTTTGGTCCACATCAACGGTGGCGCAGAGACGATCCCCGTCGGTCACTGCTGCGGCGGGCTTCCACGCGCGATCTGAGCCTAGGCGAAGGCACTATCGCTGGTTCGAGATCCAGGTCCATGTCGATCAGATGGGACTCAGGAGTTCAGCGCAACGCGATCTTCGCACAAGGCCGCGAAGTGCTGAACCCGGTTGAATTCTTCGGCCCACCAACGCCCCCGACGAATTCAACCGGGATCAGTGTTTCGCGGCGGCAAGGCGCATTGGTTCGTCTACGTGAACTGGCGGTATCACGAGGCGGGGAAGATCATGCAGTACCACCAGCTCAGAGATCGCCGAGATCAGGCAATCTCTTCAGGAAGCCTACCGCGAAGCGGACCCCGGTCCGCCACGCACCTGGGTCCTCCGGGTACTCGATGCCAAGGCGTCGCCAGAGATCTGTGAACACCCAGAAATCGCACAGCGCGAATAGGTCGTCGGGTGCAACTCGCGGCAGGTCATTCAGCAGGCGCTCGCGCTGATCATCGGAGAGCTCTTCATCGGCGTCGGGGTAGTACGGGCACTGGACGAAGTAGCCAGAGATTGCGGTCGACTCGACGCCGAGCCGCGTTGAGTACGCCGTCGGATCGCCGCGCCATTGATCGCGGAGGATTCGTGCGGACGCGCTGGTCTCGTCCTCGGAGTGGTAGTTCGGCTCTGAACAGAAGCGATCGACCCACTCGCCGGCATCGAAGAGGGCGTGGGCCCAGTAGTCCCCGTCGTAGACGTGGACCGTGCACGCAAGAGTCCCGAGTTCGCGCGTGATGTGCTGACAAGCCGCCCGATCGTGGCCACCGAAGTACTGGGGCCACAGAATCACGGTCCAGCGGTTGAAGGGATCGAAGATCCACGCATCCGGCTCGGCGCTCTGGTCGTTGGAGTCGGCATTGACGAGTTCCGCGGCGACAGCGTGCAGCTTCGCGAACTGAGCAATGCTCTGCGCGATCTGCTCCACGCTGACGTCTCGAACGGCAGAGACTGCTAAGAACGTACCCATCCTGTCCACTCCTCCTAATCGCGCTCGGTGGTTTCAGGTCGCTCACGCTCCGAGAACCGCCTCGCTGTTCTAGCGAGCCTGAGTGACTCCCGGTACCCCCCTGTTGGATTGTCACCGACGGCGAGGCTGCCATGCGTGATGGTGAGCCAGTCGATCAGCGTCTGGTCGCGATCGATCGCGGCATCCGTCATCGAAGCACGTCCGCCCCGCGCAGACGGCTCGCGGCGGACGGGATGACCGCGTCCTGCTGTGCTGTAGAGTCACTTTCGTGGAAGACACGAGAAGCGATGGGCCCAGCACGGAGACGCGACGCGACGTCGTGCGCTTCCTCGGACGATTCGCCGCGTTCAGCGGGCTGATGCTTGGAGTGCGGCTCGGCTGGGACGCGCTCTTGGGAAGGGCGCTCGACATCGAGGAACGATCCGAGTTCGCGATCATCTGGGGCCTACTGATGGCCGCGATCTGGCCATTCATGAGGGCCTGGTCTGCGCGATCGCGAACCAAGATCGACGCGTGAGCTTGTGCCAAGTTCGTGCCCAAGCGGGGTTCCGCAAGGGAGGTTCTGGGTCCCCGTTAGACAGAGTGAAACGGAGCTCTGGAGTCTGGAGCGATCCTGCACGGAACCGGTCGGAGTCTCACGCCAGACGAGTCGGCGGGATCGAGCAAATGGGTCATTGCCCACACTCCGGGCGAACGGGTCACGAACGGGGCGGGGTGTCGCCAGCCCGCCGCGGGCTGGCCGTGTCGCGAGCGAGGTCGAGGCGCGTGCAGCGCACGTCCTCCTGCGTCAGCGCGGTGACGAAATCGTGTTGCGTGGAGTCTTCTATCCAGGACGTGAACGGCTTACCCGACGTTTGCAAGAAGTGCGGGCATGGGTCGGGGCTGTTGATCCCGAGTATCGCGCCGTGGCCGTCCCCGTAGGACGTTCGGTAGATGATGATCCCGGAATGGCGCAGCCCCCGCGGGCCACGACTGGAACTGCGCGAGGTGCCCTCGGTCGACATGCGTGATCGTGAGCCAACCGATCAGCGTCCGGTCGTGCTCGATCGCGGCGGCGGTCATCGGAACACCTCCGCCGACACACGAGCTACGATGCCTGAATGGACGCCGACGACAGCGACATGCGCTGGAACGCGCACGACGAGTACCTCACGGGCGCCGAGTTCTGCCTGCAGAGCTTCGGAGCAGTCGGCATGCATGAGCACGAGCACTGCGAGTTCTGCTGGACGAAGTTCATGGACCCGAACTTCTCCGACGGTCACCGCGCGTTCATCGAGACGAACCCCGACGTCCTGACGCGTGGGTACGCATCCACGGAATCGTGGTCGCCAGGCATCCACAAGTACTGGGTCTGCCCGACGTGCTTCGAGGACTTCCGGCAGCGGCTCGGGTTGCGTCTCGTCACTTAGACGGACACCGAGACCTGCGCCGAATCGGAGTTCCCCACTCGGTCGTCATGCTTGATCGTGAGCCGGTAGATCAGCGTCCGGTCTTGATCGAGCGCGGCGGCGGTCGTCGGGCCACCTCCGCGCAGACAGCTCGCGGCGGACCGGATGACCGCGCCGTGCTGTGCTGTAGAGTCACTCTTGTGGAAGACACGAGAAACGATGGGCCCAGCACGGAGACGCGACGCGACGTCGTGCGCTTCCTCGGACGATTCATCGCGTTCAGTGGGCTGATGCTCGGAGTGCGGCTCGGCTGGGACGAACTCTTGGGAAGGGCGCTCGACATCGAGGAACGATCCGAGTTCGCGATCATCTGGGGCCTGCTCATGGCCGCGATCTGGCCGTTCGTGCTGGCCTGGTCTGCGCGATCGCAAACCAAGACCGACGCGTGAGCTTGTGCCAGACTTGTGCCCAAGCGGGGTTCCTTACGGGACGTCATGGTGCCCGTTGGGCAGAGTGAAACGGCACTCTGGAGCCTGGATCGGTCCTTCACGGAACCGCCTGGCCGGCCACGTCAAGTAGACGCGACACCGCCCGCGACCTCAGTGGAGGTGGAGCGAATGCCCGCCGAGTTGAGCCAGGCGCGCTGCGTCGCGCACGAGCGTCAGCGACGTAGCTGTTCGGCCGCCCACCGCACGTCAGGGTCCTCGTCTCGCAGAAGCCCCGCCAACTCGCTCACCAACCTCTCCGTCGGGACATCGACGAGCAGCGCTAGAAACGCGCGGCAGGCGGCGTCAACGTGTGCCTCGGCGCGATTCTCAGCCGTGTCACGAACGCCCCCCAGAGCGCCGCTGACGACCGCGCGGCAAAGCACGTCGTACTGTCCCTCGAGCACGTCCCGCAACGACTCCGCCCCCGCCGCACCGATCGCCCCCACCGCGTACGTGGCTCCGCCATCCTGATCGCGAGCCTCGATCACGAGCCGCGGCAGCGCATCCGCGGCGCGCGGGCCAAGCACTGCGAGCGGCCACGTGACGTCGACATCGCCTTGCTCGAACATACGCAGGAGTCGCGGCCGCGCAACGGTCGACGTGCGACAGAGATCCGCGACGATGGAGTGGCCGACGGACCTGCACTCGAGTAGATCGAGCAGACGATCCGTGTCGCGCGCATCGATCGCGTCTGCCCGCGTCAGTGCGTCGAGCACGGCGCGTGACTCGTCAGGCGTCTCGACGGTCAGCGCGATCGCGAACAGATGCAATGCCAGCTCGTCTCCGGGGGAGGCACTCACGGGGCCGATGGCAGCGATGACCTCCCTACGCATGCGCGGCTCCACCGATCGGAGAAGCTGCATCGCGACTCCTCGCGGCAATCCTCCGGCCGCGAGGATCGGATGCCGGGCGTCGCAGGGGAATCGCGCCACACCCGAGACGAGAGCGGCGCTCAACTCGGGCAAGAGCTCACGAGCCAGCGCGGGATCCGATTCGAGGAGCCGAGCCGCCGCGCGCATCTCCCACTCCTCCCCGGCGAGCGCCGCAACAAGCGCATCGCGATGCGGCCGCGCGTCCACGCCGGTCGCCTTCATCACACGGAAGATGCGGGACCGGTCGAACTGGTCGCCTCGCGCGATGTACTCACCCGCACACGCGGCGACGTCGTCACGTGCCAACTCGCCGAGTTCGGCCAACGCCTCAAGCTCATCGTCGTGTTGCGACAGACTCTCGCGGGCCATCCGTCCACGCAGGATCAGCAGTGCCTCGTGACCGGCGTCGAGTGTCTCCATCGCAGCGGTCACGTCCTCGAGGTCCTCCACGTCCTCGTGCGCCATCGTGGCGGCGATGAGAGGGACCAGGGCGCGCGCCTCGAGGCCGAGCATTCCGGCAGCGACGGCCGCGTGTGTGCGCAGGTCGGCGTCGTCGCCCTGCAACCAGTCCTGCAAGTCCGCAAGCGTTGGGGGAGGAGGTGGCGGTGCGGACGAAGGCTCGCGCATGTCCGGCACGTCCGGCACCGCCAGCACCCACGCAATCTCCTCGAGCGCAAACTCAACGTCGAAGCGTTCCTCCATGTGCGGATCGTCCTCGTCGCCTTCCGGTGCCGCGCCGGTGGCCTTCTCGCGTTCCCGCAAGGCCACGACGGCCGCGGCTCCCATTCGCGCGATCGCGTGAGCAGCCGCCACGCTCGCATCGTCGTCGTGGATCAGCCGGAGGAGCGGCGCCAACGCTGTTTAGTGACCGAAAAGTCTGTCCTGTTTCGATGGCGTAGCAGGGGCTCTATGGCCGCCTCCGAGAGGAGGCAGGAATGTCAGAGAGCAAGGAGAAGAGGACCGTTGGTCGCGACGTAGCCGAGCGTAGCGAGGTGGAG
>JAJRPF010000035.1 GCA_024280885.1 Planctomycetota bacterium | reverse complement strand
CGGAACGTCGCGAGGTCCTGCCCCGGGATGGCGAAGAGTAGGTCGAGTGAGACCTGTTCGATCCCGGCGGCGCGCGCGATCTGGACTGCGTTGCGTGCCTCGGCGGCGTCATGGATGCGCCCCACGGAGCGCAAGATCGCGTCGTCGAAGCTCTGGACCCCGATCGACGCTCGGGTGACACCAGCCTCGACCATCAGCCGGGCTTTGTCGGGGCTCAAACTATTCGGGTTGCACTCGACGCTCCACTCGCGCAGCGCGCCGGACGGGGTCGCGATCCGCGCGATGGCGGCGAGGCAACGCGCGAAGTCTGCGTCGCTGAGGGCGGTCGGGGTCCCGCCGCCGATGAAGACGGTCGTCGGCGCGAAGTCGGTGGGTGTCCTGAGCGCGATCTCGGCTTCGAGCGCGTTCACATACTGGTGGCCCGCCGCGTCGTTCTTCGCCACGGAGTAGAAGTCGCAGTAGCTGCAGAGCGCTCCGCAGAACGGAACATGGACATAGAGCCCGGGGCCGAGTCCGTCAGCGCGTGTGGAATCTTCGCCGCGCGCGCCCCACGGGAGGGGTCTTTGAGAGAGCGACGGCGAGTCCGTCGGGTCTGACCGTAGCGGGTCTGAGCGCGCCTGTTCTGAGCTTGGACGCACGGAGGGCGCCGGATCGGTCACTCGGCTGCTTCGGGGCCCAGGCGTTCGGCGAGTTTGCGGAGCGCCCGCGTCTCGATCTGCCGCACGCGCTCGCGGGTGATGCTGAACCGCTCGCCGATCTCCCGCAGGGTCATTGGGCCGTCGGTGTCGATCCCGAAGCGGAGCCGCAAGATCTCCGCTTCGCGGGGCTCGATCAGGTCGAGGTGACGTTGTAGGTGCGCGACTTCGTGGGCGTCCTGTATAGCTTCGTCCGGGCGTGGCGCGCGCGTGTCCTCGAGCGTGTCCCGGGCCTCGGAGATCGCTTCGATCGAAACGGCGTCGCCGGAGTTCTGCGCGGCTCGCATCGCGCGCTTCACGAGCTTGATCTTGTCGGAGCCAAGGCCCATCTCGTCGGCCAGTTCCTGCACGGTCGCCTCGCGGCCGAACTTCTCCTCCAGCGTGGCTTGCGAGGCCTTCAGCCGGGAGATGATCTCGACCATGTAGGACGGGATTCGCACCGTCTTGGCCGTGTCGATCAGCGCCCGCCGGATGGACTGCTTGATCCACCACGTCGCGTAGGTGCTGAAACGCGTCTCATGGGACGGATCGAAACGCTCGACTGCCTTGACGAGGCCGATATTGCCCTCTTCGATGAGGTCGAGGAGCGTGAGGCCGCGCCTCTGATACCGCTTCGCGATGGAGACCACCAGGCGCAGATTGGCGCGGATCATCCGCTCGCGAGCCTCCGGGTCGCCCTGCTGAACGGCCGCGCCCAGCACTTGCTCGTCGGCAGCGGTCAACAGAGACACCTTCGCGATCTCCGCGAGGTAGTTCTCCAGTACAGCGTCGGGCCGGTGGCTCAGCGGAAACTCTCCCTTGGCGCTCCCGCCAGTCCTTGGGTGCGCACGTGCGCGAGTGTCTCAGGCTCGACCCACTCAGTAGGCGTTCTTCCCGATCAGAACCTGGCCCGCCGTGCGGAAGAGGATCTCCATGTCGAGGAGCAGGCTCCAGCGATCGATGTACTCCAGATCGTAGCGGAGGCGTTCCTCGAGGGAGCTTCCTCCGCGGAGTCCGTGGACCTGGGCCCAGCCGGTCATTCCGGCTTGGACGGAGAGTCGTAACATATAGCCAGGAAAGGAGTTACGGAAGTTGGAGACGAACTCGTCGCGCTCCGGTCGGGGACCTACGAGACTCATGTCGCCGCGCACGACGTTCCAGAGTTGGGGCAATTCATCGAGGGAGAAGCGTCGCAAGAAGCGCCCGAAGGCGGTCACGCGAGGATCGCCGGCGCGCGTGAACACTGGGCCCGTCGCGGCCTCAGCGTTGACGTCCATCGTCCTGAATTTCAACATCATGAACGAGCGTCCATCGAGCCCCATCCGCTCCTGCGCGAAGAGCGCGCCGCCTGTGGAGGTCAAGCGCACGATTGCAGCGATCAGGAAGAGCAGCGGCGCCAGGGCGAGCAGGAGGACGGCGGCCAGGACGAGATCGAGAGCGCGCTTCGCGGCGGCGCGCGCGCCGTAGAGGGGCCGCTCGCGGAGCGATACGACAGGCACGCCAGCGAGGACAAAAGCGTGTGGGTTCACCAGGACCGCGCTCCCGAGATCCGGGATCACACGCACGTCGACGGGATGCTGTTCGAGCGCCTTCAAGAGGCTCGGGATCTCCTCGGCTTGCGCTGCGGGTAAGGCGAGGTAGACCTCGTCGATCGTGCCGCTGCTGACAAGCGCGAGGACGTCCTCGGTGCTCGCGAGCACAGTGGCTGCCTGCCATGCGGGCGGCGTTTCACCGCGCGGGCTCACCGCCTGGACGCGTACTCCCGTCCACGGCTGAGCCCGGAGAGCGCCGGCCAGTGCGGCGGCCGGCGCGTCGCCGCCGATCACGATCGCCCGTGTGCCGCTATCTCGTCGGCGTCGGAGGGTGACGATCAGTCGAGCCGCGATTGCGCGAAACGCCAGGAACGCGGGTAAGAACGCGATCGTCGCAAAGGCGACGGCGAGGCGGCTGTACTGGAAGACGTCGTGATAGAGGAGGGCGGTCGCGGCGAGGAGGCCGCCCGCGAGAGCCGTGGTTCGGAGAGCCGTACGCAGCGGCGCCGGTCGGCTGAGGATCTTGTCGCCATAGGCTCCCATCAGCGATGCGCTCAGGAGCATGACCAGCACGGCGACCGGGAGCGCTGCCAGATACCTCCCGGGGAGAACATCGATACGGCCTTCGATCGGGATCCAGCCCGTCCAGAAGCGCAGGGCGTAGGCGGCACCGGCGGCCGTGAGAGCCGCGCAGACATCTGCGACGAAGATGAGCGTGCGGGGAAGGTGTCCGTGTCTACGCATGTCCAGGCCGGGCGTCAGGTGCGCGTCCAGATTGGCATCAGGCTACCTTGTCCGGGCTCCGCGGGAGCCAGTCGAACATCGGCAGCAGCGCGGGAGCTGGCATTGCGCCAGAAGTCGCGCTCACTTGCCGACGTGGAGTCGGCTCGCCAGCGCGGCCGGGAGGCCCGCCTCGGAGATCTTGCGCGCGGCTGTCTCGATGTCATAGGCCACGCGATGCAGCGTGACGCGACGCTTGACCGTGTCGTAGATCGCGAATGCGGCGTCCGGATTCTCGTCTCGGGGCTGACCCACACTGCCCGGGTTGACGATGACCTTCTCGACACGAGTCAGGTCGATCGTCTCCGCGAACGTGAAGCCGAGGCCCCCGCGTTCCATGAACGTGATCGGGATGTGGGAGTGACCTACGAAGCAGAGGGGCTTCTTGAGGACTCGCATGGATAGGTGGGCATCGTAGGACGTGAGCAGATAGTCGAACGCCGCCGGGTCGTGCACGGTGCTGTGGACGAGCATTGTCCGTCGATCCACATCGGCCTGCAGCGGCAGGTCGCGCAACCAGGTGATGTCGTCGGAGTCGAGTTGTGTGCGCGTCCAGTGGATGGCGGCCTTCGCATACTCGTTGAAGAACTCCATCGAGAGCGTGCCGGCGACTGCCCAGTCGTGGTTACCGGCCACGATCACGTCGCAGAGGTCGCGAATGCGATCGAGGCATGGCTTGGGGTCGGCGCCGTATCCGACCACGTCGCCCACGCAGACGTAATGATCGATCCGCTCCGAATCGAGAGCACCGAGCACGGCCTCGAGTGCCTCGAGGTTGCTATGGACGTCACCGAGTATGGCGTAGCGCAACTTGGATTTGGATCCGCTCGTCGGGGGCGCGAAGGACGATCCGCAACCCCTGGGTGAGTGACGAAATATAGCGGCAGAGGCGCCGCAGTGTTGGAGTAATTGCTGCCTGCCGTCGGAGGGACAGGGCCGCGCTGCGCAGGCTCGGATCACCGCCTCCCCATCGCTGCCAGGCGGCGCCCCTCAGACCGCTGCTCTCCCGCGTCGCAATCCGCGTGACGAGAGTCCGGCGTATGCGGCGCAGAGAAGCCCCGCGGTCTGTAGGAGAGTTGCGAACCACATCGAAGCCCAGGCGCTGGCTCCCAGTGGACGTCCCAGGGCGATCTCTCGCGCAACGTCCATGCGAGCAGGGTCGAGAACGACCCACGACCATGGGCTTCCCCCGTCGGTCAGATTCGGGATCACGACCCGCGCTGCGACGATGAGCGCGACCAACGCAATACTCCCGAGCTCCGCTCCGCCAAGCGCCCCCGCGCACAGACCGGCCGCCGCGAAGAGAAGCGTCTGAAGTGCCAAGGAACTCGCTGCCCCCGCCACGAACGACGGGGTCAGGACGGTCGCATCGCTGGTCAGCAGTACGGCGACGGCAGCGACGGCAGCCAGCGCCCCGACGTGCGCGGCTGCGCTTGAGAGTATCCCGAGCATTCGCGCCGCCACGTACTCATGCCAGCGCAGGGGCGTCGACAGGAATTCGGGCACCGGACCCAGCGCGGAGCCCGTCGATCCCGCTTGCACTGCGGTCAGCCCGGCGAGGAGCGCCGCGTGCAGCGCCAATGTGGTGAGGATGAGTTCGGAGCCGAGTGCGGACCCATCGTCGAGCGCACGCCGTGCCATACGCGGGAGGAGCACGAGCAGCGAGCCGGTGATCAGAAGCGCGACGGTGCCGCCGGGTCGGCGAAGGACATCCCGTGCCGTAGTGATCGCCAACGAGGCGGTTCTCCTGAGAGCTGCGTGCATGGCGTGCAGTATCGCTTGGGTCGCCCCCTCCCGAAAGCGGAGTCGCCCGGTCGCAGCGATGTTTCACGTGAAACATTCGGTGCTGGTCGCTACGGCGGCGGCGCCTGTCCCCGGGGGTCGCTACGATCACCGCGTTGGCTTGGTAGCCCTTCCGGAGGCTGCAATGATTCTTGGGTTTGAACCGGCGACACGATCGATCAGGAGGTGGCGAGTGGTACAGCGCAGACTCGGGCGTGGGCTCGATTTCTTGATATCAGGTGCCCCGGGAGCGGCGGCCGCCGAGGAGGAGTTGCAGCAGCTCGGCCTCGGCGAGATTTCACGGAACCCATTCCAGCCACGAACAGAGTTCGCGGAGGAAGAGCTCGCGGAACTGGCGGCGTCGATCTCTGAGCACGGAGTGTTGCAGCCAGTCATCGTGCGCGTCACGGTCGACGGCTACGAGCTCATCGCCGGAGAGAGGCGTTTTCGTGCCTGCCAGTTGCTCGGGCGAGAAGTTGTGCCCGCAATTGTGCGGACAGCCACCGATGAGCAGATGCTGGAGTTGGCGCTGATCGAGAATGTCCAGCGACAGGACCTGAATCCGATCGAGACTGCCGTTGGGTATCGGGCGATGATCACACGGCTCGGCATCACGCAAGAGGATGCCGCTCGGCGCCTCGGGAAGAGTCGCTCGGCGGTTGCCAACCTGCTGCGACTGCTCGACTTGCCGGAGGATCTCCGGCAGATGGTCTCCGAAGGCAAGCTCTCGAATGGACACGCTCGGGCGCTTCTCGCGGTATCCGATACTGAGATGCAGCGCGAGATTGCAGCCCGCGTTGCGAGCGAAGGGTTGTCGGTCCGCGCCACCGAGGCCGCAGTCAAGCGTTCGACGCGGCCTGCGACGACCGAGCCGACGCCTGCCGCTGATCCCAGTCTGGCGCCCTACTTCCACGACCTGGAGGATCAGCTTCGCTCCGCACTCGGGACACGAGTCTCGATCCATCCGCGCGGAGACAAGGGGCGAGTCGTCATCGACTACTTCTCGCGTGAGGAATTCGAGGGCCTGTTGGACCGCTTGCTCGGAGCCGACGACAGCTGATCTTCCCGCGGGCCTGGGTGAGATGTTTCACGTGAAACATCTCACCCGGCGCTGAACAGAGTCGAGTCAGGTGAGCGCGTTGCCGCGATCTTGGGGCGATGGAGAGGGTCATGAAAAGAGCCCGGTCGCGAATGCGACCGGGCTCTTTTCTCGTCTAGACGTCCGCAGACGTCGGGGTTGGACGGCTACTCTTCAGTGCTGTCAGAGTCGTCCGCCTTCTTGGCGTCTTCCGGCTCCGTCTTCGCGTCGTCCTCTTTCGTGTCGGGCTCGTCGGCGCCTGTCTCGTCAGATCCTGCCTCGGTTTCCTTCTCGGACCCACTGTCCTCGTCGCCAGCCTCGCCGGGGTTGTCGCCTGCGCCTGGCGCCGACGTTTTCTTGGTCGAGACGGTGAACTCTTCGGGCTTCGGGTCCGGCTTGCGATCCGCCTCCCAAGGCTCCGGCTCGTTGCTGAATGCCCGCGACGTATCCCACACGTGACCGTCTTCGATTTTCTCATTCCTGAGAATCGTCACGCGTCGGATGTAGATCGCCGGATACGGACTGTCACGCATGCGGTACGTGTCATCGGCGGATGCCGTCTCGGGGTTCGTTCCGTACGTCTCCGCGCGCCCGATCTTCTCGACGGCGTCGAACGACTTTTCCTGATCGAGGACGGCGGCGAATGGGGTGGTCTGTCCGTTGTAGCGGGTCATCTCGTTCGCGAGGATGACCTGGAAACGGGTCGCAGACTCGCCCGAAGGCATCTCCACCGAGGAGACAATGCGCTTCACGTGGTGGATTGTGTAGCGGGTGTCTTCTGGCTCGATCGTGTCGAGTGGCTCGTCGCGGTCGTGTTTCGCTGGGTCGCGTTCCGTTTTCGAGGCTGCGGACCCTGCGCGAAAGAGCTGGGGCGAGCCATCGGCGGCCTCGCGAACCTGGTAGACGAGAGTGCCGTTGTACTTGCCGGCCTTTGCCCGCGATACGAACGCCTCGACATGCGCCGGAGCGTCCTCGGCGTAGAAGCCGATCCAGAATGTGCCGTCGTTCGTCTCGATGCAGGCCGTGCGATCGCCCGCTGGCCAGCGATGCTCGTAGGCCGTTTCGGCGGTCCACTCCTGTTCGCTCAGCAGGTCGGCGCGCAGGCTCGCGGCCAGCGACTGCTCGCGGGCGGTCGGCGATGCCGGGAGAGAGTTGAGCGCGAAGTCGGGGAAGCGCTTCTCGAGTTCGTCAAGACTCACGAGCGCGGCGTCGTATTCTTTCGCCGCGACCTGTGCGTCGATCACGCCCTTGAGCGCCCACGGCGCTACCTGGTCGTCCGGATACTCGCTCGCGATCTGCTGCAGCGTGGCGATCTTGTCGCTGACCGTCGCGTCGACCTCGGGTGTGTCCCCGAGCGGTACCTGAATGGCCTTCGCTTCGTAGTAGCGACTCCACTCGTCTTCGAGGCGGTTCATCTGGAATTGACGCATGCCCAGGTAGCCGACCGTGACGGCCACGATCAGGAAACCGGCGCCCCAGATCTGTTTCTTGAAGGGGTGGTAGTAGATGTCGAAGAAGTTCTCGTCGACATGATCCTCGGGATAGATGTTCATGCGTTCCTCGAGGTGGCGCGCGCGCCATGCGGAGCGCGTAAGTGATGACTGATAAACAGGTTATGAAATATCGGCAGCGTGCGAATTCATGAGGCTACCGCCCCGTTGCCGATCTGGGCAAGCTTCACAGAGCGGCGTCTCTGGATCGATGAGCGCGCCCGATGAGCGCGCATACAGACGAGGATAGCGTCAGGCGGTGATCTGGTGCGGATCCCGGTTGAGGTCAGCGCACCTGCATGCACGCGAAACGCGCTCGCAACACCCTTCCACTGGGTGGCGCGAGCGCGCATGAGGGACGTCACTTCCTGCCACGTCTTCAGCGCTGATCCTCGGGTATCGGCATGTAGTGGCTCAGATGGTCCAGCTTCGACGCTTCCTTGATCAGGTTGCGAGCAATGACGAGGCGCTGCACCTGGTTGGTGCCCTCGTAGATCTGCGTGATTTTCGCGTCGCGCATGTACTTCTCGACCGGGTAGTCGCGCATGAAGCCGTAGCCGCCGAAGATTTGCACCGCGTCGGTGGTGACCTCCATCGCGACATCCGTTGCGAAACACTTTGCCATCGCGGCGTACTTGTTGGCTTCCTTCGTGCCTGCGTCGACGTGCCGTGCGGCTGCATGCACGAGCTGCCGGGCGGCCGCGACCTTCTGCGCGCCGTCTGCCAGTAGTTGCTGCACCATCTGCTTCGAAGCAATCGGCTGGCCGAATTGCACTCGGTTCGTGGCATAGACGAGCGCGAGATCCAACGCGCCCTGTGCGCAGCCGACGGCCTGTGCCGCAACGCCCGGCCGCGCCTTGTCGAGCGTCATCATCGCGTGCTTGAAGCCGACACCGGGGCGCCCGCCGATCAATCGGTCCGAATCGAGCCTGAGATTGTCGAATTCTAGCTCCACGACCGGGATGGCGCGGATGCCCATCTTGTCCTCGACCTTCGCGATGCGGAACCCCTCGATATCACCGAGTTCCTCGCCTGAGCCGGGGCGCTGGACGACGAAGGCGCTGATCCTGCGCGAGCGCGACTCAGGGTCGGTGACGGCGAAGATCGTGTTGACGTGCGCGATGGCGCCGTTCGTATTCCACTTCTTGTGGCCGTTCAGCACCCACTGGTCGCCGTCCTTCACGGCGCTGCACGCCATGCCGCCAGCATCCGAGCCTGCGTTCTTCTCGGAAAGGCCGAATGCGACGAGGTGGTTGCCCGCTGCGACCTCGGGCAGGAAGCGCTCCTTCTGCTCGTCCGTGCCGCCGATCATGATCGGGAAGGAGCCGAGAGCGTTGACGGCGAACCCGACGCCGATGCCTCCACAGGCCTTCGCCAGCTCTTCGACGACCAAGCAGAGGTTGAGAACGCTGCAACCTGCGCCGCCGTACTCCTTGTCGACGAAGACCTTGTAAAGGCCGTAGGCCTTCAACTGCTCCTGGACCTCCCACGGGTACTCCTGCAAGCGGTCGTACTTCCAAGCCACCGGGCGTACGTACTTGTCAGCGACCTCGCGGGCGCGCTCCCGCCATTCGAGATTCTCGGGTGCCAGAAGGGGATCAGTCATGAGGCTCTCCAGGAGGGCTCGCGACGCGGGTGTGTTCAGGCCGTCGAGCATCGGATGTGGGGCGCGGATCATACCAGCGCTCTGCGTGGGCGCCGCGAGGGAAGGGAGCGGCGCGCGTGACGCCCATCACGTCTGTGCGTGGAAGATCATCGCGCCGATGACGACCGCGCTAAGTCCTGTTCGAACAAGAGCTTCCAGCGCTTCGTCGGGGGTCGCGACGATCGGCTCGCCGCGGATATTGAACGATGTGTTGAGCAGGAGCGGGACGCCCGTTCGCCGGCCAAAGGCGTGCAATAACGCGTGGAACTCTGGGCTCTCGTCGGCGCTGACGGTCTGCACGCGCGCACTTCCGTCGACATGTACGACACCGGGAATGCGCTCCCGCCGCGAGCGTTTCACGTGAAACGTTGTCAGCATGTAGGGCGACGGCCGTGCATCGTCGAACCAGTCCGCAGCCGCCTCGAGCGCCACCGATGGCGCGAACGGACGAAACGCCTCGCGGAACTTCACGCGCGCGTTGAGGAGCTCCTTCGTCTCGGCGTGCCGGGGATCCGCCAGGATCGAACGTCCTCCGAGCGCGCGCGGCCCGAACTCCATTCGGCCTTGCATCCAGCCGACGATGCCTCCATCGGAGAGAAGTTCCGCCGTCCGCTCAATGACGTCCTCGGGCTCTTCCGCGGTCAGACCCCGCGCCGCCGCCGCGTCTCGCACCTCGGCGTCGGTGAATGCCGGCCCGAGGAATGCATGGCGCTGAGGCGATCCCCGTTGCTGACCCAGCTTGCGATAGGCGACGTGCAGGGCTGCGCCGAGGCAGGCGCCATTGTCCCCGGCCGCCGGCTGCACGAAGATCTCGTCGAACGGGCCCTCGCGCAGCAGGCGACCGTTGCTGACACAGTTAAGAGCGACGCCGCCGGCCATCACGAGCCGCGGCAGTCCCGTGCGTGCGTGGAGCGAACGCGCGAGGCCGAGCACGACCTCTTCGGTCTGGTGCTGGAGCGCGCGGGCGACGTCCCGATGGTGGTCCTCCAGCTCTCCGTCAGGCTCGCGGGCCGCGCCGAACACCTCGATGAAGCGATCCGAGACGAGGCGCTGCGAGCCGACCTGGAAGTCCGTGTAGGCGAGATCCTGAAGGAAGCCTGCACCTGAATCAGGCCTGAGCACGTCCCCGAAGCGTTCAATGAAGCGCTCGGAGCCGTATGGTGCGAGGCCCATCACCTTGCCCTCGTCGCGTGTCGGAGCCCAACCGAGCCAATCAGTGACCGCCTCCCAGATCTTGCCCACCGACATGGGATAGCGCGCGCTCCAAATCCAATTCTGCTCCCGTTCATTCACGCGAGCCATGACCGTCGTCGTGGCTTCTCCGGCGCCGTCGATCGTGAGCGCGGCCGCTTCTGCGAACCCGCTCGGCCAGAACGCGCTGTCGATGTGCGCACGATGGTGACTGACGGTGTGGAAGCGCCCGCGAAAGCCCGTTTCCTTGCGGAATCGTCGTTGAACGCCCAGGAAACTCTCCCAGAGCGCCGGCTTGCGGCCCAGGTACGACGCGCTCCTCGGAAGGTTGCGGACGAAATGGAGCCCGGAGCTGCGTAGCCAGAGCAGAGGGTCCATGTAGAACGCGACGTGTTCCAGGTTACGCCAGTCGGTCTGCGCCGCCTCGAGGCAACGTTCCATGGCGAGATGAGGCATGCCGAAGTGGTGTTTCACACGGCTGAGGCGCTCCTCCTCGACCGCCATCACGATATCGCCGCCGCGAACCAGAGAAGCCGCGGCGTCGTGCGTGCAGTTGAAGCCGAGAACGAGCGGCGGGGGGCGCGTCATGAGCCACCGAGGATAGCGACGTACGCAGATCGCGACAGGTTCGCAATCCGCGGTCTCGCGAGGCGGAGTCGGAGGCCACCCGGAATCCCTGTCAGCGCGGGCGGTCCCGTGCCCGAAACTGAGCGTGCAATGCGGAGTACGCACTGCGAAGCACGCACTGCGGGGGAGCACTGGGCCCCGCCCCGGAGGAAGTTCGGTGTCGCTTCTCGACTCGCTCGTCGCCATCACGCTGCCCATCACGCCCCGCTTCGTTGTGGGACGCGTCGCGCGTCGCTACATCGCCGGCGAGACCGTTGCCGATGCGGTGGCCACCATTCGCAGCCTCAACGCAGCGGGAGCGGACTGCACGGTCGATGTTCTCGGCGAGTTCATCAGCGAGTTCGGTGCGGCCGAGAAGACCGCGGGTGACTACCGCGAGATGCTGGATGCCATCGAGCGCGAGGAGTTGCGTAGCGGCATCTCGATCAAGCTGACCGCCATCGGACTCTCTATCGACGAGGCGCGTTGCGAGGAGCTCGTCCGCGAGCTTGTGCGACGGGCCGCCGAGATGGGATCATTCGTGCGTATCGACATGGAGGACTCTCCGGTCACGGACCAGACGCTCGCGTTCGTGCGGCGTCTTGTCGCCGACGGTCTGCCGGTCGGCGCCGTACTCCAGGCGTACCTGCACCGGACCGTTGACGACGCGCAGCAACTCGCCGAGGAGGGCGTCTCCGTGCGCATTTGTAAGGGCATCTACAAGGAGCCCGAGTCCATCGCGTATCAGGATCGCGAGGCTGTGCGTGATAGCTATCGACGCGCGCTAGAAGCGCTCCTCAACGGGGCCGGAAACGTCGGGATCGCGACTCATGACGAAGTTCTTGTCGAAAGCGCCGGTCAATTGGTCAAACAATTGAATGTGCCGAAGGCGCGGTATGAGTACCAGATGCTGCTCGGCGTCCGAATATGGTTACGCGATCAATTGATCAACGCCGGCGAGCGCGTGCGAATATACGTGCCGTTCGGCGCCGATTGGTATGGGTACTCGACGCGCCGACTGCAAGAGAACCCGGAAATCGCTGGACACGTATTCAAGGCGATGCTCGGCTTCAAATAGGACGCCCGGCAGTCGAGCTGCGCCGAGACATGCGTCCGCGCGACGCAGTGCGCGTTGCGGGCCTGCTAGCGAGCCTGCTGCCGCCTATCGTCTATCGCGCGTCGGCCGACGTGATCCAGCCGTCTCTATTCCGGTCGAGCCTCCGCCACGCGGCGGGGGTGCCATTGAACTCTTCACGACTGACGCGCCGGTCGTCGTTCTTGTCCAGGGCGCCGACGATGTTCATGTCCTTGGCCTCAGGCTTGCTCCTCGTCATCTCCATCATGCGATCCGGGTAGAGCTCGTAGTACCCGACGGTGCCGTCGGAGTTCGTGTCGAACTTCCGGAACGTGCGCGCTGGTCCATCGTACTCATTCGCAGTGATCTTGCGATTCCGGTCCAGGTCGAAGATGTTGAGGAAGTCGTAGCGACTCGGGCTCTTCATCTTCTTTCGAATCGCATCCAGTTCGTCCGCCGCCATGCGGATCAGTTCTTTCCATTCCAACTCGTCGTTCCTGTTGCGATCAGCTCGTTTGAACGCGTTCTTGTTTCCCGGATACTCCATTGCGGAGACCGTGCCGTTCTTATCCTGATCGAATTGTTCCAGTGCGTTGTTCGCCCGCGCTCTCTCGTCGCGAATGATAAAGAGACGATCGAGTCCTGGCCCGCGCGCAATCACCGTGAGCATCTCTTTCTTACGGATCTCGTCGTCGCCATTGCGATCGAATCGGTCGAGCCACGCCTTTGCCTTCGGGAGCTCGTCGGCCTTCAGAACGTTGTTGCGGTTCTTGTCGAGCTTCTTGAAGAGTTCCTCCGCCGACGCGCGACGCTCCTCCGGGGTGCGTGTCTTCTTCGCGACCGACTTGCCCTTCTCCTGCGCGATCGCCGTGTTCGACGCGGCCGGAGCGGCGACCAGAACGAGTGCGATCCCCAGCGTGAGGAGCGCCAGGCCGCACCGGCCGGCGTGTGCCTTCGGGAAGGTCGCCTTCGTGGATGTCGCCGTCGTGGATGTCATGGGGTGCGTCATTTGTCGTTCTCCTTGTCCCGCGGGCGGCGCGGCACGTCGTCCAGGTCCATGACCGGCATGCTCAGCACCCGCAGGAGTTCGGCCTGCGTGAGCCAGCGGGCATCAGCGTGACTGATGTCCATGATCGGTCTTCCTGCCGAGTCCACAGTACGGTCTAGCGGGAATTCTTCCATCGCCACGTCCCAGCCGAGCCCGGTTCCGGCCACGGTTGCGACCACCGTAGGCTTGGTCGGACGACTTGCGTCCACGAGCCGGAGGCCACTCGCTCCCGTCACGGCGGCGTACGTCTGCAGGAACGGAGGCGTGTAGATGCGCACGACGTGGAGCGCCCGAGCGCCGGCTCCGATGCCTACGGAGCCCTTCGGTGTGGTGGCCGCCATGTCGGTCGGATGGGTCACGTCGTAGATCTGCAGAGTGCGATCGAGGGCGAGAGCGAAGAGCAGATCGCGCTCCTGCGTCGGTATAGCGCCGCCTTCGCTGCCCAACTCGTAGACGGTCGCGAGCTCCAGGTCGGCGATGCCGCCCACGCCTGTCTGCATGAGCACGAACGGCGCTCTGGGCTCGGTAGCGTCGAGCAGCCAGATCCCGCGCGATGCGGTCCCCACTGCCAACAGGCGCCGCGCGCGCGATCTTCGTCCCTCGAGCTTGTCCGGATTCGGGCGGCTGTACTGGAAGAGCAGCGAGAGGCGTCGCACGTCCACGGGCGCTGTATCGGAGCCGTTCAGGTCGAACGCACGCAGCAGGATCGTCGGATCCGCGGGATTGCGCACGTCCAGGACGACGAGCCCCTTCAGCCCGGCGGCGACGAAGAGGGTCGTGCCGTCGAGATGTAGATCGTGGGAGGGCAGCCCGTCGAGATACGCGAGTTGCCGCAGCCGACTGGGATTGGAGACGTCGATCACGCGCATGCCGGCGATCCCGTCGGCCACGTAGAGCACGTCATCCGCCACGAGCATGCGTTGTGGGTCGGTGACCATGCCCTCGGCCCGTTCGATCACCTTCGGGAACCCCGGGCTCGCTGTGGACGCCACGACGAGCCCTTCCGTCGGCGAGGCCGCGATCACGTGCTTGGCGTGCCCCTGCAGGCGATCGCGGAGCACGGCGATCGCGCGCACGTCTTCGACGCCCACAGCCGAGATGACGGCGGAGTTACCGGGTGTCTTGCGGTCGACCGAGATCAGGCTGATGCCTTGCTCCCCGCCCGCGAACATGAAGTCGCGTCCGAGCTTGAAGTTGACGCTGCCGCGACCGTATGTGGCCGCGCTGCGATGACATTCGACGCAGCTTCGCGCCCGCGCCGTCGTCGTGTGGGTCTGGTGGTGGACCATCGTCATGCCCGAGAGCCCGGCGCGCGTCTCGGGGAGCGCCTGGTCCAGCAGTAGCTCGCCGTCGGCGTCATGCACGGTGGCCATGCTCGAGAAACCGACCATGTATGGCGAGATGCGCCCGTGGCTATTCCAGCCGAGGTAGAAGTTCTTGAACGTGCTGAAGACCTTCTCCTGCGTCGAGACGCGGCCCTCCGTCCGGTTGCCCGAGAGGATGTCGAGTTGCGTGAAGGCCTCGTTGCGGTCGAAGTGGAAGCCGAAGAAGTTGGGATTCCACCCGCTGTGGCACGAATAGCACTCCAGCCGTCCGTGATCGCCCGTCATCGCGAGCGCCGCGCGCGCGTTGTAGTCCTTCGAGCCTGGCCGCACGATGTCGCGCGCCTGTTTCACGCGATGCGCCTTGCCCGTCACGCGGCTTGTCAGCCAGACGTTGTCGCCCTGGCGCTCAAGCTGCGGCAGCTTAGATCCCTTGCGCGTTAGGAGCGTCGCGTACTCGGTCCAATTCCCGTGGCAGCTCTCGCAGCCGATCTCAACGACGTCCTCCATGCGCTTGTAGAGAAAGCCGTCGCCCATCGTGTCGTTCCGCGTGTGGCAGTCCACGCAGTGCATTCCGCGCTGGTGGTGGACGTCGGGGGGAGTCGCGCCGGGGTCGTCGATGTAGTAGACGCCGTTCAAGCGCTTTCGGTGCAGGCCCGGCGCATCCGGTGTTTGCGGCATGCCCGGCACCGGCTGGGCCAGCCCCCGGAACGACAGGCCGATCGACGCATCGCCGTAGTGGCAACGCGTGCACGCCGCCGTGTCCGGGAAGCGCACCATCCGGTGTTCTTTGGGGTGCCCAGGCTCGAAATGGGGGATCGTCTCGTCGCGGGAGACGGAGAGTCCGTCGTCGGCGTAGGGGACATGACAGGCCGAACAGCCCTCGCCTCGATAGTCGCCATCCATCCCGGCCCGTCCGCGCACAGCACGGCCGCGGGACCACAGATGGCATTGCATGCAGGCCTTGCGCGGCAGATCGGCGAAATGCTTCGCCACGCTCTCCTTCGCACCGGCGTTGAAGCTGCGGATCTGCTTGAGGCCGCGAACGGCGCGCGGAGGCCGCTCCGCGTTATCCGGAAGCCCGTCCTGCACGTTGAAGATGGCGACTCCGGGGTGTCGCTCGGTGACGACGCCATTCTCGTAGAGCCCGTCGCCGAGGTGCCCCGACGTCGTGGCGTGTAGGGAGTGCCGCACGTCGTTGACGGCCTTCTCGTGGCACGGCCCACACGACGTGGCCGCGACCCGTAGGTTGCCCGGGTCGAGGAAGCGCAGGTACACCGGATCGAATGACTGTCCGAGCACGCGCTCGTCGGTCGGCAGCCGTGATCGCGAGCTCACATGGGCGTCGGCCAGCTCGGACTTCGTCGCGTCGCCGCCGTGACATTGCACGCACGTGACGGGCGCAAACGGGTGCATCTCCTCGAGCGTCTCATGGCAGAGGCCGCATGTGCCGTTCGCTGGAGCTGTGTTGTCCCCGGGCATGTCCTCGGACGCGCCGCCTTCGGTCGCGGGCCACGCCGCGACGAGGGCGAGGATCGCAAGGAGCGCGACGGCGGCGACCCACGCGTAGCGCCGCCCCACGACCGCACGAGCCCGTGGCACGCCTGGATTACGCGAGGATCGAGCGCAGCACCTTGCCGCGCGCGTCTTCGGCCTTGGTCCCGAGCAACTCGGCGATCGTCGGGCAGACATCGTACGAATTCACGGCCTTGGTCATCGTTGCGCCCTGCTTGAAGTCGGGGCCCGCCGCGATCATGAACAGCTTGCGCAGATCCTCCGAACCATCGCCGTGATCGAGGCCGTTGCGCTCGTTCAGGTTCGCGTTGCGCCCGAACTCCGGGAGGATCATGATCGACGTCGTGTCGCGCAGCTCCGGGTCCTTCTGGACGGAGTCCCAGAGCATCCCGATCTCCTGGTCATTGCGCCGGATGACTTCGACGTAACTATTGTAGCTACCATGAGCTACGTCGGCGTTCTGAAGCACGATCGTGATCAGTTTCGGACGGAACAGACGCAGCAGATTGCGGGCGACGCGGATCGATTTGGCGTCGCCTGAGCCCGGTCCCGTGATGCGCGCGGTGTCGCCGCGCAGTTCTTCCAGGATGTAGCGCTGAATGCGCAGCGATGTCTCGGCGTCGTTGCCAATCCCGCCTCCGACCGCGCCGTTGATCAGGCGGTTGTCGAGCGCCCCGACCAGCTTCTCGACCTGCTTGGTCTCCTTCTTCCCCGGCAGCGACGCATTGCCGAACTTGCCGATCAGGTCGCGGAACTCAGCGTTGAAGAGGCCGTCGGTGGAGATCAGGTTGGCGCCGTACTCGGCGCCGTAGTTCTTGTTCGTGCTGTACGCGAAGTTGCGGGTCTGGGCACCCGCCGTGGTCGAGAGCCACACGTCCGAGGCGCTGAGCCCGCCGTCCTTGCGCAGATACTCGAAGATCGTCGGGACGTCGCCGCGCCCGTTCTCGCGGATGCCGCGCGCCTCGGGACAGCCTGTCATGAGCGCGAGAGCCGCGCCGTAATGACCGAGATTGGCGGCCTTGACCGAGGGCAGAACCACGCCCTTTTCGGCGATGGCGGACATCTTCGTGATGTTCTCGGGGGAGCCAATGCAATCGCGCGCCCGCACGCCGCCCGCGAAGGCCACGAGGATCACGTGCTTGGTCTTGTACTCCTTGCGACGGCCGGCCAGCGCCGTGGCGCTGCGCCCGAGCACCGTTCCGCCCGCGAGCGCACCGGCGCCGGCGAGCGCGGACGTCCGCAGGAAGTCGCGGCGCCCGACGCGCAGTTGCTCAGTACTCGACTGCTCGGCGTTTGGCAGCTCATCGTTCCGTGCGCCAGTCCGTATGCCCATGGGGGGTCTCCTCCGTCGCGGTCCCATTCGACGACCTTCCAGGGTACCGCTCGAAGTCGGTAGGGGGAAGAGTGACGAAAATCACTGCGTAACTTCTGCCCTTCCCACGCGACCTAGGAAGTGACGGCATCGGACGCGACGCCGCCGGTTCACCTCCCTTGCTGCGCGCGGCGCGAGGTGGGCCCGCCCCAATCAGGGCAGGGATGGCCCGGCGCGCCGGGACTCCCTGCCCGCCCAACCCGCAGGTGGATGGTCGTGGTACTCCCATTCTCCCGCGACCAGCCTGTAATCTGAGCGTTCAGCGTCAGAAAAGGAGCCCCATGGACCCGATTCAGCACCCCGAAGTCATCCAGCCCGCCGAACACGCCGTCTTCCGCCCCGACAAGATGGGCAAGGCCACGCTCTTTCACTCCGCGCGCTTGCTCGTCGGATTGAACGCCTTCGAGCCCGGGCAGGAGCACCGGCTGCATGCCCACGAAGGCATGGACAAGCTCTATCACGTGCTTGCAGGCGAGGGTTCGTTCCTGCTGGAGGGCTCCGAGAAGCCGATGTCGGCCGGCACTCTTCTCGTCGCGCCGTCGGGCGTGCCGCACGGCATCCGCAACACCGGTTCCGCCCGACTGCTGGTCCTGGCCGTCCTGGCCCCGTCTCCGTAGCGCCGGGTAGCGGGGGAACGTGCTCCGGAAGCTGTGGGCTCGGATCGTACCCTCCGTGGGCGTCGGCGGGCCGTTCTCGCGAGGCCGCCCCGCGGTCCCCGTCGAGCGGCGGAACGAGGGCGTCGCCGCAGCCAAGCCAGCCGAGACAGCCCCTCGCCGGGTACCCTCCACGTTCGGCGTGCGCCCTTGTTCTCCTCTGAATCGGAGAGGTTCCCGGGGCTCGGCTCGAACGAATTCGTCCCCGACCTACGCAGAACTACCCGATGCGCGTCCGGACCAACGTCTCGAGCTGCTCCGGCTCATCCGTCCCCACCCGCAGCACCGACCCGTCGCGGAACTCCAGCCGCACGCACCGGAAGCCGTGGATGTTCCAGATCCAACCGCGCCCCGGAATGCGATGGATGCCCCACCCGTCGACCAATGTGCTCCTGCCGATGTCCGCAGACACGATCTCGTCGTAGCGCACCCGCCTCTTGAACAGACGCCACGGTCCGAACGCGATCTCCAGGGCGTCCCCGGTGTCGCGTACGCGCAGACGCGCGAAGCAGGGCGCGAGAAGCAGAAAGAGGCCGCCGACGGCAACGAGCAGCGCGACGATCCAGCTCGCGGCCGGCGCATTGATCGCCGCGCTGGCCGAGGCCAGGCAGACCGCCCCTGTTCCGGCGACGAGCCAGTGCAGGATGCCTTTCTGTGTGTGATCGTAGGCGTCCATGCCTGATGGGGTCCTCCGAGCAGGCGGGCGCCTTCTTGCCGTACCGACCTACCGCGCCCTGGCACGCCACATCTGGGCCCGCTGCCCCTAATCTGGGGGAAGTTCTCTCGATTTTCAACCTGACCATTGGCGCCGTGCACGACGCCAAAGGGGGAGATGACGACGAACTCCGGTCCTTCCACCGCTGAGACGCACCTACTCGACAGGGCGCGCGCCGGAGATCAGACGGCGTTCTCGACCCTCGTGCGGGAGGCGTCGCCCTCGCTCGAACGGCTGGCGGTACGGATGCTGGGACACCGGCACGACGCCGAGGACGTGACGCAAGAAGCCGTCATGTACGCGTGGCGGCGCCTCGATACGTTCCGCGGCGACGCGCGCTTTGGCACGTGGCTACATCGGATCCTGGTCTCGCGCTCCCTCGATGCGTTGCGACGCCGCAAGCGCAAGCCGACAGCCGCGTTACCGGTCGCCATCCGGTCGGCCGAAGCCGACCCGGCCGAGACGGTTGCCGAAGCCGACCTCGAAGTTGCGGTGCGCACGGCCATCGACTCGCTGCCGCCCGTGCAGCGCGTGACCCTGCTCCTCCGCGTGGACCACGGCCTCACGTATGACGAGATCGCGTATGTACTCGGGTCGTCACGCAACGCCGTTCGCGTCAACCTCGTCGCCGGCCGCAAACGCCTGGCGGTGATCCTGCGCGGGGTCGTCGATCTCGGCCAAGGACGCGAGGTGACGTCATGACCGCCCGCCCGCCCGCCGTCGGCGCTGCCCCCGAGGTGCCGGGTGCCCGCTGTCCCTTCGAGGACGAGGTCTTGCTCCTCGCCGACGGCGAACTCTCGTTCACGCGGCGGATCGTCGTCGAGGCGCACCTCGGAATTTGCGACTCGTGTGCGGCGGTCGAGGACGTGCTCGCGGTGGTGCAGGACGTTCTGGTCGCCGAACCGATCGAGCCACTCGGCGCGGCGGAGCGCGCCCTCGTGGCACTGCCCGAGCAAGGGCCACGGCTGCGGCCATTTGTCCTCGCCGCTGCGGCCGCGGCTCTGGTCTTCGTGGCGATGCGATCGCAGGTGCAGCGCCAGTCCGCGCAAGCGCCGCCGCGCGTCGCGCGGTCGACGCACGAGATCGAGAACCACGCCGTGACCGAGGACCATCTCGATGACGCTGTTGTCGGTGAGGCCCATGTCGGCGAACTGCACATTGGCGGGCAAGGCGGCATGCGCGATCGGGAGGCCACGACGACCGCCGGGCTCCCGGAACTCCCGACGATCCCGCCCCCGCAGCCGCCTGTCGGCCCGACGCTGCGTCGCCGACTCGCGGACCTCGATGCGCTCGGTGCCGTCGAGCTCTCGCAGAGTGATCGCGTGAACGATGAGCGCGATCGAATGGCGCTCGAGATCGCCCGAGACGTGCGACGGCGTGGCACGCGCGGTTCCCGAGCGCTCGCGGAGGTACTCGCGAGCCCCGACGAGCGCATGGTGCTGGCGGCGCTCGCCGTTGCTGGAAACCTGGAGTCGCCCGCGGTCACAGCGGCCGTCGCGCGCCTGACATCGCATCCGCGACTCGGTGACCTCGCGGCGTTGCAACTCTCCGGCCTCCGTGACGAGTCGGCGGTCCCCGCACTCATCGACGAACTCGAGCGCACACGGTCCAGAGCGTCGCGCGAGGCACTCGCCACAATTGGTGGGCGCGCGGCAGCGCGAGCGCTCGTCCGCAGCTTCTGGACGGCGCCGCCCACCGATCGCGAGGCGTTCCTCGCTGCGGCCGTGCAGGCGGACCCCGTCATCGGCGGTATGGCATGCCTGGAGGCCGCAGCGACTCCTCGCGAGACGAGCACTGAGACGAGCACCGCGGGGAAGGCCTTCGACGCGGTTGCGCGGCAGGTGGTCGCGGCGCGCCCCGATCGCCTGCTTCCGCACCTGCGTCGGGCGGCGACGGGTCGGGACGCCCTGCG
>JAJRPF010000034.1 GCA_024280885.1 Planctomycetota bacterium | reverse complement strand
GCAGTTTCGCGGCGGGCTGACGGCGGCGCAGAACCCGACGCTCTTCACGGATGAGAAGGAAGCGCGCGTCGAGGCGTTCGGGCGGCTGGTCGCGGCACGGGCGGCGCGGGCCATCGCGCAGGGGAACGCCGATGGACGGCCGCTGGCGTGCGCGGAGCGCGTCGAGGTGTTGGACGGGGAGGGGAATGTGCTCTTCGCGGCGGAGTTGCCGAAGGGGAGAGCGGAGGACGGCGAGCGACGGTGATGGGGATGGAGTTTGCTGAGAATTGAGCGCCGGTCACCGCCCGATCGGGTGGCGCGATACGTCGGTCGAATGGCCTGACTCCGCCTCGACGAACGCACGCAGCGCGACGGCCCCGCGCTTCAATCGAGCCGCGGCACAACGCTCCCGATCGCATCGCGAAGGCCCGCGACCGGGTCGTCCGCCTTGTGCAGGATTTGCCTCAGGGGCGCTTGGAGAGTGAGTAGATCGTCGTCCTGGAAGCCGTTGTCGAGAACCCTCCAGGGTCGCGGCAGTCTCCGCTGCGGCCACCGGCAGTGACGGAACCAGACAACCAGTAGCGGGAACCCAAGGCCCCCCCGGACGCCGTCTTTCGGGTACTCCGACGTGTAGACCCAGGGCTCCACGTACGAAGAGCCAGACTCCAAGCACCCAGCCTTCCAGTGGAGGTCTCCGCTCTTCTGCGCCTTGAAGTCCCAAGGCGTCGTGTGGTCGATCCCTCGCAGCGCCGCTTTCAGCGTGTACCGGAGGTCTTGGGCTATCCGGAGACCGTCCGTCATTGTGGCCAGATTGTGCATCGTGAACTTCGTCGACATCGCAACACCCTCCCGAACCAGCAGATCGAGAATCTCCGAGTAGTACACCGACAGCCGCCCGCGGCTGGGAGCGTCATCGCGAAGCGCAGCCCAGACCTGCTGCCACGACACAACGCGAACGCCAAGATCCCTGGCACGACCGGCCGCGCGGCGCGCCAGGGGGCGATGCCCTGGGAGCACGAGCGCCAACTGGGAGTACGTCTCACCGGTTGTTCGACGGGCAGCGTTCAGGAGATCGGAGTAGGTGGTCAGCTGTTTGGCGCTTGGTGGCGCGCCGACCTTCAGCTCGACCCAATGGAGCCCCGAGCCTGTACGTGCGGCAAGATCGATCCAGCGAGAACCGGCGCGAGCTTGGTCGCTCACCGACCGGAGCCGGGACTTGTCCGAGGAATGGAGTAGCCCCGCGCTTCGCAAGACGCGTCGAGCCACGACGAGGTCGCTCGCAAGCACGAACGTCAGCGCGGCACCCAAGAACGCCTCCGTAGACAAGCGGCCTTCGCGCGGGCGATAGCGCGAAACCGCAGCGAGAAGCCCTGCTCCTGGCGGACTCACGCGTCCGCTCTGCGCAACGAGCCTACGCCGCGTACCACTAGCATCGGAATTCGAACTCCTCACGTTCGCCCAATCCCGCGAACTCCCACGAACGGTACCACCTGGCGCGCGAATCGGACTCGCGCCCGCAGGAACTGGGAATCCGCACTCGCCCCAACTCCCCGTTCTATCCGGCTGGGGTTCGGCGCGCAGCTGGCGCTGTCGCCTGGAGGGCTGCGACTTCAGCAAGCGACCGACACTCCCCGCCGCGATGAACGATGGCATGGCAGTTCGCACAGAGGATCGCGAGATCCTCTAGTCGCGTGACGACGGTTCCGTCGTTCGACGCGAGGGGCTTCAGGTGATGCACCTGCCCGTACTCGCGGCCGACTTCACCGTAGGTCGCGAGGAAGTCGAAACCGCACGCGTCCACCTCGCACCTCACGGCACCCGTGAGTCTGATCGCCTCGCGGATCTTGGCGTCCCGGAGGCTCCGCTCGCGACGCCGGTGGTTCACCATGCGCGTTCGGGGTTGGCCCTCCAGGAACCCGGCAAGCTCATCGTCGATGTCGGCGACGGGGACTCTCGGCAGCACATCCCGGGGCAGATAGCAGATCGATGCGGGCCACTGCCCCCGCGGCTTCAGTGGCGTGCCGTCGCTGCACTTGTCGAACGCGGTGATGTTCAGGGGCGGCTCACAGCGAACGACGTCCGTGGCGATGAGGATGAAGTCAGCGTCGAGCGCGTCGTCCGTGGAGAGCTTGTACTTCGTAGCGTCCGCGAGTTCTTCGGTCGACATGTCCGCTCGTCGGAACAGGCGCTCGATCCGGCCGCGGGCTACGACCTGGTCCGTCTTGCGCTGGACGATGAACACCTCGAGCGCGCCGGGACACTCGTCGGCGAGTTCGGCGATGGAACGGAGCACGCCTCCGCCTCGCTGGAACGCCACCCTGCCGAGCGAGCTCGATACGCAGCGGTCGATCGCGCTCTCGATGTGCGCCGGAGAGAGGTTGTTCCAGACGACGCACTTCGCGCGGGGAGGGGCTCCGGGTTCGGGCCACGAGATGGTGTCTGACCACAGCTCGTGGTAGGCCGCCTCCAGGTCCGCCGACCGAAGCTCCTTTCGCGCCTCGTCATAGAACTCGCGCCACACGTCGCCATCGACAGCCGCGCCAGCGGGCAGCCCGGCACGGTCATCGCGCGGGTCCAGCGCGCGGAAGTTCATGACCTTGTTGTAGACGCCTCCGACGGCGCGGCCGATGCGGAGCGCCACGTCCGAGACCGGCCTTCCGGCCGACTTCGACACCTCGCCCTGATACGTCGCGTCGTACGCCCACAGCCCTGCGACGCTGTCTGCGCGCGTCCAGTCGACACCGGTCCTCTCCCACAGGCGTTCGAGGCGCTCTACGTGGCGCGGTTCAACGAGGAAGTTCGTCGCTGCCGCGAACTTCAGTATCCGCATGTCGCGGCAGACCGGATCGTGTTCCAACCACGCACGCTTCACTACCTGCTTGGCGTGAGCGATGCACTCGACGCGAAGCCAAACGTGCCACTGATCTGAGCGTGACGCGGGCGCTTCGTTCCACCCGTCCTCCGCTGCAGGGTCATTGTGGCCCTGCCATGGGATGGAGACGACCGTGCACTCCGCGATGATCCCGGAGACGGCCTTGGTCTTCTGTCCCGCCGAGCGCCAGAGGAACACGCGGTCGCCGGGGCGGATCTCCTCCCGCGACTGATTCGCCCTCCAACTGATGCGGTCCTCATCGCTCGCAACGTAGCCGTCGATGTCGAACTTGTCGGGGTTCCCCTGGAAGATCCAGGTCTGGGCGTCGCGCTGCCTTCGAGTTCCACTCACGTCTTCACCTCCGTGCGTAGCATAGCGGCATGGCGCGCGGCGCCTTGAGGGTCATCGATGGGCCAAAGCAGACTGTCCGGTGAAGCCACCGCTTCCGCGGCGAGCACTCATCGCAGCCGCAGGCATCACGGGCACGCGCCGCTCTGGCGCTACCCTGACACCCGACGAAGATCGAGAAGGAGGGCTTGATGTTGGTGACTCAGTTCGATGTGGATGCAGTTCGCCGCGCCGCGGCCGAGCGCGTGGTTCGGCGCGTGGGGATGTGCAACTCGGACCTTATGGCGACGAGCGAGATCGAAGCCGCCGTGCGAGAGAAGAAGCCCGAATGGGGGCGTCTCCTCGACGACTTCCGAGACGCCTACCGCGAGTGGTACGAATTCCACCACGGAGTGGAGGCGCGGGGGCTGGCTGGCAAGCTCACGCAGGATCTCGCAGAGGACCTCGTCGCGCGAACGAACCGACGAAACGAGTCGCGCAACGCACTGATTGAGGCGCTTGGCCAGTAGTCGCTGGGTCGAAGCACGCGCCGGACGGGCGAGGTCGACGGGCCGACCACTTGTCTCGGCGCGTCCCACAACGAGAGCGTGGGCGGCCGCGACGCCCTCGCAGGCTCGACGTCGGGGCCGCTCCGCGACGATCCCGCCGACTTAGGGGGTCTGCTAGAGCACCTGTGCCAGAATCGAGCCGATTCGGCGACGATTGGCGCGCGCGAACAATCGCCGTAACTCGCGTCGTGCGCGCGAGTTAGCGTGGTCGGGGCGAGAGGATTCGAACCTCCGGCCTCTTGCTCCCGAAGCAGGTCCGGCCAGGCTCACACGCGTGGCTTCCGGGATGCAGGAGCCGCACAAGCCGCATCTGCCGCGGTGGCTGACCGAAGTTCACCAACTCTCAGCCAACTCTGTCTCGTGGGCGGCACGGTGTCGGTAACGAGCGCGCGGAGAGCCGGGCAGAGTATGCTCATGATGAACCGGAACGGGTCGCACCGGAGCCACTGACCTGCGGCTCTCCGTGACCTGAGCGAGGAGGAGGACCACGTGATCGTCGAGTACATCGACCGAGCCTTGCGGCGAGCGACCTACGAGAAGCTCGACGATGGGACGTTCGTGGGCGAGGTCGAGGGGCTCCGAGGCGTGCTCGCCAACGCCGAGACCCTCGAGGCGTGCCGCGATCAGTTGGCCGAGGTCGTCGAGGGCTGGGTGCTCTTCCGCGTCGCGAACGGCATGGAGGTCCCGGAACTCGACGGCGTCCGAGTCTCCGCCAGCACCGTCGCCTGATGCCGCCCTGGGGGCCGATCTCCCGACGACGCTTGATCCGTGCGCTGCACCAGCTCGGGTTCCAGGGCCCTGGGCGCGGCGGTCGGCACGAGTACATGCGCCGCCGGAAGGTCGCGGTCACGATTCCCAACCCTCACCGCGGCGACATCAGCATCGGACTGCTGGTCCGAATCCTTCGGCAGGCAGGCGTGTCTCGCGAGGAGTGGGAAGCCGTCTGATCGACAGGCTGCAGGCCGGAGACTGGAGACAGCAGGAGTGCCTGCGACGAGTTCCTCTCCCTCCAGTCTCAGGTCCGGTCGGGCTACGATCACCTCCTCGAAACGAGGAGGCAGCGCGATGGGTGACGCATTCGGACGGATGAGCGTGGTGGCGCGTGTGGGCGGGGAACTCGACACGCGGCAGGGTGAGGCGGTCCCCGGCGGCGGCGGCGCCGCGTTCACGCCGGCGGCGCAGAAGTACGAGACCGAGGCATCGATCGGCCAGGGCGGGATGGGCGAGGTGCTGCTGGTCAGCGACCGCGACCTGATGCGGCAGGTGGCGATGAAGGTGCTGCGCGAGGAAGTTGCAGGCAGCAAGGCGCACCGGCTCAAGTTCGTGGCGGAGGCGCAGGCGACCAGCCAGCTCGAGCACCCGGGCATCCCGCCCGTCCACGACATCGGCATCACTCCCGAGGGCCGGGTCTACTTCACGATGAAGCTCGTGCGCGGGAGGACGCTCGGCGAAGTGGTGAAGGACCTGGTGCTCGGCGCGCGGGCGGTGCGGCGCGAGTACACGCTCCACAAACTGGTCTCGATCCTCGAGAAGATCACCGAGACGCTGCACTTCGCACACGAGCGCGGCGTGATCCACCGCGATCTCAAGCCCGAGAACATCGGCTCTCCTCAATCACGAGTGGGTCGCACGGGGCAGCATTCCCCTCCCCAACCGACCCGGCAGGTGTGAGGGCCTGTTGGGGAGGGGAATGCTCGGAGGTGGTCGAAGCCGTCGTAAGCCGTTGAGTGCGCACGGGTTCCGTGCTCCCCTGTGGGTTGCAAACGATCCACCGGAGGCCGAGGGTTCCCGTGCGCACCACCACGCTACTGCGCCGTCTTCTGGGCGTGCGAGAGATGTTCGTCCTGGCGAGCCGGCTGGAAGCCGTCGGTCTGGTCGTCGAGGTTCGGCCGACCTGGCGGCGTGCGCGCTGCGGGCAGTGCGGTCGGCGGGCTCCGGGCTACGACCGTCGCGACGCGCGTCTGTGGCGCCACCTGTCCTTCGGCGAGCACCGCGTCTGGCTCGAGTACGCCCCGCGTCGGGTGAAGTGCGGGGACTGCGGAGTGCGCACGGAGGCCGTGCCGTGGGCGGCGGCTGGCAGCCACTTCACGCTGCCGCTCGAGGAGCTCGTGGCGTACTTGGCGCAGACGACCGACCACACGAACGCCTCACGGATTGCAGGAGTTGCGTGGGCGAGCGTGGGCTCGATCGTCGAGCGTGTGGTGGCCCGTTGTCGAGACCCGGCCGCGCTCGAGAGTCTGCGGCGGATCGGGATCGACGAGTTCAGCTACCGCAAGTACCACCGCTACCTCACGACGGTCGTGGACCACGACCAGCGGCGGGTGGTCTGGGCGGGCGTGGGCCGCTCTTCGAAGACGCTGGCCCCCTTCTTCGAGTTGCTCGGCGAGGAGGTCCACGTGGTGGACTGGGGGATCGCCAAGGTCGCGGGCGACACGGGCGAGGAGGACGAATACGACGAGTTCGCCGCAGAGGACGAGGACGTGGTCCGCACGGCCGGCACCGATGTGCTGCTCACGCAGGTCGGCACGGTCAAGGGCACGATCCCCTACATGAGCCCCGAGCAGGCCGAGGGCGCAGCGGACCTCGACCGGCGCAGCGACGTCTACGCACTCGGGTGCCTGCTCTACGAGATGCTGACGCTGCACGCGGCCTTCGAGGGCGACGGAGTGCAGCTTCTTCTCCGCGTGCGGAAGGGAGACTTCCCGCCGGTCGCGGGCCGCAACCCGAAGCGGCCGATCCCCGGGGCGCTGGCCGACCTCTGCACGCGCGCGATGGCGCTCTCACCGGACGACCGCCCAGAGACGGCACGCGCCTTCGGAGACGAGTTGCGCAAGTGGCTGGACGGCCGTTCCGAGCGGGCCCGCAGGCGCAAGGAGGCCGAAGCGCTGGCCAAGCACGGGATCGCCGCGCTGCGCCGCTACGAGTCGCTGCGCACCGAGGCCGACGCGGCGGAGACGAAGGCCGAGTCCATGAAGGGCGACCACGAGCCGTGGCAGTCGGTCGAGGACGTGGATCCGTGGCGCGCCACGAAGGAGGCCGTCACGGATCTGCGTCGCGACACGGCCGTGGCGTTCGCAGATGCGACGGCGCTGCTCAACGCCGCGCTGGCCGCCGAGGAGGGCAACGCCACCGCCACGCTTGCGCTGGGCGACCTCTGGGCGACGCGGCTTGCGGAGACCGAGCTGCGGGGCGCAGCCGACGATGCCGCGCACGCACTAACGATGCTCACGCGCTACGACGACGGACGCCACGCCAGCCTCATCGCCGGCGACGGCTCTCTCGAGCTCACCTCCGACCCGCCCGGCGCCGAGATAACGCTGCACCGGTTCGAGAGCCGTCGCGGCGTGCTCCGCGAGGGCGAAGGGCGCGCGATCGGGACGACGCCGGTCGCCAAGGTCGCCCTGCCCATGGGCAGCTACCTCTGCATCCTGAAGAAGGACGGCTACCGCGACGTGCGCTATCCGGTCCACATCTCGCGCGGTCGCCAGTGGTCGGGCACGGTCAAGATGCGGACCGATGACGAGATCGGGGAGGAGTTCGTGGTCGTCCCCGGCGGACCATTCGTCTACGGCGAGGGGAAGGCCGCGACCACGAAGGAACTGCCGGACTTCCTGATCCGGAAGACGCCCGTGACCTTCGGGGAGTACGCCGAGTTCCTCGCGGCCCTCGAAGCCGAGAAGGGCGGCGATGCGGCCGCCGAACTCATCCCGGCCACGAAGGGTGACGGGCCCTTCATGGAACGGGCGAACGACGGGACGTACGCCGTCAAGCCCGAGATCCTCGAAGGGCCGCACCAGGAACACTACGACCGGGAGTACGGTGAGGGGTGGATGGAGCGCGTTCCCGTGCTCGGCGTCTCGTGGCACGACGCGAACGCCTATTGCGCGTGGAAGAGCAAGACCACCGGCCGGGAATGGCGGCTGCCGACCGAAGAAGAGCGGGAGAAGGCCGCGCGCGGCGTCGATGGCCGGCGCTTCCCGTGGGGCGACCTCGAACACGCGAGCCTCTGCAAGAACCGCGACAGCCGCGACGAGCCCGCGCAGCCCGAGCCGGTCGGGACGTTCCCGACCGCCGCCAGCGTCTACGGCACGCGTTGCGTCACGATTCCTGCTACTGAAGCAGGGCCGTTGCCTCACGAGTTTTGCTACCACGAAGCGAAACGAGGAGGTGGCATGGCGATCGTCAATCGAGAGGCCCGCGTCGAGCTCACGCGGGCCGTTGCGGAGCGATACCGGGGGTCCAGCAAGGACGAGAGGACGCTCATCCTGAACGAGTTCGTGCGTCTGACGGGTTATCACCGCAAGCACGCGCTGCGCGTGCTTCGCAAGCGCGCCCCGGACCAGAAACCCGCCGGCGCAAGTCGGCCGCGGATCTATGACGAAGCGGTGCGTCAGGCGCTGATCGTCTTGTGGGAAGCGTCGGACCGGATCTGCGGAAAGCGGCTGCGGCCGTTGCTTCCGTTGCTCATCGACTCGCTCGAGCGTCACGGCCACCTCGAGCTCGACGGCGAGGTGCGTCGTAAGCTTCTTCGCGCCACTGCGTCCACGATCGATCGGCTGCTCGCACCCGCGCGAGCCGCCGGACCGCAGAAGCGTCGCTACAGTCCACCGGCGGTAAAGAGCCAGAGTCCGGTGCGCACGTTTGCCGACTGGAAGGACCCGCTTCCGGGTTTCATGGAGGTGGACCTGGTGGCTCATGGCGGCGGCCGGGTCTCGGGGCGCTTCAACCACACGCTCACACTGACGGACATCTCTTCGGGCTGGACCGAGTGCATCGCGCTGGCTGTCCGCGATTCCAATCTGATCGTCAGCGCGCTGGACGCGATGCGCGGTGGGATGCCGTTTGTCCTGCGCGGGATCGACACCGACAACGGCGGCGAATTCATCAACGGCGTGCTTCTCGACTTCACGAAGAAGCACGGAATCGAGTTCACGAGGTCACGGCCGTATCGCAAGAACGACCAGGCGTGGGTTGAGCAGAAGAACGGCGCCATCGTCAGGCGCATGGTGGGTTACGGCCGACTGGAGGGCGTCGCGGCGGCGGAGTCGCTGGCGCGGCTCTACGCAAGCACGCGGCTCTTCGTGAACTTCTTCCAGCCGTCCTTCAAGCTGATCAAGAAGGAGCGCGTCGGCGCGCGAGTGCGCAAGCACTACGCGGCGCCGCAGACGCCCTGCGCGCGGCTTCTGAACTCGCCGGACGTGCTCGAGGCATCGAAGGACAAGTTGCGCGCCGTACTCGCGTCCCTCGACCCGCTGCGACTGTTGGACGAGATCCGCGCCATGCCAGAGCACATCGCCGGACTCGCGGCGGGCAGCGATGCATCGAGACCGCCCGAACGCGATGCGGACCTTGAGCACTTTCTGGCGGGTCTTGCGACGGCTTGGAAGAAGGGAGAGGTGCGGCCGACGCACAAGTCGAAGCCGGCGGTCGCACGCTGGTGGCGAACACGCGAGGACGCATTCGAAGAGGTGTGGCCGGGGATCCTCGTGTCGCTGGAGAACACTCCGGATCAGACCGCGAAGGAGATCATGGAACGACTCTGTGCGGAGCAGCCGAACGTCTTCCGCGCGAGGCAGTTGCGAACGCTGCAGCGGCGTGTGAAGGAGTGGCGCAAGGTGGCGGCGCGGCGCCTGGTCTTTCGGGGGACGATGTCCCTCGGGACGGAGGAGGCGGTGACGGCTCTCAACGTGTGATGCGTCGTCGCAGACGCTGTCCCCTCCGCACGGAGCCTCATCAGGATCGCTCGGGATCTTCGCCCCCCATGGGGGGCGCCCTGCGGGCGAAGACATGGAGGGCTTCGCCCCCCATGATCCCCCAGGAGCGCGGAGAACCTGCCGTCTTCGACGGTGCGATTCTCGATGAGGCAAGCGGTAACATTCCCATATGAGGCAACGGGATGCACAAGTGCGGTTGTCGCCGAGCAGTCTGGCGCGAGGCCAAGGTGGCGACAGTGCTGGTGCGCGAGGTCGAGCCGGCGACCGTGGTGGTGGACCCCGAGCAGCGCCGCGGCCGAGTCCTGGCGCGGCGCACCACCTGCGTGCTGGGAGACCCCGAGGCACTGGCCGAGCGCGTCCTGGCACTGATCCGTGAGGCGCACTGGGAGGGCATCCCGGTCGTGGAGGTGCTGGGCGACGGGGCGCCATGGATCTGGAACCTGGCGCAGGCCCACTTCCCGTCGGCCCGCCAGACACTCGACTGGTGGCACCTCGCGGAACACTTCCACACCTTCGCCAGAGTGCGCTTCAGCGAGCAGAGCGGCGCCAAGCGCTGGGTGCGCGGGAAGATGGACGCGCTCCTCGAGGACCGCGTCGGCGACGTGCTGGGCGGGCTGCGTCGCATGCGCGCCCGCGGCGCCGCGGAGCAGGAGGCGCTCGCGGGTCTGGTGCGCTACGTCGAGAACAACGCATCGCGCATCCTCTACGAGGACGCCTGGCTCTCGGGCTTCGCGGTCGGATCGGGATCCGTGGAAGGAGCCTGCAAGCACCTGGTGCAGGCGCGCTTCAAGCGCGCCGGGATGCGCTGGAAGACCAAGGGCTACTCGAACGTGCTGGAACTACGAGTCGCACGCCTGAATGGCACGCTCGACGGCTTCCACCGGCGAGCTGCGCAGAGGGCCCGGAGGGCGGCGTGAGGGACCTACAGTTTGGATGCACACCCGGCGCCGCCACCGACCTCAGTGTCGGTCGAAATGGTCCTCGCCGACGTTCTGACGCTGGCCGTCGCGGCCGCGCCCAGCCCGAGACCGCCACGCAACATACAGCCGCATGCACAGTATCAGTGCGCCTAACGCGATGACGATGTTCGCAGCGAAGCGGAGTGGGGTGTCTTCCCAGTACGCTCGAATCGCTACGAACGCGCCCATGACCACGAGGAGAACCACCAGCTTGAGCCACGAGCGCGCACGAAGCGCTACGCCCATATGAGGTTCCACAAGAGGAGCAGCAGGAACAAGGCCACTACGCCAGCCACCCATCCCGGTACGCCGAGCTTAGCGAGGAACTGCGCCAACTTCTTCGTGAGCTTCCCCCCGGCATTCTTCAGCTTCTTGAGGACTGCACCCTTGAACTTGCTCAGCGCGGCCTTGATCTTCGCCTTCGCCTTCTCTTTGGCTCGCTCGACCGCCTTCTTCTTGCCCAGCTTCCCAGCTGCCTTCCAGTCACTAACACCCTCCGCGATGGCACTGACGAGTGCGCTGATGTCGTCCCAGATCTCGGCGATTTCATCGAGCCCACCCAGTCCAAGCGCAGTCAGTATCTTGTCCTTGAGATTCTCCCAGCTGAATACTTCGCTCAAGTCCACGGAGGCGACGACGGGCAGGTTGAGCAACGGAGATCCCACGGAGCCCAATGCGTACTGCACGTTTGGCGTCACGAAACCGAACCGGTACGCCTCTTGTCGGAGAATCGCCGCTGCCGTCTCGTTGAACTCGGGCAACCCCGCGTCGGCGCCGCCGATTGCCGCGGACGCCGGACCCGATGCGCGTGATTGGGCGAAGACAACTGTGCCCTTTAGATACGCATCGAGATCACTCCAGAGGCCCCGAAACTCGGCGATGGTGACGTGATCGCGACGCAGCGCGTCGTCGATCCGGATCTCGATGTTTCGAATATCCTCCATAAGTTCGGCCGGAACTGAGTCGTCGATTGCTGCTATGGCCTTGTCCTGTGGCGAGCGCGGGGCGACGCCGAGCCTATCGCTTGTTGGCATGACCATCACCGGCGCGGTCGCAGACTCGTCGAACTCGGCCACGTACGGAACGCGCTGCCCGAGGCGGGGCGCCAGCACCGCCGGGGACTGCGGCACGAGTGACTCGGATGCGCGCAGCAAGCCCGCTCCCGGTCGAACGCCCGTCGTAACAATCGTCGTACCGAGCCCGATGTCGGTCCGCTCGACGCTGTGGCCTTCGTGCCGTTGGCTGATCTGTTTGAGAGCCGTCTTCATCTCGTTGCTCCTCGGATGCGACAACCGTGAACCAGGGCGCTCTACGCGCCGGCCTTGTCCACGTTCATGTGGCAGTCGAACGTCACGCCCGCCACGACGGCCGCGTCGGCAGTCAGTGTGAACACGACACGGAAGTACGCCCATGCGACATCCTTGTTGGGCCACTGCTGCGCGCCGGTGGCGTTGCGGTCGCCGTTTGCGCCGAACGGCGTGAACGTCTGGCCGTCGTTGCTCACCTCCAGCGCGAAGCCGAGCCCCGGCGCCGTGGTGTTGAAGATCGTGTGAACGTTGATGATCGCATCGAGTCGGTCATCCCCGTTGAGGGGGATCGGGTCGGTCGTGACCATCGCGACCTGACCCGGACCTGCGACCATCGTCAAGTTGTTGGCGAGAACGAGCAGCATGGGGTTCCTCCACTTCTCCGTTCGGGCCGAGGTCGTCGCGACCTCGGTTCCCCGTCCCGCCAGGATAGGTACCCTCCCGGGGGCGTCAACTCGGGATTCTCGTTGAGTCCGTGTTGCGATCGCGCGAAGCGTTGCCGCCTTCTGCGTCCCCGTCTGAAGGGCCGCACTGCGGGCGACGATCGGCGAGCCCTGCCGAGGGTCCGCGGCCAGACCGCACGAGCAGTGAAACGATTCTCGAAACCGCTGGTTGCAGCGCGAGCTGAGACCTTCCCCGCTGGCGAGTAGCCTCTCCTTGCCGGACTCGCGACCCGGCGCAGTTCTCGTCGGCCAGGGCGCGTCGTGTGATCGACCTCCTCGGCGGCCCGGCCGACGCCCACCGAGAGGTCGAGACACGAGAGATGACCGACGCTGACGCGACTCCCGGGCGCCAGCCGCCCGATCCCGAGGACCTCCTCATCACCTGTCACGCTCGCGGCCAACTGCGGCCCCTCATGGACTTCCGCGAGGAGGATCTCGACGGCGGGGAACCGTGGTGTGCGGGCTGCCGTGAGATCGCCGAGGAGTTGGCCCGTGACGAGGAGGCGCGACTCGGGCCATCGCCGGAAGAGGCAGAGGTCGCACGCCGGAGGAGCGAGGAGTGGGCGGCGCCGCAGCGGGCGAGCCGGGCCCCTCCCTCTCTTCCGGGGCGACAAGTGACGAGACCCAAACGCCCCCGAGCACGGAAGGGCACACTCCACTGGTTCCACGCGGACCTCGGACGGCGGCTGGATGCGTTCGAGGACCGCCTGGCGGAGATCGGCCGAGACACGGGACTGCTCGTCGAGGTGCGCGCGGCGCTCGCCGGGGTCCCGGTTCGGTGCCGACCGGAGCGCCTGTCTGCCACCCTGCGCAGGTCGCGAGGCGGGCGGGAGGCGGTCACCGCGATCCGGCGCATCCTCACGGCGAGAAGCCTCCCGCATGAACTCATGGCGTGGATCGCCTGGGTGGTGCTGAGCGGCGAGAGCCTCCCCGTTCTCGCCGCCGACTACCGCGAGGAACGGATCGGCCCCCATGCGAACCCGACCGTCGAGCTGGTGACCGGCGACGCGTACCTCACCATCCGCGTCCCGGCGGACTGGAGCGGGAACACGATCGTCGCCGCGCTGCCCTACCTGCGGAACCCATCGATCTTCCCCGGTGTTCCCCCGGCCGAGGACGTGATCGGTGGTCGGCCCCGCGCGATCGATCCCGCGGAGGCGGTGGACCTCGCGCATCGGTTCGACGAGAGGCTGGCCAGGTCCGGCGAAGAGGGTAAGCACATCGTGAAGACGTGGCTCGCACGCTGGGAACAGTGGCTGACAGCGGAACTCGGCCCCGGACCACGCCCGAAGGCGCGTTGGCTCTGGCGGACCGCCATTCGCCCGGCGATCGAGCGGGGAGAGTTCGCTCCGAAGGCGCTCGAAGCGCGCTCCGTGGGCAGGCTCCGCCGCCCGAGCTGATCGCCCAGCGACGTGCGCAAACCGGCAGCCGGTTCCCGCATCAGATCGTCGCCGCGCGCAGGTTGACCGAGTCTCCGCGGCACATGACGGTGGTGTGCATGAGCAATACCACCGCTACCACCAGTGCCTTGGCCGTCCGCGGGACGGCCGCGGTCTGCCGGGACATCGACGTCCCCGCCTGGCTGCTCGAACGGGTCCTTCGCGAGGAGGGCATGACCATCCGGCGCATCGGGAACGCCCGGGCGTGGACAGATGACGACGTGGAGCGGCTGCGGCAGGCCCTGGCTGCGCGCAAGGCCCGGAAGGCCGCTCGGCGGAGCGCGGGGCGGTGGTGATCGCAGTCGCCCTGGCTGGTGGAGCCGAGGAGGACGAGACGGTCGTCGAGCGCGTCCCGTGCCGTTGCGGAGCGACCGCTGCCGTCGTGCTGGTCGCGGACGACGACGGAGTCACGTGCCTCGTACGGTGTCCGTGCGGGTCGTTCGTTCCCGCAGGTGCAGGGGGCCGCCGGTGACCGCTGCGGCCACGCGACCGAACATCGTCGAGCGCCTGCGCAAGGATGGCCGGCTCGTGGAGGTCATGGAGTCCCTGCTTGGCGTCCGCATCGCGCCAGACAGGACGACAGCGATCCGATGCCTCGACTCCTCGCACGAGGACCGCAACGCCTCCGCGGTGATCGAGCCACGCAACGGCCGCGTGACCTGTCGAGGATGCGGTCGGTCATGGGGCCTGCTCGACCTGGCTGTGCTGCGCGGACTGGCCTCCGATCTGCCCGGTGCCGCACGGCATCTTGAGGAGCGGCTCTACGGAGTGGCGAACGCGCGTCCCCCCGGCGCCGCAACCGCTTCCCGGCGACGAAACCCCCACTCTTCCAGGCTCAACGCGGAGGTTTCGGTTCCGGCGCCACAGGATGCATGTGAGGGAAACGGCCCCTCTGGCCCCGCCACTGGGGAGTTCCCCTTCGTTCCCGAGGACGTCGTCGCCTCACTCAACTGGAAGCTCGTTCAGCACCGCGGACAACGGGTGCTCAAGGCCGCAATCTTCGACAACGATCTCAAGGTCTGCGGCATCAAGGTCCGGGGACCGCGGCGGCGAGACGGGGACCACGTGGCCTTCCTGGAGAGGTGCCGGACGGGCCGGCGGGAGAAGGGGTTGTTGCGGGGAGAGGCGCTCCGCGGCCTCGATCCCGGCCGCCTGGTGCTCGTCCTCGCCGGGGAGACCGACCTGCTGGCGTTTCAGGCCGCAGCGCTCAGAGAGGACGTCGAGGCGCTTGCGGTCTCCCCCTCGAACGGTGAGGGGCAGTCCTTTCTGGATGTCGCCGGGGCCTTCGAGGGACAGCGTGTGGTGATCGTCTACGACGCCGACCGCGCAGGCAGGAAGGGCGCTCTCGACCGGGCCTGGGAGTTCCGCACGAACGCGGAGGCAACGGCAGCCCTGGCTCTTCCCTTCACCGAGGAGCAGGTCGCCAGCGGGATGAAGGACCTTCGCGACTGGCTGGCCGCAGGGGGCAGCGCGGGGGGACTCGTGGAGCTGGCCCTGCAGGCCCTGGAAGGGGAGGGGCTGGTCGTCGAGGAGACCGAGCAGACGGTCACTTCGCGGGAACCGGCCGCCTCTTCCACTCCCCCCTGGCAGCCCTTCCCCGTGGACGCACTGCCGTCGGCACTGTCGGATCTTGTCTCAGAAGGCGCAGCGGCGATCGGCTGTGACCCGGCCTACATCGCTCTGACCGTCCTCTCGGTCACGGGCGCCGCCATCGGCAACAGCCGCACCATCGAACTCAAGCGCGGCTGGCGCGAGCCCTCCGTGCTCTGGACGGCGATCGTCGGAGAGTCCGGCACCCACAAGAGCCCCGCACAGGATCTCGCCCTCGAACCCCTGCGCCGCCGCGACGAGGAAGCGCAGCGCGAGCACGAGGAGGACCTCAAGCTCTGGAAGGCGGAGAAGCTGCGGCACGAGGTCCAGCTCACCGCATGGAGGAGGGAGGGTGGCGTCGGTGATCCTCCTCCCGAGCCGGAACGCCCGGCCGCTCAGCGCTACATCGTCGTGGACGTGACGACCGAGGCCGTCGCGAAGCTCCTCTCCGACAACCCCCGCGGTCTGCTGCTCACGCGCGACGAGCTCGCGGGCTGGCTTCGGTCCTTCGACGCCTACCGCGGCGGACTCGGAGGCGACAGCGCCTTCTACCTCTCGACGCACGGCGCGCGTCCTCACACCGTGGACCGCAAGGGCGGCGACCGCCGCACGATCTTCGTTCCCCGGGCAGCTCTCTCGATCTGCGGCGCCGTCCAGCCAGGAACCTTGGCGCAGTGCATCGGGAGAGAGCACGCCGAGGACGGTCTCCTCGCCCGGCTGCTCCTGGCCCATCCGCCGCGAACGGTCTCGAAGTGGACCACGGCCACCGTCGCAGAGAGGACGAAGCAGCGCTACGCCGCTGCCATCGACGCCCTCCTCGACCTGGAACTCGTCACCGACGAGGCGGGCCTTCCCGCTCCCGTGGCCCTGGTGCTCGATGACGCGGCCACCAAGGAGTGGGTCGCCTTGTACGACGACTTCGCTGAGCGGCAGGCGAACAGCGTCGGAGACGAGGCATCCGCGCTGGCCAAGCTCACCGGGTACGCCGCGCGCTTCGCGCTCCTTCACTGCCTGGTCCGTGAGCCGGGCGCCACCCGCATCGACGCCGAGGCGATCCGTGCCGCCACCCGTCTTGCAACTTGGTTTGCCGACGAGATCCTGCGCGTCTACGCCGTCCTGGTCGAGAGCCCCGAGGACGCCGCACGCCGTCGCCTCATCGAGTGGATCGCTGCTCGCGGAGGCCGTGTCACCGCCCGTGATCTCTCCCGCGGTCCTCGTGAGTACCGGGGAGCAGACATCGCCAGCGCAGCCCTCGACGGTCTCGTCCTGGCGGGCTTCGGGACGTGGGAGAAGCAGCCCGCCGGTCCTCGTGGTGGCCGTCCGACACGCGTCTTCGTGCTCAGGCAGGGCGCCGAGGAAGAGGTCAAGCGGTCGCCGTCAGGGACGCTCTTTCCCACAGACACTTCCGGTGGCGCCGGAACCGAAACCTCCCCTTCGAGCCTGGAGAGCGGGGGGTTTCGTCACCAGGGAGGGGTTGTGGCACCACGGATTGCGGGGAAGGGACACAGCGCGAGCGAGCAGGATGCCGCCGCGCCCCCTGGCCAGCCGCCAGTCAGCGGCTCGCCCACGGCACCCGTCGATGTGATCGACCTCGCGACGTTCAACTTCGGCGAGGACCTCGGCGGCGCCACCGACCCGGCCCGCATCGACGGCAACCTCGACCTGGACCGCCTGCTCGGCACCGCAACTAGGAGGACGGCGTGAGGCACCCCGCAATCGCTGGGAGTTCCAGGCTCGGGCCGGGCTCAGCCGGGAGTTTGAAACCTGCACGCGAGTACACGCGAGGCCCCGGTCCAGAAGCCGGGCGGTCTCACGGCCGATCCCCGCCTCCCCCGGGGGCGCAGGTCTTCGTGAATCCGGCTCGCTGCTGGACCGGCGCGTTGCAACAGCGCGTGCGTGCGCGAAACAAGGCAAGGGGGGGAGGGAACGCGGTGGAGGAAGCCGTGAGTGAGCCTCGCTGCACCCGCTGTGGGACCGCGTACGTGGCCCGATTCCCGCGTCCCCACCGCCGCTACTGCACGGTTTCGTGCCGCCGCGACGTCGAGTACGAGGTCCGCAGGCTGCGCCGCCGCATGGCCCGCGAGGCCGCAGAAGTCGCCCACCGCGAGCGGATCGACCGCTGGAGCGGCGGCCTGTACTCGGCGCTCCGCTACCTGGACGGCCGGACCTGGCTCGCCGAGACGAACGGCATCCGCGGGGAGATCCGCTCCGTCAGGACGCGGCTCGTCCTGTTGGGGAGCCGCCCCACCACGAAGACCACCCGCACGACCACGACCACGATCACGACAACCCGGCGCGCCGTCCCCGCGCCGAGTTCGACATTCCACCACCCGGGACGCAAGGAGATGACCCGATGAGCACCGACGTGATGGAACGCATGAAGCGCTGGATCGCGAGTCCCGCCGGCAAGCGGCACCTGGAAGAGATGGAGCGCCAGGGCGAGGAGCAGGCGGCGGCGGTCGCCCGCCGTGAGGAACTCGTCGCGGCGATCGAGGAGGCCCGGCGCGTGAGGCGCGAGGATCTCCCGCGGCTGCGTGAACGCTCCGACGAGCTCTACGGCGCCTGGCAACAGGAGCGGCTCCGCTCCGACGCCGCGCGCGACCTCTGGAGCGATACGCGCGGCCGACTGGTCAACCTCGCCCTCGACGCCGGCCACACGATCGACCGTTCGGAGACGCTGCTCCGGGAGTCCGCCGACCCGCGGCTTCGCGCGATGGCGGAGCGGCTACGTGACCAGGCGGTCCAGTGGCACCACACGGCCAACCGCCTGCTCGTGCGCGAGACGGTTGGGCAGTTCATGGAGGCGTACACCCGGATCGTCAACGCCGAGGAGGTGGACGGTCTGCATACCGACCTCGTCGCCGCGAAGGAGCGGGTGGACGCGCTCTGCCTCGTTCCCGCGCCGGACGAGCAGGAGATCGCCCTCGCGCTCGAGCAAGCCGAAGACGCGCTCCTCGCAATCGACGGGCGCATGGGGCGCCGGGGCGGTGGGCGATGAGGGCGCGGAAGACCACGCAGGCCCAGCGGCGCCGGATCGTCGAGGTGCTGTTCGCGCAGGACGGTCGCATGCCCTCGTGGCTGGCCCGAGAGAAGCGCCGCAAGCAGCGCGACCGCCGGATGCGGCAGGTGGAGTTCCTGAGGCTGCAGGCCGGGCTGCCGAACGGTGGCTCGTCGGGGAAGCCGTCGGCAGCGAGGCGTCCGCGCGGACGGCCGGAACCCATCGACCTCGTCCCGCTCCTCGCCGCGCAGGAGCGATCCGTGCGCCGCAACCGCACCCTCGGGATCGCGCAGCTCCTGGTCCCGCGCTGGGGACGTCTGCGGTGACGTGGAAGGAGCCGCTCGTCGATGCCGCCGCGGGCGCCGCGTACCTCGCCGTGGACAAGACGACCGTCTACCGGCTCGCGGCATCCGGTGCGCTCGCGTCCGTGGCCCTCGGGCGGCGGTCCCTGCGCTTCCGGCCGGGGGACGTCGAGGCCTTCCTCGCCACACGAACGCGGACTGCGGCGGCGGCCTCCGGCCGGGCCGAGCGGCTCCTGTCGGGAGCTTCCCGCCGATCCCGCCGAACCCCGCAGAACGAACTCGCTACCGGCGCGCGGTCGAGCGTCCATGCGAAGCAAGAGTCCTCACGGGCTCGGCCCCACGCACGAAGGAGGTGACGAGTTGAGCAGACGCAAGGCACGCAAACGCCGGCGCTTCGGGTACGTGTTCCCGCGGCGCTGGAAGTCGGGCAGGACGACCTGGTCGGCGCAGTGGTTCGATCAGACGCAGGACGGCAAGCGGGTCACGCGGCACTTCGACACCGAGAAGGACGCGCACACGTTCCTCGACGAGCTGGAGCGCCGCATCCTCGCGAAGGTGTACGAGACGCCGCCGACCTTGGCCGAGACGATGCAGGTCGACGCGGCACCCGTCGATCCGGAGACGCCGGAGCTCCCCGCGGTCCCGTCCTTCACCGCGTACGCCGAGTCGGTGATCGAGAACCGCCTCGTCGCGACGCTGGCCAAGGGCACGCTCGGGCTCTACCGCGCGGCGCTGAAAGCCCTCACCGCGTTCTACGGCGAGACGCCGCTCGACCAGGTCACGCCCGCCACCTGGCTCGACTACCGGGCGTTCCGCGCGGGTGTGCGCAACTCGACGTACGGGACGAAGAAGACCGTCAGCGCCCGCACCATCAACGCGGACCAGCAGTTCGCGAGCCGCATCCTGAACGAGGCCGTGCTCGACGGGCACCTCGCGGCCAATCCCCTGGCGGGTCTCAAGAAGCTGCGCGAGCCCAAGCGCCCGCGCCGCTACCTCACCAAGGACGAGATCGCCCGGCTGATCGACGCCGCGCCGAAGCACTTCCGGCCCTTCGTGATCGCGGCGGTGTACACCGGGGCGAGGAAGAGCGAGCTCACGCGGCTGCGCTGGAGCGACATCGACTTCGAGCGCGGCAAGATCACGCTGGTCCGCAGCAAGGTCGGGAACGTGGACGCCATCGACCTGCACCCCGCAGTCCGCACCGCGCTGCTCCGGCTGCGCCTGCGACGCAAGAAGACCGGCCCCGACGATCCCGTCTTCCTCTCCCGCCGCGGGACCGCCTTCACGAACGTCACGAAGTCCTGGGCCATCGCGCTCAAGGGCGCCGGGCTCGACGGCCGTCCGGGCCTGACGCCGCACTCGCTGAGGCACTCCTTCGCCACGCACTTCTTGGAGGGCGGCGGCGCCGTGAGCGACCTCCAGCAGCAACTCGGCCACGCCGCGCTCGCCACGACGCAGATCTACGCGGCCAGTCTCTCGGAACGCCGCCGGGCCGCCGTCATGGCGCTCGACTTCAAGCGCAAGAACGGCGCCACGAAGCGCCCCGTGGCCCGCCGTGCCGCCGCGGGCGAGTAGGACGCCCCGTCCCTCGCCGCCGACCCCTGGCCCGCCCACGGCGCGACACGGCGCCACGTCGCGCGGGATGCCGGACGCCTCCTCGCCGGACCCCGTAACTCCTGCGGCGTGTGCAACTCCGTGCAACTACGGCAGGACGCTTCCCGCACTCCAGGCTCGACGGGAGCCCACAACGCAACTCTTACCCAACTGTGGTCGGATTCGGGCTGGATGTGGCATTCGGAGGGCGCGGCGAGCGTCGCCGTAAGTCGCGCGCTACAAGCGACTTAGTGTGGTCGGGGCGAGAGGATTCGAACCTCCGGCCTCTTGCTCCCGAACTAACTCCGGGTTGTTGTCCAGCAAGGACTTACGCTCGCGGCGAACTGCACAAGCTGCACAAGCTGCAGGAGACGACTGTGGTAAGGCCTCTGTAGAGCACCTGTGGGCTGCGCCAGCTCGGAGCACGGCAGACGACGAGCCGACAGTGAGCCGAGCGCGCTCGCGAACTGGTCTACGCTGGTCCCCCAGTGCCAGCGCCGACAACGAACGGGCAGCCTGACGCAGACGACTGGATACTCAGAAGTCCGCATCGGCACCTGCGGAACGCCGAGCGGCCAGCCGGGACTCGATCAGAGGCCGAGGCGCGCGGCGATCCACGGGAAGCGCTCAGAAAGATCTGCTACTTGGTCGCCCACGGCGGAAGCAGGTCCTCGTTACTGTTGACGGAGTCGAGCCGCTCGAGTGCGTCGTCGATCAAATCGACGCTCACCCGCTCGGCGGACCTGAAGTGCCGAAGGAGCGCGATCGTCGCGTCCTTCCCGAATGCGTCGGACATTGCCCAGACGACGAACCGGCTGTTCTCTCGGGTCATGGAGCGGATCATGCGATCCGGTCGGCCCGCGGTCGCTGCGAGCGCCTCGGCGGCCGGGTAGAGATTCGAAACGGAGAACTCGCCCCCAGGAGCCATGGTCGCCGGATCGAGAGGCATGTGGACGAGACGCAGAAGCGTGTCGCGGGCCTCTTGGACGCGCCACACGCGGACCACCTGCAGCGCGTAGTAGAGGGGCGACCGAAACGCGACCTTCGTCTTCGCGTCGGGCCTCGTGCTTCGCAAGACGCGGAGAGCAGACTCGCGGAGTTCGCCGAACTCACTGTTCAACTCGCGGAACGCCGACTCGCGACTCTCCCAGCCCGAATCCGCTGGCTGCGCCGCGAACAGGAGCGCCGCGGCGTTGCGCGCGTCTCCTGCTGGCGAGTCCCCTGGGTCCTGGCCGAGAGCGACGAATGACCCTGCGCACGCGAAGACGAGCGCCGTACCGAGAATCGCATACTTCATGTTCACTCCCTAGCTCGTCCGTTAGTCGTCGAACCGATCCAGCGTGAGATGGTTCTTCCCCGGGTTCGACCAGTCGGCGCGCGCATTGTCGTGTTCGTCCATGTTGGTATCTGTGAAGTTGACGGCCTCGCTCTCCTCGGGCCAGGGAGCCAGGTCAGGCACGGGCAGGGCCTGCGTGGTCGGCCACCAGCTGAGCCGTCCGGTCCCGGACAGGCGAGTGTCGATTCCATTGCCCACTGTACCCGTCCCGGGTTCGAACGGGGGCGCGGGCGCCGCGTCATCCGTGATGCCGTTCCCGTCCTCATCGACGTTCAGATCCCCCCACGCCGCGTCACTTCCCATGTTGAAGTGGTTCACTGGGGACCCTCCATAGGACCAACCGTACTGAAATGAAGTCCCGGGGGCGACTGGAACGAGGGGATCAACCGCGGCGATCCGAACGACGTGTCTCTCTTCGTGACGGACGGTGCCGATCATCCGGTCAATGCCCGACAGCTCCTCGGAGACGCCGTAGCTGGTTCCCGCGAAGCGGGCCCCTGGTCCAATTCGAATCTCAGTCTTGTTGAGCGCTGCGGCGTAGGTCCAGTTCAACATCGCAGGTGTAGTGATCACGAAAAGATGTCCTCTTTGACAGCGCGCAGAGGCCGACCGCCTCGGGTCCTCTCGATCATTCCCAGTTCTTCGAGTGACGCGAGCACCGCTTCGCGGCGGAGCACGCG
>JAJRPF010000002.1 GCA_024280885.1 Planctomycetota bacterium | reverse complement strand
TGGAGCCTGTCAGCAAGGCGCGGTCGCGAACGCGACTCCTGACGGAGTCATCGAGCGTCCGCAACGCAGCTGACAGGTTCCACGGGCAAGCCGCTTGCGGGCGCGCGATGTGCGCCGCGAGCCTGGGGCACAGGCCGTCGAGGCCGTCCGTGCGCACATCGTGTGACTGGCGCCCCATTGTTTGTGGGAACACCCTCTCAGGGCCCACGCAAGAATAGCTTCCGGGATTCGGTCGGCTGCGGCGGCGTAGGTCTGCGTTGCATCCCTCGTCACGGACTTCGTCCGTTCCTCGCGTGCTCAGCGAACGCAGCCTCCGCAGGAGGCTGCTCCCGCGGCAAGCCGCGGAGCTTCACACCCTCCGCGACTCGGCTCCCCGTCCATCTCAAGCATTACAGCGAGTCGAGTCGTCGATGCGCCTTGTCCTACGCCGCCTCGCTCGCCCTCTGTCCCAGGAACTTATTCTTGCGCGAACCCTAACGCAATCGCCGTCGGTCTGAGTTGCGCGTCGGTATGACTTCGTTGTCCGGGGACACGCGAAGGAGTGATGCGCGTGCGTGCGAGGAAAGCCGCCCGGTCCTCTGCAGGCGCGCGCCCCTCGGGTTCGCACCCCGTCGCCGCGAGCTAATCGCGCGCCACGAAACGGCCGCCGGTGCAATCGGCGATCTTCTCGAGCTGGTCGCGGTACCACTTGCTCTCGCTCCAGACGACGGTGTGCACGGTGACGCGTTGCATGCGATTCAGAGCGATCAAGTGTTCCGTGACGCGGTTCCAGTGCACGTAGAGGCCGACCTCGGGCTCGCCTGACGACAACAGGTAGATTGTGTCGATGCGGGGATCGGCGACGACGAGTTCCAGGATCTCCCAGATGTTCTTGCGGCCCCTGGGGTCGATGCCCTTCACGAACGCCGCGGCCTGCTTGCGCGTCTTATCCGTCAGGACGACCGGCTCCTTGGACATGCCCTGAGGATCGCCTCCGAACGTGAACACGTTGAACACGAAGCGTCCGGACACGGCGGTCAGGGTCTCGTCGAGAGCCTTGCGGGCGGCGGCGTCCTTGGTGGTCCCATCGCCGGCCGGTCCCTTCATCGAAGTCGACTTGTCGATGATGAACGCGACGTGATCGCTCTCGACCGGGAGCCCCTCGAACGCTGCGCGTGTCTTGCCATCCCCGCCCGGGCCCAGCAACGGACCGGCCTTCTTCTTCGCATCGCCGTCTTCGTCCTCGTCTTCATCTGCGTCCCCATCCCCATCTGCGTCCTTCGCGTCCGGCGGCGCCGGGAACTCGAACGTCTCGCGGTTCTCGTCCCACCAAAGACGCCATTGCTCCGGCAGCGAGAAGCGCTTGCCGCTCAGTTCCGCGAGGCGCGTCATCGCGCGGCGACCGACCACCGGGCGCACGTCGTCGGTCGCGCGCACGAGCGCGTCGAGGGACGTCTTCGTCCGAAGAGTTGTCAGGTTCTCGACCGCTTGCATACGCGCGCGCCAATCCGTATCGCCGAGTGCGTGGATCGAGCGCTCCTCGATGAGCGCCGGATACAATTCAGCGAGCGACCCCAGCGCGAAGCTGCGCACTTGCGGGTCGTCCTCCTCGAGCGCCGCGCCGAACCACTCCTTCGCGCGTTCTGCGTCGATGCGCGCAAGCGCCTCGATCGTGCGCGCACGGACCAGCGCACTCTTGTCCCGCGCGGCCCGTTCGAGTTTCTTCCAGGCATCTGCGTGCTTCAACTGCCCGAGTGACGTGACGGCCGCGGCCCGCACGTAGTCCTGCTTTGCAGTCAACGCGCCCATGAGCGTCTTGGCATGGATCGGATCACCGAAGAGCCCCAGCGCTTGCAGGCACCACTGCCGAACGCGGGGGTTCTTCTTGTTCGTCCGCGCCTGGTACGCGACGCGTTTGCGCGCGTACGGGTCCTTCAGCAGCGGCAGCACCTCCCACACGATGTCGCGATAGTGGGGCTGCGTGCGGTTCAGCGCTTCGAGCAACAAGTCGGCCGCGGGAGCGTTGTCCTGCTTGAGGCAACTCCGAGCACCGCGGCGGACAACACCCTCCTGCGGCCCTCTGAGCAACTGCTTCGCGGCCTTCAGCTGCTTGTCGTTTGGTTCCTCGCCAGCGGCGGATGGCATGCAGGGAGCCGCGATCAAGAGAGCTACGGCAATGATCGCCACGGCGCATCTACGCATGATGGAGGAAGACGTGATGGAGGGAGTGTAACGGCATCGCGTGCCCGACTCCATTCGGCGGTCGCGACGGTCTGGCGCAGCGGACGACACAGCGCAGGACGTGCCGGATGCACCGCGGTGCAGTGGCGCCAGAACGACTCACGGCTTCAGGTGGGAGAGTTCCGACGCCAGGCGCTTGCGGGCGGTGTGCAGTCGCGACCATGCTGTGCCCACCGGGATGCCGAGGATCTCTGCGATCTGGCCGTGCGAGAGATCATCTGCGGCGAAGAGGGAGAGCACGACGCGGTGGGTCGCGGGCAACCGCTTCATCCCCTCATCCAGTTGCCGGGCAAGATCCGCGCGTTCGAGAGGGTCGGCTCCGGGTGTACCCACAACGTCGGTCACAAGAGCCGCGGGGCGCCCTCCGCGCTTCGCACGCACACGCAGCGCCGCGCGAATTGCAATGCGGTGAACCCACGTGGAGAGTCGCGCGCGTCCTTCGAATTTGGAGAGCGACCTGTGAACTGCAATGAAGGCCTCCTGCAGCGCATCCTCCGCGTCCGCCCGGTTGCCGGCCACGTTGACGCAGACTGCGAACACCGGTTCACGCAGCCCCTCGAAGAGCTCGGCGAACGCGGCATCGCGCGCTGCCCGCGGGCCGCTCACCGCACGCGCGACGACGTCGGCCTCGACGTCCGCAGTCCACTCGACGCTCACGATCTCAACTCGTCGAGCTCCCGCTCCAGGCGCGGCAGGTTGACATATGAATCACGCCAAAGTTTGTAGCCAAGAGATCCGAAGATAAGGAAGCTCCAAATCGCGCCTCGCCACGAGAGTTCCTCGGAGAACAGGTACTGCTTGACGAGCAACACGGGCTGGATGGCGAGCGCGAGTGCCCCCACGATGAAGTACGCAGGGAGAAGCGATCGCGCGGACCGGAACCCCTTGATGTCAAGCTCGACGTCGGTGCGATACGTCCCGAGAAGATCGCCGTCCGGCGCCAGCGCAGCCAATTCGCGCCGCCGGCGAGGAAGCTGAAAGCGGAAGACGACGACAACAAGTCCGATGACCAACACGCCGATCATGATCCCGACATACTCCGTACCGTAGGCCCAACTGTGAAGAGCGATCACCGCCGCGGCACCCGCGATGCCGATCGCAGTATCCCGACGCCGTCGATGCAGGCGCGCAATGAAGCCCGCCCTCAGCCCGGCTACTCCCGGTGCAGGTCCGGCGCTGCCCGCGCGTTGCCGCAACGCACCTCCGATGGACGACGCCAGCTCCGCGAACTCACGGCAGCCATCGCACTCGGCGAGATGTCTCTCGAGAACATCGCGCTCCTCCGGCGTCAACGCATCGCGCTGTGCGCGTTCCGCCAGCATCTCGTAGTCGTCGCAGTTCAGCATGATCCTGTCCTCCACCACCTTCGTGCAGCCCCAGGCGCACTTCCTTCATGAGATTGCGAAAATTCTCCGACGTAGCACACGATGTCAGCCGCGACGTGGTGGTCGACGAGTGCTCGTTTCCACGCTCGCCCGCTGATCGTCGTCCAGGTCGCTCTGAACCCGCGCCGTCCGCGCTGGTTAGACCGTTCATACGAATATCAATGTGATATCATTCCGATATAAGCACAGGAGGCGAAGATGAGCGACGCGACGACACGATCCCACGAGACAGAGATGAGCCCGGTCTCGGGTTGGCCCATCCTGATCGCACTCTTCGGTTACGAGATCGCAACCGGAGTAACCCTCGCGAACGTGGAGATGGGGGCTGGTCTCCGCGTCCCTCTCGTCCTCGGCGCCATCCTCATCTTCCTCCTCACGCTCATAGGCTTCTTCGTCGTCGGCCCCAACATGAGCCGCGTGCTCGTGCTCTTCGGCACCTACAAGGGCACCGTCCGCAAGCAGGGCTTCTTCTGGACCAACTCGTTCACGTCGAAGACCGCCGTCTCGCTCAAGGCAAACAACGTCGCGAGCGACACAATCAAGGTCAACGACCTACGCGGCAGCCCGATCGAGATCGGCGCCGTCGTCGTCTGGCAGGTGCAGGACACCGCGCAGGCGCTCTTCGACGTCGAGAGCTACGAGGAGTACGTGGACATCCAGATCGAGACCGCGGTGCGTTCTGTCGCGAGCGCCCATCCCTACGACGAGAATGACGATGCCGCCGATGTGGTCTCCTTGCGCGGGGACACCGGCGTCGTCGCGCAAGAACTCGCCATCGAGTTGCAGAAGCGGCTGCACCGCGCGGGGATCGAGGTGCTCGAGGCGCGTCTCAGTCATCTGGCATACGCGCCAGAAATCGCGTCCGCGATGCTCCAGCGCCAGCAGGCCGAGGCGATCATCGCAGCGCGCGCGAAGATCGTCGAAGGCGCCGTCAGCATGGTCGAGCAGGCGCTACACGACCTGGGCGAACGCAACGTCGTCGAACTCGATGACGAACGCCGCGCCACACTCGTCGGCAACCTGCTCGTCGTGCTCTGCAGTCAGTCCAACCCGCAGCCGGTCCTGAACACCGGCAGCCTCTACAACTGAGTCCGGCTTGGCTGCATCCAGACAGACCGATGAGCGCTCGGGAAACGCGAGCAAGGCAGGCGCTGCGGGCAAATCCGGCAAGCGGACGAAGTCTGCACGTACTACGACGCCCGCAAAGCCGCCCAAGAAGGGGGAACGCAAGGCGTTCCTTCTTCGCCTGCCATCCGGGCTGATGGACGAATTGCGCGGCTGGGCCTCACAGGATCTGCGCAGTTTGAACAGCCACATCGAGTACCTGCTGCGCGACGCGTTGCGGCGCCGGAAGGGCAGGTAGCGCGACGGGTTCACGAGGGACAGATGCCCGAACGAACGACGTACCGAGGCCTGGAACTCTGTTGCGCACAGCGACCATCACGCGTGTACCGCTCCGAGCTTGACGTCAGTTGGACGGGAGTTGCGCATGCTCGGATGCGGCAGCAGGCGGCGCTTCGCTGCAAGTGCGCGGAGCCTGGGACGATGGGCCAAGAGGATGCGATGAGCGACGAGCAATCCGGACTCGACTTCACGGCTCTCATCGAGACGCGCGACCGCTCGGCCTCGTTCCCTTTGCTGAAGAGGTTGCTCTCACCGGAGTTCTCATCCGAGCGGAATTGGTGCTACGGCATCTTGGTCCGGACACTTCAGGAGTTCGACGATCCGCGGCTCGTCGTGCCACTGACGCGACTGCTGCGCGACCCGGGGCAGGTGGCGGAGAAGCGGTTGTCAGCGAGCGAGATTCTGCGTGGCATGCGCAACGCGCAATGCGACGGAGACGCCCAAGTCCGCTCGGACTGGAACTCCGGCGATCCGGTCTTGCGTCGTCACGCCATGCGCTCGATGGGCCGGGATCACCGCGACCTGGTCGCCCCCGTTCTTGGTGATCCCGAGCACCCGCTCTACGCAGACGCGATACACTGCCTCACGGCGGACTCGCTGAGCTGGGCGGCGGCGCATCTCATTCGCGCGGCACGCTGCCCCGACGCGGTCACCAGGAATTCCGCTACGACGCTACTGCTATGGTTCGCACCGGTGGTGGCCGAGGCGCCACTCCTCGCAGCGACCGAGGACGAGGACCCGGCGATCGTCGCGGACGCACTGGATGCACTCCGCTCCTACCCGACGCGCGCGGTGGTTCGTTGCGCGGACGCGTTGCGATGCCATTCGAGCGAGGCCGTGCGAACCGCCGCGGAGTACGTACTCGGGGACATCCGGGACGCAGTACGCGGGTCTGCTGACGATCTCTCGCGGCGGTCGACCTGTCGGGTCTCGAAGTGGCTCGCACCGATTGCTCCGCTCCTGCGGCTGCCGGTCACGCCCGCTGAAGTCCGGCGCGCGTCCGTCCGTGGGCACGACGTTGTTGCCGATGCGCGCGCCGCCGGAGGTCGCCGCGCGGAACAAACATGGCTGAAGTCCGCAGCCGAGATGAAGCGACGCTTCGAGTCACTCGACGCGCCGGCGGCGGAGAGAGCGTATGAACTCTCCGGTGCCGACTGGAGCTCGCTCCCGGACCACGATCGCGCCGAGGCCGCTGAGTTTCTCATCGGGCACCCGGACGATGAGGTGCGCTACTTCGCGGCGCGACCGCTCGCAGAGTGGGGCGACGACACGCGCCTCCGGATTCTCCTCGACGATCCGAGCCGCAACGTACGACGCGGAGCGCTCCACCACCTCCGCGATCGTGGTCCGGACCCGGTACTGGCCGAGCGCATGATCGCTCTCGCCACCAGCGCTGACAGCCACGAGGCGATCGACGCGCTGGAAGCGGCGGTCGGCGTCGGGACGCCAGCGCAGTGGCGTTCGTTCGCGCGAGACTGCATTCTGGGTCCGCATGTCGGAGAGGGGCTGCGCGTCGAGGCACTCTCCAGATTGGTCGCCGCGCGAGAGATCGAGATCGTGCGCTCCGCGCTCCAGATCATCGAAGAGCCACCCGTCGTCTCGTGGGCGCTCCACATCGCGCTGATCGAAGCCGCCGTCGAATCGGACCTGCCCGCGCCATCCACGGCTCGATTCGATCGTACGGATCACTTTCGATTGCAGCGCGCACTACAAGCACTGGACGACGCTTCGTAGCTGGGCGACGACGCCGAACTCCTGCGGCGCCCCTACTCGTCGGTGACGAGATCGCGGACGCGGTCATGAACGGCTTCGCGGCCTGTCCCGGTTGTAGAGAAGAGCAGCGCCTCTTCGATTTCGGGGAGCGTAACGTCGCCGGCACGGATGAGGGCAGCAGCCCGTTGGATCGTCGGTGGCGACAACGCGAGCTGCAACTTGAAGTGCGTGGACTTTGGTCGGCCATGAGCGACGCGGCGGAGCATGATCGAGGAGAAACCGCTGGCGCCTGAGATCCACACGTGCGCGTGGCCCGCGGGCGCGAGCAACGTCGTGTAGAGCGCTGTGTCGTGCCGATTCGAGTCGGGCAGCGGCACGAGTGCCTGGACCGGCCAGTCGATGCCGACCTGACGCGCGGTGCGGCTGGACATGCAGACGCCGCACGTCTGCGAGGATCGCTCAGTTCCGACGGCGGCGACGAGCGCGACGACGACGAGGCAAGCGATGGTTCGGAGGAGGGTTCGCATGGAGCGGCGGATCGTGACGGTGGGCGCGCCAACGCGGGTTGCACCCTGGGATGGATACTACCCGCACGGCGATTGAGGATGCAGATGGGGACGCGTGCATTGCGGATCGTGACCTCCCGCGTGCTCCGCCGCCGCTGTTCATCGCCGAGGGTGATCTCCGAGGGCAGGGGGGCTTGCGGCGCGGGAACGTGCGCGACCAACGCGCCCGGTTCGGTAGGCTCTCTGCAATGGCCAACGTTGTCTTCACGCAGAACCTTCAGCGACACGTCGCGTGCCCTCCGACTTCGGCCGAGGGGGCGACTGTCCGGGAGGTCCTGGACGGCGTTTTTCGCGAGAACCCGCGGGCACGGGCGTACGTGCTCGACGATCAGGGCGAGTTGCGGGTGCACATGGTCATCTTCGTGGATGGGATGCAGGTGCGGGATCGCGCGGGGCTCTCCGACCCGGTTCCGCCGGACGGTGAGGTCTACGTGATGCAGGCTCTCTCCGGCGGGTAGCCTGCGTGCCGGTTGCGGCGCCGCACTGAGTCATGCGGAACAGTGTCATGCGGAACAGTGTCATGCGGAACTGAGTCATGCGGAACTGAGCAGGGGCTGAGCCGGAGCGGCGTCATGGGAGGAATGAGAGCATGAGTGACCGGATTGTCGTGGCGACACGCAAGGGGCTCTTCGTTGTCGAGCGAGGCGCGGGCACGTGGGCGATCGGAGCGACTGCGTTTCTCGGTGACAACGTCTCAGCGAGTCTGAGTGACCCGCGCGACGGTGCGCTCTACGCTGCCCTCGATCACGACCACTTCGGCGGCAAGATGCATCGCTCAGAGGACGGCGGCGCGACGTGGGCGGAGATCGGGTTCCCAACGTATCCGGAGCAGCCGGAGTGCGCCGAGGGCGACGAGAAAGACCCCCACCCGTGGAAGGTCACCAACGCGTTTTGCATGGCGGCCGGAGCCGCGGACCAGCCGGGACTGATCTGGTGCGGGACGATCCCCGGCGGGCTCTTCAAGTCGACGGATCGCGGCGACTCCTGGGAACTAGTGCGCTCGCTCTGGGAGCATCCGGATCGCAGGCAGTGGTTCGGTGGCGGAACAGAACTGCCCGCGATCCACTCGATCGCGATCGACCCGCGCGACAGCGCACGCATGCTGGTCAGCGTGTCTTGCGGGGGCGTCTGGGAGAGCTGCGACACGGGCGCGACGTGGAACGTGCGGGCAACAGGAATGCGCGCCGATTACATGCCGCCCGATCGCGCGTACGATCCGGTCATCCAGGACCCGCATTGCGTGGTCATGTGCGCGAGCGCACCGGACGCGCTCTGGTGCCAGCACCACAACGGCATCTTCCGCTCGACTGATGGAGCGCAGTCGTGGGTCGAGATACCGGAGGCCAATCCTTCGGTCTTCGGGTTCGCGGTGGCGGTCCACCCGCACGATCCGGAAACGGCGTGGTTCGTGCCGGCGATCAAGGACGAGAAGCGCATTCCCGTGGACGGCAAGGTGGTGGTCGGGCGCACCCGCGACGGTGGCCAGTCCTTCGAGATCCTGCGCGCGGGGTTGCCGCAGGAGCACGCGTACGACATCACGTTCCGCCACGCGTTGGATGTGGACAGCACGGGCACGCGGCTCGCGTTCGGGAGCACGACGGGATCGCTCTACGTCAGCGAGGATCAAGGCGACTCGTGGATGACGGTCTCCGAGCATCTGCCGCCGGTCTACTCGGTGCATTTCGTACCCGCGAGCTGACTCTGCGTGACGGCGCTCTGACCAGCGAGGGAACCCCGATCACCGCACTTCGCGAACGCATCCGGGAACGCGCGCTCGCGCTCGGCTTCGACCGCGTGGGATTTGCGCGTGCGTCCGAGAGTCCCGACGCCGCACGCTTCGATGCCTGGCTCGCCGACGGTTGCGCGGCGGATCTCGACTACATGAAGAAGACGCCGGAGCGGCGCGTCGACCCGGGGCGCGTGGTAACCGGTTGCCGCACGGTGATCGTCGGCTCGGTCGGCCACTGGTTCGAGGATGGCGCGACGACCGCAGAACTGCCGACCCGCTTCGCCCGCTATGCACGCGGTCGCGACTATCACAAGATCCAGGACGGCATGTTGAAGCGCCTGTGCCGCGTCCTCGACGAAGAGACGGCGAGCGAAACGGGCGCGCGCCACACACATCGTTTCTACGTGGACTACGGCCCCGTCCTCGAGCGGTCCTGGGCGCGTGACGCGGGCGTCGGATTCGTCGGCAAGAATACGATGTTGATCGATCCCAAGCGCGGTTCGTGGACCACGCTGGGCACGGTCCTGACCACGCTCGAACTCCCGCCCGACGACCCGATCACGGTCGGCTGTGGTACGTGTACGCGCTGCATCGACGTCTGCCCCACTGACGCGATCACGGAACCGGGACGCGTGGATGCACGGCTCTGCATCAGCTACTGGACAATCGAGCATCGCGAGTCGATCCCCGAAGCCATGCGGATCGCGATCGGAACACGCGTCTTCGGTTGCGACGATTGTCAGGACGTCTGTCCCTGGAACCGCTTTGCGCAGCCTTCGACGATCGACGACCACCGTCCGCGCGAGCTCTTCGTCGACGCCGATCTCGCCCGACTCGCGGGGCTCTCGTGGGACGCGTGGGACGCGGCGACGCGGGGTTCGGCGGTGCGTCGTGTCGGATACGAGGGGTTGTTGCGCAACGTCGCCATCGCGCTCGGGAACTCGCGCGACGAGCGCGCGCGTCCTCACCTCGAGGAACTCACGCGCCATGTTTCTCCACTCGTTCGCGAGCACGCCGAGTGGGGGCTCGCACGACTTTCCGATGACGAACGCGCGTAGGATGTCCCCGTGACTCTCAAAGCACCTCTCCTCACGACGGCATTGTTCCTCATCGCGGCCGTCCCCGCCATCGCGCAGCAGGCTCCGCATCCGCTCGAAGCCGCGCTGACGCGTCAGCTCCGCACGGCGCAGTTTCGAGCATCCGGGCGTTGCATCGAGACGCGCGCCGCGCTCCATCACGCGCTCGCTGCGGGCCTCGTCGACACGGACGAGGACGGGCAGGGCGAACTGGCGACGATGCCCGAACTCCTGGGCTTGGTGCCGTGGCGCGGGCGCGACGACGAGACCGCGGGAGCCATGACGTGGCCCGGTGCGCGCGTCGTGGCGCCGGGCGTCGTCGAGGCCGATGGGTACCTCTATCGCGTCGAGCTTCCGAACGCAGCGTTCGAGCCCGCGCCGACGCTCTCCGCTGTGGACGCCGACGCTTCTGAGCGTGGCGTCGGGCAGATCCTCGCATGGCCGTCGCGCTACGGATTGACAGGACGGTTCACGTTTGCGATGGATCTCGATGCTGGCGAGGCGGTCCTGGCCAATGCAGCCGCGTACTCCGGTGTGGACGCGCCGCCGAGGCTCGGCGCCGCGCTGATCGCGAGTGAAACGACTCCGCCGCGGGGTGACCTGCGCACTCCGCTAATCGGCGAGGGCGTCGGACGCGACGGTCAGTTGTGGCTCCCGCGGAGCGACGAGCGCGTGTCGGTGCTGACATCCGACGTCGAGATCCCGAATGCGCTCTCGCTTGCGCCAATCGGCACCGATGGCAAGGACGAGCGCGCGCGCGTGCTACGCGAGATGTTCGCGCTGGTACGCGACGCCACGGCAGCGAGCGACGACGCCGGCCCTCCCCGGCTCGTCATCACGGATCACTCCGGCATGCACGCGGCACTCGTTGCCGAATTGCAGCCGCTCTTCGAGCGCTTCGGCGGATGGGAGAAGGCGCAGCAGGCGCTGCCACTCGTCGCACTCGCGCTGCCAGCGAAGTACGTGGCGGAGGAGCACGTCATCCTCTTCGCGCCGCGTTCACTCGAAATCGCGGCGTTCCTCGCCGAGATCCCGCCGGAGCGACTCTTCGCGGCGTTCAAGGCCATTCTGCTCCACGAGTCCGTGCATGCGCTCGATCGCAATCGCCACGCGCAGGATGCGTCGCTCGCGGCATGCAAGGGCGAAGGCGACCTTCTCTGCTGGAGCGCGATGTCGGAGGGCCACGCGCAGCAGGTCGCGCGCCGCGTCTGTGCCGCAGCGGGTCTGGACGAAGGGTTCGCCGACATGGTGCGTCTGATCCACGACGACGACGCACATCGGGCCGCGCCGGAAGCGCTGCGCGCCGCACTCGTATCGCTCTCGTTTCCGTACGTGAAGGGCGAACGATTCCTCGACGCCGTCCTGGAGCGGGGAGGCGCGGGCGCCGTGGTCGCCGTTCTCCGGACACCACCGACGCGCCCGGCGGAGATCGAACGTCCCGCGTTGTGGTTCGCGCGCGCGGAGCGCGTCGGGCCAGACCTACTCGCGATCCTTGCGTTGCTACGCCCGCTCGATCCGGAAGGCGCGACGGTGCAGGAGACGCCGATCCTGCGGGCGTCCCTCGCCATCATGCTCGCCGTCGGAGCGGGTGTCGATGCGGAGTCCGTGGCGAATGGGATCGAGGACGGTCAGACGCGCGTGGCGGCAGGCGAGACCGGCGCGTCGCAGACGGTTACCACTGTGCTGCGTTGCCGCGATGCCGCCGCGGCCGAAGCGTACGCCAAGGCCAGTCTTGCGTTCCAGCGGGCACAGGACGCGCAGTACGCCGACAATCCGCTGCTGCGGATCGAGACGCGCTACGAGCGCGTGCAAGGCGGGTACACGAATACGCGCACGATCCGCACGGCGAGTGGGACGATCGGGGGCGCGGTGATGTGTATCTCCGCGGGGCGCTTCGTCATCGAGGCGACGCTCAGCCGTCAGGCCGCCGGAAGCCTGGCGCTGACGGAACGGTTGGACACGATCGTGCGCGCAGCGGCGAAGAGCGCGAGTCCGCTGGGCACGCCCCCGCGCGACGAGTAGCCTGTAGCGAGACGTAGATGACAACACGCAAAGCGGGGATCTGAAATGCAAGAGTTCGATCTGGTGGTGCTCGGCGGAGGCAATGCGGTCACGATCGCGATGGCGGCGGGACGGCGCGGACTGAAGGCAGCGGTGATCGAGGAGAGCGCGCTCGGCGGCGTCTGCCCCAATCGCGGCTGCATCCCCTCGAAGCTTCTCCTTGGCTACGCCGAGACGGCGTCGGTCATTCGCGAGGCCGGACGCTTCCACATTGAAGCATCGCTCGGCAAGATCGACGGCGACGCCATCCTGGCGGAGACGTTCGGCGCGACACGCAAGACCGATGGCAAGATCGAAGGCGCGCTCGGCGACAACGTCACGCTCTTCCGTGGACGCGGACGTTTTGTCGCCGAGCGCACGATCGAGGTCGATGGACAGACGCTGCACGGTGAGCGTGTGATCGTCGGCACCGGTGGCCGCCCGCGCCCGCCGCATTACGCCGGTGCCGCCGACACGCCGTACTGGACGAGCCGCGACGTGTTCGATCAAGACACGCTCCCCGCGTCGATCGTCATCGTCGGCGGCGGCTACATCGGCTGCGAACTGGCACAGTTCTTCCACGGCGTCGGGGTCGAGACGACGCTTCTCAACCGCAGTGACATCCTGCTGCGCGCCGAGGACGAAGACGTCCGGCGTGTCTTCCTCGAGGGCTTCACGAAATCCGTTCCCACGCGGCTGAAGACCGACATCACGGGCGTCGCGCATGACGGGACGCACTTCACGATCGAGACGAATTCACCCGATGGCGCGGCGACTCTCACAGCCGAGCGACTCCTCTTCACGCTTGGTCGCGTGCCGAATACCGATGCGATCGGCGTCGAACACTCCGGCATGGAACTCGACGGTCGTGGCTTCATCGTCACCAACGATTGCCTCAGGACGACGGCCGCGAACGTGTGGGCCCTCGGCGACGTGATCGGTGGACCGCAGTTCACGCACTCGGCGGCCTGGGAGGCGAAGTACCTGGAACGCGTGCTCTTCGACGATGAGGACGCCCCCATCGAGTACGGGCCGGTTCCGCATGCGGTGTTCTCGCGTCCGGAGATCGCGGGAGTCGGCGTGACAGAGCAGGCGTTGAAGGCAAGCGGAACCCCGTATCACGCCGCGTCGCTCCCGTACTCGACCGCGGCCAAGGGCCGCGCGATCAAGGAGGAGCACGGGCTCTGCAAAGTTCTCATCGCTCCCGACGGAGCGCTCCTCGGCGTGAACATCGTCGGCCACGACGCGTCGGTGCTGATCCATCAGGCGATCATGGCGATGCGCTGGAAGCCGCATATCGACGCGCTGACCGACGTGATCTACATCCACCCCTCGCTACCCGAGATCCTGCGCAACACGGCGCGCCGTGCGGCGGCGATGATGAGTGTGTGAGTGATCGTCGGGCCGGGCGGCGAAGCCGGGGTCGAGTTCGGAGAGAGCCTCCTCTCTGGGATCGTACCCGGGCGTCTGCGGGCTTGCCTGGCCTCGACAAGCGACGTCGTTGCTCCGCAGCCGACCGGGGACGGCGGCGCGTTGTCTCGAGTGCGTCGGAGATGCCCCGCGGTCCCCGTCGAGCGGCGGACCGAGGGCGTTGCCGAAGCCGAGCCAGTAGGACCGACCCTCGCCAGGTACCATCCAAGCCGGGCATCCGACCTCGTCCTCGATCGACCTGGAGAGAGCCTCCTCTCTCGGATCGTACCCGGGCGTCTGCGGGCTTGCCTGGCCTCGACTAGCGACGTCGTTGCTCCGCAGCCGACCGGGGACTGCGGCGCGTTGTCTCGAGTGCGTCGGAGATGCCCCGCGGTCCCCGTTGAGCGGCGGACCGAGGGCGTTGCCGAAGCCGAGCCAGTAGGACCGCCCTCGCCGGGTACCATCCAAGACCGGGGTCCGCCCTCGTCGCCGGGCAGTCCGGGGGCGGGCCTCGGTCGGGAGTGCTCAGGCGCGCTCGCGGACATCGGCGATCAAGCGTCCGGCCTCAGCTCTCCAGAAACGCGCGCACGTCCGCGCGGCAGGCGTCATTGCGCAGGACGTAGTGCTTCGCCGGGTACGTGCGGAAGTCCACGGGGACGCCGAGCTCGGTGATCTTCGCGGCGCTCTCGCGGCACGGGTCCGGCCGCACACTTGCGTCCTGCTCGCCGTGGACATCGAGGATGCGGAACGACGGTTGCGCCGCGGCCGCGGCGCGCGTCGCATCCTCCAGCACCTCGTGCTTCAAGCGCGAACCCGCGACCACAAGACGGTCGAAACGATCAGCGTTGCGCAGACCGACGAAGCCCGCCAGATAGCCGCCCTGCGAGAACCCGAGAAGCGCCACACGGCTCGCGTCGAGGCCGCCCTTCGCCAGCGTCGCGTCCAGGACATAGCGCAGCCAGTGCTCGGCGCGCTCCATCGACTCCAGGAACTCCGGTGTGTCACCGAGGTAGACGTACCAGCCGTTGCCTTGTTTGATGCGCGTCCCGGTCCGGATCTCGAACGGCAGCGGCGCCTGCGGATAGATCACCGTCGCCCGCTTGGGCATCGCCGCGAGGGTCTCGCGCGCGAACGACGTGGGACGCATGCCCTGGCCGTGCAGCGCTACGACGAGACTGCCGTCCGGATCCTCTGGGCGATGCAACTCCACCGGCACGGATTGCAGGAACGGAACGCTGAAGCGCTCCGATGGCGACGGGTCATTCTCACGAATCATGCGAGTCTCGCACTCCGGCACGCCCCGGACTTCGCGCGTCGGAGATCGCTGATTACTCCACCCAATCCGCAATGAAGATATTCGTGTCACGCGGCTTGTCGGCGTGCCGGTTGCTGCACCAGATGATGTGCTTGCCGTCCCACGAGAACATCGGGAACGCGTCGAATTCGGGCGTGTTGGTGATCTGCGTGAGTCCGGTGCCGTCGATGTTGATCAGGTAGAGATCGAAGTTGCGACCACTCGGATCCGCGAAGTTGCTCGCGAAGATGATCCGCCCGCCGTCGGGGTGGAAGTAGGGCGCCCAGTTGGCGCCCGGCATGCTCGTCACCTGGCGCTGGTTCGAGCCATCGCGATCCATCACCCAGACATCCATCTTCGTGGGCTGGATGCGCCCGGCGTCGAGTAGATCCTGATACTCCTTCAGGTCCTTCGCGTTGTCGGGATGACTGGCGCGGTAGACGATCTTCGAACCGTCGGGGCTGAAGAAGGGTCCACCGTCATAGCCGGGCGTGTGCGTCAGACGGCGCACGTTATTGCCGTCGGCGTCCATCGTGTAGATCTCGAGGTCGCCGCCACGCGCCGACGTGAACACGATCGTGCCGTCCGGCCCGACCGTGGGCTCTGCGTCGTAGACCGATGTCCGCGCAATCAAGCGCACGTTCGAGCCGTCGGCGTTCGCGCGGTAGATGTCGTAGTCGAAGAGCGGCCACGTGTACTTGCCGGGGGTTGCCGCCGGAACGGGCGGGGCCTCGTCACCCATGTGATGAGTGGACGCGTAGACGATTTCCTGATCGCCCGGCAGGAAGTAGCCGCACGTCGTGCGCCCCTTCCCGGTCGAGACCAGGTGCTCCCCGTTGCCGTCAATGTCCATGACGAAGATCTGATCGGCGGGGACGTTCTTGCGCCCGGTCATCTGGTAGATGATCTGCTTCTGATCCCACGACCAATACGCCTCGGCGTTGTCGCCGCCGAACGTGAGTTGCCGGATATTCGTCAGATGCGGCTCGCCGGGATTGTCGGGACGCTCGACCCACGCGGGATCGCTCGCGCACGCGGCAACGGAGAGCGGAAGGACGAGCAGCAGAAGAGCGCGGTGAACGTTCATCGGAGAGATCCCATCGCTTGGAGAGAGAAGCCGACGCCGTGGGCCAATGCCACACCGGTCGCCGCGAAGAGTACGAGAGTGGCGAACATCCAGCCACGTTGCGCGCCGGGATTGAGTCGATCTGCGAAGCGCTCGCGCACGACCAAGCCGAATGCCAGGCCGGGGAGCAGGCCCCCAACGTGACCCGTGTTGCTGATCATCGGCACGACCCAACCCAGGATCAGCATGAACCCAATGTCGCGTATCAGCACACGCCCCATCTGTCGGCCCTGGCCTGTTCCCGAGCGCAGCGCAAACATCGCAAGCGCACCGAGCACGCCGAAGACCGCACCGGATGCGCCGACCATCGGATTCGGATTGGGAATATGCTGAGTCCACACGAACCAGATCGTGATCGCAAGCGTCGAGCTGATCCCGGACACCAGGTAGATCGTCGCGAAGCGCCACGGACCGATCAGCTCTTCCAGCAGGTTGCCGACGCGTGCGAGCACCCACATATTCATGCCGATGTGAAAGATGCCGCCATGCAGGAAGAACGCGGTGAAGACGCGCCACCACTGCCCGCTCTCGACCAACGGCGCAACATACGAGCCCGTGTAGTAGAGCCCCTGGTTCAGCCCGCTGAACGAGAGCAACGAGGCCGTCACGCCCGCATCCGGGCTGAACGCGAATTGCACGCGTAGGCACCAGAGGAGATAGAGCGCGTTCATCCAGATGAGGATGCGCGTGACGGTCCAGCCGGTCGGCAGTTGCAGGTCGCGCGCCGGTCGGCGAGCGGGAGCGGTGACTCCGGCACGCGCGCCGTCGACGTCGGAAGTGCCGCACGACGCGCACATGGTGGCGACATCGGGCATCCACGAGCCGCAGCGGGCGCAGCGCTTCAGATCAACTTGCTCGCTCATGCGTCGGCTCCGCCACCTGAGCGCGCAGATTCTTCGTCATCAAGCGCGCACGTGTCCGGCTCGTACGAACACATCACAGAGGGTTGGAAGGCCCCACCACCTGGCGCGATCTCGAAGAGCTCCTCGTATCCGGCGTGGGTGCGTCGGATCGTCCAGCGTTGCGGCGAGAGACCGCTCGCGGCGGGTGGCGTGAAGAGCAATCGATACGCGCTGCCATGCTCGAGTTCGTGGACCTCGAAGCGCTGTATGGACCCGCGCTCCGGGTAGAGCGTCGCCGCGATGCGCTGCCCGCCATTGTCGCCATCAGCGTCGCCGCCATCGTGGCCATCCGCGTGGATCAACACCCGTTCGGAGTGCGCGGCGCGCCCCTCCTGAGTGGCCGCGACATCGATTTGTAAATGACGTTCGAAGAGCCACGTGATCTCGGTCCGGCAGTCGAAGGGCTTGCCGCCCCACTCACCGACCCCACGCCAGCGCCCCACGAGAAACGTGAGTCCAGAGAGCGGCTTCGCACTGGCTTGCGGTGCACCCGTATCCGGAGTCTTGCCCATGTCGTTCGCAACCACTCGTTCGCCTCTTCGCGCGGGGACGCGCTACTCCCACTCGATCGTGGCAGGCGGCTTCGACGAGATATCCAGCACAACGCGGTTGATGCCGCGTACCTCGTTGATGATCCGATTGCTAACCCGTCGCAACAGGTGGTCAGGCAGCTGCGCCCAGTCGGCGGTCATCGCGTCCTCGCTGGTCACGGCGCGGATCGCACACACGCTCTCGTACGTGCGTTCGTCGCCCATGACGCCCACCGTCTGGACAGGAAGGATGACGCAGAATACCTGCCAGAGCGAGCGCATGAGGTCCGCGGCCTCGACCTCCTCGATCAGGATGACGTCCGCCTTGCGCAGGATCTCAAGCCGCTCGCGCGTGACCTCGCCGATGCAGCGGATCGCGAGTCCCGGCCCGGGGAAGGGATGCCGCCAGTTGATGTCCTCGGGGAGCCCCAACTCGGCGCCGATCTGACGCACCTCGTCCTTGAAGAGATCGCGGAGCGGTTCGACCAATTCGAAACCTAGCTGTTCGGGCAGTCCCCCGACGTTGTGATGTGTCTTGATCGTCGCGGACGGGCCGCCGAACGCCGACACCGACTCGATCACGTCCGGGTAGAGAGTGCCCTGCGCCAGGAATTGGATGCCGTCGGCGTCGCCCTCGTCGTCCGAGCCCGCGATCTCGCTCTTGAAGACGTCGATGAACTCGTGGCCGATGATCTTGCGCTTGCGCTCCGGATCGGTGACGCCTGCGAGCTTGTCGAGAAAGCGATCGGCGGCGTGCGCCACGACGAGCGAGCGTCCGAAGTGCGCGGTGAACGTCTCTTCGACCATCCAGGCTTCGCCAGCCCGCAGCAACCCGTTGTCGACGAAGATGCAGGTCAGCCGGTCGCCGATCGCCTTGTAGATGAGTTCCGCGACGACCGCCGAGTCAACGCCGCCCGAGAGCCCGCAAACGACGTTCTTGTCGCCGACCTGCGCCTGAATCTTCGCGACGGCCTCGTCGACCCACGTCTGCATGACCCAGTCGCCCGCGAGACCGGCCACCGCGAATAGGAAGTTGCGCAGGATGTCTTTGCCGTGCGCCGTGTGCGCGACCTCGGGATGGAACTGCAAGCCGTAGATCGACTTCTCGGCGTGGCGCACGGCCGCAAAGGGCGCGCTTTCGGTGTGCGCGACGACCTCGAAGCCATCGGGCAACGCCTCGACGCGATCGCCGTGGCTCATCCAGACATCCATGGTGTCGGGCAGACCGTCGAAGAGCCCGTCCGTCTGGTCGATCATGAGCGCCGCGCGGCCAAACTCGCGCGCCGATGAGGGGGCCACCGAGCCGCCCATCTCGCCGCACGTCAACTGCATTCCGTAGCAAAGCCCGAGCAGCGGGACGCCGAGTTCGAAGACGTCGGTATCGCAGCGCGGCGAACCACCCGCCCACACGGACGCCGGGCCGCCCGAGAGAATGATCGCGCGCGGATCCAGTGCGCGGATGGACGCCATGGGGGCATCGCACGGAAGGATGCGGCAGTAGACGTGCTGCTCACGAACGCGGCGTGCGATCAGTTGCGTGTACTGACTGCCGAAGTCAAGCACGACCACCAACTCGTGGCCGGCCCCCGGGGCGGAGCCCCGTCCGTCAACCATGGCAGGGGCGGAGCCCCGTCCGTCAACCATGGCAGGGGCGGAGCCCCGTCCGTCAACCATGGCAGGGGCGGAGCCCCGTCCGTCAACCATTCCAGGCGCGGAGTGATCGCCGGGGCCGTCTGCCGTCGGAGAGTCGGTCACTAGTAGTTGCCCTCGGTGTCGGTGCCCGCGCGGTAATTGGGCGCCTCGCGGGTGATGGCGATGTCGTGCGGATGGTTCTCGCGCAGCGACGCACCGGTGATGCGCACGAAGCGCGCCTTCTCGGGCAATTCGGCGATGGTGCGCGCGCCGACGTAGCCCATCCCGGCGCGAATGCCGCCAACTAACTGGTAGACGAAGTCGGAGAGGCGACCGCGATACGGGACGCGGCCCTCGACGCCCTCGGGGACGAGCTTCTCCTTCGCCGTTACGTCGGCCTGGCCGTAGCGCTCGGACGAGCCCTTGACCATCGCGCCCAGCGAACCCATTCCGCGGTACTGCTTGAAGGTGCGACCGCGGAAGAGAATCGTCTCGCCGGGGCTCTCTTCGAGACCCGCGAAGAGCGAACCGCACATCACGGATTGCGCCCCGGCGGCCAGCGCCTTCGCCATGTCGCCGGAGTAGCGAATGCCGCCGTCGGCGATGACGGGCACACCGGCCGCGGCGCAGACCGAGACGGCGTTACTGATCGCGGTGAGCTGCGGCACGCCGACGCCGCTGATGACGCGCGTGGTGCAGATCGAGCCGGGGCCGATACCGACCTTCACTCCGTCGACGCCGGCATCGACCAATGCCTGTGCGGCGTCCGCCGTCGCGACGTTCCCGGCGACCACATCCACGTCGTGCCGCGCCTTGATGCGCTTGACCGCTTCGATCACGTTGCGCGAGTGCCCATGGGCCGTGTCCACCACGATCACGTCGACACTCGCGGCGATCAGCTTCTCGACCCGTTCGTCGTCGTGCACACCGACCGCCGCCGCGACGCGCAGGCGCCCGTCGTCGTCGAGGTTGGCGTTCGGGAACTGCTTCAGCTTGTCGATGTCCTTGATCGTGATGAGGCCGGCCAGGGTGCCGTCTTCCTCGATCAGGATCAGCTTCTCGACCTTCATCTGATGCAGCACTTCCTTGGCTTGATCGAGCGTGGTCCCGGGAGCGCGCGTGACGAGCTTCGTCGTCATGATCGACTCGACGCTCTCGTCGTCGTCCTGGTGGAAGCGCAGGTCACGGGCCGTCAGGATGCCGACCACGCAGCGCCCCTTGTCCACGATCGGCACGCCGGAGATGCGGTGCGCTTCCATCTTGGCGCGCGCCATGCCCACAGTGGCCTCGGGCCCGAGCGTGACCGGATCGAGGATGACTCCGGAGACCGTGCGCTTGACCTGGTAGACCTCGCGCGCCTGGTCGTCCGGGCTCATGTTCTTATGAATGACACCAATGCCGCCCTCGTAGGCGATCGAGATCGCGAGCGCGGCCTCGGTGACGGTGTCCATCGCGGCCGAAACCACGGGGATTTTCAATCCGACGCGCCGCGAGAAACGACTCGTGGTGTCGATCTCGGAGGGGACGATCTCCGAGTAGCCCGGGAGCAGGAGCACGTCGTCGAAGGTGATCCCGTCCGCAACGATCCGATCCAGCATTTGCACGCTCTCCTCTTGGCTCGGGCCGCACGACCGCTCCGCAGCGGTCGGGGCCTCCGAGAAGGAGTCGGGGAGGCCGTATTCGCGCTCCGAAGGGGTCGGGCAGGGGTGATTCCATGAGTCTAGAGGAGGCCCCCGACGGCACCCCGGCGTTTCGGGGCGCGGGTGCCGAATGCGGTCCGGCGCAGCGGAATCGGTGAGTGTCCGACGCCGGGACTCGACCGGCGGCTCAGGCAGCGGAAGGTGATCCCGCGCCGCGGCTTCCGGGCTCGCGCTCCGAGAGCAGGAACGAGCCCAGGAGCAGGAACGCGGCGGCGGCCGCGGCCAGGAACGGCGCGAGACGATGAAAGGGCGCATCGGGCGGAAGCGGTGGTGGCAGTCGCGCCAGCGCCGCCTGCAAGGGCCGAGGCTCGCCGTCCGCGTCGAGCGCCCCGCGGGGCAGACGCCACTGCACGACTGTCGTTCCGAGCGACGCGCCGCCGGGCAGACCCAAACGCAGGAGCCGCGCGCCCCCGGGCTCCGGGACCGGGGCCGGCGGATCGGCGCGATCCGGACCCAGTGAGACGCGCGTCGTCGTCTCGCCGAGCGTCATCAAGAGCGAGTCGATCTGCTCCGGGAGCACGCCACTCAGACGAATGGGCGCTTCACTCGCCACGGCATCCGGAAGCGTGTCGCCGCTCCGCAGCCAGCGCAACGCGTTGAGCACGAGGAGCGGAAACGCCGGCTCGAGCGGCAGTGTGCTCGCAGCGGCCCGGAATCCCAGTCGGACGCGGCGCACACCGTCCGTCTCGCCCGCCACCGCGAGCGGCCCCGAAGCACTGTCAACAAGGACAACCTCGGAGGCCACTGCGGTGAGCGGTAGCGCGCGGTCGAGGCGCAGCGGAGCGAGGTTGACCCCATCGAGCACGGGGTGCGAACCGACTCCCCAGAGCAGGGGCTTCGGCACGCTCTGCGGTCCGTCGAGGAACGCGAGCACCGGGCGATCGGCCGGCAATGCAGCGGGTAGGTGCCCCTCGGCAATCACAACGTCGGCGGCGGCGAGGACACCAGCCGCCGCATCGGGCGACGCCAGCAATGCCGCGTCCGCGTCCACGATCGACGGCATCGCGCGCAGCGCTTCGAGGAGGAAGGGGGCGACCTTCGCGCCCGGCGCCGTGACGACCACGCGCAGCGGTGCAGCGCTGCGTAGGATCAACCCGTTCGCATCGTCATCGACGAAGTCGTCCGGGGGAACGAGGCGCGCTTCGAGAATGCCCGAGGCGCCGACAACCCGCTCGGGTACGAGGACGTCGAGCGACGACTCACGCCCTGCGGTCAGGATAGCCGGGAGTTCGGCCACCGTCTCGCCGTCCACTGTCACACGCAGCGTGCGCTCGCCGGGTGCGCCCGCAAGTTGCGCCAGATGGACGCGGACCCCGGACTCCGTGCGCGTCACACCGAGCACTGCCGCGTTCCGGATGGCCGCGTCCCCCACCGCTGCAATCGCGATCTCGTCTTCGTCGGCGAGCGACGCCGCGCCGCCCGGATCGGAGATGACGAGCAGCGTCGCGCGCACGCGGCGGAGGCTCAGCGCGCGTCGGGCGAGCGCCAGCGCGCGGTCGAGCGAGCGCGGCGCCAGCGTCGGGCGCGCGCCGTCCAACGCACGCGCGATCACGCCGCGATCTGCGGTCGGCTCCGCGATGACCCACGCTCCGCCATCGGCCAGCCAAAGCGTGACGTCATCGTCGGCGGCGAGGCGCGCGACGGCCTGCCGCGCGGCCGCTCGGCCGCTCTCGAAACGCGTTGCGTCGCCGTCACGCGTGTTCATCGACACCGAAGCATCCAAGATCACGACCAGGCTCCGAGCCCGCGTCGCAGCCGCGCCCGTCACGGGGGCGGCCAGAGAGGCCGTCAGCGCCAGCAGCGCGGCGAGCAGCAGCGCGAGCGCGCCCGCTTCGCGCAGGCGTCGAAATCCCGTACGACCGGCCCCCGCCCCGGCGAGTTCACGCCAGAGGTGGATCGATGCGACCGGGACGACGCGCCGACGCAGGCGCCGGAGATGCAGCGCAAGAAGCGGCAGGGCGCCGAGCAGCAGCCAGACGGCCTCGGGGCGCAGGAACCTCAACGCAAGTCTCCCGGCGCGGCGGGGGCTTCTGGCCAGGCCCCTGAGGCAGCCAAAGCCGGGGCGCTGCGCGCGCATCCACGCGACGTATGCACGGACGTATGCATGGCGTCAGCGCGAGTGATCCGAACCGGCGGAGGCGACGTCACGAAGGACTGCCCGCGCGATCGACGAGACGCTTCGCCACTAGAATGCCGCTCCGTCTCGTTTGGTGTCTCATTTGATGAGCCCGATCGCGAGCAGACGCCGCACCACGTCGTCTTCGGTCATCCCGGCCTCGAAGACGACGTGGCGCACCTCCTTGGCACGCAGGTACGCGCGCACCTCGCGAATATGGCTCTCGAAGTGCGCTCGGTAGCGGGCGCGCATCTTCTCGTCCACGTCGATCACGACCTCCTCGCCGGTCTCGGAGTCCACGAAGCGCACGGCCCCGAGCGCGCCCGGATCGCGTTCCTCGGCCGAGACCATGTGGACCGCGGCCACGCGGACCCGGCGGTAGACGAGATAGTCGATGGCACGCCGCCAACCGCCAGCGCCCTCGGCCGGGTCCATGAAGTCGGTCAGCACCATCGCCATGCCGCGCGGGCGCACACGGGGGAACGCCGCGCGGAGCGCCGTGCCCATGGGCTCGGTCCCGCCGCCCGTCACCGACTCGAGCGTCCGGATGAACGCATCGATGTCGCGGCGCCCGCGATAGATCGAACGGACAGCGACGCGCCGCCCGGGCACGTCCGGAAACGCATGGATGCGCGCCGCAGCACCGCGCGCCAGTCCGACCGCTCCGAGCGCCGCGACAACCCGCAGAGCAACCTCGAGTTTGGAGCCGTGCCCCTCACCCATGCTGGCGCTGCGATCGATGAGCGCGAGCGCGTCGAGGTTCTCCTCTTTCTCGAAGACCTTGACGTTGAGCGAGCGCAGTCGCCCATATGCGTTCCAATCCACATAGCGGAGATCGTCGCCCGGCGCATACGGGCGGTGCTCGCGGAAGAGTGAGCCGACGCCAGCCATGCCGGCCAGACGATCACCGGCGCCCCCGCCGCCCGCCGCGCGACGAGGATTGACGTCCAGTCGCGTCAGGCGATCCATCATCCGAGGTGTCAGCAGCACACTCATTTGCCGCCGTCCATGAGCTTCTTCAAGCGCTCGAAGTAGCGCCGCACGAGTGCCTTGTCGGCCTCGCGCACCCCGGCGCGATCGACGTTGGCCTCGGCGCGGCGACGGGCTTCTTCCCACGCCTGCTCAAGCGGAATACGACGCGGCGGATCGTCGGGACCGGCGCCGGGCACCAGCACGAGTCGCGGCCCGATCTTCTCGACCTCCGGGCCCTCATTGAAGAGCGGGACCACGATCTTCTTTTCGGTCTGCTCCGGCAGGTCCGGCAGTTCGCCCTCATCGGGCGGTCCCTCCTCCTCGCCGCCACCCTCGTCGGGCTGCTCCGGCTCCGGAGGCGGTGGCGGTGGTTCCGGCTGCGATTCCTGTTGCGGTTCAGGCTGGGGCGGTGGTGGTGGCGGCGGACCGCCTCCGCCGCCGTCGTCGCCGCCCCGGATGCGAAACGACTTCGGCTCGGAGCGGATCGCCGCGCCGCCCCCCTCGGGTTCGAGGATCAACACAGCTTCGTGCGGACCCGGCTTCAGCACGTCGGCGGCGCCGGCCAATCCCGCGATGCGGACGGGCACAATCCCGCCCTCGGCGTCGGCGGGCGAGAGCGGTATCGACTTGCCGGTGCCGAGCGCCTGCCCATCGACCTCGACCGTCAGTGTGAACCCACGCGGGGCGGTGAGACCCACGCCCGGCTTTCCGATCGCGAGAGTCAGGATTGGGTCGCCCTCGGCGAACTCCTCGGCGGAGAGCACGAGATCGGCCGTGGCGAGCGGTCCGAGAGGCTCGGGCGGCTCCGCATCGGGCTCCGCGTCAGGTTCCGGATCGGCCTCGGGGTCAGGGTCGGCCTCGGGATCCGCACCCGGCGCGTCCGGTTCGTCGTCGGCCGACTCCGGCGGAGGGGGCTCCGCGTCCGAGCCGGGGTTCGCGCCAGCGGCCTGGCGCGGCGCGGAGCCAGGGAGTGCGTCAATCGACATCCCGCCACCACCGGAGCCTACGAAGCGTCCGAGCAGGATGACCGCGACCCAGAGTCCGACGAGGATCGAACCCGCCCGCAGGAGCCAGAGAATGCGCCGCCGGGGACGTGCGGGGAATGCCTTGTCCAGACCGGCCGCGGCCGCGTCGAGTTGTTGCGAAGTCTCCGACAGAACCCGCTCGCCGAGAGCGGACGTCACCACTCCGTCCGCCACGGCGAGCGCAGACGACGTGCGATCCGCGAGCCCGAGTCGCTGATCGACCTCGCGCGCCAACGTCGGGCGCGACACGCCCGCGGTCCATGCAAGCGCGACCGCCACGCAGAGGCTCACGATGACGGCCGGGCGGGCGGGGCCCGCCCACGCGCCGATTCCGGCCGCGCCGTCGGAGTAGGCCAGAGCCGCTTCGAACGACGCGAAGAGGGCACCGATCACACCGAGCGCGAGTCCGGCGACCGAGAGCACCACCACCAGTCGGCGCATGCGGACGCGACGCGCCGCCCGCGCAAGGTGGGCGTCGAGGCGTCGGCGGAGGTCGGTGTGGGTGGTCAAGGCTGGTGGTCGACGTAATCAGAGTGCCGGTTCGAGGGCGTGACGTGAAGCGCTCGGCTGCCATCGCACGCGCGCACCATGGTAGGCGCTGCCCACGGAGACATGCGTACTCCGCTGACCCGCGGGGAGGGATCCTCGTCCCGGTACGGGGGCGAGTACGGTGAGGACGATGAGCCGTCGAATCAATGAGTACGAGTCCCGCGGAGACCGCTGGGAAGAGTTGAAGGACGACGACGAACGTCCGCGGGAGCGTCGTCGGCGCCCCATTCGTGAGAAGGACGCGCGCGTGACGACGCTCTTCGAGGGCGACGGGTTCGCCGTCGTATTCAAGCCCTCGGGTGTGCTCACGATCCCCGGTCGGCGTCCAGAGCCGCACCCCACCGTGCTGGAGCAGATCCACGATCTCTGGCTCGAAAGCGATCCCGTGGCGGCTCCGCCGGTGGTCTGTCATCGCCTGGACCGCGACACGTCGGGATGCTTGGTGGTGGCGCGCGATCGCCCGACCGCGCGCGAGATCATGACCCGCTTCCGCCATCGGCAGGTCGAGAAGTCGTATGTCGCGCTCGTCACCGGCGCGCCGTACCCCACCGAAGGTCAGGTGGACTTTCGCGTGGCCCCGGACAGGAAACGGCCCGGGACCATGTGGACGCCGCGCAAGGGCGGCAAGCCGTGCCACGACGACTACGAGACCGTCGAGATCTTCCGCGGAGTCAGCCTCGTACGAGTCTTCCCGCGCACCGGTCGCACGCACGAGGTTCGGCTGGCACTGAAGACCCTCGGGACGCCCTGCGCCATCGACCCGCTCTACGGAACCCCAGAGCCCATCCTGCTCTCAACGTGGAAACGCGGCTACCGCGTCGGGCGTGGCCGCGAGGAGCGGCCGCTGATCGACCGCCTGACCCTGCACGCAGAGTCGATCCAATTCCCCCCGCCAGGCGCGGACGCCGAGGACCGCGATGCGTGGATCCGCGTGGAGGCGCCGCTGCCGAAGGATCTGGCAACGACGCTGACGCAGTTGCGAAAGCACGCGGCGCCGGGGAGCCTCTGACGCGGGGGATGCGGGGCGGCGGACGGGTGGCGGGACGGGATGGGGATGGGGATGGGGATGGGGATG
>JAJRPF010000033.1 GCA_024280885.1 Planctomycetota bacterium | reverse complement strand
GGCGCTTCGTCTGCACGATCAAGCTGCAAGGTGTGCACGATCCAACCATGCTGAGAGCCTTCGCTTCCATCCCGGGCTCCACCCTGCGGCACCTCTGGCACAACAAGCACGAGCTGACGTGGATGCTCGTCTAACGCGTCGCGGGCGAACGCACTCTTGGAAGGCGGGGGCGTTGGTGCATGAAGCCCTCACGAGAAGTACGGAGCCGGGCTCGTCTTTCTCGCGTGGATGAGGCCTCCACACACGACGTCGCCCGAGAAAGTCCGGGCTACATCGGGCACGTCGCTGACAGGTCTGAGGAGCCTGGCAAGAAGTGGAGCGTTCAAACCGACGAATTGATCCTGGCACGGTATGACGCGTGTGTCGTACCGATGGGCCGCGCCGGTTCGACTCACTTGGGTGCAGAGCGCTCGACGAACTGCTGGACCGTTGCACGCACCCAAGGATTCGGACTCTCCAGTGCCTGCGTCAACGCGTTCAGGCGCGCCTGTGTGTGCTCTCGATTGTCGATTGGCGACAAGAGCTCATCGAACAGCGCCGTGACGTCCCTGGGATGACCTTCGTCGCGCGGACCCAACAAGGCAAACGGATCGATCGCGTTGACGTCCAGAATCGTCGAGAAGTCCTCGCTCGCCGCGATGAGCAGGCGATTGTCCGCAAGTACGTACAAGATCCCCTCGTGCGCGACGACTTGAAATCCGCTCGTTCGCCGTGACGCTTCCGACCGAACGACCGCCGGGTACGCAGTTCCATCGGAATATGGACGAAAGTCGAAACTGAGATCCTTGTGAGGCCGGGTAACGATGCGGAAGGTGTCGCTGCACGATCCCTCATGGACAACGCGGGTCAGCATGACGTTCGAACCGCCGAATCTAGAATGCTTGATCAATGCAGCGGAGTGAACTCGGTAATTCGGCTGAACGGACCAAGAACCGTACCGGAAGTCGGAATCAGCAATGTATGTCACCAAGCCCAGGATCGCGAGCCACAGTAGCGCGAAGACCTGTCGGGGCAACTTCCGCCACGCGATCACCCACGACGACAGAGCGACTGCCACGAATAGCCATGCGACCGCGGTGTCGATCCCCGAATGCCAGATCGTCACGTCGGTGACGCCAGCGGTATCAAGGCAGGGCGGGCTGCCGTGGCTAACAACAACGTACGCACGCGCGAGAGCGACGAGCGCGAGTACGTCGGCCAGCGTGAGAGCCGACGCTCTCAGTGACATCGGTGGCAGCGAGAAGGACGGGAACGGACGATTCGCTGGGTTTCCAGACCTCACGAGAATACTCCGCTCGACAGCGGCCAGGAGTGAGTCTCCCCATGTCCGCCAAACTGGGTATAGCGCACCCGGACCGGCCGCCCCCGAGAGCGCACACATCTCAAGCGGTGAGGACGGGGGAGGGAGCGCGAGTTCTCACCGCTCTATGGACCCGACTGCGAGCCAGGACGTCCTGAGGAGCCCGCAGACGTGAAGCGCATGCCGTGAGAATACTGTGCCGGGCTCGATTTTCTCACCCCATCGGATCCGACGAAAGGCGGCGGACGTCGCGCCAGAGGGTGCCGCGCTTGCTCCGGTTGCGTTCCTCAGGATCGCCGCCAGCACTGACCGGGCCGACGAGCCGCGTACCCTCGGCGCGGGGTTGCGTGACGCGCGCAACCGGTCGCCGTGATCCCGAGGGCGTTCCATCGATCGTTCTCGACGCTCCCGTAGCCGGTGGACCGGTTCGCGGGGACTGGCACGCGCGGTAAGAATCGGAATCCGGGACCGGAGCGTGGGTGGGCGGACACACTGGGGGGACGTGACGTACCACAGCGCGCCCGCAACTGGCATGGAGGAGCTTCTCGCTCATCGAGATCGCGTGCAGCGACTGGCGCGCGCGCTTGCGGACGACGGCGCCGGTGCGGACGACGTCGAGCAGGAAGCATGGTTGGTCGCCTTGGGGGTGACCGGTCGGACGATCGACGCGCCGCGGGCTTGGCTCTCCGGCGTCGTTCGCAACGTGGCGCGCAATCGCCGACGGGCGCGTACTCGGCGGGATCGGCACGAAGCGCTGGCTCCGCCGCGTGAACCGGCACTGGCAGTGGACGAGGCGCTCGCGAGAGCGGAGCTCCACGACCTCGTCGCGGCCGCGGTACTCGGACTCGACGAGCCCTTCCGGGCGGCTGTGATGCTGCGCTACGTCGACGATCTCCCGCCGCGCGTCGTGGCCGATCGATTGAACATCCCGCTGGAGACGGCGCGCTCACGCATTCGGCGCGGGATCGCCCGCGTGCGCGCATCGTTGGATGGGCGCTTCGGCGGTGACGCGCGGCACTGCACGGCCGCACTCCTCGCGATGGCGGGGCCCTGCGCCGGGCCCTCGCCAACCACGACGAAGGGACTTGCCATGGCCTCGGTCTCGAAGAACTGCGTCGCGCTTGTCTGCACCCTCTTGCTGCTACTCGGCATTGCGATCACGTTCGGCGTCGTCTTGATGCCAACGGACGGGTTGGCGCCCGTGTCAGAAGTCGCGGCGGGCGTCGACTCCGGCGCCGATGCCGACACAGGCAGCGGGGCCGAGCGCGACGCGGCGGTTCGCCGGTCGCGGAAACGTGTGACGGCGGGGGCGCAGGGCGACACCCCGGCCGACTCCGCAAACGTACGCCCGGAGACCGGCTCGGAGCCGCCGAGGACCGACGTCGCAATCGGCGAGCGAGCCCCGCCGGTCCCGAACGCTCCGATCACTGCCGCCCCGGACGATCGCTCGACGGTGCGCGTCACGACGTCGGACGGGAAGCCGATCGCGGGCGCAAAGGTCACGATCGAGCGCGCGCCGACGGTCGAGTGGCCGCGCGACTACGCAGCCGTGCTGTCGACGATGCTGTACGACACACCTGTGATTTCGCACGGCATCACCGATGAGGATGGCAACGTCCGGCTCCCGGAACTGGTCGGCAACGGGGCCGTGCGCGTGCGCGTGAGCAAGAGCGGCCACGGGACCAGCACTCGGCGGCACTTCCCGCGATCGAGCGGCGTCGCGGTGGAGTTGCGTGACGCACACGCTGTCCGAGGGATGATCGACGTCGGCGACGCGGCGCCGCCCACAGGGCTGATCGTGATGCTCGCACAGGGCGCGGGACCGCCGACGCTGACGGCTCGCGCAACCGTTGACATCAACGGCCGTTTCGCGATCCCGAGCGTCGCGGCGGGCCGCTACACCGCCTGGGTCGCGTGGCCGGGCGGGCTGCCTGCGCCGCTCAAGACGATCGACGTCCCCACCGACGGCGAAGTGCGGATCCAGTTCGCGGACGGAGGGACGCTCGCGGGCATCGTCCGCCATGCAGCGACCGGCGATCCCGTGACGGGCGTACGCGTTCTGGCGCTCGGGGAGCACGGCTACGTCGGGCAGACCACGTCGGACGACTCCGGGCGCTACGTGCTCCGTCTGATCGGCGCGGGGAAGATCAAGCGACTCACCGCGTGGAAGCACGGCATGGTCGAGGTCGCGCTGCGCGGCGAACCGTTCACCGTCGGCGCGGGAGTCGAGCGCGTTGCGGATCTTGAGATCTACCACGGGGGAACCGTGACGGGTGTCGTGCGCGGTCCCGACGGCCCCATTGCGGGCGCGTCTGTCCAAGTGTGGACCGCGGACGGCGGCTACATCACACAAGCGGCGACGCAGACCGACGACGGCGGCAGCTATCGCCTGACCGGAGTCCGCCCAGGGCTCGCACACGTACTCGTCTCCCCCACCCTCGGCTTGGTGCACGCGGGCGAACCGGGGATGACGGACCGCTGGCGAGCGCTCCTCGAGAAGGACCTCGATCCGCGATGTTCGGTGACGGTCGTCGATGGCGGGAGTGCGCGCCTGGACGTCACGCTGGAGCCAGCCACCAAGAAGGCGACTGCGGCACGCTGACCGTTCGCGTTCGGTCTACTCCAGTCGCTCCTGGCACGGCACACAGAAGGGCGTCTCCGGGACGAGTTCGAGCCGCCCCGACGTGATCGCGGCACCGCAGAGTGCGCACGCGCCGAACGTGCCCTCGTCAACGCGCGCGAGTGCACCGCGGATCTGCGCCAACTGCAACTCCAACCGACGCCGCGCGTGAAGCGCCATCTGTTGCTGTTGCAACGCGTCCATCCGTGTCAGACGACCGATTTCCTCGTCGAGAGACGGCGGGCGCGCGGACTCCGCGTTGGATCGCAGGCGCGCGAGCACGTCTCTCTCACGCGCGCGCAGGATTTCGCCGAGGTCGCCAGGATGTTCGGCGGCATCTTCGTGTTCGGCAGCATCAGGGTCGCGCGACACGTCGTTCGCGACCCTACGCGCCGAGAACGCGCTTGTAGACCGCTTCCACGTGCTGCGCCTGCAACGGAAGACCGAAGCGCTCCTGCGCTCGCTGCACCGCAGTCCGCGACATCGAGTTGCGCAAACGTGTGTCCTGCGCGAGCGAGATCAACGCCGCCGCTAGCTCGTCGGCGTCGTCGCCCACCTGGATGCCGAGAACGCCGTCCTCGACGAGATCCTGCAGGTGACCGCGGCGTGCGGCAACGATCGGGATGCCCATCGCGAGTGCCTCGCGAACGGCGCGACACGAGCCATCGGAGCCCGGCGTCAGATACACCTTCACCGACATGCAACGCAACGTGGCGACGTACTCCGCGCCCTGCCGGTAGCCCGTGAAGATCGCCTTTCCGACAAGTTCCTTGCGCGCCGCGGGCTTGACGGCGACTTCGTCCATCCACGTGCCGCGACCAACGAGCAGCACCTTCAGGTTGGGTAGCTCCTTGGCAGCCTTCGTCAGCGCTTCGAAGAAGATCTCGAAGCGCCGGTGCTTCTGCATCCGCGCGACGATGCCGACGACGAAGTCGCCCTTCTGCAGACCGTACTCACGACCGAGCCGCGGCAACCCCTTGCGGGTCGGGTCGAAGCGCCGCAGGTCCACGGCGCCATCGACGACGGTGATGCGCTCGGCGTCGATCGGGAAGCGCGCCGCCACCCCATCGCGCATGCGCTCGCTGAGAACGATGAGTCCCTTGGTGGAGTTCGAGAGCAGCGTCCGCGTGTCGCGATCACTGCGCGGAACGTCGCCGTCGTAGAGAGAGCGCACGACCGGAATGCCAAGCCCGCGTGTCGCTCCCAGCGCCAAGCGATGATCGTTCGGCAGATGGCAGTGGACGAGATCGGGCCGCAGATCCTTGAGGATGCCCCGCAGCGCGCGTCGATCGATCGGATCGTAGATGGGATGCCGATGCTTGCCGAGACGCAGCGAGACGATCGGCTCGAACTTGCGACTGCGTGCTTCGTTCGCCACGAAGTTGGGCATCGGCCGGACTTCGCGTCCGCCGGCGAAGTGCACTTCATGCCCGCGATCGCGCAATGCCCAAGCAAGGTTGAGAGCCGGCTCGGCGGGGCCGGTCCACTTCCAATTCGCGAAGAGGTGGAGAATTCGCACGGCGCTTGACTACTCGATCGGCTCGGTGCGGACGACGATCTTCCGCCGGCAGTCGGCGATGATCAGTTGGAACCAATTCTTCCACTGCCGCGCGACGCGTTCGTCTCCGCGCGTGTACTCGCGGAAGAAACGCAAGCGATCCGCGAGTCCGATACAAATCGGCACGCTGGCCGAGAGTTGCGCGAGGTTCTTGATGCGCCGACGGGGCGGCACCGGCGTGTCGAATTCCACGCGATCGTAGTCCGCGAGGACCATCGACACGGCGTCGCCATCCTCCCGCAGGAAGAGGTTCACGGCCTTCATGTCGCCGTGATAGATGCCCTCCTGGTGCAACCGCCGGAACGTCGTCGCGACGAGCGACAGCAGGCGCTTCTTCTCCGCACGCCGCGGCGCATCGAGGTCGCCGACAAAGCGATCCAGAGCGATCAAGTCGAGCCGCTGCCCATCGCCGAGATCTTCCATCACGATGAACGCGGATGACAGCGCGGGGCCGCGGCCGTCCATCAGCAACGCGAGCGGAGCGGCGACGTCGAAGCCGCGCACGACGAGTCCGTTGCCTGCAACCCACGACGCGATCGGCCGAGGCCGTCGCACGACGTTCTTGAGACGCGCGGCGACGCCAGCGCAGCGGTACTCCTTCACGACGACGCTGCGCGTGACGCCGCCGCTGTGCAGAGTCTGGCGCGTCAGCGCCGACTTGCGCGCGTCCTTCAGAACAGCCGCGCCGCCCGCGCGCATGCTCTCTCGATGTGCCGAAATGAGTGGCAGGAGATCCGCCACGGGGATCGTCCGTAGATGGTGAATGCGGAATCCGCCCCGCTGCGTCACGTCGTGCCGAGAAGAACGGTCCAGACTGCGCTGTGTACGGCTCCGAATGCGCTTGCGTTCCATGGCGAGCAACCGCGTCTCCAGAACATCGGAGAGCCGACCGGATGCAAGCAGCGCGGTCACCTGCGTCTTCGAGGGCCCCTGGCCCTCGTCCTCGTAGGCGCGACACATGGCGACGCGTTCGGCGGGTGTCGAGCAGGTGCGCATCGAATGGAGCAGCTTCAGCAGATCGAACCAGCGCTTGCCAGCGGGGGATGTGCGCCGGCGATAGCGCTTGACCGAATGCAGGTCGATGATGTGCACCTGCGCCGAGTCGGGCGGACCGTTCACCAGGACGTTGCCGCCGTGAAGGTCGTTGTGGACGAAACCGGCATCGTGCACCCGACGCACGATCTGCGCGAGCTGGTCGAAGAGCGCGTGGCGCAACGCGTCGATCGCGGGGCGCGCGGGGCTGCACATCAGATGCTCTTCGACGTACTCGTTCAGGTGGACGGAGTCCTTGATCTCGCGCGTCACGAGCGCGGCGTCGCGCAGCACGCCGCGACGTCGCTCCGCCATCGCCAGAGGCACCGCCGTGGCGATCCCGGCCTCGTCGAGCCAGCGTCCGACGCGCCACTCCTCGAGTGCGCGTGATGCGCGGAACGTGTACTTGATCCAGTCGAGCGGACCACGGACCGCGTAGCGCTTCACGATCACGGCGCCGAACCCGTCGAGTTGCATGCGGAAGACCGCGCGAACGAGATTGCGCTTCACGAGCGAGGCCCCGGCATCGGACTCCAACTCGTCGATGCGTCGAGCAACCTGATCGTGCACGAGAGCGGATGTCGCCGGTTCCGCGAGCCAGTCGAGCCCGCGCTCGGTAAAGCGGTCGAGCGTCTCGCCGCCACTGTCGGCGCTCATGCGGCGTCCTCGCCATCGCCATCGCCATCGCCGCAGAGTTGCAACTCCAGCAGCTTGGCGTACTTGAGGAACACGTAGAACGAGCCGATCACCGCAACGACGATCCCGGCAACGCCATCGAGAAAGCCCGCCTTCAGGAGATACATCCGCAGGAACTTCCAGAAGGGCCGTCCGAGGAGATCGAGGAGGCCCGCGCGCTGCCCGCGGGAGTGCTTCTCGCGCGCCGCGATCGTCGTGAACGAGTTGATCGTGCGCAGGTGATCCGCGATGGAGCGATACGAGTAGTGCAGGAGGTCACCCGAGAGGAGAAGAGCGTCTCCTTCCATCTGCACATGATCGTGGGGGTTGATGCCGCCCCACCGCGCCCGCCCGCGGCGAAAGAGCCGGAGCTTGCGATCGGGATACCAACCGCCGTGGTCGATCCAGCGCCCCAGATACCAGGTCCGGCGCGCAAAGCGGAAGCCGTCCGGAAGCGTGTCGCTCGCCAGCGCCGCCTGGATCGACACGCGGAGTTCTGGCGACACACGTTCGTCGGCGTCGATGCAGAGCACCCAGTCGTGCTCCGCCTGGTCGAGCGCGAAATTCTTCTGCTCGACGTGTCCCGGCCAGTCGCGTTCGATCACCCGCGCGCCAAACTCGGCGGCGATCTCGCGTGTGCGATCGGTCGAGTGGCTGTCGACGACGATCCACTCGTCGGCGAACTCGACAGATCGCAGGCAGTCCCCGATCCGGTCCTCCTCGTTCATTGCGACGATGCAGACGGAGATGCGCACGGGGCTGCTCACGAGTTGGCCCCCTGAGCACCCTTGCGCGCTGAAGCGTGCAACGCGATGTGACGCGCGAGACGCCCGGCGAGCGCGCGCACCTCTGCCCGCTCCGGCCAATCGTCTCCGGCGTAGGCGCGCAGAAAACGGAGACGATCCACGCGACTCACCGGCGCCCCGCGAGCGGCCTGTTTCGCGGCGTAGCGGTCGAAGCGGAAGAGCCCGGTCAGGCGCTCTTCGTTCGTCAAAGACGGCACGCGGCGGGAGCGATCCAGGTCCAGAACGAGGACGCTGCCGTCTGCAAGCAAGAGCAGATTCTTGAGATGCAGATCCGGATGCTCGAAGCCCGCGTCGTGCAGCGTCCGCACGGCGCGCCCGGCCGCCTCGAGAACCCGCCGTCGCTCCACAGCGAATCGGGACGCAGAGAGGAACGCCATGAGGTCCTGCGCGCCGGGCTCCTCGCGCACGAGCAGCCACCCGATCCGCGTGCCGAAGATGCGCGGACGCGATATCACCGCGAGGGGTTCGGGGACCGGGAGCTCTGCGGTGCGGGCCGCGACGAGGATCTCCAGCTCGCCCCGAAAGCGTCCGTCGCTGAGATGCGTAGCGTTCGTCACCTTGCCGAGCAGTCCGCCGTGCAGATAGGGCCGCACGAAGACGGCGCCCACATCACGGACATCGATCGCGAACGGTCGTCCCCGCCCGGCGTACTCCGCGTGGGCTCGGTGGCGCAACCTCTCCGGACGCGAGAGTCCGGCCGCGATCAGCGCGTCCGAGACGTCCTCGCGAGCCAGAAACGTCGCACCATCGACATCACGTTGGACGAATCCAGGAGGAGGAGCCGGGCGCATCGCCCCATGAGAGCGGAGCGGCAGCCTGCGAGCCAGAGTCGCACGACCTGGTCGCGAGGAATCCCGTGCGACGGAAAGCCGGGGCGGAGCGGTGACGGCGAGGTGGGAGATCTGGGTGGATCGCGACTCGTCGAGGGGTCGAAATACCGTGCCAGGCTCAATTCCTTCGCGCGGCCAGCCGGATGGACGAGGGCGAGGCTCGTCAGCGCGCGCAAGAATTGAGCCAGGCACGCGATTTCGACGCCGCCACGCCGTGGGTTAATCGGAGCGTCCGAGGGCTGGAAATGGACGACGGAGAGAACGCCCCACCCATCACGACGGCGCCGGAAACGCGAGCGAGTGGCGGGTTTTGTGCGTCCGCACAAACCGTGACACTCGCGGTGAGGCGACGGGAGGGGATTCCGCCTGCGAAACCCGATCTCGCGACGCACTCACTTCAGACGACGAGATCCCGCCCCGATGCGCGGTCACGAACTCCGAGCGCCGCCCCGGTTGAAGCAGCCGGAGCACCGACCAGAGCCGAACATGCGAGCGCGAGCGAGCGGGGAGCCGGAGGCGACCCCAACGCAACACGTGAGTGGCGGGCCGTGAGCTCCGCTCACGGCATGACACTCACCGCTGGAAGATCTTCCCGCCCTTCATGCGCCGGAGCTGCACGTCGTACGCATCTTCGTAGACGCGCTCGACGAAGAACGAGAACGGCACCGTCATTCCGCCGACCTCGACGTTGCTGCCGTTCGTGGCGCTTCCGCCCGAGAAGTCGGCGTCGAGAAGCTGGGAGAGGGGCTCGGCCCCCTTGACCAGGACGCGGAACGTGCCCTTCGTGACGTCGACGTCGAGGCGCACGACCGGACTCTCGCCCTTGGCGCTGCGATAGCGATAGCGGGAGCCGGACTTCCCTCGCCGCGACATGCGCAGATTCGAGAGCTGGAGGTCGCCCAATTGGAACGAGGCCGTGAGACCAGGCGTACCCGGAGCCGTTCCGCCGGGACAGATGCGCAGCGTCCCGTCCATGCGGATGCTGTCGGAGGCAACGGTCGGCGCGGCCTGCCCCTTGCTCACCTTCAGCTTGCGCTTCACGAGCAGCCCATCGACAAAGAGCCCGCCACCGGCGATGCCCGCGCCATTCGAGACGACGCGGCGACCGCGTCCGAACGGCTTCTCCGCGGCACCGATCACGTGCGCTTGGTGGAAGAGCGCGTCGTCCTCGTCACGCCCCGCGATCACATCGGCCTCGGTCTGCAACGTCAGGCCGATGCGGAACCCAGCAGGCTCGAACGACGGGTTGATGGTGCCGCTCGCGAGTCGCAGATCGTAGGTGCCGCGCGCTAGGTCGAGCGTGAACTTACCGCGCCCCAGGCTGGAGTTGAAGGCCCACGTCGCCGACGATCCGTCGGCGGCCACCTTCGTCTTGGGCGCTCTCTGGTCAACGAGGTTGAAGGTCATCGTCCCGGTGCCCGCGTTGTCGAACCCGAAGACGAAGTTGTTGCCCGGCGAGCGCGAGACGCTCACGCGAACTTGTCGGATGCGCGTGAGTTCGGCGTCGCTCCAGACTCGTCCCGGCGTCCGGCGTTCGTACGTACCGAGGCCGACGACGACCGGCGCCAGCTCGCCCACCGCTTCGCCCGCGGACGGAAGCCGGAATGCGCCCGAGAAGCGGATCGCGTCCTGCCTGAGCGGGACCTTGTTCTTGAGATCGAGCTTCGCGACGCGGAAGTCGTTGGGGCCGGCCTCGGAGCCATCGGCGGGGAGAACTGCGTGTGTCTCCGTTTCGGTCTGATAGCCGCCGCTCCCGCCCCCGAAGACCGCGATCCCGAGCGTCGAGGAGGGGTTCGCGAGCGGCAGGACCTCCGACGAATCCGCGGCGATCGAGAAGATCCCCTCGCCACCGACGTCGTCGGAGAGGACGACGCCGATCAGCACATCGCCACTCGGAGCCATGCGTACCTTCGCGGCGCTGAACGAGCCGTAGGTGCCGCCGAGGGGCGTCGCCCCGCCCTCCTCCATCAGCGCCTCCGGCTGATAGAGCGGCGGACGCGCGCGATACGCACCACTGCCATTGCCGCCCGCCACTGTCGCGGAGAACACGAGCGTGCCGTCGTCGGCGAGGGCGAAGTCGTTCAGGATCGAGAAGAAGCCCTTGGTCGGCGCGGGATCGCCATCGTCCACACCACCGAAGCGCACGATCCGGAGCTTGGTCCCGTCCTCGAGAATGAGCAGCAACCCCGCCGAGATCGGCCCGGAGTCGCCGACCTGCGATCCGGCGAAGAGTGCCACGTCGCCTTCCTCGTTGGCGCGCATGCGTGCCAGCGTCGTGATGGAGCCGCCGGCTGGCGACTGGTCACCGACCATGACGACGGACGTGATGCCGAACGTGCTCTGGTCCCAGCGGAAGATCCCGAGGCGCGGGCCTGTGGACTCCAGGAGTTGGGCCGAGAAGACGATCCGCGCGAAATCGGTGTCGCTGCGTCGTTCGGCCGCCGCGTCGAAGAACGAGGCCCAGGGGATCGGCTGACCGATCCCGTCACGGAAAGGTGACGGCTCGCCGAAGCGGGCGATCTGAATGATCCTGTTCCCGGGCTGTGCGTAGACGCCCCGTCGGGCGATGGTCTCGTTGAAGCGCGTATCGGGATCGTCCGCCGCGTTGGTGGACGCCACGAATGCCAGATCGCCATCGGAATTGACCGTGCCCGAGTGGAAGTCCACCCAGGTCTGCGGGTTGGGGCCCACGAAGAAGTCGTTCCGCGTCTTGGCCTGGGCAACGATCTCGGACGCTTGGCGGAGCTTGCGGCGAACCAGCTCTTTCGTCCCCGACGTGTTGCGGACGTAGAGCAGTTCGCCGTCAGTGTTCCCCCAGAAGACGCCGACCGCGTTGGAGCCGTCCACGACGGCGTCGGACGGAGCCAGGCACCCGGCGTAAATCGCCGGCGCAGCCACGACGGCCAAGGCGAATACGCCCAAGGCTCCGTGACGGCGAGCGGCGGCACGCGCGCGCGGGAGTTTCCCTGGAGGAGCGGTCTTCTGAGGAGTGGACACGGAGTCTCCGATCTTCGGGGCCCGAACCTGGGGACCAATCCCCGATGTTACGCCAGTCTGCCCAGCGCGCTGCGAGGTGGATACCCGAACATGCGCGAAAGCCCTGCCAGCCGCCTTCGAGGCGGGACCGGGGACGAGGCGCCTCGAAACCTGCGAACGATCGTTCTCTCCGATCAGCGCGCTGGAGAACAACTGTTCGCAGGCGGTAGGCCTCGCCCGCATACTCGCAGCGTGAGCCACGGCGCAGCCTCCGAGAAGATCCTGATCGTGCGTCTGTCTGCGATGGGCGACGTACTGCAGACCCTCCCGGCATTCTCCGAACTCCGCGCGGCGCGGCCGGAGGCGGAACTCGGCTGGGTTGTCGAGAGGCGCTTCGCGGCGCTGCTCGAGGGACACCCGTCGATCGATCGACTCTTCGTCTTCGAGCGCAGCCACGGCGGCGGGATCGGCACGAATATCCGTGCACTCCTTCGCTTGCGCGCCGAGTTGCGTGCGTGGGGGCCGACCGTCGCCGTCGATGCGCAGGGCAATCTGCGGGGCGCGCTGGTGGCGCGTCTCTCCGGTGCCGCGCGCCGAGTCGCCCTCGCGCCACCCGCTGCGCGCGAGGGTTCGGCACGCTTCGCCAACGAGATCGTGCCAGCCTCCGACAACCCGCGCGAGCATCGCGGCGACCAGGCGCGGCGCCTCTTCGCGCCACTGCGACGGAGCGGCCCAAGCGAGAGGGACTCCGACGCGGTGTTGGCTGCCGAACTTGGCGTGGCTGCCGAACTCGGAACCGCAGAGGCGGCGGCGGGGCCGCTGCTGCCAGCCATCTCCGACGACGTCCGAGAGGCCGTCACGGCGGCGCTCGACGCGGCCGGGATGCGGGGGCGTCCGTTCGCGCTGCTGATCGCCGGAACCAGCGCTTTCGGGGCCTTCAAGCGCTGGCCGGCCGCTCACTTCGGTGCGCTTGCGCAGCGTCTGCGCGACGAGCGGGGCCTCGCGGTGCTGGTCAGCTACGGACCGGGTCAAGAAAGCCTCGCGCGCGAGATCACAGCGGCCTCGGACGGCGCGGCGACACCTGCGCCCGCGACGGGTTCGCTCATGGAATTGCGCGCTCAGATCGAGGCAGCGGCGCTGGTCGTCGGCGCCGACTCGGGCCCGGCCGTTCTCGCCGGACTCGTCGGGCGCCCGACCGTCGCACTCTTCGGCCCGAAAGACCCGGCCATCTATCGACCGCCCGGAGCGCATACGACCGCAGTGTGGAAAGGCGTCTACTGCGCGCCGTGCAAGCTGCGAAAATGCGATGATCCCATCTGCATGACACTTCTAGACCCCGACGACGCCTGGCGCGGTGTGCAGCGCGCCCTTCCGCGACCGCGCGAGACGGTGGCATGAGAAGCGCAATCGGGATCGCTGCCACGCTCGGGATCGCGGTTGCCCTGGCCGCGCCCGCGCTCGCTCCGAGTGCCCGGGCCGCCGACCACCCGCTCACGATCACGGCCACTCCGCGCGCAAAGAAGCTGCGGCTCGGCGACGACATCATCCTCGATGTCGTCATCAAGAACCCCGCCTCCACGGCGGTGACGCTGCCGGTCCTACGGCTCGCGAGCGACTCGATTTCGGTGCGGGTCGAAGGCGACTCTTTGCGCGCGGCGACCGTGACGCGACTCCACGGACAATTCGTCGTGAGCGAGCGCAACGAGGAGGAAGCCAACGAAGACGTGGGTGCCGCGGGCGGCCCGAAGCTGCGTTTCAAGACACACCCCTCGCGGCGCATGCTGGTCCCGGCACACGACGAACTCCGCGGGGAGATTCGTTTCGCCGCCGTCGCGCCGGGCACCCTGCGCCTGACGACCGCGCTCTCGATGGGGGCCGACGAAGCCCCGCTCACCGCCGATCCGGTCGAGGTCGTCGTCGCGACGCCAGCCGGTTCGCGGCGCCTGATCGTGCGGGTGGAGACAACGCGCGCTCCGATCACCATCGCGCTCGACGGCACGCGCTCGTTCAACTCCGTGTCCCACTTCTGGTCGCTCGCGCGCAGCGGGTTCTACGGCGACTTACCCTTCTGGCGCGTGGTTCCTGCACTGCTCGTGCAAACCGGCGATTCGCGCGGCGACGGGACCGGCACGTCGGGTTGGTACCTGCCCGCCGAGACGGTGACGACACCTCTCGAGCGCGGCGTCATCGCACTGGCACGTGGTCCGCACCCGGACTCGGCTTCGAGTCAGTGGTTCATCACACTCGGGGACGCCGCCACGGCGGCCGAAGAGTTGCCCGGCGCCTACGCCGTCCTGGGAACGGTGATCGAGGGCCTCGACGTGGCAGACGCCATCGCTGCGGCGGAGCTCGACGCCGCAACGGGCCGGCCGAAGCGCGCCGAGAAGGTGGTCCGCGTCCGCACAAGCCTGCGCTGAGCCGGGTGGCAGAGAGCCCGGCCTACTTCGCGTGCGCCGCGTCGTAGAGGGCGATGCCCTTCTCGAGGAACTCGACGTAGTCGTCTGCGTCCACGAGCGAGTTGTACTTGAAGCGGATCAACTCCTGGCCGGTGTGCGGGTCCACCATCACGTGCAACGGAATGGCCTCGCGTCGGAACACCTTCAGCATCCGCGCGAGCTGTTCCTTGTCAAGCGGTGAGAGCTTCGGGTCGCGGACCCAAATCTGGGCCAGTTCGAGCTTGTCTGTGATCCGGCGCACGGCCGGGGACCTGGAGATCAATGTCTCCAGGGCCACACAGTTTGGTCACCCCACGCCGGTGAAGTCGAAGAGCACGGGACGTTTCTTCTCGGCACCCCGCGCAATCGAGCCGTCCCAGTCATTCTTCACCCAGGCGATATGCCCGCTGTCCTCGGATGCACCACCCGCGCCCCGCGGCCGAAAGAGCGGCCCCCGTTCCTCGGGCGTCCCCTGGATGAAGCCCTCGACCATGGATGGAAGAGGCTTGCCAAAGACCGGCGGCACGAGAAACACGGCGAAGCTCAGGAACATCATCCCGAAGCACATCCGTATCACCCCGACTGACTCGGGCTTCGTGTCATGCGGTAGCACCAGATGCCCGAAGAGATAGAGCGCCGCAGCGAGCGAGCATGCGATCCAGATTGCCAACACGAGGTCGCGTGGGAGCAGGCCCCAGCCGAAGTTGATATCCACGGTTCGCAGGAACTTGAAGGCGAAGCCGAACTCGACGAAGCCCATCGTCACCTTGATCGCATTCATCCACGATCCTGCGCGCGGGAGCACACCGAGCAACGCCGGAAAAACCGAACAGAGGACGAAGGGTGCGGCGAGCGCCGACGCGTAGACGGTCAGCGCGACCACGGCCAGGAGGTGCTCACCGCTCTCGAAGCGGCGGAACATGACGGCGAGAAACGGCACCGAGCAACTGAAGCTGGTGATCGCGAGCGTCACCGCCATGAAGAACGCGCCGACGAGGCCGCCGACCGAACTCTTCTTCGTCGACCAATCCGAGAGCGCGCTGGGCAGACGTAGGTCGAAGAGGCCGAAGAGTGAGAGTGAGAGGACCAGGAAGAAGAGGCCGACCAGAGCATTGAAGAGGCTCGAAACTGCCATCTCCACCAGGAACGATTTCAAGATGAGTCCGATGACGACAATCGTGAAGACCCAGCCGAAGCCGTAGACCACGGAGCGCGGGAGCGCCGGCCCCTTCTGCTTCGCGAAGAAGCTGACGGTGATCGGAAGCATCGGAAAGACGCATGGCGTGAGGACCGTGAGGAAGCCGAGCGTCAGAGCCTCGATAATGAGTCCCCAACTCAGGCCGTCGGATGACTCTGCGGGCGGTTCGGGGCTCGCGACCGCTCCGGCGACCGCGGCGGTCACGTCGAACGTCACGCTCCACTCCGCGCTGTCCGGAGGCAGGCACGACGAGTCGTCGCACGCCATCCAATTCACGAGCCCCGAGAGGGTGCGCGGGCCCGGCTTCGCGTCGGCAGCCACGGTCACGTCCATCGAGACGGTGACATCGCCCTCGTGCACCATCTGCGGCGAGTCTTCCAACCCCGGAATGACGAATTCCTTCGCCTCGGGAAGGATCTCGACGGTCCCCCCGGAGAGCCCCTCGGGCCACTCCGCAACCTCGATGCCGGTCGGCTGCCCCATTTCCTCGTCGACGGAGTAGATATGCCAGTGATCGACGATCGAGAGCGGGATGGTGACCCGGACCACTTGACCTGCAGGCACCTCGGTCCGGTCGACAACGGCATCGCCAGCGGTCACCTCGGGAGCGTCGTCGGTCGCCAGCACGCCGAATCCACCGTCCTGTGCCCCACCGTCCTGAGCGAAGACGCGCTGGGCACCACCGAGCGAGAGGCTCGTGAACGCGAGAGCCGCAAGCACCGTCATCGCGCCGGCATGGCCGAGTCTGGCTCGTATCATGGGAGATCCTCCGTGTACGCGCCCGTCCGTCGCGGGTACGCGGGTACGTGTAGATGTCGAACCAGTCAAGGGAGCAGGTCAGGGAAGTCGGAGCAAGGGGGAAAGGCGCCACGCGACGCCCCAACTGGCGCATGGCCCGGCTGGCGCAAGCACGACGGCGCCCACCGGCGCGGCGCACGTCAGTACTCGCCCGTCGGCCCGCGTCAACGCACAGGGTCAGCGTTCGGCGGCGCGCAGCTTATCAGCGACGTCGAGGAGGCGCTCCTCTGGCAGTTCGCTGACAAGAGTACAGAGCGACTCGGTCACGGGGCACATCCACGCGACGAGATTGTGCCCGTTCTCGGTCGCGACCCACCACGACCGTCCGTCGAACTCTCGTTTGCGGCGGAACGACGGTTCGGCGCCGCCCATGTCGCTCCAGACGACATGCACGACCTCGCCATTCTGCGCATACCGCGCGCGCACGGCGCTGTTGGCCGTCTCGCCGAGGCCAAGGTCAACGACCGTCGCCTCGCCCTCGAGCCGATAGCCGAGTACCTCGGGCGTCACCTCGATACGTTCTGCCAGCGGCGGGCCGACGACACCGGGGCGCAGAGGGGTCCCCTCGGCGTCGACCGTGCGCTCGACCGCCTGGAGGTACGAGCACTCGAACGGTGGGATGCAGAAGAACCAGGCCGCCTGAACTGCGATGAGCAGAGCCGCGGCGACCGCCAGCAGCCGCCGCGCCGTCAGGAAACGCAGCACGTGCCCCGGGCGCCCAGTTCGGGTAGAGGAAGACGTTCCGGTGGAGGAAGACGACACCCCGGAAGAAACCGCGGAGGCAGGAGTGGGCGAGTCGAGAGGCGGCGAACGGCGAGCCGCCGCGACCAGCGCAACGGAGTCGAGCGCACCCACATCTGCGAGCAACGCCGTCTGCAGGCGCTTCTCGAGTGCGCGTTCGAACGCCGTGCGTCCGGCGCAGTCAGCGCAGTCGGCGACGTGCGCAGCAGCCGTTCCGGTGGCCGCTTCGTCCAGCTCACCGTCCAGGTACGGGAAGAGTTGAGCGCGGAATTCAACGCATTTCATGACCCGGCTCCTTCGGGCGCGTGTGGGTCCGGCGCCAGCCCATGTTCGCGTGCATAGTCGGCTAGCTCGGTGCGCAAATGGCGTCGGGCTCGATGCAATCTCGACATGACCGTCCCGATCGGGATCTCCAGCGCATCAGCGATCTCCTGGTACGAGAGGGCGCCCAGCGAGAAGAGCACCATCGGAACGCGGAACGCATCGGGGAGCGAGTCGACGGCAGCCTTGACGCGCTCGTCGAAGTGGCGGTCGGCGACCTCCGGCAACTCCCTGATGTCGCGCAGATCCGGGATCGGGTGATCGTGATCGGACGGCGCCAGATCGGCCGGATCGGTGGCGCGCGGCGCAAGCTGCTGGCGACGGACCCGATTGATAAAAACGTTGTGCAGGATGCGGAACATCCAAGCACGGAAGCGACTGCCCTTGCGGAACGTCGAGAGGCTGCGAAAGCCCCGGTAGAGCGCCTCCTGGACGAGATCCTCGGCGTCATCGCGGTTGCGCGTCAGGCGCAACGCGGTGGCAAAGAGTGGGCGGGCGATCTCGTTGGTCATGGACTCGAATTCGGCAGTCGTCAGGCTGCCCCCCTCTTCGGGAGTATCAGGACGTTCGGGAGTATCAGGACCGCACGCTGCTCCGGTTGCCTGGGCCCCAGGTTCGTCTAGCCCAGACTCACTTGGACCAGACTCAGGTAGCCCAGACTCAGATAGCGCCGTGGTCCGTTGAAGCACGTTTTCTGGGGTCTCGCACGCCATGGTGGGGTCCCGCGCCGGAGCAGGTGCGGCAGAGTCGTTCTGCGACTCTTTCGACTCAGATGAACCAAGATCGTCGGCCATGTATTCCTCGTGTCCGGACGGCATTCCACATGCCAAGACGCGCCGAGCATACCCCGGAGGCGACGTTGTCGCCGCGCCTTGCGGATGGGTCTGGCATACGGTCCAGACCGGCGCCGTGCGGCGACTACCGGCCGGAGCTCAGGATCAGGCCCCCGGCGAAGCGGCGTCGCACGGCTCGAAGACGACACGCAGCGATCCGTGAACAGGGTCCGCCAGGATGATCGAGAGCGCGGCATCGCCAGGAACCAGAACGCGAGGGCGCTCGAGACGCCGTCCGTTCACCCACGTACCGTTCCGCGACAGGTCGCGGATCTCGACGCGCCCGTCCGGTAGGTACGCGATCTCGCAATGCACGCGCGAGACGCGCTGGAACTCATCCGAGCGGAGTAACTCGTGTTGTCTACGCGACGTCACGAAACGTCGGCAGCGCCGCAACGAGAGCTGGCAACTCCGCGAGCGTCCGACCACGAGCGTGGCGCCCGGAAGCAACGCGCGGCGCTCGCCATCGAGCACGCCGCCGTGACCGACGACGAGCAGACGCGGGGGTGCGGCCACCGCGCTCACCGCCGCCTCTTCAGCCAGTCGGGATCGAGCGTGCCGGTCACTCGCACGTCGTCGATCTCGCCACTCGTGTGCGACCCGATGAGAACCTGACCGCTCAACATCCCGGATGACACGCCCGGCCGGAGGTCCTCTTGCAGCACGCGGCGTCCATCGATGAAGAGCAACGCCTTGCGCTCCTCTCGCACGAAACGGATGCGATAGAGCCGCCCCGGCTCGAACGAGAAGAAGCGCGTCGCGCCGTCCTTCTCGAGCACAGCCGGACGGCGCGCGAGGTAGTCACTTCGATGGCGCACGCTGAAGTGACTGACGGCGCCGTCCAGCGTCGCCGCCTGCCAGATGGCGACACCGCGCCCCCCCTCGCGCACGTCGGGCGCGGAGAGAATGCCAGCGATCGTGCCTCCGAGCGAGATCTGGAGAAAGAACGGCGCGGCGCTGCGATAGAGGAAGGTCACCTCGGCGCGCCTGCGCCCGTGGAAGGGGATGTCCATCGCAAATGGGAAGCGCGAGGGATGCGTCTCGGACGTGCCATCCCACGGCGTCCAGGTGAACGCGCGATTCTCGACGAGCGCGAGTTGATCGCCACCCGCACCGGGTAGGTCGGCGGCGATCTCGCGGCGCGTGGTGACGGCGGTGGCCGCCGGGTCCGCCCGAAACGCGCGATCGGCCGCAGGGTCTTCGAAGTCGAGCACCAGCGTGGCGACGCCCTGCTCGTCGTCCGGGCGTTCCTCGAGCCGCGCCCCGGGCAACTGCTTTGCGTATCGAGCCGTCTGCCCACCCTCGCGCGAGCGAATGTGCTCCGCGGCGATCTCATCGCGACGCGCCAGGACGTATTCCGTCCGGTAGAAGTCGCGCTTGCTCAGGAGCAGCTTGAGCTTCGTCTCGGCGATGGCGTAGCGGCCGTCGGTGAGAGCGCGCTGCGCCTCCTCATGTAGGAACAGGGCGGCAGCCTCGCGCTCGGCCAGCACCTTGGCTGCGCGCTCGACGATTGCGCGGCGCCGATCCGCCAGGCGTTCGACGATGAACTCGAAGCCGGGCGCACGGCGCGCCTGCTCAAGAAGCGGAGCCACCGCACGCATCCGCGCCTGCGCCTGATCCGGTTGGAGCCGCGGCAGGTTGTCCGGTGTCTCCACGATACGCAGCGCCGCTGCGACGAGCGCACTTGCGGGATCGCGCCCCTGTAGTCCGGCGTAGTGGAGCACGTCGTCGAGGGCGAGGTCGAGTACCCCAGCGGTGAGCGGCTCGCCCCCGTCTCCATAGGAGAACGTCAAGCGATCGCCGCGGACACTCGTTTGGCGCACGTCTCGATAGCGAATTCCGGTGCCGACATCGAGTCCGCGCTCCAGTGGGCGGCCACTCGCGAGGCGCCTGCGCAGGGCGTCCCAGACGCGCGCCTGGACGAGGGCGACGAGTTCGCGGCCCTGCGCGACGAGCCAGGTGGAGGGCCCCTCGCCCTTCGCCCAGCCGACGGTGGAGATCTCCAGTCCTTCGAGCGCGATCACGGCCTCGGCGTAGTCGCGCCGGCCGAGTCGCTCGATGAAGTCGCGCTCGGCATCCTCGACGTAGCGCGCCAGTTCGCGCTCGTTGGCGACGCGCTTCTTCGCCACTTCCTCGCGCAGGGCGATGATCTGATCCCGATCCGCGCTCAGCAGGCGGTCGCCGACCTCTGCGAGCCACGCCTCCGTGTCGGCGAATTCGCGATCGCCGACCCGGACGGCCGTCTCGCGCCGAGCATCGTGCAGTCGCTCGCGGGACGCCGCGCGCAATCGCTTCTGTTCGCGATCGTGGCGCTCGATGATCTCGTCGAGCCGTTCTCCGGTAGGCGGCAGCCCCGAGAGCAACTCGATGAGCGACTTGTCGTCATCCGCCGCGAACACAGCGCTCAGAAGCTGTCGCTCGAGGTCGCGCAGATTGGCGCTGAGGAACTCCGCCCCCCGAGCCGCGCGCTCGTACTCCGCAAAGTGGCGGTTGAGCAACCGCTGCGCGCGGCGAAAGTCGGCGGCGAGTCCGTCCGCAGCGTCGGCCTCGGGCGCGGGTCCCTGTCCGTAGACGGCATCCCGCAGTTGCTCCTGGAGGCCATCGAACACGGCTGCCGCATCCAGCATCGAAAGGCCGGCCACTTTCTCGCGCGCCGCCCGCGCCACCTCGCGCGCGCGCCGGTCGCGCCGCTGCTCCACCTCGGTCACGATGGTCCGCAGTCGCCGCAACGCAACGTCGGCCTCGGAGTCTCGGGCCAAGCGGGTCACCTCGGCGCGCAGGTCCCCGAGGAGGCGCGGCCAATCCGGGTCCTGACTCGCCGACGCACGCACCTGGAGTGGCCGCACGGTCTCGATCGCGTCGCGTTGCCGAAGCCAGGTATTCAAGGCCGTCCGCGCCTCGGCCTGGGTCGCCCCGTCGGGGTACGCTTCGAGGTGCACGTCGAGTGCGTCGATCATGCGTGCGACCGTGCTTCCGTCCCACTCGATGCGCTCTCCCGGTCGCGCGCGGATATCAGCCAGATCGTCCCGCGCGGCGGCTTCGACCTGGGTGCGCTCCTGGCGATCGCGCCACGCACCGGTTCCGAGCGCTGCCAGAACTCCGGCCACCACCAAGACGGCACCCGTGACCCAGACCCGACGCTGGCGACGTGTCTCGACGAACGCCTCGATGTCGCCGCTGAAACCGGCCGGAACATGGAGCCGGCCGGTCTCGAGTGCGCGCAAGTCGCGCACGAGGTCGTCGGGCGTGGGATAGCGATGGCGCCGATCCTTCGCCATCATCCGCTCGACGACGTAGGCGACGCCGGGCGGGAGATCCTCCGGAGCGGCTTCGGAAAGCGGCTGCGGACGCTCGTAGAGCACTTTTGTGAGCGTCGCGGCGAGCGTCTCTGCCTGAAACGGCGGGCGACCCGCGAGCATCGTGTAGAGGGTCGCGCCGAGCGAGTAGATATCCGATCGGATGTCCACGTCCCTTGGGTTGCGGGCCTGCTCGGGCGCGATGTACTGCGGCGTGCCGAGTGTGGCGTCGAGTTGGGTCAGCGCGTCGTCACTCTCGACCTTTGCGAGCCCGTAGTCCGTGAGCCGCGGCTCGCCGTCGGTCGTCAGGAGAATGTTGGCCGGCTTCACGTCGCGGTGCACGACACCGTGCTTGTGCGCGTGCCGGAGCGCCTCGGCCATCTTGCGCGCGATGACGACCGCGTCGTCCACCGGCAGCGGGCCGTCCTTCTTGATCCGATCGTGAAGCGTGCGCCCCTCGACGAATTCCATCACGAAGTAGACGAGCCCCTCGGACTCGCCGCAGTCGAGGCCGCGAACGATGCTCGGATGGTCGAGTTTTCCCACCAGCCGGGCCTCGCGCTGGAGGCGTTCGACCTGACGCGGATCGTCCGTCAGGTCGCGACGCAGGATCTTGATGGCCACGTCGCGCTTCATCGCGCGTTGACGAGCCCGATAGACGGAGCCCATTGCGCCAGCACCGACGCGCGCACGCAACGTGTAGCCCGGGATCGGTTCGCGCCCGGAGCGGAGCCCGGCCGCACGGGCGACGAGCGCGGCATCGCCCTCGCGCATCACGCCACGCTTGACGAGCACGTTGCACAGCGACTCCTCGATGCCCATCTCCGCCATGCGATCCTGGACCGCGAGACTCTCGCGGACCTGCGGCTCCGTGAGGAAGCCGCCCTTGACCGCGTGCTCGGCAAAGAGGTGATCGTCGTTCGACGCCATGCGCCTCATCATAGGGTCTGGCGTCCTCCGTGCGCGTGCCCAGGATGGGCGTGTAGCGATCGAAACAATCGAACGGCCGCCGCCCGAGGCGCGATTTCGGCTGCGGGACCTCCGAGTGGCGCGTCCGCAATCTCGCTGCCTACGCGGTGAGTGACGCGCCGCGACCGCCCGGACGCGCTGGCATGGCGACCGCCGTCCGGCTCATTTTCGTCGCCACCGCCCTCGGATTATTCCTGCTCTGAGTCGTGCTCAGCGTCTCTTCGGCGAGGTGCAGCGCGCGTCAGCACGCGGCGCGCATCAGCGACGAATTCGGGCGTCAGTAGCGATTCTGCCGCAGCCAGCGAACGCTCGACCTCGGCGGCCGTCGCGCCGCAGCGCAACGCTCCCCGAACGTGTCCGGAGAGTTGATTGGGGAGCCGCAAGGCGCAGAGGAAGACGACAGCCAGTCGCTCGCGCTGGGCCGCGGCGAGGCCTGGTCGGGAGAGAACACGCCCGTACGCGTCCTCGATCACCCAATGCGGCAGCTCGGGGTCGAGAGCGAGCAGACGGGTGAAGATGCGCTGCGTGTCGTCGCCATACACACGCTCGAAGAAGGGCCGCCCGCGCGCCGCATGGTCAGCGTGTGGAAGGTCGTCGAGCGTCGCGTCGGCGAGCAGCGAATCGCATCCGAGGCGCGTGAGAACGGCTTGAAAATGCGCCAGCGCATCGAGCGTCCGCGGGAAACCACCGAAGGGGGCGAGCATGAGGAGCGCCTCGCGCAGAGTCGCAGCCGGGCATCCGGCCGCGAGAGCGTTCTCGATCGCCCGCTTGAGGGCCGTGGCGTCGCCGAGGGCCGCGGACGCCGCGACCGGTGCAAGCGCAACTCCAACGTCGGCCTGCGACGCGTCGCCCACCGCGTCAGTCCCCTCAGTCATCGCGTCATCCACAGAAGCGCCCCACCGTGTTGCTCACCCGCGTTGCTCAACCGTCCGAACGGCCGATCTCGGAGAGGAGGCGATCCCAATCCACGTCGGCCGCTTCTTCGGGGCGTATGGCTCCGCGAGCCTGGAACTGCTCCCACTCCGCGCGATCGCGGCAGTCGCCGTAGGCGCCCGGCGCCGAAGCACCGCCGTCTGAACCCGCAGCAAGATCGACGCTCGGGTCGTCGACGGCATCGGTTCCGGCGAGCGGAACCTCGCGAAACTCGGCCGGGAGCACGACATGCTCTTCGTCGCGGTAGGGCTGCGGAAGCTGCCGCCGCACCTCGCGAAAGCGCGCCGGAGCGAGCTGCCGCGCGACCACCAACTCGCGCCGTGCGAGCGCGACATCGCCCGTCTGGAAATAGACCCGGGCCAGCCCGAAGTGAGCCCGGAACGAGGCCGGACCGCGAGCTGCCGCGCGCAGGAAGCGGCGCCGCGCCGCGAGAAATCGCCCGCGCCGAAGATCGTGTTCGGCCAGCGCGATGAGCACGGGCACCACCACGACCCGCGACCAGATCGCGGGGACCAGAGAAGTGAGCAGGGACGCGCTGCGGCTCAAGACATGCACCGGGAGACAGACAGAGAGTAACGCGTTTTCTCAAGACGAGAGAGAACGGCTGCCGATACGCGATGAGCGAGTCGGTGCGTTCGTGCACAGGCTCAGACGAACGAATGGAGACGGCCTCGTGAGCTGTCACCCAAGTCAGAGGAGTGCCAACACGTGATGCCCCGCCCAGCGACCGCACGATCGGATTGCCGCCGGGGACATCATGTTCGAGGCCGGAGAGCTGCCCCATGACCTCGCTGCGCGGCAACCTGAGCACTGTCGATCTCGCCAACATCTTGCAGATGCTGCAGATGAATCAGCGCGAGGGGACGCTCTACATCACGGGCGCCGAGGATCGGCGCGCCATCTACTTCGGGCTCGACGGCGTCTCGACGCTGTCGCGCGGAGGGCGTCGTCACGGCGCGCTCGGGCGCATTCTCGTCCGCCAGGGCGTGATCTCGGACGAGCAGCTCGCCGACGGCATCCGCCGTCAGGCCGAGGGCAGTGCCCGCTTGATCGGACAAGTGCTCGTTGAGCAGGGTCTGGTCAAGCGAGAACAGATCGAGGACGCACTGCGCCTGCAGATCGAAGAAGAGATCTATGACCTCTTCATCACACGCGATGCTCAATTCGAGTTCGTCGAAGGCGACGTCCCCGAGGAGTTCGCGGATCCCGAAGGCGTCAACCGGATCGCCGTCAATGTCAACAGCGTCATCATGGAAGCGGCGCAGCGGATCGACGAGTGGGAGTGGATCCAGAGCGTCGTCCCGGACGTCGGCGAGATCTACCGCTACACGGGGTTGAACGTCCCCCTCGACGATGACATCTTCCACGAGCGCGCCACGGGCCGCGTGCTGACGGCGATCGACGGCCGCAAGAACATCGATGATCTGATCGAAGAGTCGTACGTCGAGCGTTTCGACGTCTGCAAGGTCGTCGCACTGCTCCTGCAGGCGAACGCCCTCGAGCCGGTGCCGCCAGAGGCGCTGCGTGAGGAGGCCGAGAAGAGCATCGCGGCCGGAGACACGGCCGGAACGATCAAGTACATGCTGCGGCTCACCGAGTTGCACGCCGAGACACCCGAGACGCACCGGCGATTGGCCGAGGCGTACGAGAGCGAGAGCGAGCTCGAGCGCGCGGCTTTCCACTATCGCGTGTTCGCGGAAACGCGCGTCGACTGCGGCGACTCCGTCGAGGCATTCCACGTCTACTGCCGCATCTTCGAGATCCTCCCCACCGACCTCGCTGCCGCGGACCGCATGGTCGAGATCTTCGCCATGAGTCCGATCGGCATCGAAGATCGGACGGCGGATGTCATCGAGACGGGCAAGTTGCTCGCGGAGGTGTACGTCGACCTGAAACGCGGGAGCCGCGCGATCCAGGTGTTGCACCGGATCGTGTCCCTGGCACCCGACGACGCCGACCTCCGCACGCGGTTGATCGAGATCTACCTGGGTGCCGGAATGACCGGCGAGGCCGTGGCCGAGTACGAGATCCTGGCCGAGACCGCTCTCGCGAGGGACGACTTCACGCGCGCCGAACGCATCTACCGCAAAATCCTGACGATCGACACGGCTCGCAACGACATCCTGCGCCGCCTGAACCAGCTCATCTCGCGCAAGACACGCCGCCGCCGCAGCGTACGCAATTCGATCGCGGCAGCCGGCGTGGTGACGTTGCTCGGCGTCGCCGGGTGGTACGGCATTCGGTTCATGTTGGAGCGCCAGGCCGACGGTGAGCGCGTGAACGCGCGAGCGAGCGCCCAGGTGACCAAGATCCGAGATCGTCACGCGCAGTTGACGTCGGATCTCGAAGCTCTGATCACGCGCCTTGCGGGCAGTCGGGCTGATAACGGGTCGCGCCTGGGATCGTTGCAAGGCGATCGCGAAGAGCGAGAGGCCCTGCAGACGCGCGCCAACCTCGCCGTCCGGGACCTCATGAAGCTCGTGGATGCGCACGCGGGCACGCCGGCCGCGGACGAGGCGCGCGCGCTCGCGGCGACGTACAACAAGCACTTGCGTTCGATCGAGAGCCTCGAGCGCGAAGCCGTTACTCACCTGGCCGCCTCGGCGCAGCAGCTCTACCTCGATGCGACGAAGCTCGCCGCCAAGGGCGCTTCGACGCGCACGCAGTGGGCCAAATTCGATGAGGCGATGAGCATCGGCGCGGTCTGCGCGGACTGGCTCGCTTCGTCGGACGGAACCGAGTGCCAGGCCTTCCATGCCAGCCTGCGTGAGATCCTCGACTCCCTCGTGGACACCGACGAGGCGGTCGAAGCACTGCTGCAGGCAGGCGATGTCGATGCGGCCTTCGACCGCGCCGTTAGCTTCTTGCACGAGTACCCGCCGCCGGATCTCGCTGACGAGCTACTCGTACCCATCCGCGTCCATTCGTGGCCGCCGGGAGCCGCCATCGCGATGAACGGCGAAGACACGGGCCAGCGCACGCCGGCCACGATCTCCGTACCCGTGCGCATCGGCTGCGAGTTCGTCCTCACGTCGCCCGACTTCGAACCCAAGCAACTGATGTTCGAAGCCGTCACCGACAGCGATCCGAGGGACGCCGAGAAGCGCATTCCGCGCATGCTGAACGGCAACCTTCAGCGCGCTGAACGGTTCACCTCCGAGCGTCTGCCCGGACAGCTCGAAGCCACCCCAGGCGTCCACGACGAGTTCCTGCTCGTGCCGATGCGGGGAGCGGAGACCGCCGTCCTTTCGGCGGCGGACGGCACGGCTTCGAAAGCGCTTTCCCTGCGCAATCCGAGCGGCGCAGTCGCCGCAGCGATCGTCACCAACGGCGTCGTCTCGACGGCCACGATCGACGGGCGCATCTACTTCCATCGCCTCAGTGATCGCAAATTGCTGGGCGCGTACGAGGCGCCGGGTCCCCTGCGCTCAGACGTCGCACAATTCGACGGGCTGCTCATTGCAGTGACGTCCAGAGGGTATGTCGTCGCCGTGGATGTGGAGACGCGAGCGGAGCGCTGGCGTTATCCGAGTGCGAACGCGCAGATGCCCCCGGCCCGGGTGGGCGCACCGATCATCGCGGATGGCGAGCTCTTCTCTGCCACCGCCGACGGACGGATCACGGTGATCGACCCGCGCACGGGAGTACGCCTTCGTGAAGTACGACTGCGCACGCCGGACGGTGACGTCAAGTTGGTGCACGGAATAGTGGTCGACCACGGCGCGATCCTGGCGGTCACGCCGGGAGGCCAGTTGATCAAGGCGGACAGCAAGACCGGTGAGCAACTCTGGAACACGCCGTTGGACGTGCACCCCGCGGGTCCCCCACTCACGAACGGTGCGCGCGTCATCGTCCTCGGCCGCGGCGGCAAGATCGTCAGCGTCCGACAGGACGACGCCGAAGCGGTCGGAGAGTACGACACAGAGACGCCGATCACCGTGCCCGGCGCACTCCAAGGTGACGCGCTCTACGTCGCCCTGGCTGGCGGGCGACTGCTCGCCGTCGACGTTGGGCCGTCCGCTGTTCGTCCGCTCTGGGAGTACGTGATCCCAACCGACGGAGGCGACGCGATCGAGATCTCGACGCGGCCCCTGATCGTCGGCGATCTCGCGATCTTCGGCGGCGCGGATACCCGCGTACGCGCCGTGGCACGTTGAACGCCACGCTCGATTCGCAGCTTGGTTCTCAAGCCGGGAAACGCGCAATCCCGATGAATTCACCGGCGCGCGCCGGTGTGCGCCGGAGGCCGACCTCGTGCAGATTTTCGAGAGACTGAAGCGATGCCTGGAGATGTCGCGCCTGCGTGCCACGGTGCGCAGGGCGCCGTCTCCCGCGTCGTTCAGTGCTCTCGCAGAACGCCACGTTGCACACGGCGAGACCGACGCGGCCCTCACGGTCGCGGAAGACGGACTCGCATCGTTTCCAGACGCCGATCGCCTCCACCAGATCAGGGTCTTCGCGAAGAAGAAGTCGCTTGCCGGACGCATCCGCGACCTCCGCCAGGACATGGCCCGGCGCCCGAGCCCCTTCGTCTACACAAGCCTGGCCGAGATCCACCGCGAGCTCGGTGACGACGAAGAGGCGCTCGCCCTGGCGAGTGACTGCGCCGCGATGTTCCCACAGAACGACCAGCCGTTTCTCGTGCAGGGAGAGATCCGGCTGGAGCGCTTCCTCGAGCACCAGGTCGCCCGCGACGCCGTCCAGGCAGAGTTGGCGCTGCAACGGGTCGTGCGCATCAACGCGCAAAACCTGAAGGCGCACGTGCTCCTCGCCGAGTTGTACCACCTCGTCGGTGCGCTCCCCGCCTGTCGGCGGCACCTCCGCGAAGTACTCGAGAACTCGCCCTCTGCACGCGACGTGCGGGCATTCCTGCGCCAACTCGGCCCGGCGGAAGACGAGCTGGACGACGACGACGTCACGGAGGAGATGCTCATCTCGCTCGCGGGCCGCGTCGAGGAGTCGGGGATTTTCGCCGGCCCACCCGAAGCGTTCCCGCGGCTTGTCGCACACGACGCCCGTGCGCGTCGGCGTTCGTCTCTGCGCATCAACGCCGAGCGGTTGACCGCAGCGATTTCCGACTTCGCAGGGACACCCGGCCTGCGCAACTCCATGTTGATGGACGGAGATGGGCGAATTCTGGCGCAACACGCCACGGACGCCGGTCTCGGCATCGATGCATTTGCGGACGTCGTGCGCGAAGTGCGGGCGACATCCGACGGCGCGAGCCGTCGCATGGACACAGGAGTTCTCGTTCGAGCCGAGATCGAAGGCCCGGAGACGAGCCTGACGGTCGTCCGACTGCGTCAGTACACAATCGCGGCCCTGTTCTCCGAACCTCTACGTACCGATCGCGTATGGGAGATGGTTCAGGACGTGACTGCCCGCTCCCTCGCGCCGACGGCGGAGGTGGCCTGTGCGTAGCATCCTCAAGCAGCTGAACGACGTCGTCGGGATCAAGGGCAGCCTCGCGGTCACAAAAGATGGGATCGTGATCGCAAGTCACCTGCCCCGAAATCTCGAAGAGGATGTTGTGGCCGCGATGGCGGCCGGCGCGATCCGTTCGACGGAACGCGCTCTTCAGCGCAGCGGGTTGGGTGACTTCACCCGGTTCACACTGGTCGCCAGTCACGGGAAGATGGTTTTCGCGGATACGGGGCCGGCGTACCTCGTCGTCGTCATGGACCGCAACGTCGACGTCGGGCCCACACAGATCGAGATCCAGTCAGCCGCAATGCGGATCAAACAACTAGGTGAGATCCGCGTATAGCGGCTCGGAGGAAGCGATGGTTCAGATCAACTTCGCCCTACGGGAAGTCAACTGCAAGATCGTCTATTACGGCCCGGGGCTGAGTGGTAAGACCACCAACCTCGAGATCGTGCACAAGAAGGCGCCCGAGTCGAACAAGGGGGAGCTCACGTCGATCGCGACGGAGGGCGACCGCACCTTGTTTTTCGACTTCATGCCGCTGGACCTGGGCACGATCGCCGGCATGCGGACGCGCTTCCAGCTGTACACAGTTCCCGGACAGGTCTACTACAACTCGACGCGAAAACTCGTGCTGCAGGGCGTGGACGGCATCGTCTTCGTCGCAGACTCGTCGGCCGCCAAGATGGAGGAGAATCTCGAGTCGCTCGAGAACCTCAAGAACAACTTGGCCGAGTACGGCAAGGACATCCGCGAGCTGCCGCTGGTCATCCAGTGGAACAAGCGCGACCTGGCCGACGCTCTTCCGGTCGACGAGCTCGAAGCGCGCATCAACCAGTGGGGAGTGCCGACCTACGAGGCCGTCGCGGTCACCGGCGAGGGTGTATTCCCAACGCTCAAATGCCTCTCCGGCCTCGTCCTCGAGACGCTCAATCGTGATCAGCGCGAGGCGCCTGCCGCGACGGCCGGTCCCGCCGTCGCGGCTGCGGCCCCGGCGGCCGCCGCGCCGCCGCAATTGCAGTCGGGCGCTGCGGCGCCTGCTCCACGTGCCTTCGGCGGCGGAGCCCCGGCAAGCGCGCCCAGTCCGTTCGCGACCGCGGCGGGCGGCGTCGGAACGGCTGCGCCGCCGGCGATCCAACGCTCAGCGGTCGGCGGCGCACCCGCTGCTCTGGGTCAAACCCAAGCTGTTCCAGCGACATCGCCCGGCCTGATCGGCGATACACGCCCTGGTGGTCTGCCGGCGGGCGGTGGTGGCGGAAGCCTCCTCGGCGGCGGAGGCGGAGGAGGCGGCGGACTGATCGGCAGTGGCGGCGGTGGCGCCGGTTGGAAGCGCAAGGTCGAGGCCACGCCGCTCGAGAGCCCCATCCGCGCAACCGCTCCGGCGCAGGCCGGCGGGCCGCGGACGATCCAGATCCGCACGCAGCGCACGATCCCCTGGATCGCCGTCGGTCTCGCCGTTCTCATCATGGTTGCGCTCGGCGTGATCGTCGTCGCCACCGGCCTCGTGAAGGTCTCGGTGTAGAGGACGCCATGGACTCCAACACGCTTCGGCAGAACAGGCTGGTCTTCTACGAGGACCTCGTCAGAGACATCAACCGCGTCCTGCGCGAGTTCCTGAAACTCTCCGGCGCCAAATGCGCCTTCCTGATCGACCTGGAAGGGCACATGGTCACGCGCCAGGGCGCCACGACCAACCTCGACATGGATACGATCGCTGCTCTCGTCGCCGGATCATTCGCCGCGACGAAGGAGATGGCTCGCATCCTCGGCGAGGAGGAGTTCTCCGTGCTCTTTCACCAGGGCAAGAAGGACAACATCCAGCTCTCGCTCGTGGGCGATCGCACCCTCCTCACCGTGATCTTCGATGACTCGACAACGGTCGGCATGGTCCGCCTCTACGCGTCGCAAACCAGCAAGCGGATGGGCGAGATTTTCCGCAAGCACGACGCGGAGCGCGAGGCCAACCGCGCGGCGGGCCTGGCATCGAACGACCCCGACCTGTCCGCCGACTTCGTCGGCACCGCAAAGCACAAGCTAGACGACCTCTTCGGAGGGTAGTCACGGAACGGGGCGCCATCGGCGTCGGCGCGCGTCATCGAAGAGCCGGTCGTCGCTCCCGAGAGGGGAGCGGGGACCGGCTCTTCGCGTGTGGGAGGTGGGTGGTGGCAGGTCTTGCTTGGATGGCGGTGTGGATGGGCTCGGTGGCTCGGTGGGAACCGCGGTGTTCGACGCCGCTCTCCGACCGAAACACCGTGCCAGGCCCTCGGTTGATCGCGGAAAGAGAACTACCGAGAACCCGGTACTCCGGAGCGACCAGGGCGTCACCCCTGCGAGGATGTGCAACACGCGAGCGAGTGGTGGGCTGTGTGCGGAGCACTCAGCGTGACACTCGCGGTGAGGCGACGGGAGCGGATTTCGCCTGCGAAACCCGAACTCGCGACGCGCAATCTCACGAGTCGTGGATCGGACCCGATGCGAGGCAGCGAACGCCGAGCGCAGCCCCGGTTGAAGCACTCGGAGCCGCGACCAGAGCCGAACATGCGAGCGCAAGCGAGCGTGACGACGGAGTCGTCACAAACACAACACAGCGTGACGACGGAGTCGGCACAAACGCAAAGAGACGCGCCACGTGCCGACTCCGTCGGCACGGACCGCGTCAGCGGCGCCGGCCGCCGATCGCGTTCAGGTTGTTGATCAACTTGCGTGCCTTCTTCTTCCCAATCGCTTTCGTCAATTCCTTGTCGCGCGCGCGCTTCAGATCGCTCTGCGCCTTGCTGTCGCGCGCAGCCCGCGCGTCCAGAAAGCCCTCGTACCACTCGGAGATGATCGGCGTGGCTGCGACCTCCTCGCCTTCGGAGAGGCCGGTCCCGGCAAACGCTCGCTCGAGCGCGCGCTTCTGCCAGTCGTTCAAGCCGCCGCCGTCCTCGTCACCGGCACGATCGCGGATTTCCTCGGCGAGGGCCTCGCGCTCCTCATCCGTCAACTCGGCCAACGTGACTGACTTGGTCATCGCGCGGGCATCCTCGAGGGCGTTCTCAAGCTGCTCGACGTAGCTGACATCCAGTGGAGTGGCCGCCCGAGCCCGCTTCTCCGCCTCTTCGAGTGCCGTGACGACGCGCGCTGCGCGCTCGACGCGCTTCGGCACGAGGTCGTCGCCTCCTCCCTGAGCAGCGCCCCCCTGCTGTGCCACCGCGGCGCCCGCCAGAAGGAAACCGGCTGTGGCGACGAACATGGCGGCGAGTGTGAAGACAGGGCGCATGGCAGACCTCCCGAGGCCGCGCTGACGTTGATCAGCGGACCAAGACATGACTCTCACCGCGCGAAACGTCGCGCGTGAGCAACCCGTTGCGTGGAACACGCACAAGGCGCGGCTCGTTCTGACGGATATGCACGTTATCCTCCCATACATGCGAATCCAGCACCTCACCGGAATGGCGGCGCTCGCCGTCGCCTTGATCGCGGCCACCGTCGTCGGCATCGACGCAGTGGCCCCCGACGCCTTGATCCCTGACGCGCTCGCAAAGGGCGCTGCCGGGAGCGGGAAGGGCTCCGACATCGGTGGCCCCCCCCACGAGGAGGTTCACAGCGACCGCTCGCGCTTCGGGATCGCGCCAGATCAACTCTCCGACGACGCGAAGGCTGCGCGCCTCGCGGTGATCCAGAAGGAGTACGAGAGCCTGAAGCGCAACCAGGACATCATCCCGGTGCGCACGCGACGCAATCGCGTGATCTTCCTGGGAGAGATGCGCTACGCGCCGGCGTCGAAATTCCTGAAGGGGGTTTTCGAGGGCGATCGCGACGAACGCACGCGCGTCGCGGCGATGCTGGCAGTCGGGAAATCGGGGGATTTCGGGACCATCGAGGGGACCGTCAAGAAGGCGATCTCCGGTGCGCGGAAGGAGCCGGTCTTCGCTTCCAATCTGCCGCGTATGTTCGAACACGTCACGAACGAAGAAGCACGAAAGTGGCTTCCGACGCGCTTCAAGCAGAAGGACGCGGAGGTGCTCGCGTCGATCGTAGAGGCAGTCGGCTTCACCGAGAATCCCGATGCGCTTCCGAAGCTGAAACGACTGATCACGGACCACAAGAGCGTCGAGGTACGCTTCGAGGCGCTACGTGCATACGGGCGCTGCGGGGGCCGCAAGGCCGTGGGCAAACTGCTGGTCTACCTCTCGGACGAGGACTGGCGGCTGCGCATGGCGGCCGCCGAAGGGCTCGGCTACGCCGGCGAGCCCACGTCCATCGAAGAGCTCAAGCGCCTCATCATCCGCGGAGAAGAACCGATCGTCGTCGAGACCGCACTCGAGGCCGTGGCGCGGCTCGGCACGCGCGACGCAGTCGAGCCGCTGATCGAGGGATTGCGCGTCGCGCGTCTGCGCGCACGCCAGAAGGCGCGCAAGGCGCTCGTGCGGATCGCGAAGAACGAGTTCCGGATGGCGAAGGACTATCACGTAGACCCGATGGCCTGGACGAGTTGGTGGACGAAGGTCAAGCGCGGCGTCGACCCCGACGATCCGACGTTCTCCGAGAGCGAGACGGCGAGCTACTTCCAGTTCCCGATCGAGAGCGATCGCGTGCTCTTCATCCTCGATGTCTCGGGCTCCATGAAGTGGCCAGACCAGCCTCGCGACAGCGGCATCCGCCCGTCCGACTGGACGGGGCGCCGCATCCACGTCGCGCACCGCGAGTTGTTCAAGGCGCTGCGCGCGCTGGCGAAGCAGAACCAGGGCCGCATCCCCAAGCTGAAGAAGGGCGAGACGAGCGATTTCCCGCTGGTCCCAAGCGAAGACGGTGACGAACCACCCACGCTCTTCAATCTGGCGACGTTCGCCGGCGTCGTCACGCCTTGGCAAAAGGATGTCGTGCCCGCGAGTACCGAGAACGTCGAGGCGGGGATCGCGTGGATCTTGAAGCAACTGCCGCGCGGCGGCACAGCAACCTACGACGCCCTCGCGTTCGGTATCCTCGCGAACAACGTGGACACAGTCTTCTTCCTGTCGGACGGCGTCCCGTCGCTCGGTCGCTTCGAGAAGCACGAGACGATCCTGTCCGAGGTGCGCAAGCGCAACCGGTTCAAGCGCGTCTCGATCAGCACGGTGGCGTTGATCGTCGGCCTCTCCCCCATCGAGTCGGTACGCAAGTACGAGGACCCGGAGGACATGGCGGACCTGATGTCGCGCATCGCGCACGAGAACCAGGGCAAGTTCTCCAACGAGTCGAAGCCCTGATCCGCATGCGCACACCACCTCGCACTCTCATCGCCATCGCGCTCGTCGGGGCAGTCGGAGCGGCGGCGTCAATCGCCGCGCCAGCGTTCGCCCAGGACGGTTATCGGAAAGCTGCCAAGCGTTACGACGAACTGTCGAAGAACCACGACGATCCCGGCAATCGTGATCGGCGCTACGCGATTCTCGACCTCTTCCCGTTCCGGACTGAGAAGCCGTGCCGCAAGCTGCTGAGGAACGCATTCGACGACGAAAAGACCATCGCGAACCGCGTCGCCGTCGTGCACGTACTCAGCGGTTCGGGCGCTCCGAAGTCGCTCGACTACCTCGTGAAGGCATTCAAGAAGGAGCGCGCGCGCGCGCCGATCATCGCACTCGGCGCGGGTCTCGGCTTCACTCCTGACGACGAGAAGTCGCGCGCGGCGATGGCGAAGCAGGCGATCAAGCACCTGAAGCGGGCGAAGGACGACCTGCGGATGTCCCTGATCGACGGCCTCGGACAGATCGGCCACCCTTCGGCCCTCCCGGCGCTGCTCGGGCTCGCGAAGCTGAGCACCGACGAGTGGTTCACGCGCGACGTTGCGCTCGGTCATGTCGGTGGCGATGGAGCACTCGCCACACTGCAAGAGGATGCCGCGCATCCACTCCCCGAGATCCGCCTCGGGGCCGCGTTCGGCCTGGCCGCGATGGGCACCGAGGGTGCCATCGGGACCTTGATGACGATGCTCTCAGACAGCGATGCGCGCGTGATCCGGACGGCGGCTGCGAAGCTGGCGGAGGCGGCGCACAAGGATGCCGCCCCAGCCATGGCGAAGGCGCTCGGGGACGCGGTCACACTCCGCACACGCGAGGAACTTCGCGTCGCGCTGACCACGCTCCTCGGACGGGATCTCGGCCACGACGCCGAAGCTTGGGCGAAGCTCGCAGCCGGAGACAATCCGCCGCCGCCGAAGGACCTGCCCGAGATGACGAAGGTCTTCGGAATTCCGGTTGCCTCCGACAGCTTCGCGGTGTTGATCGACACCAGCCGCTCCACCAGTTGGCTCGACCGACTCGCACGGATCCGCAGCGAGTGCGTCGGCTTCATCGATGCGCTGGCACCCGACGCAACGTTCGTCCTCGCCCGCGCCGCGCGCCAGTTCACGCCCTACCAGGAGAGCTTTGTCACGGAGCCCCAGCGCGCCGACGCGCAGGCGTGGATCGATGAGTTGCTCCCCGGCGGCGGCTTGGACATGCGCCTCGCGCTGACCGAGACCCTGACGCGCTTTCCATCGGCCGACACGATCGTCATTCTGACCGACTCCCACCCATGGGGCGCCGGTCGCTCATCCGGGTCGCGCGAGACGATGGAGATCTTCCGCCGCCTGAACGCGACGCGGCAGGTGAAGCTCATCATCGCGCTGGTCATGCCCGGCGGCCGGAACGAAGCCAGCGAGCGCTCCCAGCCCGAGATCGACGAACGCATCGACTACCTCACCGAGATGGCCGAAGACTCGGGCGGCGCTTTCGTTCACGTAAGCGAGTAGGCACAAACGCAACACAGCGCCGCGCACGCAGCGTGAAGCGCGCGGTGAGGCGTAGGGAGCGGATTCCGCCTGCGAAACCCGCCGATGTGACGGGCGTACTGGCGCGTCGAGGTGACGACCCGATGCGGGGCCGCGAACTCCAATCGCGCCCCCGGTTGAAGCAGTCGGAGCCATGACCGAAGCCGAACATGCCGAGCGAGAGCGAGGCGTGGCGACGGAGTCGCCACAACACAAAGAGACCGCGGCGCGACG
>JAJRPF010000032.1 GCA_024280885.1 Planctomycetota bacterium | reverse complement strand
CCACGGGGAACCTGGGCAACCTCTTCTGGTCCCTTGGCCTTCTGCCCGAGGCGCAGGAGCACATGGAGTGGCATCTCGCGCTGAGCCGCGAGATCGGAAACCGGCAGGGCGAGGCCGGCGCCACGGGGAACCTGGGCCTGGTCTTCCAGTCCCTCGGGCGCCTGCCCGGGGCGCAGAAGCACTTCGAGCGATGTCTCGCGCTGAGCCGCGAGATCGGGGACCGGGCGGGCGAGGCCACCGCCACGGGGAACCTGGGCAACGTGTTCTTGGCCCTCGGCCGCCTACCCGAGGCGCAGAAGCACATGGAGCGGAATCTCGCGCTGAGTCGTGAGATCGGCTCCCGGCAGGGCGAGGCGATCGCGCAGCACAACCTGGGAGTCCTGCTACGAGAGGAGGGAGAGAGAGCGGGCAGCGAGGAGCGCCTGCTGGCGAGCCTCGTGGTATGCGAGGAGATCGGGTACCGACACCTGGCAGCGGCGACGCACCTTGCTCTCGGGTCTCTGCGCGCGGCGGCGGGAGACGAGGAGCGTGGTCGGGAGTCGCTCGCCGCGGCGCGCGATCTGGCGAAAGAGGTCGGCATCCCGGGCGTCGAGACACTGGCACGCTGCGAACTGGCGCTGCTTCCGGGCGGCGACGCGCAGGACGCGCTGGTGGCCTTCACCGGGCACGAGGAGCGGCTCGATGCCGAAGAGCGCCGCGAGGCGCGTCTTCTGCTCTGGCGCGCAACCAGCGACCGCGCGCATCTGGAAGAGGCGAAGCGCCTGCTCGACGAGACCCTCGCGAGAGTCCCCGACGAGCACCACGAGGCGATGCTCACGAACCTCCGCCTCAACCGCGAGATCATGGCCGCGTGGAAGGGCGAGAGCGGTGCCGCCGAACCTCCGCCCGCCGCCCGCGACGATCCAGACGACGACGAGCCGCGCGGAACCGAGTCCGTCACGCGCGTGCGCCCGGCATGACCGGAGTCCATCGTGAGCTGCGGTCAGTGGTCGAGCACTAGCTGAAGTCCGCGGCCCGTGCGCGTGCGGTACGTCGAGAAGCCCCTGCGATCGAGGGTCAGCACGTCTTCAACCTGCAGCGCCTCCGCGAGCAGAACGAGTGTGGCGTCGGCGAAGTCCATCGGCACGTTCGCGTAGCGTTCGATGAGGGCAACGGCGTCTGGCAGTCCCGCGGGTTCGGAGAAGTCGTAGACGTCCACGTCCCAGGCGGTGAGGAGATCGACGAGGAGCCTCGGCCCGGTGGTGTGTCCCACGAAGTGCATGGCGTCCGTGACCACGGCGCTCGTCGTCGCGAGGCGTCCGACGAATGGCTCGACCTTCGCGACGACCTCCGCGTGCCCGTCGTGCGAGGCGTCGAGATACGCAATGAGCGGACCCGTGTCCACCAACCAGGTGTTCATGTGCGCCAGTTCTGCTCGCGGATGGTGTCGTTCCAACTGCCGGCGCCGTCGCGCGGCACGGTGAGGCATCCCTTCAGATGACCTGCACGACGACCCAGCGGCCGCTCATCGACGGCCTTTTCCAGGATCTCGCGAACCAGTGCGGACAGCGTAGTGTCCGCCGCCGCCGCGCGCTCCTCAAGCCTGGTGCGGAGCGAAGTTGCGGTTCGAATCGTGATTGTCGTACTCATGTACACAACTGTAGCACAAGCGTCGCTGAGGGATGCGGATCGCGCCGTGGAGTGAGCTCATGATCGGCGAGTGACTCGGTCCGCATCTGATCGACCGCGAGCTGGGCTCGGGCGGTATGGAGAAGGTGTACGCTGCGACCGTGGCCGGGCGCGCGCGGGACGCGCCGCGGGCGACCGCCCGAGGTCGGATGACGACCTCACGCATCCAACCCCGCCGTCCGACGAACCACACGCACCCACGCACGTTGAGGTGGGACGGGGCCCGGTTCCGGTGTCCCGGAAGGAGCCTCGATGCAATCACCGGTCAGGGCCGTCGCGTTGCTCGCCGTCGCCGCGTTCAGCGCCACGGCGCGCGCGGAAGACCCGCCGTCACTCGTGCTCGCGCGCGAGGTTATGGACGCCACTCGCGGCTCCGCCCATCGCACGAAGATGCGGATCAACTGGCCGGAGATGGACGACGAGCGCCCGCCCGACGGCGCGGAGGTCGTGCTCGTGCGGGGCTACATCTCCCACGTGATGTCGCGGATGGTCCTGCGTGACGGCAGCGTCGAGGCCGGTTCGGTGACGGCGGCGCAGTCGTGGTTCTACAATCAGGATCGCGGTGAGTCGTTCGCCGCCACCGAGTTCGACGTGGATGCCGAGCGCTTCGTCATCGCGTGGAATGCCGCGCGGCGCATCCTCGCGGCTTCGGACGAACGGATCGAGCCGGAGTCGCCGGACGACGCGCGTCGATCCGGGCTCCGCGCGGGCTGGATGTCGCACCAATCGGTGGACTGGATCCGCGTTAGAGCCGGATCGCATGCATCCCCGGCCCACTGCGCCGGCCGGCCGTCGGGGGACTGCGAGTGGGATGGTGTGCGCATGTGGGAGGGACTCCGCGAACAAGCCATCTTCAATCTCTTCGTGACACTGATCCACGCGGACGGGGGCGAACGGCGCCACGGCGAGGTGGCTGCGTGGAGCAACTTCGCTGCGGCCGAGATCCGGCGCGTGGCGGACGCACCGGGCAGCGCGGACTTTCGTCGCGACAACGGTTCATCGAGACGTGCCTCCGTGTGCTCGGATACGCGGGAGCGCCGTCCACCGACGACGACGTCGCCGCGCTTGTCGCGGCGCTCGGCGCCGACCGGTACTGGGCGAAGGGCGCGCGCGAGGAGGCGGATCTCGCCGCCACCCGCCTCCGCATTCGGCATCACTGGGAGTACGAGGACGCCGTGCGGACGCTCCGCACCATGGAGGGCGGCACGTGGGCCCGCGAGGACCAGTCGAAGTGGCTGCGGCAGACGTTTCGCGAGAAGGACCCGGAGGGCTGGGCCCGGTTTCTGATCGAGGAGGCCACGCGCCCGGACGCCCAACCGGACGGCGTGGCGGCCGCAGCCGCGGGCCTGAAGGACCTGCCGCCCGCGGAGTCGGTGCCGCTGCTCCAGTCGCTCCTCGGTCACGCGTCTTCCTACGTCCGCCTGGAGGCGGCGCTGGCGCTCCACGACATCGATCCCGACGACCCCGGCGCGAGGGGCGCCGTTGCCAGACTCGCCCTCGACCGCTCAATCGTGTGCGGTTGGCGCCCGGATCTGACGAACCGATGGAGCCGCAACCGCGCGCTCACAGCAGCACTCGATTGGAAGGGTCTCTCGACCGCCGCTCTGCGCGCGCACCTCATCGCCCCGGAGCCCGACGACCCGGAGTTCATCTCGACCGCCGTCACCCGCCTCGCGAGTACCCCCGATGCGCTCACGACGGCGGAAGTGCGGGACGCATGGCGACGCCTTCTCGACGGCACGTCCGCCCGACACATCCTCGCCGCCGTCCGCTATCTGAAACGCGTCGGCGACGTGGAGTCGAAGACCGAGATGCTCGCAGCATTGGACCGCCTCGCCCGCCGCATCGTAGAGGTGGGGGCGAAGAGCGCAGGCACGAGCAGCAAAGTCGTTGGACGGTGGCGCGACTCCGTCCGCGAACTCTCGGCGCCGGAGGACGCTCGGTGACGTGAGGGCGGCGGGCTGCAGCATCTGCCACCGCCAGGGTGACGGGCGGCGTCGGCGTCATGCAACGCCACCGCGCACGCAGTCCCCGGGACTTGACGGCCGTGCGACGCTCCACTACTCGCCAGCCCACGCCCACGCCCGGAGGACGCCATGCACATCGCCATCGACATCGACCAGACCATCACCCACGCGCCGGAGTTCTTCTCCGCGCTGACGAGCGCTCTCACGGGCGCCACCATCACCATCGTCACGGTCCGAGACAGCACCGACGGCGCCGAGGAAACCCTGCGTCTCCACAACATCTGCTACGACCGCCTGATCCTCTCCGACGACCCGCAACTCGGTCGCACCGGCGACACCGAGTACGACGAGTGGAAGGCCGACGTCATCACCCACCTGAAGCCGGACATCTTCTTCGACGACTCCCCCGAGATCGTCCACCGCATCCAGCCCCCAACCCGCGTCTTTATGTGCTGCGACGAGGTTATGCAGGGTTGGCTGGCGAAGAGCCTGGGTCGGTAGGGGGACGGGCGCGCGGAAGGCTACGACAGGCTGAGCTGGGCGCGGATGACTGCGCGCTATCGGTTCGGTGGTGCGAGCTCGGTGCAGCGCTGGCCTTGTCAGAGGGAGCCGGTTCGTCGGGAGGAGCTGGGAACGTCGCGGTGCCACCGTCTTCCGCGGACTGTGGGCCGGGCGATCCCCGCTTCGGTAACTTCGACGTCGAGGTGCTCCCGCGACTGTCCAAAACCATACAGTTGTCAGGCATAGCGCCGGTCGGAGTGGCCTCCTCCCTGCGAAGTCGACGGCGCGTCAGACCGCCGCGTCACACTCTCTGGAGTTCCCCCGCACGGGAGCGGCTGCGGCGACGAGTTCGGTGTTGCGCTCGATGCCGTGGCAGCTACGACGGTCGCGAGCGAGACTCGCCATCACGATCGACTCCCGACTGCGGCACGAGTGTGAATTCGATCGCTCCTCGCACACAAGTCTTCGTATTGAAGCTGGGATCACGTTCGTAGCTTCGGGCATCATCGGGCAATGCAGACGCCGCGTGGAGTCGCATTGGAGGGGACGATGAGGATTCTAGTCAGAGCTGCGGTCTGCTTCGCCGCTGCGTTGGTCACAGCATGCGATGGCAGCGGCACGCCGAACCCACGCCCCGCGGTCAAGCCTGGAGCGTCCGAGGCCGGGATCACGGACGCGCTGGCCGGCCCGACGCTGACTGTCGACAAGCCTTCTATCGAACTGAGTGCAACACTCGGTGCGGATGGAACGAATTCGCACGTTGACAAACGTGAGGTTCTTGAACTCGGCTGCAGCGATTCGGAGCAGAGCGTTCTCTGGGAAGTCGTCTCCTCGCCGAGTTGGATCAGTGTCTCAGCCGTGAAGGGCGGAACGCCCGCGTCGCTGGAGTTGACGTTCGATCTTGATGAGATGTCATATGGCGTCAACGACGGAGAACTGTTGATCAAGTCGGGTGGCGCTCACCACCGCGTGTCTGCGACGTATGAGGTCACGGGAGCGCTCGTGCTGAGCCCGGACGGGGGGATTGGCGTCACCGTGCCCAGCGGGATGGATGCGCCTGTGCACACTCAGTTGCAGCTCTCCAGTCCTGGAAAGGACCTGCTCGGTTGGAGGGCGTCTTGCGAGGACCCGTGGATCTCTCTCAGTGCCACGAAGGGCGTCACTCCCGCGACCATCACGATTTCAGTCGATGGGGCGCAACTCGCTGGCTCCGTCACGAGCCGTTTGGTCATCGAAGCGGATCATACGGTCGGTAATGCGCGAACGGTAGTCGCGGTCGCCATGCAGGTGATCGACGTTCTTGGCGTACAGACTCAGCTCGATGCCCAGCAGAAACTGCTCGCTTCTGAGGACCATGATCTTGCGGTCTGGGCCGCGGATCAACAGCGACAGCTCGTCGAGGAGGCGGATGTTGCCACGATGAAGATGGCACTCTCTACGTTTCGAGCGCGATGCGACGAGCGAGTCGAGAAACTCACCACGATGGCCGATGCCCTCGAGGGTCTGCTCACTCAGCACGAGCCCCACGCGGAGTTCGTGAAGCTTGCGGATGCCCGATCGCAGATCGAGACAGTCCGACTCGGTGGGAGGAAGCTCAAGGCTCTCGTGGCAACGCTCAGCGACGGCGTGAGTGTCGAGTCTGTAGACGTGTCAGCGAGCGCCGAGTGGCAGCGCAGTGGTCTGCGTGCGAAGAACGGCGATGTGGTCGTCTTCCAGGCGACGGGACGATGGAATCTGGGCTTCATGGCTGGGTCAGCCGGACCAGATGGGCAGGTTCGAAAACATCCGAAGTCTGTCGATCCGCGTTTCGGACACGGCGCGCTGCTCATCCGCGCAGGGGAGGAGGAGGTCGTTCGGGGAGCCGAGCGAGGCGCTTGGCGGATCCGAGGGGACGGGGGACTGATCTCGCTGCGCTGCAATGACGTGAGCACGGACGACAATAGCGGCAGGATCACCGTTACCATCGCCAGGATCCCCTACGGTGCCGTTTCGAAGGAGTGACCTCGCTACGGCTGTCAGTACCACGAATCGCGCACACGCGACGCGACGCGACGCGTCGCGTCGAGCAGATCACGGAGGCAGGGACCCACGCGATCCCGACCGGTGGAGAGGGGGCTCGATGGACCAGCTGGGCTACGACAGCCGCGTTCGGCAAGCGGCGTTTCAGTTCCTCGACGAGCTGCGAGCCGCGCATGGCGATGTGCTACCCTGGTCGGCCCTGCAGCGCGGGTTCGCCGTCGACGCGGAACGCGTACCTCTGCTGAGCATGCAGGGAATCTTCAAGCCGAGAGTACTCGGCGACGTGCCGCTCTCGATTCGTACGACACCGCCGAAGCAAGGTGTCGCCCGGCCGTACGACGACGAGGTTCGCGAGGACGGCCTGATCCGATATCGCTATCAAGGTCGAGACCCGAGCTATCGCGACAACGTCTGGCTGCGCAACGCGTACAAGCGACAGGTCCCGCTGATCTATCTACACGGCGTGGAGGAGGGCAAGTACATCGCCGCCTACCCCGTTCGGATCGTCGCGGACCATCCCTCGGCGCTGTCCGTCACGGTTGCCGTCGAGGAGACGGAGATCAGTGAACTCGGTCGCATTGCTTGCCTCGGGGACGAAGTTGCTGAGCCCGTGCGGCGCTACACGACTCGAGTTGCCGTGTCTCGGCTTCACCAGACCGCGTTTCGGCATCGGGTTCTCGCCGCGTACCGAGAGAGATGCGCCGTGTGTCGGCTTGGACACGTCCGCCTGCTCGACGCGGCGCATATCATCCCCGACAGTTGCGACGGGGGAGATCCCGTCGTGCCCAACGGCCTGACGCTGTGCAAACTGCATCATGCGGCGTACGACGCCAAGGTGATGGGGATCCGTCCAGACTTGATTATCGAGATCCGTGCGGACGTGCTGCGCGAGGTCGACGGACCGATGCTCAAACACGGGCTCCAGGAAGTGAACGGCTTGAAACTGAAGACGCCGCGCAGCGTGGCGAAGAGGCCGGATCCCGAGCGGCTGAAGGTGCGTTTCGACGAGTACCTCCGCGCCATGTGAGCTCTGGCGCTCGATGCGACTTCGCCAGCTGCGTCAGAACCAGTGTACGCAGCCAAGCGGCGCGAACTCGCCGAACGTCGCGCTCGCGGCTCCTGTATGTCTCAAGTTCGCCAGTCGTTCAACATCGAGTCTGGGAGTGCGCGCATCAGCTCAAACCAGACTCGCATGGGCTTGCCGTCCTCGTGGCTGACGTACGTGACGGGTCCGCAGTACACGAACGGCTGGGACTTGCCCTTGACCTTGCTGTTCAGGCGGACGAAGAGGTGGATTGTTCGGCCTTGCGCCTCGTGCTCGACGATCGCCCGGCCGGTCTTCATCGTAGCGTCGACGTTTTTCTGGGACTCCCACGCGAACTCGTCGGCGCTGAGGAAGCGGTCGTCGTAGTGCTCCTCACGGCGGATCTCACTGCCCTTCAACAATGTGACCATCAACACTGCGTGGGGGCGCCCGTGTACGTCGAGATTGCGGTGTCCCGCGCGCCACCACGCGCTGTACTCGCGCCCGAACGCCTCCGCGATATCTTGGCGGCGGTATGTGCCCCATAGGTCGAGATCCAGATCCTCTTTCACGACGCCAAGGACGTGAGCAATCGGTTCGAGACGCGCTCCCGGTGGGATCTCCTCTAGTGCGTGTTCACGGTTCCAGCTCTCGAGAGTCCATGTGCCCGCTATGCGGCGCGGGACCTTGATCTTCGCTTCGGCGCCGCCGTCGGCTTGGTACTCCTGCAGCAGGCATGCGGCGCCGCTAACGGTTGCCTTGGCAGGATCTTCGATCCACTCGCAGAGGACCAGGTCGTTGTCGGAGATGGGGCGGTCTCCGCCGTCCATCGAGCCTCCCGTCGCGCGCACCACGAAGTGACGCGTGGGGTCGAGGTCCTGGACCAATTCGGTGCGTATGCGGACGCGCCGATCTGAGGCCGCGTCTCGTGGAGTGCGATCGATCGCGCCACACGCCACTCGAAGATCCTCGAAGAGCGCGAGTGACGGCGTTCCGACGGGGAGGACCGCGCGTGCGTCGTTCGACTCGGCTCGGAGTTGCCAACCGCTGTCGGCTCGCTCCAGGACGACGAACTCCGACCGGCCCGGGTGGCCAGCCTTCGGTCCGAACCAGCCGCGGAGGATGGACGGAAGCACGTTCACCGAGTCAGCGCCACGCGTTGCCTTGTTGATCGCGACGTTGCGGACGTGAAGGAAGAACTCTTCGTTGCCTACCTGGGCCGCGATGTCTCCGTTGGCTGGGAGGCCGGGGTTCTTGTCGCGATCGAGGAACAGGATCGGGCGGCCGCTCGAGTGCGACACCTTCAGCCGGTAGCTCTCGGTCGCGGCTTGGTGGACGGTGGATGCGCGGATACTGCGGACGCGCTCTGCGAGGCGCGACTCCACGATCTCGAGAGTCATGGCGTCGAACGTCTCGATGTCGTCTGTGGCGACCTCCAACTTGCTGCGGAACTCGTCTCCGTCCAGAGCGAACCAGGCGCGGCTTGTGCTCTTGGCGCCCGTCCAGATATTGAGAGGCATCTCCCTCCACTTGCTGACGAATGCGTCATTGAATGTCTGGCGGGCTGCCGAGCCCTCGGTCAGTTCACGGCGAAGAACGGCATGACGGCGCAGGATGTGGTCAGAGCGCTCCGCGTTCTCACGGACGGTCATCTGGGTGGTGAGCGCGCCGGCGTCCAGGAGAGCCAGAAGGGCGATGAGCTTGAACGACTTCGTCAGTTTGGTCCGCGAGAGATCGTTGAACCACGCGCGGTGGCGTTCGAGGGCGCGCTCCTCGTCGACCGTCAGATCGTCGTAGTGGCGTGCGAGATCGAAGTACGTGGAGTGGCGCCTCCAAAGGCCGGTGAACGTCCCCAGCTCCTGGAAGAGCTCGCTGGCCGTCGGTCGACGTCCATGCGTGTCGCGGAACAATGTGTACTCGTAGTCAAGCGTGTCGGCTGCTGGGGACCCCGCGAGTCGGCGAAGCATGTCGAGTGCCTCGGTCTCGATGTCGACCGAGCATCCTTCGGGCAATTCGAGCCGCTTGTCGAGGAGGAGTCGCACTGCCTCGTAGCCCGTGACGCTCTTCCCGGTCAGGTAGACGAGGGCCTGCGGGCGTTGGAGGAAGCTGCGGTGATTCCCGATGAAGTCGACGATCGTCAGGTGTGGCTTGTCGGCCGACTTGCGCAGTCCGCGGCCGATCTGCTGCATGTAGATCACGGGTGACGCGGTGGGTCGCAGCATGAGCACCGTATCGACCTCGGGGATATCGACGCCTTCGTTGAAGACGTCGACTGCGCAGATGATCTCGAGTTCACCTTTCGCCAGCTTGCGCAGCGAGTCCGCGCGAGGGCTTGACGTCGAATTACTGTGAACGGCGACCGCGCGAAGACCGTGTTCGACGAAGTACGCGGCCATGAAGTCAGCGTGGGTCGTGCTGACGCAGAAGGCCAGCGTGCGTCTGGTATTCTCGGGCGCCCATCTTCGGTACTCACGCAGCGCCTGTGCGGCGCGCTGCCGTGTCTCGACTGCCTGTGCGAGAGCGTCGGGGTCGAACTTGCCGGAGCGCCAGGGAATCGGTGCGAAGTCGAGCTCGTCCTTCACTCCGTGGTAGCGGAACGGAACGAGACGATCCTCTCGGATGGCCTCCAAGAGTCCGCAGCGGAAGACCTCGTTGTCTCCGCAGAGTTCCAGGAGCTGGGCGCCGTCCATTCGGTCGGGCGTGGCGGTCAGTCCCAGCAGGAAGTTCGGCGTGAAGTGATCGATAAGGCGGCGATAACTCGCTGCCGCCGCGTGATGAAACTCGTCGATCACCACGTAGTCGAAGTGGTCTGCGGCGAACCGATCCAGGTGCCGCCGACGCGAGAGCGTTTGGACCGAGGCGAAGACCAGATCGGCTTCAACCTCTCGGCGTGAGCCGATCAGCGTACCCGTGATCCGTCCCGGTAGAACTCGCTCCCAGGTCGTCCTGGCCTGATCGAGAATCTCCTCGCGATGGGCGACGAAGAGCGCACGCTTGCCCTTCATCTGCGCGAAGTCGAATGCGGAAAGGAAGGTCTTGCCGAGTCCTGTCGCCATGACGACGAGGCCGGCCACGTGTCCGCGTTCGCGCGTCTCGCGCAGCGCTGACAGTGCCCTCGCTTGAATCACGTGGGGCTCGGGCGCTGCTCCTCGTGGCTCGGGAGCGGGTGGCGAGCGAACCGGCGCGCGCTTCCGATACTCGTCGATCCACTGTTTGGTGAGCGGTCTGACCTGCTCTGCCGTCCACAGGTCCTCGAACCGACTCCGGATCGCGTCGAATGTTGTCCGGTCCTCCGACGAGACGATGCGCAGGTTCCACTCGATGCCGTACATCAGTGCCGTCTTAGAGAGGTTGCTACTCCCGACGAATGCCACGCCGTGCGGCGCTCGCCAGAAGAGATACGCCTTCGGGTGGAAGCTCGCGCCCGGCGCGACCTCGTGCACGCGCACGGTGCACTGCGCGAAGCGTCCGGAGAGCGAGAGCAGGGCCGCGAGCGCATCTGCGCTTGTGATGCCCATGTAGTCGCCCGTCAGGATACGGAGCGTGGCGCCACGTTGGAGGGCGTCCACTAGGTCCTCCTCTATGAGCGCGAGACCCGATGTCTGTACGAACGCCGGCACCATGTCGATCTCGTCGGCGTTCTGCACCGCGGAACGCAGCACGTCCACCATCAACGCGCGCTTGCCGTCGACGAAGCTCGACAGATCGCCCAGCGGCGTTGTGGCAGCGTGCGTCATATACGCGTCCAGTTCGGCTTCGCGAACAGCGTCGGCAGCGGGAGCGCCCGAATACTTCTGCTTGGACGGGATGACTCCGCGGACGCCGCCGCGTGGATCGTCCATGTCTCCGCGGTAGCGCGGGATCACGTGCACGTGAAGGTGCATGACGGTCTGGCCCGCGGCCGAGCCGGCGTTGAAGCCGACGTTGTAGCCATCGGGTGACCGTGTCGCGTCGAGCCGGGCCTTCACGACTTCCACGAGGTCGAGGATCGCGGCCTTCTCGTCCGCCGTGGCATCGAACCAGGTCGGGACCACGCGGCGAGTGATCACGAGCGTGTGACCGGGAGCGACCGCGTACTTGTCCCGAAGAGCGAACGCGAGCGCGTTGGACTCGACCCACTCGCTCTCAGGGCGCATCAGAAAGACAGACGGGTGAGGTTCCACATCCACCACACCAGGTTAGTCACCGGTCGCGCCGGATGCTCATACTGCAGTGTCTGCCCCTCGACGAACTCCATTGCGAGGTAGCACCGACCATCCGCCTCCCCGCCGTCGAGAGTGCGCATCACGTTCAGGTGGGCCACCGATCTGAGGGCTACGAGAGCAACGCGAAGCTCTTTCGGAAACGCTCCAGCGCGCGGGTTTGGCCGATGCGCGGGGTGTCGTCGCGGACTCCGAGTTGCTCGGAGAGTTCGGTTATGGTGACGCGGTCGCGATAGGCGGTCACGTAGCGCTGATCGCGCGGGCTGAGGAATGAGTGGGCCTTCATCGCGAGCACGACTTGTTCGCGGCGGGCTGCGAACGTGGCCGGGCCGATGCGATGGACGACGGGTTCTGCGATGGCGCGCGGGTCGTGTGTGTGGGTGCTCGATGCATCGGTCGCGGCGAGCGTCGTAGCGGCTTCGACCTCGCGATGGTCAACCTCCGAACTCTGCCGAACGTGTCCTGACTCCAGATCGCCGCCGCAGCCTGATACGGTCCTCCGCACGAGGCCCGGACGTGGGGCTCGAAGCTCGGGAGGGCGCATGCGATCACGGTTTGAATGGGCAGCGGTCGGACGCGGACGGTGGATAGCCGGCTTCAGCGCAGCGCTGCTACTCGGCGGCTGCGGCGGGAGCGACGATCCGTCGGTCGGCCCATCTGCGCGTGATGCGTCTGCGCGTGATGCGTCTGTGCGTGACGTGGCGTCCGCGGCAGCGGATCTCGCTCCGGTCGAGGCTGCCGCGGCCGACGAGCTTGCGCCGAGCGCGGACGCCCCGCGTCGGCCTGTGCCGCTCGCGGAGCCAGGCAGAGGCATCGATCCGGGCGCTCCCCTCGCGCCGACTGCGCCTGTGTTGACTCCGACGCAGCAGACGCGGCGTGACGAGAGCGCGGCGGCCGCGATCGTCGATGGCCCGCGTCGCGCGCTGGAGTTGCTCATCGCGACCGAGAACGAATTCGGAGAGCACGCGGTGCTGCGCCTCGATGAGGCGTGGCAACTCCTGGCATTGAGTGACGCACTGAGTGAAGGATCGGGTGACGGAGCGGAGGGGACGGACGCTGCGGAGGAGTTGCGTCTCCAGGCGCATGCCGCGTTGGACGAGGCGGATGCGCTGGCGGCGGATCTCCCCGGCGCTGTGGTCTTGCGGTCGCGCCTACTCCGTGGTCAGGGCGGCCCGGGAGGTCCGGATGATCAGGATCGCGACGCTGCCGCTTGCGCGCTGCTCCGGGCGCACCTCGAGCGCTTTCCGGGCGACGCTGCGGCGCACATGGAGCTCGGGAACATCGCGCATGATGCGAAGGAGTGGGCGACGGCGGATACGCATCTCTCGCTCGCCGCGCAACTCGATCCTACGAACGGTCGTGCGCGCCTCAGGGCCACCGTCGCAAAGCAGTGGCTCACGGCGCAGGGCGATGCCGCGTACACGAAGTACGTCTTGCGACGCGGCTACCGCGATGCCGCTCGGCTCCTGCCGGACGACGATGTGCCGCTGCGCATGATGGTGGGGCTCTACCCGAGCGGTTCGCCGCGCCGCATGCAGGTGCTCGAAGACGTGATCGCCGACAACCCGGGCGCGGTAGAGGCCCGCCTGCGACTGGCCCGTCTGTGCGTCGCTGCCGACAAGCCTGACCCGGGGCGTGCGATCGCGCTCCTCGACGAAGTTGCGCGACTCGCTCCCGAGAACGGCAGGGTGCGTCTCGATACGGCTCGCGTACTCGTCGCCGCCGGTCGCTTCTCGGCGGCGGTGTCCGGCTACATCGACGCGCTCTCGCTCCTGGATGGCGCGGATCGAGTGCGCGCGTCCAATGCGCTGGACGCGCTCCTGCATCCCGGCGATCCGGAGCGCGGGATCGCGCTCGAATTGCGCGAGCGCGCGTGCGACGCCCTCGTCGCCGCGAACCCGGACGACGGGCGGTTTGGCAACAACGCGGGGTTCTGGTTCCGCGAGCAGGCGCAGGACTACGACACGAGCCTGCGCTTCTATCGCGCCGCCGTCGCTGCGTCGCCGCAGGACCAGGACTACGCGTGCGACACCGGCTATCTCTATCTCCATCACCTCCGCGATCGGAGGGAGCGTTGCGAGGCGCTCTTCCTCGCTGCGCGACGTCTTGTCGAGGAAGACGACGCCACACCGACGCGCGGCTACTGGGACTCTCTCGAGCACCTGTGTCGCTACTACTTCGAGATCGGGCGCTATCGCGACGTGGTGGTGTGCGCCGATCTGCGCGTCGGTCCGGACGTCACGCCGAATGGGCCGCCTTCCCAATCTGCGGTCGCGGAGTCATACCGGAAGAAGGCCGAGGCGAAGTTGGGTGGGGCGCGTTAGTGGAGATGGAGCGGGTAGAGAGTCAGGACAGTTTCGGCAGAGTTCGGAGATTGACCATCGCCACGTCGAAGCCGCTGCTCCGAACTCCGCCGAAGTTGTCCTGACTCCGTATCCGCGCTACCAGGGCTCGGGTCCGTAGCGGCGCACATCGCCGATGGGGCGGGGGCGCGGGCGGAACTCTTCGTCGGGGTCACCGGGAATGATCTCCCACGACGTGCGTGGGTTGCGGGTCGTGCCCTCGATCCGCAACCGCCGCACGAGGAACTGCGCGAGTCCGAGGACGCGATCGAAGATCCCGGTCGGGTCGTAGTCGAAGACACCGAGTTCGAGTCGTGGGTAGACGACGAGATTCAACCGACCGTCTTCCAAGTTGACCGCGCCGCGCCCGTCGCGCAGAACGATGCGCGCGTCGAAGAGCAGCGGCACGTTGGGTCCCTCGAAGTGGAAGTCGCGAATGAGCACCCGATGACCGCGCAGATCGAAATCGATCTCGCCATCGCGGAAGTTGCCCTCGATCGAAGCCGCTCCGAGGAATGCGTTGTTCACCGCTTTCGCCGCCGCCGTCAGCCACGGAATGCGGACCGCCGCACCGCTGAGAGTCGCCGTCCCTGTTCCTTCGAGATCTTCCGGCTTCCCGCTGGGGTTGCGGATGCGCACGTCGAGATCGACGAGTCCGCTGGCAGCCTCGCTCTCTTGGTCCGCAGCGTGGAGCGCCAGGTCGGCGCCCTTCACCTCGATCGATCCTCGATACGCGAGTCGCTCGCCGCCCGTGTTGAAGCGTGCCGTCAACGCGCCGCCGTAGAGCGATCCCGCGATCGTTGGGACGCGCACGCGTTCGCCTTCGATCTCCATACGTAGCGCGAGGTCCTCGACGAGCAATCCGCCAGCGCGCGCCGTTCCGTTCGTGAGGATGAACTCAACGTCGGCCGGGCCGTCGCCCAACTTCCCGCGAAAGGCCAAGTCGCTGGTCAGATCTTCGATCGGCAGTCCCGGGTCGAGCGCGACATCCTGCAGTGTCGCCCGCCCTTCGAACTCCGATGGGCCGATCTCCGGCAGAGTGACGCTGACGTCCTTCAGCTCCAGATGAGCTTCGGCGCTCACGCCCGCGTTCGTGCCGTCGCGCGCGGCGGGGCGCAACCACGTGTCTGCCGACGCCCGCAGTGTGCGCGCGGCGGCTTCCCAGTTCAACTGACCGGAGCGGACGTGGAGGAAGGACGGCGCGAGTGCGCCTGCGATCGCCTCGGCGGTCTCGTGATCGAGCAGCGGAACGAGGTCGCCCGGGAACGAGAGCCCGCGCATGTCGAGCGCGACCTCGGCGTCCTCGGTCTCGGTCCAGTACGTGAACGCCGGCACGGTCAAGTCGCCGGCGCCGAGTGCGGCGCGCACTCCGCCCCGCACGACGCCGTGTTCGTAGCTGACACGCCCCGCGGTCACTCCCAGTCGGAGACCGAGCACCGAGATTCCGCCGCGCAGGTTCTCGAGGAGGAGCGAGAACTCGCCGTCTGCGTGACCGGGAGGGCGCACCGTGACCGTGGCGTCCGCGCGGAGATCCGGCTCGGCGGGGAACTCGTCCCACACGGCGCCAACGTCCTCGGCGAGCACACCGAGTGCGTCCTCGACACGGCGGTCGAGCGGCGCGCCCGTCAACCGGATGACGAGGTCAGGGATTGGGGTGTCTTCGGACAACCCGGCGAGCCGCCCGGCGACGTGGATCGGCGCGTCCCCGAGGATCGTTCCGCGCAGACCCTCCGTGACGAGCTCGTCGTCGGCGTAGGTGAGCGTGCCTTCGAGGTTCGCGATCGCGAGCGGCACGTCCTCCCAGCCCCGCACGCCGAGCCCGTCGAGAGCGATCGTGATGTCATCGTCACGTCCGGCGGGGGCGCCGACGATCCTCGCGGTGATCGTCGCCTTGCCGTGCGGCTCCAGCAAACGCAGCGCCGTCTTCACGCTCTCGGGCACGACGCTCGAAGCCAGCAGGCCGGTGTGGAACGCGCCCTCCATCGAGTCGACGTAGAATTCCAGACTCAGATTCTCGGAGTCCGTGGATGCGTCGCCATTCGCGCTCACGATGCGGAAACCCTCGCCTCTGGCCGCCACATTCTCCAGTCGCACGAGGTCGCGTCGCGCGCCGTCGATGACCGGCTCCAGAATGTGCACGACCCCGGTCACGTCGGAGAGCTGCGTCGGGAGAACATGCGGTGTGAAGGTCGCTCGACCGTCCAGGGTGGCCACGATCTGCGTCGCCACATTCTCGACCGAGATCTCCGGGTCCTGTTCGACGTGGACTTCGATGCGCGCCGCTATGCCGGCCGGTTTCCACGGGCCCAGAACTTCGTCACCGCGATCTCCGAAACCTGCGTGGAGATCGGCGTCGAGCGGGACGTCAGTCGCATCGATGCGCACGTCGGTGATGGTCTCGGAACGCGCGTTCGCATCCGTGAAGCCGAGCACGTGGACGGTGGCGGGTCCGTGCGTTCCGCGAGCGTCGAAGTCCACCCGTGAGTCCGCCACGACGATCTCGCCGTTCAAGTCATCCACGCGCCACGGGAAGCCCTCGCGTCTGCCGGTCAGTGGGTCGACGAAGCCTACGTACGACGCGCTGACGTCGCGCACGCGCAGCGTGGCATGGGTCGCGATCTGGCGCAGCCCGCCGGACAGGTTCACTTCGGCATCCACGCGCCCGCTCAGGTCGAGTGCCGAACGCACGTCGCGCAGTTCGAAGGGGAAGTGGCGCGCGAGACCTGCGTCGATCATCGCGCCCTTCACCGTGAGCGTGACGTCGATGGTCTGATCGTCTTCGTCGAGTGACTTCGCGAAACCGGCGACATCCACGCCACCGTCGACGGAGAAGGCTGCGCCGAAGACCGTGCCAGCGGCGTCGCGCAGTGTGAGTCGACCGGCGTCGAGCGCGACGGTCGCCTGCGAGAGCGCGACGCGGAATGGTGCTGGCGCCGGGCGCCCCTCGTCGTCCGGGAATGCAACCGTGGCGAACACGTCGGAGAGGGTGGCCTCGAAGCCGAGATCAAGTGCCCCATCCGAGCGCTGCTCGAGGCGCGCCGTGATCTGCGCCACACCGGCGACTTCGAATTCGCGCAGGATCTCCGTGAGCGACGCCGGGAGATCCGCGTCGCGAAGTGTCTCGAGATCGACTGCGTCGATCGCGATCGTTGCCGCCGCGACCGAACCGTCGGCGGCCGCGTTGAACGTGAGCACGAAGTCACCGAGAACGTCCGAGACGCCGCGTGCGTCGGGGATGCGAAGACCGCTCTCATCGGCGATGACGTCGGCTCGCAGCCCGGTGATGGTTGTCACCGTGTTGGGCAGCACAAACGGCGCGCCTTCGAGCACGAGCGTGCCGTCGAAAATGCGCATCGGCGGGGGACGGAGACCGGGCGCGTCGGCGTCGGTGGGGGCGACGATCCCGGCGAGCGTTAGCGCGCCGTCGTCGTCTGTTCGCAGTCGCACCGTCGGGCGATGGAGGATCACCAGCGTGACGCGCGGGCCCGTTCCGAGAAGGCCGAGGTGGAAGTCGATCCGCGCCTCGTCCGCTTCGACGAGCGGCGGACGCAGCGGATCGTTCGGGTCGAGAATGCGCAGGCCGCGGACGCTCAACCCTTCGAGGAAGGAGAGATGCGCAGATTCGAATGTGCACGGCGCCGCAAGTGAGTTCGCGAGGAGCGCCTCGACACGCTTCGAGATCGCACTGTCACGCGTCAGCGTGGCAATGACGGAACCGGCCAGGAGGAGACCTCCCACCGCAACGAGAGCGAGCCGGTGCCGCGTGCGCATGAGTCCCGGGAACGGTACGTCTCCGGCCCGATCAGCACTAGATTCAAGTCCCTGCTCTCGCTGAGAGCGCCACGCGCCACGATCCATCGCTACCATTCCCGATTCGAGCGCTTGATCCTCCCCAGATCCCACACGCAGAGGCCACACATGAAGTCCGCGACCGCCGCACTCCTGCTTGCTCTCGCCGTTCTGCCGGTGTACGCAGAAGAGCATCCCGTTGTCACTGTCCCCAGCGTCCTGATGAAGGACACGTATGCTGGCCTGTTCGAGTCGGCCGACGCCGAGGTCCACTTCGAGTTCTTCGTGGGTGCATCCACGAAGTTCACGGTCAAGGTCGAGGGCGAGACCGACGACGAGGCGCCCGCGCTCGCGTTGCGACTCTTCGGTCCGGACGGCAACGAGATCGTGGTGACGGGTACGAACAAGGACAAGAGCAAGCCGCAGAAGAACCGCGTCGAGTGGAAGAACGTGAAGCTCGAACAGACGGGGCGGCATCGTTTCGAACTCGGAGCCGACGGACCGGGGGCATGGAGTCTGCGCCTCGACGGGAATCCGAAGGACGTCATCGACGTGACCGAAAGCAATGAACCACTCGCCGCTGGCGAGGAGGCCGCCGTCGACTTCGTCGGACTGGCTGGCGGGCGTGTTGCCGGCACCATCAAGGCGCCCGGCAAGAAGAACAAGCTGAAGGGGGAGTTCACGCGTGTTGTGGAACCCGACGGCAACGTTCTGTCTGCGAGCGATCTCGACGAGAGCGGGCGCCTCTTTCTGCGGCAGGACGGTGACCATCAGGTGTTCTTCCGGAACATCGGCAAGGAGGCCGGTGATTGGAAGGTCCAGGTGAAGGCCCGCACGCCGTCGCTCAAGCGGCGCAAGGGCCTGGTCGACGGCGACGGCGTGACATGGAAACCGAAGGTGGAGAAGGTGCAGCCGAAGAAGGCCTTCCACCTCGAGACCGCTCTGCGACTCGTCTTGACCGGACGCGACTTGCAGAAGGGGCTCGACGTTCGGCTCACCAAGAACAGTCACGAGACAGATATCCTCGGGACGGAGATCGATTACATCTCCGACACCGAGGTGCACTTCACGATCAACCTCGATACCACGGCGAGTGCGGACGGTCGCTCCGTCGGGAACTGGAAGGTTGGTGTCTGGAACGACCCCCAGTACGCGGTCGATGGCGATCGCACGACCCTCGACAAGAGCAGCGTGACGGTGGACGACTCGTTCAAGTTCAAGTCCCTCTCCGACGGGGATATCGCGCTCCCCCGCGGGACCGAGAACGAGACCGAGGTCTTCGTCCTCGAGTTCGCGGGCGGCTTTCAGAATGACATCGAACGGATGGGATTTGGGTCCACGGATTCCGTTGTTGCCAACAGTGCGCGGCAACGTCTGGAGGAGTACATCATCCTCTACGTTCGGCACCTCTTCCTGGTCAACGAGACGCTCGGGCGCGTGGGCAGTAGCGCTGTGCCCCTCTGCTTCGTCCGCGGCTCGGTCCCCGGTGTCGCGGGCTCCGCGGGCGATGCGTACAATGTGCTCCAGGTCGGCGGAGAGATGGAAGCCAGCGACCCTCGCGATCCGCAAGAGTCCCTTGACTGGGGGTTCGTTCCCTTCGATGCCGGGAACTCGGCGCGCGGCGTGTTTCGCCAGAAACTCGACGACGGCACGCGTGTCGGTCTCGGCGTGCGTCTCCGGTTCTTGAACCCCGCCCTTCCCGAGGCGTCCGCTTCGTGGATCGAAGCGACTCTCCCGCTTCTCGGTGAGGCATTGACGTTCGACGACCGCCGCTACTACCAGAGCGGCTACTTCCCGTACACCATCGACGAAGCGGAGCGGATGGAAGAGATCGTCCTGCAAACGGAACGTGTGGCGCGCGAGATCGCCGCCGTCGTCGCGCACCACATCGCGAAGGCCATTGGGACGGACAGTGGGGGCAGCGGACCGACGGCGAACCCGACAGTGGCGGGCGAGATGTACGTGGATCGGACCAGCTTGTTTTTTGATGACGCGGATATCGTCGACATGGTCGGGCGCGCCGTACCGCACGGGATGCCGGGCAAGGCGGACCGATTGACGATCCCCTGGTTCACGCTCGCGACGACGCAGGAGTTCCGGCTCCCCGACGCGCTGACCGACGAGGAGTACTTCGGCCCGTTCGCTCTCTTCGGTGGGCGGCCCAACGCGCGCAACAACGAACTGAAGGCTGGCTATCACAGCAGCAGCGACAAGCCACCCGGCATGGAACTCCGCATTCAGGGCATCCAGGGCACGTCTCCGCTCTACCTGAACGGCCGCGTGGTGTGCGGGATCTACAATCTGCGTATCCGCTTCACCGACACGAAACACGACGTCTCGAGTTCGATCCGGTGGCAGACGCGCCTCTTCGCCGACGTGGACAAGCTGCGCCCCGACGACCGGCGCGAAGCCGAATTCTGCAACGACGCCATCGACCGCGAGTAGGCCGTCCCGGACTCGACTTGCCACTGCTTCAGCGGTGCGAACAGTAGCGCCTTCTCGCCCGGCGTGGCACGGAGAGGTGACTCGCTGCGACGCTCGCGATCCAGCCTACGAGCAGCCCACGGAGGTCATGACATCGCAAGGGTTGCGCGGACGACGCGCGGGTGAACGACGCTACGCGTTTCCTGCTCCTCCTGCGCCGTGAGGACGTCGTCGCTCTGCGACCATTTCGACTGCGAACTGTCGGCGCACGGGGCCGTCTGACCGATGCACCGGGCCCGGGCAAGTCCTGCTACCGGCCCGGCGCCCGGGGCTCCTCACCGCATCTCTACGGCGCGAACTTGCCAGTGCTCTTCTTGCCCTCTTTCGACTTCGCCAGAAGCGACACGCCGACCCGATACGCATGGCCGTCAATCAGGATCGCGATCGGGAAGCCGTCGAGCGTGCGGATCTCTGTTGCGTCGCGCAGACCGGCCACGCCCAGCATGTCGGCGAGGTCGCCCTGCAGGATCAGTTTGACCTTTGCGATGACACCCGCGGAGATCGGCGTCCCCGCCTTGGCTGCCTTCTTGAGTGCCCTCTTCGCCGCCTTCAGCACGAGCTTGTTCCCGGACGCGTCGACGCCCTTGTTCTTCGCGGTGATTGGAATGTCCGCCGATACACCGCCGACGTTGACCGAGACCGTGCGCTCCCCGGGAAGGAATCCCGCCGGCATCTCCATCGAGAACACGGCGATGATCTTGTCCTTGCCGGGCTTCTTGAAGCTCGCCTTCACAACGAGCTTAGCGACGGTCAGGTCCAGTGAGGGCGGCGCCGTTCCCGGCGCGGTCGCGTCACCAACCGCGACGACCGCGAGTGAACGGTTGGAGCCGCTGTCATTCGTGGCGGAGGCGATCGCCGTGTAGATTCCGGGCCGCGTGTAGAGATGCGCGGGAGTCCGTCCGGCGCCCAACTCACCGTCGCCGAACTCCCATGCATACGTTGCCGTCGCGTCGTCCGACGTCGCAACGAAGTCCACATCGAAGGGAGCGATCCCGCGCAGTGGAGTACCTCCGACGCTCACGTCCGGGCCGGGGAACGGAGAGGGGACGAAGTCGACGAAGTCCACCTGCGCACCGCGCACGCCGCTGCGGAAGTCCACCTCGACATTCGCGTCGGTCACCGTCACCGAGGCTGAGCCCTCGCCGGCGAACGAACCCCCGCTGCACGTCATGGCGAAGGTACCCGCTTGGACCTCAATGGAGTATCCACCGGCGTTCATCGACGTCGTGCGACTCGCACCTGCGACAATCGTTGCACCCGACACGCCTTCGCCAGTGTCGTACTTGCCATTCCTGTTCGCGTCGGCATACACCACTCCGGTGAGGAAGCGGCTGGCCGAATCCACCTGTGCGGTATGGATGGCGTAGTAGCGCGCCGGCCTGCCTGTCGCGGGGTCGGTTCCCGCTGCGCGCCCCATGCCAATCTCGCGGTGCGCGGCCCAGAATGCGTTCATCGCCATGAGGTGAACGCGGTGCCCGAGACCGGGTACGCCTTTGTCCTCGATGAGGAGCGCCAGAGCGCTCGCGTACGTCGGGAAACTGTTCACGCCGAATGCGATCGACTCGATCGTGTTCTGTGGTCCGTAGTTCGCGCCGAGGCCGCCGCCGCGCAGGTCGTATCCGTTCTGGACGGCCATCGTATCGGGGCCGTCACCCGTGACTTCGCTGACGTGTTCGAAGTAGTCGAACTCAAGCATCTCCTCGGCGTGGAAGCGTGCCGAACCGGTCAGGTTCAAGTTCACGGCCAGCGGCGGCCGCGGCGTCAGACCGGAGAGATCTACACCGATCTGATTGCCGTACTTCGTCGGATTGTTGCGCGCGCGATTCAACACGTAGATCCCGTGCTGCTCCTGCTTGCTGGGCTCCACCGCACCCAGCGGGGCGGCGGTGGCCGAGGCGACCAGGATCACCAGCCCGGCGGCGATCCCCTGAGCGAATACGATCCGATCGCGTGCACGCATCTCCGTACCTCCTTGCCAAGAGGTTACCCGAACGAACTCTCTCGCGAGTCTGCGACGACGGAAAGCCCCGACGCGCCGGCGTGACGCTATTCGCCACCAGGGGGGAGTCCTCACGCCGCGGCCGCGCTGCGCGATGAGCCCAGTACGGCATCTCGAACCGGAGCCGTACATCGGCTGGTGACAGTCTCTATCGGTCTCGGAGTTGCAGCGTGATCTGCACGTCGTTCTGCCCTGGCCGGGCGCAATCGCAGGCCGCGCGTCGCAGACGAACCGGCGCGGTGGGGCGGTCGGTCGTCCGTGCCCGAGTCGATCAGAACTCCGTCGCCGAAGTAGCCGCTCACTTCAGCGTTCGCACGTGGTATTGGCACTAGGGGCCCGGCCAGAAACCCCCGCGGCGCCGGTGAGAGGGTGATGGCCGGCCGACGTGCGGAGCATCCACCGTGCCCGGGCAGGCCGTCTGCCGCGGCTGCCAGGCTCGGAGACTCTCCGGAGTCGAGTCGCCTGTCACCCACGACAGCCGTCCCACCCGGACACGTCCGGTTATCCACGGGGGTTTCTGGCCGCACCCCCAGGGGCCCGGCCAGAATCCCCCGCGGCACCGGTGACGTTACGGTAGCCGGTCGCCGTGCGAAGCGTCCACCGCGCCCGGGCGGGCCGTCTGCCGCGGCTGCCAGGCTCGGAGACTCTCCGGAGTCGAGTCGCCTGTCACCCACGACAGCCGACCCACCCGGACACGTCCGGTTATCCACGGGGGTTTCTGGCCGCACCCCTAGGGATGGGGGGGGGACGCAGCGAATTCCGCGAGCAAGTTCGTGCGCTCCAAGGGCCTCGTTGATCGGGCCCGGCGAGGCTCGGAGAGCGCGCAGTAGCAGGTCCACGTTTGCATGTGGCCTCTTCGGGGCGCTACGCTCAGTGGTCCGGAGGATGGGATGACGAGCGGGGCTGACCGACATGGGCGGTGACCTCGGGCGCGAGACGCGCACCACAGAGGTGGGGCGCGAATTCGAGTCTGACGTCACGCGTGAGATGACCGCGGTGGGGTTCGAGGACCTCTCCGACGAGTGGATTCTGAAGAGCCATCGGCGCGCCGAGTTCGGCAGTCGCATGGTTCCGTTCGTCGGTGAGTATCCTCTGCTGCGACGGCTCGGTCGCGGCGGAATGGGCGACGTGTTCTCGAGCGTCCATCCCCGGCTCGGAGTGGACGTCGCCGTCAAACTCCTGCGCAGCGATCTGAGCGCGCGCGACTCCTCGATGCGCGGTCGCTTCCTTCGTGAAGCTCGACTCGCTGCGAAGCTGAGCATCGCGACTTCGCACCTCGTACGCGTTCACGACGTGGATATCGACCAGCACACAGGCGTTCACTTTCTGGTGATGGAGTTCGTGAAGGGGATCTCTGCAGCGCGATGGTGCGGCTCCGATGGCACGTGCGACGACGCCAATCGCGCAGAGTTCGACGTCCTGCAGGTCGTCATCGCGGCGACGCGTGGTCTCTGCCATGCACACCGCCGCGGCGTGATCCATCGCGACATCAAACCCGACAACATCCTGATCCCGGTCGATGCGAACGTGCCGCAGCTCGCGCTGTCGAAACTGGCGGATCTTGGACTTGCGCGCACGGATCAGTCGTCCGGCGGCATGACCACAGCGGCGACGACCATGCTCGGCACTCCGGGGTTCGCCAGTCCGGAACAGATCGAGTCCGCCCGTACGGCGCGCAAGCCTGCGGACGTGTACGGAATGGGCGCCACGATCTACGCGTTGCTGACAGGCCGCGCGCCGCACGATGGCGACAATGCCATGGCGCGCGCATTGGCGACGCTGCAGGAGCCGCCGACGCCACTTCGGGACCTACGCTCGGGTGTCTCCGAGTCCGTCGCCGCGCTCGTCGCAACCTGTCTCGCGCGGGATCCGCAAGAGCGCTTTCAGGATGGCGTTGCGCTGCTCGAGGCGCTCTATGTCTGCAGTAACGCGGTGCAAAGCGGGCCGACGTTCGACCCGGGTGCAGCGGAGCGGGTCGTGGGCCTGCGCGATCGACCGGCCGAGGGGCGTTCTGTTCTTCGGTCGCTCTCGAGCGAGGTGCGCAGCGGCCCTCCGCGACTGCTGCTGCACGGCGGGCCTCCCGGCGCAGACATCGTGTTGCGACACAAGGACGGCGACGGTTCGGACCTCCATCTCGAGCTCGACGCGAACGGCGTGCTAGAGACGGACGGCATTGTATCCGGCTCGTTCGAGTTGACGGCCACGCACCCCGACTTCCATAGGTTCGAAGTGGTGCTTTCGCTGCGTGCTGGGACCGACGTGCACTGCATGCTGCCGATGCGTGAGCGCGAGGGGTATCTGACCGTCGAATCGAACCCGAACGGCGCGACTGTGTTCGTGGACGGAGTCGAAGTGGCGACGACGCCGACGCCGCGGCTCGCCGTCGCCCCGGGACGCCACGAGTTGCAGGTGAAGATGCGCGGGTTCGGCACGTATGAGCGCGTGGTCGAAGTGCGCGGCGGGATCGAGAACGACATCGGAACGATCGAACTCGCTCCGATGGGGTGGCTCGATACGTCCCAGTTCGAGGAGAGCGTGGCTGTGCTGATCGATGGCCGCGCGCTCCTCCACGGTGACGATGTTGCACCAGGTGCGCGCACGATCTCGATCCAGCGGGCGGGCTACGAGACGCAGCTTCATCAGGTCGAGGTCGCGGCGAGTGAAGCGCTCATTCCTCGCGTCGGGAGGTGGCGCCCGAATCCGTGGAAGATGCTCGGGCGTGTCGAGCGCTGGGTGCGAGCACCCGAGGCGGATCGCGAACGGTGTGGGCGCTCGCTGGAACTCGGTCTTCCGCCGTTCACCTATCTCGGGTTGCGGGCGTTCGGAGGCGAGTCACTCGCAGTCTTCCATCACGCGGCGACTGGGCTTGACTTCGTCCTGCTGCCAGGCGCCACGTACGCGATGGGATCATCCGCGAGCGAACCCGGGCGCCGCAGCGATGAGCGCGTCCACAGCGTCACGCTCGACCCGTTCGTCATCGCGTGCACCGTCGTGACGCAACGCGCATGGCGAAAGACCATGGACGCTCTGCAGTGCGCCTTCGACGGTGACGACTTGCCGCTCGAGTCGGTGACGTGGCATGAGGCGAATTCGTATTGCACACAGGCGGGGCTCGCGCTTCCGACCGAAGCGCAGTGGGAGTACGCATGTCGAGCCGGCGGCGCGGGACTCTACTCGTTCGGTGACGACGCGCGCGCTCTGCACGAGACCGCATGGTTCCGTGAGAACGCCGCCAACGCCACACATCCGGTGGGGAAGAAGGCGCCCAACGCGTTCGGGCTTCACGACATGCACGGCGGCGTCTGGGAGTGGTGTGCCGACGGATACTCGGACTATCCATTCGATGCGGCGACGGAGCCGATCGGGCCCGACGGGGCGGACTATCACGTTTTTCGCGGGGGTTCGTGGAGCGACAAGGCGGACGCATTGCGATCCGCACGGCGCGGTGCCTATCGCGGTAGCTACAGCGGATGGAACATCGGCTTTCGACCTGCGCTCCGCATTCGTAAGGGCGATCTTGCGCCGGTCCCGTCGGGCGACTCCAGCTTGACGGATGGTGTGCAGCAGCGCGACGCCCGTCCGGACGAGACCCGATCCGACGAGAAGACTGGAGAATGAGATGATCGCGTCTGACGAGAATCTGCAATGCCCTGCCTGTCGCAAGCCCGTGTTCACGGATCCGGTCGTGATGCGTTGCCTGCAATGCGGCGAGTTCCAGCACGAGAACTGCGCGGGCAAGGGCTCGCGCTGCGGGGTCTCGGCGACATGCAAGGGCAAGACCGAGCGCTGCGTGGTCGTCCGTGTCCCGCACGCGGGTCCGACCAAGACCGAGATCTCGGAGTCGATCGATGCACTCGTGCAGAAGGCGCTCGCGCCGCTCGAGACGAAGCTCGACGCGCAGGCGCAGACGCTCGCCGACCAGCACAAGGTCGGCGTCGCGGCGGGCGAGAGTGCGCAGCAGGAATTGACGACGCTGCGCGCCCGTTCCGACACGGCGCTGGGAGCCCTGGAAAAGGCGCTCCAGACCGTGCTGCGCGTGACGCGTGATATCGACAAGCGCACGCTCTATCAGCAGAAACCACTGAGCCAGAAGCAGCTCGAAGAGAGCATCGCGACGATCGCCGAACGCATCGAGGAATCGACGGCAGCCGAGGGGGAGCGCCTGGACACACGGTTGGCGCTGTTGCGCGCGCAACTGGTCCCGGACCTGCGCGGCGCGGTGCGTGCGATCGAAGCTTGCCGCTTCGATGTGGTCGCCGCTCGCCATCCGGCGCCGTGGGAGACAGGAGTTCAGGACGTCCTTGCGCCCGTCGCGAGCACGGACCTGCCGAGGGAGGAAGTGTCGTGAGTACGAACGTCAAGCAGTCGAGCGGAACCGGTGGAGAACTGCGCGATGTCGCGCGTCGAACGGGATCGTTCGCCAGCGTCTTTCGCATGATGTCCGGATCGTTCCGATCGCGTGTGACCGCCGCCCTTGAGAGTGCCGCAGTCCTCGACGACGATCGCCAGGCGATCCTGGCGCAACGCGCGAGTCTTCAGGAGAGCCTCGATCGCTATCGCGAAGCGCTGAAGGCGACCGGCGCGAAGATGGAGCAGAGCGCGGCATCGGCCGCCGACACATTGCGCGGAGCCGAAGCCACACAGGCCGAGGTTCTGACCGTGCAGAAACGCGCGCTGGCTCAGGAGCAGCGCGATCAGCAGTTGGCGGCGGAAAGCGGCCGGCTCCAGGATCTCTCGGAAGATCTCGCGCGGACGCAGCACGAGGCGCGTGAACTTCTGGACCGCGTTCGGTCGGATGCGTCGCAGTCGAGCGCGCTGCTCGAGCAGACGCGCGAGGAGCAGACGGCTTCTCGCACGCACGCCGAAACGGTGGACTCGCGCGCCGCTGCAGTCGACGCGCAAGCGGCAGCGCTCACGGCGCAGGAACGCGATGTCGCGGACCGCGAAGCGCGCGTGGCAGCGACCGAGGGAGTACAGGCAGCCGAGGGCGAGCGACTCGGGCGGATGCGCCAGGACGTGGATCAGCGCGGTGCTCGTCTCGACGAGCTGCTCGGTCAGGTCAAACTCAGCGAGGAGACCGTGGCCACGATGGAGGCCTCGGCGCTGGAGAGGATCGAAGAGAGCCAGCGCCTGCAATCCGACGTTGCGGCGCGTTTCACCGATCTCGAACGGCGGTCGAACGAGAGTTCCGCGCGTGACGCGGCGCTGGCGGAGGGGACCACTGCACTCGACGAACGCAAGCTCGCACTCGATCGGGAGCGTGTGGAACTCGATGGGCGCATCGCAGAGCTCTCCGGTCTCGAACGACGGGACGAGCAACTCCTTCAGATCAAGTCGCATCTCGACGCGGAGAAGAAGCGACTCGACGAGGCGTCAGACGATCTGCGGGCCAAGTTGCAGCACACCCTCAACACGTGGGAACAGCTGAAGGATACACTGGCTCGACTTGAGCAACTCGAGGCCCGCGTGCAGACAACCTACGAAGAGATCAGGGCGCATCGCGAGGAGACGGAAGCGCGCGCGGAGTCGACCCGGATCGCACTCGACGAGCGCGAGGGTGGGCTCGATGAGCGCAGCCAGCAGCTTGAGATGTGGCGGATGGAGGCGCAGTTGCGCGAACGCCGGATTCAAGAGCGCTTCAACGAGCTCGACGAGCTCGCGAAACAGAAGAACGAGATCCGCGATCAGATCCTGACACTGGAGCGCGAGCACGCCGAGCGGATCGCTTCGTGGGATCGCGAACAGCAGCGCCAGCGAACGCTCTGGGCCGAGCGACGTGCGGAGGCCGAAAAGGCACGCGAACTCTACGAGTCCAACAACGACCTACTCCGCGTGCGACTCGATGACGTGGTGGGGCGCGAGAAAGAGCACGTGGCCCGCGCCGGCGATCTGGACGAGCGCGACAAGCAACTGGCGCGGCGGGCGCTCGAGCTCGAAGCGATGGAGGCGCAGGTACACGAACTGCGCGAGCAGCGCCAGTCACTGAACTCCACCATCGCGAGTCTCACTGCGCGTGCCGGGCAGGGATTCAGCGGTATCGCGCTTGAGGATGCGCCCGGAGATGAAGGCTGAGCGAGGAAGGCTGAAGGTCGGAGTCGGAGTCGGTGGGCTTTTCTCCCTGCGCAGACGGCGAGATGCCGCGTCAGAGGATGTCCGCGTAGAGCGCTTCTGGCCGACCGAACCGGGGGAGCGTGTAGCGTCCGAGCGCGGACAGGCCGGCGCTTGTGTGCTCGCCGACATGCTCGCGCGCCGCGGTGGTAAGGAGCGAGCGACGGCGCCCGGGCATCCCCTCGAACCGCTCCGCATCCACTGTCGCATCCGTCGTCGCATCCACGGTGTCAACGGCACTGACACGCATTCGCCGATCGACATCGTGAAGGCTCAAGAGCCACTCCACTTCGACGCCCACGATGTTGCCTTCGGGGGTTCGCTGGATGCGGCCATGGTGCGTGGCCGCGCGCAGCCTTTGCCGCGAATCCATCCCGTCCATGAGAACTCCGCGCGCGATGGCCACGGCATCCTCCGTGCTGCGGCAGGCGGCGAGGAACCCTGAGCCGGTGCACTTCAGAAAGTCTAGTCGCGAGCTTGCCGGTTGCGCCGTGATGGCTCCATGGACGTACGTCAGATGCGAAACCCACTCGAGTTCACTCTTGCGCTGCGCCGCCGCGGGACCGACGCCGATGAAGAGCAACGCAAGGGGGGCAGACGCGACGTCATCCCCTGCCGGCAACAGCACGGTTCCGTTGGTGCTTCCCGGCTTGTTGGACGTCCACATCGGATCGCTGCCGTAGAGCGCCTGCAAGAACTCGGTTTGCATGGTGAGCGCGTCCGGGAAGCGCTCCTCGGGCGCCCGCGCGAGCGATCGTTCCACCACGCGCGCCACATGATCCGGCACCGTTTTCTCGTGTTGTCGAAGTGGCGTGATCCGGCCATCGAGGATCGCTTGAAACGGATTTTCAGCCTGCTCCAGGTTGCGCGGATCGTGGCCCGTGAGCATCTCGTAGAGCGTTGCTCCGGTTCCCCACAGATCGGCTGCTGGCGTGACGTGCCGGAAGCCCGTCACCTGCTCGGGTGGCATGTAGCGCAGCGTGCCTCCGATTTGCCCGCTCATCGTGCAGCCGGAGAGGCCCGCCGCCTCGAAGCTCTTCGCAAGGCCGAAATCGGAGAGCTTGCAGATGCGGCGGCGAGCCGATCCCGCGAGCAGGAGATTGGCTGGTTTGACGTCGCGATGGACGAGCCCACGAACGCGCTTTCGTGTCCCGTCGTCTAGCTCGACGACCAGGTTCTTTACGTGCGCGTAGTGCAGAGCAGAGAGGACCTGAACGATGAGTGGCCCGGCCTCGTGCAGCGAGAGTCGCCCGCCGCGCAGCTCCAGCAGATCGGCAACGCTGCCGCCGCCGCAGAGTTCCATCGCGAGGAAGAAGAGCGCGCCGTCGGAACCGCGATCGAAGAACTGCACGATATTCGGATGATCGAGTTGTTCGATGAGGCGCGACTCGCGCTCGAAGCGCATGCGCGAAGCATCATCGACGACGACGCGCGCGAGCAACACCTTCAGCGCTGCCCACATTCCGTCCTGGATGCGGCGCGCGAGGTACACCGCGCCCATCCCGCCCGTTCCCAGTCGGCTGACCACGTCGAACCCGGGCACGCTGGTTCGGACGTCGTCGGTCGAAGGGATGGGCGGCGCCGGGTGTTCCCGGAGTTGCAACGGGTCCGATCCGATGTCTGTCCGGCACGTCGTGCAGATCCACGCATCGGTCCGTCTGCCGACGTCACCGGTGGAGCGCTTCCCGCACTCGCTACAGCTCACGGACGATTGCACACCGGTCGGCTTCTCCGACGGGCGCAGCGTCTCTCGACATTCACGACACGGGCCGGCCTCGGTGACGGTCGCGCGGCACCCGGGACAGCGGGCACCGTGCTCGACTGTGACGACGATCTCGTTACGACCGGCCCGGATGGAAGCCCCGTCGCGCAGGCGGATGGCGACGGTTCCGGGTTGCGTACGCGGCGCATTCGGGTTCTTCGATCGTCCGCCGTATCGGATGCCATCGACGGTGGTGCCGGACGCGCCGCCGAGATCCTTCAGGAGCACTTCCGGTGGGTTGATCTCCAGCAGAAAGTGATGCCGTGAGGCCGTCGTGTCGTCGGCCGGAAGTCGCAGCCCGCAGTCGCTCGCCCGTCCGGCCACCACAAGTGCATGCCCGGAGAACGTCATCGACGGATTCTCGCCGTCAGCGAGCGTCGCGCGCAGCGTCACGGATCCCGCCATCCGGATTCCCCCTCCCTCTCCCGTCTCCTCGCGGCCCTCGCCCTTCGGTGTCGCCTCGCGTCGCCATGTCCGGCGAGAGCGAGTTCCGGCGAGTGCGGTGCCGCAACGGGTCGTGTGCCGTCCCCAGGAGCACGCTTGTCGGAGTCGCGCACGACGTCCGACTCCCGGGATTGTAGCGTGTGAGCGCCTCCGGCCGCATGCGGAACCTGGGCGTTCCGTGCCGATCAGCGCGGCAGGCGGAAGGCCCAGACGGCGAAGCCGAGGCAGCGGCGACCGCAGGAGAGATAAGCTGCGTCTGCGGCTCTGCGGCGCTCGCGGAGTGCGGGCAGATCCGGATCGTCCGGGCGCGTGCGTGCCAGATCGTCCAGTCCCGCAGCCTGGAGTAGCTCGTAGCGGTCCCACTCCTCGGTCGTGGAACCCGCCATCCAGATCAGCTCGCGTCCGTCCTCGACACCGATCTTCCGGCATCCGTCCAGCTCGTGAAACGTTGCGCGCGTCACGTCCTCGTGTCGGAGATAGTCCGCCGTCGGCTCCGCGATCCAGTAGGGCTCGCCACAGAGGACGATGCCACCCGGCTTCGCGAACGCCGCGAGTGCGCTCAGGGTCCCGGCGAAGCCGTCCCAGATCCACGTGGCCCCGAGACAGGCGACGACGTCGAAGCGTTCGTTCGTCGCGAACTCCTGACCGTCGGCATGGAGTAGGTCGAGGTCAGCGTCAGGGAGTCGCGCGGCCTTGCGCTCCCACGCCCGGCCGATGTGGTAGGGCGAGGCATCGATGCCGACTCCGGTGCAGCCGAAGCGCTCGTGCCAGAGCATGAGCATCTCGGCGTGGCCGCACGCGATGTCGAGGACGCGCGTCGTGGGGTCGAGCCCGATGACGTCACCGACCTCGAACAGCCGCGCGGCAGAGATCGGATTCATGATCCCGTGCCGAGCGTGTGTCACTTCGAAGTAGCGCCATTGGTCCATCAGAGACCTCCATCGCCGGCTCGCTGCGGCACGGCCTGCGAGCTACTTCGCGCGCTTTCCGAACTTCGAGATCACGCCGATTGCCGCTCCCTGCAACGGCATGAACACACTCCCCTTCAAGCGCTCGCTCGGGCGCGCCTTGAAAAGCGTTCCGTGCTTCTCGCCGTTCCAGCCCTCGGGGGCCTGGCTCGTGTGGTAGTAGCCGGCGAATGACGCGCGGCGCCGATCCGGAGGGCACGTGACGCGCTCGACACCGTGATAGCTGGTCGCACTCGTGGCGAAGATTGCACAGCGATTGAGGACCGGTTCGATGGCGGCGCGACGCTCTCCAACGGCCGCATCCCACAACTCGAGTCGGCCACCCCACTCGGGTTGCCAGCCGGGGTTAAGAAAGAGCAGGACGTTCAATCGGCGATGCAGTCCCTCTTCGGTCAGGTTGTAATCGACGTGAACGTCGAGATGGGCACCCGTCGCCATGACATGCATGCCGCCGCCCTGCCAGCTCGGGTCGCCCGTGAGTTCCGGGATGCCGGTGACCTGCGAGAGGAACTCCCGCCACGCCGGCGCGCTCAGCGCCTCGGCCAACTGCGCCACCGGCTTCGGAAACAGCGTGCTGTCCGAGACCTGCGCCTTGCGGCTCTCGTTCACGCCGAAGAACACCTTGCCGTCGCGGCGCGCCTCGTCGTACGTGGGATAGGTGGCGGCCACCTCGCTCGCGAAATCGGTCACGAGAAAGTTATCCAGCACGAGATGCGGAAACGGGTCGGCCGCGCGGTACGCCGCGGTCAGCGCGTCAGCATCGAGCGGGCGAATCAAGGGGTGGATCGCGGTCATGGAGCCTCCGCGATAGCTATCGACCATTCGCGCCGGATCCCGAAGCTCACGTGCCGTTCGGGCGCTGCTCCGCTGCGCTCCGGAGACGCATGTCGCGGGAACGGCGCCGTCTGGCCCTGCGCCACGCTACTTCTGGCGCGCCAGGAGTCGGTCGAGGAACGTGTTGAAGAGCGCGGACTCGCCCGGTTTGAGATCGGTTGCCCACCCGTCCTGCGCGAGCAGGTCGGCGTCGGAACTCTCGCGGTACTCGATGTGCGCGCCCGTGAGAACCAGTTGCCCCTTCCCGTGGGCGAACGCGATCGCAGCGGCAGAGCCGTTCGGGTAGTGAGCGAGGACCTCTGCCCCCTTGACATCGAAGGAGGATCCACCGGCGTAGATCGCGCGCGCGTCGCGGTTCTTCGGAAGGTCGAGTGTGAAGACCTCGGATTGGGGCCAGGGTGCGAGTCCGTCGATCGGTCCCGTGGCCGTGCCGGGTGCCAGGCGGATCGGGTAGGGCCACGCGGCACCCTCCCAGACCACGTCTTCGCAGACGAGGTAGCCGCCCGCGCAGATCCCGAGATATCCGCCGCCGCCAGCTACGAAGCGTGCCAGCGCGGCCTGTCCATCGGCCTTCATGGCCACGAGTTGCGAGGGGGCCCATCCACCGGGAACGACGACGATGTCGAGCCCGTCGAGTCCGGCGTCGGTCATGTCGCTCTCGAAGAGGAGACGCGGCGCGCGCTTCGCCTCGTCGAGTCGTCGAATGACCGCCATCGCCGACGGCGGGTGAACGCCCCGATCGACGAACACGCCGATCTTCCCGTCGGCAGCGACGCCACGCCGCGTGCGTTCGAGTGCGAAGCGCAGCAGTCGCTCGATCCACACGCTGTCGATGGTCGCGCGATCGCCGTCCAGCCGGACACCGGCGAGCTGCGCACGCGGAATTGCGTCGCGACCCTCGACCTGGATCGACTCCACGCGCCCGGTCACCACCGTGCCGTCGCGCAGGACGACGTCGTCGGCGACGGCGATTGCCACGGACACCAAGAGACCGAGTCCGACGAGTATCTGTATTGCGTTGCGCATCGACGAACCGTAGCCCATCCCACGCGGATCGAGAACCGATGCGGGCGGATTGTCGTCGGGGGGCGACGGCTACTCCGTGGCTTTGTGTTCGTCGCGGTCGATCTCTGCCGCGCGTCGGTCCGCTGCCGCGACCAGCGCGTCCGGGTAGCCGATCTGGCCGAGCAGGCGGATCGCGTTGCGCGACGTGGCGATGCCCGGCACGACGCGATGCAGGAAGCGCAGACCCGCGTCATCGACCTCGTCACCCAGATGGCATGCGAAGTAGCGGGTGGCGACCAGTTCTGCGATTTGCAATTCGTGTGTGGCGACGACGGTGAGTGCGCCGACCTCCGCGAGATGGAGCAAAATCTCGGAGACCGCAGCGATGCGTTCGGTCGAGTTTGTACCGCGCAGCGGTTCGTCGACGAGGACGAGCGCCGGGCCATCTTCGTCCGCAAAGCGCAGCAGACGCAGGAGCCGCTGCGCTTCGGCGAGGTAGAAGCTGCGGCCGGACTCGATGTCGTCGCGGATCGTGACAGAACTCGCGACGCGCAACGGGCACGCGACGTAGCGGACGGCCGGGACGGTGTGGAGTGTCTGGGCGAAGATCGTCGCGAGCCCGATCGTCCGGAGGAACGTGGACTTGCCTGACATATTCGAGCCGGTGACGACGAGCGAGTGTGCGGTCAGGTCGAAGGAGTTCGGGATCGGATCGTCGAGGAGCGGGTGGACCGCATCCTCGACGCGCAGCGTCCTCTCTCCGTCGACGAACTCGGGCCGACAGAACCCGGGCAGGCCAGTGCGCCACGAGGCGACCGATTGCAGCGCGTCGAGTTCTCCGATCAGTCGGAAGAGGCGCCGCAGGTCCGGCAGCGTCGCATCGAGCTGCTCCACGATTGCGTAGTAGTTGCGCACCTCGAGGAGCATGAAGATCGAGACGTACTCGTAGACCGCCTGGAGCACGTCGGCCCCGCCCGCCCGTTCGGAGAGCCCGATCCGTGCGCCCTTTGCCCCGATCGCCTTTGCCGCACGCGCGACGTCGGCGATCTCGTCGAGGAGTGGGTCCAGCCCGGCCCCGACGTCGTTGCGGGCCACTTCTCCGAGAGTTCCCCCGATCCGAACGAGACTTGACAGATAGCGGAAGCCGTCGGCCGAACCGGCGATCTCATTCTTGATGCGAAAGTGCGTCATCGCGTTCGACACCACGGCGACGCCGCATGTCAGCAGGCCCAGGGTGCCGTCGAAGAGGATGGCGATCGCGATTCCGACGAACGGCAAGGCAGCCTGCGCTGTCAGCAACGATCGGTTCTCGTGTGGCGTCTGACGCGCGCCGAAGAGCAAGTCCGCGAGCGGGTCGATCGGTGTGCGCGCGAGTCGTCCGAGAATCTCACGCAGGGTCGCGCGCGTCTCCGGTGTTGCTTCGAGCGCGGCTAGGCGGCTCTCGCGCGCGGCGAGCACATCCGGGAGGAGGCTCGGGGTGCGCAGGATCTCGTAGAGGAGGTATTCGCCCGGTGCCGAGAGTGTTCGGTCGAGTTGCGCGAAGACGGTGTCGAGATCCAGATCGTCCCAGGTCGCGTCGTCGAGCGCGGCCGGACTCTGCGTGGGGCCTTCGCAGGCGACGAAGAGCCGTCGCAATGCGCTCAGGTCGCGCGCTCGCTCGACAGGCTCTCCCCACGAGGCGCGCAGCCGCTGCAGAGACAGCGCCGCGGCGTCGCGCCGAATCAGAACGGCCCGCACGACGAGCAGCACGGGCGCCGCGAATACGATCGTGCCGTATCCGAGCGCGACGTTGCGTGCCAGGGTGAGGCCCACGATCGTGGCCGCCGCGGCCGCGAAAGCCAGTGTCAGATGACGAGGTCCGTCGTCTTCGTCGTGCATCTTGAGACGCTACCAGTCTGGGAAATCGGGGCTGAACTCTGGACAACTTCGGCGGAGTTCGGAGCGCGCACTCTTGGGGGGGCAGGCGGCTGTCTCCGAACTCTGCCGAAGTTGTCCTGACTCCCTCTCACGTCACCGTTTGCGGTCCGCGGACGGGCCTTTTGCGAGGCTGGTGGCCGCGAACTGGTCGAATTCTGCGAGAACTTGGTATCAAGCGCCCGCGTGGTGGACCGATTGCTGTGACGGCAAGGGGGCCGGGACAGAGAGACACGAGGAGTTGGAACGATGAGCAAGATGAAGCACTGGAGTCTGGTGACGGTCGCCCTCGCGACCTGCTTTGCGTGTGGGCTGGCTGATATCGCCTTCGCGAAGCAGGGCCGAGGACGTGGGCGCGGTCGTAACGGAAACGGCCAGAGCAGCAGCGGTGGCCGGCATGGCGGCAGCGGCGGCGGCGCCTCGCGCGTCAACGAGCGGATCAGCCTCGCGGTTGTGGACACGACACAGGTCGCTCCGCGGAAGGCGCGCCTGCGCATCCGTCGCAAGAAGGCGTCGCGCAGCGAACTGCGGTTGCAGGTCCAGGACGCGTCTCCCGGCTTCGATCTCGACGTCTGGTTCGAGGATGGCGCGGGTGCCATGGTGCGCGTTGGTGCGCTCCGCGAGTCCGACGACAACGATGGCGATACGTCGTATTCGTGGCGCGTACGGACGCAGAAGGGCCAAGCGCTGCCGTTTGGCGTGAGCGATGTCGCCGATCTCTCCGGGCGCGACTTCGAAGTGCGTCGTGCGTCGGATGTCGTCGTGCAGGGAACGATGCCGTCTCTCACAGCGGCTCCGGCGTCCGTGGGCAAGCGGGCGGATCTTCGCAACCCGCTGTCCAGCTCGTTCCCGCCGGCCGCCAACTCCAACGACGCAGTGAAGGCCGAAATCCGCGTGCGTCGAAAGCGCGGCGACGAGCAACTCAAGGTCGAGGTCGAGCACCTCGAGAGCGGTCTGGCTCTTTCGCTCTGGATCGCCGATACGAGCGGTTTGATGCAGCGCGTTGCCGATCTCGCCGAAGAGTCGGCGGGCGAATACGAGGTCGAGATCGAGAGCGAGCACGAGGCGTTGCCGCTGGGTGTGGACAGCCTCTCCGAGCTCGCCGATCGTGCGATCGAAGTGCGCACGGACACCGGCGAAGTTGTCGCCGATGGCTTCGTCCCGCGACTCGGTGACGAGTCGACGAGTTCTGCCTCGAGTGGCGAGAGCGACGATGACGATGACTCGGCGGACGACCATGATGGCGACGACGACGATGACTCGGCGGACGACCATGATGGCGACGACTCAGCGGACGACCATGATGGCGACGACGACGATGACTCAGCGGACGACGATGATGCCGATGACGATGACGACTCGGCAGACGACGACGACGACGACTCGACCGACGATTGATCCTTCAGTCGGGTAGCGACGTCGCGATGCGCGCGGTGCGCTGCTCCGATCCCCCTTCCCCAGCCGCGGCAGGTCTCCGCCTGTCGCGGCACTCTGATTCCGTGCCCTGGTTCGGTAGCGCCTGCCAGGTCACTCCTTCGTGACGGCTGCGTCTTCCACGATCACGGCGTAGCTATACCCACTGCCGAAGTCGCGATCGGTCGCCAGGACCCCGCGCACGACGACGATGTCACCGACGGCCACGGTCGCGTCGGTGGTCACGGTCAGGTCGTTGGACCCGTCGGCGCCGGTACCGTCCTGAACGTGCAGCCAGTTCTTCCCCATGATAGCGCTCATGTACTTCACGACGTGACCGCGAACAGCGATCTCCTTGCCGGACCAGGCGGCGGCGTCGCCGACGACCTCTGCGACCGTCTGGCCACCCTCGACGCGCTCGACCGCCGTGACTCCCGCACTGGCCGGCGTCGGAGTCCCGCCACTATGGCCCGGGGGCATCGCTGCCGCGTTCGCCTGTCGGCCCCCGGCCGGTGTGATTTCACTCACGAACTGGACGACCGAGAACGTGCGCTCGAGTGCCTTACTGTGGAACTCCCGCATCTCCATCCCGGCCGAGAGCGAGACCGTGTCTCCGACCTGGACCGCCACCTGAGGACCGGCGACCCAGAGCTTGGAGCCGTCGATCTCGACATTGACGTACGTGTAGCCCCCTCCGTCCATGGTCTCGAGGACAGTGCCCGTGCCGGGGAGAAGCGCGCCGGCCGAGGCGGCTGTCGTCGCAGCGTCCGCTGGCGCATCGGACGAGGCCGGTGGGGCCTTCCTAGAACTGCCGCAGCCGGTCGTGAGTGCGATGGTCAGGCCGATCACCGCGACGTGGTGGACAACGTGAAGCGTACGCATTTCGGTTCGTCTCCTTGGACGTCTCGCCATCGGCGCAGTGGGCGCGCACGGGCAGGGCTCTCGATCGACTTGGCGCGCATACTAAGCGGATGCACGCTCGCGACCTGCGACGGGAGTCACACTTTTTGTCGTGAGCGCCCGCCTGCCCTTGTGTCTACCGGTGCTTCGCGAAGTCGTAGAGGAGCAGGTCACGGCGGTAGGGGGCGCGGAGCGCCAGGACGAGGAGGGGCGTGGTGTAGAGCGGACCCCAGACGCGATTCTCCTCGCCCGTGCCGGGTTGCGTGCCCTTCGCCTCCGGAGCCGGGATCGAGCCGTCGTCCGCCTGCAGCCCCAGGATGAGCGCGCGGTAGAGCGTTTCGAAGGCCGTACTCGCCTCCGGCCCGCTATCGGCAGCGGCGAGGCCCACGTAGTAGAGGTGCCAGATGGGCGATGCGTGGCCTGTGCCCGCCTTCTCCAGCTTCGCGAAGAGGATCGAACGCATCGGCTCCACGAGATCGTCGTCCTGCAGACCCAGCCGGATCATGAGCTGGATGACGGCGGCGTTGCGGCCGGCTGAAAACGATCCGGCGTTGCCAACGGCGTAGTCAACACGACCGTCGTGCGTCGCCTTGCGGACGTAGCCGAGACCGCGTTCGATGGCGGCGCCCTCGGCGTCCACGCCGACCTGGCGAGCCATGGCCAGGCCGTTCATCGCGGTCACGGTTGCCGCCATGAAGTGCGTGTACCCGAGTGGGTTCGCTCCACCGGAGCCGTGTTGCCAACCGCCGTTCTTCAACTGGATCTTCGCCAGTGCCTCGCAGCATGCACCGAGCTTCTTGCGGACGTCGGACGGCAAGAAGCGAACCGGCGGTGCCGCCGGGCTCGCGGGCGCATTCGACGCTTCGCTGTCGATCAACTGCGCGAGGAACATCGCGCTGTAGCCCGCGTTGTGAGTCAGCGAGCAGATGTTTCCACCGACCGCCTTGTTGATGGCGTCCTGCGCGGTCTTTCGCTTTCCGCCGTGCTCCATGACATACGCCAACACGGCTCGCAATGCCGTCGCATGGCGCCCGCCGTGACGCGTGCTCCCGCCGCTGAGAAACGCCAGTCCGCTGAGCGGAGCGTAGATGATCGGCGCGTAGTACGCGCGTGGACGTGTCTTCCCGAACGTCGGGTCGGCCACGATCTCATCCGACAGATAGTCGAGTGCTCTCGTGGTCGCAACCAAGACGTCGATCTCGCCAGACGAGAGATCCAGCGTCAGCGTGCGCTTCGCTCCGTCACGCTGGATCTCGACTGCCAGCTCGCTCGTCTGGTTGTCGGTCTTCCGTGCCGCAGCGAGCGTGGCGTGGATCAGGGCGGTGTACGTTCCGGCAGGGCTCTTGCCACCGATACGCACGATCCGATCCCCCACATGAAATCCCGCTCGCGCGGCCGGCGAACCGCGTTCGACCGCGGCCACGGACCACGGCTCCGACGCGTCCGTCAGAGTGAGCCCCACAGCCACCACCTCGTCGAAAGCCGCGCGTGCGGTGGGCCCTTCCACGGCGGGCGCCTCCTCGGCATGCGCCGGAACGAACGCGACCATGACGGACAGGAACGCTGCGGCGAGCAAACGACGCATGGAGACCTCCTCCTAACCGAGAACTCGCCGACCCGGCTACCCGCCGACCGGGATTCGCCCCACGCGCCGACCGAGCCGGCTCGTGATCTCGTACGGAATGGTGCCGATCGTGCGCGCGAGATCTTCGGCCGAGATCCGTCGCTTACCGTTGGTGCCGATCACGGTGACCTCTTCGCCGACGGCGACGTCGGGGATGTCGGTGACGTCGATCGTCGCGTAGTCCATCGAGATCGCGCCAATCAGCGGTGCGCGCTCTCCGCGAACCAGCACGAACGCCCGGTTCGAGAGTGAGTAGGGCAAGCCGTCGCTGTAGCCCATCGGCACGACGGCGATCCGTGTCGCGCGGCGCGTGACGAACGTGCGGTTGTAGCCAACCGGCGTGCCGATCGGGATGTCCTTCAGGAAGGCGACTTGCGTTCGCAGCGAGAGCACCGGATCGACGGGCGCGGTGCCCATCGGGAAGTTGCCGGGGTTGAGACCGAAGAGCGCCAATCCCACGCGGGCCATGGAGAAGTGCACGGATAGCGTCGAGAACACGGCGGCGGAGTTGCTCGCGTGGGTCAGGCGCGGGCGGATGCCGAGGGCCTCGATCTCCTGCACGATGCGCACGAAGCTGGAGACTTGCTCCGACGTGTGGAAGGGCACGGGGGACGCGGCGCTCCCATAGTGGGTGCAGACCCCTTCGAGGACCAGACACGGGTCGGCTGCGATCTCCTTCGCGAGCGCCTGCGCGACGTCGGGGCGGACGCCGAGTCGCCCCATTCCCGTATCGATCATCAGGTGCACGCGCGCCTTGCGACCGAGTGCGCGCGCCACGTCGGAGAGCAGGCGCGCCCGGTTGTGCGAGTGGATGCATGTTGCGACGTCGTTCTGCACGATGGGTTCCATCTCGCCCGGCACGATGGCGCCGAGGATCAGGATCGGCGCCGTGATCCCGGCGCTGCGCAACTCCAGGGCTTCGCTGGAGTCGCCGACTCCGATCATGTGCAGGCCGAGTTCGACGAGCTTGCGCGCGACGATCACCGCGCCGTGGCCGTACGCATCGGCCTTCAGGACGGCGAGGATGTTCGTTCCGTCGGGGAGACGCTGCTGCAGGTAGCGATAGTTGCGTTCGAGTGCGCCGAGGTCGATCTCCGCCCAGACGCGCGCGCGCTCGTCGAGTGCCGGCATGGGATGCGGTCCGCTGGTCACATCTTCGTCGGCGCGTAGCCCCCGTGCGTTCGTCTCGTCTCCCCGCGTTGCCGTCACAATTCCCCCCGTGCGAGCTTGCGCTCGGCCTCTGTCTTCCGCAGGTAGAGCGGTATCACCGCGTCGATCTTCTGGCGTTCTCCGCGCGCACGGAGAGCGAGTGCGAGTCGCGCCACCGAGGGCGCTCCGACGTCGTTGGACTCGTCCACACGACGAAATGCAGCGAATGCGTCTGCGTGTGCATCCGGCCCGTCGCCGATCACGAACGCACCCGCAGGGATGCGACTCGCGGCCTCGGCGGGCGGGAGGATTTCCGGGTCCGCGTCGCGTGTCCAGACGCCTTCGACGGCCCGGTAGAGCGCGACGTAGACGGCGCGCACGCGGGCATCGACGACAACGGCGAGGATCGCGGCGCCAGCGTCGGACGTGGGCGCGCTCGACGAGGCGGCGCTCTGCGACGTGCGCTCTGAGTCACGCTCGGAATCACACTCTGAGTCACATCGCGCCTCGGCCCAGATCGGAGTCGATTCAGCGAGCGCGTCGCAACTCGGAACCCCGATCAATTCCGCACCCGCCGCGTACGCGAGGGCGCGGGCGGCCGTCACACCGACGCGCAGGCCCGTGTAGCTCCCCGGCCCGGTACCGACAGCGACCACGTCGATTTCGCGCGCCGCCCGCCCGGCTTCGGCGAGCGCTGCCTCGATGGCGGGGAAGAGTTCCACACCGTGGCGCATGCCGTGTCCGATCGTGCGCCGCGCCAGCACGCGCAGACCGTTGCCGACACCACCGGAGTTCCCGTTCGCAGCCCCCTCGTCATCGCCCAGGACAGCGACGCTTCCAACGGGGCCGCTTGTATCGAGTGCCAGGGCGATCATGAGCGTGCCCCGGTCTTGGCGGTGTCGGGGGCGTCTGCGCCGACCTCGCGCTGCAAAGCCGCAACGATCGGATCGAGCGCTGCCTTCAGATCTCGCTTGCGGCGTGCTTCGACCATCACTCTCACCTTCGGTTCGGTGCCGCTGTAGCGCACGACGATGCGACCGGCCTGCCCCAGCGCGGCCGTGGTCTCGGCGATGACCCGCGATGACTCGGCGAGGTCGTCGATCGGGTGCTTCGCACGCACCTTGAACGAGACGATCTCGAGCGGCCAGGGGCGATAGCCGCCACCGAGCTCCGACGCCGCGATGCGCTCGTCGGCGAGTATCCGCAGGCATGCGATGGCGGCGACGAGGCCGTCGCCCGTGAGCAGTCCACGGCGTGGGAAGAGCAGGTGTCCGGAGGGTTCCCCGCCGAGCCCGTAGCCGTGCGCGGTCATGGCGGCGACGATGTGGCGGTCGCCGACGGGAGTGCGCAGCAGGTTGATCTCCTGCTGGCGCAGGTGGACCTCGAGTGCGCCGTTCGTCATGAGCGTCCCGACAACGGTGCGATGTGGCAGTCGGCGCCGTGCGAGGAGCCGCGGCGCGAGCGCGGCAAGGACGACGTCGCCGTCCATGAGCCGCCCCTTCTCGTCCACCAACTGCAGTCGATCCGCATCGCCATCAAACGCGACCCCGGCGTCGGCGCCCAGACGCTTGACCGCACGCCGCAGTGGGCGCGGATCGAGTGCGCCGCAGCCCGCGTTGATATTGCGGCCGTTCGGGTCGGCGTGGATCTCGGTCACCTTCGCATCGAGCTGTCGCAGAACCTTCGCTGCGAGACCGCTCTGCGCGCCATGTCCCGGATCCACAACGACGTGCAACCGACGCAAGCGCACGTCCTTGCACTCGGAGAGGAGCGCGCGCTCGTAGGCGTCGCTCGCGCCGGCGAAGACGCTCGCGCGCCCGACGGCCTCCGGCTCGGTGCCGGCTTCGAGCTTGCGGCTGCGGAACGCTCGTTCGACGGCGCGCTCGGCGGCGTCATCGAGTTTCGCGCCGCCTGAGCCGAGTAGTTTCAGCCCGTTGTCCGGCCACGGATTGTGCGACGCCGAGATGACGACTCCGAGCGCGAACTTGCGGCGTCGTGTCAGGAGCGCGACGGCGGGCGTCGGCAGGATACCGCCATCTTCGACGTCGCAGCCTCCGGTCAGCAGTCCGGCTGTGACGGCCGCGGCGACGGCAGGGCCGGAGATACGCGTGTCGCGCCCGAGCAGCACGCGCGGGCGAGTGGCGTCGCCGACGCGCGTGCCTGCGGTTCGCGCAGATCGCGGCGGAAGATCCAGCGCACCCGAATCCAGCGCACCCGAATCCAGCGCACCACGCGCCTCGTTCGTGAGAGTGTGCGCGACGGCCAGACCCAGCCGTGCGAGAGCGGACGGAGCAAGCCGGTCAAGACCGGCTGGGCCGCGGATTCCATCGGTTCCGAAAAGTCGTTCAGGCATACGGGACGGGCGGGATACGCGCAGTCCGGTGGGGGGTGACGAAGATCCTACGCGAGAGCGCGCGGCGCTCCATGCGATACCTGCGCGCGTTCTCGCGCGGGCTCGCTACCTGTCGATCTGCCCTACCTGTCGATCTGAACGTGGATGAAGACGTCGCCTTCGGTGGATACGCCGACCGGCAGTCCATCGACGTGCAACTTCAGCGGCGCCACGTCCTCGGCGGGCATGTCATCCGCGATCACGAACGCGATCAGCGCGGTCCTGTCGACCTTCGCCATCGAGACCGGCGATCCTCGGAGTCGAAGGGACATCGTCGGCAGACCCCCGGCTTCGCCCTCGTTCCAATTCAGAGGCTCGTTGAGCAAGTTGACTGGCGCGAAGCGCAGCGTGCGCGATGCGGCGTCGGCCGTCATCGCAGACGAGTAGAAGATGCGAACCGGAACCGTGAAGCCCTTTGTGACGACGTTGCTGACCTCGACTCTCGCGGCGAGACTGTCGGGCTCGACGAGCTCGAGCAGGTGGAAAGTGCTCTGTTGAACGGGGTCGATGTCCAGGTCGATGCGTTGCGAGATCGTGTGATCGCTGCCCATCGCTCTCACCATCGAGATCACGGCGTCGCGGTTGATGGTCGTCTTGATACTGCCATCCAGGCTGTCGAGGTTGGCCATCGTGCCGCGTACGGTTGCGGTCGTGGTGGGCTGGAGGACCTTCACCACGGAGCCGGCCACCGTCGGGACAGGCGGCGCCTCGACGGGGAATTCGCGCACCGCGATGCGGTCGATCTTCACCTCGATGACGTTCGGTTCCATTGTCTTGGCGCGTAATGCGGTGCGATCGAAGGACTCCGGCAGTTGCAGATCGCGGAGGACGAACGTCTCGGTCGTATTCCACTCGCCGGTCGGCGGGAAATGCTCGGACTTCACCTGCAGGATCGCGACCGGGCTCACGAGTCCGTCGAAGTCCGCCACCGCGCGCGCGGTGCCCGTGACGGTGATGTTGACGCCCGGCGGCGTCGCCCGTGCCACAACCTCGTCTTCGCCCTGTACGACGACCACCTTGATGTCCATCCAGATCACGCGCTCCTCGGTGAGCCCCTCGCGCGTCATGAACCACACCGCCCACGCCATCACGAGCGCGAGTAGCTTGAGCCCGAGGTTGTCGAAGATCAGCCCCAAGAGCCTCATGCCAGAACTCTCATACCGCTGCCTCACCGCGGTCGCGATCCGCCATGTCACGATTCGCCATGTCACGATTCGTCGTGTCTGGTTCCTTGCTGTCGGTCGGACTCGTGTTGCCCTTGTTGCCGGTGCCCTTCTCGACGGTCTCCGTGTCGCTGGTGGTCGCGTCGCTGGCGTCCGCGTCGTCGTCGGAGTCCGTGTCGTACGCGTGCATCGTGGCCATCAACTCCCGGAGCACGCGCCCGAGATCGCCGGGCGGGTCCACCGGGCGCAACTCGCCGTCCACCGCGACCGAGACGCGGCCGGTCTCCTCGCTGACAATCACGATTACGGCGTCGCTCTCCTCGGAGAGTCCGATTCCAGCGCGGTGGCGGGTGCCCAGACGCGAGGAGAGATCGCGGCGATCCGCCAGCGGGAAGATGCAGGCCGCGGCGGTGATCCGATCCTCGCGGATGACCACGCCGCCGTCGTGCATCGGTGCCCCCGGCCAGAAGATATTCGCGAGCAGGTCAGCACGCGCTTCGGCGTCGATCCTTACGCCCGTCGCGACGATGTGGTGGAGCGCGGCCCGCCGCTCGACGGCGAAGAGTGCCCCGTGGCGTTCACGCGAGAGATTGACCACGGCGCGCGCGAGATCGTCGATGCAACTCCGCGGGCGCGCCCGGAAGCGGTCGAAATAGCGGTGTTCACCCAGCGAGAGTAGGCCGCGTCGCAGTTCTGGTTGGAAGACCACGAGCAGGGCGAACACGACCACCCCGAGCAACTGCGACAGGATCGACTGCAGCACCGTCAGATCCAGCACCCTCAGCACGAAGGCGGCCATCACGCCCGCGAACGCCACCATCACGAGGGCGCCGCGAAGGATGCTCGCCGCGATCGTGCCGCGCACGAGCCCCAGCAACCCGTAGATCACCAGCCAGATGACGGCGAGCTGAAGGAAGTCGCTTCCCGAGGTCGGCAGATAGGTGTGCAGGTCCACGTGTGTCCGTTTTGCTTCGCGTCCTCAGGCGGTCGATGGTCGGCGCGCCATCCTCGCGGCGCCGTCGCGGGAAGTCCACTCCGGCGGAATGGAGGCGGCGGAAGTGCTTCCCGGCGATTGACGCACGATGTCGGCGAGGCGGATGGCATCGCCACAGGCTTGGACGTCGTGGACCCGCAGAATGTGCGCACCGAGAGCGGCGGCGAGCGCTGATGCGGCGATTGTGGCGGCGAGCCGCGTCGTCGCCGGATCGCCTTCGCGCTCGCCCGTGGCCAGCGCAAGGAAGCTCTTGCGCGAGGGGCCGACGAGCAGCGGGACCTGCAGTGCTCTGAAGCGCGGCGTGGCTGCCAGTAGCGCGGCGCTTTGGTCTGACGTCTTGGCGAAGCCGAGCCCGGGGTCGGCGATCAGGTGCTCGATCCCCGCGGCGCGTGCGGCGTCAAGGTGTTGTCCGAGTTCCCGGACGACATCCGCAACGACGTCGTCGTAGTCGACACGCTCGCGCATGTCGGTGGGGGTGCCACGCATGTGCATCAGGATCGCTGGCACGCGTAAGTCTGCGACCGTCGCTGCCATGGCGGGATCGTGGACCAGGCCGGACACGTCGTTCACGATGGCGGCGCCCGCCTCGACGGCGGCGCGCGCGACGTCGGCGCTGCGCGTGTCGATCGAGAGCGGCGTCGCGGGGCACCGAGCTACGAGGTCACGGATGAGTGGCACGACGCGGCGCACCTGCTCCGCCGCCGGGATCTCCGCTGCTCCGGGGCGCGTGGACTCGCCGCCGATGTCGAGCAGATCCGCCCCTTCGGCGACGAGTCGCGTGGCGTGCGCGAGCGCAGCGGCAGGACTCGCGTGCTGCCCGCCGTCGGAGAACGAGTCCGGCGTCACGTTCACGATGCCCATGATGAGCGTGCGTGCGCCGAGGTCGAGCGTGTCGCCGTTGCGGAGCGCGAACGAGAAGCGTGCCCGGGGCGGAAAGCCCGTCGTGTGGAGCGCGCCCGCGTCGTTCCCGGGATCTCGGCCGGTGGCGCCAGAGCCCAGATTGCCAGAGCCCAGATTCTCAGAGCCCAGACGTTCCGAGCCCAGGCTTGCGGAACCCGGGCCTCCAGAGATCGAAGACGTGTTCGTCACCAACCCTCTTCCATCTGCCGCACGACGCGTTCTGCGAGGGCGCGGATTGCCTCTTCGCGCGACGTCCGCAGGTCCTCTTTCACGAGATACGAATACGACTCGCGTTCGGAGACCTTGCGCGCCGAGACAATGATCTCGCCGGTGCGCATGTCCTTGACCTCGATCTCGGCGGTCACGATCACTGCGGCATCGCGCGGCCGCTGGTACTTCCGGCGTGAGATCGAGTCTTCCTTCACGTCAACGAGGCGTCCCGTCATTACCAGGTCGGCCGTGTTCGGATCGCTGACGACGACGAGATGGGTGCGCGCGTTCAATTCCTCGACGACGGCGCGCGTCAGCTCGAATTCGAGATCGTGGCGGCGCGTCGTGTTCTCGAAGATCGGCACGGCGATCGTCGTGTACTCGTCCGAGATCATCGAGCGCGTCGTGTAGCCGCAGCCCGAGGCGAGGAGCACGGCAATCAGGAGTGCGGCGACGGTGAAGAACCGGAGCGGCGGACGCGGCGCTTCGGAGCGCACGTATTCGGGCCTGAGCCTCATTCGCCTTCTCCTTCGTTGTCCGATCCGTCGTCGTCCGATCCGGTCTCGGCCACGTCCTGGGCCGGGCCGCGCCCCAGGCGGCGCTCCGCTTCGGCCGCCGCGCGCGTTCCGGGATGCTCGCGTGCCAGGTTGCGCAACTCGGAGCGCGCCGCATCGACCTTACCTGTGCGGAGGTAGAAATCGGCGGCTTCGAGCATTTTCTGCGCGAGTGCCTCTTCGACCAGCGCCAGTTCATCGCGGGCGGCCTGCAGAAGGTCTGCGTACTCGCGCTCGCGCGCCGAGTCTGCGCTGACAAGATCGATATAGGCGAGATATTGGGCTTTCGAACGCTTGAGAGCGTCAGCGTCGTATCTCGTGCCTCGGTTCACGTCGCGATAGGCGCGCGCGAGCCGCAGGCGGGCCTCCAGTGCCCACTCGCTCCCGGGGTAGTGATCGATCAGGTCGTGCAAGTGGCCGATGGCGTTCAACGGCTTGTCCGAGCGCCACTCGTGGTCGGCCGCGTAGACGAGCGCATCGTCGGCGAGATCGCCGTGCGGGAAGGCCGAGACCAGGTAGTCGAGGATCGCCACGCCCTCGTCGGAGTAGGTCAGGCCGAAGAAGCCGTTCTTGCCCTCCTCGACGAGGTATGTGCCCATGTCGTAGAGCCGGCGCTGGATGAGAGGCGAGTGCGGCGAGAGCGGGTGCTGTTCGAGGAAGCTCTTGTAGAGCTCGAACGCTCCGTTGTACTTCCCACGGCCGTAGCGCGCCTCGGCCTCGTAGAAACGCGCGTCGGCGGCGAATGGCGACGAGGGGTGATCCTTCCAGACGTCGCCGAAGAGCTCGTCCGCTTCCTTCCACTCCTCCTGCTGGAAGAGGGCGCGCGCGCGTTCGTAGGTCTGCTCCGGCGTCTCGTCGGGAGCGCTCGATCCGAAGAGAGCGCAGCCGCCGGTGGCCGGAATCAGGACAGCAACGAGGGCGAGCGAGAAGAAGCAGCGTTTCATAGGGTCTCCGAAGTCGCAGATCCTACCCACCCGCGCGCGGACGCCGCACGTTTGCACGCATGAGCGCCGCGCGCGTGGGGAGACGTCGATCGAGGATGCTCGACGTCCACGCGTCAAGTGCCCGCGAGATCGCTTGTCGCAGGTCGGGATCCGCGGGCAGGCGCGCGGCCTGGACGAGCGGTCCCGCTCCGAGCGTGACCAGCGCGGCGACCGTGCGCCCGTCGATCTCCGGGGCACCGGGGTCCTCACCGCGACAGCGTCTACAGAGCAGGCCGCCGCGCAATGCCGAGAGGCGTGTTGTGTGAATGTTGCGCGCTTCGCGATCGCAGCGCACACAGCGCGTCACCTCCGGGAAGAAGCCGGAGAGCCGGAGCAGCATGGCCTCGAAGCCGAGCGCCAGCGCCGTGGCCGCAATCTCGTCGGCAGCGGCGATCAGCGCCAGCGCTGCGACCGCGAGTTCGAAGACGAGGGGGGCCTCCTGCTCCTCACGAGCGAACGAGAGGATGAGCGCGCGCACATGTTCGGCGGCGTCGAAGCGCGCGAGCGAGCGGCGCAGCTCCGGGAAGTTGGTCTCGACGCGAAAGCTCGCGAGTGTGCGCAGACCGGCGCCTGGTCGCCGTGCGTAGACCCCGAGTGTCCCGAGCGTCAGCGAGTCGAGGCCACCATGGAACGCCCCGTTCAGGCGTCGCGCGCCCTTGGCGATGCCGTGGATCAGGCCCTCCTCGAGCGTGAGGATGTGGACCACCTGACTGTTCTCGCTGAACTCGAATGTACGGAGGATGAGGGCCCGTTCCAGGGTCGGCGGCATGCAGCATCAACCGATCAGGATGAAGGCCCGGCCGCTCCTGACATAGACGCGACCGCCGAGCCGGCGTGCGATCTCGTCGAGCGCGTCGCGCAGGGGCAACGGGTCGCTCGTCCATGTGAAGAGGAGACCCTTCTCCCAGGCGCGTGGGCCGATCACGACGTCGATGCCGGTCTTGGCGCGGATGTCCGTTATTAACCGGCCCACATCCGCCCCGCGCATGTCCGGGCGGTAGTCGACATCCAGAAAGTCATCCGGCTCGCCCTTCACGCCGGCCCGGAAATCCGCTTCCCACTCCTTCGCATCGAGGCGCGCCTGGATGCACGCGTTCTTGGACCCGATGCAGAACCCCTTGGGCGTCATCGCTGAGAAGACCTGCTCGTCGGACTGCAGGGCCATGAACGCGACGACTTGCTGCACGGTGACGTCGGTCAGATAGACGCGCTTGAAGACGACGCGATCGGAGACCTTGGGCAGGCCCTCGTAGATCGTGACCTCGAGCGGCTCGTACTCGCGCGCGAGCGCTTTCACCACGTCGCCGACACGCACGTTGTCGAGACGTAGGCTGACCTTGTTCTCCACGATGATCTTGAAGAAGTCGGTCTCGATCTTGTCGCGGGCGCGCATCACCTCGATCCGCCCCGGGCGCAAGAGCGAAGAGATGTCGTCGGCGAAGTCTCCGAACGGCCACGGGTCGCTGTGGTGTGCGCGTTGTTTGCGGGCGTCGGACATCTCGACGGCCGCTAGCGGCGTATTTGTCTCGGGGGCTGCGCCGACGGGGGCGACGGGCTGGTCGTCCGGCCCCGTGGGCTCGTCGGGGCCCACATCGGTGAGGAAATGGATGGCCGTGGCGGCCAGGAGGCCGACGACGGAGATCACGATGATCGACGTGAGCAGGGCGTGTTTCTTGGTCACGGGCAGATTCTACGAGCGAGAGCGGGAAGGCGAACCACCTCTTCGCCCGACAGGACCACCTCTTCGCGTGGCGGGACTCGTGACAGGACTGCCGGGGTGCGCGCCAGCGCGGTGGATATGGGTGAGTGCGATCGCCAGCGCGTCGGTCACGTCAGCCGGTTTGGGGACCTCGCGCAGCCCCAGAATGACCCGCACCATCGCGCCAACCTGCTCCTTCGACGCGCCGCCGCGTCCGACAACGGCCTTCTTGATCGTGGCCGGCGGGTACTCATGCACGGGCAGTCCGGCCTCGGCGGCGGTCAGCACTGCGATCCCGCGCGCCATGCCCACGACCAGCGCCGAGTTGGCGTTGCGGCCGAAATAGGGCGTCTCGATCGCGACGCAGGCCGGTTTCCACTCTGCGACTACGGCGACCAGCGCTGCATGGAGTTCGGCCAGGCGGCCCGGAACGCTGTCTGCACGCGTCCGGATCGCTGCGGCGCTCACCAGGCTCGCCTTGCTGCCACGCACGTCGATGACGCCCCAACCCGCGACGCGTGTTCCGGGGTCGATTCCGAGAACGCGAAAGACCGGTTTCGAGACGGGTTCGGGCACGGCCATCCGCCGACGCTACACGAGGCGGGGGACCGTGGTGCCCGATCGCGAGCACGGAAGCTCGGGAACCTCGGGAGTCTCGGGCGTCTCGCGTGTGCCCGTCTACCATGCCCAGGTGAACGCCCACAACGCCGCCCACGCCGCCGCCGCCGACGCGCCGATCCCCTTCGCTGCTGTGATCGTCATGGCTGGCAGCGGCGCGCGCTTCGGGGGCAGTGTTCCGAAGGTCTTTCGGCTCCTCGCGGGCGAGCCCATGTGGGCTCATTCGGTGCGCGCATTCGGCGCTCTCCCCGGCCTGACCGCGCTCGTGCTCGTGACGTCGCTCGAGCGGACCGACGAGGTGCGGGCTGCATGCTCCCATCCGCTCGCCGTTGTGGTCGCGGGGGGCGCGCGGCGGCAGGACTCGGTCCGCAACGGGCTCGCGGCGCTCACGGCGGCGTCGGATGTCGTGGCCGTCCACGATGCTGCGCGCCCGCTGATCCGTCCGGAGACGATCCTCCGCGCCGTGCGGTCGGCGGCCGAGCACGGAAGCGGTCTCGTCGCGGTGCCCGTCTCGGACACCATCAAGGACGTGGCAGACGGCGTCGTCGTCGGAACACCGGATCGCGGGCGGTTGTGGGGCGCGCAGACGCCGCAGTGCTTTCGCACCGAGTTGCTCGTCCGTGCCCATGCCGCGGCGGAGCGAGAGGGTACACATGCGACAGACGACGCGGCGCTGATCGAGCGCGCGGGTCACGCCGTTCACATCGTTCACGGCGATCGCTGGAACGTGAAAGTCACCGAAGCGGGGGATCTGGCCGTGGCCGAGGCGGTGCTTGAGCGGCGGCGTGCCGGTGCGAGCCCCGAGGCCGAGACGCAGGCATCAGAAGGACGAGAGGACCTCGCATGAACGACGCCCCGCGCATTGGAGTCGGACTGGACTCGCATCGGATGGAGGCCGGGCGGCGCTGCGTTCTCGGCGGCGTCGAGATCCCCTCGGACGCCGGCCCGGTGGGGCACAGCGACGGCGACGCGCTGCTCCACGCGATCACGGACGCCATCCTCGGCGCGTGTGGCGAAGGAGACATCGGCGACCTCTTCTCGCCGTCGGACCCGCAGTGGAAGGACGCCGACTCGGCGGGCTTTCTGGCCGAGGCATTGCGCCGCGCGTCGGCCCGCGGGTTCCGACCCGTGAGTGTCGATACGGTCGTCGTCGCAGAGCGCCCACGGCTCGGCCCGTGGAAGGAACGTATCCGAGCGAATCTCGCCGGTATGCTCGGCCTTCCGCTCGACCGGGTCGGGGTCAAGGCCAAGACGGCCGAGGGCCTCGGACCGATCGGAGAGGGACGTGCCATCGAGGCGCACGCCGTGGTCCTCTTGCTTCCGATCCCCACGCAAGACGATCAGCAGTCCAGAGACAACGAGTAGCCGATGGCCTTCCGCTTTCACGACACACTGACGGGCGCAACGCGTGACTTCGAGCCACGCGAGCCGGGCGTGGTGCGCATGTACAACTGCGGCCCGACCGTGTATTCGAGCCCGCAGATCGGCAACTACCGTGCGTGGACGTTCGTGGATGTCCTGCGTCGCTCGCTCGAGCTCGGCGGCTACGACGTGCGGCAGGTCATGAACCTGACGGACGTCGGCCATCTGACCCTCGACGAGATCGAGAGCGGCGAGGACAAGCTCGAGGCTGCGTCGCGGATCGAGGGCAAGACCGCCTGGGAGATCGCGCAGCACTATATCGACGAGTTCTTCGAGGCCGTCGCGCGGCTCAATTTCGCGCGTGCTGACGAGTACCCGCGCGCCACGGATCACATCGCGGAGATGATCGAGATCGTCGAGGGCCTGATCGCGAGCGAGCACGCGTACGTGACCGACGCGGGAAACGTGTACTACGACGTCTCTTCGTTCCCGGCGTATGGGCACCTCTCGAAGAACAAACTCGAAGATCTCGACGCCGGCGCCCGCGTCGGTGTGCTGGACGAGAAGCGCCACCCGTCCGATTTCGCGCTGTGGAAGCGCGACGAGAAGCATCAGATGCAGTGGGACTCGCCGTGGGGCCGGGGCTTCCCGGGTTGGCACATCGAGTGCTCCGCCATGTCGCGCAAGTACCTGGGCGACGAGCTCGACATCCACACGGGTGGCGAGGACAACGTCTTCCCGCATCACGAGTGCGAGATCGCGCAAAGCGAGGGCTTCACCGGCAAGACGTTCGTGCGCTTCTGGCTGCACAACCGCCATCTCTTGGTGGATGGGCGGAAGATGAGCAAGAGCGGCGGGACCGCGTACTCATTCGAGGATGTGATGGCGCGGGGCTACTCGGCGCGCGCGCTGCGCTATCTCCTCTTGCAGACCCACTACCGGCTGCCGATGAACTTCACCTGGCAGGCGCTCGACGCTGCGACCAGCGCGGTCGCCAGTCTCGATGTTGCTGTGCGCGGGATGGTCGAGGATGCGACTGCCGCAGGCGATGCCGCGTTGTCGGCGACGTGCGACCGCCTGGATGCGGCGTTTCTGGCGGCCCTCGAGGACGATCTGAACGTCTCGGCTGCACTGGCGTCTGTCCACGAATTGAAGTCGCTTGCGAACAAGCATGGCCCGTTCTCTGCCAGCGATGCCGCCCGCGTGCGTGCGACCTGGGAACGCTTCGATTCGGTGCTCGGGCTCGACCTCCTCGCAACCGCCGCTGCGGAGCCCGAGACCCACGCTGACGACGCGGAGATCCAGGCGCTCGTGGACGCGCGCACGGCCGCGCGTGTGGCCCGCGACTGGGGGCGCGCCGACGAGCTCCGCGACGAGCTCGCGGCGCGTGGCATCAAGCTGGAAGACGGCGCCGACGGTGTGCGCTGGTCGCGCGCCTGATCCCCATTTCATCCTCCGCCTGATCGACGACTGGATTTGAGGCTCGCAACCTGCCTCGAACCAGGGTCAGATGCGCGCATGTGGACTCCCTCGGGCGACATGCAGAAGCTCGCGATCAAGCTCTTGGCCTTCCTCTCGGTCGGCCTGACGACTCTCTTCGTGGTGGAGACGGCCTGGGAGCTCCACGCCACCGGTGTCGACCTGGATCTGCTGCGGGCCGACGCCGCCACTGCGCGCGGCCTCGCGTCCACCATCTCGCGCGCGTTCAACAACCTGCTGGCGATGGTCCTGTCGTTCGTCGCGATCGCGATCCCGATCACGGCCAACATGTACACGCCGAAGCTCGTGGAGATCTTCTTCAAGGACCGCATCAACATCGCGACGCTCCTTTACTTCGCGACGTTCGGGGCGCACGCCCTCTTCTGCCAGTGGGTCTTCGTGGATGCGTGGGTGCCGACGACCCACATCGTCATCCTGGGCGTGTCCGGCATCACCGGCTTCGCGCTCGTCATTCCCTACTACCTCTACGTTCTCGACTTCCTCAATCCGTCCACGATCATCCGGCGCGTCCGCGGTCGCGTGACCGACGAGCTCGAGCGTATTCCCGCCTCCGGCGCGATGAGTCCGTCGCGGGCACGCGTTGACGATCGGATCAAGCAGCTCGGCAACGTGGTCCTGCGCGCCGTCGAGCGGGCCGATCGCGATGTCGCCATCGAGGCCATCAACGCGCTCGAGAAGACGCTGAGCGATTACGCCAAGGTGAAGCCACAGCTCTCGGACGAGTGGTTCGACGCGCATGCGCACCGCTTCCCGGGGCTCTCGGCAGAGGCGATCTCGCTGCTGCGAGACGATCGCACGTGGGTCGAGCACAAGATCCTCTCGCAGCTCTATCTGGCGTTCAGTTCCGCCCTCGCGAAGATGCCCGATGCCATCAGCGCGATCTCGCTCGTGAACGAGCGCGTCGGGCTGCACGCGAGTCGTGCCGACGATGACGCCCTGCTCGGGCTCTGCATCCGCTACTTCAATACATTCGTGCGCTCGGCGATCGCGAAGCGCGACGTCCATGCTGCGTTCGACGTCTACTACGAGTACCGCATGCTGGCGATCGATCTCCTCTCGGTGCGTCCGAAACGCTCGCTCGAAATCGCCAAGCACCTGAGCTACTACGCGGGCATGGCGAAGCACACGGGGCTGGTCTTCGTGAACGAGCTCGCGGCGGCGGACATCGCGGCATTGGTCCAGGCGGCGTACGAGCGCGCGGTCCCCGAGGCCGCGGCGATCCTGGCCGTTCTCGAGGAGCTCGAGCAGGCGAGCGGCGGCGGAGCGCGCTTCGTGAAGGCTCGGGCGACGCTCGCGGCGTACTTCTCCGTCCACGGTCACGAGCGCGAGTCGAGCCAGATGGTCGCTGGTCTCGCCACGGCTCCCACCGACCAGATTGAGGCCGCGCGCTTCGACATCTTCCGCACGGTCGATCCCATCTTCTGGGAGGTGACGGATCGCCAGACGAACCTCGACCACGTTCCCGACGCCCTGCGCAATTCGGTTCTGAGCGTGCTCGATGCCGAACTCGCGCGGCGCGCCGGCTGATCGGCGACGTGCCCGACGAATCGCCCGATCAGGGCGAGACTTGGAGAGCGGGAAGCGACCTCTTGAGCCTGTGCGGGTCTCGTGCGCCGTCTTGAACTGGTCGATTGTGGAACCCGCGCGCGATGATCGTCGTCTGGACGATGCCGGGGCGATCACCCGGTAGCGTGATAGCGTTCAACCAGCCACAGCCCGACGGTGGGAGTGGCACAGGAGGTAATCGATGATTCGAAAGACGGGGATAGCCCTCGCCGGACTGGTCTTGGCCAGTGTCGCGACGGTCGGTTTCGCACAGGACCAACAGGCGGAACTTACGCAGAAGTACCTGAGCAAGGTTGCCGAGTCGTGGTTTGTCGACAACGGCTTCACGGACGACTACGAGGTCGCACTCGAGCGCGCTGGCGAGGGGGGCAAGCCCATCTTCGCCTACTTCACGCGCTCGTATGCAAAGTGACCCCCTTGCATTCAATTGGAGAGCAGTGTGTTCTCCACCGAAGAGTTCAAGACATTCTCCCAGTCCAACGTGATGTTCTCCCACGTCACGACCCGCATCGAGGGCCGCAAGTACGACGGGCTGCTCTCTGAGAAGGGTGGGACCGGATTCCCGTACATCGTGGCGCTCAGCCCCAAGGGCGACGTCATCGCGAAGGCCCCTGGCCGGAGCGTCGAGGCGTTCGGCAAGATGATGGCATCCGCGAATCGCTTCGTGGAGATCGCCAACAAGGCGGAAAAGACGCTGGACGACCAGCTCTTCATCTTCGAGCACCAGATCGACATGGGCTCGCTGGACTTCGCGAGTGCGAAGACAGCAGCCGCGGCGTTCGAGGGATTGAACGAAGAGCAGCAGGCGAAGATCGGTGCGGCTCTCACCAACCTCGAGATCACCGATGCTCTTGGTCGTCCGAAGTCGCGCGAAGAGGCCGAAACTCTCCGCAAGACCGCGGCGGTCAAGTTCGTCGCGATGCTGAACGAGGGGCGCGTGCCCACGTCCGATGCGGCGTTCCAGCCGTTCTACATGGTGCTCATGCAGCACGCGCAGGAGGCCGGCGATGCCGACCTGTTCGAGAAGGCGTTCGGCAAGATGCGTGAGAAGTTCGAGTCGAAGCCTCGGGCTGCAAATTGGATCAAGGCGCAGCAGAAGATCCTCGATGGGCTGAAGTCGGGTACCGGCGACAGCGATTCGGGCGAGAGCGACTCGGACGACGACGGGTCGGACGACAGCGACTCCGGCAACTGAGAACCCGGCAACTGATCGTCTCCCGGCCGTCAGTCTGACCGGACCAACGACCGCGGGCACCGTTCCACCAGACTCGGTGGCGCTGCCAGGAGAACGACAAGACCCGAACAAGATGGGGGCGTCGGCGCGAAAGTGTCGGCGCCCTCGCTGATTCGCCGTCCACTTCCCGTGGACTGAGCGGCGAATCGCGGGGCTCGCGCACGCGTGCGCCGTTTATGCTCAGGGGGTTGCGCGCCCCTACCGGAGACCCCCTCGCATGAGAAGCACCCGTACTCGACGACGACTTGCCCTGGTGATCGGCCTGGTCACGTTCGGCTTGCTCGCCGCGCCAGCTCCCGCGGATGTCCTCGTTCTGAAGAACGGGGTCAGCATCGACGGCAAGGTCATGCGCGAGGACGGCGGCTTCATCTGGGTGAAGACCCTACTCGGCGTCGAGAAGCTGAATGCAGCGCAGGTGGAGAGTCGCACCGAGGGGGAGTCACCCTTCGATGCGTACGAGCGGCTGGCGAAGGCCGTGAGCGGGAGCCCCAAGGATGCGGCGCTCCACTGGGAACTCTACGTGTTGCTCCGCGAGCACGCCTCCGGCAACAAGGAGCGCGACAAGGAGCGGGCGAAGCTACTGAAGAAGGTGCTGCGCTTCGACGCCGACCATGCAGAGGCACGCGATGAGAACGGCGAGGTCTCGTTCCGGGGCACGTGGGTGAAGAAGGCCGATCTGCCCCGCCTCAAGGCCGAGGCCGAGCGCAACAGGCTGAAGAACGAGTGGAGCGCGAAGCTCGGCACGCCCGTCGAGGTCTACGCCACCGATCACTTCCTGCTCGTGGACGGGACGAACGATCGCGATCTCGCCCAACGGGCCGAGTCACTCGACGCGGCGTACGCGCGCATTCTCGAACTGACTCGTCGCGAGAGTCTGTGGGGCGAGCCTTCTCCGACGATCACGATGGCCGATCACCTGAAGTACCTCCCGGTGCTCGACAAGATGTCGAAGCAGTGGGGCATGAGCGCGGCGTGGATGAAGTTCGCGAAGCTCGAGACCGGCGGCGGCGTCTGGCGCGACCGCCCGATCCCGACGCAACTGCGCTTCCCGAACCGCGGTGTCGAGGGCATGTGGTATTCGACGGTCCACATGGTGGGGCACCTCGCTGTCTGGAAGATCTGGGGCGGTGGCAAGAAGCCTCCCACGTGGATGGAGGAGGGACTCGGTCAGTGGATCGAGTTCGAGGTCATGGGCGAGCACCTCGCGAGTTGCGTCGGCGGCAAGACCGCGCGGGCGGCAGGGGGCACGACGGACAAGCGGCGCAAGAAGAAGAAGAAGAAGGGCAACTCGGACGACGTGGACGAGCGCAAGGAGCGTTGCATCGAGGCCATCCAGAACGGCTCGTTCCCCTCCATGCGCATGTTCCTCAAGATGCAGATCGGCGACTACGGCCCGGCGGAAGAGGGCGGTGCGTACGGGCTCGTCACCTGGTTGATCGCGCAGGACGAGGCGAAGTTCGCGGACTTCGTGAAGGCCCTGAAGCGAGGGGGGCTACGCGATGACGATCCGTGGACGCAGGTGTACGAGTACGAGTTGATCGAGGAGATGGAGAAGGTCTGGAAGGCCTGGGTGCTGTCCGAGTGGTGACCTACAGACGCCGGGTCCGACCGGGCCGAGGGGGTTCGTCGCGAGAAGCGGTGCCGCGTCTCTGGCCCGGTCGGGCCCGGCGTCGGCAGGTTGCGGATGGGGCGCACTGCGTGCGCCGATCCGTGCAACTGCGGTAGGTCACGTGTTGTCTGTGCTCGCTCCGCTTCGCACGGCACGGCTGCACTTCGTTCCGCCGCGCGGGCTGGTCCGGTACCCGTCGATACGGAGCCGAGAACGAGTTTGACGCTCCACTTGGATGGTGCCCGGTGACGGGCGGCCCAACTGCTCGGCTGTTGCGACGCCCTCGGTCCGCCGCTCGACGGGGACCGCGGGGCGGCGCCGTCGAATCCAAGACACCGCTCCGCCGTCCCCGGTCGGCGGCGGAGCAACGACGTCTCTTCCCGGGGCCAGGTAGCCCGCCGACGCCCGGGTACGATCTGAGAGACGGCGCTCTCTCCGACATCCCGGTGTCGAGAACGGGCGATACGGAGCCAGGACAGTCTTGGCAGAGTTCGGAGGTTCGCCTTCGCCGGCTCAAGCGCGTTGCGCCGAACTCCGCCGAAACTGTCCTGGCTCCGTATCTCCCCCCGGTCGGTAGACTTCCGACCATGCAAGGGGAACGACTCGGACCATTCTTGATCGACCGTGAGCTCGGCGCGGGCGGGATGGGGAAGGTGTACGCCGCGACGATCGTCGATCGCGCGCCGGGACTGACGACGGGGGACCACGTCGCGCTGAAGGTCGTCCATCCGCACTTGTTGGACACCCCGGGCTTCTTCAAACGTTTCATGCGGGAAGCGCAACTCGGGCAGACCATCACGCACGAGAACGTCGTGCGGACGCTCGATTGCGACGCGATCGGCGGCTCGCACTTCCTCGTGATGGAGTACGTCGAGGGGCAGACGCTGGCTGCGTTGCAGGTGGAACTCGACAAAGTTCCCGAGGAACTCTGCCGCCATGTTGCGCGCGAGATCTGCAAGGGACTCTCCGCCATCCACGCGGCGGGCGTCGTGCACCGCGACATGAAGCCCGAGAACGTGCTCATTACGAGAGACCACGTCGTGAAGGTGATGGATCTCGGCGTCGCGCGACTGGCCGACGAGGCAATCCGCCTCAGTCAATCAGGCGCCTTCGTCGGATCGGTGGAGTACGCAGCGCCCGAGCAATTCGACGGCGGTGACGTGGACGGGCGCACCGACCTGCACGCACTCGGTCTGCTCCTCTACGAACTCTCCACCGGCCAACACCCGTACCGCGGCGACAACTTCGCCGCCGTGATGAAGCGTGTGCGCGAAGACGAGCCGCGCCGCCTCGGTGACATCAATCCCCAACTCAGCGCGTTCTTCGAAGAGGTCGTCCACACGCTCTTGGCGAAGAAGGCCGACGAGCGCTTCGCCTCCGCTGACGAACTCCTCGCCGTCCTCGAAGAGGGCGAGGACTCGGATTGGTGGCACGCGCGCGCACGAGCGATTCAGGCGACGACGAAACGCCCGATCCGCCGCGTCCGCATCCCGCGTGAAACGGCTGTCTACGGCCGCGAGAAGGAGATCGCGAAGTTGCGCGCTCTCTTTGAGGCGGCGAAGGCGGGAGACGGTCAGGTCGTGCTGCTCGAAGGCGAGGCCGGCATCGGCAAGAGCCGTCTCGTGGACGAACTCCTCGCGCGTCTGCAAGCCGACGGCGAGGACCTCAACTTCCTCTTCGGCAGCTATCCGCCCGGCGGCGCCGCGACAGCGGACGGTGGTTTCTCGGCCGCGTACCGCGAGCATTTCGGCGAAGCCGGCAGCGCCGCGTACCTCCCCGACAACCAGATCCTGGTCCCGGCGTTCGACGCGCTCCTACGCGGAGAAGGCGCACCGGAGGACGCGCAGGCCCTGACGTCCGGCTCGCTCCAGACGTGCTTTGTCCGCGCGACGCACTCACTGGCTGCGGACCGGATGACGATCGTCTTGATCGACGACCTGCACTTCGCGCCCGAGGAGGGGCGCGCGCTCTTCTCGTCTCTGGCAATGGCGATGCCTGGGCATCGCGTG
>JAJRPF010000031.1 GCA_024280885.1 Planctomycetota bacterium | reverse complement strand
GACACACTTCTATCCGGGTCTGGCGAACGTGCCCTCTGCCCCGTCAGACCTCGCCGTACAGGTGGGCTGGGAGCGCCTCGATCCGGTGGAGGAGGAGGAGGAGGAGGAGGAGGATGACGCGTTCGACGCGCTCCACGAATTGGTCGCCGCTCTCCGAGAGAAGGCACCCGCCATCGCGTGGCCCACCCCCTTCGATCCGGACCCGGTCCGTGCCCAGTTCGTGCTGAGCCACGAGGATCTCATCGACGACGACCCGGTCGCGTCGCTCGCACGGGTGCGCTGCGCATTGACCTACGGCGCCGACCTGCCGGAGCTCGCGCTCAGTGACCCGGCCGCGTTCCTTGCGCTGGAGAAGCGCGTCCGAGATGTGCTGCGCGGTCACGAGCCCGCGAACACGCTGGCCGGCGAAGCCGACTGGCGTGCGGTTGCGGCGGCAGTGCGACATGCACCGGACTTCGATCCCGCACCGCAGCCCGGTCTCGTGGACGGGGCGCATCTGCAGTTCCCGCCGGGCTACTGCGGGTGGCGAACGTATCCGCTCCTCGTGGTGCTGCACGGGCAGTACAGCCGTCCCGACTACGACTTCGACGTGTGGCGCGAGGCTGCCGCCGGAGCCGGAGCCATTCTGGTGTGCCCACGCTTCGGGGGAACGTCCGGCGCGCCGCGGACCCGCGACGACGATGAGAAGGTGCTCTCGGTGGTGCGCCGCATCTCGCTGCGGCACAACGTCGATCCGAATCGCGTCTATGTAACCGGGATTTCGATGGGCGGCGCGAAGACGTGGTCACTCGCAACGTGTCACACGGACCGCTGGGCGGCGGCGGCGCCCGAGATCCACGGTCCAGTCTGGCGTGCGAGGGCGAGAGATGGCAAGACTCGCTTCATGCTGCTCTCCAATCTGCGCAGGCTGCCGTTGCACGTGATGGAGGGGCGTTTCGACGGGCTCAACACCACCAATAGTCGCGCGGCGGCGGCGAAGCTCCGCACCTGGAACGCGCCGCTCGTCTACTACGAAGCCGGACTGATTGGCCACGAGCGCATGGCGTGGCGCTATCCGCTGCTTCTCGATTGGTTCTCGCGGCAGCGTCGCGAACCGTCGCCAGCGACGCTTGAGTTTCGCGCGCTGAACGCCCACCGCGCGACACGAGCATGGCTGCAGATCACGAGGATCTCCGGCGGTACCGGATGGTCGAACGAGGACGGAGGGTTCTCCCCGCGCGACGTCACTGGAGTGCGCGCGACGGCGTCGGAGGGGCGCGTCGTGATCCGCAGCGTCGCCGGAAAGCCGCGGGAAGTGTTGCTCTTCTGGGACCCCGTGTTGATGGGCGGCGGCCCCATCGAGATCTCAACCGGCAGCGGCATGCCGCGCCGTTGGACGCCGAAGCCCGACGTCGTGGAGATGCTCGAGAGCACGCTGCGCACCGGGGACCGAGCGCGCACATATCCCGACTCGATCCGGGTCAGACTCACGAAGTGATGACGGCCCTCGAGTGAGGACAGTCCTGGGCTGCGTCCGAGTTCATCTACCGCGAGCGCTGCCGAAGCTGTCCTGGCGCTGTATCGGCCTTGAGTTGGACCTTGCCGACGGTCCTCGCCGACGGTCCTCGCCACCGGGGATATCCACGGCCGGTACCTCGTGGAGCGCCACAACGACTGACCGCCAAGCCATCACGTGAACCGCATCCCCGACGACATCGGCGATCGCGTGCGCCCAGGACATCGACGTGCGTTCCCATGTGCCGTGCGGCCCACACGGGCACGCAGCCGCGCGCCGAGCCTCTCGCCGCGTGCTCGTCGAAGGACATGCCTGGCGTTCTTCACGACGACGCAATTGACCAGAATGAACCCGCGTGACTCAAGTCGCTCGATGGACATCAGATGATGTGGGCACAGCACGTCCGTCTGCCACCGCGGCAGATGAGCACAGCGGTGCCGTCCCCCAGCAGCGTGACGTCGCGGATGCGCCTCCCGGATCGCGTATCCAAGTGGACGAGAGGCACGCGGCGCTGGCCACGGACGATGCCAGACGTCATCGTACGCGCACAGACTGCATCGGAGCCGGAGGGCCAGTTGGCGGAGATGAAGCCACGCGACGGAATGTGACCACAGTCACGGCGCGAGGGAGCCGGCACGTCCATCCTGGGGGCCGCCCAACTGGCTCCCATGCGCGATCCCCTCCACTTCGTCTCCGTCAAGTACAAGCTGGCCCTGGCATTCGCGGGGCTGTGCCTGCTGGCGTTCGGCGTCGGCGGGTTCCTGATCTCGCGCTCCGCGCGCTCGGCGCTCGAGGAGCAGATCGACGCGCGCATCGACATCCAATGCCGCGCGACGGCGAAGGCACTGGGCGGACAACTCCACCTGCTCGGACGGCGCGCCGAGGACTTCGCCTCGGACGGGTTCATCCGTGAGCGGGTCGAGGCGCTGCTCCAGACGGATGACCCCGCGGAGCGAGATGCGTATGCGTCGGAGCTCCGCACGCATCTACTCGATAACAAGCTCCCGCTCGTCGAGTCGTTCGTCGGCCTGACACTCGTCTCGACGGAGGGCGAGGTTCTCGTCCACGCCGACCACGGCGACGCGCCCGTGATCGAGTCGGTGTTGCAGCAGGCGCGCGGCAAGACGGGGATCTGGCACAGCGATCTGCTGACGGTCGCCGACGCGCCCGCGACTCCGCGGCAGGCCATCTCCACGCCACTCTTGCGACTCGAAGGGGGCGAACCCATCGGGCGGCTCGTCGCGTGGGTCTCGCCGAACGTGTGGGTGGCATCGTCACTTGCAGGGCTGCCTCCCACGGGAGGTCAGAGCGTCGCCGCGCGCACGCCGACGTCGCTGCGAGTCGTGGACCCAACCGGCCGCAGCCTGATCCCGCGCGAGGGCAAGAACGGGTTCATCTCTGTGCGCCTCGACGACGAACGCAGCACGCGCGCCGCGAGCGCATCCGACGGGCACTTCGCACGCGACATCACGATCGACGAGAACAACTGGGAAGTGCGAATGCGGATGCGCACGGTCGATGTCTTCGCGCCGGTCTCCGGCCTGCAGAGCCGCTTTCTCGGCGTCGGCGTAATCCTGACGCTCCTCTGCGCGGCGCTCCTCTTCTTCCCGATGCAGTTCCTCGTGCGACCGCTCAGCGAGTTACGCGAAGCCGCGCGCAAGATCCGCGCAGGCGATTACGACGTCCGTGTGGAGGCCGACGGCGCAGACGAGATCGGTGAACTCGCGCGCTCGTTCAATCACATGGCGGAGTCGGTGGCGCAGAAGACGAGTCGGCTGCGCGGCGCGGCCGAGGAGCTCCGCGTACAGCAACGCGAACTGCGTACCCAGCACGAGCGGCTCGACACCGTGATCCAGACGATGCGCGACGGGTTGGTCGTCCTCGATGCGGACGGCAAACCTGTGCTCGCGAACGCAGCAGCACGGCCGCTCCTCGATGTGCTGAAGCGCGATGACGACGCCCTCTCTTCCCACTACGTCTGCCGCCAGAAGGGAGACGAGAAGTCGTGCTCGACGTGCCTGCTACATCGCAAGGGCATCACGTCATCCTGCGTGCTCGATGTCGGCCGGCGGGTCTACGAAGTGACGGCCACGCAACTCCCCCCGGACGGCGAGGGCGCCCGCGGCCGTGTGCTCCTCGCCCGCGACATCACCGAACGCGTGGAACAGGACGAGCGCGACATCCACCAGGAGCGTCTCAGCGTTCTCGGTGAAGTCGCGGCCGTCATGGCGCACGAACTCAACAACCCGCTGACGTCAATCCGTATGTTTGCGCAAATGCTCGCGGACTCGCTTCCGGAGGGCTCACCGTTCCGCGACCACGCCGACGTGATCGTCCGCAACACCGAGACGTGCCGACACTCCATCGGCGAGCTCCTGGGCTATGCGACGGACTCCGCGCCCGAGGCCGGTCCGGTTCATCTGCATGACGTCATCCACGACGTCGCTCACTTCGTGCGGCCGCTCGCCGAGCGAGCCAGCGTCTCCGTCGAGACGGAGTTCGGAGCGGGATACGACGTCATCACGGGCGACGAGATCCAGATCCGACAACTCTTCGTCAACCTGATCCTGAACGCCGTCCAGGCCGCGAACGGAAAGCCGACGACCGTCACGATCAAGACGCACGACACGGATGAAGCGTTCATCGCGGACGTCATCGATACCGGCCCGGGGATCACCGCCGAGGCGCGCGAGCGCGTCTTCGATGCGTTCTTCTCGACCAAGCCACGTGGCGAGGGCACGGGACTCGGGCTTCCGACCGCGCGGCGCATCGCAGAATTGCACAGCGGCAACATCGAGTTACTCGCGTCAGCGCCGGGTCGAACCGTCTTCCGCGTGCGGCTCCGGATGATCGCTAAGGTGACCGTGTGAGCCCCCCGCCGAAGCCCCTCGACGGATTGCGCGTCCTCGTCGTCGATGACGAGTCGGACATCTGCCTCGGACTGCGCCTGTTAATCGCTCCGCTCGGAGCCGAAGTCGCCGTTGCGTCGTCGGGGCGCGAAGCGCTGCAGGAGATCGGTCGCTCGGGAGCCGACGTCGTGCTGACGGACCTGCAAATGCCGGGCATGTCGGGAACCGAACTCCTCGCGGAGATCCAGGTGCGTTGGCCGGGAACGTCAGTCGTCATCCTCACCGGCTTCGGGACGATCCAGGCCGCGGTCTGGTGCATGCACCACGGTGCTTCGCATTTCCTGACGAAGCCGTTCGACAACGAGGAGATCGTTGGGCTCGTAACACGGCTCGGACGGCAGGTCCTCGCCACGCGGCACGCGCCGATCCCGGCCAACACGAACGGCATCGTCGCTGAACACCCGCGCATGCGCGCCGTCCTGGACCTCGTCGGACGCGTCGCACGTGCACCGGTGCCTGTTCTGGTCGAAGGCGAGACCGGCACCGGCAAGGAGTTGATCGCGCGCGAGATCCATGCGCGCAGCGCGGTCGCCGACCGACCGTTCCTGGCAGTGAATGCTGCGGCGCTTCCCGACACGCTGCTCGAGAGCGAGCTCTTCGGTCACGAGAAGGGCGCGTTCACTGGCGCCGAGAGCGCACGTCGCGGCCTCTTCGAAGAAGCCCGCGGCGGCACTGTTTTCTTGGATGAGATCGCGTCGATGTCGCTCAGTTTCCAGGGCAAACTCCTGCGTGTGTTGGAGGACAAGATCGTCCGACCACTCGGAGGCGCACGAGATGTCCCGGTCGAGTTCCGACTCGTGGCCGCGGCGAATCGCGACCTCGAGGAGCTCATTCGCGAGGGATCGTTCCGACAAGATCTCTTCTATCGACTGCGCGTGGTCTCGCTGCGGCTGCCGGCACTGCGCGAACGCATGTCCGACGTCGAACCGCTTGCCCGCCACTTCCTTGCACGCGCGGCGCGCGACTGCCTGGGAGTGAACGCGAGCGTCCCCGAACTCATGCCCTCCGCACTCGACGCTCTTCGCGCGCACATCTGGCCCGGGAACGTCCGCGAACTCGCAAACACCGTGCAGCGCGCTGTTGTGGTCTGCGGCGGCGATCGCATCTTCCCGCACCATCTCGGGCTCGGAAACGCCGAGTGGACGCCACCCGACGAGACTCCGGATGACTACGAACAGGGCAAGCGCCGCGCCCTGCAGCGCTTCCAGCGCGAGTTTGTCGAGCGCGCTCTCGAGAGCTGCGACGGCAACGTCACACACGCCGCCAGTCGCTGCGGCCTGACGCGCGCCGCCCTCCAGCGAATCATGCGTCAGCTCGACATCGACCGGTTGTCGTTCGAGCGCTGAGAAGCGCATCGATTCCGCGATTCCGGTACGCTTCGGCACATGGCAACCAAACCGACCACCATCGATGAGTACCTGGCGACCGTTCCAGAGAACCAGTTGGAATTGGTCAACGCGCTCCTCGCGACGATCCGCGAGAACGCCGATCCCGCGTTTGAAGAAGGTCTGCAATACGGCATGCCCGCGTTCTTCTTGCCGCACTGCGCGTACCCGGCTGGATACCACTGCGACCCGAAGCAACCGCTGCCGTTCGCATCCGTTGCGGCGCGCAAGGGCTCGGTCTCGCTCTACCTCTTCTGCATGTATTGCGACGAGGACGAGGTCGTCCGGTTCCGCGAAGACTGGAAGGCAACCGGCAACCGACTCGACATGGGCAAATCATGCATTCGCGTGAAGAAACTCGAGCGAGTGCCACTCGACGTCGTCGGTGCAACGGTCGCTCGGATCACGGCGAAGAAGTTCATTGCCGCGTACGAAAAGGTCATTCCCGCGACGCGCCGCAAACCGGCGAAGAAGACCACCAAGAGGACGGCCACGAAGCGCACGGCCTGAACTCCCGACAATTACTACGGATGGACGTCCAGTTCCTCGTCGTTCGCGATTCGAGCCCATCGACAGGCACGCGCGATCAGTGTTCCCAGTTGCAGCGCCCATCTCCGGTGACACGGACAAGAACCCGTGTCCCCATCGACGCGGACGACGGATGCAATGGTATGCTGATGTCCATGACGAGCGTGGACACCGAAGCAGCGCGGAAGGCGCGCCGTGCGCAGAGGCACGCGTGGCCCGGGCGGGTCTCACGCTGCGGCGAACACCCGGATCTCGACGTGTCGTCTCTCACGCCGGACGAGCGCATACGCGCCGTCTGGACGGCGACGCTCGCGGCGTGGCTATTGGGCGGTCACTCGCTGCCAAATGTCCCTCGCGCAGAGTGGCCGGGGGAGTTGCGGCGCGCCACGTGACGCGCTCTCAAGCCGCAAACGCGCTCCCGGATGACTTCCTCGACTTGTTCGCCGCGTTCCACCGGTCCGGCGTCGACTTCGTACTGATCGGTGCGCACGCATTGGCTCGGCACGGGTACGTTAGAGCAACACTCGATCTCGACGTCTTCGTGCGCCCCACGCCGACGAACGCGACGCGCGTCATGGCTGCGCTCGCCGACTTCGGGGCGCCGCTCGTTGCCCACGGCGTCACGGCCGACGACTTCGCGCGACCGGGTACGGTCTATCAACTCGGTCTAGCACCTCGCAGAATCGACATCCTGACGGAGAATTCCGGCGTGTCATTCGAGGACGCGTGGGAGACGCGAATCTCGACCAAGATCGACGACATCCCGTTGGCGGTCATCGGCCGCGACGCTCTCATTCGCAACAAGCGTGCGAGCAATCGCCCAAAGGACCGACTCGACGTGGAGCAGTTGGAGCGACAGTCCGACTGACGTCCGCAGTCGGGCGCATCGGATCGGATCGGTGCCTCGACGCTCTACGAACTTGGCGCCTACGTGCGTAGCACGGGAGGACGCTCTCGACTACGATCGCCCGCATGACGATCCGAGCGCTCACCGCCGCACTCTTGCTCGCCCTCTCCTTCGCGTCGATCAGCACGTCGCCAGCGATCTACGCCAAGGAGGTCGAGCGGGGGCCGAAGCTCACGTTCGAGTCGCTGCGAGTCGCGAAGGACGACCTGCCGGAGAACGTGAAGGAAGTCGAAGGGCTGCCCACTGCCGCGCGCCAGCCGTGGGCGTTCTTCCAGACTCCCCGTCCCGCCGCCCTCGGTCCGAAGCAGCTCCCCGACGCCCTGAAGCGGCTTCTCGAGGGTCTCGGCGAGTCGACGCGCAAGGCTAGCCAGTCGTTTCAGGCGGAAGGTGGCAAGGCCGGTTCGCTGATGTGGTTCGAGTACGCGGACGGCGTACCGAAGTTCTTCGAAGCGTGGATGAAGAGCTACCTGTACGGCGACTCCGGCAGTCCGTCAGCGCGGTATCCGGAGTTCCTGTACGTGAGCGAGAAACTCGTGGTCTTGCTGTCGTTCCCGCAAGGCGATCCGGGTGGCGAGTGGGTCCGGTCCCATCTGCGACGCTTCGGTATCCCCGCGGGCCGCTGGTCGGTCGAGCGCGGGAAACTCATCGGGACGATCCTCGCGGCGCAGGACGCAGATCGCCCGGACGACGGCCTCGCAGCGCTCGATGCGAGGCCGGACCTCGAGGCGAACTCCAGCTTCCTCGCCTACCTGCGCGGCGAACTCGGGCTGCAGAAGTCGGACTACGAGGTGTCGGAGAAGGGCTATCGGGCTGCGCTGAAGTTGCACAAGACGCGCGTGTCGCCGCTCTCGGAGGATCTCCGCTGGGCGGCGCTGGATGGACTGGGCACGTCGCTTGTTTTTCGTCGCAAGCTCACGGAGGCCGTGAAGGTGCTCAAGAAGGCGATCGCACTCGGGAAGCGGAACGGCCAAGAGAACTGGTCGAGCGGGCTCTACAACCTGGCTTGCGCGCAGGCGCTGCGCCGGCAGTTCAAGAAGAGCCACGCGGCGCTCGCCGCAGCCATCACTGTCGATCCGAAATTCAAGGAGATGGCGAGGAGCGACTCCGATCTCGAGGCCGCGCGCAAGCGACCGGAGTTCAAGGAACTGCTTGAGTAGCCCCGGGGGGATGGGATGGGATGGGGAACGAGAGACCTGGGTGGATCGCGGCTCTTCGAGGGGTCGAAATCGCGTGCCGGGTTGGTTGATCAGGGGACGGGGGGCCGCCGGAAGGGAGTCATCATGCTCACGAAGTCAATTGCTGCACTCGTCGCGGTAACGATGGTCGCTGTCGCTGCGTTGTGCACGCTGCCGACGCGTGCTCAGGAGAAGTCGGTCGATCGTGATCAGTTGCGACGATTGGTGCGGTTCCCGTCGGTCATGCACCCCGGCTGGTACTACGTGCCGGGGATGGACGGCGTGGTACGGGCGGGCGGTTACGACGATCTGCGTTACGACGTCGCGACTCTGCGGAACGCAGTCGATGCGGACGCCGCGAACGCGAAGCGCTGGATGGACCTCGCGACCGCGTACCGACGCGCGGACGACGGCGAGCACGAGAAGGAGTCGCTCGCACGCGCCGTCGCGCTCCTCCGGAAGCGGGTGAGCGAGGACGCGGACGACGGGCAAGCGTTCGCATCGCTCGGCCTTGCGCTGGTCGCCGCGGGCGACGACGCGGGTGGCGCAGCCGCCATCACGAAGGCGCAGGCGGCTGCGCGGAATGCGTGGGCAGGCGACGTGGCGGCGGGGGATGTCGCGGCGCTGCGCGCATTCGGGCAACTGGCCGAGCGACGCTTCGCCGCGCTCGAGGAAGCAGATGACTGGCTCGGCCGCAACGCGGACCGCGCCTCGGACGTCGACGCGGCGCTGCTAGACGCTGCTCTTGAGAGCTACACTTCGGCCATCGCGGCGCTCGAGGACGCAGCCGCCTCAGGCGCGCGCGCGGCGTCCGCGTATGCGCGACGCGCATGGGCGTTTCGCGTTCGCGACGTGCGCGATCCGTCCGGCGCTGCGACGGCGGCGCAGTCCGACGCCGACCAAGAGAGGGCTCTCCAGACCGTAGCGGCATCCCCCTACGCCGCGACGATTCTCGCTCTGAAATCTGCGATGCGACCGAACCCGGCCGCGAGAGGACGCAAGCGAGTGTTCGGGTTCTCGACGCTGACAGAGACCGCGCAGGCGAACGTCCAAGCGGGTGTGACACGACTCCGGCGGATGGTGGGCTCGAGCGGGAGCGACACGCGAAAGGCGGCGCGCGCGCTCCAGGGGATCGCATGCGTGCAGTGGTTCGTCTATCAGGACGCGTCGGCCACCGAGGCGACGCTGCGGCGGTCGATCGCCAAGGACGCCGGCGTGCGGCATACGTGGGACGTCCTTGCCAGGGTCTTGGCAATTTCCGGTCGCTGGGACGACGTTGTCACACTGGGCAACGAGTGGCTCGAACACGGCGACGCTGCGCACAAGCGCATGCTGATCGCGACGGCCCACGCGTTCCTCAAGCAAGCGGACGAAGCCGAGGGAGCGTGGCGCGCCGCTCTCGCGCTCGATCCGAAGGGGATGAAGACGAACCTCGGCGTCGCAGCGCTCGTACTCCGCCGGTCGGAGGACGAAGCGACCGCCAAGGAAGCCCTTCCGATGGTGCAGATGGCGAAGGCAACACTGGCTGCCGCCGAAGACCCCTCCGCGCGGCAGCAGCAACTCTTCTGCGCGTTCATCGAGTCCATCTCACTCGGCCTGTCCGGCGACATCGACGGCGCAGAGAAGGTCGCACGCAACATCATCGAGACGGTCGGCGACGTGCCAGAAGCGCGCGAGATCCTGAAGGCGCTCGGGCGCTGAACTTCGCGCCGGTGCTGTAGTCGAAGAGTGTCACGTCATCCGGCAACGCGCAACGCGGGTGGGGAGTCAGTGCGGCACAGCGCGAGAGTCGCGTCAGGGCAGCAGCGCGAGGGCGGTGGCCTTCTCTGTCCGGAACACTCCGAAGTGCCGGCGGTCGAGCGTCAGGACCGGCGTGCCGAGTCGCTCGGCGACGGCCATGAGGGTGGCGTCGTTCAGGCCGAAGCTCTGATCTGCGAACTGCGCGAGGATCGCAGCGGCGCGCGAGAGATCGGCGGGGGTCACCGGCTCGCGCTGGAGCGCACCGGCACAGACCTGAGCGATGAACGCGCGTCCGGCGCCTTCGCCGAGCCGGGAGCGGACCAAGAAGTCGGTCTCGGCCAGCACGAAGTCGATCGTCAGCAGCGGGCCGGAGTCGCTCTCGACCGCACGCCGCACATCGTCGTGCCGCGGCTCGCCAGCATCGAGTAGCGCCAAGAGGCCGCTGGTGTCAGCGAGAATCATCGACGAGAAAGCCTGATGGTCACTCGCGCCCGAAGCCGAGTTCTTCGAGCGCTTGCTCATCGCGACTCGCGACTCCGCCATCGGACGACCGCCCCACCGGCACCAGGGCCACGCGTTCGTTCTTCACGAGATAGAGGGTCAGAGCCTCCCGAATCATGCTGGCCTCGCTGACACGCGCTTGTGCGGCGGCATCCTTGAGTCTGCGCTTCAGTTCGGCGTCGAGGTAGACGGTCGTGCGTTCCATGTCATCAACATATATGTCATATCGATGGCTGTCAAGTCAGATTGTCGCGTCGCGAGAGTACGGTCTCTCATCACGACTGTCCGTCGGCGCCATGTGATATGCTCCACCTATGGAGGCGTATATGGCACTCTCGAAGAAGACGACCATCCTGCTCTCGCCCGAGCAGCATCGCCGCTTGACCGAACTGGCGGCACGACGCGGAACGAGTCTGGGGAGCCTCGTGCGCGAGGCCGTCACCGAGACCTACGGTCTGCACGATGTGGAGGAGCGGATGGCCGCCGTGCAGGAGTTGGTCGCTCTCGGGCTCCCCGTCGGCACGGTCGAAGAGATGATCGCGGAGTCTGTGCCGTCACCGGCGGAGCTGATGCCAGACACGAACTCCGGTTCGAGTTCCGATGAGGATCAGCCGCGATGATGCTCCTCGACGCCAACGTCCTCATGTACGCCGCGGGCGCCGAACACCCCCACAAGGCACCGAGCGCGGCGCTGCTCGAGCGCGTGGCGGTCGGGGAGGTCGAAGCTGCGATCGACGCCGAGGTGCTGCAGGAGATCCTCCATCGATACCGCGCCATCCGGCAGTGGCAGCGGGGCGAGGCGATCTATCTGCTCGCGCGGAAGGTAATCCCGGTCGTCCTCCCCATCACGGCCGAGGTCATGGACGTCGCCTGCGCGCTGCTCTCCGAGATCCCACGCCTAACCGCCCGCGACGCGCTCCACGCCGCGGTCTATCGCGCGTCCGGCGCGGCATTGCTCTGCTCATACGATCGCGACTTCGACCTCGTCCCCGGAATGCGTCGCGTCACTCCCTGAGGGGCGATACGGAGCCAGGACAGTTTCGGCAGAGTTCGGAGGCTGGCCGTCGCTGTGTCGATGCCACTGCTCCGAACTCTGCCGAAACTGTCCTGGCTCCGTATCGTCGGTTGCCGCCGCTTGGGCGGCCTTCGGCGCATACGCTCGTATGCGCCGCCAAGCTCCTTCCTCGTCAGCACTTACGCCGGTCAGCCCCCCAGAGGCGCATACGCGGCGACGCGGCGGAAGGCAGCCTCAACGCTAGACGCTTCCCGCATAAGTAACTGCGCACGCGCGACTTACGGCCAGACGGCATCGCGCAGTGCAAGTCCGGCACGGGATTCGGGACAAGGACGGTGAAGTCGGAGGACCACCGTCCATGCAGATCTCCCGAACCGGTCGAACGCTGCTCGCCGCTGTCTTAGTCACGGGCGCTCTGGCCGCACCCGCGCTCGCGCAGGATGTCTCCGAGGAGACCGTCAACTACTTCAAGGCGAACTGCACGAGCTGCCACACGATCGGCGGCGGGCGGCTCACCGGCCCTGACCTGAAGGGCGTGACGGAGCGCCAGGGCCCCGAGTGGCTCGCGACGTTCATCGTCAACCCGGCGCGCGTCATCAACGGCGGCGACGCGTACGCGCTCGAACTGAAGCGCGAGGCGAAGGACCAGGTGATGCCCACGCTGCCGGGGCTGACGAAGGATCTCGCGACGAAGCTCGTCGAACTGATCGTCGTCGAGTCCGCGAAGGAGAAGTCGCGCTTCGTCGGACTGCAACTGAGTGATCGCCCACTGACCGAGGAAGACGTCGCCTACGGTCGCGCGCTCTACAACGGCGGAACCGCCATCGCGAGCGGCGCGCCGGCGTGCATCGGTTGCCACCAGGTGGACGGCACGGGCGGCTTCGGCGGCGGGCGTCTCGGCCCGGATCTCACCGACGTCTACTCGCGCCTCGAAGGACGCAAGCCGTTGGCCGCGTGGCTGGCCGCGCCACCGTCACTCACGATGCAGCCGATCTTCGCGGATCACCCGCTCGAGTCGGATGAGGTGCTCTCGATGGTGGCGTACCTAAAGTCGACGGCCGAGAGCGGCCGGCCGACTCCGGGCCACGGCGCGTTCGCGTTCCTGATCGCCGGCATGGCCGGCGCCGCCGTCATTCTTGTCGGGTTCGACCTGATCTGGCGTCGCCGCTTCCGCGGTGTCCGCCGTCGCCTCGTGATGGAGAGCAAGTAATGTCCTCGAGCAATCGCTGGATCTACGACGCGGTCGATGCCAAGGCGCGGAAGTGGGAGGAGTTCTACCGCAACCGCTGGTCGCACGACAAGGTGGTGCGCTCCACACACGGCGTCAACTGCACGGGCTCGTGTTCCTGGAACATCCACGTGAAGGACGGAATCGTCACGTGGGAGATGCAGGCACTCGACTATCCGATCATCGACAGCGAGTTGCCGCAGTACGAACCGCGCGGCTGCCAGCGCGGGATCTCATACTCCTGGTATCTCTACAGCCCGCTGCGCGTGAAGTACCCGTACATCCGCGGCGCGATGCTCGACCTCTGGCGCAAGGCGCGCGCGCAGCATGACGACCCGGTCGCCGCGTCGCGCTCGCTCGTCAACGACCCCGAGAAGCGCGGTCGCTGGCAACGCGCACGCGGCAAGGGCGGTCTCCGCCGCATCGATTGGGAGACGTGCCTCGAGATCATCGCAGCGTCGAGCGTGCAGACGATCAAGGACCACGGCCCCGACCGCATCGCTGGCTTCTCGCCGATCCCCGCGATGTCGATGATCAGCTACGCGTCGGGTTCGCGGTTCCTGCAGTTGATCGGCGGCACGAGCCTCTCGTTCTACGACTGGTACTGCGACCTGCCGAACGCGTCGCCCGAGATCTGGGGCGAGCAAACCGACGTCAACGAGTCGGCCGATTGGTTCAACGCCAAGTTCCTCGCCGTCATGGGCAGCAACCTGAACATGACGCGCACGCCCGACTGCCACTTCGCAGCCGAGGCGCGCCACAACGGCACGAAGATGGTCGTCTTCTCGCCCGACTTCTCACAGGTCGCGAAGTACGCGGATGAGTGGATCCCGCTGAACGCCGGACAGGACGGCGCATGGTGGATGGCGGTCAACCACGTCATCCTCAAGGAGTTCCACCACGAACAGCAGACGCAGTCGTTCCTCGACTACACGCGCATCTACTCGGACTCGCCCTTCCTCGTCGAACTGACGAAGAACGGCGACCAGTGGGAAGCGGGGCAGCTTCTCCGCGCGGGTCGCGTCGCGAACTACGCCGACGAAGAGAACGGCGAGTGGAAGTTCCTCGTCTGGGATGAGAACGACAGCCGCCCGAAGATGCCGATGGGCAGCGTCGGACACCGCTGGGGCGAGACGAAGGGCAAGTGGAATCTGCTCCCGAAGGACGGCAAGGACGGCAGCGACATCCAGGCCGCGCTGACGTTCCTCGGTGACGTGGAGAGTCGCGCGCGCGTCCGTCTCGACGACTTCGCGGAGGGCCGCAACGTCCACCGCGACGTGCCGACTCGCGAGCTCGAACTGGCCGACGGCTCCACCGTCACGGTCGCCACGGTCTACGACCTGCTCATGGCGCAGTACGCCGTGCCGCGCGAGGGACTCGAGGGCGACTACCCGTCGGACTACGACGACGACTCCCAGTCGTACACGCCTGCCTGGGCCGAGCGCTACACGGGTATCGACCGCAAGACACTGCTGCGTTTCGCGCGGCAGTGGGCCTCCACCGCCGAGCACACCGGCGGCAAGTGCACAGTCATCATCGGCGCCGGCGTCAACCACTGGTACCACGCGAACCTCATGTACCGCGCCGCGGTGCACTCGATGATCTTCTGCGGCTGCATCGGTACGAACGGCGGTGGCATGGCCCACTACGTCGGGCAGGAGAAGCTCGCACCGATGGAGTCGTGGTCGAGCATCGCGCTCGCGAAGGACTGGATGACCGGCGTGCGGTTGCAGAACGCGCCGAGCTGGCACTACATCCACAGCGATCAGTGGCGCTACGAGAAGAGCGCGCACGATTACCACACGGTCCCCGACGGCGTGACGCCGGGCGGCTTCGCGGACTGTCACACGATCGACGCCAACGTGCGCGCCGTCCGCCAGGGATGGCTGCCGTTCTACCCGCAGTTCCAGAAGAACTCACTCGACGTCGCCGACGAGGCCCGCGCGGCCGGAGCCACCGACAACGCCGGCATCGTGAAGCATGTCGTCAAGAGCCTCGTCGACCGCGATCTCAAGTTTTCGATCGAGGACCCGGACGCGGAAGAGAACTGGCCGCGCGTGTGGTTCATCTGGCGCGGCAACGCGCTCATGTCGTCCGCGAAGGGGCACGAGTACTTCCTCGATCACTACCTCGGGACGCATACGAATCACATCTCCGAGGACATGGCCGCGGACTCGCTGCGCGAGGTGGCGTGGCACGAGAAGGCCCCGACCGGGAAGCTCGATCTGATCGTCGATCTCAACTTCCGGATGGACACCTCCGCGCTCTACTCCGACATCGTCCTGCCCGCAGCCACGTGGTACGAGAAGGACGACCTGAACAGCACGGATATGCACAGCTTCATCCATCCGCTCTCCGCAGCGGTGCCGCCGTGCTGGGAGAGCAAGAGCGACTGGGACATTTTCAAGGCCATCGCGAAGCGCTTCTCCAAGGTCGCTGAGAAACACTTCCCGCGGCCCGTCACCGACATCATCGCGGCGCCGCTCCTCCATGACACGCCCGCCGAGATGGCGCAGACGGAAATCAAGGAGTGGTACCGCGGCGAGTGCGAGGCGATCCCCGGCAAGACGATGCCGAACTTCGCCGTGGTCGAGCGCGACTATGCCAAGACCTGGGAGCGCTACGTCTCCTATGGGCCGCTGCCGAAGAAGGGCGGGCTCGGCGCACACGGCACGCACTACGACATCGCCGACGTGCACGACGCGCTCGTCAAGTCGAACCCGTCACGCAAGATCGACGGGGTCGAGCATCTCTCGCTCGAGCGCGGGCGCGATGTCTGCAACGTGATCCTTGGGCTGGCGACGGTCACGAACGGTGAGCTCGCCTATCGTTCGTACAAAGACATGGAGGAGAAGGTCGGGCTGCTGCTCGCGGATCTCGCCGAGGGCAATCGCAACGTCCGCGTCCAGTTCGCGGACTTGCAGGCCCAGCCGCGTCGCCTTCTCAACAGCCCCATGTGGTCCGGCCTGACCGAGGGCGGTCGCGCCTACGCACCGTTCACGTATAACCGCGAACGCATGGTGCCGTGGCGCACGCTCACGGGGCGCCAGCATCTCTACCTTGATCACCCGCTCTATCTCGAGTTCGGTGAACACCTACCGACGTACAAGCCGGGACCGCCTCCGGCGGAGTTCGCCGACCTGCGCTTCAGCCAGAAGACGGGCCCGACACTCGAGCTCAACTTCCTGACACCGCACGGCAAGTGGCACATCCACTCGACGTACGGCGAGAACGAGCGCATGACCACGCTGGGTCGCGGCTGCGATCCGCTGTGGATGAATGAGATCGACGCGCAGTCGCTCGACATCGCAGACAACGACTGGGTCGAGGTCCACAACGACAACGGTGTCGTCGTCACCAGGGCCGTGGTCAGTGCCCGTATTCCGCGCGGCATCTGCATCCAATACCACTCGCCCGAGCGCACGTACTCGATCCCGAAGTCACCGCTGCGCGGGAACAAGCGCGCGGGTGGTCACAACAGCATGACCCGCACCCGACTCAAGGTGAACCTCATGGCCGGCGGGTACGCGCAGTTCACCTACCACTTCAACTACTGGGGCCCGACGGGCAGCAACCGCGACACGCAGATCTACGTGCGCAAGCTGCCCAAGCTCGTCTGGTGAGCCACGGTTCCTCGGAACCGACTCCTCAGACCCGACACCCGCGTCCCGTCACTCCATTCCCACTCGCTCCGAAGAGGCCCCACCATGGATGTCCGCTCACAGATCGCGATGGTCTTCCACCTGGACAAGTGCATCGGGTGCCACACGTGCTCCGTTGCCTGTAAGAACATCTGGACGGACCGCGAAGGCACCGAATACATGTGGTGGAACAACGTCGAGACGAAGCCGGGCACCGGCTATCCGACGAAGTGGGAAGATCAGGAGGCGTATCGCGGCGGTTGGAAGACCGACGGCAAGACGCTCTCGCTGCGCTCTACCGGTAAGGCGCGCATCATCCCCAACATCTTCCACAACCCGTCGCAGCCGTCGATGGACGACTACTACGAGCCGTGGACGTACGATTTCAAGGAGCTCTTCAATGCTCCCGAGGGCGACGACCAACCGGTTGCGCGCCCGATCTCGAAGATCACCGGCGAGCACATCGATGTCGAGTCGGGTCCCAACTGGGACGACGATCTCGGCGGCTCGCAGATCTACGCTCGCAATGACCCGAACATGGAGGCGCTCACTCCCAACCAGCGCCTGCAGATGATGTCGATCGAGCGGCTCGTCTTCTTCTACCTGCCGCGCATCTGCAATCACTGCCTGAACCCGGCCTGCGTGGCATCGTGCCCGTCAGGTGCGCTCTACAAGCGTGGTGAAGACGGCATCGTCCTCATCAACCAGCAGGTCTGCCGCGCGTGGCGCTCCTGCGTGTCGGCCTGCCCCTACAAGAAGACCTACTACAACTGGTCGACGGGCAAGTCCGAGAAGTGCATCCTCTGCTTCCCGCGTCTCGAGACGGGCCAGGCGCCCGCGTGCTTCCACTCGTGCGTCGGCCGCATCCGCTATCTCGGCAACCTCCTCTACGACGCCGACATGCTGCCCGAGATCGGCAACCTTCCCGACGACCAGCTCGTCGATGCGCAGCGTCGCATGATCCTCGATCCGCACGACGAGAAGGTGATCGAGGCCGCCCGCGCGAACGGTATCCACGAGGGCATCATCGAGTCGGCGCAGCAGTCGCCGGTGTACTCGTTCGTGAAGGAGTTCGGCATCGCGCTGCCGCCGCACATCGAGTACCGCACGTTCCCGATGCTCTTCTACGTCCCGCCGCTCCTGCCGGTGATGTCGAGCAAGGAGAACGACGTCATCGACAACGACATCGAAGACCTCTTCGGTGACATCGAGAAGGCCCGTGCGCCGATCAGCTACTTCGGGTCACTCTTCGGCGGCGGCAACGACGGAGTCGTTCGCTACGCTCTGCGCAAGCAGTGGGCTGTGCGGCTCGTGCGGCGTCATCTGACTGTGGGTGACGTCACGAAGGAGACCGCGGAGCGCGCGCTGGCCGAGGCCGACTGCACATGGGAGCAGGCCGACAAGATCTATCGTCTGACGACGCTCGCCAGCATGGACGAGCGTTGCATCATCCCGCCGTTCCAGCGCGAGATGGCGATCGAGATGATGGAAGATCCCCACGAGCATCGCGCGTCTGTGGGTTTCGGGTTCAACTCGGCGCCCGAGCGGGGCAACTGATATGCCCCTGGTCACTCTGCCCGTTCATCGCGCCGGCCTCGAAGCCGTTGCCACGCTCTACGAGTATCCGAAGGCGGACCGAGCTGTCGCCGCACAGACGGCGCTCACGACCATCTCGCGTGAGAACGCAGAGGCCACGGAGATGCTGCGTCCGCTCGTCGCATTCCTCACGGACTCGCCGCTCGCGGAGTGCGAAGAACTCTACGTGCGCACGTTCGAGTTGAATCCCGTTTGCGCGCTGGAGATCGGCTGGCAGCTCTACGGAGAGCAGTATGCGCGCGGCGCGTTCCTCGTCCGCGCACGCGAACTGATGCGCGAGGTCGGCGTGCCCGAGAACACCGAACTCCCCGATCACCTGCCGAACGTCCTGCGCGTACTCGCGCGCCTGCGCAGTCCCTCCGTTACGAAGCTCGCCGCGAAGTTCACGGCTCCGGCGGTGCGCGGGATGGTCGAGAAGCTCGCGGACCGCCCGGACAACCCCTACCGCGGCCTACTCGCCGCAACCACGAAGCTCATCGAGGGGTACTTCCCCGCTGCTGCGCTTCCGACCGAGGCGGAGGTGGATGGTGAGTGATTTCGTGCTCTTCGGCGTGCTTCCTTACGTCGCCATGGTGCTCTTCTTGGTCGTGACGGTGCAACGCTACCGCCAGAGCAAGTTCTCGTACTCAAGCCTCTCGTCTCAGTTCCTTGAGAACAAGCAGCACTTCTGGAGTTCTGTGCCCTTCCACTACGGCATCCTGGCGGTGCTAGGTGGCCACCTCGTCGGCTTCCTTCTGCCCGACGCGATCCTCGGGTGGAACGCCGTCCCGTGGCGTCTATTCCTGCTCGAGGCAACCGGGCTCTCATTGGGGCTGCTGACGGTCGCAGGACTGGTGATGATCGTCGTCCGACGGCTCAGCAGCTCGCGAGTCCGGCGCGTCAGCACGATCGCCGACTGGATCGTCTATGTGATGCTCCTGATTCAGGTCGTGAGCGGCGTGCTCGTCGCGTACTTCCACGGCTGGGGATCGTCCTGGTTCGCCTCGTCTGCAAGCCCGTGGCTCTGGTCCCTCGTCACGCTCTCGCCCGACATCTCGTACGTCGCGCCGCTGCCGCTCCTCGTGAAGCTGCACATCGTCAACGCCTTCGTGCTGATCGCGTTCTTCCCGTTCACGCGCCTCGTGCACGTACTGGTCATTCCCAACATGTACCTCTGGCGCAAGCCACAGGTGGTGATCTGGAACCGCGGCGGCCCGGCCGCGCGTGGAGGTGGACGATGAGCCGCACTCTCGAACACTGGGACACCGAAGACGACTCGTTCTGGGAGTCCACCGGCAAGCGGATCGCGAACATCAACCTGTGGATCTCGATCCCGAACCTGCTCTGCGCGTTCGCGGTCTGGCTCTACTGGGGAATGGTTGCGAAGTTCATCCAATCTCTGCACTTCGCGGACACGTCGCTCTTCAACTTCACGTTCATGAACGAAGGCGTTCCCCACGAGGGTGACGGCTATCGCGCGCTGCTCTTCACACTGCCCGCCGTCGCGGGCCTCGCCGGCGCCACGTTGCGGATCCCTAACTCGTTCATGATCTCGATCTGCGGCGGACGCAACGTCAAGTTCATGACGACCTTCCTCCTGCTGATCCCCGCCGTCGGCGCGGGCATGGCGCTGCAGGACCCGACGACGCCCTTCCTCACGTTCATCATCCTCGCAGCGATCTCCGGTGTGGGTGGTGGCGCCTTCGCGTCGTCGATGTCCAACATCAGCTTCTTCTTCCCGAAGCGCATGCAGGGCCTGTCGCTCGGGCTGAACGCCGGACTCGGCAATCTCGGCGTCAGTGTCATGCAGTTCCTGCTGCCGTGGATCATCACGTTCGGTGCATTCGGTTCCATCGGCGGCGATGCCTACGAGATCGTGAAGGACGGCGCGGAGAAGCACGTCTGGATACAGAACGCCGGGCTCGTCTGGATCCCCATCCTCGCGTTCTTCGCCGTACTCGCGTTCTTCCTCATGAACAACCTGCCGCAGCACAAATGCGGTGCGACACCTGTCGCGGTCGCCAAGTTCCTGTGGCTCACGGTCCTCGGCTACGTCGGGGCGACGATCGGCATCATCCTCCTGATCGTCCCGTGGGGCGGTTTCCCTGTTCTGCTGAAGATCTTCGTAATCCTCGTGATTGCCGTACTGACGACGCTCGCGGCGATGCGCTTCCTCACGCCGAAGGAGACGAAAGAGAACCTGATCGGTCAGTTCTCGATCTTCCGCAACAAGCACAACTGGATCATGACTTGGCTCTACACGATGACGTTCGGGTCGTTCATCGGATACGCCAACGCGTTCCCAAAGCTCCTCGATGACGTCTTCGGCGTCATCCGCGTCGATGCGAACGGCGCGGCATTGGCCGAGTCGATCGTCAATCCGGCCGCCCCTGTGACCGCGAAGTACATCTTCCTCGGAGCGGGTGTCGGCGCACTGATCCGTCCGGTCGGCGGCTGGCTCTCCGACAAGCTCGGCGGCGCACGTGTCACACACTGGGACACGCTGGTCATGATCGCTTCGACGATCGGCGCGGGCTACTACGTCTCGCTCGCGAGCCAGTCCCACACTCCCGAGCAGTACTTCATGCCGTTCCTCATTCTCTTCATCGTGCTCTTCGCGACGACGGGTATTGGCAACGGCTCAACGTTCCGGATGATCCCGATCATCTTCAACAAGGAACAGGCCGGACCGGTCCTCGGCTGGACATCCGCGATCGCCGCGTACGGCGCGTTCCTGATCCCAAAGATCTTTGCCACGCAGATCAAGGCGGGCACGCCCGAGTACGCGCTCTACGGCTTCGCGGGCTACTACCTCACTTGCCTTGTCGTCAACTGGTGGTTCTACGCGCGCAAGGGCGCGGAGGTCCCCTGCTGATGTCCTCCTGGACCGCCCCGATCGTCTTCGCCGCGTGCTCACTCGTGATCGGTCTCGGCGCCGTGCTCGCCGAGAGCAACGTGCGCGTGACCGGCAACAATCTGGGTTACGAGCCGGAGCAGCCGATCCACTTCTCGCATCGCGTTCACGCGGGCGAGTTGCAGATGGACTGCCTCTCCTGTCACTACGGCGCGGAGAAGAGTCGGCACGCTGGCGTTCCGCCAGCCGAGCTGTGCATGGGCTGCCATGCGCACGTCACTTCGACGCTCGACGTCAAACTCCAGGAGAAGGCGCTCGCCGAAGCGGAAGGACGCGAGCCGAAGACGATCGTCTCGGTCGAACTCCGCAAGCTCTACGACGCTCTGGGGCTCGACGGCGAACTGAAAACCGATCCGACGAAGGAGCGGCGCCCGATCGAGTGGGTGCGCGTCCACAACCTGCCGGACTACGTCTACTTCGACCACCGCGTTCACGTGGCGCGGGGCCTCGCGTGCCAGACGTGCCACGGGCCGGTGGGCTCGATGGAGCGCATCCGGCAGGAGTCCACACTGGCGATGGGCTGGTGCATGGACTGCCACCGGAAGAACGCTGCGGACCCCACGGCCGCTCGGGCCACTCCGGCCGGCGGGGCAATCGAACTCGGCGATGGGGAGCACGTCTCCATCGATTGCGCAAGGTGTCACTACTGACATGACCGATACCAGCCACCACGCCGCCGATCGCCACTCGCGCATCCCCGCGACGATCGATGATCTCGTACTCCCCGTGGAGCGCGAGGGTTCGTCGCGCCGGACGTTCTTGAAACTCGCCGGGTTCGGTGTAGCCAGCGCAACCCTCGCGGGCTGTTCGCGCGGAGTCACGCGCCTTGTCGTCCCGCGCCTCGACGCGAGCGACTCTGTCACGCCTGGTTTGGCGTACTGGACAGCGACGACGTGCGGCGGTTGCGAAGCGCGCTGCGGCGTCCTCGCGCGCTGCCGCGACGGTCGCCCGGTCAAGCTCGAAGGCAACCCGGAGCACGCTATCTCACGTGGCGGTCTCTGCGCCGTCGGACAGGCGTCGCTGCTCGACCTCTACGACGGGACGCGACGCGACGGCGCGCTCGTTCGCGGGAAGAAGGCGTCCTGGAACGATGCGGATGCCGTCGTCCGCGCGGCACTCGCGAACTCACGCGTACGTATCTTGACGCGCACGATCACGAGTCCGAGTACGCGGGCTGGCATCGAGCGCTTCACGAAGCAGTTTGGCGCGTCGCACGTCGAGTGGGACCCGCGCTCGGCCTCTGCGATTCTCGCTGCTCACGACGCGTGCTTCGGCGCGCGCGTCCTGCCCCGGATGCACTTTGATCGAGCGCATGTCATCGCGTCGTTCGACGCCGACTTCCTCGGCACATGGCTCTCGCCGGTCGACTTCGCCCGCGACTACGCCGCCGGGCGACGCCCCGACGGTGACGACGCGACGATGTCGCGTCACGTCCACGTAGAGTCCCATCTCTCGCTGACCGGCAGCGCCGCCGACGAACGGCTCGCCGTCGCGCCATCCGAACTACGGCCGACTCTCGCGCTGCTCAGGAAGCACGTGGCCGATCTCGCAGGCGCCGCCGACGCCGCGGGCAGCGAACCGACCGACGCGCCCTACGCCACGCGCATCGAGCACCTGGCTCAGGAACTCTGGGGCGCGCGTGGCAAGTCACTGGTGGTCTGCGGAAGCGACAACGCCGGCACACAGGCACTGACCGTCCACATCAACCAACTGCTCGGCAATTACGGCAAGACACTCGACCTCGAGCAGCCGTCGCTGGTCCGCCGAGGCGACGACAAGGCGCTTCTCGCACTGATAGAAGAAATGCGCAACGGCAAGGTCGACGTCCTGATCGTCGACGGCCTCGATCTGGTCTACGAGTTGCCCGACGACGTCGGCACTACCGAGGCGCTCACGAAGGTCGGTACGGTCGTCTCGACGTCGCCTCTCGCCGACGAGACCAGTGCTGTGGCGGCCGTCGTCGCCCCCACGCCGCATGAACTGGAGTCGTGGAACGACGCCGAGGCCGTGCGTGGGCATTTCTCGCTCTCGCAGCCGACCGTCCCCCCGCTGCGCGCGGCGCGCACGCTGCGTCACTCGCTCGCCGCATGGATGGGCGACGACACCGACGACCACGATCTGGTGCAGGCGTACTGGCAAACGAGCGTGTACCCGCGAACGAAGGCGAAGGGTTCTTTCCAGTCGTTCTTCGATCGCGCGCTCCATGACGGTTACGTCGCTGTGCCGTCTCCCGAACGCACCCGGGCGCGCTGGCGCGCGGACGGTCCTGCCAAGATGCTCGCGGCGAGCGCAGCTCCCGCCGCCGTTGCGGACGGTTCGCTCGCCCTGGTCGTCTACTCCAAGGTCGGCGTCCCGGAAGGCCGCAACGCGCACAACCCCTGGCTGCAAGAGATGCCTGACCCGCTCACGACACTGGTCTGGGACAACTACGCCTGCGTAGCTCCGGCGACCGCCGCAAGGATGGGAGTGCGCCCGGGCGATGTCGTTCGCATCGCCGACGGCGACGCGGCTGTCGAGGTGCCGGTTCGCACACTCCCGGGTATCCACCCGGACACAATCGCCGTCGCACGTGGCTACGGAGTCTCCGGCACCGATCGCTTCTCGAGCATCGGTCCGAGTTGGCTCGAGGGCGAGCTCACGGTGCAAGAAGGCGGGACGGTAGGACGGCGCGTCTCGCCTCTGCTGACGCTCGACAAGAACAGCCTGCGCACCTCTGGTCGGGCGGTAACCGTCACGCCGACGGGCGACCACGAGGACCTCGCGGGGACGCAGGACCATCATCGCCTCGAGGTACCGGCGCACCTCGCGGTCCGCGGCGGCGCGGTCCGTGACGTCGCGCTCGTGACGACATTCGAGAAGTTGCAGAAGGACCCGGATCACGCCGTGCATGCCCACGAGGCGCACGACGTATCGCTCTGGCCGACCGACCACGCGAACGACGGCCCCCGCTGGGGAATGGCAATCGACCTCGCAGCGTGCAACGGCTGCTCCGGATGCGTCGTCGCATGTCAGGCCGAGAACAACGTCCCTTCCGTCGGCAAGGACGAGGTGCTGCGGCATCGCGAGATGACTTGGTTGCGCATGGACCGCTACTTCAGCGGTACAGGCGACGATCTCCGCGTCCACCACCAGCCGATGATGTGCCACCACTGCGCGAACGCACCCTGCGAGACGGTCTGTCCCGTGCTCGCGACGGCGCACTCGTCCGACGGCCTCAACCAGCAGGTCTACAACCGCTGCGTCGGTACACGCTATTGCGCGAACAACTGTCCCTACAAGGTGCGGCGCTTCAACTGGTTCGACTACCCGCGCGCGGACGAGTTGAACAACCTCGCCCTCAACCCGGATGTGACAGTCCGATCGCGCGGCGTCATGGAGAAATGCTCCATGTGCGTGCAGCGGATCCAGGAGGGCAAGGCCGAAGCTGCACGGCGTGGCGAGGACGTCGCTGACGGCGCGATCCAGATGGCGTGTCAGCAGTCGTGTCCCTCCGGAGCGATCGTCTTCGGCGACCTGCACGATCCCGAGAGCGCCGTCGCGAAGCTCGCCCACGGACCGCGTTCGTATCAGGTCCTCGCCGAGCTGAACGTGGACCCGGGGGTCACGTATCTCGCCGATGTCCGCAACGCATCCGAGTTCGCAAACGGGTCCGGGACGGGAGAACGCCATGGATGACCCTCACGCGTTCGAGCGTGTGATCGACGGCGACAAGACACTGACGCAAGTCACGCATGACGTCTTCTCCCCGCTCGAGCGACGCGGCACCGGACGCTGGTGGGCGGGCTTCCTGCTCGCCGTCTCGGCACTCCTTCTCGGGCTCATCGCCGTGGCGTACCAGGTGCAGACGGGGATCGGCACGTGGGGTCTCAACCGCACAGTCGGTTGGGCGTTCGACATCACGAATTTCGTGTTCTGGGTGGGCATCGGCCACGCCGGGACTCTGATCTCGGCCGTGCTCCTGCTCTTCCGACAGAAGTGGCGGACGTCGATCAACCGCGCGGCCGAGGCGATGACCATCTTCGCCGTCATGTGTGCGGGCGTGTTCCCGCTGATCCACATGGGCCGCCCGTGGCTCGCGCACTGGGTCTTCCCCTACCCGAACCCGCGCGGTCCGCTCTGGGTCAACTGGCGTTCGCCACTGCTCTGGGACGTCTTCGCCATCGGCACCTACTTCACCATCTCGGCGCTCTTCTGGTACGTAGGGCTCATCCCCGATCTTGCCACGGCGCGCGACCGTGCGAACGGCATGCGCAAGCGGATCCTCGCCTTCTTCAGCCTCGGCTGGGACGGCTCGGCGCGCACGTGGTCACGTCACGAGACGGCCTGCATCTTGCTTGCCGCGCTCGCGACACCACTCGTCGTATCGGTGCACAGCGTGGTGAGCACGGACTTCGCGACGGCTGTTATTCCCGGCTGGCACGCGACGCTCTTCCCGCCCTACTTCGTGATCGGCGCCGTCTTCTCCGGCTTCGCGATGGTCCTCACCCTCATGCTGGTCGCCCGCAAGGTCATGCACTTCGAGGACTACATCACGCAGCGTCACATCGGCGCGATCTGCAAGGTGCTGGTCTTCACGGGCACGATCGTCGGCCTGGCGTACCTCACCGAGTTCTTCACCGCGTGGTACTCGGCCAGCCCCTATGAGCGCTTCGTGATGCTCAACCGCGTCATAGGCCCCACTGGATGGGCATTCGGGATCATGTTCAGTTGCAACGTGGTCGTGCCCCAACTCCTCTGGTTCCGACGCGTACGCAACTCACTCGTGACGGTCTTCATTCTGTCGCTGCTCGTCAATGTCGGAATGTGGTTCGAGCGTTTCGTGATCATCTCGACGTCGCTCGGTCGCGGGTTCCTGCCGTCGGCCTGGGCGAGCTACACGCCCACACTGATCGAGATCGCGACACTCATCGGCAGCTTCGGCCTCTTCTTCACGCTCTTCCTCCTCTTCTGCCGCTTCGTTCCGATGATCGCCGCGGCGGAGATCAAGACCGTCATCGCACGCCGACACGCGAACGACGACGTGGCGCCGGAAGCCGCTGGGGCCGCGGCGCGTCCCGAAGCTCCGGAGTCATCCGAAACGACCGAGAGGAGGGCCGCATGAGTCGCCGCGTCCATCTCGCGCTCTTCACGAGCGAAGCCAAGTTGCTCGCGGCTCTGCACTCGTGCCGCGACAAGGGACTCACGATCCTCGACGTCCGCTCGCCCTATCCCATTCACGGGGTGGACGAGCTCGCGGGCATTCCGCGTTCACGCCTTCCCAACGCGTGCCTGATCGGGGGCGTCGTCGGTCTCTCGCTGGCGCTCTGGTTCCAGTATTGGACGTCGTCGATCGACTGGCCGATCGATGTCGGCGGCAAGCCGTGGAACTCGTTGCCTGCGTTTGCTCCCGTAGCGTTCGAGCTGACCATTCTCTTCGCCGGCCTGAGTGTGATCTTCGGCCTGCTCTTCCGTTCGAAGCTGCTCCCCGGGTGTCGCGGGCGGATCTCCGACCCGCGCGTAACGGATGATTGCTTCGAGCTCGCCGTGACGCGCGCCAACGCTGCGCTCAGCGATGCCGCGATGGCCGACCTGTGGCGAGACTCCGGCGCGATCGACACCAGCGAGTTCGTGGAGGACATCCGATGACCCGCGCGGAGATCACCCCATCGGAGGCGCGCACGGGCGGCTCGCCGATCGGACGCTTCGCCGTGCTCCTCGTCGGCGTTGTCGCCGTCTTGGCCGGACTCCGCTGGTTGATCACGCCCGATCTGGAACAGCGCAACTACGAGTTCTTCCCGGACATGGCGACGTCGCTCGCGCTTGAGTCACAGTCGACGTCGACCGTTCTCGCGACCGGGTTGGGGCAGCAGGCTCTCGTCGCTGGCGTCGTGCCGCGCGGTCGGCTTCCGTTCCACTACGCCGCCACCGACGAAGAGGCGGCCCGCGCTGGACGCGAGCTCGCGAACCCGTTCGCGAAGGACGACGCCGCTGCGCTGACGCGCGGCGCCGAGGTATTCCGGGTGCATTGCGTTCCCTGCCACGACGTGGGCGGAGCGGGCGCGGGACCTGCGGTGATGCGCGGCATGTTGCCGCCACCGCCGTTCGCAGGGGCCAACGCGATGCAGATGGAAGACGGGCGCATATTCCACCTGCTGACCCGCGGCAGGGGCAACATGCCGGCGATGGGCTCTCGCCTCGACGCGGACGACCGCTGGCGCGCCGTGCTCCACGTGCGTGCACTCCAGGCAACGCCTGCGCCGCAGCCGCCGACGCCTGACGCGAACGGCACTATCGAAGGGGACTCCGAGAAGATCCCCGGCGAGAAGGCGGAGGATCCGAAATGAGTATCCCCGTCCTCCGCGCGCCCGACACCAAGTGGGGCGCGTCTGCCGTCCACGCCCTCTCCGTCACGGCCACGGTCTGCGCCCTGATCTTTGTCATCGGCCTCTTCGCTGAACCGCAGCGCGCATGGAGCGGCTTCCTGATCGGCTTCCACGCACTCGTCGGACTGGCCGTCGCCGGCCCCATGGGTCTCGCATTCTTCCACCTCTCCGGTGGGAAGTGGGCACGCTCTCTTGAGGCGGTCCCCCGCGCGATGGCCGCGGCACTGCCTGCTGCGGCTGCACTCGGAGTCGTGCTCGTCTTCGGAGTCCACTCCCTCTTTGAATGGTCCCACGCATCTGCGGTCGAGGGCGATGCGATCCTCGAGGCGAAGAGCGCGTATCTGAACGTGCCGTTCTTCACGGTGCGACTCGTCGCGTTCTTCGTCCTCTGGTACGTCGGGGCGCGAGCGGTCCTACGCGCCTCATCGGAGGCAACCGGCGACGCTGCCGATCAGAAGCGGCGCCGCCTTCGCGCAGCCGCGTTCTTCCTCTTCCTCTTCGCGCCGACATGGTCGCTGGCGAGCATCGATTGGTTGCAGTCGCTCGACCCGCATTGGTTCAGCGCGATCTACGCTCTCATCACCATCTCTGGAGTCGCGGTAGCGGGACTCGCTGCCTGCATCATCCTGATCGCGGCGGTCGATACGCGCGATCAGGTCACCGAGGCGCAGTACGGCGATCTCGGCGCGCTCCTGCTCTCGTTCGCACTCTTCTGGGGCTACATCTGGTACTGCCAGTACCTGCTGATCTGGTACACGAACCTCCCCGAAGAGACACCGTGGTACATCGCGCGACTCGCAGGCGATTGGGGCCTGCTCACGAAGGTGGCCTGCGTCCTCTGCAGCGCTCTTCCGTTTGTGCTGCTGCTCTTCCGCAAGCTGCGACGGAGTCGACGTGCACTCGTGCGGATCGCCGCGCTGGTGCTCGTCGGACGTCTCGTCGACCTGCTCGTACTCGCTGGCCCACCGCTCATGGGCGCCTCGGCGCGCCTCGGTCTCTGGGAACTCGCTCCCATCGCTGGGTCGGTCGCGCTCTTCTTCCTTCTCGCCATACGCGCGCTTCGCCGGACGGCAGTTGGCGCGCGCTCCGGCGCGGAGACCGCCCAGCACGTCGTGACCCATTCCGCACCCGCGACCTCGCTCGCGGGTACCGCCTCGAGGTGATCCCGCATCGAGTACCGGCACCTGATGCCCGCACTGTGAACTCCTGAAGGAGGACTCCCGTGGAAGTCCGTGGCAAAGCTACCGGTATCGACCTCTTCAGCCTGAAGACGCCGCAGATGAGAGCGTTCCACATGTCGTGGTTCGCGTTCTTCCTGTGCTTCTTCGCCTGGTTCGGGATCGCCCCGCTCATGGGGGTCGTTCGCGAGGAACTCGGGCTGACGAAGCAGCAGATCGGCAACACGATCATCGCCTCGGTATCGATCACGATCTTCGCGCGGCTACTGATCGGTTGGCTCTGCGATCGGATCGGCCCGCGGCTGTGTTACGCGGCACTCCTGATCGTCGGCTCGATCCCGGTGATGAGCATCGGCTTCGCAACCGGCTACGAGAGCTTCCTGCTCTTCCGCCTCGGCATCGGCATCATCGGCGCGTCGTTCGTCATCACGCAATATCACACGTCGGTGATGTTCGCGCCCAACTGTGTCGGCACCGCCAACGCCACGTCAGCCGGCTGGGGCAATCTCGGCGGTGGCGTCACCCAGATGGTGATGCCGCTCGTCTTCGGCGTGTTCGTCGCCTTCGAGTACTCCCAGGCGTTCAGTTGGCGCGCATCGATGGTCGTCGCGGGCGCCGTCTGCTTCATCACGGGCATCGCCTACTTCTTCTTCACGACCGATCTGCCGAACGGCAACTTCAAAGAGTTGCGCGCCACGGGCGAATTCCGCACCGTCGCCAAGACGAAAGGCGCGTTCATGGACGCGCTGAAGGACAAGCGCGTGTGGTCACTCTTCGTCATCTACGCGGCCTGTTTCGGCATCGAGTTGACGATCAACAACATCGCCGCGATCTACTACATGGACGAGTTCGGCCTCGGATTGAAGACGGCGGGATTGGTGGCCGGGCTCTTCGGTCTCATGAACATCTTCGCGCGGTCGCTGGGTGGCTTCATCAGTGATCGCTTCGTCGAGAAGGGCGGCCTGCGCGGCCGCGTCAAGTGGCTCTTCATCGCGCTGATGGCCGAAGGCGTCGCGCTCATCTTCTTCTCGCAGATGCGCGTGCTGGCCCTTGCGATCCCGATCATGATTGTCTTCAGCCTCTTCGTCCAGATGTCGGAAGGTGCCACGTATTCGGTCGTGCCGTTCATCAACAAGAAGGCCCTCGGGTCGGTCTCCGGCATCGTCGGTGCGGGCGGCAACATGGGGGCGGTCGCAGCGGGTTTCCTGATCCGCGCCGAGGGCGTCTCCTACCCGCAGGCGTTGCTCATCCTCGGCGGACTCGTCTTCCTCTGCTCGTTCATGGCACTCACCGTTCGCTTCAGCCCTGCGATGGAGGCAGAGGCGGCACAGGAGTACGCCACGGCCGTCGCAGCTCGTCGCGAACGACTCGCCGACCGGAAGCCGATCCGCGATCTCGTCCCCGGCCTGAGGCACGTGCGCCCGATGGACGCCCTGCGGATCTACCTCGGGCTCGCGCTCGTCATCAAGGGCGTGTACTTCATCATGAATATGTCCGACCTGGAGAACACGTTGGCACTCGGGCAGGACCTCGGGCAGGGCCAGACGATGATCGCGTGGTCAGTCGTCTTCGCCCACATCATCGGTGGTGCCAGCTTGGCGCTCGGTTTCATGACGCGCATCGCCGCTGCGATGAACGCTCTGATCCTCGCGGGCGCGGTGCTCGTACACATCGTGGGCTCCGGCGCAGACGCGACGTTCATGGGTTCGAATCTGACCTTCCAGTTCACATTCTTCATCTTCTTCACGCTCCTGCTCCAGGTCTGGCGCGGCGCCGGCCCCCTCTCCCTGGACCACTACCTGCGTCTCGACGCGGACAAAGAACCGGACCTGACCAAGAGCGCCATCTGAGGTACGCGCCCCCCTGACGCCGCAGCGCGCCACGTCGGAGACGAAGTGAGGCGCCAACTGTCCCCGCTCCGGTACTCTCCCGGGCTTGCCCCTGGGAGGGGCACCGGAGGGTTCCATGCGCAAGCTCGTCTCAAGCATCTCTGTCGGTCTCGTCGTCAGCCTCGTTCTCGGTCTCGCCGCTGCCTCGCCGGCGAGCGCGGCCGAGGATGCGAACTGGGTGCGCTATTCAGCGATCTCGCCGGACGGCGCGACCGTCGCGTTCGCGTATCGGGGCGATCTCTGGTCGGTGCCGACCGCGGGAGGCGACGCCACGCGGTTGACATCCCACGAGGGCCTCGAGACGCGGCCCATCTGGTCGCACGACGGCACGCAAATCGCGTTCGCCTCGGATCGCCACGGAAACTTCGACGTCTTCGTGATGGCTTCCGAGGGCGGCGCGGCGACGCGTCTCACCCACCACTCCACGAACGACCTTCCGTGCGACTTCACGCGCGACGGGCAACGCGTGCTCTTCTCGACAACCCGCCAGGACGCGCCCGAGTCGATCCTGCCCAGCACGCGCATCGGCGACCTCTGGTCGATCCCGGTCGGGGGCGGACGCCCGCAGATGGAGTTGACGACCCCCGCCGAATGGGCGCGGGTGTCCCCTGATGGCAACCTCGTCGCGTATGAGGACAAGCGCGGCTACGAGGACGAATGGCGCAAGCACCACACGTCGCCTGTCTCACGCGACATCTGGGTTTGGAACCGCGCTGCGGGAACGCACGATCGCGTCACCGACTGGAACGGCGAGGACCGCAAGCCGGTGTGGGCCGCCGACGGATCGCTCTACTTCATGAGCGAGCGCGGCGGAACACTCAACATCTTCCATCTGCAAGACGGCTCGGCGACGCAGATCTCGTCCCACGAGACCCACCCGACCCGCTTCTTGACCATCGCTGACGACGGATTGCTCTGCTACGGCTGGAACGGCGGTGTCTTCGTTCTACGAGAGGGCGAGGAGCCCCGCCGTGTGGTGATCCGCGTCACCGCCGACGCACGCCGCAACGGAATCACGCGCTCGACCGAGAAGAAGGGCGCGACCGGCATGGCGCTCTCGCCTGACGGCGAAGAGATCGCGTTCATTCTTCGTGGCGAGGTGTTCGTCACGTCAGTCGATCACGGGACGACGAAGCGCATCACCACGACACCCGAGCAGGAGCGCAGCGTCGCCTGGTCGAAGGACGGCACGCAGCTCTTCTACGCGAGCGAGCGGCGTACGAAAGGCGCGGAACTGCCGTCGTGGAATCTCTATTCCGCGACCCTCGCACGGACCGACGACGAACGACTCCACCTGGCAACTCTGATCGACGAGAAAGTCGTCCTGGCCGACGGTAACGAGACGTTCCAGCCGGTCACGTCACCCGACGGTACGCAGGTCGCGTTCCTGCGCAATCGTGACGAGATCTGCGTCCTCACGCTCGCATCGGGCGACGTACGGACGATGATCCCGGCGGAGCGCAACTACTCGTATTCCGACGGCGACATCACGTACGCCTGGTCCCCGGACTCGCGCTGGCTCGCCGTCACGTATCTCGCGAACAAGTCGTGGATCGAACAGATCGGAATCGTGGACGTCGCAGCCGGGACGGTTCGCAACGTGACGATGAGCGGTTACTACGAGGGGAACCCCAAGTGGTCGCCGGACGGTCGCGCGCTCTACTTCATGTCAAACCGCCATGGACGGCGTTCGCACGGTTCCTGGGGCAGCGACCGGGACGTGGTCGCAATCTACCTGACGCGCGCCGCCTACGATCGCGCGCGCCTCTCGAAGGAGGACTTTGCCCGGCTCCTTGAGAAGGAGGAGAAGGCGAAGCGCAAGCAACGCGGCGGGAAGCGCGTGCGTAAGAAGAAGAGCGACGACGACGAGTCAGAGGACGGCGGCAACGACGACGACGACGACCAAGATGAAGAAGACGACGAGGAAGATGAAGACGAGGCGCCGACGACTGTCGAGATCGAGTTCAAGGACATGGAGCGCCGTGTGCGCCGCATCACCATGCACTCCGCGCCGATCTCGGACTTCATCGTCAGCAAGAACGGTGAGGCTTGCGTCTACGGCGCACAGATGGACGGCAAGTGGGACGTCTGGATGGTGGAGCCCCGCAAGGGCGAGACGAAGCGCTTGCTCACGCTCGGGGACAAGGGCGGCCCACAGCTCGCACTGAGTCGGGATGGGAAGACGCTCTTCGTGCGTCGCAACGACGGCCGGATCGCGAAGGCCCGCGTCAGCGGCGCGTTCTCGACGAAGAAGAAGAGCGGGCGGGGCAACAGCGGCGGCGGAAGCGTGTCGTCGGAGCCGGTGAGCTACGCCGCGGAACTCGAACTCGATGCCGCTGCGGAGCGGGCGCATCTCTTCGAGCACATCTGGCGCCAGGCGGGCGCGAAGTTCTACAACCCGAACTTGCACGGCGTGGATTGGGACGCGCTACGCGCGAACTACGCGCGCTTCATTCCAGAGCTCGAGAACGGTTTCGAATTCGCCGAACTCGCGAGCGAGTTGCTCGGCGAGTTGAACGCCTCACACACGGGCTGCCGCTGGCGCCCACGTCGGCCGGACGGCGATCAGACGGCGGCTCTCGGACTACTCTTCGACACGACCTGGGAGACCGACGGCCTGAAGATCGCCGAGGTCGTGGCCGGTGGGCCATGCGAGTTGCTCGACTCGCAGATCCGTGCCGGGGATGTGCTCACATCGATCGACGGCAGGCCGCTCGGCGCGGACGTCAACCCCATGACGCTGCTCAACCGGAAGGCCGGCAAGCGGATGCGACTCGGCCTGCGGAGTGCGGCAGGAGAGAGCTACGAACAGGTCGTACGGCCGATCAGCGGCGGTGCGGAAGGGGGGCTGCTCTACCGACGTCTCCAGGAACGACGGCGCGCCATTGTCGAGAAGGCGTCGGGCGGTCGCATCGGCTATGTCCACGTCGCAGGCATGAACGACCGGAGCTTCCGCATCCTCTTCCGGGAGGCGCTCGGTCGCAGCGCCGACAAGGAGGCGCTCATCGTTGATACGCGCTTCAACGGCGGAGGCTGGCTGCACGATGACCTCGTCGTCTTCCTTTCGGGCAAGCGCTACTACGACTTCGTGCCGCGCGGCAAGCAGCGCGGCGAGATGGGCAGCGAGCCGATCCATCGCTGGGCGAAGCCGTCGTGCGTCGTCATGAGCGAAGGCAACTACTCCGACGCGCATATGTTCCCGGCGGCCTACAAGATGCATGGTATCGGCAAGCTCGTGGGTGCGCCCGTCGCCGGCACCGGTACGGCCGTCTGGTGGGAACGCCTGATGGACCCAGCGCTCGTGTTTGGCATCCCGCAGGTTGGCATGGTCGATCGCGAAGGTCGCTACGCGGAGAACAACACGCTCGAGCCCGACGTGCTCGTGCTGACTGACCCCGTCAAAATCGCGGCCGGCGTGGACGAACAACTATTGGCTGCAGTGCGGACGCTCCTCGAAGAACTCGACGACTGACGGAGGCGCGTGCGTCACCGCGCGTCATCACGTCGCGCATCATCTCTCTGTCGAGAGAAGGACCTCGACCATCCGCTCGAGGTCGTCGGGGAACGGTGCCTGCACGGTGATGTTCCCGACGACGAGATCCGGCAACCCGTCGCCGTCGATATCCGCCGCGTCGACGGTCGCGTGCTTCGCGCCTTCGTCCAGCAGCGAGTGTGGAGCGAACGAGCCGTCGTCGCGGCGTTCGAACCAAACCAGTCCGGGGGGCGCCCCCTCAACGATCCCGGGCAAGAACGACGACGCCACGACGTCGAGATCCCCATCGCCGTCGAGATCCACCGAGAGCGCCCGATGCGCGCCCGGATAGAACCCGATCTCGTGCCGCTCGAACTTGACGTCGCCACGGTTCTCGAGCCAGGCGACGCCGTGGTAGGGCTTCATCTTGATCTCGTCGTCGAGCGTGTCGCCGTTGGTGACCAGAAAGTCCACGTCGCCGTCGCCGTCGAAGTCGGTCGGCGCGAGTCCCGTGTAGCCGAAATGCGGTTGCCCCGCGTCGTGCAAGACGACCTCCTGAAACGCGCGCCCGCCGCGTCCGAGGAACGCGAGTACCTGCTCGTGCTCCTGGGCAAGCACGGTCACGAAGTCGATGCGGTCATCGCCGTCGAGATCCTGGATCGCGATGTTCATCGCACCTGAGCGGCGGTCGAGCGTCTTGGGCCGGAACGTCGGTGGTCCATCGCCCTCGCGCATGTTCTGGAGCAGGAGCAACTCGCCGGTCGTGTACCAACCGAACACCGCGCAGAAGATGTCGAGGTCGCCGTCGCCGTCGAAGTCAACGACGCGCGTCTCGGCCACACGACCGAGACGCGTCGCGAGCTCGTGCTGCTCGAACGTCCCGCTCTCCGTCCGCCGCAGCCAGATGACGGCGCCGACCCGGTCGTCGGTCGGTCCCGGATCCCCCAACACCGAGACGATCAGATCCATGCGGCCGTCGCCGTCGAGATCAGCGGGTTCCACGCGGGCGGGAGCCGGGAGTTTCGCGATCACATCGAGGCCCGCTTCCGGACGCAGAGGATCTCCGACGAGCACGCGCTCGCCGAGCATATCGCAGACCACGAGGCTGAGCGGTCCGTTGTCACCGTCGAGGCGCAGCAGACGGACGTTCGCGACGGCGGGCGGACGCCCAGAGACCTCGTTCGCGCGCATGAACGCCCGGCCCGGAAGAACGGGCGGTCCCCCAGGTTCCGCCACCCACGCAGGCACGTCCAATTCCCCCGGCGCGCGCTCGACGAACCACGCAGTGGCCTCCGCTGGCGTGAAGCCGAGCAACTTCTGATCGGGCGTCGAGGGCAGGCGCAGGTTCGCCAGCTTGAACATCTTTTCGATCGTGGACGGCCACGCCCGGGCGGGGATGACCTCCGGCGACGGGAACCCGTGACAAGTGCTGCATTTTTCGCGCAGGCGCGCATCGAGCGGAGCGATCGTCGGTTCGGCTTCGCCCGCCAGCGGTGCGGGAGAGTCGTCCGTGTCATCGGAGCAGGCCGGGCTCAGCGTCATCGCGACGGCGATCGCAACCATCAGCAGCAGAGAGGATCGGAGTCGCACGGGGAGATTGTGACCTAAGAGTCCTGATCGGGGAACGACCGTCGCTCCACCACGGGCCTCCTTCGGCCCCCGGAGCGTTGCGGTCTACCATCGGCGACGTGAGTAACGACGCCCCCACCGAATTCCCGCTCCCTACGCTCAACGAGTGGCGCACCGAGGCCGAGCGGGTGCTGCGCGGCAAGCCGCTGTCGAGCGTCACGTGGACGACCGAGGACGGCATCGACGTGCCGCCGCTCGCGCCAGAACGGCGCGAGCCGGCCCCGACGACGCCGACACGATCGGGGCCATTGCGCACGTGTACCACCGCAGAGTCCGAAGCGGACGTCGCGCTCCACATCGAAGCGGGCTTCGATCTCGTGCGGATCTGCTACGACCACGAGGCCGACGCCGACGACCTGCGCGATCTCGATCTGTCGCGCGTCCTGCTTGACCCGATCGCGCCGTCCGAAGCGATCGCGGCGCTCGAGGATCTCCCCGCTGCAGCCGGCGTGGTGCTGGGTCTCCACGGATGGATGTGGGCCATCGAACACGCAACGCCCGCGCAGCAAATCGGCTGGATTCTCTCCGCGGCGGTGGACGTTCTGGAGGAAGTGGACGCGGCGCACGGCGCACGGCTCTTGGTCGAGGTCCCAGTCGGCGCGGAGCTCCTGACCGAGGTGGCGAAGCTGCGCGCGCTGCGCCGCGCGTGGTGCGCGATCGCCACCGAGCGCGACCTCCCCGAGACGCTGCACGTCGTCGCGGCGCTGCCATCCTTCCCTTTCACGCGCCTGGACGCCGAATCAAACCTGCTGCGCGCCTCGCTTGCCGGGTTCGCCGCCATCACGGGCGGCGCCGACGTCCTCGAGCCGGCGCTCTATCGCGACGGAATGAATCCGATTGACGAGGCGCGCCTCGCACTGAATCAGGTGCGCCTGATGATCGAGGAGTCGGCCCTCGACGTCGTCCTCGATCCGTTCGCAGGGTCCGGGACCGTCGAATTGCTCTCGGCCGAACTCGCACGCGCGGGGCGCGCGGAATTCGATCGGTTGCGCGCGCTGGGCGGGTTCATGGAAACGTCCACGACCAGCGACCACGACCGCCTCGCCGAGTTGGTCGAGTTGCACGGTGACCTGGACGAGTATCGGGCCGATCTGCTGGCACGGCGTCAGCGCACGGTCGTCGGCGTCAACCGGTTCGCTGACCCGACGCGCGACCGAGATGCTGCGCGAATAGAAGACCCTGAGGAACTGCTTGAGATGTGGGCAGAACCCGGCTCTTCACTCGGCGAGGAGTACGCGGACGGCGTACTGGAATTCGAGTACCTCCGCGAGCGCATGCTCTGGCACGAAGACACGGGCAACGCGCGCCCAGAGGTGCTGCTGCTGCCTCTGGGTCCCGTTGGTTGGCGGCGCGCGCGGGCGGATTTCTCGGCCGACTTCTTCCGAGCCGGTGGCTTCGCGATCGCGGACCCGGGAGGTTTCGCGTCGCTCGCAGAGGCCGTGCAGCACGCTCGGGAATGCGGCGCGCCGATCGTCGTCGTCTGCGCCGACGATGCCTCGCACGCGGAGCTCGTCCCGGCGATCACGAGCGACCTGCCCGATGCGCTGGTGTACGTCGCCGGTCGGCCGCCGCAGGACGGCGAGCCGTCCGCCGATTGGGGCGCGGCAGACTTCGTCTTCGAGGGCGCGCACGCCATCGACATCCTGTGCGCTGCGCAAGATCGACTTGACGTCCGGAGAATGCCGTGAGCGCCGAACGCACGCCGAACGAGACGAACGATGCCTGGCGGACGCCCGAGGGGATCGACGTGAAACGGCGCTACGACGCCAGCGACGTCGCGGATCTCCCGCACACCGGCGGATTGCCGGGATTCGCGCCGTTCGTGCGCGGCCCCTACGCCACGATGTACACGTCGCGACCGTGGACGATCCGGCAGTACGCCGGGTTCTCGACAGCCGAGAAGTCCAACGCGTTCTACCGACGCAACCTCGCCATGGGACAGAAGGGGCTCTCCGTCGCATTCGATCTCGCGACCCACCGCGGCTACGACTCGGACCACCCGCGCGTCCCGGGCGACGTGGGGATGGCGGGCGTCGCGATCGACTCGATCCTCGACGCACGCATCCTCTTCGACCGCATCCCACTCGACCGCATCTCCGTCTCGATGACCATGAACGGCGCGGTGCTCCCGATCCTCGCCCTCTACGTCGTCGCTGCGGAAGAACAAGGCGTGCCGCCTGAGGCGCTCGCGGGGACGATCCAGAACGACATCCTCAAAGAGTTCATGGTTCGGAATACGTACATCTACCCGCCGGGCCCCTCGATGCGGATCGTCGGCGACATCTTCGCCCACACCGCGCGCCACATGCCGCGTTTCAACTCGATCTCCGTCTCCGGCTACCACATGCAGGAGGCCGGTGCGACGGCTGACATCGAGCTCGCGTACACGCTTGCCGACGGACTGGAGTACCTGCGCACGGGCCTCGCAGCGGGCCTCTCGATCGACGAATTTGCGCCGCGCATCTCGTTCTTCTTCGGCATCGGAATGAACGTCTTCATGGAGGCAGCAAAGCTGCGCGCGGCGCGCCTGCTCTGGGCGCGCATCGTGAAGCAGTTCGAGCCGCAGAACGCGAAGTCGCTCATGCTGCGCACGCACTGCCAGACGTCCGGTTGGTCGCTGACGGAGCAGGACCCGTTCAACAACGTCACACGCACCGCGCTCGAGGCACTTGCCGCGGCGCTCGGCGGGACGCAGAGTCTGCATACCAACGCCTTGGACGAAGCGCTCGCGCTCCCGACCGATTTCTCGGCCCGCATCGCACGCAATACGCAGCTCGTCCTGCAACACGAGAGCGATCTTTGCCGCGTCGTCGATCCGCTCGGCGGCAGCTACTACGTCGAGCGCCTCACGCACGAGTTGGCCGAGCGCGCCTGGACACACATCGAAGAGGTCGAGGCGATGGGCGGCATGGCCGCTGCAATCGAGACGGGACTGCCGAAGCGTCGCATCGAAGAATGCGCTGCGCGCAAGCAGGCACGCATCGACTCGGGGCGCGACGCGATCGTCGGCGTCAACCGCTATCGCACCGACGCAGAGAGTGGCATCGAGTTGCTCGAGGTCGACAACTCGGCTGTGCGCGACGCGCAGCTCGCGCGTCTGGATGAACTCCGTCGAACCCGCGACGAAGCGGCGTGTCAAACGGCGCTCGCAGCACTCACCGAAGGTGCGCGCGGCGACGCCAACCTGCTCGCGCTTTCGATTGACGCGGTCCGCGCCGGCGCGACCGTGGGCGAGGTTTCCGACGCCATGGAGACGGTGTTCGGACGGCATCATGCAGTGCCGGAGACGATCTCCGGAGTCTACGCACAGGAGGCGGGCGACATGGAATCGATCGCGGACGTGCAGCGCCGTGCAGCGGAGTTCGAACGACGCGAGGGACGGCGCCCGCGCATACTCGTCGCCAAGATGGGCCAGGACGGCCACGACCGCGGCGCCAAGGTGATCGCCACGGCGTTCGCGGATCTCGGCTTCGACGTCGATATCGGGCCGCTCTTCCAGACCCCCGCCGAGGTGGCACGCCAGGCGGTCGAGAACGACGTCCACATCGCGGGCGTGTCGAGTCTCGCGGGTGGTCACAAGACGCTCATCCCCGAGCTGGTCGCCGAACTCAAGCAGCGCGGTCGCGCGGACGTGCTGGTCGTCGCCGGCGGCGTGATCCCGCCCCGCGATCACCAGGGTCTTCACGATGCAGGTGCCGTCGCCGTCTTCGGCCCCGGCACTGTGATCCCCGACGCCGCGAACGCGCTGCTCAACCTGCTCTTCGACCGCCTGGACGAGCAGGGACGATGAGCGTGCAGCCAGCAACCCCACGACCAAGTGTCGAAGATCTGATCGCCGGGGTGCGCGGCGGGGATCGCACGCTCCTCGCCCGCGCAATCACACTCGCGGAAAGCACGCGCAGCGGCGACACGGCGGATGCGACGGCGCTGATCCAGGCGGTGCTGCCAGAGACGGGCGGCGCGGTGCGGATCGGCGTATCCGGCGTGCCGGGGGTCGGCAAGAGCACGTTCATCGAGGCGCTCGGAGCGCATCTGACCGGCGCGGGTCACAACGTCGCCGTACTCGCGGTGGATCCGTCGAGCAGCGTCACCGGAGGTAGCATTCTCGGCGACAAGACGCGCATGTCGCGGCTCGCCTGCGACGAGAGCGCATTCATTCGGCCGAGCCCCGGCGGGTCCACACTCGGCGGGGTCGCGCGCCGGACACGCGAGGCGTTGCTCCTTTGCGAGGCAGCGGGCTACGACGTCGTTCTGATCGAGACGATCGGTGTCGGCCAGTCCGAGATCGCCGTCGCAGGGATGGTGGACGTTTTCCTGCTGCTCGCGCTCGCCGGTGCAGGCGACGAGTTACAGGGGATCAAGCGCGGCATCACCGAGATAGCGGACGTCGTCGTCATCACGAAGGCGGACGGAGTGAACATCGAGGCCGCACAACAGGCCGCCGCACACCTCAAGGCTGCGCTGGCGATGCTGCCGGGCCCCGAGCACGGCGACCCCGATGGGCATCGCCCCGTGATGACGTGCTCGGCGCAGGAACTCACCGGACTCGCTGAGGTGTGGGAGACGCTCGCCGCACTCCACTCCCGAGCGGCGACGGATGGGCGCCTCGAGTTGCGCCGCAACCAGCAGTCGCTCGCGTGGATGGATCACGCGCTCGAGGAATTACTGCGCGAGCGCTTCGAGTCACACTCTGAGGTGGCCGAAGTGCTGCCCGACTTCAGTCGCGCAGTCGTCGCGGGCACGATCGATCCGACCACCGCGGCGCGCCGCCTGCTCGATCTCTTCCTGAGCACCGGCGAGGGCGGCTGAGACCTGTCAGGAGCCGAGCAGGTCGGGCGATTCTCGGACCGGATCCCATGCACTGCAGGAGGCAATCGGAGTAGCCTCGACGGATGCTGGACCAGATCTCCGCCATCGTCCGCGGCGTCGCGATCGTCGCGCTGCTCGCCTTCGCCACACCGGCACTCGCCGAGGATGCGTGTTTCACGTGTCACGAGAAGCCCGACGCTGCTGGCGCTTATATGCCCATCGTTCGCTCCGCGGACTACGCCTCATCCGTACACGCCAAGGTGCCGTGCCGCGAGTGCCATAAGGCAGGCCAGGACGATGGGTTCGACGTCGTGCCGCACGTGCTGGAGACGCAGGTACCACCCACGTGCCAGGAGTGTCACGCCGAGCAGCATGCAAGTGTGATCGCGGAATTCGAACGCAGCGCCCACTCGAAGACGATCTCAAAGACGTTTCCGTGCGCGCGCTGCCACAACGTCCACACCATGCTCGACGACGTCGAGAATGCCGATCGCGACACGCGTATTCGTCAGGCGAACGGGCCTTGTATCGAATGCCATCGCGACTCGGTCGTGAAGGTCGGCGGCCTCGACGGCGCGGTGGGCATCACGATGGCCCACGACTTCCTACCCAATCCGGAGAAGCACGTCCGGATGCGCTGCGTCGTTTGCCATACGCCCGTCAAGCAGAAAGGCATTCACGACGTACGACCGAAGGCGGAGTCGGAGCGCGAGTGCTCGGCCTGTCACACCGAAGAGAGCCAGTACATCGAGAAGTTCATCGGCACAGACGACCGGGCCGACTGGGTCACGAACCCGCTGCTCTTCGAGTACGCGTACGTACCGGGCGCGACGCGCAACCGTCGCGTGGACAACATCCTGATCGCGCTCGCTGCTCTGACCGCCCTCGGCATCCTCGGCCACATACTCGTCCGCGCACTGATGTCGGCGCCCATACCCACGACCGCATTTCGAGTCGAGAAGGAGTACCTCTACGGCGTCGTCCTCCGACTCGGCCACTGGACGAACGCCGCCCTCGTCATCGTCCTCATCGCCACCGGTCTCCGCATCCACTTCGGCGGTCGAACGCATGCTCTGATGGACTTCGAAACCGCCTTCAACATCCACAATGTACTGGGAGCGATCCTCGTCCTGGTCGGTGCGCTCTTCTTCGTCACGACGCTCGCATCTGGCGACCTGCGGCAGTACTTGAAGCTCCACCCTGGGATCGTCGGGGACGCCATCACGCAGGCCAAGTGGTACATCGGCGGCATCTTCAAGGGGGCACCGCACCCATTCCACGTGAACAAGGAGCGTCGGTTCAACCCGCTCCAACAGCTCACATATGCCGGGCTAATGTTCGGCGCGTACCCCGCGATCATCGTGAGTGGCGTGATCCTGCTCTTCCCGGACACCGTCCGCGGCGACATCGGCGGCTACACCGGGATCTGGTGGATCGCTGCAGCGCACTACCTACTCGGTTTCGGCTTCCTGCTCTTCCTGATCGGCCACCTCTACCTGATCACATTGGGCGACCGACGCTCCTACGCCCTGACGGCCATGTTCACGGGCTGGCACCGGCACCATGTGCCCGAGAAGCAGGACGCATCCGAGTCTCAGGCAACGTCGGACCCCGCATAGGGGCTCCGAAGCAGAGCGAGCGCCGCACTACGGCCCCACTCGCGGAGTTCGCGGAGAAAGACCCGACCGGGAATGCCTTGGGGGCGAGCCGGGCGGGTCGGGTAAGGCGCGTCGACGACGCGAGTCAGCGCTCGACGTCCTCGACGGCCGCTTCGAATTCGCCGGTCAGTTCATCGAAGAGGAGCAGGTTGTGCGCGGGACGAACCCGTCGCAAACGTGCGAGCAGTGCGTCCGCCCTCTCGAGCGCCTTCAACGACTCGCCGCCCTTTGCCCGGGCGGGTTCGCGCAGGGGAGTCAGCGAGTCCTCGGCCTCCTCGAACCACTCGGTGCTGTAGTCGAGCCACTCCTCAAGCGCGTCCTCGTACTTGTCACCGTGGCAGCGCAGACAGTTGTCCTGTGCGACCGTCTGAACGTCTGCCGCCGGCACGTTGCCGTGACACTCGAAACACGCGACCTTCGCCATCATCTGCACTGGTTCGTCGAAGCCCGGCTCGACGCCGCGCAGGAAGCGATCGAGTTCGCCGTGACACGTCGTGCACGGCGTCTCCTCTACGCGCTCCGGGGAATGGTGGCAGTCCGCGCAATCGTCCGGACCGATCAGGGTCTGGCCGTGCTCCTCGGTCGAGTGACACGTGCTGCAATCGCCCGCCTTGCCGAGGTGACGCGCATGCGCGAAGCGCGTTCCCGGAACGGAGATGCTCTCCTCCTCGATCCCGAGGTGGCACAGCGTGGCGCATGGCAGCTTTGTCTCGAAGGGCGAATCGAGTGCAAACGGCGGCGCAGTGTGCGCGGGATCGAGGCGCATCCACGCGTCCCGGGCACGATCGTCGGCGGTGAGCAAAATCTCCCGTGCGAACCACGGATTATGGACCCCGCGACTGCGATCGGTGCGAACCAGCATGGTGTCATGCGCGGACTCTTCGAGCCCCGGTACGAGGTCCTGCATCTCCGGCCGGGCCCGGGCCCTCTCGAGGGCGGACGTCACCTCGGAGCCGACATCCTCGGTCGCACGCCCGTAGCGCGTCTGCCAGCGACCCATCATTCCCTCGAATTCAGGACCATGACAGGCGAGACAGGCGATCTCGCGCGCCGTGACGGCCTTATCTGAACGTTGGTCGAACGCCGGCAGATGCATGTGGCAGCCGGTACACGAGACGCGAGCGAGCCACATGGCGCTCGGCATCGCCGACACGGTCCGTGCGCCGTCGCCGCGCAGGAACGCCTCTGCGACCCCATGTGTAGAGTCGTGACAGCGGGAACACGATTGCGCTGGCTCCGGCTCCCGCCTCTCGGCGAGTTGATGCGTGACCTCCGTGTGGCACTCGAGGCAGTCCACCTTGTGGTCGGTCACATGCTGTCGATGCAGGAACTCCGTATCTCGATAGCGCTGAATGTGATCAACGACGGCGTGGCACGAGCCGCAGCGGCGCTTCGGGACCTCACCCGTGCCGCGCGTGATCGCGCGATGGCACGCCACGCAGTCGACGCCGCGTCCCACGAACTCAGAGTGCTGGAACGCGAAGTCACCGAGCGGAATGGCGGACGTGGGCGCTCCGTGACACGTATCGCACTCGGAGAGCTTCGGGTCCTCGTCCGCTCCTTTGAAATGGCAGAGGAAGCACGTGGAGGGCGTCACCGAGAGATGCTCTCCCTGCACGATCTGCGAGTGGCACGATGTGCACCGCAGCTTCTTCGAACGCCGCATCTCCAGGAGATGCGGCGCATGATCGAACGCGATCGTCACACCCTCGAGCTTGTACTCGACCGTGCCGGCCAAGAGACGCGTCGAGTGGCAACCCGCCCGCATGCACGAAGCGTCACTGACCTCCGCCCAAGGCTTGGTTCCCTCGGTGGCCGTGACGTACTTCGCAAGTTGCGAGAGCGCCTTGAACTTCCCCTCCGCCGTCTCCAGCAGCCCCGGCTCGTAGTGGCAATCGACGCAAGGGACCATGTTGTGTGAAGACTCTTCCCACGATGCAACGTAGGGCTCCATGTTGTGGCACGAGCGGCAGAACTCGGGCCGCGTCGTATACGTCACCGTCGCGTATCCGACAGGGAGCATGACGAAGAGAGTGATCAACGCGATGATCGGAAGGCTCGCCACGACAACGCGCCACGGCGGAATGCGAATGAACCTCACTGTCCTCGCTCCTTGCGGCGCCACAACGCCATGAACCAGGCAATACCGAGCAGCAACCCTCCTGCGAGAGAACCGAAAATCCGTCGGTCGCGCGCTTCGCGCAGGCGCTTTGCGCGGCCGAGCAGCGCCTCGTCCACGAGCGAGCGTACGCGGCGCAGCGAGCCCTCGATGCGCGCAACGTCAACTGCATGGCTGAGAGGGACCGCACGTACCAGTTCACGCTCGGCCCGCGCGAGCGCCGCGCGCTCGTCATCGGCGTAGAAGCCCTCCGCCGCCATCGCGTCGATAGCGCGCGTCGCGGCCTGGAGCAGTTCTTGCGCCTGGCGGAAGCCGGCGCCGAACTGCCGCGCGACGTCCTCCCCGCGATCGCCGTCGTGACAGTCCAGGCAGCGCGCACCCGTGCCGTCGCCGTCGCCGTCGCCGTCGCCTGAGGGAGTGTCGAAGCGATCGAAGTCCGCGTGGTTCACGGCGTGGTTTCCGTGGCAGGTGATGCACTGCTCCATGGCACCCGCCTGCGACGCGGCGGCGTGGGGACTCTCGCGAAAACGCTCGCGCGTCTCGACGTGGCAGTTCCCGCAGACGTCGGCGACCTCGTCGGCACCCGGGGGAGAGGCCGCGTGGGCGTCGTGGCAATCGGCACACGAAGGCACCCCAGGTACGGCCTCGGCCAATCCGCGACCGTGGACGCTCTCTGCGAACTCCGTCGGCGGAGCGGTGTCGAGGTCGTGGGCCGCCATCAGATCACCGTTCCCGTGGCAGGCCCCGCACGTCGCGGGTACGTTCACGCGATACGCGGGAGAGCGCGCATCCTGGGTGCGCAGGACGTCGTGCGTCCCGTGGCAATCGGTGCAAATCGCGGCGTCCAGACGTCCCTTCTCGAGGACTGCCTCCCCGTGGTGGCTGGTGCGGTAGACGGCAAGAACGTCGGTCCGGAGAGCGAACGGTCGCATGCGTTGCACGTCCGCGTGACACGTGCCGCAGACCTCCGGGATGTCAGCGCGAGAGAGATGATCGCGGAACCCGCGATCAACCGAGTGCGCGGCGTCCTTGCTCTCGAACTGCGTGGGATCGCCTCCGTGGCACCCCACGCAACCGAGATCGGCCTCGGCGTGGATCGATTCCGCGTGCTCTACGCGCTGCTCTCCGTGGCACACACCACACCCCGATGGAGACGCGAGCGACGGAGCGGAGAAGCCCAGCAGGAGCAGCGCCCACGCGCCCCTCATCGTGCCAGTTCCGCGAGCGTGAGCCACGCCGTCGCGACAAGCGCGGCGACGCCGAACGCCGTATGTAACCGAGGTGCGCGTAGGGCCAGACGTCCTCCGACGATCGGCCACAACACCAATGCAACAAGTGCGAGTGCAGGCAGGAGAGACACGGGTAGCCAGTCGGGACTGCTCTCCACCAATCCGTGTACGGGCAACAGCGGCCACGAAGAGCGCAGCATCTCCGGAGTCCGGAGCGGGTCGGCCGGCGTTCCGAGCGGGGCAGGAACGTTGGCCGCGATCAGCGTCAGCAGCCCGAGCACCGAACATGCCGCAGCGAGCCAACCGAGCGAGACCACGCGCAACGTGCTGTATGCACGCGTCCCGGTTCCAAGTTCCTCGACACCGGGCAACGCTGCAAACGTGAGGATCTCGTCCAGAGTCAGGGAGTCGCGCAGCAGTAACGCGCCGTCAGCCGGAACGGCCCGGACGTCTGCGGCTCGCAGGGCCCGTTCGACTGCGGCCCGTTGCTCTCGCGTGGCCGTGGAGGAAAAGCGCAGGATCATCCGATCGCCCCCCGTCGCATGAGTTCGCGCATTCTCTTGATCGTCCAGTACGCCACCCAAGGCATGAGGATCGCGTGCGCCGCGTAGAGCCGTACCAAGGCGACGCCCGACATGTCCGCACCACCACGGAGCACGCCAGCGACCCAGGGACCGACGAGCGGCGTGTCGGCAACGAGGTTGGCCGTCACGGTGGCGCGCCAATAGGCATCCTGGTCCCACGGCAACGCCTCGCCGGTGAAGTAGAACGCCAGCATGAGGAGGAAGAATCCGACCGTCAGGAGCCAAGTGCCGAGACCTCGCGGTCCTAGAAACGCGCGGCGGAAGAACGCCCTGACGACGAGATACGCAGCCAGGAGCACCGTGACGTTCGCTGCCGCCAGATGCACCGCGCGCACGAGCCAACCGAACGTGACGGCGTTCGAGATGAGTTGGACGCTGCGGAAGGACGCCTCGGGCGCAGGTTGATAGTAGAGCGCGAGTAGTGCGCCCGTGACGACCTCGACACCGAAGAGGAAGACGGCAGTTCGACCGGGGTCGGAAAGGAACGTACGCCGAGCGAGCACGGGGCGATCGAGGACACGCGTGAGACCGGCGGCGCTCACGTCCGCACCCGCCCCGGGCGACGCACAAGTACGCGATCTCCTTGGACCGATGCGTCGAACGCCCGCAACGGGCGCGGCGCCGGGCCCTCGAGGACATTGCCGCCCAGATCGAATACGCCGCGGTGGCACGGGCAGAGCAACTGCCGACGATCGGGGCTCCACTCCACGAGACAGCCGAGATGCGTGCACACGAGCGAGAGCGCGTGCAAACGGTCTCCGGTCAGCACCACGATCCCCGGCTCGCTACCGAATCGGAACGTGGCAAAGCCGTGGTCGCGCAGTTCCGCCATGCCCGTCACATCGAGTTCGTCCAAGTCATCGCCGCGCCGCTCGGGCGGGTTCGCGAACAGTCCGGCCACACCAATCGCCGAACCCGCGACCACCGCGGCGAGCGCGGTTGCGAAACTGTCGAGGAAGTTGCGACGGGTCGCACGGAACTGGGGCGGGATCTCGACGCGAGCGACGCGAAGGACGTCGGGCGTCGGGGTCAGGTCGTCCGGCGCTTCCTCGATCACAACGTGCAACGTCGAATCGTGAGACGCCACATGCGCCACCAATCCGCGGGCGGTCAGCTCATCGACGATCGATGCCGCTCGCGTCGCGTCGGTATCAGGTCGCAAGACCCAGATCGACGACCTCATCGCGCCTCCTCGGAGAACAGTCGTGAGCGCAACTCCGACGTCGCGCCTGCACTCCGGAGGACAGTCTAGGACGTGGAAGGCGACCGGGGTCGCGTCTGCATGGACGTGAAACGACGTTCACGAATCCCCGTGTGATGTGGATCACGCGAGCAACTTTGCACACGGTCAGGCAGACCGTGAGCCGCTCGGAATCGAGAGATGGCCAGGCGCACTCGGACGGCATTCGACCGAACAGAGCGAGTGTCACACTGCGGCGGAAACCCGCGACGACCGTGTCGCGCCGCGGACCTCGAAGCTTTGGTGCCGTTCTGTCGGCGTCGCTTCAGACCGGCTCGACGAAGAGGAGCGCGGCCAGGATCAGGATGATGAGCACGGTGCCGAAGATCAGCGCGCACGCAGCGAAGACGCGGATCGCGCGGTCGGTGCTCTTGCGCAGTGGCTCGACCATGTGCTCTTCGAGTCGGCCGCTGCGCACCAGTTCCTCGTACTCGTCCGGCTTGTCGTACTTCAGTTCTTCCAGCGACATCCGCCCTGTGAACACGACCGGATCCAGCGGGAACTTGTCCGGTCGGAACTGCGTGTTGAAGAAGTGGATCGTGAAGATGAAGGCGGCGGCGAGGAGCGCTTCATCGCCATGGACGATCGTCGCAACGTTCACGAGCCAGCCGGGAAGTACATTCGTGAGTGGTGCGGGGAACCAGAGCAAGATGCCGGTGGAACCGATGATGAACACGCCCCAGAAGACGGCGAAGTAGTCGAATTTCTCCCAGTACGACCAACGCCCGTAGCGAGGACGCTCGCCCTGCCCGACAAACCACTTCACCGTGCCCCAGAACTCGCGTAGGTCGCGCAGATTGGGAACCATCGAGTCCGCACCGAGCACGACGCCCACCCACGTGCGCCCGTCCTCCTTGCGGCGTCGATTGACGTCCCACAGATGGACGAAGAAGACGCCGAAGAGCAACAATCCCGCGATCCGGTGCAGGACGCCCGTCACCTGGAATCCGCCCAGGAACGCGGCGATCGCCTGCGCCCACGGCGCGTAGCTGAACTTCAGCGACATGCCGGTGCACGCGAGCGTCAGAAACGAGATCACCATCGCGAAGTGGAGCTTGCTCTGTAGTGGAGAGAAGCGCCGGTACACACGGCCCGTGGTCGGTGCCGTCTTGTGGGGTAACCACTCGTGGCGCACCGTCCAGAGACGTACGAGCCAGAAGGCGGAGTGCAGCCCAAAGAACGCCATCGTTCCAACGAGCAAGCTCGTCATTCCCCAGAATGCGTAGAAGAGAAGTGGATAGTTCTCGCGGTCATTGTGGTCGCCGTGCGGCTGATACTGGACAAAGCCGCTGTTCGAGCCCTTGTGGCACGTACCGCAGCGCGCAACGATCTTCCCCTCGGACATATGCGACTCGGGATCGGTGACGCTCAGGACTTCGTGCGTCCCGTGGCAATCCCAGCACGTCGCCGCCGCTTCGAATCCGAGCCGGGAGACCTTGCCGTGGAACGTCTCGAAGTACGTCCCGAACTCCTTGGCGTGACACTGCCCACACTGACGCTTCATCGCGTCACGGAAGCCGGATTCCCCCACCCGCTGCAGTGCGTGCGACGCGTGGCAGTCCTTGCACGACGGCAAGAGACGCGAGACGCCACGCCGACCGCGGAAGTGGATGCTCCTCTCGTAGATCTCCTGGATGCCGGCGTGGCACGCCCCACACGTCGCCGCGACGTTGTCGCCGTTCATGCTGGACTTCGGATCCCACGCTGGCAGCACCGAGTGTGCCGTGTGGCAACTGACGCAACTCGCGCTGACCACGAGTCCACTCTCACGCGCGCCGCGCCCGTGGACGCTGTGTTCGTACGAACTGATCGGGTCGATGGTCGGGCCATCGCCTTCCGCGCCCTCGACACGATGACACTCCGCGCACAACGCGGAAACATTCAGTGGGAAGGACCTCGACGACGTCTCCCCGGGACCGCGCTCGGAGTGCGCCGCGTGGCACGAGAGGCACGTCGGTACATCGTCGCCCGCCCCGCCGTGCGCGCTCACGGCCAGGCGCTCGGCGACGTCGGAATGGCAGACACCACAGTTCACGTCGCGATCGACGTTGTCGCACGGGCGCTCGTGCGTGGAATCGACGCTGGAATGGCATTGCGCACACGAGAGACCGGAGTGCTTGCCACCGTGGAATCCGTCGAGATCGAGCACGAGTTCAGGACGCTGCGCGCCCAGTTCAGGCTTCGTATGGCATGCGATACAGCGCGCCGTGCTCGCCCCTTCGGTCGGCGACGCACCGGCCAAGACGTGGGGAGCATGACAATCCGAGCAGACGAGCCGCGGCTCTTCCGCCGTCCAGAACTCTGCTTCCAAGATCTGCGCGTGGATCTCGGGCAATCGCGCGTGACAACCGCCACACAGAGCACGTTCGCCAGCCCGCGGAGGCGACGAAGCCTCGTGTGCGACGTGACATGTGGCGCACGACGCACTGGCCGTTATGCCTCGCTCCAGGAAACTCGCGCCGTGGAGACGGTCCGTGAAGCGCTGCGCGGCGGCTTCCGCCGTCAGGCCAATCGTCGGTCTCGGCGGCGCGCCATCCTGATGACAGCGAATACACAGAAGCGGGACGTTCGCGGAGTACGTCGGCGACGCCGGGTCCTTGCGGCCAGCGATATAATGCGTCCCGTGACAACTTGCGCATGTCGGCGCGTTGTCGTTCCCCGCCTCCGCTGCACGCCCGTGCGCTCCCTCGGCGTGCGTCTCGGCTACCTCCTCATGGCACTCGGCGCAATCGACGAACTCGAGTTCGTCTTCGTGCGGGAGATCCTCGTCCATGAGGTCGAGATGACACGCGACGCACTCGAGGCGCCCGTGAACAGAACCCTCGAAACGCGCGTACTCGAGCCAACCTGGAATCTCGTCAGCGTCACCCCGCTCGACGTAGAGTTCTTCGTCGACATGGCAACGCATGCAATCGGCATTCTCTTGCGCCGACGCACTCGACGGCCCGAGCGCTCCGAGCACCGCGAGCGCCAGCACGAGAAAACGCGCGCGGAAAGAGACCAATCCAAGAACGAACGCACGCATGCCAGCGCTCCTTCGATCGAGTATCACCTGTGACAGGCGTTGCAGTTGCGACCGTTGTCCGCGTGACGAAGCGGAGTGTGACAGAGCTGACAATCCATGTCCGGTGTGTGCCATGAGGGCTTCGTCGGCGCACGCTGATGCGATGGCGTCCCCATGTGACAGACTCCGCAGCCATCGCCAGACCCTGGACGCAGCGGCTCATGGCAACTGCTCAGGCAGTGCCGACTGCGGCTGCCGCCCCACCGGCCGCGATGTGAACGCGGACGCGCGTTCTCATGACAGGCGCGGCACGAGTGCACCTCATGGCACGTCTGACAGCGCACGCGGTCGAGCGATGCCGCGATCCCGTGCCCCCCCCCGCGTCGCCACGACTCCCTGTGGTCCCGCGGAGGACGAGTGCGATGGCAATCCGCGCACGTCGTCTGCGTATGGCAGAGCTGGCAGTTGTCCTCGATCCCGTCGGACGCGCCGCCCATGCGAATCTCCTGGCCGTGCAGCGTCATCCACATGCGCGCGTGGCTCGGAGGCTGCCAATCCGGCCCGATGGTCTCATGACACGTCGCACACTCGTTCGGCGCGTCGGACTGCGCATGGCACGTCATGCAGGCGTCCATGTTCTGTCGGAGGTCGAACGCGACGCGCTCGCTCTGCTCGATGCCGGTGTGGCAATCGGCACACGCGACGTCCTTGGCGACGTGCACGGCATGACTGAACACGACATCGTCGATCTGCGCCGTCACGTTGTGCCAGCGCGGCGAGCCGTCGGGATCGAGCCACACGTCGGCGAGCTTCTCGCCCTCGGGGCGCTCTTCGTCCATCTCCTCGTGGCATTCGAGACAGAAGTCGAAGTCCGGCATGCCAGCCTCGGCCTCTTCCTCTGCGTCCTCGTGGCAGTCGAGGCACTCAAGTCCCTTGTCCAGATGCGAGGCATGACCGAACACCGGTCCCGGAGGAAACTGCGGACCGGGATCGTCTCCGTGCAGACCGCATCCGGCTACGCCGATGCTCAGGGCCAGCACGAGCGCCGCGCCAGCTAAACGCATGACGCGCGCGGGTCGCCACATCGGGTCGATACTCGGCGTCCTAGAAGGCAAGTGTGAACCCCAACGTCAGGACGTCATACGTCCGGTCATCGTCCTCTTCGTGAACATAGCGCACGCGCACCTCCAGGTCCTCCCGGAGTTTCCAGCGCACGTCGGTGTAAACGCTGCGCACCCGGTTGCGCTCGCGGTCCCGAAACGCGTCGTAGCCATAGAGGCTGTAGTCGGTGCCGAGCGTCGCCCGCAGGTCTTCGCGAAAATGATGCGAGATCTCCCCGCCGTACGTTTCCATCCGATCACCGTTGCCACTCCAGCGTTCCAGCACGAACGACAGTTCAGAATCCTCCCACGGGATGCGGTCGAACGTCGGGATCACATACACACGGCTGACGTCGCGGTTGTAGACGCCCTCGTTGCCGCTGTCCTTCACGTCGGCGCCCGCCTCGACCGTGATGGTATCGCCGAATCCCTTCACGGCGCGGAGACGCACTTGGTCGTACTTCTCGAGGGTGTGCAGGACGGAGTAATAGGGATCATATTCGGTCGTGAACTGCTCGTCGTACGACTCAAGCAAACTCAGGAACGACGCCTGGACGAGCAGGTCGTGCTCTGGCCACTTGCCAGTCGCGCGGATCTCGTAGTCGCGCAGCGAGTCGAGATAGGCAACGCGCGAGTAGAGATCGAGCCACGGCGTCGCACGCTGCCAGACGCGCAACGCGGTGAGGTCGTTCCGAACCTTGCCCTGAAAGTCGTCGGCGACATGGACGTAGTCCAGGCTCGCGCGCGTTCCCCGAGCTGGCTCGGCACTGACTGATCCACCCGCGATCCAATCGCCACTCGGCGACGACTCGTAGATGTGAGAGGGCACGCCACCGTAGGCGGTCGCGCGGATCTGTAGCGTCTCCTCGAGGACGGCCGACTCGGCCCAGGCGCCGTCGATCTGGAACGTCTCGGCCGCATACACGTATTGGCGCCCGAATCGGGCCGCCTCGACCGGACCGCTACGCGGCCGATACGTGAGGTAGGCCGTGTAGAGCCGCGTGTTCCAATCCGACTCGTACTTGTCCGAGATCTCCGTGAACTCGTAGTCCTTGCGACCGGTGCGCTTCGAGTCGAGATCCCATGTCGAGCGCAGAAACACGGTCGCGGAGATCCGGTCTACGTTCTCGTCGCCCAACCGCAAGTCGAGCCACTGGTAGATATCCTGATCGGTGTCCTCGTCATCGCTGCGCATCCGATACTCAAGCGAGACCGAACCATGCACATTCGAGAACATGTCGTCGACGGCGGACTTGAGATCGAACGCGGGCGCGGGCGGAGCGGAGTCGCTTTCGCCGCCGGCACGATCATCGTCGGCGCCAGCATCCTCAGCCCCAACGTAGTCCGGCCCCTCAGCGCCAGCCGTCTCCGGGTCGTCGGTGCCGTCG
>JAJRPF010000001.1 GCA_024280885.1 Planctomycetota bacterium | reverse complement strand
GGTGGAGATGGTGGAGATGGTGGAGATGGTGGAGATGGTGGAGATGGTGGAGATGGTGGAGATGGTGGAGATGGTGGAGATGGTGGAGATGGTCGGCTCCGCTGGCAACGACGTCTGCGCTGCCGTGCGAGCGTGAGTGTCGCTCACGAAACCTCGGTGCGCTGAGGATTGCCGATCAGTCGCGGGCCCCCGGACGATCTGCGCCATCTGTATTTTCGCGCTGGTCGATCCGGTCCACTTCCCAGCGGTAGTCGAGACTTGAGCGTGCGCCCGTGTGGACGAGCCGAAGACCGTCCACGATCCGCCCGCGGTGTCGGTGGAGCACGTACGCGAGCGCGCGCGAGGAGAACGCTTCGTTTGGCTGGCAGGGTCTCCGGGAGTCAGGCGACAACTACGCTGACACAGGGGGGAGTTCGATGCCACCGATACGAGCGAAGAGGCCGGCGAGCGTGAGACGTTCGCCAGCAGCAGGGGAGTCGACGATATTCGGTCTCTTCACCATGGCATCTGCCGCTGAGCAGTACGTGCCTGCAGGCAGGCCCAGCGGCTCGGACAGTATGATATCGGGTGACGAGGACGCTGATCAGCCACGTGGCAGGCACCCCCTGCGATGCGATTCAGTCAGGAGCTGGCCCGCACACTCTCTACAGTTGGCCGTCGTGAAGATGAACGTCCCATCCCGTGCTAGCCGTTTGCGCACCGTGGGTGTTCGGACGATCGCTCCGAGCCCTTCAGATCTCTACCCAATCGTGTGGCGCTTCGCAGCCGAGCGCCACAGCATCTACCTCCGCCGCATGGCCGGTGGAGAGAACCCATGGACCGCTGATCCGGTGCTCCGCGAGTACCGATTCACGAACGCCTTCAGGGCAGCCGATCGAGTCAGCCAGTACCTGATCCGCATGTCCTACGAAGAGGACGAGGTCTGTGCCCCGACCGTGTTCCTCCGCTCGATGCTGTTCAAGCTGTTCAACAAGATCGAGACATGGCAGTCGATCGTGGACAAGTTGGGCCCCGTACACGCAGGCGACTTCGATTTCGATGCTTGTGATCGCGTGCTCACGAACCTGCGAGGTCGGCGGACGTCGATCTACTCGGGCGCCTACATCATGCCGTCGGTGGGGCCAGCGGGAGTCCCAAAGCACCGCACTCACCTCGGCTTGCTCAAGAGCATGATGGCAGACGAGCTTCCGCAACGGCTGGCGGAGTCGACGTCCCTCAGCAGCGTCTACGAGCAGCTCCTTAGCTACCGGTCGCTCGGGCGTTTCCTCGCCTTCCAGTTCGCAATCGACCTCAACTACACGCGGCTCACGAACCATCAAGAGGCGGACTTCGTCGTGGCTGGACCTGGGGCGCTCGACGGGCTCTCCAAGTGCTTCAGCTCGCTGGGCAGCTTCTCCGCGGAGGAGACCATTCGGTGGATGACCGATCGGCAGGAAGAGGAGTTCTCGAAGCTTGGGCTGCAGTTCGGTGGCCTATGGGGTCGTCCTCTTCAGCCGATCGACGTGCAGAACCTACTCTGCGAAGTGTCGAAGTACACCCGCGCGACGCACCCGTCCATTGTCGGTGCCGCGGGCAGGACGCGTATCAAGCGCCGCTTCCGGTCTTCCGGCGATCTGGCCCCGCCGTTCTTCCCGCCCAAGTGGGAGTTGAATGGACGAGTGGGGAGTTGGGTGGCGTCGAATGCGGGCAGCAGCTCCGGAGGTTGACTCGAACCTGGGCGTCAGCCCGCCGGCTCCTCGGGCGCGCGGTGGCGGTCTTCCCACGCCTGCCAGAGCGCTTGAAGTCGAGGGCTGGCGCAGAATCCGATCGCCTCAGCAGCGGCCTCGTGACCGAATCGTCGCCGAGTGGCGTCGGCAACGGTGACGGCGGCGACGTCGCGGTACGGGTTGGGGGCCTTGAGATTCCGCAGTTCCTGCAGCATGCCCCTGCGATCGAGGTTGGGTCTGCGGACGCGATCCATGAGCGACTCGAGCTCCCGTAGCCGCTCCCAGAATGTGTCGAATCCATCACTCCACCGATCGCATTCCGCTACCGGTAGAAGCGGCTCGCCATGCGAGGTGGAGTCAGCAGTGACGAGCGCCGGTCGTGAGCTTCCTCTACGCAATGCGGCTTGAGCTTCCTGCGTAGCGCTTCTCGCTCTCCTCAAAGTCGAACGGATCCGCTAGCACCTGGTTGACGCAGGAGCCGAATTCAGCGAGCAGCCAATCTAGAAGAGGCTGCGCGGCGGCCTGCTCGTACACACGGTGAGAGCGACAGTTCCGGTACGAAAGCGCGTCCAGGGTGTGTTGCGGAATCTCGGGGGCGGCCGAACCGAAGTAGCAGTAGTGCCGTGACAACAAGACGCGGTTCGTCCCCGTGTCCCTCTCCAGGTTGGCCGTGTTCGTCGAGCCGTCCGGATGGCTGTGGTGTGAGTCTTCTTGGGCCCACGGGCTCTCCGGGTCGTCGCGATGGTAGACGTTGTCTCCAACCATGGTCACGCGGCTGCCGTTTCGCACCGGGCGCTTCACGCGATACATCGGATCCGACCAGTACTCATCGAACGTCACGGCCGTGGAAATCCGCATGGCGAAGACACATCGTCCGGTAGCACCGAGTCGCGTTCCGCCCACGCCGACCACCCAGTCCCCGACTTTGGCAGTTCGGCGGATCACAGGCTTGCAGGTTGCGAGACTACACACTCCATGGAAGGGGTTCGGCGCGAACCCAAAGTCGCGATCGATCACGTAGATGTAAACCCTCGGCATCGTCTCGCTAGCAGTCGGTTGTGCCAGGTGCCGTTGGTGCTGCCCTCGGACTCCCGTCTGGGCCGAGGAACGGACCACCGCGTGTCCCGTCGATCGCGCCTACGATGCTATCTGTGTTCCAGTTGACGAGATCGGCGCCGTACTTGTTGAACGCTGGTGGGACGTTCTCCTCGGAAGCTCCGCGAGCGAACACACCAACGATGCGCTTTCCCTGCATGCTTGCCTGCTCAATCTCCCAGTTGACCCAAGGCCGCGAATGGGTCTTCTTGCCGATGAGAACGACCGTGGTCGATGCCCACGAGATCTTCATGCGGAGCAGTCGCTTGAGAGTGCGCTCTTTCACCAACCCCTGATCGAGCCGGGCTTGGTTCGCGGGCTTGGCGCGGATCGAGCTGTTCCGAATGTCGTAGCCAGCACGTTGAAGGAGATTCGTGAGCTTCGTGACGTGCGCGTCGTCCTTGTGGTGGTGGCTAATGAAGACGTGGCGTCTCTTCATGTCTGCAGGCATCGGCCCTCGCTTCTGCTGGCCCCCGATGGAGCTGTTCCGCCAAGAGAGCGAGGACGATACTCACCCGCTCGGACACTGTAGGCGTCCGCCCCAGTTGCTAACTTGCGGTTCGCGCGGGGGCGACGTAGTGCAGCTTTCGAGCCGCCAGGTCTAGCTCCACGTGACCACCTCGGTTGTCTCGAAGCGACCGGAAGACGCGGAATCCCTCCAGGATGGCGATCTCCCACTGCCAGTACGGCAGAGCCTCGACCTCGAACCCGAGTGTGAACTCGCGGATGATCTTCAAGAGATCGAAATCCACGTGGTCCTTGCCGTCGAATAAGTTCATGTGCTTCGCACGGGCGAACGCCGCCGCAGAGATGGCCTCCTCGATGATCCTCGCCCTGGCGCCGTCCTGGACCTCATCGACCCTCGGGTCGCTCTTCCGCTTGCAGCGAAGCAGATGACGGATCACGGGCGACCAGCCGAGATGGACCGCATACGCAAAGTGGAATACGTCGTGGTACCTGTAGAAGTCCGCGTCCTCGATGTTGTCGGTGAGGCGATCTCCGAAGTTCAAGCCGTTGCATCTCAGAACGACGACGGGCCTCCCGCCTCGGTCTAGCTCTCGGTACTCCACTCGAAGACGGCGTGGAAGTCGGTCCTCCTCCGGGTAGTCGTCGTCGAACAGGACGCCGTACTCCTTGCTCTCAGGCCAGCGACTTTGAGTCTTCGCGAGATTCTCTGTGGCGGCCGAGCGCAAGTCGACCTGGGTGGAACCAGCCAGTGCGACAAGTCTCCGCCAGACCTCAGGCACCTCATCGTTCAAGCACGTCGCTCCACCACTCACCGCCTTGACGACCCCACCGACAGCGGCGCCGAGCTCAAGCGAAAGCGCGAGCGACTCGTTGGGGGAGTGCTCCGTACTGCCAGTCGGTGCGGCCCCCGCCGTGTCGAGCGCTGCGCCAGGCGCGGTCAGTGCGGCGATACGCACGAAGTACCAGAGGAAGTCACCGAACTCTTCGACCAGTCGGCCTCGGTACGCTGGGTAGGCGTCTCGCTCTCGGCGCTTCTTCTTCACCTCAGCGAGGATGCCTCCAGCCTCTCCGACCAGGCCAGCCGTCAGGATGGCCAAGTGGTTGCCATCTGTGGATAGCTGATCGGTTCGCACAGCCTCTGTCGAGTACGACTCGAGCCAGCTCATGGCGTCTCCTCGCCCAGTTGCACGACGTGCTGGACCACTTGTGCCGCGGCGGCCTCCTCCGAGAGCGTGTCTGTCCGAACCACGCACACCCTGTTTCGAGTGCCCTCGCGGTCGGCCAGTCGGCGGTAGACGTCGCGCAACTTGTCCCACCGATCTCGCGGTCCTTCGAGGCGGTGCGGTGTCGCCGCATCCACGAGCACGATTAGGTCCGGGGCGACGTCACCCCAATGGGCTTGCTCGGCCTGCAGAAGCAGGTCGAGCGGCTCCGGCGTGACGCCATCAACAGACCCGTAGACGTGGGTTGACCACCAGAAACGATCCAGCAGCACGGTCTGTCCGGAGCTGACGGCCGGACGTATCCAGCGATCGATCGCGTCCAAGTGGGCCGCGATGTGGAGTGCCTGCAGAGCAAGCGGCGCCACGTAGTCGATGCCGTGTACACCGGGTCCATGCTGGACGCCGTAGACGAATTCGCCGAGCGTTCCTTGCTTCTTTCCCGGGAAGGACAAGCTCTGTGCAGCCGCGCCGTCGCGCACCAGGCGTTCCAATGTGTGGCGGACGAGTGTGGTCTTGCCTACACCGTCCGGCCCCTCGAACACGACGAGCCTCCCGCGGCGATGCGTCCCGGTGCTTGCGGAATCGTTAGTCACTTGGTGCTCCTGTCGCCGCTCGGAGCGGAGAGTCGATGCCATCGCGCTACGTCGCCGTTCACGGTCGACTCAGGAGCGTCGAGCGCCCACGTTGCACATCCTCTAGAGGATGCGGCTTGAACTTCCAGCGTAGAGATTTTCACTCTCCTCAATGTCGAACGGGTCCGCGAGAACCTCGTTGATGCAGGAGCCGAAGTCACTGTGCAGCCGGTCCACGAGGCCCTGCGCGGCAACCGCGCCCTACTGGTCCGTCGTCGCGGTCTGTCGTTGATCGTCGTCGAACTCCCACGTCATTCCTCCCGCTCTTCCGTGCCTCTCATACTCGATAGCGATGGACCGCCACGTGCCAGCGTGCCGCGGTTGCTCGACTCGTCCACCTACGTGGCACGAAACCCCGGCAGAAGGCGATGGTGTTTCGCGAACTCGGCGGGGTCCCCGCAGTATCCGTGGTCATCCAGGCCCCGAAACCACGCCACAAACTCCGCGACCAGCTCTGGCTCCCACCTGTATCGGTACCCTTGCCCACGCCACGCCAGGTCTTGGTCACCCCTAAGGCGCGCGCCCTCGGGAACCTCGATCGCTTCCCCTCCCCAGTAGGCGAAGTCGCGTGAGAGAAGGGCGCGGTTGACGCGAGTGTCGGTGACTACGTTCAGCGGGTTGAGGGCGCCGGTTGGAAGACTGTGATGCGAGTCCTCCTGCAACCATGGCGTTTGCTCGGACTTGCGGTGGTAGATGTTGTCGCCGTACAGTTGTTTCAAGCTGCCGTTCATGATCGGACGCTTCATCCGGAACTCGGGGTTGGCCCAGTATTCTTCGAAACTGACCGCGCGTTCGACGCACATTGCGAATACGAGCCGCCCCGTCAGCGAGTAGTTCGCGCTCCCCCACCCAAGGACCCAGTCACCGACCCTCGCGCGTGCGCGTATGTCGGGCTTGCACGTCGCTAGCGTGCACACACCGTAGAACGGATTGGGCGCGAACCCAAGGTCACGCGCGATGACGTAGCAGTGCAGGCGCATGCTTGACACGGGCTCAGCAGTTGAACCGCTGTGCCTGCCACCTCGGAGATCGCTCCGAACCGTCGGCGGCCGTCGACGCGTTAGAGTCGCCCCGGATCGCATCCATGATCGACTCCGTGTTCCATCCGTACGCGTCCGATCCAGCCATCTGGCGCCCCCGCGTGACTGCCTGAGACTACCCCTTCACGACAAGGAGAGACATCGATGGGCAGAGCAGATTTGGGACGGGAGCCGACGGCGCGTGAGCGCGAGATCCGAGAGATCCTGGCGGCGGGCAAGCGCGACGGCCTGAACGTGCGCGAGATCGCGGAGCGTGCGGCGATGCGGCCGGGGACGTTGTCGTGGTGGCGTGGCGAGTTGCGGCGGCGTGAGCGATTGCGGTGCGAGCCGCCGCGGTCTTCATCGTTCGTCGAGGTCGTGGTCACGCCGAGCGGCGGCGGCGGGCACGCCGTCGACGCGCCGGCGGAGCCGGACGCGGCGCCATTTGAGATCGAGGTGCGCGGCGGTCGCCGCGTACGCGTGCCGGAGTCGTTCGGCCTCGCGCGGCTGGTGCGGGAGCTCGAGGGATGCTGAGCACGGCGTCGTCGCTACGAGTCTTCGTCGCGGCGGGCGTGACCGACCTGCGGATGAGTTTCGACGGACTGGGCTACCTGACGCGCTCGGTGTTGGGACGCGAACTCACGGCGGGCGAGATCTACCTCTTCTGCAACCGCCGTCGCAACCGTGTGAAGGCGCTGTGGTGGGATGCGGGCGGTGTGTGGTGCGCGGCCAAGCGGCTGGAGAGCGGCACGTTTGCGTGGCCGCGCAGCGGCGCGGTCGCTCGTTCGCTGGAGATTCGAGCAGACGAGATGGTGGCCCTTCTCGGCGGCCTGGACCTGGCGGGCAGCTCGCGCCGGGACTGGTACGAGCGTCGGTCGCGCGCGCCGCGGCGCAGCGCGTAGGAATTCGAGAAGTCACGCTCGGTCTTTGCTGTCTCGCGCGCGCGCGCGAGACGAAAGTGGGCATCATGAGCGAAGGGACGAGCGAAAGAGTGGTGCGAGTGGACGATCTCGTCGCGCAGTTGCGCGCCGAGATCGTCGCATCCGACGCGCGCAACGAAGCGCTCGCTTCCACGAACTCATCGCTTTCCTCGACGAACGTCGCCCTCACCTCCGAGAACCAATCCCTCGCGACCGAAAACGCAGAGCTCCTCACGGAGAAGGAGCAAGCTCAAGAGCAGACCGAGCTCTTGCGTCGTCAGCTTTCCGCGATGCTGAAGAAGGTCTTCCACAAGACCAGCGAGCGGATGGACCCCAAGCAGCTCTGGATGCAATTCGAGTCGTTGCTGGACGACGCGCAGCGCGCGTTGCTCGAAGAGAGCGCGCGCGGTGAGGCGAAGAAGAGCGCGCCACGCAAGCGGCGCGAGGAGAAGCCACGCGGCGCGGGCGCGTTGCCGGAGGTGCGTCGCGAGCGCGAGACCGCGGAGCCGCCCGAGGAGGATCGTCGTTGCGACGCGTGCTCCGGGGAGTTGCGCCGCATCGGCGAGGACGTGTCGAGTCAACTGGAGTGGGTGCCCGGGCACTTTGTCCTGCGCGAGGTGGCGCGCGGCAAGTGGGCCTGCGGCTGTGGCCTGGGCTCCGTCGTCACCGAACTCGCGCCCAAGAGCGTGATCCCCAAGAGCATCGCGACGCCGTCGCTTCTGGGGCACCTGGCAGTGAGTCGGTTTGCCGATTACCTGCCGCTTTTCCGGCAGGCGCGGATCTTCGAGCGCGCGGGTGTCAAGCTACCGACTTCGACGCTCTCGGATTGGATGCACCAGGTGGCGGTATTTCTCGCGCCGCTACGCGCGGCGCTCGCCAGGAAGATCGCGCGCAGCAGCATCGTGGCGCTGGACGACACGCGGCTCGAGATGCAGCGCAACAGCAAGAAGCTGAAACGAAAGCGCTGCTACTTGTGGGCCTATCGCTCGTCGAGCGGAGAGACGGTTTTTGACTTCTCTATCTCTCGCGCGGGCACCGAACCGTTGCGTTTTCTCAAGGACATGAAGGGGCACGTACAGGGCGACGGGTACGTGGCGCACAACGTGCTTTTTGGCCCGGGCAGCGGTCGCATCCGAGTCGGGTGCCTCGCGCATGCGAGGCGCAAGTACGTGGATGCGATGGATTCAGAGCCCGAACGCGCATCGCTCGCGGTGGCTTTGATCGGTCGTCTCTACGACGTGGAGCGCGAAGCGAAAGAGCGTGAGTTGAGTGCCGAGGCTCGCTGTGCGTTGCGCCGCGAGCGTTGCCCGCGGATCTTCTCGATGCTGCGTGATCTGCTCAAGGTCTGGGAACTCGAGGTGCTGCCCAAGAGCGGGTTGGGCGAGGCCATCGGGTACACGCTTCGGCAGTGGGAGACGCTGCTCGTGTACGTAGAGGACGGACGGTTGGAGATCGACAATATGGCGATCGAAAGATCGATCCGCGGCGTGGCGCTCGGCCGGCGCAATTCACTCTTCGTGGGCTCTGAGCGGGGCGGCCACGACACAGCGCTCTACTACTCGCTCATCGAGAGCTGCCGCAGCGCAGGAGTGGAACCGATGGAGTACCTCACCGACGTCATCGGACGCATCCAGGACGTGCCCGAGTCAGAGGTCGATGAACTCATGCCCGCGCGCTGGAAGGCGGCGCGCGATGCGCAGCGCGCCGCCGCGGCTGCCGCCGCCGCTGCGACGGACTGACCGCCCGCGCCGGTAGCTGCTGCGGATTTCGTCTTCGAATCGGTCGCGGGCCGATGCTGGGGATGGCTGGATCGGACGCGTACCCCCGAATAGTCATCTGCAGGTCGTCGTCGTCGTACATGAACAGCGGCTTGCGGTGGTGGATCTCGACGTATCCTGCACCGTGCGAGCCATAGGCGTCCGCGAAGTCGAATGAGCAGGCGGCGCACGGGATGAGACCATCGCGGGTGTAGTGCGCGATGGCTGCGTCCCGAAGTGCCTTCGACCGTTTCCGTCTCGCAGTCACGGCGGACGATGTGGAGCCCTCGTGGACGTCCCATTCCTCGTCGAAGGCGAGCGCTGATGTGGGACGCTCTCGTGTTGGCACCGGGCGTCGAGTTCGACTAAGGGCGGCGACCCGCATCGAGTAGCTCACTCGCCCACCGAGGAGAAGCGACAGAACTTCCACGTGCTCTTCAAGATAAGTACGCCCGAAGTCCGTGATCCGCCAATAGCTGTTGCTCGCCCCCGTCGTGCACGTGACGACCCCCATCCCGACGAGTTTCTCGCGTGATCGCGTGAGGTTGCGCACCTTCTGCGAGAACTTCGTGTCGGATCGTCCCTCAAGCACCTCCGCATCTTCTCCGTCGGGGCGGAGCAGGTATGTGAGCTTCGCGATGAGTTGCGACGTGCTCAGCTGCTCGACGCCGGGACGAGCGAGGCAGTGGATGGTTGGCAGGATCAACTCCCGCTCCGAGATGCGTGCCATCCCGCGATGTTACTTCACGCCCCCACTCCGCCGGGTCAGTAGTTCCAGATCGCGAGGTGTTGCGCCTGGCGGTCGTTGCGGGACTTGATCGTCCACATGTACGTCTTGGCGAACGATTCGATGTGGAGACCATGCCCCTCGTAGAGGCGACGAATTTGCGGCGAGTCCTGGATGACGAGCAGGAACGCGGCGGGACACTCGTCGCGGAGGTATCGCGCGAGCCGTTCCTGGTCCGCGTCGTCGAAGCAGTTTCCGTCGTAGTCGCTGAAATCCGAGTCGTACGGAGGATCGACGAACACGAAGTCGCCGCGTTGAGGCTTGTGCTTGCGCATGAACTCATGAAAGTCCAGGCACTCGATGGTCGTGTTGCGCAGTCGAGCGGCGACGCTCGGCTCTCGCATTTGGGCGAGCCGGTTCCCGAGATCCTTGCTGTTGTACGTCAGCCCGCCGTACGGGACATTGAACTCGCCCCGCTTGTTGAAGCGGAACATCGCGGCGTATGCATACTCACGCAGGAAGAAGAAGAGCGCTGTGCGCCGCGGCCCCGCCGCCTCGGACGTGGCGAGGCGATTGTAGTCGGCGCGGAGGCACGTGTAGAGAGCGGCCTTGAAGGCCCCTTCGAGGTTGGCGATCACGTCGGCATCGCTGAGAGTGCCACGATCGCGCTCGATGCGGGCCATCCGCTGCACCTTGTCTGAGACGCTCGTGAGAACCTGCGCGTGCAGTAGCGTTGCATCGATACCAGACGCTCGCGACGCGACCTGTAGCTCGCGCAGCAACGACGGGCTGGCGAGGAGATCTCCGATCAGGTCTCGAACCGGCTCCCGGTTGAGAACCAGTTTCCTCGATCGTCCGTAGGTCTCGAGCAGCACCTCGGCTCCATCCGCCGCAAGGCAACCGATACGCGTCCAGGTGCGGCGAATGCCTGTCAGCGATCGGAGGAACATCGGGCAACGCGCGGCGGTGCGGCGATACACATCGACCAGGTCCTCGCAGCGATCATTGATGAGTGCCGGAACGGACTCAGATACGGACCAGTAGACGGCACCTCCGCCGACGAAGGGCTCGAAGAAGCGGTCCATCTTGGTAGGCGCGAGGCGCTTGACGATCGGGAGTTCAGCACGCTTCCCGCCGGGCCACTTCAACAGGGGAGCGGCGCACCCGGAAAGCGGGTCCGCAGCAACTCCAAAGAGTAGCAATTGGTCCATGGAGGGAGGCTTCCTTCGGCGGAGTTGAGTTCGTCCTCACGAGCGAGCGGGACGGCTCTCCTCCCGGTAGAACTGTACTCCACACCAGGGACGAGCCCGGCCGCCTTCGTATCCCGCAAGCGCCCAGTTGTCGCAATCGTGAGGGCTATCTGTCGTGATCGCCCGAGGTACTCGCCCTGCGGTCTGGCGCAAGTTCAGGCCGTCGCGCGCTCCTGCCGCCAGGATCTCGCGCTCGCGTGCCATCGGCTCGCGTCCCCAATCTGCTCTGCCCGTCGCTATCCCTCCTTGTCGTGGAGGGGCAGTCTCAGGCAGTCACGCGGGGGCGCCAGAGGGCTGGATCGGACGCGTACAGTGGACGGACGACTCCCGCTCGATCCGGGCCGACAATTCTCGCGCGTTAGTGCGACGCGCCGACATGGATTTGAGCCGCGCGCGGCCGCACTTCGTCGGCAACCACCGCGGCAGCCGACGGGCGGAGAG
>JAJRPF010000030.1 GCA_024280885.1 Planctomycetota bacterium | reverse complement strand
TCGTCTGGCAACGACTATGTCTTCGATCACCATCAGGTGCAGGAGGCTCTCTACTCGGGTCTGCACAACCGCTTGCGCGAGCACTACCACGCGGCCCTCGCCGAGGCACTGGAGACCCGCACGAAGGCCGCCGACACGGACCCGGAGACGCTGGATGGCGCGCTCTGTGTGGACCTCTGCGAGCACTATCTCAAGGGCGCGCGCGGCGAGTCGGCGCTGCGCTATCTCGAAGCGGCGCAGACGCATCTGACCAAGGGCTACCTGCACGCGAAGGTGGTGTCGCTGACCGAGCGCGCGCTGGCGGTCCCGGATCTCTTGACCGGCTTGGAACGCGCGAAGACGCTGCTGCGGCTGGCGAACGCACTCAACCAGTTGGGCCGCCGGGCACGGCAGGAGGAGTGCGCGCGGGAGGCGGAACGCCTGGCCGAGGAGGCGGGCGATGAGGAGATGCGGGGCCACGCTGCGAACGCGCTCGGCTTGGTCTTCGACAGCACGTCGCGCCACGAGGAGGCCGAAGCGGCTCATCGACGGTCGCTGGAAATCAGTGTGGCGCGCGGGGACCGGAGGGCCGAGGCCGCCGACACCGGGAACCTGGGCGCCGTCTTCTGGTCCCTTGGCCGCCTGCCCGAGGCGCAGGAACATATGGAGCGGTATCTCGCGCTCAGCCGCGAGATCGGACACCGGAAGGGCGAGGCCATCGCCACGGGGCACCTGGGCCTCGTCTTCCAGTCCCTTGGCTGTCTGCCCGAGGCGCAGGAACACATGGAGCGGTATCTCGCGCTCAGCCGCGAGATCGGGTACCGGCAGGGCGAGGCCAGCGCCACGGGGAATCTGGGCAACGTCTTCAGGTCCCTCGGCCGCCTGCCCGAGGCGCAGGAGCACATGGAGCGGCATCTCGCGCTGAGCCGCGAGATCGGGTACCGGCAGGGCGAGGCCGTCGCCACGGGGAACCTGGGCGGTGTCTTCTTGTCCCTCGGCCGCCTGCCCGCGGCACAGGAGTACATGGAGCGGAGTCTCGCGCTGAGCCGCGAGATCGGGAACCGGCGGGGCGAGGCCGGCGCCACGGGGAACCTGGGCGGCGTCTTCGAGTCCCTCGGCCGCCTGTCCGAGGCGCAGGAACACTACGAGCGGCATCTCGCGCTGAGCCGCGCGATCGGGGATCGGCGGGGCGAGGCCAGCGCCACGGGGAACCTGGGCACTGTCTTATTGTCCCTCGGCCGCCTGCCCGAGGCGCTGGAGCACTACGAGCGGCATCTCGCGCTGAGCCGCGAGATCGCGGACAGGGAGGGCGAGGCGCTTGCGCAGCACAACCTGGGATGCGTACTACGAGAGGGGGGAGAGAGAGCGGGCAGCGAGGAGCGCCTGCTGGCGAGCCTTGTGGTATGCGGGGAGATCGGGCATCGGCACGTGGCAGCGGCGACGCATCTTGCTCTCGGGTCTCTGCGCGCTGACGCGGGAGATGAGGAGGGTGGGCGGGAGTCGCTCGCCGCGGCGCGCGATTTGGCAGCGGACGTTGGCATCCCCGGCTACGAGACACTGGCGCGCTGCGAATTGGCGTTCCTTCCGGACGGGGACGCACAGGACGCGCTGGTGGCCTTCACCGAGCACGAGGAACGACTCAGTACGGAAGAGCGCCGCGAGGCGCGCTTCCTGCTCTGGAAGGCGACCGGCGACCGCGCGCACTTGGACGAAGCAAAGCGCCTGCTCTACGAGTCCCTCGCGAACGTCCCCGCCGAGCACCACGAGGCGATGCTCACGAACCTCCGCATCAACCGCGAGATCATGGCCGCGTGGAACGGCGAGAGCGTCGATCCCGATGCACCCGCCACCCCCGACGACGACGAACCCCAGGGAACCGAGTCCGTGACGCGCGCTGGTTAGCGACGTCGGTCCCAGTTCAACACCTGTCTGGCATCACTCATCGGCGCGCAGATCCGGCACGAGAGTGTCGTGCAGACTCCGATGGTGGGAGCTATTGCGGCTCGTTACTCCCACGATCTCGGACGCGAATACTCGTGTGCCTCACGATCCAGAGATTGCCGCTCACCTCGTCCTTTGCGAGTCCGACGAGGAGCATGTTCACCGTCTGCTCGATGTCCGCGCGATCGTTCCGCTTGGGGCGCAAGACCACGAAGCCGGGACCGGATCCCGGCGCGTACTGTCGGATGTCCGAGAAGTCGAGATCGAGCGTCACGAGCACACGACCCTCTTGACTGCAGATGGTTGCGAGGCGTTCGTCGACTGCGCCGGAGAGGGACTGTTCGGCGACGGTGAGAGCGTCATGGCCGTCCGCTCGCAGGAGCCCTGCCACGAATGGTGGGACGTTCTCGTCGATCTTGAACTTCACGGTCAGGCCTGAGTGACGATGCGATCGCGCGCGACCGTCTCGGCGGCGTACGCAAGCGCGGCGTGAAGAGACTCTTGCGTGACGCTCGGGAAATCCTCGAGGACTTCCCCCGTCGAGTGGCCGGACGCCAAGTACGCAAGCACCACCGACACGAGTACTCGCGTGCCTCGGAATGTCGGGCGCCCATGGCAGATCGCGGGGTCGAGGACGATGTGTACTGACCAATCCATGCACGACATCCTACCTCGATCGACCACTGTTGCAGAGTCTCCGGTGGCCGGACGTGATCTCCGCCGAGACTATCCGTGGCTCCCTACCGCCCGCCATCCCAGTCGCCGGGCCGAGACCAGAGTCCCCTCCGGCACGCGCGCTCGGTACACTCCCGCTCATGCAAGGGGAACGACTCGGGCCTTACCTGATCGATCGCGAGCTTGGCTCCGGCGGTATGGGGAAGGTGTACGCCGCGACTGTTGCGGGTCGCGCGTTGGGACTGAGCGTGGGCGACCGCGTCGCGCTGAAGATCGTCCACCCGCATCTGCTGGAGACCGAGGGCTTCTTCATGCGCTTCATGCGGGAAGCGCAACTCGGGGCGTCGATCCGGCATGAGAACGTCGTGCGGACGTTGATGTGCGATGCACTCGGAGCGCACCACTTCCTCGTGATGGAGTACGTCGAGGGCCAGACGCTCGCGGAACTCCTGCACGAGTTGGACAAGGTCCCCGAGGAACTCTGCCGTCACGTCGCACGCGAAGTCTGCAAGGGACTCTCTGCCATCCACGCGGCCGGCATCGTGCACCGCGACATGAAACCCGAGAACGTCCTCATCACCGCAGACCACGTCGTCAAGGTGATGGACCTCGGTGTCGCGCGACTCGCGGACGAGCAACTCCGTCTCAGTCAGTCGGGCGCCTTCGTCGGGTCAGCGGAGTATGCGGCGCCGGAGCAGTTCGGTGGCGACGTCGATCACCGCTGCGACCTGCACGCGCTGGGTCTGATCCTCTACGAACTCTCGACCGGCCAGCATCCGTACCGCGCCGACGACTTCCGCGGCGTGATGAAGCATGTGTGCGAGAGCGAGCCGCGTCGTCTCGGCGACATCAACCCGCAGCTCAGTGCCTTCTTCGAGGAGGTCGTCCACACGCTCTTGGCGAAGAAGGCCGACGAGCGCTTCGCATCCGCCGACGAACTCCTCGGTGTCCTCGAAGAAGGCGAGGACTCGGATTGGTGGCACGCGCGCGCAAGAGAGATCCAGGCGACGACGAAGCGCCCGATCCGCCGCATCCGCATCCCGCGCGAGACGGCTGTCTACGGACGCGACAAGGAACTCGCGAAGCTCACCGCGCTCTACGAGCAGGCGAAGGCGGGCGACGGGCAGGTCGTGCTGCTCGAGGGTGAGGCGGGGATCGGGAAGTCACGCCTGGTCGACGAGCTCATCAGTCGTCTGCAGGTCGACGGCGAGGACCTCAACTTTCTCTTCGGCTCGTATCCGCCGAGTGGCGCCGCGACGGCTTCGGGTGCCTTCAGCGCCGCATACCGCGAGCAATTCGGCGAAGACGGCTGCGCGGACTACCTGACGCAGACGCCGATCCTCATCCCGGCGTTTGACGCGCTACTCAAGGGCGAGAGCGCGCCGAGCGGCGTCGAGCAACTGACCAAGGTCTCGCTCCAGACGTGCTTCGTCAACGTCACCCGAGCCCTGTCGGCGGAGCGCGTGACGGTCGTGCTGATCGATGACCTGCACTTCGCCCCGGACGAGGGGCGGGGCCTCTTCACGTCTCTCGCGATGGCAACTCCCGGCGCGCGTGTGCTGCTGGTTGGGACGGCGCGGCCTGGTGTGTCGGACGAGTGGATGGCGGGCCTGACGCGGCTCGACCAGACGAGCCAGATCCCGCTGCATCGCCTCGGCGCCAAGGACCTGATCGAGTTGCTCAAGGACAGCTTCAAGTCCGAGGAACTCGCGATGGGATTGTCCGCACAGATCGCGGTCAAATCCGACGGCAACCCCTTCTTCGCCTTCGAGATCATTCGCGGCCTGCGCGAGGGTCAGTTCATCACGCAGAAGGCGGACGGGACGTGGGTCTCGACGCAGATCATCAATGAGATCCAGATCCCGTCGTCGGTATTGGATCTGGTGAACGCGCGCGTCGCGGACTTGACGCAGGAGGAACGCGATCTCCTCGACGTGGCGGCGTGTTGGGGCTTCGAATTCGATCCCGCCGTGATCGCGGAGGCAGTCGGTGAGCCGCTGCTGCCGACGCTCAAGCGGTTTGCCGCCGTGGAGAAGAAGCACCGTCTCGCTCGTGCATCGGGACGGAAGCTCATCTTCGACCACCATCAGGTGCAGGAGGCGCTCTATGGCGCGCTCTACGAGCAGATGCGTGAGGCGTACCATGTGGCGCTCGCCGAGGCGCTCGAGACGCGCACGAAGGCCACCGACAAGGACCCCGAGACGCTGGACGGCGCGCTCTGTGTGAACCTCTGCGAGCACTATCTCAGGGGCGCGCGGGGGGAGTCGGCGTTGCGCTACCTGAAAGCGGCGCAGGAGCATCTGACCAAGGGCTACCTGCACGCCCAGGTCGTGGCACTGACCGAGCGCGCGCTGGCAATCCCGGATCTCTTGACCGGCTTGGAACGCGCGAAGACGCTGCTGCGGCTGGCGAACGCTCTCGACTCGCTGGGCCGCCGCGCGCGTCAGGAGGGGTGCGCTGAGGAGGCGGAACGTCTGGCCGAAGAGGCGGGCGACGAGGAGGTGCGTGGGCAATCAGTGATGGCGCTCGGCACGGTCTTCTGGCAAACCTCGCGCCAAGACGAGGCCGAGGCGGCGTACCGCCGCGCGCTGGAACTTGCACAGGCGCACAGGGATCAGAAGGCCGAGGCCGGCGCCACGGGCAACCTGGGCCTCGTCTTCTACTCCCTCGGCCGCCTGCCCGAGGCGCGGGAATACTTCGAGCGGTGTCTCACGCTGAGCCGCGAGATCGGGGACCGGCTGGGCGAGGCCACCGCCACGGGGAACCTGGGCAACGTCTTCTTGTCCCTGGGCCGCCTGCCCAAGGCGCAGGAGTATCACGAGCGGCATCTCGCGCTGAGCCGCGAGATCGGGGACCGGCAGGGCGAGGCCCTCGCCACGGGGAACCTGGGCGGTGTCTTCTGGTCCCTCGGCCGCCTGCCCGAGGCGCAGGAGCACCACGAACGGCATCTCGCGCTGAGCCGCGAGATGGGGAACCGGCAGGGCGAGGCCCGCGCCACGGGAAACCTGGGCCTGGTCTTCTGGTCCCTCGGTCGCCCGCCCGAGGCGCAGGGGCACTTCGAGCGGTATCGTGCGCTGAGCCGCGAGATCGGGGACCGGCAGGGCGAGGCCATCGCCACGGGAAATCTGGGCAACGTCTTCTTGTCCCTCGGCCGCCTGTCCGAGGCGCAGGAGCAACACGAGCGGTATCTCGCGCTGAGCCGCGAGATCGGGCACCGGTGGGGCGAGGCGTTCGCGCAGCACAACCTGGGATGCGTGCTGCGAGAGGAGGGAGAGAGAGTGGCCAGCGAGGAGCACCTGCTCGCGTGCATCGTGGTATGCGAGGAGATCGGGCATCGGCACGTGGCAGCGGCGACGCACCTTGCTCTCGGGTCTCTGCGCGCGGCGGCGGGGGACGGGGAGGGCGCGCGAGAGTCGCTCGTCGCCGCGCGCCGTCTCTCTGCGGAGAACGGCTTCGTGGCGCAGGAGACGCTGGCGCGCTGCGAAATGGCGCTCTTGCCAGGCGGGGACGCTCAGGACGCGCTTGCGGCGTTCGAAGAGCACGACGAGCAACTCGAAGCCGAAGAGCGCCGCGACGCGCGTCTTCTCCTCTGGCGCGCAACGGGCGCCCGCGCGCATCTCGAAGCAGCGAAGCGGCTCCTCGACGAGTCACTGGCGTCTGTCCCCGCGGAGTACCACGAACCGATGCTCACGAACCTCCGCGTCAACCGCGAGATCATGGCGGCGTGGAAGGGCGAGAGCGGCACCGGGATGCCCGGCGATCCGGCCGACGACGACGACCCGCCCGCGACCGAGCCCGTCACGCGCGTCGGGTAGCGTTGCCGCCGATTACGAGCGCCCCGTGCCGACACTCGGCATGATGGCGCACCTGCCTCGGAGGCCCTCATGTCTGTACCTGCTCACTCGATCGCCGCCACGCTCGCTCTCCCGGAGCGGAAGGTCGCCGCCGCGCTGCGGCTCTTCGACGAGGGCGCGACGGTGCCCTTCGTGGCGCGCTACCGGAAGGAGAAGACTGGTAGTCTCGACGAGACCGCTCTGCGGGCGATCCTCGAGCGGCGGGACCTGCTCGCCGCGCTGTCGAAGCGCCGCGAGGCGATCCGCGCAGCACTCGCGGAGCAGGGCCAGCTGACGCCGTCGCTCGAGGGCCGGCTCGCCGCGTGTCAGACGCGAGCCGACCTCGAAGAGCTCTACGCACCGTTCAAGAAGAAGCGGAAGACGCGGGCCGACAAGGCGCGTGAGCTGGGCCTGGCGCCGCTCGCGAAGCGCATCAAGAGTCAGCCGCGAGAGGGCGACCCGGAGATGGACGCTCGCCGCCACGTCCGCCCACCGGCGGTCCCCGACGTCGATGCCGCGCTTGCCGGTGCACGCGACATCATCGCGGAGGAACTCGCGGCGGCTCCTCGCCACCGTGCCGAGGTGCGAAGCGTGGTGGACCGCCACGGACGCGTTGCGGCGAAGCTCGTGGCCGACCACCCTGACGCGCAGCGCTTCCGCGATTACGATCGCCACGACGAGGCCGTCGCCCGCATCGCGTCTCATCGCTGGCTCGCCATCGCTCGCGGCGAAGAGCTGGGCGCCCTGCGGGTGAAGGTGCGCTCCGATGTGAAACGGACGGTGGAGCACATCACCGGCGGTTGCGGGGTCAACTCACGATCGCCGTACGCGGGCGAGCTCGCCGCCGCGGTGGCCGACGCCGTCAAGCGCCTGCTGCTGCCCGCCGCGGAGCGCGCGGCTCGCGCCGAGTTGACCGAGCGTGCTCACGATCACGCCATCGACGTCTTCGCCAAGAACCTGGACGCCCTGCTGCTCGCGGCGCCGCTGGGATCGGTCCCGGTCCTCGGCGTCGATCCGGGCATCCGCACTGGTTGCAAGTGCGCGGCTGTCGACGCGACGGGCGCGGTCGTCGGTCACGACACCGCGTACCTGGTGGGCCGCAGTCGACCCGACACCGGCCCGCTCGATAAGCTCCTTCGCGCGCACCGGCCGCGTGCGGTCGCCGTGGGGAACGGGACCGGAGGGCGCGAAGCCCTCGACGCGGTTCGCGAGGCGGTCAGCCGTCTCGGTTTCGACGCCGTCGTGGTCTCGGTCAACGAGGCCGGGGCCAGCGTCTACAGCGCTTCGGAGTTGGCGGTTGCCGAACTCGGGCAGTTCGACGTGACGGTGCGTGGCGCGGTCAGCATCGCGCGGCGCCTGCAGGACCCGCTCGCCGAGTTGGTGAAGATCGAGCCGAAGTCCATCGGTGTCGGTCAGTACCAGCACGACGTCGATCAGGCCAAGTTGATGCGGCGGCTGGGTGACGTCGTCGAGAGCTGTGTGAACCGCGTCGGCGTCGACCTCAATACAGCGAGTCCAGCGTTGCTCGGCTACGTCGCGGGGATCGGCGCGAAGCTCGCTTCGGCCGTCGTGTCGCACCGCGAGGCCGAGGGCCCGTTCACCGCGCGCCGAGGGCTGCGGAAGGTGGCTGGGTTGGGCGCGAAGACCTACGAACAGTGCGCGGGTTTCCTGCGAATCCGTGATGGCACGAACCCCCTCGACGGATCGGCCGTGCACCCCGAGCGCTACAAGCTCGTCGAGCGCATGGCGCAGGACCTCGGGGTCCGCGTGGCGCAGCTCGTCGGTGACGGCGCAGAGGCGCGTCGGATCGACTTCGCCCGCTACGAGGACGCCGATACCGGACGCGAAACGCTCGCGGACATCGTCGCCGAACTCGACCGACCCGGGCGCGACCCGCGCGACAGCTTCGAGGCGCCCACCTTTCGCGAGGACGTGCGCGAGATCGGAGACCTCGCCGTGGGCATGGTCCTCGAGGGCGTGGTCACGAACGTCACGGACTTCGGCGCGTTCGTCGACGTGGGCGTTCACCGCGACGGGTTGGTCCACATTTCCCAACTCGCCTCGGGCTTCGTCCGCTCGCCACACGACGTGGTGCGGCCGGGCCAGCGCTTGCGCGTCAAGGTGGTTGACGTGGATCAGGAGCGCAAGCGGATCGCGCTCTCTGCGCTGCTGGACTGACGCGACGCGCGATCCATCACGGGTAGCGTTCGCGACCGCGTGCCCGGTCGCCTCCGCTGATGATCTTCCCCCCACACACCGCATGGATGGCCGGAGTCATCGGCGCGCTCTGTCTCATCGCGCAAGCGTCGGCGCAGGACGCCCAAGAGGCTCCGGCCGCTCCTCCGCGCTACGTGCGCTTGACGTACCGGGTCACGACGGATCGCGTGTCGACCACCGAGGCGGTGCGGAAGGGCAATCGGATCGTCCCGCACACGGAGACCACGGTGACGGTGACGCTCGGCCCGCGTGTGGTCGACTTCGCCAACGAAGATGGGCGGCGAACCCTGCTGGACTACGAGTCGGGCTGGGGTCACGTGATCGATCGGGCCGGCGAGACCTATCGGAGTGCCCCCTTGCTCGCGCACTTCGGCTTCCTCGACATCGAGATGTTCAATCGCCGGAAGTTGGGAGGCGTCCTCGCGGCGACCGATGTCGACGACCCCGCCTTTGCGCCCGTCGAGCTGAGCATCCTCTTTGGCTGGCCCGACGCGCGGGACGACGCCGACATCACCAGCGCGACGGCGGACGGCCACACGATCTGGTCGCTTGCGGACGACGAGCTCACGCGCTTTGCGCCGTCGGAACATCAACTCGACGAGGCGCAGAGCGCAGCCCTCGATCGCTTTCTGCAGCGCCGCTGCCATCTGCATTGGGAGGTGCGGGAGGAGATCGTCGCCACCGAGCGCGCCCCCACGGTTCTCCGCTATCGATGGCATAACACCGGGGAGCGCGCGACTGCTGCGTGGACACTGGTCTCGTGCGAGTACAGCGACACGGCGCCGACTGGCATCGACGGGCTCACGCGGGACTTCCCCGACTCGGGACTCGGGCGGCTCGCTCGCCGCGTCTTGCAGCCCGACGACGACGCGCCCGAGCGCTTGTCGCACGAGGACCTGGTGGGACTGTCGAACGCGGCCCGCGACGCCGGGCGCCCCGGTGATGCGGCCCTGCTCCTGATCGAGAGCAACTTGCGGAATGGGACGAACGCCGCCGAGGAACTGCGGGCGCTACTCGTCGACGCCGATGCCGCGAAGAGCATCCGCGCACTGCTCGGGTCCGTCTCGCGCGCGAACTCCGATCCGAAGAGGGGCGTCGCGGAGCTGGACGCCGTGGATCGCTCCACCCTCACCCATCCGGCGATCCTGGATGTGTTGCGTGCCAACGGCCTTGCCAACATGGGACGCATCGACGATGCGCTGACGGCGTTCATCACTGCGCTGGACGCACTCCCGTACCTGAGCGCTGCGTACAACGATCTGGGCATGGCGCTCCATCGCGCGTTCCGCACGGGCGACGCGTGGCTGGCATGGGAGATCGGTCGCTCCATGGGGCCAAACCACCCGACCTGGCAGGGCGTGCAGGGGCTGGAACAGCATCTCCGAGATACCTACGGCGAACTGCTCTGAGCGCCGTCCGTATTCCCGATCGGGAATCTCTGCCTCGTCCGCGCGTTCCCTGGGCACCTCACACGGGATGCGCAGAGATCTACTCCGGATCGGGAATCAAGATCGCTCTGTATCGATCCGAGTGAATGGGCGCTCCCCGATTTTAGTCAGATCGGCGTCGGGCGTTCTCCTTGGATGGTGCCTGGTGACGCACGGTCCTGCCCGGCTCGGCTGCAGCGACGCCCTCGGTCCGCGAGACACCGGGCACCGCGGGGCGACCTCGCGACAACGCCCGCCGTCCCCGGTCGGCGGCGGAGCGATGAGTTCTCTTGTCGGGGCCAGGCGGCCCGCCGACGCCTCCGAGATGCATGCTCCGAGAGACGAGGCTCTCTCCAAGCAGATCCAGAACGAGATCGGATCCCGGTCTTGGATGGTACCCGGCGAGGGGCGGTCAAACTGGCTCAGCTACGGTGACCCTCTCGGTCCGCCGCTCGACGGGGACCGCGAGGCGTTTTCGTCGAAGTCGCGACAACGCCCCGCCGTCCCCGGTCGGCGGCGGAGCGATGAGTTCTCTTGTCGAGGCCAGGTGGCCCGCCGACGCCCGGGTACGATCTGAGACCTCGGTTCGAGTCCAGAGTCCCCTCCCGCCCGTGCGCTCGGTACACTCCGGTCCATGCGAGGGGAACGACTCGGACCGTATCTCATCGAACGCGAGCTTGGCTCGGGCGGTATGGGGAAGGTGTATGCCGCGACGGTCGCGGGCCGTGCGCTCGGACTGAGCGTGGGCGATCGCGTTGCGCTCAAGGTCGTGCACCCACATCTGCTCGAGACCGAGGGCTTCTTCATGCGCTTCATGCGCGAGGCGCAACTCGGGGCGTCGATCCAGCACGAGAACGTCGTGCGGACGCTGATGTGCGACGCGCTTGGCTCGCACCACTTCCTCGTGATGGAGTACGTCGAGGGCCAGACGCTCGCTGCGTTGCAGGTCGAGTTGGACAAGGTCCCCGAGGAACTCTGCCGCCACGTCGCGCGCGAAGTCTGCAAGGGTCTCTCGGCGATCCATGCGGCGGGCATCGTGCATCGCGACATGAAGCCCGAGAACGTGCTCATTACCGCGGACCATGTCGTGAAGGTGATGGACCTCGGTGTTGCGCGGCTCGCGGACGAGCAACTGCGTCTGTCTCAGTCGGGCGCCTTCGTCGGATCGGCCGAGTACGCGGCGCCGGAGCAGTTCGGCGGCGACGTTGATCACCGCTGCGACTTGCACGCACTCGGACTCGTTCTCTACGAACTCTCGACCGGCCAGCATCCGTACCGCGCCGACGACTTCCGCGGCGTGATGAAGCGAGTCTGCGAGAGCGAGCCGCGTCGTCTCGGCGACATCAACCCACAGCTCAGCGCCTTCTTCGAAGAGGTCGTCCACACGCTCTTGGCAAAGAGCCGCGACGAGCGCTTCGCCGACGCCGACGAGCTCCTCGCCGTCCTCGAAGAAGGCGAGGACTCGGCCTGGTGGCACGAGCGTGCACGGCAGATCCAGGCGACGACGAAACGCCCGATCCGGCGCATCCGCATCCCGCGCGAGACGGCGGTCTACGGCCGCGAGAAGGAGATCGCGAAGCTGCGTGGTCTCTACGAGCAGGCGAAGTCCGGCGACGGCCAGGTCGTGCTGCTCGAGGGCGAGGCCGGCATCGGAAAGAGCCGCCTCGTGGACGAACTCATCTCCCGTCTGCAAGCCGGCGGCGAAGACCTCAACTTCCTCTTCGGCTCCTATCCGCCCAGTGGGGCGGCGACGGCTTCGGGTGCCTTCAGCGCCGCATACCGCGAGCACTTCGGCGAGGGCGGCTGCGCGGAGTACCTGACGCAGACGCCGATCCTCATCCCGGCCTTCGACGCGCTACTCAAGGGCGAGAGCGCACCGAGCAGCGTCGAGCAACTGACCAAGGACTCGCTCCAGACCTGCTTCGTCAACGTCACGCGCTCGCTGGCGGCGGAGCGCGTGACGGTCGTCTTGATCGACGACCTGCACTTCGCTCCCGACGAGGGGCGCGGGCTCTTCTCGTCGCTCGCGATGGCGGCGCCCGGCTCGCGCGTACTGCTCGTGGGGACGACCCGGCCCGGCGTGTCGGAAGAGTGGATGGCGGGCCTGACGCGGCTCGACCAGACGAGCCAGATCCCGCTGCATCGCCTCGGCGCCAAGGACCTGATCGAGTTACTCAAGGACAGTTTCAAGTCCGAGGAACTCGCGATGGGATTGTCCGCACAGATCGCGGTCAAATCCGACGGCAACCCCTTCTTCGCGTTCGAGATCATCCGCGGTCTGCGGGAGGGACAGTTCATCACGCAGAAGGACGACGGGACGTGGGTCTCGACACAGATC
>JAJRPF010000029.1 GCA_024280885.1 Planctomycetota bacterium | reverse complement strand
GACGTGTCCGGGTGGGACGGCTGTCGTGGGTGACAGGCGACTCGACTCCGGAGAGTCTCCGAGCCTGTCAGCCGCGGCAGACGGCCCGCCCGGGCGCGGTGGATGCTCTGCACGTCGGCCAGCGATCACCCCCCTCACCGGCGCCGCGGGGGTTTCTGGCCGGGCCCCTAGTTCCGCCAATCAGCACGCAGGGCTGCTCGCTCTGTGAGAGAACGGAGACGGGGCGACTGCTACTCTGCGCGCCATGAAGCCGCGCTCTGGTCCCGTCGCCGTCACTGTCATCATTCTGGTGGCGATCGGTCTCTCCCTGTTGGCGATCCAGTTGCGGGCGAGTCGCGCCCCCCCGGGGATCGTGCTGGTGTCAATCGACACTCTGCGGGCGGATCGCGTCGGCGCCTATGGCTCCAGCGCTGGGCTCACGCCCAACCTTGATCGACTCGCCGCCACCGGCGTGGTGTTCGAGAGTGCATGGACGACGGCGCCGCTCACCGTGCCCGCTCACGCCAGCATGCTGACGGGCCTGCTTCCACCGCTCCACGGGCTACGCACGAATGCGCGCGGACACCGGCTGCCCGCTGCGACGGCGCGCCCGTACGCCACGGTGGCGGAGATCTTCCGGCGCGAGAACTATCGGACGGCTGCGTTCGTTTCGGCCTCTGTCCTGCGCGGCGCCCGAACGGGGCTCGACGCTGGCTTCGATGTCTATGACGACGTGGCGCGTGCGGCTCCGGGAGCACTGCACGACACGGAGCGCGACGGCGTCGAGACCGTGACTGCCGCACTCGACTGGGTCAACAGCGACGAGCGCCCGTTCTTCCTCTGGGTACACCTCTTCGATCCGCATACGCCCTACGACGCGCCGCCGCCGTGGGGCGCGGGGAGCGCGCACACGAACGACGTCGAGGGCTACGACGCGGAAGTGCGCTACGCCGACCATGCGCTGGGCCTGCTACGCGACGGTCTGAACGAAGCGGGACTCGGCGACGCGCTCATCGTCGTCGTCTCGGATCACGGCGAGGCGCTCGGCGCGCACGGCGAGGCCACGCACGGATATCTGCTGCACGAGGAGACGCTCCACGTGCCGTTCGTGATCAGCGCCCCGGGTCTGGTCGCGGAGGGACAGCGGCGCCGGGAACCCGTGTCGGTCGGAGACGTCGCCCCGACGCTCGTCACGCTCGCGGGTATCGCGCTGCCCCCGATGATGGCTGGCCGGCCGCTCTTCGCTGGCGGTTCGCATCGCGAGGAGCGCGTCCCGTATGCCGAGAGCCTCTACGGCTACGAGACCTCGCGCTGGGCGCAGGTCTTCGCGCTCCGGCTCGGTGACCAGAAGATCGTGGACGCCGGTCCTCGGACACTCGTCTTCGATCTCGCGTCGGGCTCCCCCGACACACCGTTGCCACCCGACGCGGAGGTGAAGCGCATCGTCGAAGAGGAACTACGGCGGATCGCCGGACTTCCGCCGCTCGCGCCCCCCGCCGAGAGCGACGCCGAGATCGCGGGCGGCTCGTACTGGAGCGCGACCGCCCGCGGCGACGGCATCCTTCCCCGTGCCGAGAACGCCGCGCTGCCGAGCCCCTACGATCGCATGGACGTGGCACGCCGCATGGATGCCGGCCGCTCGCAGCTCTCCTCGGGGAACGCCCGCGAGGCCGAGAGGACGTTCCGCGAGGTCATCGTGAGCGACCCCGACAACCCCCAGGCACACAGATGGCTGGCCCGCTCACTGCAGGCGCTCGGAGACTTCTCGGAAGCTGCCTCCGTCTTCCGCACAGCGTTCACGAAGGGCTGGCGCCACACCGACTGCATCACCAAGGCACTGTATGTCGGAGTCCGCGCTGCGTCGGCTGGCGGCAGTGACGAGGCCGAACTCGCCCTGAGTTTCCTCAAGACCGCCCGTGGTCAAGACATTCGCCAGGACGGGCCCGGCTTCGTCTTCGAAGCGCTGTTGCTGCACCGCGTCGGACAAACTGCCGAGGCGCGAAGAGCGCTTGATAACGCTCGATCCGAGCCTGAGACGGCACGTTTGACCAAGTTGATTGAAGGTGCCGAAGGGGTCCTGCGATGACCGGCGCCGCGACCCGCCGACAGACAGTTTTCGAGGCCGTTCGCAGGTGTGACATTCGGATGACGGCGCGGTCTTATCACACCTTGGATTGAATGGTTGACCTCGTGTCCGAGCGATCTATAGCATCCGCGCTCTGGGCACGACCGGCACCTCCTTCGGGAGGAGTATCGGTATGGGCAGCGGATCATTTGAATGGGGATCTCGGGCACTCGGTCCGGGATCGGCAGGTGTAGGCAAGCAAGGCATGGCGACCCTGGGCATGGGTCGTCCCCTCGGGAAGACCAGTGGACGCACAGTCCACACTGATCCCCAGGGACCGTCGACGGGAAGGGCAAGCACCGATGAAGGAATCCCGGACTCGCACTCTGACTCTTGTTGCAGCGCTGGCAACGGTGGGAATGGTCATCTCGGCCGCTTCCTGCACGGGCCCTGCGACCAAGAAGGCGGAGTCCTCGAGCAAGACCACCGGACCGGCCATCGCCAAGGGCGACAAGACCACGGCCATGCCGGAAGCGTCCGGCGGGGAAGCCGCTGGCGAGGCCACGGCAGCTGGCAACGCAGCAGCAGCGGAGGCCGCTGGCGCGACGCCCGCAGCTCCCGCACCTGTCGCTCCAGCAGTGACAGCGGCCATCGCGGAAGACGGCGGAGCAGTCGCTCCCCCCAAGCCCGGTGCGCCTCTGCCGCCGCCGACCACCCCGCGCGGTCTGCGTGACACGCGACCGGTGGCGCCGGCTGCGACCACGGTCAAGACCGACGAAGCCCCGGCGCCTCCCGCACCGGTGACGACGAAGGATCCGGGCAAGCCGGTAGCGCCCGTCGCGCCTGTTGCAGCCGACGGTGGGAGCAAGCCTGCGCCTGTCGCGGATGCCCAGAGCGCGGCCGATGCACTCCTGGCGAACCGCCTCGAGGAACTCGAACTCGAACGGCAGAAGAACGCGATCCTCGTCGAGGACTACGTCGCCCACGCCCGCTCGTCAGCGCGCAAGTTCGACCACGAAGAGACCTCGGACTGGGCGTCGCGAGCGCTCGACCTCGATCACGACAACGAGGAAGCCGGTCAGTTGCTCCGCACCGCACGCTCAGCCATGGGCGATCGCGATGCCGAGATCGCAACTCTCGCAGAGCTCATGACCCGCACGAAGTCGGTCAAGCGCGAGCAAGCGCAATTCCAAGCCCAGCGCTATTGGACCGCCGCGCAAGAGGCCAAGAAGACCGGCGACTTCGCCTCGGCCGAGCAGGATCTCCAGCTCGCCTTGGCCATCATCAACAACGACCCGACCGGCATCAACTGGGGCTCCATGCCTGACAGTGTCAGGGCCGAGCTCGACGAGGTCCGCGGGATGAAAGCGACGGCCGAGAAGTCGTCGCGCGCCGAGGCTGCCCGCGATGCCTACCGCACCGTCAAAGAAGAGGAGGCTCGCCGCCGCCTCTCCGAGGTCGAGAAGCGCAACGCACTCTTCGAAGCTGCCATGGAGCACTTCGACAATCATCAGTACGCGCAGGCCGAGACCACGCTCGAGGACTACCTCGCCTTGGTCCCCGGCGACACGAACGCCCAGCAGCTCCTCGCGACCGCGTCCCGTGCCAAGCACGAGCGCGCCTCCGACGAGTCGCTGAAGCTTCAGCGTGATCGCTTCCGGGAATGGCGTCTCGACATGAAAGAGACGACGGTCCCGTACCACAAGATCCTCAACTGGCCGGACCAGGCGCACTGGGATCGGATCACCGAGCTCCGCAAGGATGCGGGTGTGATCGAGGCACCGTCGCCGGACTCTCCGGAGACCGCCGCCACAAAGAACAAGCTGCGCGGCGAGCGCGTCTCGTTCCAGTTCCAGACCGCTGAGTTCAACGACGTGATCCGCTACATCGCGGACACGCGCCAGATCAACATCGTCGTCGACCCGCAAGTCGCCCCCGACCTCGAGGCCGTCCCGATCACGCTGAACCTCCAGGACGTCACCGTCCAGGAAGCGCTCAAGACGCTCAACCGGATCGCCGGTGGCCTCACCTACGTGGTCAAGGGCGGCGTCGTCCTCATCACGAAGCCCGAGTTCGCTCGCGAGGCTCCGATCGTCCAAGTCCACTCGGTCGGCGACCTCACCGTCTCCCTGACCAACTTCATCGCGCCCAACCTGCAGTTGCTGCCGGCTGGCGCCGAAGAGGACGAGGACAGCCCGCGCTTTGGCGCCGCAACCGAGGGCGTCACGGCCTTCGGTGGTGCTGAGGAGCTCATCAGCCTCATCCAGAACAACGTCGCGAACCCGGACTACTGGACCGAAGAGGGCGTAAGCATCGCGGCCTCCGGCGACGACAAGCTCGTCGTGGTCGCAGAGCCGGAAGTCCAACGGGCTGCCATCGCGTTCCTCAACGACCTCCGCGCCTTCGCTGGCCTGGTGGTCACCATCGAGACGCGCTTCCTGACGGTCACGGACAACTTCCTGCGCGACGTCGGCGTCGACATCCGCGGCATCGGTGGCGGCACGCCGGGGCGCCTTGCGCTCCTCGACTCCGTCACGAACGGCCTCGACGACAAGGCCTCGCTCGGCTTCGACAACAGCGGCCCGGGCCTTCCGGCCAACGCCGGTGGCAGCCCGACTTCGGGCGCCTTCTACAACAACAACTCCGACGGCGACTACCGCGCACGTACGGAGAACATCTTCGACAAGGCGCTGGGCACGAACATCACCAACATCGGTGGCGCCGTGATCCAGTACACGCTGACCGACGACACCGACCTCTCGCTGATCCTGCGCGCGGTCGAGAAGAGCCAGGAAGGCCGCCTGTTGCAGGCACCGAGCATCTCGGTGTTCAACACCCAGCGCGCGAACATCACGCTGATCAACCAGCTGACGTTCATCCAGGACTTCGACGTCGAGGTCGCCCAGACAGCGTTCATCGCCGACCCGATCATCGGCATCATCCAGGACGGTGTGGTCCTGGACGTCCAGCCGACGGTCAGCAACGACCGCAAGTACATCACGCTTCAACTGAAGCCGACCGTCGCCAACCTGACCCGCCCGATCCCGACGTTCACCACTTCTCTGGGCGCGTTCACGACGCCGGTCACGATCCAGATCCCCGAGTTGCTCGTGCAGAGCGCCGCCACGACCGTCCGCGTCCCGGACGGCGGCACGCTCCTTCTCGGCGGCCTCAAGAACATCTCGCAGCAGGACCTCAAGTCGGAGACGCCGTTCTTCTCGAGCATCCCGTTCGCGTCGTTCTTCTTCAGCCGCAAGGGCACCGCGCAGGAGATGGACAACCTGATGATCATCGTGCGCGCCACGATCACCGACCTCCAGGAGCAGGAGTCGAAGCTACGCCGCTAGAGCGGTGTAACTGACTCTGATCCTGACTTTCGTCGAACGCATTACCGACAGTGCCCCGGTCTCACCAGACCGGGGCGTTTTCGATTCCAATGCACGCGTGGACGAGGCGCCGACCTCGTGGCTCCCCCACCGCAGACGGCGCGCAGACATCGCGCAAGCAAACGGTGTTGCGCGCAGCGCCCTGACCCGCGAACCTGTGGCGCACATGCGCACGATCAAGGCCGTCCTCCTCGACATCGACGACACGCTCTATAGCACGAGCGAGTTCGCAAGACGTGCCCGCACGAACGCGATGCAGGCGATGATCGACCACGGGCTCGACCTCTCGCTCGAAGACGCGCTCGCGGAGCTCTACGAGGTCATCGCGGAGTTCGGCTCGAACTACTCGCACCACTACGACCGGCTGTTGAAGCGGCTCCCTGCGTGCATGCTCCCGCCGGGCAATCATGCCCTCCTGACGGCGGCGGCGGTGAGCGCGTACCACGACACGAAGTACCGCAGGCTCTTGCCCTTCGCGGACGTGCCCGGGGTTCTCGAGGCGCTGCACGACAAGACGGAACTCGTCGTCGGAGTCATCACCGACGGTCTCGAATTGAAGCAGGCCGAGAAGCTCATCCGACTCGGGATCACACAATGGCTCGACACGAGCGCGATCTTCATCTCGGATCAGATCGGGATCTCGAAGCCCAACGTGAAACTCTACCAGCGGGCCTGCGACGCGATCGGCGTCCCGCCAATCGAGTGCATGTACGTCGGTGACCACCCGCTCGCGGATATCCCGCCGGCGAAGGCGCTCGGCATGGTCACGGTGCGTCATCGATCACCGGGCGGGAAGTACGAGCAGCAGGAGTGCGCCGTCGATCCGGACCACGAGATCCGCACGTTCGGAGAACTCCTGCCGATCCTGCGCGACACCTACGGCTTCGACACGCTCTGAGACGAGAGAGGCGTTATCGTCTCTGCATGAGCAAGCAGATCATCGCCACCGACGCGGCGCCCGCCGCCATCGGGCCCTACTCTCAGGCCGTCCTCGCTGACGGCTGGCTCTGGTGCTCCGGCCAGATCCCCCTCGACCCCGCAACGATGCAGCTCGTCGGACAGGGGACCGACGAGACGGCCGCACGCGCCCAGACGCGCCAGGTGCTCGACAACCTGCGAGCCGTGTTGCAGGCCGGTGGCTGCGACTTCGCTGACGTCGTGAAGTGCACCGTCTTCGTCGCTGACATGGGCCACTTCGGCGCGATCAACGAAGAGTACGCGAAGTACTTCGGTACCGATGCCCCCCCGGCTCGCGCCACCGTCGAGGTGCGCCGTCTGCCGAAGGACGTAGCGGTAGAGATCGATTGCGTCGCCCGGGCGGCGGGCTGAGAGCGGAGCCGTGCGACTCGGCACCGTCCCGGCGCGGTCGCCCGACGTAGAACTCACGTTCTCTGAGCGGAGGATCGTGCGCGGATGACAACGGGCTCGAAGATCGTCAGCCTACTCGCATTCGTCGCGCTCGCGAGCGTGCTCGCATGGCTAGGGCATCGCACCGGCGACGACGAAACGAGCGCGCCGCCCGCGACCACCGTCATCGCGTCGCGCACGCGTCAGCGCGTGGACAGACCGGCGGCGCGCCCGGACATGGCGACGGACGGAGTGCTGCACGGCACTCTTCTCCACGAGGAGAGGCTCGACCCGGCGATCGACTGCCCGGTCCGCCTGTTCGTCGGATCGGAGCTCATCGCGGAGGTGACGACCGACGGAGTCGGCCAGTTCACGCTTGTGGGCGTCCCCTCCAACACTCCACTCGACGTCCGCATCGACGTGGACGGGTGCGCACCCATTCACATCCCCGTTCTCGAACTCTCCGCGGGGGAGCGCCGGGATCTCGGGTTTCTCGCCCTGGGTGCCGCGAGAACGATCCACGTGATTGTGACGGACGAGGCGGGTGACGCCGTTCCCGGGACCGTCGTGGAGTTCTATCGCGAGCCACCGGGCGTCGACATGTACGCACGGACGCGCGCACTCGTCGCATCGCGACCGCGGGTGACGACGCACCTGGACAGCTCCGGGCGCGCGGATGTACAGCTGCCGCCCAGCGATTATCACACAGTCGTCGCGCACGCTCCCGGATACGCACGCGTGGCCGAGGCGCAGATGGAATTGCTCGTCGATAACGGCGGTGAGTTGCATCTCGTTCTGCCGCCCGCGCACCGTCTCAACGGCGTCGTCGTGGACCGCGGCGGCGAACCGGTCGTCAACGGACACGTCCTGGCACAGGCGCATCCGCGCGTGACGAACTATCGCGACGGATGGACTGCGATCGGCACAGCGCGTTGGCACCGGGCACGGACGGACGTGCGGGGCGCGTTCGTATTCGAGGATCTCGCTCCGGGTTCGGTCGAACTCGTCTGGTCCCGAGACGGAGATCTGCCGGGTGGAGACCGAAGCGCGCTCATTCCGGAGATCGACAACGTGCGGCTCGTGTTGCTTCCGACGACGAGGGTTGTAGGACGAGTGGTCGACCTCGCCGGCGGCGCCGGGATCGCCGGAGTGGCCGTCCGATATGGCAGTGGACAGTTGTCGGGGGTCACGGTGAGCGATGCCGACGGACGCTGGCTCATCGCGGGCGTGCCGGTGAACTCCAATTTCCGCGCGGAGGCCGTCGCGCCGCAGGGGTGGATAGCCGTGACCGATTTCGGGCGGCGAGTCATCGAGGGAGAACACCTCGGGATCGACATTGTGCTTCGCAGGGCGGCGCGCGTGACTGGGACGGTTCGTATGGACGGCGTCCCCATCGGGGGCGCGTGGGTCCGCGCCGTCACCGTGGACGAGGAGTCCGGTCGTACGCTGCACGGTGCGTCGATCGCGCGCTCCAACGCCCGCGGACGCTACCGCATTGACGACATTCTACCGGGCCGCGTCTTCGCCTGGGCCGTGCCACCGCTCCCGAGACCGCCGGACGCCGTCCGCGCGTTGGAGGCACGGCTTCGCTCGTTTCTCGATCCGGACGAGCCGGGCGCTTTGGAGTCGATCCCGATCGCTGCCGGGGCCGCGGCTCAACTCGATCTCGAGGCATCGCTCCCGGACGACTTCGAACCCTGGGCGGTCGCGCAAGCGCGCGGTGACGAGGAAGGCGAGGTGGGGATGCGGCGTGTGCGCGTTCACGGTCGCGTGACGACGTCGGACGGCCTCTCCCTGCGGGCGGCACGGGTATTCGTGGGCCGAGGCGTGCCTCCCACCCCGATCTGGATGGCGGAGTTCGAGCCCTCGTGGCTCGTGCGTGTCGACCAGAACGGGCGTTTCGAGACCGAGGTACTCGTCAATGTGGGCACGGATGTCGTCCATGCGTGCGCGGTCGATTCGCGGCACACGCCCGCGTTCGGATTGGTCGGAGTTCCCGCCGCAACCGGAGAGGAGGGAGTCGTAGTCAACGTCGAGCTGCCGCCGCTTCCGGTCGTACACGGGACTGTGGTTTCAGCGGGGCGCCCCCTGGCCGGTGCATCGATTTTCTGGGACGGAGCGGAGGTCGCACGCACCGCCACGGATGGCGCGTTCACCTTCGCACGCTCCGAGGGAGAGTCAGTGGTGGGTATTCTTGCGGAGGGTTTCGTGCGCGTTCAGGCCGAGATCGAGATGCCGCAGACCCTACCGGTCCTCGTCGAGTTGCAGCCCGCCCGCGTCCTCACGGGCGTCGTGGTGAACGCGGATGGCGAGCCGGTCGCGGGGGTCGTCGTCTCGCCCGTGGACGACAACGGCGATCTGGACGGCGGGTACGCGGCCTGGTGGTACTCGGATCAGCCGACCCCGCCGATCACGGGCGCAGACGGACGCTTTGGCCTGACAGAACTCCCCCCGACACCCGTCTATCTGAGACTCTCTGAAGCGCCCGACGGGACCGCCGCCAGCGCCGTCTTTCGCGCCGGTCCGTTCGGCGCCGGCGCCGAGGACGTCCGGGTCGTCACACGCCCGCCGCGATCACTCTCGGGCAGCGTCACAGGACCCGACGGCGTGCCGGTGGAGCCACCGAGAGTCATCCGGATCGTCCTCGTTCCGGGCGCCCTGGTCCGCGCAGCAGGCGGGACGTATCGCGAGGCGGCGCTCACCGCGAACGGGACATGGGCGCTCGACGGCCTTCACGTCGGGGAGTACATGCTCCACGTGATTCCGCGACGTGGAACGGGGCTGCAGCCTGCCCAATTCGAGATCGGCGCCGCGCAGGAGACGGTCGAACTCACACTCGAACCCGCAGCAGTGATCTCCGGTGCGATCGTCGGAGGGAACGGATCGCCGATGCGACGAGCGCGTCTCCGTCTGCGGCCACTCGGCAGCGTGCCCGACGGGCCCGCCCGCTGGGACCCGAGCGTCCAGGCCGATAGTGACGGCCGCTTCCGGCTCTTCGTGCGCACGGGAATCAGCTACGCGATCGAGTTGGACAGGTGGGAGGAGCTCTACGAGTTGACCGGGGGCAAGAGCGTTCTGGCGGGCGCGTCGGGCGTGCGGCTCGTAGCGCGACGGCTCGCGGACATGGAAACCAATTCTGCACGAGCCGCTGGCACCGTGAAGGGGACCGTTCTGAGCCGGCGCGGAGACGCCGTCGCGAACGCGACGGTTCTGGTCGTCACGTCCGGATCGATGTCGGAGACAACGAGCGGCGCCGACGGCGCATTTTCCGTCACGGGACTCGCCTCGGAGGACGGGAAGGTCAGCGTGATCGTGTACGCCGACGGTCTCGCTGCTACGCAATTCGATGACATCCTCATCGGCAACGTGCGCCTGCGGGTCTCACTGCGCCTGGAGCGCACGATCGCCGGGCGCCTGCTCACGTCCGACGGGGCGCCCGCCGTGGGATATCGCGTGCGGGCCCTGAGGGACTCCAACTCCAGTCACGACCTCTGGCGCGCGGACCCGGATGCGGAAGGGAACTTCACGCTGCACGGGCTCGCGCGAGGAACATGGCGACTCGAGGCAATCGTCGAACGCGGAGGAGTGATCCGTGCAGTCGTGCCGCTGGGCCTCGCGAAGGGCGGCGCGAAGGGCCTCGAGCTGCGACTGTCCGAGTGAATAACGCACCGGCCGATCGCCGCCGAGCTCAGTCGCCCATCGCGCCAGCCGGCAGACCGTCCTCGGTCGTGACCCAACAGGCGGCGAAGTGGCCGGGACGGTGTTCCGTGAGCGGCGGGTCTTCGCTCTGGCAGCGATCGATCCGCGCCGGGCAGCGCTCGTAGAACCGACACCCCACGTACTCCTTCGTGGGCGACGGGATCTCGCCCGTGAGCGCGATGCGCGATCGCGTGCGCTCGCGCACCGGGTCCGGAATCGGAATCGCAGACAGCAGCGCGTGCGTGTACGGATGCAGGGGCTGCCCGTAGAGGTCATCGCGCTTCGCCACCTCGACAATCCGACCGAGGTACATCACCGCAACGCGATCGGACACATGGCGCACAACCGCGAGATGGTGCGCGATGAATAGATACGTGAGACCGAGGCGTTGCTTCAGGTCCTCCAGCAGGTTCAGTACCTGCGCCTGCACCGACACATCGAGCGCCGACACCGGCTCGTCGAGGAGGATCGCCGCCGGCTGTAGTGCCAACGCGCGCGCGAGCCCGATGCGCTGTCGCTGACCACCCGAGAACTCGTGGGGATAGCGACGTCGCATCGAGGCGTCCAAGCCGACCAGCCCCATGAGTTCACAAACCCGCTCTTCGATCAGGTTGCGCTCCACAAGTTTGTGGATCATCATCGGCTCGCCGATGATCGACGCGACCGTCATGCGTGGGTTAAGACTCGCGTACGGGTCTTGAAAGACCATCTGCAGGTGCCGTCGATACGGTCGATATCCCGCGCGACTGAGACCGGCCAGTTCCGCCCCCTTGAACCGCACCGAACCACGCGTCACGGGCACGAGTCCGACGATCGCGCGGGCGACGGTGGACTTGCCGCAGCCGGACTCGCCGACGAGGCCGAGCGTCTCCCCGGCGGCGATCGAGAACGAGACGCCATCGACCGCTCGCACGAGGCCGCGCGCCGCGTCGAAGTGGACCTCCAACCGGTCCACCTCCAGCATCGGCCGCTCTTCGGTCATCGGACCTGCTCCACAGGCAGGATGCAACGCCGCTTGCGGCCCGGGGTCTCCTCGATCAGCTCAGGGTCGCCCTCGTTGCACGCGTCATGCGCCAAGGCGCAGCGAGGGAGAAACGTGCACTGCCGGAACGACCCGCCGTCGAGCCGCGGCGGCAGACCCGCGATGCTCTGGAGCTTCCCGTGCGCCTCGTCATCGAGCGTAGGGACGCTGCGCAAGAGGGCCGCTGTGTACGGGTGCCCAGGAGTTGCGAAGAGAGGCTCCACCGCGGCCTCCTCGACGACGCGTCCGGCGTACATGACCAGGACACGATCACACATGCCGGCCACGACGCCCAGGTCGTGCGTGATCAGAATGACGCCCATCCCACGCTCATCCCGCAGTTCCTTGATCAACTCGAGGATCTGCGCCTGGATTGTGACGTCCAACGCCGTGGTGGGTTCGTCGGCGATCAAGAGGTCCGGATCGCAGAGCAAGGCCATCGCGATCATCACCCGTTGGCGCATGCCGCCGGAGAACTCGTGCGGATAGCCGCGAATACGTCGTGCCGCGTCGGGGATCCCGCAACGATCGAGTAGCTCAACCGCACGCTTCACCGCCTCGGGCCGCGAGAGGCCCATGTGAAGCTCCGCAACCTCGACGAGCTGTTCCTCGACGCGCAGGTAGGGGTTCAAGCTGGTCATGGGGTCCTGGAAGATCATCGCGATCCGATTGCCACGGACGCTGCGCAATTCGCTCTCGGGGAGTCCCACGAGATCGCGACCGTCGAAGAACACGCTTCCTCCGACAATGCGCCCCTGGGGCTTCGGCAGGAGCCCCATCACCGAGAGGTTCGTGACGCTCTTGCCGCAGCCCGACTCTCCGACGATGCCGAGAATCTCGCCGCGATCAACGGAGAACGAAACGCCGTCAACCGCGCGCACGAGACCGTCATCGGTAACGAACTCGGTCTGCAGGCCACTCACCTCAAGTAGTCGGGCCTGTCCGCGTTCCGTCATCGTCGCGTCCTCGGGTCGAGGGCGTCACGAAGTCCGTCGCCCAGGAAGTTCAGGCTGAAGAGCGTGAGTGCGAGAAGCACGCTCGGCCAGAAGAGCAGCCACCAGTACGAGTCGATGGGGTTGACCACGCTGACGCCCTCGGCCACCAGTTGACCCCACGACAGCTTCACGCCGAGGCCCAGGAACGACAGGAATGACTCCAAGATGATCACCGCCGGCACGGTGAGCGTTGCATAGATGACCACGATGCCGAGTACGTTCGGGAGGATGTGGCGCACGATGATCCGCATGTCGCCTGCACCGGTCACGCGCGCCGCCAGGACGAACTCTCGTTCGCGCAGGGTCAGCACCTGACCACGGACGATGCGCGCCATCGCCAGCCACTGCACGAGGCCCAGCGCGAAGAAGACCGGGATCGGGTTCCCGCGTTCCGTGTCGCTGAACATCAGCATCACGAGGATGACGAGGAACATGTACGGAATGCCGTAGAGGAAGTCCACGAACCGCATCAAGATCTCGTCGACACGTCCTCCGTAGTACCCGGCAACCGCTCCGTAGAGCACACCGACGATCACCACGGCCGCAGTCGCCGCGAGGCCGACCAGAAGTGATGTCTGTCCCCCGACAAGCACGCGCGCCAGGTAGTCGCGCCCCAGCGTGTCGGTGCCGAAGAAATGCTGCAACGAGGGCGGCAGGTTCTTGCGCGTAGGATCAGTGGTCTCCGGATCCATGCCCAGAAGAACGGGCAAGACGAAGCACGCAGTCACGATCAACACAAGTGCGATCCCGCCGGCGAGTGCCACACGGTTACGCTTGAGACGTCGCCACGCGTCGGCGCCGAGGCTGGTGCCCTTCTCCGCGGTGGGAACGACCGTCGCTGAAGAAGTCACCGCTCCTCCCGAATGCGCGGATCGAGCCACGCGTACGCAAGGTCAACGAACAGGTTGAACGCCGTCACAAGTGTGCAGTAGATGATTGCTGTACCGAGTACGACGGAGTAGTCGCGATTGATCGCACCCTTGACGAACCACTGCCCCATCCCGGGAATGCCGAAGAGAGTCTCGACGACGAACGAACCGGTCAGGATCCCCGCCGCAGCAGGACCGAGGAAGGAGACCACCGGCAGGATCGCGCCCTTCAGCGCGTGCTTCACGATGATCGTGCTCTCCGAGAGCCCCTTCGCTCGCGCCGTGCGCACGAAGTCCTGCTGCATGACCTCGATGGTGCCGCCCCGCGCGAGTCGGGCGATGTACGCGGCATAGGGCAGCGCAAGAGTCAACGCGGGCAATATCAGATGGGGGTACCCACCCCACCCCGCCACGGGCAGCCAACCCAACGAGAGCGAGAACACGATCATGAGCCCGGCGCCGATCACGAAATTCGGCAGCGAGATCCCGACCATCGCGAGCGCCATGCTGGAGTAGTCGGCCGCCGAATTGGGTTTCAATCCGGCGCGGATGCCCAGCACAAGCCCGATACCGCACGCCAAGATGAGCGCCAGGAGACCCAGAGAGATGCTCACAGGCAGCGCAGGCATCAGCAGGTCCTGCACGGTGCGCCCCTGCACCTTGATCGCGGGGCCGAGCGAGCCCTCAAGTACGAGCCGCTTCATATAGATGATGAAGAACTCGGTTGGGTCACGCGGCACGCCGTAGAGCTTGCGCAGCGCCTCCTCGACCTGCGGGCTCGCGACCTTCTCCTGCGCGAAGGGATTGCCCGGCGCCATGTACATGAGCATGCTGGTCACGAAGATCAGCATGACGAGTGACGGCAACATGAAGCACACCCGCCGCTGTACTCGGGTCGGCAGGAACTTCCACGTCAGCGCGGCCACCCCCGTCACGACCAACGCCGCAGCGCCGGGGCCGAGGTTCGGCGCTGCGAAGATCCACACGACTCCCGCCAGCATCAGGCTGCCGCCGACACGCACCATCGCGGCAGACCACCACGCCGTGCCGGCGATGAACCCGGTGCCGAGCCCGATCACAGCCGCCTCGCGCCAACCGATCGCGAGACCGATCACCAGCGTCAGAACGGCGACGCCGATCGCCATCCACTGCGCGCCCGCGAAGCGTGACTCGTTCACCGATCGCCGCCGCTCGATGTCGCGGCGCGAAGAGAGATGCCGCGCACCGGGTGGAGGTCCTGCAGGTTCGCGCTCTTGTTGCCCTCTGCGTCGGTGAGTTCCGAGTAGAAGCCCTGGACGTGCGGAGCGACGAGCCCACTCACGACGTAGAAGTAGATGGGCATCACCGGGAACTCATCCTGGACAAGTATCGCTTCCGCCTCGCGAAACAAGTGCATGCGCAGGCGCCCCTCCGCGGCGATGCGCTGCGCCTGGTCCGTCGAAGCCGCCACGTCGGCCAGGATTGCCCGGGCGCGATCGGGTTCGCGCAGCTTCGCGACCAACGCGTCGGGATCTCTCACGAATGCGCCGACCTCGCCCGCGGCCTGGATCAGGCGGTCGTACACAGGGCTGCCCCATCCGGTCTGGTTGTTGCCCCCATTCGTGACCCACAAGTCCAGGAAGGTGTTTGGATCGAGGTAGTCTCCGATCCAGCCAGCGCGGGCGATGTCGTACTTCAGGAGCCGCGTGCTGTCCTGGTACGCCTGCCACTCCTGGTTGTGCGCCTCGACCGGCAGCCCGAGATTGCGTCGTAGTTGGTCGGCGATGACCTCGGCGATCTTCTTGTGACTCTCGCTCGTGTTGAACAGGATCGAGATCTTCGGGAAGCCCTTGCCACCGGGGTACCCGGCCTCGGCGAGCAGTTCGCCGGCGCGCTCGAGATCGAGTGTCGCTGGCAGTTCACTGTTGGGCGGCTCATAGCCAGCCAGGCCCGGCGGGACGAAGTGCGTCGCAGGCAATTGTCCGAGGCCCAACACCTCCTCGACGATCAGTTTGCGGTCAATCGAAAGACAGACCGCTTGCCGCACGCGCACATCGTCGAACGGCGGGCGACTCGTGTTGAAGCGGTAGTAGTAGACGACCATTCCGGGGTTCTTGTAGAAGTCGGGACGCTTCTTGAGCGTGTCCACGAGATCCACTGGGTAGGTCGCTGGCACCCAGTCCACCGCGCCGGTCAGGTAGAGGTTGAGCGACGTCGTCGCATTCTCGATCGAGTACGCATCGACGACCTCGACGTGAATGTCGTCACGCCCCCAGTACGTCGCGCTCTTGCGGAGCCGTATCCGGTCGTTGACCTTCCAGCTCTCGAGCAGGAACGGACCGTTGGTGACGATCTTCCCAGGGAGGAACCAGTTCTGAGCGTTTCCCTCGGCCTCCACGATGTGCCGTGGCGAGGGGTACGTGGGATAGAACGCGGTCAGTTCGAGGAAGTACGGTGTCGGCGCGATGAGTTCGACCACGAGCGTCGTGTCGTCCCTGGCAAAGACGCCCTCGTCGATACCAAAATGCTGCACTGAGTAGGCGTGCGCGGTCCGACGCCGAGTCGCCTCGGCAGCGAGCGCGTCGGCGACCTGCTCCAAGAGCGCGGCATCGAGTGAACCCTCACGTTGCGAGATGACGCGCAGGAGGAGCGCGTTCTTCGTTCCCTTCACGTAGTCGTTGACGTGCTCGGTGGCGACGAACGTCTGCCATGCATCGGCATCGACACCCGCGACGTGATCCGCGCGCAACGTCGCCAGGGCAGTCGCGATCGGGCCTTCGAGCGCGCTCGCGGCAGCGGCGTACGTGTTGTAGATCTCGGCACCCTTCACCATGTGGAGGATGTAGGCGTACTCGGCGCCGAGCGCAGGTTCCTGGAGTCGGCGCCAGGTCCACGCGAAGTCGTGGGCCGTCACGGGCGTGCCATCACTCCACACCGCGTCTGGGCGCATCGTGAACGTGTAGACCGTCTGATCCTCGGAGATCACCCAGGACTCGGCCGCGCCCGGCACCGGGCGCAGAGACGACGGTTCACGATAGGTCAGCCCCTCGAAGATCGCATCCGCGATGCGGCCCTCGGGTTGGCCTGTGACGATCTGTGGATCGAGCGATTTCGGCTCCGTCCCATTGATGAATCGAAAGTCGGCGGGGTCCTCGACCGACGCCGAGAACGTGAGTCCGACCACGCCCAGCGCGACGACGAACGTGGCGCCGATGCCCAGTAGGTTGCGGTGGATCACGAAGCGCTGGTCTCGTCGTCGCCATGCACCAGTTCGCCCACGCGTTTCGCGCCGTCGACGTTCTCGCCGAGGATGCATGCGACGCGGTGGCCGGGGCCGACCTCGTAGATCGGGATCGGGGTGGTGTTGCTCTTGCAGCGGTCCTCAGCAAAGCGGCAGCGCGGGTGGAAGCGACAACCGGCGGGCGGGTTGATGGGGGTCGGTACCTCGCCCTCGAGCGGATGCGGATTGAGGGGCGCGTCCGGGTCGGGGCTCGGGATCGCTGAGAGCAACGCCTGCGTGTAGGGATGCACCGGATTGGCGTAGAGCGTCTCCGTGTCGGCGATCTCCGCGATCCGGCCGAGATACATCACCGCCACGCGATGGCTGATGTGCTCGACGACCGCGAGACCGTGCGCGATGAAGAGATAGGCGATGCCCATCTCCTCTTGCAATCGCTGGAGCAGGTTGATGACCTGCGCCTGGATCGAGACGTCGAGCGCCGAGACTGGTTCGTCGCAGACGATCAACTCTGGCTCGAGAGCGATTGCGCGCGCGATCCCGATCCGCTGCCGCTGCCCGCCCGAAAACTCGTGTGGATAGCGCGTGATGTGACGGATCGGATCGAGTCCACACTTCTCGAGCAGGTCCTGAACGCGCTCGCGGCGCTCCTTCTTGTTCGCGACCATGCCGTGCACAGTCAACGCTTCGCCCACGATCGACTCGACCGTCATGCGCGGATTGAGCGACGAGTAGGGGTCCTGGAAGATGATCTGCATCCGGCGACGCAGCGCGCGCAGATCGCCGCCCTGCAACTCGAAGACGTCTTGTCCGTGGAACTCGGCGATCCCGGCGGTCACGGGATCGTTGAGACGCAGGATCGTGCGGCCGACGGTCGTCTTGCCGCAGCCCGACTCGCCCACGAGACCGAGCGTCTCGCCGGCATGGATGTCGAACGACACGCCGTCGACGGCCTTGACGTGACCGACGACGCGGCTGAAGAGGCCCTTCCTGATTGGGAACCACTTCTTCAGGTCGCGGACGGAGAGCACCACCCGCGACGTATCCGGCCCCTTCGTCGGGCGCGCGGTCTCGGTGGCGCTCATGCGACCTCCCCCATCGCTTTCATCTTCTCGTCGTTCAAGCGCGTCCACTCCTCGGCGGTAACCTTCTCGGCGTGATGGCACGCCACCTGATGCGGCTCGTCGTCGGTGCCGACCTCGCGCAGCGGCGGTTCGTCGGTCGCGCACTCCGCTGTCGCGAAGGGACAGCGGTTGTTGAAGCGGCAGCCCTCGGGAAAATGCAGCGCGCTCGGGACGACGCCGGGGATCACGTCGAGGCGCTCCGCCCGCTGGCCCAGCTTCGGGATCGAGCGGAAGAGGCCGACGGTGTACGGATGCTTCGGGTGCTTGAAGAGCTCGCGCGTCGCCGCGCGCTCGACCACCTTGCCCGCGTACATGACGCAGACATGGTGGCACGTCTGCGCGACGACGCCGAGGTCGTGGGTGATGAGCAACACGCTCATCCCGAGGTCATCCTGCAACTCTCGAATGAGGGTGAGGATCTGCGCCTGAATGGTCACGTCGAGCGCGGTTGTGGGCTCGTCCGCGATGAGCAGTTCCGGATCGCACGCGAGCGCAATCGCGATCATGATGCGCTGCCGCATGCCGCCCGACATCTGATGCGGGTACTCGTCGATGCGCTTCTCGGGGCTCGGGATACGCACCAAGCGCAACATGTCGATCGCGCGCTCACGCGCCTCGGCCTTCGTACACTTCCGGTGCAGCAGCACGCCTTCCATGATCTGATCGCCCACGGTGAAGACGGGATTGAGCGACGTCATCGGCTCCTGAAAGATCATGCCGATGCGATTGCCACGGATCTTGCGCAGCTCGTCCTCGCTGTACTTCGTGATGTCCTCGCCGTTCAGGAGAATCTGGCCACCGACGATCTTCCCAGGCGGCTGCGGGATCAGCCCCATGATCGAGAGCGCCGTGACGCTCTTCCCGCAACCGGACTCGCCGACCACGCCCATGGTCTCGCCCGGCAGGATCGCGTAGTCCACGCCGTCCACGGCCTTCGCAATGCCCTCGTCCGTGTAGAACCACGTCTTGAGGCCACGCAATTCCAGCAGCGGCTTCTGATCGACCATGGACCGTTCCTCCGGTCGCCCTCAATCGGGCGTGCGGCCCCGTCCCCGGCACCCACTGCCGGGCTCACGAAGCCGCCGCGCAAGGATACAGAACGACGTGCGCCGGTAGGCGCCTGTTCCTGGGCCCGGCGTCCTCGCACGTTCGGTTCCGCGCGCCTCAGCCTCTCCGGGCTCGCCCCGCTCAGAGCGCCAGGCGGGCTTTCACGAGCTCGGCCACATCGTCGGGGAGCCAGCGCGCTGCGTCGCCGCCGTTGCTCATCACCTCTTTGATGAGCGACGACGAGAGGAAGGCGTACTCCTGCGAGGGCATCACGAAGGCGGTATCGATCGTCGGTTCGAGGGCGCGGTTGGTGAGCGCCATCTGATACTCGTACTCGAAGTCGCTGACCGTGCGTAGCCCGCGCAGCAGCACGTCCATCCCGTTCTTCTGGGCGTAGTCGACCACCAATCCGCTGAACGTGACGACTTCGACGTTCGCATGCGCCAACGTGTTGGCGCGGATCAGCGCCACACGCTCCGCGGGCGTCAAGAGCGGCGCCTTGCGCGAGTTCTCGGCGACGGCGACGACCAGGTGATCGAAGAGCCGCGCGCCACGCGCAACCAGATCGAGATGCCCGAACGTGGGCGGGTCGAACGTCCCGGCGTAGAGGGCGCGCGTCATCGAGCGGTTCCCCACAACTGAGTCATCTCGGTCATCTCGATCACGTCAGCGATACCAACGCAGTGCCTCGTAGTCGAGGTCGCGCTTCTTCGAGAACGGATCGCCGCCGCCGCCCAGCCAGTCGTTCGGGTAGATCGCCACCGAGAACGATTGATCGTTGAGTTGGGCGTCACTCCGCACCTCGACAGCGATCGTGAAGTCGTGCGCGCGGCGGTAGAGCGTCACGCGCGTGTCGAAGCGCTTGTTGCTGCGCGTGTTCTCCTGCTGGTAGAGACTGGCAATCCACTTCTTCGAGATCCGGTAGTCCGTGCGAAACGTCCAGATGCGCGAGTCGCCACGGATCGTGCGCCGACCTGTGTAGAAGCTGAGATTGTCATCGACGGCCAAGCGCACGCCGGCGAGTGATGTCTCGTTCTCGTTCTTGTCCATGTCGTAGTCGGCTTCGCCGACCAGCCAAACCTTCGGTAGCAGCGCAAGCCGCGCGCGGTGCTGGAGGTAGGCGGACCCGCTCTTGCTCCCGGCGTACTTATCCTGGCCGGCGAAATCAAGTCGCTGGAGGGGCTGCGCCAGATCCTCGCGATAGCCCAACTTCGAACGCTTCGCGTTGAAGTCGTCGAGGAAGTTGAGATAGCGCGTCTCGTAATCCAACCAGTCCACGACCTCGCCGTCGCGCTTTGTCTGCAGGCGGTTGCGGACGCGAAGACTCGTCATACGAACACCGTCGAGCGAGTCGATCATGTCGTTGACCTGGAACGTATCCGCTTTCTCGCTCACCGAGAAGCGGTCGAAGTACTGCGTATCGAACGACATGACGTGGCGCAGTCCGTGGACGGACAGTCCCGCAACATCGAGATCGAAATTGCGGCGGATTTCGGTCCCGACGCGCAGGCTCCAGAAACCGGAGTAGCGATCCTCGGAACTGACGTCCTTCCCCGTGAGGTTGTTGTTCGCGAAGCCGTTTGCCTCGTCTACGGCCATGTACGAGCCACCCACGGCGGGACTGATATTGATCGGCCCCATGGAGAACGGCATGTGGAGCCGCGTCTCAAGATCGCCGCGCGTCACGCGTTCGGCGCGCCAACCGGCCCGGCGCGAGAGCACGTCGCGCGTCTCGCCGTCCCAGTTGCGCTTGACGCTGGCGACGCTCGCCTGAACAGACAGGCCCAGGGGCGCGAAGCCCGTCAACGACTTGGGGAGCAGGGTCTCGTCAACGACGTGGTACGTCAGCGAAGGCAGGTAGTCGGTCTGCGTCGCATAGTCGGTCAGAAAGAGATCGGATCTCGACCGCGTGAGCGAAACCGCCTCGTCCTGTGGCCGCGTCGATGCCAGTGCAGAGAAGCCCTGGTTGCCGAAGAGCTTGGTTGCCGAGAGGTACGTTTCCTGCTGACGCTCCATCTGCACTTCGGAGCGCTGGTACTCGGGGAGGAAACCGCGATCGGAGTAGAGTGAGCCGCCGCCGTCGAGACGCCAGCCCTCCGGCAAGAGCGAGCCCGCGCCCCCGTGCTGCCGGAAGAACGCCCGGAGACGTCCGCGTTGCTTGGAATTCGAGTCGCCGAGACCGCCGTCGAAGGGCCGCTCGCTGTACTTGTCCCGACTCTTCGAATCTCTCTGATAGTACGACTCGATCTCCAACTGGTCTCGACGGCCCTTCTCGCCTTCGCCCTCCATGTTGAAGTCAACGCCGGTCCCCGCGCCGCGCCTGCTGCGATAGTCGGTGTGCAGGCGCCAATCGGCCCACTTCGAGCCCTCATCGTCCTCCAGATCGCCGCCCCATGTGACTTCAACCGACGTGCCGAAGCGGTCCGAGCTCCCGACCACGATGTCCTGGAAGCCCTGCAAGTCGAACGCGCTCCCTCCGATGATGGGCAACACCATGATCGGAACGTCATCCCCGAACGATGTGTCCGCCGAGAGCGTGGGCCCCCAACCGGTCATGAACGAGACATACTCTTCTGTGAAGTCCAGATCGAGCGTCGCGGTCGCGAACTTGTAGTGCGGCTGCTCGTAGAGGCACGTGGTGACGACGGCGTTCTCGGCCTTGTACTTGCCGGTGGCGGTCCCGCGCACGATGTCGGCGCGCACGCTCAGCGGCACGCGTCGGCCCGTCTCGGACTCGCCCGAGATCCCACGCATCTGTGCGTTGACGAGGTATGCCTGATCCGACTGGAAATCGAGCAGGAGTCGATCGCCGCGCATCAGTTGCTGGTCGCGCTTCATCGTGACCGCGCCCTCGGCGTAGATTGCGTGAATGACCGGCCCCAGGATGTCGTCGGCAGTCGCACCCTCGTCGGCGTCGCGCTTGTTGAGCGCGGCCATCAGACTCTTCTTGGCGCCCCAGATGACCACGGACTCACAGCGCAGTTCGAAACCGGGCTGGCGGATGAAGATCGGGCGGTTGCGCCCCCCCACCGCATAGATGACGCGCTCCGGATTGTCCGGGTCCATCTCGCCGACGATGTAGTCGCCGAGAATCGCGCCGTAAAAGTCGGCGTCGCCGATCTGCGGTGCCGGCGCGGCGTCGGGATCGCTGGAGTCCTCGGTCGCCGGAGCTGGCGCCGGAGCGTCCTGGCCGCTCACGTCCTGGCCCCCCGAGTCTTCGCCCCCCGAATCCTGGCCCCCCGAATCCTGGCCCCCCGAATCCTGGCACAGCGCCGCACTCGAAAGTACCCCGACGAGTCCGGCCACGACGACCGCACGAACCAGTTGCTGCATCCAACGCCTCCCGGCAGTCCCTCCGCCGTGCGCAGAGTGTACGACGCCGAGCGTGAATGGCGCACCAACGACGTGCGGCGGATTCGCAGTTCGCTGGGCCCGGGTCACGCCGTTTCTTGCGGCGCTCGTAACCTTCGGCCCTCCCGCGCGACCTGGGATGTATGGGCCCCCATTCTCTTCGCCCGCTCCATCTCGTCGCCGGTGGCGTCGTCATCGGTGTCTCCGCGGCGCTTCTTTCCCCAGCGCAGGGGCCGCCTCTGGCGGCATTGTGCTGGTCACTCGCATGCTCATTTGTCGTGCTGTTGCGCAGATCTCGATCAGGCGTCTCGGACGCGCAGACCCGCCCGCCCAGGCTCCCCCGCGCCGCGTGTCATGCAATCCAGTCCCGCGTGTCCGCGAGGACGCTCCTCGCGTGCGGCACCCTGCTTCTCGCGGCCGGTGCAGGCTTCCTTCGCGGAGCCTCTGTCGTCCCGGCTCGCGTCGCCCGGAACCCCGGCATCGCGGGTTCATCGGCAGCAGGTACCGCGTCGCGCACGGGCACCATCGACGGCCTGGTCGACGGCATCCCCATCGCGGTCGCAGAGCCCGCTGGGGACACGGCGCTCCTCTTCCCTCTGCGGCTCCGCGCGGACTCGCGACGCGCGCTGGTGCGCGTCCGCGTCCCCGCGGGAGTCGCCGCTCCAAGAATCGAGGCCGGAGATCACGTACAGATCGCCGGACAGATCGCGCTCCCCACGCGCCCTGGCAACCCTGGCGAAGCCGACCGGCGGCAGACGCTGCGCCGTCGCGGTGTCGTCGCGCACGTATTCACGACGGCAGGCGCGACCCGAGTCAGCGCGCCGTCGTCAGCAACCGTCCGCGATTCAATCCGCCGCGCCGGTGCGCTCTTCCGGCGTCTGCTTCTGCGGCGACTGCGCGCAGCCGTCGGCGAACGCGAAGAAGCGAGTGCGGTGAGTGCAGCCCTGTTCCTCGGAGAGCGAGATGGTCTGCCGGAGGCTCTCCGTGACGAGTTCCGCGCGGCCGGCGCGTCCCACTTGCTGGCTGTAAGCGGACTGCACGTCGTGCTCCTGATCGGCTGCGTATCGGCGGGCCTGCGCGGGATCGCCGACCGCGTACTGCCGGGAGCCCGCGGTCGCACACTCGCCCTCGCCAGCGCGCTCGTGGCGCTCGCCGGCTACGCATTGGCCTGTCAACTGGCGACGTCGGTCGTTCGCGCATCGATCTTCGTAGTACTCGCGATGACGGCACACGCGCTCGGGCGCCGCACCACGACCACCGACCACCTGGCTGCGGCAGCGCTTGTCGTGCTGGCCGCCGATCCGGCGCAGGCGCTGGGTGCCGGTTTCCAACTCTCGTTTGCCGCCGTTGCCGGGCTCTGTCTCTTGACGACTCCCTTTCGAGAGGCGCTCTTCGCGGAGACAGATCTGCTCGCGCGCTTTCCAGAAGCGCTCCCCCGCTTCCACCTACGCGCCCGACTCTGGCTGGCAAGAGGGGTGAGCGCATCGCTGGCCGCCTCGACAGCAACGGCCCCGGTGACGGCGGCGATCTTCGGAGAACTGCATCCGGCATCGGTGATTGCGAATGTGCTCGCGATCCCGATCGTCGGCGTGCTCCTTCCGATCAGCGGCCTCGGAGCGGTTCTCGGGGCGCCCGCCGAGCCGTTGCTCGGCCCACTGATCGGGACCCTCTCGACCCTCTTGACAGCAATCGTCGCGGGGGTCGCTGCGCTCCCCGTGGCGACCATCCATCCGGGTCGCCTCTCCCCGATCGTGGCCGGTGGCGCGTTGGCGATACTCGCCATTGCAAGTCAGGTGCGGCCGTGGGATCGACGGCATCTCATCATCCCGATCGCCGTCTGGGTCGGTCTCGCATTGGCACCGGCACCCGGGCGCGTCGCACTCCCGGGACACGCTCCGGCGATCGTCGCACTCGACGTCGGCCACGGCCAGGCCGTGCTGGTCGTCGGCGGCGACGGCGGCACCCTACTCGCCGACGCCGGAGGCCGTCTTCATGGCTCCGCCGAGCGGGTCCTCCTACCCGCCCTCCACGCACTCGGTATCACGCGGTTGAGCGTTCTCGCGCTCTCGCACGAGGACTCCGATCATTGCAGTGCCGCGCCGGAACTCCTCGCTTCGATGCGTGTCGGCGTCGTGCTGGTTCCGATGGGGTTCGGGGGCGATCCCGCGGGGCGACGCGTCCTCGAGACCTGTGTGCGTCAGGCCGTGCCGGTGCGTTTCATGGCGCGCGGAGACGTCTTCGCGATCGCCGACCTGCGCGTCCGTGTGCTGCATCCACCCGAGTCCCGTCCGGGACCGGCCGACAACGGTAGTTCTCTCGTGCTCCACATCGAGGCCGGAGACGAGGCGGGAGGTGCGGCTCGCAATCCGCGCAACCGCCTGGCGGTGCTCCTGCCCGGCGATATCGAAGGCGCGACGCTCGAAGCGCTTGTCGCCGATGCGACGCTGCCGCGAGCCGATGTCTTGCTCCTGCCCCACCATGGCCGCGGCGACAGTGCTCCGCAATTGAGGCTGGCTCGCCGCTGCGCCGCAGCGTACCTGGTGGCGAGCACGTCGGAGGCGGCGCTCACCGACGTGCCCGGCGCACTACAGACCGGACGCGTCGGCGCATTGCTCTTCACAGCGCACGATCAGCCCCGCCTTCTACGACCGTGAGTCGTTCTCGCCGCGTGACCGTGCCCGTCAGCGGATCGGTTAGCGGGTCTCGGCTCGCAGCGCGATCTCCGCATCGACGCGATCCATGCGGAGTTCCATGTGCTTGAGACGTGCGTCGGTCTCGGGATTGCGCTTCGCCTCGCTGAAGAGACTGACGGCGCACCCGGGGAGGAGGACGAGCGACACGAGACTCACGGCGAGCAACGCTGCACGGCCCGTCGTTGCAGGGCCCGTGGTTACGTGGGGGCGGCTCACTCTTCCACCCCCGGCATCGGTGCAGGTGGCGTGATGCCCAGCTTGCCCTCGGCCGCGGAAATGCGCTTCTCCAGCTTCTCCAGTCGCGGCGACTGGTCGGTCTCCAACTTGGACCCCACGGCAAACACGCACCCGGGCAGGGCGGTGATGGCCGCGACCAGGACCAGCTTCGTCATGATGCGTTGCATTCGTCTCTCCATCTTTCAGCGGTTCTCGGCATTCGCAGTCGCCACACAGAGTCTTCGTCGCGAAGGTTCGGTCTCCCTGACCGATTCCCGAAGCTCCCATCCGATCGCAGACTGCGTGCCAGTCGCGATCACGACGCGGAAACCTGCCGCGCTGCGTCGCGGTTCACCATCCGAGGTCATATTCTTCTTCAGGGGGAGACAGCGCGCGAGACGCCGACCCACATTCCGTCACCGATCGGCACGATCACCTGCTCGAGTTCGCTCAGTCCGGCCATGTACTCGTTGAACTCGCGCACAGCCGGAACCTCGCGATCCGTCGGCTCCGCGTCGAAAAGCTGGCCGAACGCAAACGCGTTGTCCACGAGGAAGAGCCCGCCGGGCCGGACGATCCGCAGGCACTCTTGAATGTAGTGCCGGTAACCCGTCTTGTCGGCGTCCAGGAAGCACGCGTCCGCCGAGTCGTCCGCCATGTCGGCCAGAACTACGCGCGCGTCACCACGCAGCACCTCGATCCGATCCGCGACGTCACTCTTGGCGATCCACTCCTCAGCGAAGTCTGCGTGGTAGTCGAGGAGCTCAATCGTCCGCAGGGTGCCGCCGGGCGGAAGCGCCCGAGCCATGGCGATGGCGCTGTATCCGGCCAGCGTTCCGACCTCCACCACATCGCAGGCGCGCTGCAGACGGAGCAGGATCTGCATCAGCGCCGCCTGCTCGGGGCAGATCCAGATCGCAGGGATCTCGGCAGTCCGAGCCGCCTCTTTCAACTCAGCCAGGAACGCGCCTTCGGGGGCCGTCCGAGCGCGGATGTACTCAAAGTGACGCTCCGTCACGAGCGTGGATTCGGCCGACATGGGGAGTCTCCTCTCGGTCCTGGTGCGGCCATGCCGCGTGGGCGCGGGCGCCAGCGGGAGAGCCGACTGTGCAGCTGCCTGAAGTACCGCGACCGGGTTGGTGATCGTACTCTGGCATCCGCGGGTACCATCCGTCCGTCTCGGCGCGCCGCCCCGAGGGAGCCAGGAGAGCGGGCCGGGAGCCGTCATGAACGAGAACAAGCGCGACTTCAACACCCTCGTCCGGGCGGTCCGACAGTTCCGAGATGAACGCGAGTGGGGGCAATTCCACAACCCGAAGGACCTCGCCATTTCGGTCTCGATCGAGGCCGCGGAGCTACTCGAGCACTATCAGTGGAAGGACGCCGACCAGGTCCGGGCGCTCGTCGCGGACCCACAGACGCGAGCCGCGATGGCCACCGAGATGGCCGACGTGCTCCTGCTCCTCATTTCGCTCGGTGAAGCGACCGGCGTGGATCTCCTCGACTCTGCGTTCGCAAAACTGGAACAGAACGCCGCGAAGTACCCCATCGAGAAGGCGCGCGGCCGCGCGGACAAATACGACCAACTATGAACGAACCCCAAGGGACCTCGTCCGGCACACCTCCGATCGGCTGCGCGGAACTCGACCGCTTCCTCGCGCACTTGCAGGCGAACGGTGTGGAGTTCGCCATCGACGAGCAACTCCAACGTGATCCCGATCAGGGCGGGCATGCCGAGGCCGAACGCTTGGCGAACGGCATCTTCACGGTGCCGGGGCTACCGCAGATCCTCGAGCACCGCGTGGACGGCATCCGCTCGGATCACGCGACCTGGTCCGTGGCGGCCGATCTCGTGCGGCATCGGCTCGTCGCCCCGGGATCACGTTTCTGGGATATCGGCACGGGCAGCGGCGTACTCGCGCTCGCAGCACACGCCCTCGGCGCCGGGGAGATCATCGCGACCGATGTGAGCGGCGAAGCCATCGCCACGGCGCAACGGAACTTCCGCGACGCTGGCGCCGAGATCACCCTCTACACGGGGTCGCTCTTGGACGCCGTCCCACCCACGGTCGCGTCGCCCGATCTGCTGGTCGCCAATCTCCCGCACAAGCCGTGTCGTCCCGGAGACGACCTGACTCTCGCCGAGAACGGCGGAGAGCACGGCGACGCACTTATCGCGCCGTTCTTCGAGCAAGCGGCTGCGCGCGTGACGCCGGGAACGCGACTGGTATTCTTCCAGCACTCGCTCCCCCACCCGCGCAACCTGGCGCGTCTCAGCGTGCACTTCGACCTGCGCTTGCTCTCGTGGAAGCGCCGCTTCCTCGGTCCCGGCGAATATGGCGAGATGCCGGCGTGGTTCGCCGAACGAACGGCGCGCGGGGAGTCCTACCTCGCCGAACTCGACGGTGCGCGCTTCTTGATCGGCTGCGTCTGGATCGCCACGCGTCGCTGAGCGCCGACAGGAGTCACGTTCGGTGGAGTTCCCGGAGGTGCCCGCACAAGCGACGAGCCCCAGGAAGACGGGGACGATCAGAACAATCAGTGTTACGTCGCGCACGAGTCACCTCCGAGGTCGTGCAGGATGCAGCCGACGTTTCACCCGGCGGTCACTCCGGCGTCACGTTCCGATCATGCGATACGGTGAGCGATACGGAGCCAGGACAGTTTCGGCAGAGTTCGGAACGTTGCTATCGACACAGCGAGTGCCAACCTCCGAACTCTGCCGAAACTGTCCTGGCTCCGTATCGCCTGGCTCCGTATCGCCGCATCGCGCGTAGCATCGGGCGCATGGAAATCGCCGCCCAGGACCTGTCGGGACGTGAGAGCTATCGCCTGATGATCGCCTGCCTCGTCCCGCGCCCGATCGCGTGGGTGAGCACCGTAGACCTCGGTGCGCGCACGAACCTCGCCCCCTTCAGCTACTTCGGAGGGGTCACCAGCGCGCCGCCGATCGTGATGGTCAGCGTCGGGCGGCGGCAGGGCGAGCGCAAGGACACCGCCCGCAACCTGCTCGTCTCGCGCGAATGCGTCATCCACATCCCCGATCGCGCGCTGGCCGAGAAGATGGTCGCAACTTCTGCGGACGTCGGTCACGGGGTCGATGAATTCGAATTGGCCGGGCTCACGAAGGTCGCCTCGACCGACGTGCGTGCGCCACGCGTCGCCGAGGCCGCAATCGCCATGGAGGCGCACCTCGAACGCCACATGGAGGTCGGCGAGGGGCCAAATGACGTTTTCCTGCTGGAGGTCACACGCTTCCACGTCCGTGATGACGTGCTCGTGGACGGCGTCCCGGACCCGGCCGTGCTCGCCGCCGTGGGCCGATTGGGTGGGACGGGATACTGCGACACCGCGGCCCCGTTCTCGATCGAGCGCCCACGCCCGCCGAAGAGTTCCTGAATACGACGCGCGCGGCAATTCGGTGCTGTACGTGACCAGGGTCACTCTCCCGGAATCGTGACCGGAGTATCGTCTGAGGCATGAGCAACTCCACCCCCTGCACCGCCCTCAGCGCCCGCGACGTCATGCTGACGAACGTGGTCACCGTCTCCTATGCCGCACCGCTCTCCGAGGTCGAACGCATCCTCGTCGAGAACCGGATCAGCGGCATGCCCGTCGTCAACGAAGCGGGCCACGTCGTCGGCGTCGTCTCGGTCAAGGATCTGATCGAGCGCTACGCCGAGGACCCCGACAGCCGTCCGCGACGCGGCTCCGGCTACTACCACATGTCTGTCGCTGACATGGACGACGCCGACTTCGAGAGCTACGAACTGCCTGCGGAAGCCGAGGAGACCGCCGAGTCACTCATGAACTCGGACATCCTCGCGGTCGACGCCGATGCATCGCTGGCAGAGGTGGCACGGCAGATGGTCGATCAACGCGTCCACCGCCTGCTCGTCGCGGACGGTGGGAAGTTCGTGGGGATCGTCACGACCCTCGAAGTCCTCCAGGTCATCGCAGCAAAGTAGGCTGGTACTGCGAGTCGTCAGAAACGCTGCGGCCAGCTTGGCCCTCCGAGTGATCTGACACGCACAGCTACCGTGGCTCACGATTTTCGGCCCGCCACGATCCGCAACGGATCGGGGCGGGCCGTTGTAGATTCCAGCCTGTTCGACGGAACGAGAGCCGGAATGGGAGAGCCAGCATGAGCGAAGCAATCCGCGCAGAAGCGAGAGTGCACACGGTCGAGCCACGCGAACTCGATCTCCCGGACGAGGTGCCGATCCTCTTCTTGGTCTCGCAGGTGGTGTTCCCGTTCGGCGCGTCGCAGATCCGGGTCCGCACGGCCCCCAACCTTGAGCTGATCGAGTCGCTCGACTACGACGACGTGTTCGTGGTCGCGTTCGCGCCCGATGCGGATGCCAGCAGCGTCACGGCAGGCGCACTCGGCGAACTGGGCATCGCCGCGCGCGTCATCGCACGCCTGAAGCTGCCGGACGGCACGGAGCAAGTGACGCTGCAAGGGCTGTCGCGCGTGCTCCTGAGCGAAGTCCTGCGCGAAAAGCCCTTCATGGTCGGACGCGCGACGTGTGTGGTCGAGAGCCCTGGGGCGGAGGGCGAGTCGGCCGAACTGATCGCGTCGATCCTCTCGATGGCCCGGGAACTGGCGACGCTTGAGGGCGGTGTCAAGGCAGAGCACGTCGCCGTCCTCGACGCGAACGTCGGTGATCCGGGCCGCTTTGCCGACCTCGTCGCGGCGATGGCCAGTCTCGACCTCATGCATCAGCGCGCCATTCTCGAGAAGATCGACGTGCCGGATCGCCTGCGCTATGTGGCGGAACTCGTACGCGAGCAACTCGGCTTCGTGCGGGTCAAGCGTGAGACCGACGCGCATGTCCGCGCCGACATCGAGAGTACGCAGCGCGAGTTCTACCTGCGACGGCAGATGAAGGTCCTCCGCGAGGAACTCGGAGAGTCCAGCCGCGAGGAGGAAGCCGCGAACGACGCTCTGAGCCGCCTGGACGACATGACGCTGCCGCCGAAGGCAGATCAGGTCGTGCGCCAGGAGATCGAGCGGCTGCGGGTCACAAATCCTGCAGGTGCAGAGTTCTCCGTCATCACGACCTACCTCGATTGGATGCTCGCGCTGCCCTGGGGGAGGTCCCGCCCGACGCGACTCGACGTGAAGGCAGTGAAGGCGGCACTCGACGAGGATCATTACGGTCTCGACGACGCAAAGCAACGCGTCCTGGAGTATCTGGCCGTCCACCAGCTCAATCCGTCGGCGCCCGCGCCGGTGATCTGCTTCGTCGGCCCTCCGGGAACCGGCAAGACGTCGCTCGCGCAGTCGATCGCGCGCGCCCTCGATCGGCGTCTCGCACGCGTCTCGGTCGGCGGTGTGCGTGACGAGTCGTCGATCCGCGGACACCGTCGCACCTATGTCGGCGCCATGCCCGGCCGGATCGTCCAGGCGCTGCGACGCGCCGAATGCAACAACCCGCTGATGGTCGTGGACGAGATCGACAAGATGGGCTCCGGGCCCCAGGGCAACCCCAGCGCGGCGCTGTTGGAGGTACTGGATCCGGAGCAGAACCATGCGTTCACCGATCATTACCTCGACGTCCCGGTGGACCTCTCGCGAGTTCTCTTCGTCACCACGGCCAACGATTGGTTCACGATCCCCGCTCCGCTGCGCGATCGCATGGAAGTGATCGAGTTGCAGACGTATGTGGAGTCCGAGAAGATCGAGATCGCCCGCCGGCACCTCGTCCCCAAGGAGGTTGCCCGCACGCTCCTGCCCCATCGCGTGGGCATCGACAAAGCTGCGCTGCGCACCATCGTCCGCCACTACACGGCCGAAGCGGGCGTGCGCGGTCTGGCGCGATGCATCCAGGCGATCTTCCGCAAACTGGCGTTGCGCGTGGCGACCGGCGGCCAGCTGCCGAAGCGCGTGCGCGCTGGCGATATCGCGGAGTTGCTCGGACCCGCGCCGCTTCTGCCCGCCACGCGACGCCGAAAGGCCGAGATCGGCGTGGTCAACGGTCTTGCGTGGACGACGGTCGGCGGCGACATCCTACTCGTCGAGGGGCTCATCATGCCTGGGACGGGAAGCCTACAGATCACCGGCTCTCTCGGTGACGTCATGCGCGAATCCATCGCCGCCGCGCACTCGTATATTCGGAGCCGCTCGGAGACCCTCGAGATCGCGGCCGCGGCCTTCACCGAATTCGACGTACACCTCCACTTTCCGGAGGGCTCCACGCCGAAGGACGGTCCTTCGGCAGGCATCGCCGTCGCCACCGTGCTGGCATCGCTCTACACGCAGCGTCCCATCCGCGCCGACCTGGCGATGACGGGCGAGATCACACTGCGCGGCGACGTGCTCCCGATCGGCGGTCTGCGCGAGAAGCTCTCGGCTGCCGCGCGCCTCGGCATCCGGCATGTCATCATCCCGGCCCCGAACGCACCGGAGGTCGACCGGATGCGCCCCGAGGTCAGGAAGCGCGTCGTGGTCCACCCCGTCACGTGCGTCGGCGAAGTCCTGGACTTCGCGTTGCAGCGACGGCGTCGCTGAGACGGATCGACCAGAGACCGAGCGACCGGCGTGCGGCAGCGTGGCATCCCCAGCCTCCGCTCGTCGGGCCTGATGCGGCGGCGTTCCTGCCTGGTCACGCCGGGCTCCGCGGCGTTTCGCCCTCCGCGTTAGGTTGACGGCGGTGGTCAGGCATGGTCTCGTGTCGCGTTTGGTCCACCGAGAACGTCGGAAGTCCTCCTTCCCAGCCTCGAATCCCGTTCTCCTCTCTCGATTCTTCTCCCTCGGTTCCCCTCTTCCTCGCGATCTGCAATCTCTCGCGACGGAGGGGCCAGCCCCCAGCCGGAGTCCAACCATGGATCCCAAGCTTCACGCCCACCAGGTCGCCGATCTCGCCTCGCGCCGAAACTTCGGCATCATGGCCCACATCGACGCCGGCAAGACGACCGTCTCCGAGCGCATCCTGTACTACACCGGTGTGATCCGGAAGGTGCAGGAGGTGCACGATGGCGGTGCCACCATGGACTACATGGAGGACGAGAAGGAGCGCGGCATCACGATCACTTCCGCCGCGACCTACTGCGAGTGGAAGGGCAAGAAGCTCAGCCTGATCGACACACCGGGGCACGTGGACTTCACCGCCGAGGTCGAGCGTTCGCTGCGCGTCCTCGATGGCGCCGTCGCCGTCTTCGATGCTGTCTCCGGCGTCGAAGCGCAGTCGGAGACCGTCTGGCGCCAGGCGACGAAGTACAACGTCCCGCGCATCTGCTTCGTGAACAAGATGGACCGCGCCGGCGCCGACTTCTTCGGCTGCATCGAGAGCATCCGCAAGCGCCTCGGCGCGAAGGCCGTTCCGATCCAGGTCCCGATCATGGACGGCCAAGATATGATGGGCGCGATCGACCTCGTCGAGATGGAGGTCATCCTCGCGCAGGAGGGCGACGACCCGATCCGCACGAAGGACCTAGATAGCGTCTCGCCCGAGATCCGGGCGCAGGCCGAGAAGTCGCGCATCGAGATGATCGAGGCGATCGCCGACTACTCCGACGCCCTCATGGAGACGTACCTTGAGGGTGGTCACGTCACCCGCGATGAGATCCGACAGGCACTGCGCGAGGGCACGCTGCGCTCGGCGATGCACCCTGTCCTTTGCGGCTCGGCGCTCAAGAATCGCGGCGTCCGCTCGCTGCTCGACGCGATCTGCGACTACCTCCCCTCGCCCCACGATCTCGAACCGCTCTCGGGAGCGACGGGGCCCAAGGACGAGACGGAGCAGGTCCGCAAGCACGACGAGAACGAGCCCTTCTGTGGCCTCGCCTTCAAGACGGTCAGCGACCCGAACGGCGACCTGACGTTCGTGCGTGTCTACTCCGGCGTTCTGAACCGCGGCGACGAGGTCGTGAACGTCCGCACCGGTAAGAAGGAGCGCATCGGACGCCTACTCCGCATGCACGCCAACAATCGTGAAGCGATGGATCGCGTCCGCGCGGGCGACATCTGCGCCGTCGTGGGCCTGAAGCACAGCATCACGGGCGACACCCTCGCCGACAAGGCGAACCCCATCATGCTCGAGAGCATGGAGTTCCCCGACACCGTCATCTCGATGTCGATCAACCCCGAGAGCCGCGGCGACCGCGACAAGCTCGGCGAGGCGCTCGCGCGTCTGGCGAAGGAAGACCCGACGTTCCGCCGCTTCACCGACCCGGAGACCGAAGAGACGATCATCGCTGGCATGGGCGAGTTGCACCTCGAGATCATCGCCAGCCGTCTGCTGCGCGAGTTCAAGGTGCCGGTCATCACGGGCAAGCCGCGCGTCGCCTACCGACAGACACTCGCGAAGGCGATCGAAGTCGAGGGCAGGCACGTCAAGCAGACCGGTGGTAGCGGCCAGTTCGGCGTGTGCAAGGTCCAGTTCGAGCCGGACCACGAGTCCACCGACGTCTCGTTCGAGAGCAAGGTGGTCGGCGGTCGTGTCCCGAAGGAGTACATCCCGGCCATCGAGTACGGAATCGTGAAGTACTGCGAAGACGGCGGCGATCTGCGCCTCCCCATCGTGGGGGTCAAGGCGACCCTCGTCGACGGCAAGTCGCACGACGTCGACTCCAGCGAGATCGCGTTCCGCGCGGCGGGCCGGCTCGCGATCCGCGGCGCCCTTGAGCAGGCCGGCTGCACGATCATGGAGCCGCTGATGAGGATCGAGGTCACGACTCCCGATGAGTTCGTCGGCAACGTGATCGGCGACCTCAACAGCCGCCGCATGCAGATCGACGAGATCGCGCAGGGCCCCGGCGACATCCGCATCGTGCGCGGCAAGGTCCCCATCGCCGAGACCTTCCAGTACTCCACGACGTTGCGCTCGCTCACCCAGGGCCGCGCCAACTTCTCGATGGAGCCATGCGAGTACATGCCGGTTCCCCGCAGCCTCCAAGAGGTGATCGTCAAGGAGCAGCTGGCGCGCCGGAAGAAGAAGTAGTCTCGGCGGAGATACGGCGGAGATACGGAGTCAGGACAGATTCGGCAGAGTTCGGAGGTTGGCATTCGCGGTGTCGATACCCGTGCTCCGAACTCTGCCGAACCTGTCCTGACTCCGTATCGTCTACTGCCGCTTCATGCGCTCTTGGCGCAGGCGGAATTGGTCGTAGGACCAACCCTCGGGCTCTTCGAGGAAGTAGATGTCCGTCTCGGTGCCGTCGGCACGGCGCAGACGCACGGTGGCGCGGTCCTGACCGTCGGTGATGGGCTCAAGCGTCTCGTCGATGACCGTCGCGTCACGGAGCCACTCCCACGCGTCGGCGATCTCGGACTGAGCAAGGATGATGCGGCCCGCCGACTCTTCCGGTGTGCCCTCCACAAACACGTCCACCGGCTTGTCAGCGGCGCCGAGGACGAGCTCGGCCGACTCGCCGCTCGCGAGCCGCGCGCGGATCGTGCGGATGCGCTGCAGGTGGTACGCGCGGCAGTCGGCATCGTGCAACTGGAACGCGCGCACGCCGTCGGAGTCGGTCAGGGCCGCACGCAACGCCTCGAATGCTGCCGTCGGCGTCGCGCGCGCGCTGTCGGTGGTCTGCTCGGCACACCCACTGAGTACCGACGCGAGAAAGAGCGAGAGCAGAGCGACTGAGAGGGCCGTGCGGCGAGCTCCAGATGCGGTCGGAACAGACCGCTCACGCCGACGCAGCCGATCACCCAGGCGGAATAGCATCGAGTTCATTCGCGAAGTGTCACGAGGTACCAGCCGTCGTCAACGAACTGGGCGAGCATGACGAGTTCCTGGCCCTGCGCCGTGACCCAGTAGACGCGGTGCCCGTTCTCGAGGTCTGGGGCGACATCGTCGTCGGTGATGCGCGCGCCGATCATGGCGGACTCGTTCCCTTGACCCAGGATCTCGAAGAGATCGGAGTGCGTGAGGCCCATCAGCTCCTCGGGCTCTCGCCCCCAGTTGCGTTGGCACGCCTCCCGGTTGTCCGCGCTCAGATTCGTGCGCAGGAACTCGCGGTAGCTGTCCCAGGCATCGCTCTGGCGTTTGCGTTCCTTGTCGGTGTAAAGATCCCAGATTTCGCGATACTTCCCCCGCGCGTTCAGTTCCTGGATGTGTGTGAAGAGCACGCGCGGGGTCTCGTGCGGGTTCGAGCAGCCAGGCAGCAGACCTGCGCCGAGCATCACGAGGGCCAAGAGCGTGACGAGTCCCGCCAGGGCGCCGAGCCCCGTGCGGAGCGGACTGCCGGATGAACCGGCGGGGAGAGCGGAGAAGATCGGGGGCATGTCGGTGAGTATAGGCGGACCTGCCCCACGTGTGGCCGGACCACCGATGCCAGATCCACTCCCCCCTCTCGAACCCGCCGAATACCGTCGCTATGGCCGCCACCTCACGCTCCCAGAAGTGGGTGAGGAAGGGCAGCGGCGGCTCAAGGGATCGTCGGCATTGGTGATCGGCGCGGGCGGCCTGGGCTCGCCCGTGGCGCTCTATCTCGCGGCCGCCGGTGTCGGGCGGATCACGCTCTGCGACTTCGACGTCGTCGATCTCTCGAACCTCCAGCGGCAAGTCCTCTTTGGCACCTCCGACGTCGGACGCGAGAAGGTCGCGGCGGCAACCGATCGGCTGCGCGACCTCAACCCACACGTTGCGATCGAGCCTGTGTCGGCGCGCGTCTCGTCGCAGAACGTACGTGCGCTGGTGCGCGGCGCTGACGTCGTGCTCGACGGCAGCGACAACTTCACGACGCGCTACCTGGTCTCGGACGCGTGCGTGCTCGAGGGGCGTCCGTACGTCTACGGCAGCATCTTCCGCTTCGACGGCCAGGCCAGTGTGTTTTACCCTCCCGAGGGGCCGTGCTACCGCTGCCTCTTCCCGGAGCCGCCGCCCGACGCACTCGTACCGAATTGCGCGCAAGCCGGTGTGCTGGGCGTGCTCCCCGGCCTGGTCGGCTGCATCCAGGCGAGCGAGGCGCTGAAGATCCTGCTCGGCGTCGGACGCACGCTGCTCGGACGCCTGCTCCTCATCGACGCGCTCGATGGCGCGTTCCGCGAAGTGCTTCTGCGGCGCGACCCGAAGTGTCCCGCCTGCGGCGACGCACCGACCATCTCCGACGCGCTCGAGACCGTCGGCGCGGCATGCATCGACAGCGGCGGCGATCGCGGAGGTCCGAGCATCGACGCCGCCGAACTGGCGCAACGCCTCGCGTCCGAGTCGCGGCCGCTACTCCTGGACGTGCGCGAGGCGTGGGAGTTTCACGCTGGCGCATTGCCGGGCGCGCTCCACATTGCGCTGGGCGACGTCTCGCTGCGCGCGGCCGAGCTCCCGAAGGATCGCGACGTGGTCGTCTACTGCCGCGTGGGTCCGCGGGGCGAGCGAGCCGTCGAGATGCTGCGCGCAACGGGTCTCGACCGAACCTGGAATCTGCGTGACGGACTCATCGCGTGGCGTGACGCTGAAGACCCGGAACAGATCGTGGCTTGAACGCGTTTCAGTGAGGAGCCTTTGCCGTGCGCGGTCTCCCGACGCACAATGAAGGGGAAGCGGAAACCGGAGGCAAAGGAGACCCCCGTGGCAGAGTCGAAGGCGTCGTCGAAATCCGATCCCGGCAAGAAGCCGAAGCGCCCGGCCGTGAAGCGGACGCGCGCGAAGCCGACGGCGAAGACCACGGAGAGGGCGAAGAAGGCCAAGGCGACGAAGACCACGAAGTCTGCAAAGGCTACGAAGACTGCCAAGGTCACCAAGACTGCCAAGGCTAAGAAGACTGCCAAGGCCACGAAGACCGCCCGGGTCAAGAAGGCCGCGAAGACCTCCAAGGTCGCGCCGCGCACCAAGGCGACGAAGGCGACCAAGAAGGCTGCCGTCGGGACGAAGGCCAAGGCGAGCGCCAAGACCGCCTCGAAGCTGAAGACCGCCCCGAAGCTGAAGACGGCCCCGAAGCCAAAGGCCAAGAAGGCGACGAAGCCACGGAAGAAGGCTAAGAGCGCCCCGGCGCCGAAGCCCGTCACGGCGACCGGCCCCGCGACCGACGCGCGGCTCCTCTACGAGGACATCGCGAAAGCGGGCGGGCGACGTGCGGCGAAGGACGCTGTGCTCGTCACCGTGTGGCTGCTCGGCGGCAGCCAGCACGACGTCACGTTCAAGGATGTCGCACATGAAGTCCACGCCGTGGACCTCTTCCGCGACGTGCGCGTGAAGCCACATCTACTCAAGCATTGCAGTCGCTCGCGGATGCTCGAACACGGCCCGGAACGCGAAACGGTGCGCCTCACGAAGAAGGGCATCCGCTACATCGTGGGCCTCATGAGCTGACTACGCTGTCAGGCGCTACACCGTCAGGCGCTGCTGTCAGGCGCTCCCGAGATACGCCTCGCGCACCTGCTCGTTCTTCGCCAGCGCGGACGCGTCGTCTTCCATGATCACGACACCCGTCTCATAGACGTAGCCGCGATCCGCCGTGCGCAGCGCCAACGAAGCGTTCTGCTCCACGAGGAGGATCGTCAGCCCTTCCTCACGATTGAGCATCGCGATGATCTCGAAGATCTGCTGCACGATGATCGGAGCGAGTCCGAGCGACGGTTCATCCAGCATCAAGAGCTTTGGCCGGCCCATCATGGAGCGCGCGATCGCCAGCATCTGCTGCTCGCCACCCGAGAGCGTCCCGCCATGCTGGGTCCGGCGCTCCTCAAGGATCGGGAACCACTGGAACGCGCGCTTGCGATCGGTCTCGATCCCGCCCTTGTCCGAGCGCAGATACGCGCCCATCGAGAGGTTCTCGTCGACGGTGAGCTCCGGGAAGATCCGGCGCCCCTCGGGCGTGTGGCAGAGCCCCGTCTTGACAATGTCTGACGGCGCCATCAAGTCGATGCGCTGGCCGTCGTACGTGATGGTGCCGGACGTCGGGCGGAGCAAGCCGGAGATGGTCTGCAACGTCGTGCTCTTGCCCGCACCGTTGGCGCCGATGATCGTGACGATCTTGCCCTCGGGCACCTCCAGAGAGATGCCCTTCAACGCATGGATCTTGCCGTAGTGGACGTGGACGTCTTCGAGTCGAAGCATCAGATCGCCTCGTCGCCGAGGTAGGCGCGGATCACATCGGGGCTGTTCTTCACCTCGGCGGGTAGACCGCGCGCGATGACCTCGCCGTGGTCCAGTACGACGATGTAGTCGGAGATCCCCATCACGAGCCGCATGTCGTGCTCGATCAGGAGCACCGTGATCCCAAGGTCACGGATACGGCGAATCAGCGCCATGAGGTCCTCGGTCTCCTGCGGGTTCATGCCGGCGGCCGGCTCGTCGAGGAGCAGGAGGTTCGGCGCCAACGCGAGCGCGCGCGCGATCTCAAGGCGACGCTGCTCGCCGTAGGGGAGATTGCGCGCCAGTTCGTGCGACTTCGACGCCAGTCCGACAAACTCCAGGTAGCGGTACGCGGCCACGTGGACCTCGCGTTCCTCGGCTGCCGCCGGAAAACGCAGCAGCGCGGACAGCGCTCCTCGACTCGTGCGCGGATGCAATCCGAGCTTCACGTTGTCGAGCGTCGGCACGTCACCGAAGAGTCGGATGTTCTGGAACGTGCGCGCGATCCCGAGACGCGTGATGCGATCGGGCGTCCGCCCGCACAGCGAGTGTTCCACACGCTCGGAATCCGTGAACGTGACTCTCCCGCGAGTCGCGTCGTAGTTGCCCGTGATCAGGTTGAAGACGGTGGTCTTCCCGGCACCATTCGGGCCGATCAACGCGGTGATGGAGCCGTGGCGGACATCGAGATCGACGTCGTTGACTGCGCACACACCACCGAACTCCTTGCGGAGCTTCTCGGTGGAGAGAACGACGTAATCGCCGACGCTCACGACACGTCCTTGTCGCCGAGTCGAAAGAGCCGCGCCGGTTCCGTGCGGAGCGCCTCGTGCTCGGACTCCGTGAGCGGACGCCCGCGACGAACAGGCGGCAGCAGCCCCTGCGGACGGAAGCGCATGACGACGATGAGGAGGAACCCGTAGATGAGGTTCAGTGCTTCGGCGGGCACCGTCACGCCGCCATAGTTCTGCCGCAGCGCCTGATCGATGGCGAGAAGTACGGTGATCCCGACCAGCGCGCCGCGAATGCTGCCCATGCCCCCGAGCACCACGCCACAGAGAATCAGGATCGACTGCCACACGTCGAAGCTCTTGACCGAGTACGTTCCTTCCTTCCAGACGACGAAGAGCGCACCGCCGATGCCGCCGATGAAACCGCTGACTGCGAACGCGATCAACTTGTGGCGGTTGACATTTACGCCGCAGGCGCGCGCGGCCGTCTCGTCCAGCCTGATCGCCGCGAGGGCGCGCCCGACGCGGGATCGATTGAGGTGATGGGTCGCGAGCACCGCGACGACCACGCCTGCCAAGATCAGGAAGTAGACGGTCGGAGAACTCCATCGCAACGGGTCGCCAAGGAGCACCGGGCGGTCGGCGCGAGGGAGCTTGATACCGAACGCTCCACCGGTGAACTGCGTGAAGTTGATCCACGAGTTCTCGTCCCAGAGAAACGTCTCGAATGCGATCTCGGCGATCCCGAGCGTCACGATCGCATAGTAGTCTCCGCGCACGCGCAGCGTGGGCAACCCACGCAGCACACCCACCAACGCGCACACCGATCCGGCAATGAGGATGATCAGCAGGATCGAGCCGTCGAACCCGAATATCTGCGTACCCTCGATGCCGCCGCTCGCGCTCACCGCCCATTGCACGGTCCCGTCCGGCGTTCGCGTCAACGAGAGCAAGAACGATGTAACGACGGCGCCCGTCGCGAGAAAGAGCACGAAGCCGAGATCGAGCAGGCCCGTGAATCCGACCACTACGTTGAGCCCGAGGGCGAGCACGGCGTACGTACCGATGTAGAGACTCGTGTTCAGGAACGTGCGACCGACGACGAAGGGCAGCACCACGGCGAGCGCGAGCGCGATCAGCCCTTGCGTCCGATCATCGAGGCTTCCCAGCCGTCGCAGTTGTGCCGCGAGAAAGCTCATGCGCGCGTCGCCTGAGGTTCGCCGAGGATGCCGCGCGGCATGATGAGCAGCACGAGGATCATCACGACGAAAGGCAGTGAGAAATTGCCACCACCGGAGAATCCCTGGACGAATCCGATCAGCACCCCGCCGAGCATCGCGCCCTTGATGTTGCCGATTCCGCCGAGTACCGCTGCGGCGAACGCGATCAGTCCCTGGTAGTACCCCATTCGGAACGAGATGCTGCCGCCGACCTTCACCGCATAGAGCACCCCGGCGATTGCCGCCATGGCGGATCCAATCACGAATGTGAACGCGATGACGCTGTCAACAGAGATGCCCATGAGAGCCGCCGTCTTCTGGTCCATCGAACATGCCCGCATCGCGGTGCCGATCTTCGTGCGCGTCACGAGGAGTTGCAAGAGCACCATGATCACGATCGCCGCCACCCAGATGACGAGTTCCTTGCCCGCGACGCGCGCGCCAAAGATCGAGAAGACAGACTCGTTCAGGAATGCTGGCAGCGACGCTTCGGGAAATGCGCGCGGTTCGGCACCCCAGATCAGTTGGGCGAGTGTCTGCAGGATCAGCGACATGCCGATGGCCGTGATGAGCGCGCTCAGGCGGTCCGACGCCACACGTCCGAGCGATCGCCCGAGCCACTCCAGCTTCTCGCCCAGCGCGAGTGCGAAGATGACGATCGGGAGCAGCCCGATCACGCCCCAGCCGATGGCCGTGTGCGCCCCATCTGAATACCACACGTGGGCAGCGTCGCCGGTCAGCTTGTAGAAGATCGCGCCGATCCCGAGCAGGCCGAGCGACAAGATGCTGAGCGCGTCGGAGCGCGGCAATCTCCTGCGCAGCGGAAGATACGTCGTCCAATCGACGTTCATCCCGACGGCGGCGCACATGAGCATCGACGGTACGAGCGCAACGAAGATGTTGACGCCCGTGGGTTCGTCCATCCCCACGATCAGCAGTGCCCAGAACGCACCCAACATGAAGACCTCGCCGTGGGCGAAGTTGATGAGTCTGATGATCCCGTAGACCATCGTGTAGCCGACGGCGATCAGAGCGTAGAGCGCTCCGAGCGACAACGCGTCAACGAGTTTCTCGGGGGTGAGGAGGCTCGACATGCAGGCGGTTCAGTCTTCCTGCGTACCTACTTCGACAATTGCTGCGCAGGCGTGAATACACCGTCGTTCACGGTGGTGACGAAGAGGGGCTTCGAGAAGCAGTCGCCTTCCTCATCGAAGAACGTGATGCCGGTGACACCCGTGTAGCCCGAAGCCGCGTCCACTGCCGACGCGAGCTGATCCCGGACGGCGGAGCGATCCGTCCCGACCTTCGAGACGGCGTCGAGCGCCATGCCCATCGCGTCGTACGTGAGCGCCGCCCACGTGTCCGGGTCCTTCCCGTACGTCGCGGAGTACGCATCGACGAATGCCCTCACCAACTCGCCGCCACTCTCTTCGTGCACGAGGAACGGGGTCGCGACGTAGACGCCCTCGGCCGACGTTCCGGCGTTCTTGATGAATGTCGGGCTCATGACGCCGTCACCGCCGAAGAGCGGGATCGTCAGTTGCAGGTCCTGGCGTGCGGCCTTGACGATCAGGGCCGCCTCGTTGTAGAGACCCGCCATGAAGATGCCTTCGGCCCCCGCATCCTTCGCCTGCTGAACGAGCGGCTTGAAGTCCTGTGTGCGCTCGCGGAGGTACGAGACCGTCGCGACGACGTCGATGCCGAGTTCCTTGGCCTTCGCCGAAAACGACTGCATCAGGCCCTTCCCGTAGTCGTCGTTGTCAAAGATGACCGCGACCGTCTTCACTCCGATGATCTCGGCGAAGTAGGTGGCGATCTGTTGCCCCTGGTAGTCGTCGCTGTACAGATTGCGGAACGTGTACGGCCCGTTTTTGCAGACGGCGACGTTGGTCGACCCGGGCGAGAACTCGACGATGCCAACCTCGTTGTACTCCTCCTTCGCGGCGAGCGAGCAGGTCGAGTTGAAGTGCCCGATCACGAGCGTGATCGAGTCGTCGGATGCCACTCTGCGAGCCACGTTCGTGGCCTCGGTCGTGTCGCCCTTGTCGTCGTAGATCACGGCCTCGACCATCATCATCTTGCCGCGGACCGAGAGACCGCCCGCGTCGTTGATCTCCTTCTCCTTCAACTTCGCGGCGTTCTTGATCATCTCGCCGAACGCGGCGGCTGAACCCGTCATCGGGCCGCAGACCGCGATCCGGATCGTCTCCGTATCGCCGCCGCCACTGCCGCCACCGCACGCCGGAAGCACAGCCGCGGCCATGAGGGCCGGAACGATCAAGAGTGAGCGGAATCCGCGTGAGAGTCGGAACATGGACCATCTCCTTCGAACCGCTCCCGCCCCGCGGACTGCCGAACCCTCCCATCGAGGGCTTGCGTCGGGGCGCGCCCATTCAGCGCGCGGCTCGATCGGAGGGCAACCTACGGTTCGCCCCGAGGCTGGTCAAGGCCGGTCTCGGCGCTTCGTGACGGGGCGCAGCGCAGCGGAACCGGTAGAGCGGCGCCCGTCACGCAGGGGCGGCGTAGAGTGAGCCCGATGAAGGCTGATCACCACCCTCTGGAGCCCCGTCGCGAAGAGCTCGAGCACTGGCTCGCTGTCCTCTCCAAGTTCGCCCTCGATGAGGTGGACGCGCTGGCCTCGGGGCCCGCGGTCGGGACCGTCGGTCGCGCGGGTCTCGACATCGCGGACGCCGTCTCGCAGCCGATCGGCGAGCAACCGCTGACGGGCGGGGTGGAGGCTGTGACCGATCTGCTGCGCCAGGCATCGAGCGCGACGTTCATCCCGCCGAGTCCCGGCTACTTCGCCTACGTTCCGGGGACCGGTCTCTTCGCGTCGGCGCTCGCCGACCTGGTCTCGGGGGCGCTCAATCGCTTCACGGGCATCTCCACCGCCGCACCGGCACTCTGTCGCCTCGAAGCCGACGTGATCGATTGGCTGGCGCGCGAGTGCGGTTACGGAGAAACGTCCGGCGGTGTTCTTCTCTCCGGATCATCGCTCGCCAACCTCAGCGCGGTGATCACGGCGCGCGAGGAACACTTCGCGGCCGACGGGGACTATCGCCGGGCGGTAACGTACGCATCCGGGCAGGCTCATCACTGCGTCGAAAAGGCGATCCGGATGGCGGGACTGCCTCCGGCGAACGTGCGGCGGGTCGCCATCGACAGCGAGTACCGGCTCGATCCCGAGGATCTCGCTGCTCAGGTGCGCGCAGACCGCGCCGCCGGGCTCCAGCCTTTCCTCGTCGTCGCCTCCGCCGGAACCACCAATACGGGCGCACTCGACCCGCTGCCTGCCATTGCTGACGTCTGCGAGGCCGAGAGCCTCTGGTTCCACGTCGATGGCGCGTATGGCGGCGCATTCGTGCTCTGCGACGAGGGGCGCCGCCTGCTCGCGGGAATGGAGCGCGCCGACTCGATCGCACTCGACCCACACAAGGGCCTCTTCCTCCCCTTCGGGACCGGCTGCTTGCTCGTTCGCGACGCCGAGAAGCTGCGCAACGCACACTCCGCTGGTGCGCACTACCTCCGCGACCTAGACGCGCTGGATCGTTCGCGCGAAGCGCCCAGCCCGGCGATGTACGGACCCGAACTCTCGCGCAGCTACCGCGGACTCCGGCTCTGGCTACCGCTGATGCTCCACGGCGCGGCTGCATTCCGAGAGGCGCTGGCCGAGAAACTCCGCCTCGCGTGGCGCTTTCACGCCGGCCTGTTGAGACTGATCGAGTCCGGCGTCCCGCTGGAATGCGTCGCCCCGCCCCACCTGAGCACGATCCCATTCCGACTCGTCCGCGGTGCCAGCGAGGCGCTAGCGGACTGGAATGCGCGCAACGCAGCGCTGATCGAGCGCATCAACGCGCAGAAGCGCGTCTACCTCTCCAGCACGTCACTTCCGGTGGCGGACGGCGAAGCGGTGACGCTGCGCGTGTGCGTGCTGGGGGCACGAACGCATGCGGACCACGTCGACCAGTCCCTGGCCGACTTGGCGACGGCGGTGGGATAGATGGGGCGCGGAAAGAGCGCCGCACTCCGAAGCCATCCCAAGCAGAGATCAGGCAGAGACCGGGTCGGCCTTGGGGCCTTATAGCCTCGACGGCCCAGATGGACGGTCGGTCCGAAACCAAGGCGTTGAGGCTATAAGGCCCCAAGGCCGACCCGGTCTGAGAGGGATGGGGATGGACGGATCGCGACTCATCGAGAGGTCGAGATGCCGTGCCGCGCTCCCACTCGAGTGATCGGGGACTCGGAGGGCTGAACTGCGGAGAGGGACGGGGAGGGGATCACAGGGCCACCCACCACGACCACGCTGGAAACGAGAGCGAGTGGCGGGGTTTGTGCGCCAGCACAAACCGTGACACTCGCGGTGAGGCGTAGGGAGCGGATTCCGCCTGCAAAACCCGCCCTCGCGACGCGCGCGCTTCAACGTCGGGGACGCGCCCCGATGCGAGCCAACGAAACCCGAGCGCCCGCCCGGTTGAAGCAGCCGGAGGCGCGGCCGGAACCGAACATGCGAGCGCGAGCGAGCGTGCCGACGGAGTCGGCACAAACGTAACAAGGAGCAACGCGAGTGGCGGGGTTTGTGCGCCAGCACAAACCGTGACACTCGCGGTGAGGCGTAGGGAGCGGATTCCGCCTGCAAAACCCGCCCTCGCAACGCGCTCACTTCAGCGTCGGGGACGCGCCCCGATGCGAGCCAACGAAACCCGAGCGCCCGCCCGGTTGAAGCAGCCGGAGGCGCGGCCGAAGCCGAACATGCGAGCGAAAGCGAGCGGGGCGCCGGAGGCGACCCCAACGCAATACCGCGAAACCGAACATGCGAGCGAGAGCGAGCGTGCCGACGGAGTCGGCACAAACGCAACAAGATCGGAGCGCTCTGCGCGAAGCGCACAGCCCTCCGATCATTCGGTGAGTTCGCCTCGCAGAAACCGTAGGTCGCGCACGAACTGCTGGATTGCGCGGCGCTCGACGTCCGACAGCACGGCGAACTTCGTCTGCACCGTCACCTTCGTCCCGCCGGTCAGGGTGGAGTCGATGACCTGCGCGTCGACCTTGAATATGTGCGACTCGTGGTAGAGCGGCAGCCGGAAGCGAAGGCGGATGCCCGCGCCCGCTTTGAACATCGTGTCCACGTCGAGCGCGTCCAGGTTCTCCCACTGGAACTGCACGCCGAACTCGCCGATCTTCTTCATCGTCCCCATGCGGGGCTCTTCGCCTGCGACCGAGAGCTGCGCGTCGTCTGTGAAGGTGAAACCGACCTCCTGGTCACCCTCGACGCCGACGCCATCGGCACCGACGCTGCGGAGGTAGTCGAGGGCCTGATCGCTCTCGTCGAAGCAGCGGATCTTCCGATCGAGGCCGAGCGTCTTGAAGACTCCCGCGGCGAAGCTGAGCAATTTGGTGATCGCAAGATCGCCGCCGTACTGCTGCAACCGCTTCTGCGCACGAATCAGCGATCCGAGAGCCGTCGAGTTGATGAACCGCATCTGCTCCGCGTCCACCAGAACGCGGAACCGCTGCCCGTCGATCGCTTCCTCGACGTGGGCGTGGAACGTCTCCACGTCGGTTGTGTCGAAGTTGCCAACCAGGCACAATGTCTGGATGCCGTCGGTGTAGGAACTCAAGATCTCCATGTCAGCCCTCAAGTAGCCTTGACCAGAACGAGTGTGAGATCGTCCTGGCGCTTGTCGGTTCCGATATGAGCCTGCGCCGCCTGGCGCAAGGCATTGACGATGTCGCGTGCCGGTTCGTCCCGGCGCTCCCGCAGCATGCGGTGAACGCGCTCCATTCCGAACTGTTCCCCGCCCGCGTCCATCGCTTCCACGATGCCGTCGGTATACATGAAGAGCAGATCACCGGTCTCGAGCCGGATTGGACCCGCTTGATCAAACTCGAAATCGTCGATGAAGGCGAGCGCGATCCCGCCTTCAGCAAGTTCCTCGAAGCTATCGGTGGCGCGCCGATAGACGATCGGTTCGTTGTGCCCGGCGCGCACGTAGTCGAACTCGCGCTTCTCCAGGTCGAGCTCTGCGTAGAAGAGCGTCATGAACTTACCCGTCTCGACGTCTGCGGCGAGGAACGCGTTGACGCGCGTCACGATCTCCGCCGGCCCGGCGTCCGTCGCCGTCATCGAGCGCAGCAGCGCGCGCGCCGTCGACATCACGATCGCGGCAGGCACGCCGTGGCCAGAGACGTCACCGACAACGAGCCCCAGGCGCCCATTCGGTCGTCGAATATAGTCGAAGTAGTCGCCGCTGGTCTCGTCGCAGGGAACGGAGAGCCCGTGGATCTCGATCCCGGGGGCCGTCATTCCGCCACGCGGCAGAAGGCTCTGCTGAATCGTGCGCGCAACCGCCAACTCCTCGGTGATGCGCTGCTTCTCCACGTAGTGCTTGAGCAGACGGCTGTTGTCCACCGCGACCGCCAACTGCCCGCCGAGCGCCTTGAAGAGCGTCAGGTCACGGTCGGTGAACTCGCGTGCCGTCGACGCCTTGCTGTCCACGTAGAGCAGACCGCTCATCTTGTCCTTCACCCGCAACGGAACGCACATCACGGTCAGCAATTTGAGATCGAGGATCGACTGGCCGAGCGAGATCTCATCCTGGTTCGCAGCGTCGATCAAGCAGATCCCGCGCCCCTCGCGGGCGACACGCATGGCGACGGAGTGGCTGTACTTGATGTTGCGCCCGAGATCGACACCGTTGTGGTCCCGTGCCATCTCGATGCGCAGCACGTTGTCGTCGTCGTAGAGCATGATCACGGCGCGTTCGGCGCCCGTGACTCCAATGCTCTTGTCGAGCACGGACTCGATCACCGATTTGACGTCGATGCTCGAGTTCACGTCAGCGAGCGTCTCCAGCAGAATCGCGACGCGCTTGCGATCGGCCTCGAAGTCGCCGGTCAGGAACTCCGAGTAGTCCTCGGGCTCGCGGCGGATGCCCTCCGGCAGAAAGATGCCAGTCTTTCGATCGAATGTCACTCTTCGGTCCCCCGCGTACAAGCCGGTGGCAGACCATTTGCCGCCGTCGTATCCGATGCGCTGACGGGCGCGCCCTCGGCGTCGCGCAATCGATATCGCAGCACGCGCACTTGCGTTCCGACGGGTTCAACCGGGCGCACATGAATCTCGTCGGTGAAATGGCGGATCAAGATCAGCCCCGCGCCGCGACCGGTCTCCGAGAAGTCGGTCTCCGTGCGATCGAAGAGCGAGAGCAACTCGGGCTGACACTCCCCAGGATCCACGACTTCGATCGACACGCTCGTCGCCGTGATCTCGTACGCGATCTCGACCGAATCACTCGCGCACGCGCAACCGTGTTCGATTGCGTTGCAAGCCAACTCGGTGAACACCAGCTTCCACGCATCGAGTTCGTCACCGCCAATCGACGCACGCACGCACGCAGCGACGAAGTGCTCGCGGAGTTGCGGCACGTCGGCGAGGTCGCTGGTCGGTCGGAAGGTGAACTTCTCGTGCACTGTCTAGGCTCGGTTCGGTTGCCAATAAGGCGCGCGCATCTTACACGAGCCGGAGCGCGAAGAGCATGCGGCTTTCAGGTCGCGGCATAGCCTCGTTTTTCGAGGCGCGCGGCAAGCTCCGAGGCTCGGTCGAGCGCCGCGTCGGCAGCGGCCGGGTCCGTGGCCCGCAGCACGCGCGCACCGTCGCGCAGCACCGCGAGCAAGAGCGGCCCCCACCGCTCGGCCTGCTGGAGGAGCCCGGCAGCCTGACGAAAGAGAGCAGCGGCCCCGTCCTGATCGCCCGTCGCGAGCCTGACGCGCGCGCCTGCGGCCAGCGCGCGAGCTCGCGTCCATGGGCCGACCCCAGATTCCGCGATCTCGGCGGCCAGTCGAGCCGCGTCGGCGTCGCGCCCCGACTCGGCGACGATCGAGAGCAACGCAACGCGACGCTCCGGGCCGAGTCCGTCGAGCTCGAGCGCGTGACGTGCGGTCTCCACGGCCTCGGCTTGCCGATTCGCCACGCGATGCCATTCGGCGAACCCCTCGGCGACGGCGGCCTCGGTCTCGTGATCTCCGCGCCCCTCCACGAGCGTCCGTGCCCGGCGCAAGAGCGAGCCGACCTCGGCCTGCTCCTCGCCGTCCGGGGGGGAGATCGCAAGAAGTGTGCGCGCCGACTCAACGAGTGTCGCCCCCCACGCCACGGGGTCCCCCGCACCGCGCAGCACGCGCGCAGACTCGTCGAGCGCCTTGCGCGCGCGTCTCGGTCGCTCCGCATCGAGCTGCATGCGGCCGACACTCGCGAGCGAAGTTCCGATCCCCCGCGCCGATCCGATCCGGCGATAGAGATGGACCGCTCGCTCGAACCCGCGCAGAGCTTCGACTCGCTGTCCGAGTACCTCGTGCACACTCGCAACGTTGTTCCACGAGGCTGCGATGGACGAGAGATCGCCGATTTCCTGGCGGAGATGCAACGCTCGAAGGAAATACGTCAAGGCGTGCACAGAGCGCCCCTCGCCGGCAGCGACGATCCCGAGCGTGTTCCACGCATCCGCGGTTGTGGTGCGATCCACAGCCTCGCGCGCGCAGCGTAGCGCAACGCGAATGGACGCGCGCGCCTGCCGCGTCTCGCCCCGCCCGGCGCACAACCTGGCCACCAATGCATGGGCGCGTCCGAGAGCGCGCGCGCTCCCCGATTTGCCCGCCAAGTCAATGGCACGCTCGAGGTAGCTCTGGGCGCGCGTAATCTCGCCCCTGATCAGTTGCAGACCCGCCAAGTTGACCAACGACATCGCGACGTCGTGCTCGAAACCCAGCGCAACACGCAGCGAGAGGCCGGTCGCGTAGCTGCGCGTGGCCTCGTCCAGGCGGCCGAGGACCTCCTGCACCTTGCCCATCTTGCTGAAGGCGACAGCGAGATCGCGTTCGCTGGGTCCGCTCCCGACGGACGCAGACGTGAGCTCCTGATACGCGACGAGCGCGCCGGCGTAATCGCCCGAGAAGCGCAACGCCTCGGCGCGCAGCATCCCGAACGCCGTGCGCTCCTCGTCGGTCGGCGACGCCGCGCCGGAGTCGATGAGGGCACGAGCCTCGCCAAGGACGACTGCCGCCTTACGATGGGATTGCCGCCTGGCCAGGCGGCGCGCGGCGCGGAGCCGGTGTCGAAACGCGTCGTCGCCACGTCCGGCAGCGGCGAGATGTCGTGCAAGACGCAACGCGTCCCGATCTGCGGTATCGCCGTGCGCGAGCAGATACTCTGCGGCGCGCGAGTTGAGTTCCTTGAACTCGTCGGGTGCACTTGAGCGAGCCTCGCGGGCCAGGATCTCGGGCAGCAGCGGCTCGCGAAAACGAATGCGCCGCACGGCGGAGCCGGTTTCGCGAAGCACGCCTTCGACCTCCATGCGACGCACCGCCTCGTCGATCGCGTCGTCGTCGTCGACGACGGCCCGCAACAGATCGGTCTCGAAGACGTCGCCGAGTACCCCGGCTGCCCGCATGACACGGAGAATAGCCGGCGGCAGCGTGGCGAGACGCGCGAGCACCATCTCTTCCAGACGCGGAGGAACCGTCTGGTCGAGGAACTCGGGAGTGAGGTCGTCCGAGACCGTGAAGCGCCCATCGCGGGTGATCACGAGCGGCTCGGTAGTGTCGGTCGGGAAGCGCAGCGAGCGCAGCATCTCGGACACGAAGAGCGGGTTGCCGCCCGAGAGCTCTGCGACGCGCCGCGTCAGCCACGGGGCACTCGTATCGAAGTCGTTGGGTTGCAGGACCTCGTTGACGAGCGCGGCGACCGCATCGTCGTCCAGCGGTTGTAGGCGCAGGACCTTCGCGCAGCCCAATTGGTCGGCGAGGCGCTCGACGCGGTCGATGAAATCGCGACCGGCGGCGCCATCCGCCAGTTCCGGGCGCGCCGTCACGAGGACGCAAAAATCGGCGTCACTGGTCGCGGCGCGCAGCGCCATCTGCACGGCGACGTTGGCCACGTCGCGATCACGCTGCACGTCCTCGAGCACGAGCAGGAACGGGCGCTGACGACCGAGCGTCTCGGCAAAGCGGCTCCACATGACACCGGGGCTCTCTCCGCGCGGCAGCGCACGCCCGAGCAACTCGGCCATCAGGAAGTCCACGAGTTGACTGTCCGTGCGCGCAGTCTCGCCAAGGAGCGCAACGAGCGCCGCGGCGGTCTCGGCGGGACCGGCAATCCGTTGCGGCAATGCGAGCAGTTGACGCAGCGCCTCTTTCAACGCCCCACGCACCTCGACGCCACGGTCCAAACATCGACCTCGCGCGACAGAGTGGCCGCGGGCGCGCGCCCGCGTCCGGAGTTCGCGGGCGAGCCGCGACTTTCCGAGCCCGCGGCGGCCGGTGAGAACGATCATTGCACCGTCAGGCGACGCGTCGAGGCAGCGCTCCAGCGCCTCGATCTCACGCTCGCGCCCAATCAAGGGCATGGCGTCGCGCGGAATGACGCGCAACGACGTCGCCGCGCCGGTCACGGCACGACGCACCTCATCCGCATCGCGATACGTCGCGCGCACCTGGGCCAGTTCGAACTCGCCTGCGCTGAGCGGACGCACGGACCACGAGACGCGTAAGGGCGCGCCCGGCGCCGTCGGCGGCACGCTGCCGCGGAACCCGCGACGATGCCCCTCGGGGCGCACGAACGCATCCGGATCGGGGAGCACGTAGGGCACGAACGCGTTCTCGACTGGTGCACTCCCCGGGTTTCCGAGCAACACGGTCACGACGGCGGTCTCGCCCTCGCGCACCACACGCGGCCGCACTTCGACCGCCTCCACGACGAGCCGTCCGTCGCCGCTCCGGCCGAACGTCGGCGCACTGCGTCGTGTGCGCTGCGAGACGGGCGCGTAGCGCAGACCCGGCCCGAGATCCGCGTTGCAGATCGAACACGTCGCGCAGGGGCGAATCGAGATCCAACCGCACGCTGCGCAACTGCGGGCACCGCTCGGAGCCTCCCACAACGCGTCGATCTCGCGGATATCACTGAGCGTCACGAGTACGTCGCCAAACGACGCAGGACGCTCGCCCGGAGACTTCGCCAGGCAATCGAGGATGAGCCGATCCAAGCTCTCAGGAACGCCGGATACCAGCGACGAAACCGGAGGGGGAACTTCGTGCAGCACCTTCCACATCAGTTGTCCGAGGGTCTCCGCCGGGAAGGGTGGCGCGCCGGTGAGTAAGTGATGCAAGAGCGCGCCATAGGCATAGACGTCGCTCTGCGGACCAGCGGCACGCGCGTCCTTGAGCTGCTCCGGGGCGGCGTAGAGCGGCGTGCCGAGTCCGGCGCCCTCGGCAGCGACGTCCTCGGGACGGTCGAGTGCGCGCGCGATCCCGAAGTCCGAGACCTTCACCACCCGGTTACTGGTCAGGAAGACGTTGTCGGGCTTCAGGTCGCGGTGCACGAGCCGTGACCCGGCCCGCTCCTCGCCCTGGGCATGCGCCATTCCCCACGCGACCCCGGTTCCGACGTCGAGCGCGGCCGCGACCGCAAGCCGGCCCTCCGCGTCCAGTACGCTCTGCAGAGTGGGACCGTCCACGTACTCGAGGAAGAGGAACGGGCGCATCTGACCGCCGACCTCGATCTCCTCGAGGAACGACGCCTCGACGACGTTCGGATGCGTGCCGAGCGTCAGCCAGTTGCGTGCCTCGATCTTGAAGCGACGCAGCGCCGCAGCGTCGAGATCCAAATCGGTGCGGGGCGTCTTCGCCGCCATGCGGCTCCCGGTCGTGGGATCGACAAGGATCAGGACCGAGCCCATCGCCCCCGGAAGAACGCATTCCACGGCCCAACGATCGTCAAGTAGATCGCCGTTCTCGAAGAGCGGAGGAGCGGTGTCGGCGGCCATGGCTGGATGGCCTCGATGGTCGCCCGGCTTGCGGGGTGCGGCCAGAAACCCCCGTGGAAAGTCGGACGTGTCCGGGCGGGACGGCTGTCGTGGGTGGCAGGCGACTCGACTCCGGAGAGTCTCCGAGCCTGGCAGCCGCGGCAGACGGCCTGCCCGGGCGCGGTGGGTGCTACGCACGGCGACTGGCCACCAACCCGCCACCGACGCCGCGGGGGATCGCCGGTACGTCGCAGAGAGTGCGCGGCGACGCGAGGTCAACCGGTCAGCGGGCGGGCCGGAGCACGTTCCCCATGATGGTCTGATACGCCTCGCACGGGGTCCAACAGTTCGGGCACTTGCCGACGGCGATCTCGCGCTGCATCTGCCGCGTCCGTTCTTCGCCCCACAGCGCGTCCAGGTCGAAGTCACGCTCGCGGAGACTACCCAGCGGCGCGTCGTACATGGAGCACGGGAAGACGTTCCAGCGGGGGTCGATGAACACCGAGGACGCGAGCGCCTTGCAGGGCAGCGGCGTCTTCCCCGACGCGAGAAAGCCGGGCGAAAGTTTCTGGTAGCGTCGCTCGAGCCACGCGACCGGGTGGTAGCGATGTCCCTTCTGGCGCAGAAACTCCGCGACCTCCGAGAGACAGTTCTCGTGAGTCGGCGTGAGTTCCTCGTTCTCGTAGTAGTGCGCCGAGATCTGCGCGACGTTGACGTGGAATTCGTGCAGCGACACGTCCGGGATCGCCGCGCGAACTGAGTCGATGGTCGCGAAGAGCGCGCCCTCGTTGAAACTCGAGAGCGTCATCCCGAGAAAGACGTCAAAGCGGCGCGAGCGCAACTTCCGCAGCCGGGCGAATGTGGCCACTGCGTTGGCCCACGCGCCCTCGCGCCCGCGGATGTCGTCGTGGACAGCAGGCGGACCGTCGAGCGACACCGTCACGAGGAGCTTTGGCAGGCGCGTTGCAAGGATGCGCGTCACGCCGGCAACAACCTGCTCCGTGGCTTGCCCCGTGGTCGGAAAGTCGAGCAGGAAGAGATCGGGAGATCGCTCGATGATCGCCGCCACGAGATCGCCCATGTCCGGCCGCGTCCAGATCTCGCCACCAGAGAGGTTGATCCAGGAAAAGTGCGGGTTGCGGTCGAAGAAGCGCTCGACCTCGGCGAGCGTCATGACGCCGTCTTTTCCGCGCTTCCAGATATTGCACATCTTGCAGCGCGTGTCGCACTGGAACGTGACGATCAGCGTCAGCTTGAAAGGCCGCGGGCCGCGCCCGAAGTTCGAACGCAGAACGCGCGCGCCCAGTTTCACGATGGGCCGTGTCACAGCGGGCTTCACGGTTGCACCTTCCACGCGCGGATGCGCGGTGCGAATGGCTCCGATCGCTCCGCATCGATGTCTCTCTCGACGCGAGCTGCGAGTTCCTCGACATCTCGATTCCACCCCGCCACGCCCCAGGCCGGGATGGACGGTCCCGGGCGTTCGAGAATGGAGACGAGGACGTCGCGCACAGTCTCAACGTCCCCGAGTACGAGCGTCAACTTGATCGCGCGCAGCGATGCCATCGGGCCGAAGAGGGCAGCGTTCTCCTGACGTCCGCGTGGGAAGCGATTGGCAGCCGCGGAGTAGGCATCACGCGCAGCGCGCGTCAACGTCACAGCGTCCGTGCCGTCCGTCCGCGCAGCTTGCGCCTCGACGGCCGCGCCGAGACGGAACCAGGTCTTCGCGTCCTCGGGGCGGGCTTCAACCGCACGCCGCAAGTGGACGACAGCCGCGTCCACATCGCCGTCGCGCGTCGCCGCCGTACCCAGCCACGCCTCGGCGCGCCAGTGCCCGGGCACGCGCTCGGCGGTCGCGCTCCAGAGCGCCGAGTCGCTCGCCCACACACGCTCGCCCGAGAGCGTCAACGTCGCCAAACACGCGAGCGCGAGCGCCGCGATGGGGACGACACGTGGTGCACGTTCGACGCCGCGCGCGACGAGCAGCGCCACCGCGGGAAGGGCAAAGAGCAGGAACCGATCTGCGGTGCGGATGTTCAGGGGGATCACGGCTTGCACAAAGAGTGTCGGCACGAGCGCGGCGAGGAACCACGCCGCCGGTACGCGCGTCGCGGGCCACCACAAGAGCCCGAAGGGCAGAAGTGCCAGCGCACCGACGAGCGCCGGTGGCGGCGGCATCTGCCAGTCAAAGACCGCCCCGACTGGGAGGACGCTGAACCACACCTGGTGCGCCAGCATGGCACCCAGTTCCACGAACCCCGGCCCCCCATCGCCGACGCCGCCCTGCTGAAACGGCTGGGAGAGGATGGCGTGCCGCAGCGCGACGAACACAGCCGTCACGACAGCCGGGACCATCGCCCTTCGCAGCGCGTCCCGCATTCGTTCATGCGTCAGCAGCGCGAAGAAGAACGCAAATACGGGCCAAACGATCGCCTGCTCCTTCGCAAGCAGAGCCGCCGCGCCGAACACCCAGGAGGCCCACGCGTTGCCGGGGCGCTGCAGCAGGAGAGCCCCCCACAGGAGAGCCGCGGCGAGGACGTCGCCACGAGACGAGATCCACGCGACACATTCCACCTGCACAGGGTGGAGCGCGTACACGAGCGCCCCCACGATGACGGAGCGCGTCCCGAGTCCTGTTCGTCGCAAAAGCGCAGCCACGAGCACCGAACCTGCTCCGTGCAAGAGGACGTTGTGCAGGTGTGCCCACCACGCGGCACCCCCGAGTACTCCCGCATCGAACGCGAACGAGAGAGTCCGCAATGGTCTCCACAGTCCCGCGTGCGTCCCATCCGCAGTCTGCACCGCCGGGTCGCTGAACGCGCGCCAGAGTACAGACCACTCGCGTAGGGCGGCGTTCGCCTCGAAGAAGCGATGGTCGTCGTAAACGAAGCCATGACCGAGCGTCGGAGAGAACGCCGCGACGGCCACGACGAAGACCGCGATGAAGAGCGCGATCGGGGTGCCCGTGCGGGGATCGCTCCGCACGTGAGCTACGCGGTCCCGGATCTTCGACCGCGCCTCGACTGATCGCCGCGTTCCCCATCTCGGAGCACCCCATGAGGCCGCTCAACGCGATGCGCACGAATCCGAAGCGCGACCTCATCCACCGTGATGTCCCGGATACAGACCGGCATCCGGCAGGGCGAAGTCTTGTAGTTCGAGTTCGTGAGACACGGGCTGCACGGAAGCGCGCGGTAGAACGCGTGGCTGCCCGACGAGAGCGGGCCATAGAGACGCGGCGTATTCGGACCGAAGAATGCGAACACTGGAATGCCGAGTGACGAGCCGATGTGGACCGGCGCCGTATCGTTCGTGACCAGCAACGTGGACTGCGCGAGGAGCGCGACGAGGCCGGCGACGTCGAGCGCCCCCGCCGCATCGATCACCTCATCCCCGTGCCGCATCCCGGCCACGATCCGAGCGGTCAAGTCAGCCTCGGCTGACGTGCCCGTGACCACGATCCGCGCGCCCTCGCGCTCGATGAGGCGATCCGCCAATTGTGAGAACGACGCCACGGGCCACCGGCGCCCCTGAAAGTTGTCGCCAGAGCCGGGGTGAACGACGACGAGCGGTCGCGTGCGACTGCCCGCGACGACGACGCGTTCCACCCGATCGCCGTCGGCACCGTGTTCCGCGTCACGAGCGGCGGCGAAGAGCGCTTCGACCTGTGCAACCCCCGACGGCGTGACGCGCGGTGCAAGCGGACGGTAGGTCCGCTGCGGCACTCCGGCGGCGCGGGCGAGATCGAGATACGTCTGTCCCATGTGCTGCGTGTCGTCATAGCGAACGGACTTGTGGTGCAGCAACGCGCGCCCGCGCTGACCGGGCGTATCCAGGCCGACGATCTGCTGCGCGCCGGAGAGTTCCGCGAAGATGACCGATGCGCGCGCGAACTGCTCGAAATCGACACAGAGATCGGGACGTTCCTTGCGCGCCGCGCGGATGGCCGAGAGCAACGAAACGAGGAGTGCCAGCGCACTCTCGTCGCGTACGTAGAGCCGCACGTCGACGTCGTCGCACTGCTCGAGCAGGTCACGATTGCGGGCAAGCGTCAGAAAGACGATGCGCGCATCGGGGAAGCGCTTGCGCAACGAGCGCACGACCGGCAGGAGCAGAACGATATTGCCAAGCCCCCAGAACTTCACCAGGAGCAGCGTCGCGGGCTCGGGCAAATCGCCCTGCGTCGCGAAGAGCTCTCGCAGCGCCCGGAGCCATGCCAGAACCCGGCAGATCGCCATCCCCGCGTACCGGTCGATTGTCTTGGCAAGCGAGAGGTTCATCTCAGAGTCCCGCCACATCGCGCGAACGGCGCCCGCCGGTCGGCCGCTGCCAGAGCAGGTTCATCTCGGTGTGACAGTTCCAGTAGCAGGCTGTGCACCCGCTGAGACGACGGCGCTCGAGTGCGTATGTCTCCGACTTCCAGAACGCTGCCAGGTCCTCGCCGCGAATGCGTGCGATCGGGCGGTCCACCTCGGAGAGCGGCACGCATGGGAACACGCGTCCGTACGCGTCAACAACCATCGACGTCGAAGGCGCGTGGCAACGCAGCGGCGAGGGCTTGCCTGCGAAGCACCGCGGAAAGAGGGAGAGGTAGGCGTCGCTGTTCTCGATGATCGAGCGCTCGCGCCGCAACCGTCGTAGATCCGTGGTCGCGCGCTCCATCTTCGCCGCCCACGATCGCTCCGGTGCCACGTCGGCGAGATCGTCACCGTCGTGAAGTTCGTGCATCGGAATAAAGCCGAGCGAATCGGCACCGAGCGACTCCGCGAGATCGGCAAGCTCCTCCACTTGCTCCGCGTTGTCGGGTGTCAGGACACATGTGATCCCGATCCGCGTGCGTCGACCGGAACTCGCTTGCAGATCGCGCGCACGCGCAAGAGCCGCGATGCGGTCCGTCACGCGCTCGAACGAACCGCGATGCCCCCGCAGCCGGTCGTGGGTAGCCGCATCGGAGCCGTCGAGCGAGACGTTCACCGAGTCCAATCCCATCGCAGTCAGCCGATCGACCAGCGCGTCGTCAAGCAGGTGCGCATTCGTATTGACGTGCGTGACCATCCCCAGCGAGAGCGAGTACTCCAGGAGTTCCGCACAGTCGGCGCGCAAGAACGGCTCGCCGCCCGTGAAGCCGATGCCGGTCGTACGCAGTGCCGCGAAGCCGCGTAGGACGGACTTCCAGCCCGCCGTGTCGAACTCGGACCACCCCTCACCCCGTCGTCGCACGAAGCGCTGTGGCAACTCGCAGAATCCACAATTGTAGTTACACACGTACGAGAGGATCACGGTCCCGAGGATCGGACCGGCTTCCGGCCGACCCGAGCCCCCGGGGAAGAGCGGACCGAGCGCCTTGAGACCCGCGTCCAGAACGGACGTCCAGCCGCCCGAGCGCAGCCGCGAGGTGACGACGTCGAGATACTGACGCCTCATCGGAACCTCTTCGAGACGCTCGGGTGTTCGTACTCGCCACAGGTCGCGCAGAGATCGGGAAACCCTCGCGTCGCATGGGCGTGCCGGAGTGCCTGCATCCGTTCGCCGTTGAAGACGTCGATCAAGCTCTCTTCGTGCGCGTTACCGAGCGTCAACAGCCCCTCGCTATCGACGCAGCACGTCGTGACGCGACCGTCCCACAGAACGATGAGAGCGCCGCGCCACAGCTCGCGGCACGGTGTGGTCCGCGTCTCCGCCATCATGCGCGGGATCGCCTGCACGCGATCCGCGATGCCGCGCCATTCGACGAAGTACCCATCAAGAGCACCTTCGGTCGCTTCATCGACAACCATCGAGATGTCGACCCGGAGCGAGGAGCCCGCGGCGTCACGCTCGACGACAAGTGCCTGGATGTCAGCCCGCAGCACATCGAGATCGTAGTTACGGATCGCTCGATGCGTGTCGCGGTCTCCGTCAACCGAGAAGGTGATCCGATCGAGGCCGCACGCCAGGAGCTCGCGACGCTTCTCCTCGGAGAGGTGCGTACCGTTCGAAGTGATCATCGTCCGGACGCCGCGGTCGGACGCGTAGCGGACGAGCTCGAAGAAATTCGGGTGCAGGAGCGGCTCGCCCCACTGAAACGCCAGGACGAAATCGAGTTGTGGGTTCTCGTCGATCACGCGCCGGAAGAGCGCCGGATCCATGAAACCCTTCGCGCGACGCATCGTGGTGTTGACCGGGCAAATCGTGCAACTCAGGTTGCAGTGATTCGTCAACTCGAGATTGACACTCGTGAGGAGATGCGAACGGCGGCTCCGAGACCGGAACGCCCACTCATTGCGGAGCGCGTGGCCCACGGAATCCACGGTCGGGAACTTCACCTCAAGGAGTTCACGAACGTCGGGTTTCCCGAGGTAGTAGCGAGCACCGAACGAGGCGATCCAACTCGCCATCCGCCGCTCCACTGTTCCGGGCACACGTCGCACGCTCTCTGTCTCCTCGGGTACGTACACCGCTCTTCGCAAGCGCGATGCCATCCTAGCCATTCTACGGAACGCGCCGCGGCGTCCGCCCCTCTCGCTCGGCTGCCACACCGAATTCGACGCCGTTCGGCCCGATGAGAGGTCGGAATCGAAAAGGGCGTCCCCTCGAAAGAGAACGCCCATTTCGGTCAGCTACGTGACGCCGTCTCGACGACGTTGCGCGGCCTTACTGGGCAAAGCCCTACTGGAGTTCGATCGCGATCGCGATCCGCTCCACGAACGGACGCGGCTGGTCGAACGTGTACGAGAGCTTCATCACGAACTCGACTCGGAACTGGAGGAAACGACGATCGGAGATCGACGAGACGTCCGCAAGCGGTGTCCACGCCGTCGCCAGCTCGATGAGCGGACTTCCGGCGTTGTCAGGATCTCCAGGCGCCGCGCGCACCAAGATGTCAACCGAGTGCCCGAACTTCTCGATCTTGGTACCCTCGAGTTCCGGGGTGAGCGGATCGTCGAAGAGCGCGACGTAGCTCGGGGTATCGAGCTGTGAGTTGAACCAAGGCGAGTACGCCTCGCTCGTGTCCACGACCATCGGAGAACCCGCGTGCGCCAGGTAGTCGCCGACCACGCCTTCGGGGCCGAACACAGGGCGGAACGTCGCGTCCTGGCGAACGCCAAGGATTTGCGAGCCAACCACCACGGCCTGACCGTCGGAGTCCTCGAAGCGCGTGTAGCCATCGCCACCCACACCACCGAGACCCGTGACAACACCCGTGTCGGGCGGATCAGGGTTCGTCGAACCGATGTTATTCGTCGGGTTACCGACACCACCGGAGGCGTCAACGGTCGATCCGTTCTGGATCAGGATGTCGCCGAAGCACTGCAGCCAGATGGTGCCGCCTGCGCCGCAGCCACCAGGAGCACCCTCACCGATGTCGGCCAGTGCCGCATCGAACGTGCGTCCGCCAATACCGCCGGACGCGTCCAGGATGCTGGAGTCGAGTTTGATGTCGTCGCGTGCGACGAGCTGAATGCCGCCACCGCCGCCGCCGCCACCGCCGCCGCCCGAGTCCTCGGGACCGACGTTACCGTCGCCGACCAGACCGCCCGGCGCATCGTCTTCGCCACCGCCACCGCCGCCGCCAGCGCCACCGACCACGAGCACCGGTGCGCCCTTGGCGTTCAGAGGCTGATCCGACATATCTACGGAGCCGAACGCAGGCCCACCACGGCCACCAAGATAGCCGCCCGGGTGGGTGTTCCCGGTGCCGCCGTTCGCAGCGCCGTCGCCGCCGGCCAGAGCGTGGCCGCCGCCGCCGCCCGCTTCACGCGTGCGCAGCGGGCTCGCCTCGGGGACCGGAGCCCCGGTGCCCGGGTCGGTGGCTGTCATGCCTTCCTGGTCACCACTGAAGCCGCCGGAACCGGCGCCGCCATCGGACTGACCACCGGGGAGCACGGTCGGGAAGCCATCGACGCCGTCGAACTTCGCCGGATCGAATTGGAAGCGACCGAATTCATCGAGGATCGCGTCACCACTCAGATCGGTGAGAGGAGCGAACGCGCCGTCGCCTCCGCGGAAGCCACCCGCGCCGGAGAGACCGCCCAGGCCGCCCGTCGGGCCGCCGGCCACGATATCCGTGTTGGAGAAGCCCGTCGCACCAGGCTGACCGTCGGCGAAGATCGACGAACTCGTCAGAACGATACTTTGCTGCGAGCGAATGACGAGCGGGAACCGCCCCATCGCGTTACCCGTGGCGAAACTCAATTGCACGCTGCGGTACTCGTACTCGAGCTGCTTGCCGAACGTCGGGGTGTCGCCAGGGTCGAGCCCCTCGGTCACCCACGTGATCGACTCGCCCGCGTTGAGCACGAGATCCGTCACCGGAGGTGCATCCGGGTCGGGGTTCACCGGATCGGAAGGTGCGCCCTCGCCGTAGCCCAAGAAGGGCATGAACGCGGCAACCAGCTTTCCTGACCCCTCGGGATCGAAGAGCGCAGGAGCGCCCCACAACGCAGTCGTCTGCTGGCCGAGGGTATCCGGGTTGGTCGGGTCCGCGGGGCTGACCGGCTCGGTGGCCGTGAAGTTCACCTCGATGCGGTTGAGCGGGATCGGGCCCGGGCCGACGATGAACGAGGCCTTGAAGTCCTGCCCGAGTCGCGACGGCGAACCGTCGGAGAGCGAACCGAGTGTGCGGATGTTGCCGGAGGCGATGACCTCGTACTGACTCTCGGGATCGAGGTTCGTCGCGGGCGTGACTTCGACCTCGACGATGCCCTTGCGCGTCTGGTTCAAGAACGTGCCGACCGCGACCGGGACGAATACGTCGCGTTCGTCGTCCGTGCCGGGCTTGGTCTTGCGCTTGGTGATCGTGAAGTTATCCGGGCTGACCGTGCGCGGGTCGATGGGCTGAGCGAAGCGCAGCCGCACCGTGAACGTCTTGCGCGCGGCGATCGGGATCTCGAACTGGTTGTCCGGGTCCTCCCAGTCCGTCGTCGCATCGACGAACGCCTCGCCGTTCGGCGGCGTCATGGTCACGACACGCGGCTTCTGCAGAGAAGCGACGCCCGAACGGGCCTCACCACCGAGATAGAGAAGGTTGGACGTCGAGGAGCCAGCGACCGTCGTGAAGAGCGTGCTGAAATCGCGTCCATCGCGCTGCAGCAGCGGGCGCCGGCCGTTCTTCGTGAGGACGGTGTTGAAGACACCCGGCTGCGAGGCCGGGATGATGATCGAATACGCCTGCGCCGCGACGAAACCGCTGTCCGCCAGATCGGAACGGATCGGGATTTCCGGCACGAAAATCACGCGCTTCTCATTGCGACGGTTGATCAGGACGCGACGGTACTCGCGCTCGCGGAGGACGGAGTCGGGGTTCGGGACTCCCGTTGCGGGATCGACTTCGTGGAAGAAGCGCTCGTACTCGCTGTTGGACTGCAACTCGGCGAAGGCATCGATGTTGCCGTTGACCAGGTAGTCCTCGTAGAGCGCGTCGTCGCCGGCAATCCGATCGCGATACGGCTGGAGCGAGTCGCCCTCGAGCAGCTGCGGCGGATAGACGCCGGTCACGGCATCGTTCTCGCCATCCCTGTCGAGGCGCGTGCCTGCTCCGTACGACGGACCGAAGAAGCGCACGAGTGCCTTGTCGATCTTGTCGAGGCGACGGAACCGCCCGGAGCGCTCGATGTTCTTGAGCAGGCGATCAGTCTTCCGTTGCGCGTCGCTGCGCGAGAAGCCCTTGATCAGCTGGAAATACTCGCGGATCGCCTCCGGCCTGACGACAACGCGCCGCTGCGTCGACTTGTCGTACATGAACTTGCCGGTGATGAAATTCCCGCGCGCCTGCTCCGTGTTGCCGGTGCCGGTGCGGATCAGGATCGTGTCGGGACCGACGCTATTGCGCAGGACCTCCGAGTTGAACCGGATCGTGATCTCTTCGTCGAGCCGCACGCCAGCGATCGCGTCGTGAGACGCGCTCTTTACGTAGTTGCGCTCGCCCGCGTCAACCGGGGCCGAGGGGCTGACGAGTGAAAACGTCCCGAACGCCATTCCTGTGACCAGGGCGCCGCTATAGAGCAACGCGCTGCCGAGGCGCTGGATCCGCTGCTTCTCCGAACTCTGCATGAGACCTCCAGTGCTGCGAGAAAACATGGCGCAGGCGGCCGTTCCGGCCACCCCCCTTTGCTCGCACTTCGAGCTGCGATGATCGCGCCATCTCTTCACGCTCGGTCAGCGTCCCACCTCGGGCCGCGTACCGGGAACGTTCACTATGTCTTCCAGTCGGGGTCGCCTGCTCTTCAGGCGGCCCCTCGCCGTATCGTTCGACCGAGCCTCCGAGGCCCGCCCAACACCAAGAAACCAGCCTCCATATCGAGGCCGCTGGGATCAGGGTGTCAGGAGTCGTTGGCGACGATCGATCGCAATGCCGGAATTGATCCGGACGGCAGGCGACGCCACCAGCGGCTGTCTCTCAGTCAGTCAAAAATGTAAGTGGTTGGGCTGCCCAGCTACCGGGATGTCCCGTCGTTGGGCTGCGTGTATCAGGGCTGCGTGTATCAGGGCTGTCTGTATCAGGGCTGTATGTATCAGAATTGGTAGGGAACCTGCACGCTCGAGATTCGCGCGGACTGGTTCGTCGATAGGTTCGAGATCATCGAGACGCGGAACCGAACGAAGCGATTGCCGTCGACCAGCGACGGATCGGTGACCCAGCCAGTCGCAGTGCTGGCGTCGGGGATGAAACCGCCCGGGTTGAACGGATCGGGCTTGCCCTGCGCGCCATCGAGTTCGAGGACGACCTGAACACCGCCGGACTGACCACTCGGCGACACGATCGGTGTCGCGAAGAGCGGGTTGTCAGCAGCAAGTTCGTAGTAGAGGGATGTCGCACGGGTCGTGCGGCGGCGCTTCCGGAACCGGATGTCATAGATCACGGCATCGGTTGCGAACGAGGCCGTACCCGACTCAGCATTGCGCGAGACGGCGCGCCGAGTGGGGAACGAGACACCAGCCGGGATGAACGCTACGCGCAGGATCTGGCAGTTGTTGCCACCCTCGGCCTTGGCGTCGAAGACCACGTTATTGATGCCGTTGTACTCGAACGGCGACTTGAACGTGGGCCAGTCCCAGTAGCCCGTATCGAGGCCTGGAGGATTGATGTTCAGCGCCTGAGGGATCGAGTACTCGCCGTCGTAGAGGAGTTGCGCTGTGCCGAGATTGACGTTCGCTTCCCAGTCGGTGCCGAGCGACTGAACCGATGTGTGGCCCAGGCGGATCGTAATACTCGGGTGCGTCGCGGCGAAGAGCGCGTTGGACGACGGGCCCCAGCCGACACCGACGATTGCGGCGGGATCGCCGACATCAGCCGGCACGTAGAGCATCTGCACGCGCGACCCCATCGGGACCGCCGCGCATCCACCGCCACCGGTGGACGGCACGCTCTCGGCCACGAGCGGCTCGACGACGCGAGTGCGCACGAGGCTCGTGAGGCCCGTGCTGGCTTGCGTGTATTGGACATCGACGTTCGGGAACGTCGTCGGGAAGCCACCGAGCAGGAAACCGACCTCGAGCGTATTCCACTCGCCGCCCTCGACGACGGAGATCGGGTCCATCTTGCTCTGTCCGTCGAAACCCTCGGAAAGGATCGAGGAAGAGGGCTTACCGGGCACGTACCGCGTGCGGAAGACCGGGAACACCTTCGGCCGCTTCAGCGGGTTGCCTGCCAGGTCGGCGACTTCGCGAGAGAGCGTGACCTGGATGTCCCACCCGGCCTGATTGGCCTCATCGGAACCGAACCCAAGTGACGGGACAAAGAGGAACCGGCGACCGCTGGGCTCGTTCGGATCGACCTTGATCACGCCCGGCACCTGCTCGCCGATCGCGATGCGCTCGACGATCACGCTCGACGACGGGTCGAGCGTGTCGATATCGATCGGCTCGCTGAACTCGAAGATGATCGTCGCGTCCTCGTCGACGAGGCCCGTTGCGCCACCGACAGGCGGGTTGAAGCCGAGCTTGCCCGTGCCGAAGTTGCCGATGAACGACGGTTGCCCTTCGACGGGATCGTCGTACGTGCTGTTCGTGCGGAAGTTGCCAGTGAAGGACTGCAGGATGGGATCGCGGCGGAGGTTCTTGAGGACCTCGAGCTCAGGCGGAGAGGGGAGAAAGACCGTGAACTCCTGGAAGGATCCGAACCCGGTGGGGTTGTCCTTCTCGGTCACGAGCGTGTTCTTCTTCTTCGAGTCCTCGAAGTTCTTCTGCGTGCGCGTCGGGTCGAAGATCACCTTCGTGCCGCGCGCCTTCACCGCACCGGTAGCGTCGCGGAAGCCCGTCGAAGTCGACGCGGCGATACGGACCGACCGATGACTCACGCTGCCCTTGCGCAGAGTCGCCGAGAACTTGAACACCAGACGCTCGTTGCGACGCACATCGGTGCGACCGTTCTGGACGAACGACGTCATCACGAGCGGCTTGCGGCCCAACTTCGGGTCGAAGCGACGCTTACGCTTCGCCTGTGCGTCCGGGGCTAGCGCCCCGACGACCATGGCCGCGATGGCGACTCCTGCAACGAGGCGATACGAAGACGATCGCATGGGCGGACTCCTAACTCTGGGCCTTGATCCATCTGTTCGATCCGGGCTTCACCCGGGCCGAACTCTGGCCGATCTGAGATCAACGAATGCCACGACGGGGACCGGGAGAAGGCGACTCACACAGCAACGGCGCGTCGCTTCAACCGGGCACCACATAACAAATCCGGCGATCCGCTCAATCGGCCATGAAGCCATGAACAGTGAACCGTGAACGGGAATACGCCTTGTGGACGCACCCCGAGCCTGCGTGTGCCCACACGCAAGCCGACTCGGCGGCGATGTTACGACTGCCCAACGGACCAGTCTACAGGTTTCTGTGACCGCAGTGAGCCTGGCTCTTGCCCACTGCGACGTTCATTTCTCGCAACCTGCGTGCCGACGCCGCGAAAGAGTGCCCGGGCGTCGGCTACGCCGCCTGCGAGCCCCGCGAGCGGAGCCGCACGCATCTCCCTCGTGCGCTTCCGCACGCCACGCACTGATCACGACTGGCCTCAGCAGCACGAAAGCGATAACCGCCGCGGCACACCGACTCAGAGGCGCTCGGTATCGCCCACCGCCCCGGCCCGCCGGCTGGGCTCGAAACCGGCGGCCTCAGCCTCGATGTGCGTCCGAAAGAGCACCAGGTTCTGGTCCAGGATGCGCTCGCTGTCCGCCGAACCGAGCTCGTGATATCGCCCGGCCTCGCTGCTCGCGACCAACGCGGCGTGCGTGCGCGCGCCACAGTAGAGGCATTCCAGAAGCGCGGGGGCGCGCGAGAGCAGCAGAAAGTCGGGTGACACGTGGCTCGAACGCCGCGAACTGACGCAGCCGCCCGACTGGCAGCGGACCCCTAGGGCGCTGCGATAGCGCAGCACGGCGCCGCGGTGCGCAGGGTCGCTGCCCGGGGCCGAACCCGTCACGGCGTGGCGCAGCAACGCTGCCAATGCAGCGGCTGTGGTGCGCTGCTCGCGGCCCTCGGGCACCGCGCGTCCGCGACCCCGAAACGGAGCGACCACGAGGCGATCGGGAACGTCGCCGCCAGCAGCGACGAAGAGCACGTCCGTGTCCTCGATCTCGCGACGTGCGCGGCGCTCCGCATCGCCCGGAGGAACACCGACTTCCTTGAAGAGTGGTAACTGAGGTGCCGATTCTGGAGAGAGGAGCACCGTATCGACCATGTCAAGCAACGAACTCATCGAGCGCGCCTCGAAGCGCAGTGGTCTCCGCCCGGTCCTGCGGGCCAGACGTTGCAGCGCATCTTCGGGCAAATCGCGGCCGCGGGCGGGAACCAGCAGAACGGTCGCCTCGAACGCGGCGAGACCGGAGAGGAGTGCCCGCGCACTGCGACTCTCGCGCAGATCACCGCAGACCGCGACGTGCAGCCGCCGCCCGACCGCCGACGGATCGGCCGCATGCGCGTCCTCGGCGGCCGCGATGAGCGAGAGTCCGGCCGCAGGATCCTCGCCGTCGCCCTCACCTGCATTCACGACGGGAACGCCGCAATCCACCGCAGCCGCCCGCGCGAAGCCCTGGAGCGCGTGGCTGGTGACCAACACATCGGCCCAGCGAGCCGCAGCAGCGCACACGGCGAACTCGTCGTCGGCGCCGACGATGTCAGAGACATCCGCCAGGCGGATCACCCCGGCACCAAGTCGTTGCGCCACGGCGAGCCATGCCGCTGCCGGAAGCGCGGGTCGCGCGAACGGCAACACCGCCACCACCCGCCCTTCGAGTGGGCGATCCGGTGGGACACCCGCGCGGGTGGACCACGCGAGACCGCGCACTTCCTGCGCGGTGAGATCGAGCAATGAAGCGAGCGCACGGCTCATGCGGGCACCGCTCGGTGAAGCGCTGCGAGGCCATGCAGGACGCAATCGGGCGCATGCCGCGCGTCCGAGTGCAGATATGGCAAGAGCTGCGCTCCCGCTCCGCCCGTGAGCACGATCGGCGCCGCAGCCCCCACGAGCAACCGTGCCTCGCCGATCAGTCGATCGATCATCCCCGCCAATCCGAGGGCAAACCCGTTTCGGAGTGAAGCAACGGTGCTGCGCGCGGGCAGTTCCGACGCGTCGGGGCGCACGAGCCGCACGCGTGGCAGATGCGGTGCCGCCGCTCGCAATCCGGCCGCCGCAGAGTCGAGCCCGGGCGCGATGGCGATGGCAGCGAAGCGACCGCTCGAGTCGATAGAGTCCACGGTTATCGCCGTGCCAGCATCGACGGCAATGACGGGACCGCCGCCGACGATCGCGCGCGCGCCATACGCAGCAGCGAGCCGGTCGATACCCAACTCGGCTGGAACGTCGTAAGTCGTCGCGACGCGCGCGACCACGTCGGCGCCGAGCACGCGCGCTGGTCGCTCAAGGGCGCGCAAGAGTGACGCGAGTCGTTCCGGCGCGGACGCACCGACAACGATTTCGTCCGCGGTCGCGACGTGCGGGAAAGGGATGACGTCATCCGCGACCGATGGCCCGCCTTCGTACGCCTCGGTGGCGATCAGACGCTCGCCCTCGAATGCCGCGAACTTGACGCGAGTATTCCCCAGATCGATGACGACCAACATGCGCGGCATCTTACTCGCGATACATCCTACTCGCGATACGGAGTCGACCCGCGATACGGAGTCAGCGACTGGGCGAACGACGACGCGCCCGCTCGACCTCGTAGACGAGTGTCCGCTCCACACCGGTCTCGTTCTCGACGAGAACCTCGTAGCGCCCGAGCCCCTGTCCGTCCCCCCGCAGATAGAGGACGATCTCTTCCTTGGAACGAGTGGGCACCCCGTTGATCGACTTGATGATGTCGCCCTTCATGAGGCCGCGCCCGTCGCTGACGGCGGTACCTGCGCCGGGCTGCGACATCAGCTTGATGCCCATGGCGTTCCCGCCCGCATCCTTGGCGACGTTGACCACGAGCTTCGCGAGCACGTCGTCTTCACCGAACGCGCCCCACCAGTACACCTCGCCGGCAGGGACATGCCATGTCAGCCCGCTCGGGTCGGCCAAGAGATCTTGGTACGCGCGCCGCGGGATCGACATGAGATCGACTTCCGGCTGCGCGAGATCGTTATTGTCAGCGAGCGCTCGCACCAGCGGTGGAGTGGTCAGATTCTGCAGGGGGTCCTCGCTCCGCTTCATCCGCACGAGTCCATCCACCTTCGGGTTCGAGAACACCAGCGCGTCCTCTCCCCGCTCGGTGCTCGCCTCGAAACCGATCAACGTGAAGCCGTCGATGGACTCGCCCGTGCGCAGCATGGTCACCGCCCCACTCCCGGGCCCCTCGACGTATGCAACCGACTCGTCGAGCTCCGGGAACGTGTCGATGCTGGTGTGGTACGTGTACTTCCCGAGAAAGATCTTCCCGAGGTCCTTCTCGACTTCGACCTTCGCGGGCGGCGCGGGCGGCTTGGGAACCAGGCCATTGACCGGCGTATCCCAGATCATCCGAAAGCCCGTGACCTCGCCAGGCCAGCGCTTCTGAATGACGTCCCCACCGCCCTCGTCCGGCCACTCGATTTCGGGAATGATGCGGCGACGCTTGAACGTCTCTCCGAAGTGAACCGCGACGTAGCCCGCCCCCGCAAGGACGAGGACGTTGGCAGTCCAACAAAGTGTCTTGATCTGGCTGATGCGCATGGACGGAAGATCCTATCCCGGAACGTGAGGGATTGGACGAACACCGAGCAGGGGAATTTCGCCGATTCTGGCCGGTACGAGAAGAGCGATGAGCGAGCGGGGCCCTCTACGCGGTCGTGTCGTGATACACGGACGAGACTTCGGCGAGGCTCAGACCGCCGAGACAGGCTCTCGGTTCCCCCGTCAAGCATGCAGATGAGATCGGATAGCCTCGGACCTCTCCCGTAGACCCGGAGGCCACAAGTGAGCACGGACAGGCGCGCCGGAGGCGATGGCGAAGACAACAAGTCACGCGTGGGGCGGTCGCTGCGCGCACAGACGATCGGTCTCTCCGTCCTCGCCGCGGTGCTCGCCTTCGGCATCATCGCCCCGATCGTGAGAAACGCGCTCTTCGTGAAGCGAGCGAGCCCGGCAGAGATCGAAGAGTGGATCGCCGCCGAGTCCGCGCGATCCGTCGTCTTCACCAACGACGGCATCCGCATGGTAGTGGCCACCCAAGAGTTTGCCGCAGCCCTCGACAGCACGGAGCAGGCGAGGCTGCAAGAAGAGCTCGTGCGACGGGGCATCAGATACGGAACCGACACCACCGGAGTCTCCCCGTCGCCCGGCCTCATCGCGGCCCTCGCCGTCGTGGTGGCCCTGATCGCGTTCCCGAAGTCGAAGCGGCGGCGAGAGACCGAGTCGGAACGGGTAGACGAGTAGCCAGCGACTTCTCGGTACGGAGACCGCGAAACTGCCGTGCGTCGAGAAACCGCGTCGAGATCCCCCTCGGTTGCTCGGGGATTGGAGGTGGCGAGAGCCGATGCCGCGAGACGCGGCGCAGTCTGGGCGGCGCCCCCAATCCACGCTAGAACGCTGACCGGAACGTTTCCCAGGCTCAAAAGGCGCGAAAACAGACCCGGTATGGTCCCGCGTGGTCCCACGACAACGCCAGAAACGAGAGCGAGTGGCGGGTCGTGAGCTCCGCTCACGGCGTGACGCTCGCGGTGAGGCGAAGAGAGCGGATTCCGCCTGCGAAACCCGACCTCGCGACGAGCCAACTCCCACGTCGAGGCTCCGACCCGAGGCCCGGCAACGAACACCGAGCGCAGCCCCGGTTGAAGCAGCCGGAGCCGCGACAGAAGCCGAACACGCGAGCGAGAGCGAGCGGGGAGCCGGAGGCGACCCCAACCACAACGCAGTGAGTGGCGGGCGGAGTGCGGAGCACGCCGCGTGACACTCGCTGCCGCAGCCGGAGCCGCGACGGAAGCCGAACATGCGAGCGAGAGCGAGCGTGCCGACGGAGTCGGCACAAACGCAACAAAGAGCACAGCGAGTGGCGGGTCGTGAGCTCCGCTCACGGCGTGACGCTCGCGGTGAGGCGAAGAGAGCGGATTCCGCCTGCGAAACCCGCGCTTGAGACGAGCTCACTTCAGCGTCGCGGGCGCGACCCGATGCGCGGTCACGAACGCCGAGCGCAGCCCCGGTTGAAGCAGCCGGAGCCGCGACCGGAGCCGAACATGCGAGCGAGAGCGAGCGTGCCGACGGAGTCGGCACAGAATAAGACCTGAGGCCATCCGCGAAGCGGATGGCCAGTCGCCGCGCGAACTCGACTCAGTAGCTCTGCCCAGGGATAGCGATCTGCGCAGCGCGGCCCTTCGAAATCCCCCGCATCTCCAACTTCAACTCGCCCGCGTTATCGGACGCACTCAGACCATCGTCCAGCGAGATCTCGCCCTGCCGGATCAGATTCGCAAGCGCCTGGTTGAACGTCATCGTCCCGAAGTACTCCGCACCCTCGCGGATGGCCTTCGGGAGGTCCCGCGTCTGCCCGGTGGCGAGCATCTCGCGGACGGATGGGGTGCCGAGCAGCAACTCACACGCGGCGACGCGCCCCTTCCCGGAAGCGCGCGCCACCAGACGCTGGCTGACGACGCCCTCCAAGAGCATCGAGAGTTGCATGCGAATGAGGGGATGGTGATGCGGCGGGAAGAAGGCGAGGATGCGCTCGACCGTTTGCACGGCGTTGACCGTGTGCAGGGTCGAGAAGACAAGGTGCCCCGTCTCGGCCGCTTGGAGTGTCGCCTCGACGGTCTCGCGGTCGCGCATCTCGCCGACCATGATCACGTCCGGCGCCTGACGCACGACGCTCTTGAGCGCCGCCGCGAAGTTGAGCGTGTCCACGCCGACTTCGCGTTGGCTGACGGTGCTCTGATCGTCGCGGAAGAGGAACTCGATCGGGTCCTCGAGCGTCACGATGTGGCGTTGATCGTTCTGGTTGATCCAGTTCAGCATCGCCGCGAGAGTCGTGGATTTGCCGCTACCGGTCACGCCGGTGACGAGCACCAGGCCGCGCTTCAGACGCGCCAACCCTGTCAGTTGCTGCGCCGGGAGTCGCAACTCCTCGATTCGAGGAACCTGCGACTTCACGTGGCGGAAGACGAACGCGAGTTTGCCGCGCTGGCGAAACACGTTGACGCGGAAGCGACCGACGCCGGCGAGCTCGTACGCCGAGTCGGCTTCACCGGTACGGAAGAACTGATCCTGCTGACGTGAGTCGAGCACGCGATCGAAGAGGTCCTGCGCCATCGAGGGGGAGACCTCGGTCTCGGTCGCGAAGCGAACGCGCCCATCCACGCGGATGGAGGGCCGCGCGCGGGTCCGCATGATCAGATCAGATCCGCCACTCTCGATGAGGTACCGGAACAGATCGTCGATTTTCATCCGTTCTCCCAATCGACGGCCCGCCTGGAGGGAGATCGACAGCGCTACCAGTCGTCCTCGTCGTCCTCCGCGGCTCCGAGCACTCGGGCCACACGCTGGATCAGCGCGTCCAAGCCCTTGCCGCTCACAGCCGAGAACGGTGTCACTTCCGCATCGGCTTCCCGAGCCAGCGAGTTGAGCGCAGCCTCCCAGCCGGGGAGATCGCACTTGCTGAGAGCGACGATCTCGGGCTTCTCCGCCAGGTCCGGCGAGTAGCTCGCCAATTCCCCCCGTACCGTGCGGTACGCGACATCCACGTCGGGCGAACTGTCGGTCGGATCGAAGGCGACGATGTGGACGAGAACGCGCGTGCGCTCCACATGCTTCAAGAACTGATCACCGAGCCCCTTCCCCGCGTGGGCACCGGCGATCAGGCCCGGAAGGTCGGCGAACGTGATCCGCTGGGAGGGCGAGAGTTCTACGACGCCCAGGTGCGGCGCGAGGGTCGTGAAGCGATGGGCGCCGATCTCCGTCCGGCTCTTCGAGAGCCGCGCGAGCAACGTGGATTTGCCCGCGTTCGGGAGCCCCACCAGGCCCGCATCGGCGATCAACTTGAGGCTGAGGACGATGTCCCGAGACGCGCCCGCGCGCCCCTCTTCGGCGAAGCGGGGAGTCTGCTTCGTGGCGTGCGCGAACTTGGCGTTGCCGCGTCCCGGATCCCCGCCGTTCGCGATGCGGACGCGCTGCCCGTCCTCGAGCAGATCCTTCAACAGGATGTCGGAGTGCGCATCCCGCACCTCAGTGCCGATCGGCACGTTGATCTCGAGATCGGCGCCGGCTTTGCCGAAGCGCCGGTTAGTGCCGCCCTGCGCGCCATTCGGGGCCTTGAGCTTCTTGCGCCCGCGCAGCGAGAAGAACCCGTGGATGTTCGCAGAGGCGACGAGGAAGACGTCGCCCCCCTTACCTCCGTCGCCACCGTTCGGGCCGCCCTTGGGGACGTACTTCTCACGCCGGAACGAGACGCATCCGTCCCCTCCGCGACCGCCTTCGAGGGTGAGCGGTACCGCGTCGTAGGGAGCACCTGACGCCTCGCGACGTCCGCCGTCACCGCCCAAGGCGGTCACTGCGCAAGACGGTCACGCCCAAACGAGCTGACTGCCGGAATTCACTGCGCACGAGCCGCGCTTCCCGCTCATTCGGCCGCGACGGCGACAGCGGCTGCATCGACGTGGATGCGGCGGCCGGTGCCGAAGCTCACGACGCCGGGGGCTGTCGCGAAGAGCGTGTAGTCGCTCCCGAGTCGCGTGTTGCGCCCGGTCTTGAAGCGGGTGCCGAGCTGGCGCACGATGATCGCGCCCGCCTTGACGGTCTCGCCGCCGAAGCGCTTGACCCCGCGGAACTGCGCCTTGCTGCTACGCCCGTTCTTGGTCGAACCCTGGCCCTTCTTATGTGCCATCTGAGGATCTCCTAGGCGTTATCGCCGGTCGGGACGGCGATTTTCTGGACGACCGCTTCCGTGAACTTCTGGCGGTGGCCCTGCTTCTTGTGGTGGTTCTTCCGCCGGATGTAGCGGTAGACGATGATCTTCTTGTCCTTGCCGTGGCCCTTGACCTTGGCAGTGACCGATGCACCTTCGACCACAGGCGCGCCGACATTCAGCTCAGCGCCTTCGCCGACGGCCAGAACCTGATCGAATTCGAGTGTGGAGCCGGGCTCGGCATCAGCGCGGTAGGCGAACCGGACGGTCTGCCCTTCCTCCACCCGGAACTGGTGGCTGCCGTCACGAATGATCGCGTACATCTGAGGTCTCCAAAACGCACTCTCGGTCGGATCTGGGGTGCAAACGGCGGACGATACCCGCGGGCGAGTGAAGCACTCGCAATTTTCAGCGCCGTTCCGAATTCAACTCCGCGCTGCGACGACGTCGAATGCGCCTTGTCCGAGAGACGGGTCCTCGGTGACGTCCACAGGTACCCCGCGCTCGCGTTCGAGCGCCTCGAGCACGGCCTCACGCCGGTCGAGCGCGTCGGCCACATCCGGGGCGCAGACGATCTCGACGCGCTCCGGGCGCCGGTCGCTCATGAGAGCGCGCACATCGCGCAGAGCCGCGAGCGCTGCGGACGCGGCCGTGCGCACACGCCCCGTTCCACCGCAGCTCTCGCAGCGCACGGAGCCCGCGCGGCCGGCGCCGGTGCGTGTCCGCCGCCGTGTGATCTCGGAGATCATGAACTCCGACATGCTGGCAACGCGCATGCGAGCCGGGTCCTTGGCGAGTTCGCGTCGGAACACCTGCTCGACGCGTTCACGATGTTCAGGCTCGCGACAGTCGATGAAGTCCACGACGATCAGACCGCCGAGGTCGCGCAGGCGAATCTGGCGCGCCGCTTCCTCAGCAGCGAGCAGATCCGTCTCGAGTGCAGTCTCCTCGAGGTTGGCGCCGCGGCGCCGACGCCCGGAGTTGACATCGATGGCCCACAACGCCTCGGTCTCCTGAATGACGAGCGAGGCACCGCCGGCGAGAGGCACACGAGGCGAAGCGAGGCGCCGCACCTCGGCCTCGATCCCGAATGAATGGAAGAGCGGCGTCGCGAGTTTGTGTGCGCGCACCTCGACGTCCTGCGTCGCGCCAGCGAGAGCTTGTTCGGCATCGCGGACGGCCTCGGCCGAGTCCGCGATCACGCTCATCGGTCCGCCCGCACCATCCGGTGCGCGCACGAGCAGTTCGCGGACGGCACGGGCGGCGAAACCCGTCTCCTCGTGTACCACGCTCGGTGCGACAGCGCTCTCGACGCGACGCATGCAGGCTTCGTGACGCCGCACCAGGACACGCACTTCGTCGGCGATCTCGTCGTCGTCTGCCCGCTCGGCTGCCGTCCGCGCGACAGCACCACAGTCGGGCGGCAGCTCGACCTGGTCCAGCACGTCGCGCAGGCGCTTGCGTACGTTCTCGTCTTCGATCTTGCGGCTGACCGCGGATCGATCGAGTCCGGCCAGTAGAACGGCCGTGCGACCCGGGAACGAGAGCCGCGCGGTCAGCGTCGCGCCCTTCTGCGCGAGCGGATCGCGCACGACCTGCACGACGATCTCGTCGCCACGGGACAACAGCGCGTCGATGGTTGTCTCGCGGCGCTCGTCGCTGGGCGCGCTGGCGCCATCGCCATCGCCATCGCCGCCATCGCCCGTTCCATTTCGACTGCCGGCCGACATGGGAACGGCATCGTCCACGTGCAGGAAGCCCGCTCGATCCAGACCGACGTCCACGAACGCCGCACCGATCGCAGGTTCGACGCGCGAGACGCGGCCCTTGTAGACGTTGCCGACAAGGGTTCGCTCGTCGGAGCGCTCGATGGAGAGGAGGGACAGTCGTCCGTCCTCAAGGAGCGCTGCGCGGCGCTCTTCGGGCTCCGCGACATTGATGAGAAGAGTGCGGGACATGAGCCTCGCTCGGTGGTGCCTGGGACGGGCGATGGATGGTAGCCGGGACCGGTGGCGAGACGCGCGCACTTCGCGGAATAGACCGCGCGCTGCGTGTCGGCCAATCGGTCCGAGCGACCGTTCATCCACTCCGTCGGGAAATTGGTCCGTCGAGAAATTGGACGAGGGCGCACGATGCACGTGCGCCCTCGCCGCTGAATTGTCAGTCTGTCTGTCGCCAGTCTTGCGCAGTCGATCTTACGGGATCGGACTACTTGGGACCGGAGAGGTTCGGGGCAGCCGGCGGAACGGTGACATCGCCACCCTCCAGATCGTCGCCACCGTAGATCTCAAGCAGCTCGGACTCGATGCGATCCTTGCGGTTGCGCAACTCGTTGACCACGATCTCCTTCATCTGCGACACATCACGAATGATCGTCGGGGTGATGAAGATGATGAGGTTGTTCTTCTTGTTCGACGTCTGCTCGCCGCGGAAGAGATACCCGAGAACCGGGATATCACCCAGGAACGGAACCTTGTTGACCGTGTGAGTCTCGATATCGGTGAGCAGGCCACCGATGACCGCTGTCTCGCCGCTATTGAGTTTGACGTGTGTGACAACCGTTGCATTGCTCTCACGCGGCAGCGAGATCTGCTGCTCACCCGTGGTCCCACCGGCACCCGTCTTGAAGGTGTCGAAGCCCGGCTGCTCCGCACTCGTACCCGTCAGGGCGCGTTGCTGCGGGATGACCGTCATCATCACCTGGTCGCGGTCCGGGATCACGTGCGGGATCATGAGCAGTTGGAAGCCGGTCTGCACCGGGCTGCTGTCCGCCTCGGAGATCGAGAATTCGAGGCCGCCGGACTGGTTCGACGTCGCGATGGTCTGCGCGAAACGAATGGTCTCGCCGACGAAGATGCTCGCTTCCTGATTGTCCAGGCAAACCAACTTCGGAGCCTGCACAAGGCGACTCTTGGAGTCCGTCTTGATGAGGTTGAGAGCGAGGTTCGTGGACGAGAAGTCCAACGTGCCGTAGCTGAAGAGCGAGTCAAAGAGCGCATCGCCCTGTTGGACGGGCAACGGCAGCCCCCTCGAACCGTCCGGCGCGCGGCCCGGCGTGAGGCTGTCCTCGAAACCACCACTGCCGATGCTGAACGGCAGACGAGTCAGCATCTTGCCGAGGCTCATCGAGGCCGACAGGCCGTTCTCGCCCGGGTTAACACCGATGTCGAGGAAGTCCTCGTTCGTGGTGTTGATGAACTTGACGTCGACGAAGACCTGCGCTGGTTCGATGTCGATGCGGGCGATGAGACGCTCGAGTTCGGTGAGCGCGGGCGCGGTGCCGGTCGCGATCAGGGAGTTCGTCTCCTTGATGTACGTGACCGACCCCTCGGGTGCCAGCGCGGCTTCGAACGCGACGAGGATGTTGAAGTTCTTCTCGATCTCCTGAACCGTGTCACCGACCGCCTTGATCTTGCTCTCGCTGATCTCGGTCTCGATGATGGCGCGATACGGCGACTGCGGGCGAACCCACTTCAACCGGAAGACCTGCGTCTCCAGTTGCGCCTTGATGCTCGCGGGAGAGACGATGCGCAAGATCCCGAGGTCTTCGTAGACGATCGTGTAACCGAGCGTCTTGATGATCGTGTCCAACGCGACCTGCCACGGGATGTTGTGCAGCGACAGTGTGACGGAGCCTTCGACTTCGCGACCGACGACGATGTTCGCGCCCGCGATGTCGGCGATGGCCTTGATCACGATACGCACGTCCGCGTTATCGAAATCGAACGAGACGCGCGGCGGCTTCTCGATGCGGATGAGGTTGGCGCTGCGCTCATCGAGCTGGCAGCCCGCGCGCTCCGCCACGACCTCGAGCGCTTCGCGCCACGGCAGGTTCTTGACCTTGACCGTCACCAGTACGCCCTCGGCCTCCTGAGAGAGAATGAGGTTCGTATCCGTGCGATCCTGGATGTAGGCGATGACGTCCTTCAGCGGACGTTCGATGATGTCCAGAGAGACATCGCCGGCTGATCTCCGATCCCGGTCGCCGGTGGCCGACAGGTCCTGCGCGAAGGCGGCAGGCGCCGTCCCGAGCAGTCCGAAGGCCGCCGCACCGAGCACGACTGCGGTCGCGTAGCGTGCATTGCGCTTCATAGTTCTTTCCTCCCGAAGGGGTCTCTGAGGATCGGAGCGTCGCCCCAGCGGCGCCCCGCCATTTCGATCACGTGTTTCTTGTTCACTACTTGGTCGTCGGGTCCCGGATCTCGTAGCCATCGAAGTCGTAGGTGACGAACTCCTTGGAGATGTCGATCACCTCGCAACGAGCGTCCGCGTCGACGAAGTCCCCGACACGCGTGGCCTTGCCGTTGATGAGCACTACAGATCCAGTCGGCTGCAAGATGGCGCCGCTATAGCGCAGATCCAGGCGCTCGAAGTCGAGAGTGACCTCGGCCTCCTTGCGCATCTCCTCCATGTCGACGACCAGATCGTGTGCGTCGTCGTTGACTTCCGAGCCCGTCACCAGGCCCAGGTAGGCGTCGTGTCCGGAGACGACCTCGTCGAATCTCATGGCATCCATGTCGGCGCGCATCTTCGTGACGAAGCCCAGGACATCGTCATAGGCGATGACCTTCGCCTGGTCCTTGACGGTGCGCTGCGCCCGCAAGTCCTCGAAAGGGACCACCACCTCGTCATGGAGCAGTTCGCGCAGGTCGGGCATCGAGATCTTCGGCTCCGCAGCAAGGATGGCCGCCTTGAGTTCAATGAACTTCGTGTCCACGAGCGGCGTGAGCTGCGAAAGCGGCACGTACTTCTTGTTGCGAGCGTAGAAGCGCTCCTGGCGAACGTCGTCCTTCAGCATCTCGATTTCGAATTGCAGTCCCGAGACGAGCTCCGACTGCGCCACCGCATCCTCAGAGTCGGGGCCGTCGGGCATGTCATCTTCGCTACGTCTCGGGTCGACCAGCGGGTCGCGGCGGCTGAGCCGCGACTGCAACTGGTACTTCTCCACGAACGCGACCTTCTGCTGCCGGATCGCCTTCTGGATGTCCGGATCGTTCTTTCGACTCTCGTAGTTCGAGATCTCCACCGGCTTGGCGAGTCCAGCGGTGCTTGTGTAGATGTACGTCACGAGGTCCATATTGACGGCGTGCAGCGCCTTGCGTTCCGGGCCTTCGCCGTCGAACTTGCCGGAGGTGATGCTGAACCCGCGTACGTTGACGATGCGATCCAGCGTCTCGAAGAGGTTGATGAACTTCAGCACCTCGTCGAACGAACCGGTGAGTTGCAACTTCAGCGGGATGGTCGCGATCGCCTCGCCATCGGACGACGTGTTCAGGTCGCCCAGCTTGGTCAGCGTGACCCCCGCCATGCGCACAAAATCTCCGACGGTCGTGGTGAGGGCCGTGACCTCGGCTTCACCGGGAAGGATGGCCGCGTCTCGCGCAACGATCTCGCGGTAGACGATCACGTCCTTCTCGCGCTGCGGGATGAGTTCCGCCTCGGCGCGCGCCGCGTCGATCTGCTTTTGCAGTTCCTGTGTCCACCGACGTTCGCCCCAGAGTTCCTGGTCGACGATGTCGGCGGCCTCTGGGTTCGAGTCGCTGATCTCGGCCGCGTGGATGCGATCGAGATCCCACCAGATCAGTCCGCAGAACCCCGCCACGAACGCCAGTGACCCGGCGACCGTGAGGAGCAAGCGGTGCTTCTCGCTGAGCTTAGACATGGCCATTCCTCCCGCAGCGCGCCGGAGCGCTACTGCTTCTCCCGCCAGCCGAGAGGCTTGAGATCCATTCCCATCGTGAAGCGCCAGGCCAGCTCGGGCAGACGCCCGTCGTTGAAGCGCACGCGCTCGCCGCGGGGCGGATCGATCGCCATGAAGTCATCGAAGAAGTCTTCACCGGAGTCACGCACGTCATCGTTGAAGTTGGCAAGGCTCTCGAGTTCGTCGCCGCCGGACCAGCCGGCGACCATCAGGGCACCGCCGGAGCCGGGCTTTCGCGAGCCACTCGACTTCATGCTTGCGAGCCACACGAAGTGCTCGTCGACCTCGCCCTTGTTGTGAACAAGGTCCGCGAGTTGATCGAGCTTCTGACTCCAGACGATGCGGTTGGTATCGATCTCCTCGATCGTCTGGCGGCGCCGCTGGTACTCCTTGAACTCGGCGAGCAGCGCTTGCGAGCGCTCGGCGAGAGCCTGAAGTCCGACAACCTCTTCCTCCATCTGCGTGCGGCGGTCACGCACTTCGGCGAGCATGCCAAAGTGGACGTAGCCCCACACGCTCATGGCGGTGGCGGTCAGAAAGACACCGAGCGTCAACGCGACGAAACGCGCGATCGGCGTGCCGCCGGATTTCCGGTACTCGGGTGGCAGAAGATTGACCCTGATCATGGTGGTCAGTCCTTTCGAAGCCTGGATGCGAGGCCCATCGCGACGGCCAATTGGCCGGCGTTTTCGCGGAGCGCCTGGACGTCCACGGCGTCCTCATCGACGCGAATGTTCTCGGTCGGGTCCCAGTGGCGGGTCCGCTTCTCGAAAACCTTCTCGAAGGTCTCACCGACCAGTGAGAGCTGGACGCCCCCACCGGAAAGGAAGACGTCATCGACGGGTTGATCGAATTGGTTCTCAAAGTAGTCAAACGACAGATGGATCTCGTTGCCGAGGTCATCGATCGTCGGTAGGACGGCGTCGCGCAACGCCTCGACGTTGTCGCCGGGCTGGCGCTTGAGCGCCTCCGCCTGATGCGCTTCACAACCGAGACGCTTGGCGGCCGCGGACGTGAAGTCATCACCGCCGAGATAGATCTCACGGGTGAAGCAAAGCGCCCCATCGCGCAAGACGTTGATATTCGTCTTGTTGGCGCCCACGTCGATGAGCGCCGTCACGCGTTCGTCTTGTTCGTCCGTTGCGCCACGGGCCGCGCGGAACTCGAAGGCGTTGCCGATCGCGAACGCATCCACGTCGATGATGTCAGGCTGGAGCCCGACCGATTGGATCATGCCGACGTGGTCGGCGATCAGGCTGCGCTTGACCGCGACGAGAAGAACGCGCATCTCGTTGTCGGAGAGGCCTTCGAACTGCCGGCCACCATCGTCGAGCTTCTGCGCGTCGAGAACGACCTCGTCGATGTCGAACGGGATGTACTTGTCCGCCTCGAAGCGAACTGCGTTGTCCAGGTCCGCATCGGACATCTGGATCATCGTCAGGTAGCGCACGATGACCGACTTCCCGCTGACAGACGTGGCGACGCGGCGCGTACGGAAGACGTGGCCCTGCAGCATGTCCACGATCACGTCGGCCTTGGCGGCGTCTGCGACGATGTCGCTCTGCGCATAGGCCGTGATGACGAACTCGCGCCCGAATTGCGTCAGCTCGATCGCCTTCGCCGCGTGCGCGCCGACATCCAGGCCGATCAGGCTCTTCTGCTTCTTGAACATGAACTTGCCTCCGAACCGGGCTCCCCCTTGGGAGCCGACACATCCACTTCGGAAAGCAACCGCGCAGAGTTGAGTTCAAATGTCGATTCTGCGAAACGTCGTCGGTCGTCGCGGACCGCAAGCGGCTTGTGATCACGTCGCAAGGACGTGCGCAAGCGAGCCTGAGAAGGCGCCGCGCGGGCGTGCCGGCGACCGCGAGTGTACTGCGCTACGACGTGTCGCGATTCGCGACGCCGGAGCGCCCAAATCGAGAATCCGGCCGGCCGAACGGATCAGGTGAGGACGCCTCGGGTCCGACCCGGGGCCCACGCACGGCGCGCGCCGAAGAGCTTCGTGCAGCGCAGCCAATCTCAGGCCAGACTCTCAAACTAGACCGGGTAGGTCTTCGCGCCCTTTCGGCCGACGATCCTAGAACGCGGTGCGTCAGACCAAGGACGGCACCAACTCGCCAAGCGACTCGCGCAACCGGGCGAGGACGTCTTCGTGACTCGTCGCCGTCGCGCACCATGCGGTCGCCTCGCGACTCTGCTCAACAGTGATCCGCCGGATCACCTGCTTCACCGCAGGTATGGCGCGGGCCGAGACGCTGAATTCCCGGAGCCCCATCCCCAGCAGAAGGATCGTGTAGAGCGGGTCGCCGGCCATCTCGCCGCAGAGGCTCACCGGGCGCCCCGCGTCGATGCCCGCCTTGACGACCTGCGTAATGAGCCGGAGCAGCGCCGGATGAGCCGGCTGATAGAGATAGGCGACACGCTCGTTGACCCGATCGACGGCCAACGTGTATTGGATGAGGTCGTTCGTCCCGATCGAGAGGAAGTCGACTTCTTCCACGACGAGGTCCGAGACGATCGCCGCGGAGGGGATCTCGATCATGACCCCGACGGGCAGGTCCTCGGCAACGTAGTGCCCCTCGGTGCGCAGCGAGACCCGCGCCTTCTCAAGCATCGCCTTCGCACGCCGCAGATCCTCTAGTCCCGAGACCATCGGGAAGAGACAGCGGACGGCCCCATAGCCCGACGCGCGCACAATCGCGCGTAACTGCGGCATGAAGAGGCCCGGGCGCTCCAGGCAGAGACGCAACGAACGGCTACCCAGGAAGGGATTGGGTTCGCGCGCTGCGTTGGGATCGGGAGTGACCTTATCAGCCCCGAAGTCGAACGTGCGGATCGTGAGGGGACGCCCGCCGAGCTGACGCAACGCCGCGACGTACGCATCCACGTGATCCTCTTCCGTCGGCGGCGGTTTGCCCTCGACGTAGAGGAACTCGGTCCGGAAGAGCCCGACGCCATCGCCACCGGCCTCGATCACCGACGTGACGTCGGAGGGCACTTCGATATTGCCCATCAGGCGGATCACGTGGCCGTCTCGCGTCTCGGCCGGGTAGTCCCGAACGCGGTCCAGCTCCTGCCGGCGGCGCTCGTCGCCCACGAGAATCTGCTCATAGCGACGGATCTGAGCGGGGTCCGGATCGACGATCACCTGACCGCGGTTACCGTCCACGATCACGACGGTGCCATCCTCGAGGCGCTGTGTGATGTCGCCGAGCCCGACGACTGCGGGCATGCCCATGCTGCGGGCGATGATCGCCGTGTGCGACGTCGGGCCACCGACTTCGGAGAGGAACGCGAGCGTGCGACCACCGTCGAGGTTCGCCGTCTGCGAGGGCGTCAGGTCATGTGCCGCGATGACGACCGGCTCCGAGAGGTCGGCGATCTTCCGCTGACGATCGCCCAACAGCGCGCGCAGAACGCGACGCTCGATATCCCGCATATCCGACGCGCGCTGCGCGAAATACTGGTCTTCGAGTTGCTGAAAGCGCTCCACCAGGCCGTCGAAGAAACGGGCGACAGCGAACTCCGCGGAGACCTGGCAGTCCTTCACCGTCGCGACGAGCTCGTCGCGCAACTTCGGATCTTGCAGGACCATGTCGTGGGTCGAGAAGATCGCCGACATCTCCGTATTGACGCCCGAGGCGTTCAGCAGGCCGGAGAGACCCTCGCGCGCCTCGCTGAGCGCGGCATCGAGACGATCGAGCTCAGCATCGATCTCCGCTGCAGGGACGTGGCGCTCAGGAACGCTGCGTTCTTCTGTCTCAAGCAGAAACACGCGACCGATCGCCACCCCGGGGCTGACCGGCACTCCGGTGTAGATCTCCATGCCGAACTCTCCTGCACACTCTTCCGGCCGACACGGTTCCGGCCAACACGATCCCGGCCAACACGGCGCCGCGCCGACGATGCGCCCACAGAACACGCCACGACTCTACGCGATCGGCGGGCGATCGGAGGCTTCGACGTCGTCGCCTCGCCGGTTGGTGCGTCGCGGGCGGGTGATCGCCCTCGCAGCTCAGTCGCAGAAGTCGCGCTTGACGAGCGCCACGAGATCTGCCACAGCTTGCTCGCAACCGACTCCGGTGGCCTCGATGCGAAGGCGAGCGCCCGGGCGAATGGCCATCATCGCCAGCTCGAGAATGCTGGAGCCGTCGCCATTCGACGTCCCGTGGTGAACGCGAACGGCGCAGCCGCTGGCCATGGCGAGACGTGCGAACTCGGTTGCCGGGCGCAAATGCAACCCCTGCTCGTTCGTCACGAGAACGTCGGCGGAGGCCTGAAGAGCCGTGTCAGTCACCGCGTCAGCAACCGGTTCGCCGGCCTCACCGCTCTCAGGCAACGCCATCGATCTCCTGGAAGAGTTCGAACAGACTCTGCGGATCGCTGGTCGTCGAGAGGAGCTTGGCGTAGTAGTCGTTGCGAGCGATGCCAGCAATCCAGCGCAAGATGGCGACGTGCGTATCCGCTGCGTCGAGTGGCGAGACCACGCAGAACAGGCTATGGACCGGCGCGCCGTCGGTGGCGCCATAGGGGATCGGTTCCACAGGCTTGGCGAAGCCCACGATCGGGGACTCGACAGCCGACGTCTTGCAGTGGGGGATAGCGATCCCACGACCAATGCCCGTGGACCCCTTGCGCTCGCGCTGCAGCACGGCGCGGTACACGGTCGTCGTCTTCTCTTCGTCGATCGCACCGGACGCACAGAGGCGCTCGACTACGGACTTGATGACGTCGTCGCGCTCCCCGGGCGCGATATCCGTGAAGATGCGCTCCGGCGAGATGAACGAGCTGATGCGGTTGTCGGACACGGGGAGCCTCACTCTTCTTCCGCAGGTGCGGGCTGCGCGGAATCGTCATCGTCAATCGGGCCATCAATCGGTAGGTGTGCTGCCACGCCCGGATCACCCTTGCCCCTGCGTCGATCCTCGGTGCGCTCTTTGAGACGCCGTAGCGCCTTCTCGAGCTTGTCATGGGCCAGATCGACCGCGGCGTGCGCGTCCTCGTGGCGCGCGTGGACGACGACCGGCGCACCGTGATCAATGTGTGCAATGACCTCGACAGTCTTCGCGAGATGGTCTTCGTCGAAGATGACCTCGAGCGAGCGCGCATGCCGATTGAAGCGCTCCATGGAGGAAAGCTTCGCTTCGATGTACTCACGCGTGTCATCCGCCATGCTTCCGTGCCGACCGGTTATGCGCAATTCCACAGGGGGGTCTCCATTAACAGGGGGGTCTCCATTAGGCAGCGTTCTCCATCGAGCAATTCACTGAGTATCTCGTCGCCTTCGCTCATGTCCGGTGTACCCCGCCCTCACTTCGGGCGACGCGACACTCTGGGCCACGTATCTTAGCTCAGCAGCGAAACGCTCCAAAGTCGCTACGGGGGTGCGACCGGAAACCCCGGGCGAGGCTCAGAGCGAGCCCGTGTGAGCGACGTAGAGCAACGTGGAGCGCGCCATCATCGGCGCCGCGGCACGTTCCAACGCGAGCGCGTGGCGTCGCTCTCAGTGACCTGCCCGAACCCATCGGCGTACTCGACGTTCTCAAGCGTGAGGCCCTGCGCGGGCGCCGGCGCCGGCCCGAGTTTGCGATCGCGCGACCCGAGCAGACCGGCGACCCAGGCCGGATCCCGGTGGCCGCGCCCGACCTCCATCAGCGCGGCACTCACGTTGCGCACCATCATGTAGAGGAACCCCGGTCCGACGACGTCGATGTGCAGCAGATCGAGGCGGCGCTCCAGCATGATGCTCTCGATCGTGCGCACGGTGCCCTCGTCGCGGCGCGCGCGTCCCGGGTCGTTGCGGAACGCCCGGAAGTCGTGCCGCCCGATGAGCGCGAGCGAGGCGTCGCGCATGGCTCCAATGTCGAGCGCGAGACCGACGCGCCACGCGATGCGTTCCAGAGCGGGCGACGGTCGGGCGGACTCGAGAACGCGGTAGCGATACAGCTTGCGCACGGCATCGCGCTGCGGATTCCAGCCAGGCGGCGCCTCCTCGACGCACGATACGCGGACGGACCGGGGCAGGATCTGTAGACAGATGTGTCGCAGTGCCTCGGGCGGCAGAGCCGTCTCGCTGCGGAACGCGATCGCCTGCCCGACCGCGTGCACGCCCGCGTCGGTGCGACCCGCGCCGCGGAGTGTGATCGCCGTCCCGGTCGCCGTCTCGAGCGCCGCCTCGAGCACCTCCATGACGCTCACGAATGCCGGTTGGCGCTGCCAGCCCGTCCAATCGGCTCCGTCGTACGCAACGATCGCACGGAAGTGGCGCTCCACGTCCAGCGTGCGCGGCGGGCGGCGCCCGGCCAGATGGCGGAGATCGAGACGCCGCAGTGCCTCCGCACGCGCGGGAGTCGTCGTGTTCAAGGCCGTCGCTGCTGCGGTCCTCGCCGGACTCGTCGGCGCGGATGGGTCCGCTGGGTGCCCAGCGCCCGACACGTTCTCAGGCCCACTGGCGACGTTGCCGCGACGACGGGATTCCGAGTTGCTTGCGATACTTCGTCACCGTGCGACGGGCAATCCCGAGGCCACGCTCCTTCATCCTCGCCGCGACGTCGTCGTCGCTGAGCGGATGGCTGCGATCCTCCGCGTCGATGATGGACTTGACCAGGTTCTTCACCTTGTGACGGGACTCCACCTCGCCACTGGCGTTCTCGGTCCCCCCCGTGAAGAAGAACTTCAGCGCCTTCACGCCACGCGGGGTCTGCACGTATTTGTCAGCGATCGCGCGCGAGACGGTGGAGACGTGAATGCTCAACTCGTCGGCGACGGTCTGCATCTTGAGCGGACGCAGCGCGTCTTCGCCATGCTCGAGGAACGACCGTTGATGGAAGAAGATGCGCTGCGCGACGCGCGAGAGCGTGTTCTGACGCTGCCGAATGGCCTCGATCAGCCAGCGCGCGCTGTCGATCCGCTTCGCGTACATCTTGCGGATATTGGCCGGCATCGCGGTGTCGCCGGCGATGTCGAGCGCCTCCTCGGAGATCGACAGGGGCGGGATCAGCGAGTTGATCAGCTCGATGGTGAAATCGCCTTCGTGGGTCTCGACGACGACCACGTCGGGGTGGATCGCCTGCGCCTGCTCCGGCGCCAACCGCCCGCCCGGCCTCGGGTCCAGGGCTTTCAACTCCTCGACGAGGATCTGAATCTCGTCCATGGCAAGACCCATGTCGCGCGCGATCCGCGTCATGCGGTTGCGTTCGAGATCCTCGAGATGGTCCTCGATCAGACATCGTTTCTCGCGGTAGAGGAGGTCCGCAGGATCGAGTTGCAGCAGCAGGGTCTCGGTCGGCGTACGGCCCGCGATGCCACGCGGCTCGAGGGATTGGACCAATGACAACGCCTGCTCGACCTCGCGGAGCGTCGGCGCGTCCCCGAGATCGAGCAGCTCAGGATCGGAGCGCGCCTGCTCGATCACTTCGACGAGCGGATACATCATCTCCACCTCGAGCTTCGTCAGCGCCTCGCCCCCGTCCTGGGCGCGAATATCCTGAACGCGCGCGAGGACCTGCTGCGCTTCCATGACGTTGCGATCGCGCTCCTCCTCGGCTGCGATCACCTGCTCTGGCGTGATGCCGCGCTTCGCCTTGGGCACCTTCACCGCGGCCACACCATCGACGGCAGCCACGACGTCGACGAGCGGCTTGTTCAGGTAGCCGTATTGGTCGGTTGCGTCGAGGAACGGGCCGACGTAGCGATGCGGAGCGAAGTACCCGCGCCCATCCAGGTTGTAGATGATGAGGCGCGCGAGCAGCGTGACGCGCCGCAGGGCGCCGACGCCCGCGAGTTGGTCGGAGAGCAGGTCCTGCAAGGAAGCCGGGCGACCGGGGCTGTTGGCGAGCGCCTCCATCTTCGGGTCGCGGTCGTCGAGCGCTGCGCGCCGCAGAGGCGGCCGCCAGTCGTCCCAGTCATCCGGCGTGTACTCCTCGATCTCCTTCTCGGTCGGCCCGTCGTCGGGCGTATCGGAGTCCTCGCGTTCCTCGGCCTCCTCCGGCATGTCAACCACGAGGGCGTCGTTCTCGGCAAGCTGCTGGTCGACGTAGTCCTGCAGGTTGATCGACGGGAGTTGGAGAATCTCGATCGCCTGGATCATCTGGGGAGCCAGCACCTGCTTCTGCTGCAGGGCGAGCTTCGTATGGAGTCCCATTTCCAAACGCACGCCGACCACCTCTCGAGTCTCGTTGCCACTGCCTCATCGGACGATCCGATACGGCAACTCGACTGTACCGCTGATTCGCAGGCCTGTCAGGCTGGAATCCCGATCTGGTCCGGAATTTGCTAAAGGCTAACGCACGCGGCGCTGAAGCAGCGGGCCGCACGCAGCGGGAGCACCGCCCCCTGCGCGGCTAGTCGGAAGATCTGGGGGGCATCGGCCGAGGCTACAAGGCCCCAAGGCCGACCCGGTCTGGGCTACTCGGGGCTGGGCTACTCGGCCGCGTCGGGCTCGGCGGGCGGCTCGGGCTCTGACTCCGGCTCGGGCTCGTCGGCTGACTCTTCCACGGCGTAGCGCCCGCGAAGCGCGTCCTGGAGCATGGCTGCAGACGCATTCTCGAGTGAGTAGCCGGTCGGAACGCCGCGCGCGATGCGCGAGACGCGCACGCCCGTGTGCTCCAGCGCGCGCTCGATCTCAAGGCAGGTGCCGTCGCCCTCGAGGTCGGGGCTCGTCGCCACCACGATCTCGGTCACGCCGTCGTTCTCGACGCGGCGGACCAACTCGCCGATGGTCAATTCTCCCGCACGTACGCCGTCGAGCGGCGAGATGCGACCGCCCAACACGTGATAGAGACCGCGCCACGCCGCTGCTTCCTCGAACGCGACGACATCGCGCGCCTGCTCGACCACACAAACGCGCTGGGGATCGCGCCGGGCGTCGGAGCAGATCGAGCAGGGGTCCTGCTCCGTCACGTTGGCGCAGACGGAGCACGAGCGCGTCCGTCGCTTCACCTCGTGGATGGCGCGCGCGAGCCGATCCGCGTCTTCACGCGGCATCCGCAAGACGTGGTGCGCCAGGCGCTCGGCCGTCTTGCGTCCGACTCCGGGCAGACGCGAGAGCTCCGCGAGGAGCTGATCCATCGACTCGCCATACGACACGATGGCGGCGCTTAGAAGAGGCCCGGCAGCGAGAGGCCGCCCGTGACCTTGTTCATCTCGGACTGCTGGAGTTCGTTCGCAACTTCCTGGCTCTTCAACACGGCGGCGACGACCAGGTCTTCGAGCAGGCCGAGATCCTCGGCGTCGATCGCATCCGGCGAGATGGTGAGCTTGACGAGTTCCCCGTTGCCGTTCGTGAAGGCCTTCACGAGTCCGCCACCGGAGTCGGCCTCGACGATGCGCTCCTTCAATTCCTCGCGCAAGCGCATGAGGTTCTTCTGCACGGATTGCGCCTGGCGCAGGACATCGGGGTTGAAGTTTCCCATCGACATGGAGCTCGTCCTTCGATCTGGTGGTGAACTCTCACGAGCCACCGTGCCGGGGTTTGTCGCTCGTCACTCGGTCGTCTATCAAACGGTCGTCTATCGGCAAGTCGCTGATCGGCCAGCAGGCCCGCAGGCTATGCGTCCCGCTCAAGATGCACGATACGCGCGCCGAGTTCGCTCTCGGCGAGTTTCGTGAGCGGCGAGGAGCGCGCCGACTCGATCTCGGAAGCGGAGAGGCGATCGCGCACGACATCGCGTGGGCGCTCCTGCCGCTTCGCCTCGGCCTCGCGCTCGACGGGGTCGTCGGGGCGCTCGGTGGTGCGGACGTTCATGCGGCGGCCGACCACACTCTCGAGCACGTCACGGAATGCCTCGCGCAGGTCCGCGCCGTCGAGCGCGTTCCGGTGGAACGCGCTGTCTTGCGGGAACGAGAGGGTCAGCACGTCACCGTCCACGCTCTCGACCCGCGCGGGTTGCAGATGCGCCATCAGCCGCGAACTCGCTGCGCGCGCCGCCTCGCGGACTTCGCCCCAGCGCGCGCGCAGTCCGCCCGCATCGAGCGACGGCGTGTGGGCGGCATCGCCCGCCACGACAGGGGGGGCGGACGGCGTCTCTCGTGGGCCCTCGGCAGGAGTCCCACGTGGAGTTTCGGCGGGATGAGTCTCATCGCCGCCCTCGGCAGGTGCATATGCGTCGGCCGTGGCGGACGGCGACGCGACCCGTTCCGGAGGTCGCTCCGCAACCTGACTCGGCGCGGGAACGCGCGCATCGCGCCCCGGATACGCCGGAACAGCTGGATTTGCTGGGGACGCTGGAGCCGCCGAGGCTGGCCCTGCGCCACGCTCGGCGTCGGCCTCCACCGTCGTCGGCGCGCCAGCGCGAACAGTCCCCGTCCCGGTTCCCGAGTCGGGGGCGGGCGGCAGGCGCGGCGCGGGCCTGCCCCCGCCCCCATCTCTCTCGCCCCCATCACTTCCGCTCCCGCCTCTCTTGTCGCCGTCGCTCCTGTCCCCGCCATCCAGCCGCCTCTCGAGCGCGCCGAGATCGCGCACGATCTGATCCAGGTAGCGCATCTCGCGATGGCCAGCCAGGCGCGCGAGCGCGGTCTCGGCGAAGAGTCGCCCCTCGCCGAGCAAGCGCGCGTTCTTCAAGGCCTCGGAGAAGAGCGTGACCGAATACGCCAGCGTGGCCTGCGAGATCCGCTCGGCCTGTTCCGAGAGCGCGCTACGCGAGTCGGCGTCGGCGACGATCCCGACCGAGCCCGAGCCCTGGAGCTTCACGACCAGGAGATCGTGCGCGTGCCGCATGCACTGGCGCAGCAGCTCTCCGGGGTCCGTGCCCGCATCGAGAACCGCCGCGGTGACCTCGAGTGCGCGCCCGACATCACCGTCGGCAACGGCGTCGAAGAGCGCCCGCATGCTCTCGCCTGAGACCGTGCCGAGGAGCGCGTGCAGGTCGTCGAGCCGTACAGAGCCGCGTCCGAGCGTGCGCAGTTGCTCCAGCAGCGACTCAGCATCGCGCACGCCGCCCGACGCCGCCCGAGAGATCGCGACGAGAGCCGCCTCGTCGGCCTCGACGCCCTCGCGCTCGCAGATCGAACGCAGCAGCTTCGTGATCGCCGTGCCCGGCACCGGACGGAAGTCGAAGCGCTGGCAACGGGAGAGGATCGTGGCTGGCACCTTCTGTGGATCCGTCGTCGCAAACACGAATTTGACGTGTCCCGGCGGTTCCTCCAGTGTCTTGAGCAGGGCGTTGAACGCCTCGGTGGTCAGCATGTGGACCTCGTCCACGATGTAGACCTTGAAGCGCGCGCGCGCCGGTTGGAACGAGACGTTCGCAATCAGGGTGCGCGCGTCGTCGACCTTGCGATGCGAGGCTGCGTCCATCTCGAAGACATCGAGGTCCTCGCCGACGGCGGCCGCAACGCAGAGACCGCATTCGCCGCACGGGTCGGGTGTGGGCGCTGACGCGTTCAGGCAGTTGAGCGCCTTGGCGAAGATGCGCGCCATGGACGTCTTGCCGACCCCGCGCGGCCCACAGAACATGTAGGCATGCGCGACGCGATCGCTCTCGATGGCGTTGCGCAGCGTGCGTGCCACGGCCTCCTGCCCCACCACCTCGTCGAAGGTGCGGGGGCGATACTTGCGAGCGATCACCTGATATCCGGCCATGGGGAGGGGAGGGTATCAGGAACGGGCGACGCGCTCCTCGTCGATACGCGCGGCTGCCGACGCGTTCCGAGAGGCACGCTTCCGGACCGAGAAGAGAACCGCCGGAATTCGCGGACCCGCGTCCCGCCCCCCACGTACGATCCGCGGCTCACCGCCCTCACCGGCGGTCAAGCAACCGCTGAAACGGCGCGGGGGGAAGTCTCCGCACACGCGACGGGCGGACGCGAACCGGGTCAGGTCCTGACGGAAGCAGCCCTCAGCCAATCCAACCGGGTGCGTGCATCCCGGGGTCCGAACTCCGCGCCACTCAGCAACTCCGCACCACTCCGCAGGCCGCAGGTCGGCGACCGCGCCTCCATTCTCCGGCCTTCAGCCTCCAGCCATCCGTCTGCCATGTCTCCCCTCGTCATCCAGTTCATGCGCGAGGCGCTCCGCGAGGGGCGCCGCGCCGCGACCGAGGGCGAGGTTCCCGTCGGAGCCGTCCTGGTCCACGGCGACCGCGTGATCGCGCGGGACCACAACCGCCGCGAGTGCCTGAACGACCCCACGGCGCACGCCGAGATGCTCGTGATCACGACGGCGGCCTCGGAGCTCGAGAGCTGGCGCCTGCTCGATACAACGCTCTACGTCACGCTCGAACCGTGCGCGATGTGCGCCGGCGCGATCGTTCTCGGCCGGATCCCGCGCGTCGTCTTCGGCGCGCACGACCCGAAGGCGGGCGCGGGCGGTTCCGTCCTGGATCTCCTCCGACACCCGCAGCTCAACCACCGCGCCGACGTCACGGGCGGCGTGCTCGGTGACGAATGCGGCGCGATGCTCGTGGAGTTCTTTGCGAGCCGCAGGCGAGCGGGGAAAACTCCGCGTTCCGGATCGTGATCGGACCTTATCTGGACGCACGCACCCTTGAGGCGCGGACGCTCAGCGGACCGATCAATGCGGAGGGGTACCAAAGCGGTCGAATGGGCCGGTTTCGAAAACCGGTGTAGGTTTGCGCCTACCGCGGGTTCAAATCCCGCCTCCTCCGCCAACCGGAGCGTCCTCGGACGCTTCGGGGAAGCGATCTTGCTGTCCTGCGGAGGGATGCCGGAGCGGTCGAACGGGCGCGCTTGGAAAGCGCGTGTGCCTTAACTGGTACCCGGGGTTC
>JAJRPF010000028.1 GCA_024280885.1 Planctomycetota bacterium | reverse complement strand
GGTGCCGACGGAGTCGGCACAAACGCAACAACGGATCGGCGCTGATCGCAGACCGCCGAAGGCGGCCTGCGATCAGCGCCGATCCGGCAGCAACTCGTCCCGGCCTTGCTCGACGTGGTAGAGGCCGTTCGTCGCGATGTCCGTGAACGTCTGGCGTTCACCGCCGGGCCACAGGATCTCGAGCTTCGGGACGACGTTGTTACTGGCCGTGCCGAAGAACATGCGGGTGTCGCTATCGCTGCAAAACGAGTCGCCGTGGTGGAGTTCCTCCATCAGCACGACGCCGTCGGGCAGCGTCACGTAGACCCGTGCGCCGGAGGGATCGCGCAACCCGCCCTTGCCCGTCAGTCGCACGCGGACGAACGTGTTGGCGTCCTGGCGATCGTTGCGGAACATGGCGGGCTTGTCGTTCAGCGACGTCATGAACACGTCGATGTCGCCGTCGTCGTCGTAGTCACCGAAGATCGCTCCGCGCCAGACCCGCTTGACCTGGAGGCCGGGCCCCGCCGCGTCGGTCACGTCCTCGAAGCGCATGCGCGGCGGTCCGGTGTTGCGGAGCAGCAGCGCTTGCTGGCGGTAGCTCGTGCCGGTCTCGACGGCGAAGTTGTCGATCTCGCCGTAGACGTGGCCGCACGCAACCCAGACGTCGAGATCGGAGTCACAATCCATGTCGAAGAGCTTCGTGCCCCAGCAGAGCCGCTCATACGAGAGACGCGAGACCTGGTGCGTATGCGACGCATCCCGAAAGAGCGGGCTGTCCTTGCGGCGTGTGCTGTTGACGTAGAGCGTGTTGAAGTCGTGGCTGAAGTTGGTCACGAAGAGGTCGATGCGCAGGTCCCGATCGACATCCGCCGCGTCGACGCCCATCCCCGCCTGCGCCTTCGTGTCACCGTCCAGCGCAACGCCCGACTCGAGGCCGCGATCGACGAAGACGCCCTTGCCGTCGTTGACCCAGAGCGTGTTGCGCATCGTGTCGTTGGCGACGTAGATGTCGAGATCGCCGTCGTTGTCGACGTCTGTCATGACCGGCGTGAATGCGTAGCGGAGCGATTGGTCCGTCAGATGGGTCTCAGAGACTTCCTCGAACGTGCCGTCACCCTTGCCGAGGTAGAGACGGTCGGCCTGCGGCTCGAGCCCCGGCGGACCGGCGTAGACGGCGAACCCACGCCAGCGCCCGTGGCGTCCCGGCAGCCCGTTCTGCTTGCAATACTCGATGAACGCGAACTGATCGATGTAGTTGGCCACGTAGAGATCGTGGATGCCATCGCCGTTCACGTCGCCCCAGGCGCAGGACGTGCTCATGTCGATCGGATCACCGACGACACCCGCGGTCTCGGTTACATCCTCGAACGTGCCATCGCCCTTGTTGCGGAGGAGGATGTTGCGGCCCCAGGTGCAGATGTAGACGTCGGGAAAGCCGTCCGCGTCGTAGTCGCAACTCGCGCCACCGAAGCCGAACGCCTTGACGTCGATCCCGGCTTCCTTCGTCACCTCGGTGAACTTCATTCCACCGTCGTTGCGGTAGAGCCGCGTGCGCATCTCGTCGGAGTACTCGAGGACGCCCTCGGCGGTCAGCATCGTGCCGTCCACGACGAGCAGATCCCAGTCGCCGTCCACGTCATAGTCGAACGCGATCGAACCGCCGCCCATCCCGGAGACGATCCAATCCTTCTGCGCCGGTTTGCCGGAGTTGTTGATGGCCGTGATCCCAGTCAAGTCGCTGACATCGACGAACTGCGGCAGCGCGCCCCCGGCGGCGGCTCCCGGAGGCGGCTTGGTCCCCGCCGTTCCCTCGCCGGAACCGGTGCCGCCGTCCGGTACGCCACCGGACTCAGGCTCGGATTCAGAACAAGCGCCCAGCGGGAGCGCGAGGGCCAGCATGGCCAGCGTCAGGAGCGGCGCCGCGCCCCCGCGGAACGCACGCCACACGCGCGAGAGAGAGTTCATCGGTCGCTCTTTCGGGTCAGCATCCAGATTCGCGCGACCAGATACACAATGGACGCCAATGCCAGGATGCCCACTCCCACGGGATACAACGGACTTGTCTGGTCTTCGGCCAAGACCACGACGAGCGCCCCTGTGATGAGTAGGACGGTGGCCACGGTCATTCCGGAGTTCCAGCGAACGGTCACGAGTGCCATGCAGATCAGGCTACGTCGGACACGCATACGGCGCGCCGATTAGGTGCCTGACTTCCTGCGCCGAGAATCGTCGGCAGCGCGCTTTGGAACTCGCGCGAGGCTCGGACTAGACTCCGTGCGTGGGACCGTGGGCTCGGGAGGAGTCCACCAAGGGCAGACCCGGAGGGAGATTCGTGGCCGATCGGACGCTCGCGTGTAGCGACTGCGGGAAGGACTTCGTCTTCTCAGAGGCGGAGCAGGAGTTCTTCCGTGAGCGTGGATTCGACCACGACCCGAAGCGCTGCGTGGAATGCCGCAGAGGTCGCAGACGCAAATTCCAGGCGCGCGCGTCGGGCGGCGGGCGATCCGGCAACGGCGACCCGAACGGCGCCGAGCGACGCGAGCACACCGCACCGCAGCGGCCGCGCACCGAAACGAACGGAGCGATGGACGGAGAGGCGGAGGGAGCGGCACGTCCGCGTTCGCACACGCCCACAGCAACGATGCACACGACGGTCTGTTCGAGTTGCGAGCAGGAGACCGAGGTGCCATTCCAGCCCGATGGCGTGCGCCCGGTCTACTGCATGCCCTGCCTCAAGAAGCAGACCCGCTGACGACGCTCGCTCGCGCGCCGAGTCCGCAAGCACCCGGCAGAGCGCCGCGCGACTACCGGATCCGACGCGCCGCGCCGGTCCCTTCGACCAGCAGGTAGGTGCCGCCTTGGGCCAGTGTGCCGAAGTCCTCCACCACCACGGGCTGCCCGGCAATTCGCGGCCAGCGGACGCGCACGTCAGCCGACTCTGACGCGCCCAGGCCGATCAGCACGCGCGGGTCCTCCGACGATCCGAACGAGGAACCGAGCAGAAGATCGCGGATCTGTCGCCGCCCGGCGACGTCGACAATCGCGCGCGCGCCTGCGGCCTCGACGCGGCCATCCTTCCGTCGCATGAGCAGGCGCAGAGATCCACCGACCTCGCCCCCCTCGCTGTGCAGCAGCACGCCACGACCGTTCAGGACCGTGGCGAAGAGGTCGGTACGGCCGTCGTCGTCGAAGTCCGCCGCCACGAGTCCACGATGGACACGGCGAGCCGCGACGCCGCTGCCAGCGGCCGATGTCACCTCACGGAAGTACCCACCACCTTCGTTCTCAAGCAACGAGAGATGCTGCTCGTATGCGGTCGTCGCCGCAGCCTCCTCGACTCCGGGGTAGAGATGCCCGTTGGCGGTCAGCGCGTCGAGGTCGCCATCGCAGTCGAGATCCGCGAGCACGGTCCCCCACCCCAGCGTGAAGAAGCTCGGCTGCTGCAGGCCCACACCGCGTGTGACGTCCACGAACGTCGGACGCCCCGGCGGCGCCGGCCGCCCGCGATACAGAACGTTGGGCTCGTGACTGAAGTTGGTCACGAAGAGATCCATCAGACCGTCGTCGTCGATATCGCCAGCGGCAACGCCCATGCACGCCTGATCGCGGCCCTCGGCATCGGTCGCCAGCCCTGCCTCGCGCGCACGCTCGGTGAAATGCCCGCGACCGTCGTTCAGCAACAGGAGGTTGGGATGACCGTCCGCCGCGACGAAGAGATCGAGCGAACCGTCGCCGTCGAGGTCGGTGAACACGGATTGGAACGAGTAGCGGGCGACGAGGGGAAGGTGATCGTCAGAGGCGTCCTCGAACGTACCGTCGCCACGGTTCAGGTAGAGACGATCGCGCTGCGGCACCATGGGTTGCGGGCCGCACGGGACGGCCATCTCGCGCCAGCGGCAGCCGCGGCCAACGCCTTTCTCGACCATGTACTGCCGCATGTCGGCGTAGTTCGAGACGTAGAGATCGAGGTCGCCGTCGCCGTCGGCATCGCCGATCGACGCGGCCGTGCTCCACTCGGCCTCGCGCCCCATCACGCCGGCGGCCTCCGAGACATCCTCGAAACGACCATCGCCCAAGTTGCGATAGAGCCGGTTCTCGCCGAAGCACGGCACGAAGAGATCAGGCCGTCCGTCGGCATCGAAATCGCCTGCCACCGCGCCGCCCGCCCACGCGTCGGTCTCGAGCCCCGACCCCGCGGTCACGTCGGTGAAGCGCATGCCGCCGTCGTTGCGATAGAGACGCCATGTGCCGGAGACCTGCTCCGCCGGATCGAGCCGATTGCCGTCGGGAACGAAGAGATCCAGGTCTCCGTCTCCGTCCATGTCGAGCACCGCTGCGCCGTGGCCGACGACCTCGACCATCCAGTCTTTCGCTCCGTTCATCCCCGTGTGATCGAATTGTTCGATGCCGGATTGATCGGTGACATCGATGAACCGCGGCCCGAGATAGTCGTCCACCTGCGGCGGAGCGAGCGGATACGGGCGCGCATCTGCGACCTCGGCGCCGCCCGTAGCGGACCCAGCGGCGGCGCCAGGATTAGCAGGGACGACCGGCCGGAGTTGCCACGCGACGAGCCCGGCGGCCATCAACACCGTCGCAGCGACCGCGAGGCGAGGCCAGATCGAGATCGGAGCAGGTGGCGCAGCGGCTTCGCGCGGAAGCGTCGCAATCACGCGCTCGGCCAGTTCCGCGTCGGACGCGCGTATCTGGGTCCGTGAGACACCGTCCGCGTCGGACGCGGCGATCTGGGTCACGCCGGCAAGCGCTGCCGCGACGGCTGCCTCGAGCGAAGCCCGCTCCGCAACGAGCGCCGCGCACTCAGCACACGACGCGGCATGCTGCGCAACGACGTCCGGGACGGCGCAGCCCGCACTCTCGTCCAGGAGCTTGCGCACATCGTGGCAGGTCATTGCGGCGCCTCCCCGAGCAAGTCCCGCAGACGCCGCAGCGCCCGCGTGATCCGCATCGACACGGCCGGTGGCTGGTCGCCGAGGCGCTCCGCGATATCCTTCACAGCCACGTCCTCGCGGAAGCGCAGCGTCAGCACGAGTTGCGTCTTCTGGTCGAGCGTTCCGATCGCCGTCAGCATCCTGCTCACCTCGTCCTCGATCTCCAGTCGGTCGGGTCCCACGGCAGCCGTGGGCTCGACCGGGATCTGGTCGAGGGACGCCGCCCGACGCGGCGCCTCGCGACGCAGAACCTCGCGAGCCCGGTTCACCGCGATGCGCGAGATCCACCCCGCGAAGCGCTCGGGCTCCGACACGGAGTCCAACCGCCGCAGCGCCAACAGGAAGACATCCTGCACGACGTCGTCGGCGACGGGTCCCCAACCAACTCTGGCCGCCGCCAGTGCCCGTACGACGCCCGTGTACTTGCGCACGAGATCGGCGAACGCCTCGCGATCACCGTCTTGCGCAGCCACCACGAGGCGCCGGTCCTCGGCTATACCGCTCTCCCTGTCGAAGGTCTCCCTGTCGAAGGAACGGCGGTCTCGGTCGAATGATCGGTGCACAGGCGGCTTCATGGGGAAGATGCGCCGCGATGACAAATGCAACGGCGCGAACACAAACGTTACGCCGAGGCTCGCCGGCAAACGAGTACGCGCCGAAGAACGGCGTTCCATCTCCGTACGTAGCAGCGAGACTGAGTCGGCAGGGTAACTCCGGAGAACTCTCTCATGCCGATGGCGCGCGTCCCGAACGAGATCGAGATCTACTACGAAGAGCACGGCACGGGCGAGCCAGTTCTGCTCCTGATGGGCACGGGCGCGGACCACACGTTCTGGGGGCCACAGATCGGCCCGTACTCGGAACGATTCCGCACGATCGTGATCGATTCACGCGGCACCGGTCGCAGCACGCGCCCCGCCGATCCGACGACGTGTACGGCACGCGCCATGGCCGAGGACGCACTCGGAATTCTCGATCACCTCGGGATCGAGCGGGCGCATCTCGGGGGGCTGAGCCTCGGCTCGGCGATCGCCCAGGAGGTGGCGCTGATGGCGCCCGAGCGGCTCCTCTCGCTCTCGCTCCACGGAACGTGGGGCAAGTCCGACGAGTGGTTCATCCGCGCCATCGACACGCTCGAAGTGCCGGCGCTCGCCGGCGAGATCCACCGCTACCTGAATTGGGCCCTGATGTGGGTTCTCAGCCCGCGCTTCCTGGCCGAGGAGCCCGAGGCGGTCGCCGACATCGTGCGCACGTACATCGACGAGAACCCGTACCCGCCGTCGGCCGAGGGCGTCGCCGGACACACGCATGCTGACAAACTCCACGACGCCCTCGACCGCCTCGGGAGCATTGGCGTCCGCACACTCGTCACCGCGGGCGAGATGGACATCCTGGTCCCGCCGCGCTACGGCGAGCAGGTTGCGCGCGCCATTCCCGGCGCCCGCTACCACCTCTTCCGCGGCGACTTCGCCAGCCATTGCGCCTGTCTGGAGATGGCCGACGAGTGGAACGCTCTGACGCTCGCATTCCTTGCGGGCGACGAGGTGGGCGAGGTCCTCGGCGTCAGCCCGGAGTGAGTCGCTGCCGCACAGCGGCGAGCGCGAAGCAGCCGAGAAAGAGAACGAGAACTGCGGCGGCGCATGTCGGTCCGGTTGGTGTATCCCATGCCGATGCAGAGGCGACGAAGCCGAGTGTGGCTCCGCCGACCGCGACGATCGCGGAGACGATCATCGCACCGGCGCCGCTGCGCCCGAGAACGACGCCCGCGGCACCAGGCAAGACGAGGAACGAGAACACAAAAAGCGTGCCCGCGGCGTGGACCGCGACCGCCGCCGTGACGACGAAGCAGGCGTAGAAGAGTGTCTGCCACAACCGCACACGAACGCCGAGGGTGGCCGCCATCTCCGGGTCGAACGTGCAGGAGATCAGCCGTCGCGAGCCGAGGGCGAGAGCCACGATCACAGGGATCAGCACGCTCGCCAATACAACGACGTCCGCGCGCCCGACGGCGAGGACATTGCCCTCGACCAGGTGATGAACCTCCTCCATGCCGAGAGCGCTGTGGGCCATGACGAGAACAGTCACAGCGCCAGCACCCGCGAACAACATCCCCGCGATCGCGGCTTGTCCGACCGCCGCGCGGGCGCGGGGCCAGGCGATGATCAGGACGGCGATGACCTCGCAGACCAGGGCCACGACGTGCGGAAGCCCTGCCTCGACCGCGTGAGCCGAGTGACCATCGGCGTGGCTCAACGCCACGAGCCCGAGCGCAATTCCGAACGCGGCGACCTGCGGCAATGCGAGTCCCGCTGTCACCATGCGACGCGCCACGACGTGAACGCCGAGCAGCCCGCACGCCAGCGCGGTCAAGAGCGTCCCGGCGAACGCGAAGCGGAAGAGACCGACGACGTCGAGCGCGTCATTCATGCCACACCACCCAACGCCCGCGCTCCGTAGAGCTGCGCGAGGCGCGCTTCAGAGAGGATGTCCGCTGGCGCGCCCAACGCCATCTCGCCCTCGTGGAGCAGGGCCACCGTCTCGGCCTCGGTGCGGGCGATGCGTATGGAGTGCGTGACGAGCAGGCACGCGAGCCCACGCTCGGCGCGCAACCGGCGCACGAGATCGAGCAGATCGCGCTGGGCGCCCACGTCCAATCCGTTCGTCGGCTCGTCAAGGATGAGAACTGTCGGCTCCGACGCGAGTGCTCGCGCCAGCATCACACGCTGCCGCTGGCCGCCCGAAAGATCGCGATACACGTGGTGCGCAAACGCCGTCATGCCGACGGCGGAGAGTGCTGTCTGCGCCGCCTCCCTGCGTCGCGCCCGCGCGGACATCGGCATCCACGATGCAGGCACGGCCATCGCGACCACCTCCGCGGCTCGCACGCCCAAGAGTTGCGCCGCACCCTCGCGTTGCGGCACGTAGCCGGCGCGCCATCGTGGACTGCGCTCCACCCTCCCACTCAGCGGTGCTGCGAGACCCAGGATCGCACGCAGCAGGGTGGACTTGCCGGAGCCATTGGGACCGACGAGTGCCAGATAGTCTCCGTCACGCAGCACGAGGTCGACGCCGGAGAGGATCGTCTTGTGCCCCCATCCGACGGACGCAGACGACACGCGGACGAGTGGTGTGACTGACGAGTCCACCTCACTTCTCCTTCGTCGCGGCCAACGCGCTCGCCAGACGGCGGATGTTCATCTCCACCGCCTCCAGGTACGAGTCGCTTCCGGGCAGCGCCCCGGGCATGTGCGCCAACTTGGTCGCGACCGCATTCCCCTGCTCCGCGATCTGCTTGGCAGTGCGTTCCGGCTGGTACGACGCGTAGAGCACGACACGCGCCGCCTCGCTCTTCATCGTACGGACGACGGCCAGCGTGTGCCGTGGCGTCGGGTCGATACCAGGCTTGGGCTCGATTTTCGCCGCCTCGACGAGATGGAAGCGATCGAGCAAGTAGACGAAGAGCCCATGATACGAAACGACCTTGCGCCCAGCGTAGGGTGCCAGCAGCGCTGCCCAGCCGCCGAGTTCGCCTTCGAGCCCGCGTCCCTTCAGGAAGGAAGCAAGTTGACCGCGCTGCAGACGCTTTTCGAGCCGCCGAGCGGGTTGCTTTGCGAGCAGCGCTGCGCCCCACATCGCAACGTCCACGGAGCGCTCGAACGCCGCTCGCCGTTTCTCATAGCCGTCGGCGTGATCGGGATCGATCTTCGCGAAGCGGTCCGCGATCGTGCGCGCAACCTGCTTCGAATTGACGGGGTCGGTCAGGTAGTGCGGATTGCCGGACGGATGCACGTCACCCATCGAACGATCCACGGGCCCCGTCGGGACTTCCAGAGCAACGATCCCTTCCGAAGCGTCGATGAACCCGAGTCGCCCTTTCTGGATCTTCTCGTTGCGAGAGTCTTCGCGCAGGAGCGACGCGTAGCCCATCTCTAGGTCGCGCCCGATCACGATCAGGACGTCGGCGGAATGCGCCGCCCGGATCAACGACGGTCGCGCGCGAATGTAGTGCGCGTCCTCGGGCCCTTTCACCACGCAGTCGACGGTGACCTCGGAGCCTCCCACCGCACGCGCGATCTCGCGTAGATCGGTGGAAGTCGTGAGGACCCGCAGCGTCGGTTCCGCGCGCGCCGTGGGTGTTGCAACAAAGAGCGTGGCGCAGAGCAAAGCCCCCGCCGCGATGAGAGACACTCGCATCGGAGTTACCTGCCTAGAATTTGTGGACGCCATGTGCGCCGAGATTGAATTCGAATTGCAGCCAGACGCTGGTCGCGTTCCCGGTCAGGTCGCTGTCGTCACGGCTCACCTGCAGGCGCAGTTTCGAGAACTCGCTGAAGTAATGCGTGACGGCAATCGCAATGCGCGTTCGGTCCTCGAGACCGATCGTGTCCTGGGGCGCGTCGCCGAGAAAGTCCTCGTAGCGTCCTGCCACGGTCCAATCGGGAGTGAAGCCCCACACGGTCTGCACGTACCAGGTCTCGTCGTTCAGGCTGTCGGAACGCTGCGACCGGCCCGAGCCATCGGTGAACGCATCGAATTCGTAGTCGCGCCCGACGTACTCGACGCGCCCCTCGAGGAAGGGGAACCCGCGCTGCGCTTCGAGGGACGTCCAGCGCGCGGTGGCGTCGAGTCCTAGCAATGAAGTGCGGGCCGACGATCCGGCGGAATTGGGACCGAACGCAGCGGACGTCCCGAAGAGCGTCGTCCACTCGTCGTCCACGTCGAACGACGCCGTGGCCCGTCCGCTCCACACGAGGTCGTCCAGGCTCCGGACCTCGTGCTCGCGCTGTGCACCGAATGTGGATTGCGACGAGCCGTCCTGGCTCTCCGGATCCACGAACGAAGACATCGTCTCTCCGTTCGCGTTCTGGACACTCCCGGTGATCTCGATGGCTGTGTCGGTCGGAAGCAGCCACGAGAGTTGCGCGCCAGGGCCGCGCATCCCATCGCCGCCGAGCATCCGCGTCCAGCCGAACGGCATGTCCACGAACTCCCATTGGTGGGGATGCTGTGGATTGTGGCGACCGAAGTTCGTGAAGTACTGCCCGACCTTCGCGCGCAGTCCAAACGGCAACGCGACCGACTCGGCATACGCCTCTTCCAGTTCGACTTGTGACTCCCCGTCACGATCGATCTGGTAGACGATATTCGCCGTGGCCGTGAAGTACGGATCGACGGCCCCCTTCAGGATGAGCTCGACGTTCTGAACCGTGAAACCGCGCCGATTGGGATCGTGTCCACCCGCATTCAGTTGTTCGATTTCATCGTCCTGGGCAGTCGATCCTCCGGCAGCGAAGAGCGCGTTGAGCGACACGTCGAGCAACTTGAATGCGCCGCGCCCTGCGGGCGTCACACGAGCCTGATCCTCGAGGTCGTCCATCCGATCCAGGAGATCGTCGATCTCGGCGGTCAGCTCGGAGCCATCCGTCTCCGTACTCTGCTCCGTGCTCTGCGCGAACTCTCGCCGCAGGTCCGCAATCTCGGCAGCGTGCCGCTCTTCCATCAGGCGCATCTGCTCGCGCATGCGCTCAAGCTCCGCTGCGACGTCCGTCTCTTCTCCCGGCTGCGCCCATGCGGGAGCCAGGGGAACCACAAGACACATCACGACCGCAAGTCGGCCACCATTCCGCAGAAGCGTCCTCAACACAGCACCACCTCACGCGCGCAAGACCTCGCTCCAAGTCACGCCCGGTAGGACCGGGACGACAGGGCTCAGGACGCGGAGGGTGGTGCGCGGGCGCGCAACGCACGCGGGTGTACGCACTGGTACGGCGGCGCACGGTGGGCCGGCGCACACGACACGGGCGGCACCAGGAGTGCCACGAGAGTTCGTGCGGAAGGCGCGACGCTCGCCGGTGCGTGAAGGACCGTCGCGCAGAGTGTGCAGGCATGCGACCCGAGATCGTGGCCGTGCGCGTCGCCGAACGTGTGGGCCGACGCGAGAACCAGAACGAGCACGAGTACGACGACCAGCACGAGTCCGACCACCGATACGAGCCCGGTGCGAGAGGAGTGTGCTGGCAGCCCACCGCGCAAGTGCATTACTTTGTATTACATCGTTCGGTGCGGCGGGTCAAGGGGCCGCATCTGAACAAATGACAAGTAGCGCGCCCGAAGTAGTTCTGCGCAGGTTGCGCGATCTGGAACGCCGCGCAGAGGCTCCACGCGCTTCGCTGACAGCGTCTCTCGCTGAGTCGAGCCGTGACAATCGCGGGCGCGCCGGTGGCTACTCCGGCTCCCGCAGGGCGTAGCGCGCCCCCCGCCGGATCACGACGGCATCGATCGGCGCGGCGCCTGCTTCGCGGAGCGCGGAGACGATGTCCGCGCGTGTCCGGATCGGTTTCCCGGCCAGTTCCACGAGGACGTCCATCGCCTTCAGCTGGAGTTGCGCAGCGTGTGTGTCGGGAAGCACGCGCTCGACGACGACACCGGCGTCCCCGAGATTGAGATGCACTCGCAGGAGTGGTGAGACAGCCGCCCATTCGATCCCGAGCAACGGACTACGCGCTTGGTGGCCCCCCGGATCGCCCGCGAGAGTGCGGCGACTGTCGCGCCCGTCGCGGCGCGAGTGCAACCTCCCGAACGGCTCCGTCGCGAACTCGCGCAGCGCTCGCACATCCGGAAAACGGCCCCAGAGACGCCCGGGGAGGCGCGCAGAGCGTGCACTGGCCCACGCGGGCGCGACACGGTCCAACTCGGCGACGACCTCGGGATACTCTTGACGGAACGTCTTGAGATCCTCCGCCTCGTAGCTCCGCTTCTCGCCATCGCCGTCCCGCGTGGTCGCGCGAACGTGGCCATCGGCCGCACGCCGCCAGGTGAGTCTCCGCTCGCCGAGGGTCACACTGCCTTCGGCCGTGCGGGACACGGCGCCGCGGAGAGGACCAGTCGCCTGGGCGCCCGCGTCTGCAGACGGCTCGTGGGGGGCGTAGCTCCAGGCCCTCTCCATCTCCCTCTCCAACTCGCGAAAGCGGCGCTCGAGCGCGAGCACGAAGTCGTCCGAGAGGACACGGAAGCCGTCCGATCGATGGACGGCTTCCGTGTCGGAGTCCGATCCGGAACCCAGACCGGAGCCCACACGCACGAGGGGCTCTTCGCCATCACGCAACGGGGCCTTCGCCCAGCGCTCGCTCTGGAGCAGGCGCAGTGCGATCTCTGCATGGCGCGTGTCAGCGTCGCGAGAGACGCGCTCCATCTCAAGTTTGCCGCGCTCTCCCAGTCGGAACAACTCCGCCTCGGCGCGGTCGCGCACGGCTGCATCCTCGGATTGCAATCGCGGCAGCAACTGCCGCACGGCCTCGCGAGGCGACGCCTCGCCAGCTTGCGCGTCCGCCTGCATGGCGCTGCCGAAGACGAGAGCCCCCGCGAGAGCGGACGTGAGAAAGATCATGCCGATTGTCGTGGTTCGCATTGCATCACCTCCTGCGTCAAAGACCTGACTGAGTCGAAGAACCGGGCGACATGAGCGGTGTACTGCTCGACGCTTTTCGACGAGTATGGGCGGCAGATGACGAAACGAAGTTCGCTGAAGAACTTGGCGGATCAGTCGCCGGCGGCAGCAGAGAGCAGCAAGCCGCCGCAACCTCGCGACGTGCTCCCTCGACGCACTTTTTGAGCGTGTGCTACGCGACGACCGAGTCGGCCTGGTCGAGGTCGAATTCGACGGATGCCGAGTCGGCGTCGGCGGGACGGGCGCTGTCCACGGCGACGTCGAACGCATCCACGGGCCGCTCCTGGTGCACCGCAGCCGCGTCGTCCGCCGCAGTCGCGATGCATGTGGACTCGTCGGCCTGGGCCGCTGCGCGCAGCAGCACGGTCTGCGTGTCGGAGAAGACCGTTCGCGGCGCGGTATCGGGCAGCGGCTCGATCTCGAATGTGCCTTCGTCCGCGACCAGTACGAGCATCGCCGCTTCGTCGCCCTGCACCTGATATCCGCGCGCGGTGTAGGACGCGTGTGCGATGCGGCCTCGCTGGAAGTCGAGAACGCCGTACGCGGTCCCCGAACGCAAGCAGACGCGCAGCGAGCTGTTGCCGAGGTGGAGGGCCTGCGCCAGCGCGGACAGGCTGAGATCCGCCAAGTCCCCGTGGGTGCGTGTCCTGGGGCGAGCTTCGGCCCGCCCGCGTCGCACGGCGGCGCGCACGCGCGCACGGAACTCATCGAGGTCCACCGGCTTCGGAACGAAGTCGTCGAGGCCAGCATCCATCCCACGCGCCAGCTCCGAACGCGACACCTGTCCGGTGATGAGGATGATCGGCAGGTCGCGAAACGGAAGCGGATCGCCGTCTCCGGAACCGAAGCGCAACTTCGAGAAGAGGCCGAACCCGCCCAGTTGCGGCATGCAAACATCGGCAATGACGAGATCGAAGGAGGCGCGCTCGAGAAGCCGCAGCCCGTCGGAGCCGTCGTCGGCCTCCGTCACACGCGCGCCTTCCGCACGCAAGACACGCGCGAGAGGCCAGCGAGCCTCGCGGTTATCGTCGAGAAGCAGGATTCGGGCGCCATTCACGTCGTTGTTGTATCGGTACCGAATCCCGGGCGCTTGACCCCGTAGGACGTGCAAATCTCTGAGATCGCGGCCGAGAAGTTCAGAACCGCGCGCGCGGTTCTTCGGTCGCGGTGCCCGTGTGCCGAAGATGCGCCGCAATGGCGGGCAAGAAACGCGGATCGACCGGAGCCGAGAGTGCTTCCGCGCGCTTCGACTGGGGCACGTTTGCGCTGCTGGGGCTGACGTATCTGGTCGTCGCGTACTTCTGGGATACCCAGTGGGTCTACCCGCTCAAGCTGGTCGTCGTCTTCCTGCACGAGATCAGCCACGGCATCGCCGCGCTCGCCACGGGTGGCCGCGTGGTGGAGATCCAGGTCCACCAGGGCGAGGCCGGACACTGCGTCACCGCCGGCGGGAACATCACGCTGATCTACTCGGCCGGGTACCTCGGCAGCCTCCTCTTCGGGGTCGTCATCCTGCTTCTCGCGACCCGCACGCGAGCGGAGCGCGCCGTCTCGATGGTCCTCGGCGTGATGCTGGCCGGAGTCGCCGCGGCCTTCATTCCGTGGGAGGCCAATTCGTTCGGGAAGATCTTCGGCATCCTCACGGGTGCCTTGTTGGTGGCATTCGGCGTGTTGCCGCGCATCTGGCCGGCTGCGCTTCTGCGGGTCGTGGCGGTCACGTCATGCCTCTATGCGATCCTCGATATCAAGAGCGACGTGCTGGACCGTCCGGGGCTCGATTCGGACGCGGTGCGACTCGCCGAGGTCACGAATATCTCCGCTCAGGTCTGGGGCGGGCTCTGGATCTCCGTCTCGCTCATCGTCACGTTCGTCGCCGGTTGGATTGCCGTGACGGGCCGACGCACGACGGAACGTGTAGACTCCTCGGAGCACCGAAGGTGACGGAGGCGGATCGCAGGCACGAACGGACCAAAACGCACGGGTTGGGGAGGTCGTCGAACTGAGCGCTCGGATCGAGCTGATGCACGAGGGCAATCGCATCGTCCTCGCGGTTCCAGAAGCCGTACTCGGTAGGGTCGCTTCGTGCGATGTCCAGGTCACGCACCCGCTCGTTTCGCGCCGTCACTGCCGCGTGCAGGCAGATGCCGACGGGATCTTCGTCGAGGATCTCGGCTCGAGTAATGGCACGTATGTGAACGGTGGACGCGCGGCCGGACGCGTGCGGATGTGCATCGGCGACATCCTGCGGATCGGGCAGGAGGGCCCCGAATTCCGCCTCGTCGCGGGAGTGTTCGGTGAGCGCGATGTGGCCACAGTCGATCCGGAGGCCATGGAGAAGACGATGATGCCCGGCGATGCGGGCCTGGCGGCACTCGCGGCGCAGATCCGCGTGGCCCCGGCCGCTGCGCCGGCCCCGCCGCCTGAGACGAGCGAAGCGCGCACACGCGAAGTCGGCGTGCCGCAGACGACAGGCTCAATCCCAGTGGCCATGCCGATGGAAGCGACCGGCGCGTCGCACGACGTCCGGCGCGGAGCCACGCGCACCGATCGTCGGGCCGCACCCGCAGGCGAGGCGCCGACGGTCGGCGTCTCTCCGCCCGCGCAGGCGCCGACCGATCGCAGCGCGCCCGCCGACACCCCCACGTCGGTTCGCCACGAAGAAGCGCCGACCACCGATTCGATCGAAGAGCCGCGCACGACCGGGTTCATTCCCGGCCTGATCGTGGGGCTCGTACTCGGCGTCATCGTCGTTGCCGCGGCGGCGGTCTTCACCCCGTGGGGCGACACGCTCCGCGGTTGGCCGGATGGCACGCATGACGATGGAGCGCGCGACCGCCAGGCACCGTCGAGCGGCGAGGACAGCCGATGAGTGGGCGTGCACTGCTCGTGCTCCAGGAGGGCTCCGACGTTCATCGAATCGAGGCCGCCGCAGTCGTGCTGGGACGCAGCGAGGACTGCGATGTGAGCTTCGATCGCAAGGGCGTTTCACGCCGCCATTGTGAGGTCGTTCTGCGCACCAATGGCCTGATCGTGCGCGACCTTGGCTCGACGCATGGGACGCTCCTCGATGGCTCGCGGATTGCCGGCGAGGCGATGGCGCAACGCGGCGCGGTGCTTCGCCTCGGGTCGCGCGGCCCGCGCATTCGCATCATCGACGCCCGCCTTGACGGTCGCTCGATACCCCATAGCACAAGCGACGACGCAGCGACTCGCGACGCCGGGCCCGTGGAACGGACGGCGATCATGCAGCGGCCCGCCGCCGACGGCGCGCGGCCACCCATCGCACCTGCGGGACCGATGGATGCATCGCAACCGCGGAGCATCTTCGGGCGCGGCCTGGCTCTCGGGCTGCTCCTGGGGGCGGGCGCGGGGGTCGGCGCACTATTGCTGCTGGAACCGGGAGTGTGGATCCACGCAGCGCGCGAAGCGATCGACTCCCTCCGCTGACGGCGCCGTCTTCAGAGAACGAACGTGGCTGGGCCGGCGTTCACGAGTTCGACGTCCATCATCGCGCCGAAGCGTCCCGTCGCCACCGGCACTCCCTGCGCCGCCAGGACCGTCGCAAAGCGCAGGTAGAGCCGCTCGGCCTCGGCTGGCGCGGCGGCGCGCACGAACGATGGCCGATTGCCTCGCGAGAGATCCGCGGCGAGCGTGAATTGACTCACGACAAGCACCGCGCCACCGACGTCGCGCACGCTGCTATTCATGGGCTTCTTCGCGTCGGGGAAGATCCGCAACTTCGCGATCTTCGCCGCCAGCCGGTCGGCGTCGTCGTCGACATCGCCCACCTCGACACCGAGGAGCACGAGCAGGCCGCCGTCGATCCGCGCAGTCTCCTGACCGTCCACACTGACAGCGGCCCGTGCGACGCGCTGGACGACGAGTTTCACGCGTTGCCCTCGACGGCAGCGCCGCGATCGACGCCATCGTTCTCGTTCTCGTCGTCGGCCTCGTCCCCGCGGTCCGGATGGGGACGGAACGCGAGCATCAGGGAGAGAACCCCGACGACGAGCGCCAGCGCCCCTCCGCCGGCTGCCCACGTGCGTCCGCGAGAGTCGGCGTAGCTGACCTCGACCCGCGCGTCTCCGACCTCCAGATCGAGTGCCAGCAGCGGCAACTCCTCGGCGTGAACCTGCGCTGCGACGGCGACGCCGTTCACTGTCACGCGCGCGCCCTCCGCGGGCCACGCGAAGACGTGCCGCCCCGGCGTCTCGACCTCGACCACAACACGCCCGCCCCAGAGCCCGTCTTCGAAGTCGCGCACCTGCGTCACGATCTCCAGTCGCGACACGCTCTCGGCACCGCCATCTGCGACTTCGCCGTCTGTACTCTGGCCATCCTCACTCGGGCCAGCTTCCGCATCGGCGACGCGCATCACGGGCTCGGCGCGACGCACGCGCAGGCCAGGCACACTCGCCTCGGGCGAGACACCGGGACCGTCTGCGGCCCCCTCCGGCGAGACAATACGACGTCCGTCCTCGACGAAGACCAGCGCGATTCCGGCCTCTGCCAGTTGCCGGACCATCTTCGCGGACAGGCTTCGCCCCGCCTCCCAGTCGCGGGCTGCGGCAGCCGCGACACGTGCCATAGCGGCAGCGAAGCGCGGCGCGGCGGCGGGCGCGGCGTCGTAGAGCTCCCACCCACCAGGCGCACGCGCGCTCTCGTACACATCCCCGCGCGCGGCCTCGAGCGGCGGGGTGTGGATCAGCAGCACGCGGCGCCCGTACGCTGCCGCCGCGGCGCGTGGTTGCGCGGTCGCCAAGTACTTCGACGTCGCGCGGATCGGGCGATTGACCGCGCTCGCGGTCGTCGCGGCCCACGCGAGCGCGCTGCCCCCGGCGACGAGCAGAGTCAATGCGACACCGACGATCGGGCGCACTGCCATCAGCCCGTGCCGACTCCGTGCGGGAGCACCGGCACCTTGCCGCGCAACCGACGATCACACATCGCGTCGAGCGCGGCCGCCACTCCATCCAGCCCGACCGGCTCCTCGAGGAGCGGCGAGATATCGAGGCGCCCTTCGGCGAGCACATCGAGTGCGGCGGCGACGTGGCGCGGCGTGTGGTGGAACGACGAGAGGATGGCGATCTCGTCGTAGTGCAGGCGCGCCGGCTCCCACGTGACGCGCGCATCCGCGGAGCACCCTCCGAAGAGCAGCACGCGCCCGCCCTTGTGGCAGAGCGACGGCGCGGCTTGACTGGTCGCCGTCGCACCGGCCGCGTCGATGACGATGTCATAACCACGCGTGTCGGGCGCCGCTCCCAGAAGGGCGTCGCGGCACGCGTCGATGGACGGGCCGACGACGACGTCGTGCGCGTGCATGCGGCGGGCGATCTCGGCCGCGGCCGCATTGCGCGCAAAGACGACAGCGTGTGCTCCGCGCGCGGCGATCTCGGCGGCGAAAACCAACCCGATCGGACCCGCGCCCAGGATGAGGACCGATTCACCCGCACGCAGCGCGACCATCTCGATGCCCTTCAGCACGCAGCCGACCGGCTCGATCGACGCCGCGATCGTCGGCGCGAGTCCCGCGGGCCGCGCGTGCAGGTTGTAGCGAACGACGCGCTGCGGCAGCAGCATCCACTCGGCGAACGCGCCGTTGACGAAGAGCAGGTCATCGCAGAGCGCCGCGCGTCCGTCGCGGCAGTACGCGCAGCGACCGCATGGAGCGCTGTTGCCCCCGACGACAGCGTCGCCCTCGACGAACGCATCGACGCCCTCGCCGACGGCACTCACGACGCCCGTATACTCGTGCCCGAAGAGAGAAGGCGGCGAGAGCATGCGGGCGTGGTAGCCGCGCCGATAGACCTTCGCGTCGGTGCCACACATGAGCGCGGCCTCGACGCGGATCACGATCTCGCCCGGTCCCGGCACGGGGCGCGCGACGTCCACGATCACCACGTCACGCTCACCGCGCAGCAGCGCCGCGCGCATCATCTTCGGCGATGACGTTGGCTGCTGAGTCTCTGCGCCCGTCATGCGTCGAAGCCCGTCGTCAGCAGAACTTTCAGCGAGCCGTCGGACGGAGAGCGCGCCAGATCGAATGCGCGCGCTGCATCGGCAAGATCGAAGCGGTCCGTGATCAAGTCATCGGTGCGCAAACGGCCCGAGAAGACGAGCTCGGCGACCTCGTCGTTCAGGTCGGCGTCGGCACTGTACGCGCCGACAACATCCTTCTCGAGGTAGCAGATCTGCCCAGCATCCAACGTCACGGGATCATCGAGCTTCGTGTGCGCGAAGAGCACGATCCGCCCGCCGGGACGCGACGCGCTGACCGCGGTATCAAGGGGTGCCTGCCCGGGGACTGCCACGATCGCCGCATCGCATCCGGCACGCCCTGCCCAGGCGGTCACGGCGGCGCTCACATCGTCGGCGAAGGGGTCGACGGCGAGTTCGGCGCCGCCCTCGAGCGCGCGCTTGCGACGGTCCGCGAGAGGTTCGCTCACGGCGACGCGCGCTCCCTCGAGGACGAGCAACCGAATGAGGATCTGCCCGATCGCTCCGGCGCCGACGACCAGGACCGCGTCGCCTTCTCGCGGTGCTGCAATCCGCACGCACTTGAGACACGTGTTGATCGGCTCGAGCAACGACGCCGCTTCGAGCGTCGCACTGTCGGGAACGCGCGTCACGCCGCCGCCCGACACGATCCACGGCGCGACACGCACGTATTCGGCGAAGCCGCCGCCCGATGGTTCGTACCCGGCGCCGACGCCGGTCTGCTTGTAGCCCGGGCATTGCGCGTAGAGACGCCGCTCGCAGAGCGGACACGCACGACACGGGATGTGGTGATAGACCTGCACGCGCTCGCCGGCGGCGAAGCGCTCCGCACCAGCGCCCACGCGCTCGACGACGCCCGCCATCTCGTGACCAAAAACACGCGGCGGGGGAACGGTCCCGTGATCGACCTTCTTGAGGTCGGTCCAGCACACGCCGCACGCGGCAATGCGCACGAGTAGCTCGCCGTCGCCACACTCGGGCACGGGCAAGTCCTCGACGCGCACGTCACCGATGCCGCGGTAGACGACGGCGCGCATCACGCACCCCCGGGGAGGACGAATGACCACACGAGGCGCAGCAGGTTCGTGCCGTCGGCAACCACACTGAAGAAGCCGCCGCGGCTCAGCAGGACGAGCACGAAGAGCATAGGCCAGCTCCCGAGAGTGCGCAGCCAGCGCCCGAGTTCGCCCATGTTGAGGGAGCCGTCCAGAACGGTGAACCCGTCGAGCGGCGGCACGGGGATCATGTTGAGCAGGAAGAGCGCCACGTTGAGCAGCGCGACGATCCACCAGAAGTTGGCGATCTTCTCTGGAGCGTTGCTCATGATGCTGAGCTCGAGGAGCGCCGTCGCCATGATCGCGAGTCCGAGATTCACGGCGGGCCCGGCTGCCGCAACGATGACGTCACCCCAGCGGCGGTGCCGGAAGCGATGCGGGTTGACCGGTGTCAGGCCCCAGGCGATGCCGAAGAACGCCGCGAGACCGATCGACATCCAGCCCATGTGGACGACCGGATTCCAGGTCAGGTGGCCCCGCAGGCGCGGCGTGTCGTCCCCCTCCCACGTCGCCGCCAGGGCGTGCCCCAGTTCGTGCAGAACGATGCTCGCAACGACGGCGAAAAAGACCGCCGCCCAGGCTAGGGGGTCCGTCTGGAGGAGTTCGAGCATGAACACGACGCGACCATGCGACGCCGCGAAGCCCCCGGGGTCAAGCTTCCACGCCCCGGAGATCCGTCGCGCCGTCCCGGGCGAAGCGGGCTCCCCGGGCAGCTTTCTCGTGCGCCTCCGACGCGCGCCGTAGACTCCGCTCCCGGTCGATTTCGGGGTATCCCCTCTCCGGGCCCCCGTGCGCGTCGCCAGCGTGCCGCGCGGACTGCCCCAACAGACAACACCAACAGAGAAGAGGCCTGCCCGTGCCCGACATCCGTTTCGCTTCCAAGGTCAGCTCCGCCCTCCGCGGCGCCGAAGCTGTCATCGTCGTCGCCAGCAAGTCCGCTCTGGACGCCGGCTACCACCGCACGGTCATCGGCCACGACTGGGCGTCCGCACTCGATCGCGCGGTCGAGGACACCAAGCCGGGTGATATGGGCGCGGTCGGCGGCACGTATGGACCGGAAGGCGCGCCGCGGCGCCTCGCGGTGTGTGTGCTCCCGGATACCGTCTCCCGCCACAATGCGCCGTCGCGCTCGGAGGCGATCTACAAGACGTTGCCGAGTTCCGGTGCCGCCGGGAAGAAGTCAACCGTCATCGTATGCGTAGACGACCCCGCCCACGTCATGGGCGCCGCAGTGGCCATCACGCGCGCATTCCCGGTCTTCAACGCCCGCTCGAAGAAGGACGATGGCGGTCGGATGACGGTCGTGTTCACACTCGCCGATGGCACGCCCGTGAAGGTCTCGAAGACCGTGAAGGAGACCGCCTCGGCGGTCCGGCTCGCAGCGCGCTTGGTGGACACGCCGCCGCAGGAGATGACGACGACGGCCTTCGAAAAAGAGGCGCGGAAGGCCTGCCGGGGCATCAAGGGCGTGCGCGTAACGAGCATCGTCGGCGACAAGCTCCTCGCGAAGGGCCTGGGTGGCATCCACGGCGTCGGTCGCACCGCCGTCGAGGCGCCGCGCCTCCTCATCCTCGACTACAAGCCCGCCCGGGCCAAGCGCACGGTCGCGCTCGTGGGCAAGGGCATCGTCTACGACACCGGCGGCCTGAACATCAAGGTCGGCGCGGGCATGCCGAATATGAAGTGCGACATGGGCGGTGCGGCAGCGGTGCTCGGTGCTTTCCTCTCGCTCGTGAATGCGGGGACGAAGGATCGCGTGGTCGCTCTCTGCTGCCTGGCCGAGAACGCGATCGGCCCGCACAGCTATCGCCCGGACGACATCCTGCACATGCACTCCGGCAAGACCGTCGAGATCAACAACACCGACGCCGAGGGCCGCCTGGTTCTCGCCGACGGCGTGTCGTGGGCGGCGCGCCAGGTGAAAGCCGACGTCATCATCGACACCGCCACTCTCACGGGTGCCGCATTGGTCGCCACCGGTCGCGCGGTCTCGTGCACGGTCTCGAACCGCGCGGGCCTCGAGTCGTTGAGCGTTGAATGCGGTCGCGCCACGGGGGATCTCACACTGCCCCTCATGTTCTGCCCGGAGTTCTTCCACGCGGAGTTCAAGAGCAAAGTCGCGGACATGCGCAACTCGGTCGCCGACCGCATGAACGCGCAGACATCAGCCGCCGGGCAGTTCATCTACAACCACATCGAAGAATTGAACATCCCGTGGTTGCACCTCGACATCGCCGGTCCCGCATTCCGCGGAGGGCGTGGCACCGGTCATGGTGTTGCGTTGATCGCCGAGATCGTCCGCAACCTCAGTGCCTCGCACCTCGCGGAGTAATGACTCAACCGTGAGACCGCTCCTCGTCCTCGACGTCGTCGGTCTCACCCCCGAGCTCCTGCGTCATGCGCCGAATCTCTCGGCGCTGGCGCAGGACGGGTTCTCGGCGCCGCTGACCCCGGTTCTGCCCGCGGTCACCTGCACAGCACAGTCATCGATGCTGACCGGTCGCCTGCCGTCCGAGCACGGCATCGTCGCGAACGGTTGGTACTTCCGTGACCGAGCCGAGGTCGGCTTCTGGAAGCAGTCTAACCACCTCGTCCACGGCGACAAGGTCTGGGACGAGTTGCGCCGCCGCAGTCCCGGAGCGACCACCGCCAACCTCTTCTGGTGGTTCAACATGTACGGGTCGGCGGATTACTCCGTGACGCCGCGCCCGGCCTATCCGGCTGACGGACGCAAGATCCCGGACTGTTACTCACATCCGGCCGACCTGCGGGACCGCTTGCAGGCGGAACTCGGCACGTTCCCGCTCTTCTTCTTCTGGGGCCCGAAGGCTGACATCCGCTCCACGCGCTGGATCACAGAGTCGGCCCTGCGGCTCCTCGAGTGGCACGCTCCATCGCTCTCGCTCGTCTACCTCCCCCACCTCGACTACGCGCTCCAACAGGTCGGGCCACAGCATCCCTCGATCGCCGACGAGGTGGCGCGGGTCGATGTCGAGGCGGGACGCCTGATCGACGCCTACCGCGCACGCGGCTACGGAGTCGTCGCGCTCTCCGAGTACGGGATCATGCCGGTCCGCGACGCCGTCTTCCCGAATCGACTCTTGCGGTCGGCCAACCTGCTCTCGTTCCGCCACGACATGACGGGCGAGTTGCTCGACCACGGCGCATCACGCGCGTTTGCGGTACCCGATCACCAGATTGCACACGTCTACTGCCGTACATCCGAAGCTGCGCGCTCCGCCCGCGAGGCGCTCGGGGGCGCCGACGGGATCGCACGCGTTCTCGGCGGCGAAGAACGCGCAGAGATCGGGCTCGACCACGAGCGCTCGGGCGAGTTGATCCTGCTCTCCGACGACGACCGCTGGTTCGCGCACGATTGGTGGCGCTCGCCCGCCGACGCGCCGGACTACCAACGCACGGTCGACATCCACCGCAAGCCGGGCTACGACCCGCGCGAACTCTTCATGGACCCGACCAAGCCACTGATCGGTCCGCGCACGATCGGCAAGGTCATCCTGCGCAAACTGGGGCTCCGCAATCTGCTCGACTTCGTGCCGCTCGACACGTCGCTCGTGCGCGGCTCCCACGGCCTGCTCACCAAGACGCCAGACACGGGGCCACTCGTGATCGCCGACACGACCGATCACGCGCCGGACGCATTTCACCAGACCGGTATCCGCGACTACTTGCTCGCGCGAATGCTCGCCGACTGACGGCCTGTCTCGCGCCCCCCGCCGCGGCGTCGGTTGCATCGGCTGCAACCGTTCCCAGATCTGCGATGATGCACGCCATGGACTTCACCCCGGGCGAACTCTTTGCCGGCATCGTCGTGAGCGCTCTCGGAACAGGCATCTTCCTCTACGGGAAGAAGCAGCGTCGCGCCCCACAGCTCGTCGCGGGGGTGCTCCTGATGGCTTGCCCCCTCGTCGGCGGCGGGCCATGGACCATCACGGGAGTCGGCGCTGCGCTCGGTGCCGGACTCTGGCTGGCGCTGCGCTTCGGAATGTGAGCGCGCCGTCGGTCGCGAGCGCGGCTACCCAGAGAACGCAACCCAGAGAACGCTACCCAGAGAACGCTACCCAGAGAACGCCGACTACGAGACGCCGGCCGGGACGGGCAACGGCAGGCGTTCGCCATACCCGGCATCGAGCGCGTGGTAGAACTCGACGCGCTCCTCGCCGAGTTCCCAGCAGAGATAGACGAGTTCTCCGTCCAATTCCGAGGGGAAGTCGCAGACGCCGCGCGCCGCGTCGCCCAAGCGCACGCCGAGCTCTGTGAGTTCGGCTGCACACGCATCGCGCTCGGCAACCAATCCGCCGAGTTCGCGCTGCGCGTAGTTGAGTTCGGCCTGCGGTTTCCGGGGATCCGCCTTCAAGCGGCGATACGCCCGCGTCGTCGTCACGATGGTGTGCTCGAGACGGACCACGTCGGTCACAATCGCCCTCAGCAGCGGTAAGGCCGCGTTGGCGTGCTCGATCGAGTAGAGAACCTCACTCATGCCTCACCATCGTAGTTGCCTTTGCAGCCCATAGGGTAGGAATGGAGCCGGAGAGGCGAGTGCAGCGCGGTCGCGTGTACCATGCACCGAGATGCCCGCCCGTGTCCTCCTGGCGGGGTTCGAGCCGTTTGGCCCGCACCCCGTTAATCCATCCGAACGCGTCCTGAGACCGCTCGCCGCAGCGGCACCGGGGGGAGCCGTGATCTCGACGCGGGTTCTGCGCGTCAGCTATCGCGACGCCTTCTCCCCGATCCGCGAGGCGCTCGATCACGAGCGTTTCGACACCGTGCTGCTTCTCGGGCTGGGCGCAGATCGTCGCGTCATCTCGTTCGAGCGCGTCGCGGTCAACCGCCGCGGGGCGACGCGCCCGGACAACGACGGCGTTCGTCGGGGGGGCGAACGCATCGAGACCGCAGGTCCCGCTGCGTGTTTCTCGACCGTTCCAATCGACGAACTCGTCTCGGCGACGCGTGCGGCCGGAGCGCCCGCCGCCGGTTCCGACGACGCAGGGACATTCCTCTGCAACCAGGTGCTGTACCAGACGTTGCGCCACTGCGACCGCAACCGCTTGCGAGTCCGCGCGGGCTTCGTCCATCTGCCGCCATTTCCGGAGCACGTCGAGACCGGAGAACCGAGTCTGTCGGAGGCGACACTTCTCGCCGGGCTAGCGGCGGCGATCGAGGTGGTCGCAGCGCTTCCGCGCCCCGACGCCACGCGCCCCGTCGAGTGCGGAGAATGAGTGCGCGCTGCACGCGAATCGCGTCAGAACGCACCCATCTCGCCGACGCCTGAATGCGATCAACGCCGCAGAAAGCGGGCTCGCAGCCGCACCCACCACGAGCGAACGCGCGCTGGCCACGCGGACGGGGTCGCGACGAAGCGCGGCGCAGCGACACCCCCCACAGCGCTCGACACGGCTGGAGTGGATGGCGCGGAAGCACTTGGCTCGGCAAGCGCAGGCACAGGTGGCGCAGGAGGCAACGCCACGTCGCCCTGATTGAGGAAGTCCGCCGGTTGCCAGTCGCCCTCGGCGGCAGCCGGAGGCGCGACCGCTGACTGCGCCGCCTTGAGCATCCGTTCCTTGGTCCGATGCTCCGGACGCGCAACGCGCCGAACGGCACGCCGCGTGAGTTGCTCCAACGCGGCGCGCACGGAGCCGACCTCGCCCTCCGCCAGAGCGAGGATGACCTCCGCGACCGGCTTCGACACGGGAGAGGCGGCGAGTCGTACGCTGTCAATCACCTCGCCCGGGAACGGCGGCTCGCCGGTGGCGATTTCGTAGAGCGAGCGCCCCGCCATCACGGCCGTCACGGGCTCCGAGACCTCGATCCGCCCGCCCTGACTCGCGCGCTTGAACTCGTCACACGGCAAGTACGCGGGCACGTGGGGGAAGAGCTGCGAGCGCTCCTCATCGCGCACGATGCTGCCGGCGTCGAGCAGCCGAATGCGGCGAACGGGCTGGGGGATCACGCGCACGTTTCCGGGGCGCAGATCGGCGTAGTGGAAGCCGCGATCCGCAAGATCCGCAACCGACTGCAGCAGCGCGACGGAATAGCGATCGAGAGTGCGTTTCAGAATGGCTGCCGGCAGGCCGCGCTTATGCACGCGCGCCAGCCATCGATCGAGGTCGATGCCCGGGAGTTTCTCCATGAGCAGAACCGGCTCGGCCTCGGCGTACGCGCCACCGCGCCGCGGGTCGAGAGCGGGGTTCTCGAACTGGAAGTGGCCCACGTCTTCCGGCATCCAGACGCTCCCACACGTGGCGAGCATCACCGACTCGCGGCGCAGCGCGATGCGCCGGACACGGATGCTCTCGGCGGTGAGTTCGAACGGACGATGTACGGGGTGCAGCGCGACCTTGCCGACGAGCGGCGCTCCGCCCGGATCCTGGAGATCCTCGACGTCGTACACCGCGCCCTCGCCGCCGATCGCGTAGAGAGAACGAAAGACGAACCGACGGCCGAACGTGACCCCCTTGAGTGCGCAGAGGGACTCGGCAAGCCCGGCTTCGCCACGCCCGATCATCCGTCGAACCAGACGTTCCTCGCGCTGCGTTCTCGGTACGGCGGTGATCGGCACGTTCAGCCCACGCGTCCGGCGACGACTGTCCGAGTATGAGACGCCAGCGCGGCAATCTCGGCCTTGCTCATGCCGTCCATCGAGCCGCTCTTCTGGATGCGGTCGATTGCCCGATCGAGGATCGCGACGAGGCGGTCCGAACGCTGCTCCGCTGCGAGCAACTCGCGGCGTGCGAGCAGCGAGGCCAGCACCTGGTCGATCTCGGCGTCGCCCATGCCACTGACGATCTCGACGGCGTTGCGAACCACGTGGTTCGGAGTGCCGACTTCGCTGCTCTGATGACGGGCGATAGCCACGACGCGTTCGAACGTACGTGGGCCGCCGTCGCCCGGCACGCGCACGACGATCGAGCCGACCTCGGTCTCCGCCGCATCCGTCCAGGGCAGACGCAATTGGACGACGAGTGAGTACGTTCGATCACGTTGCAATGTGCCGAGATCCGTCGAGAACTGCGTCCCTGCGATGAAAGCAGAATTGCCGAAGGCGTGCCGCCCCGGACGATGGCGGAACGCCGCGCCGCCCACGACGCCGCCGGAGAGTTCCACGTCCAGCAGCGAGCGCTTTGCGACCACGAGTTGGGCGACCTCTGCCACCCGTGCAAACGCGTCGCCGATCGTGTCGGCCTGCACCAATTTGACGGTGCCGCCGCGTCGCCCACAGATCAGGCGCTTCATCGCCAGAACGTCGGCATCGTCACCGAACGCCAGGCAATCAACGTCAACAGGGATCTGCCCGATCCGCGTCATCGCGGCGGAGGCCGCCTTGAAGTCCTGCGGGTGCCCGTCGGTGAGCACGACGATGCGCAGCGGCATGCGTCGATTGGCGCGGTGCGCGTCGTACGCAATGCGACCCGCGCGTCCGAGCGCGCCGGCAACGTCCGTGTACCGGCCGAACATCAGAGGGGATGATCGGAGCGCGCCCTCGATCTCGCGCGGATCGATGTCGCGAGCGAGGACCGAGTCGAAGAGCTTGGCGGCGCCGTACGCGAATACGACGACGGAGACCAACACGTCGGGCGCATCCGGATCCTGCAGGTCGTAGAGCATCCGCTTCAACGCTTCGACCAGGAGCGGGAACTTCTTCGGGTCGTCCATGCTCGCCGAGACGTCGAGAGCGAGGATCACGTGCGAGACCGGGCCGGCGTCAGCCTCCACGAGTCCGCGACCGCGCGGCGTCAGTTCGATCAGTGCGTGGACGACGGGCTCTGCGCCCGCGGGCACGGAGGCATGCTCGAAGTGCACGTCGATGTCGATGTGCACGTCCTCGTCGTCGTCCTCCCCGAGCGGCTCGATCAGCACCAGGTCGCTGGTGTCGAGAGCAGACGTGATCGACGCTGTCTCGTTCAGGTCGTGCGAGCGCGGGACCACCTCGCGGTCCGTGGTGTCGTCCGAACGTCCGGAGACGTCGAAGTACGCACGGAGGATCTCCTCGGGATGCGCCTCGTCGGCTGAGACACGCTCGGCCCGGCAGCGTGCACACTCCTGCCCTTCACGGCAGAGTGAGCGTCCGAAACGGCAGTCCGACATCCGATGCTCCCGGTTCCCGGTTCGCGTTCGACCAATCGATCCATTCCCGATCACACGATCGAGTCGGCTCCCTCGGATCGGCATGTGTGAGCCTCCGACTTGACTCCAGAGCGCGATACAGTCTCGCACTGAGCCTGTACCTGAGCCGCGCTCGTCCGTTCCACCGAGGCAGAGCCCTGCGTGTGAGGTAACTTGGTAAATCCGGGCACGAGGACGCGGTGTCGTGCGTCAGACGACATGGGAATTCGGTGGTCGGATAGGAGGAGCGTCACATGCAATCGAGGAAGGCCCTGATCGGAGTTGCGTTCGCGACGGGAGCGGCTCTGGCTGCCCTGGTAGCGCCCGCGGACGGCGAGGCGCTCGGCAAGGGCAAGCTGCTCGACTACGAGCGGGTGCAACGCGCCCTGCCGCGACTCGGCGAGTTGGGCACGAAGGCGAACGCCGACATGCTCGCGCTCCATGCGCTGACCGAGAAGCTCGACGAAGGTCTCACCACGCCGGAGCGCAAGCAAGTCCGCGGCGAGATCGGCGACATGCTGCGCGACTACATGGCCACCAAGCAGGCCAGCAAGGAGATCCTCCATGGCGTGCTGGCTCTCCCGACTTCCAAGCTCTCGGACGAAGCGGTCATGCGCATCATCCACGAGACGGAGTTGAACGAGGTCCACTGGGGCGACGTCTCGTTCCGCAAGTGCATCAACGATCTCTCCGGTGCACTCGGCGTCAAGATCCGGATGGCCTACAACGTCGTGCAGATGAACATGATCACGATGGACTTCAGCTCTGCCAAGGCGTCCACAGTGCTCGGGTCGCTCTGCAACTACTTCAAGCTCCGGTACGTGATCCAGGACGGCGAAATCATGCTCTTCAGGCGCCTCACCCCCAACGAGACGCGCTTCATCGAATACGAGAAGAACCACCCGGGCGTGAGGCTGAGGTACTGGGAGCGCGAGGACGAGACGGGCGAGTACGTGAAGGAGAAGAAGTGATGTCCGGGGGCGGTGTCTCTGGAAATGGCACGTCCGGAAGCGAACGGACACGCGGGCGACGCGTATGGAGCAACGGCCTGATCTACGGCGCGGCGCTCGGCGCAGGGTTCGCGGCGTTCGCGCTCACGGGATCTGTGCGCGGCGAGGACAAAGCCGCGGACGCGCCACAGGGCGTGATGACGATGGACGTCGACTTCCTACGCGAGAAGTTGATGAAGATCTGGATCATCGAGGAGGCCAGCGACCGACACAACCAGCGCCGGATCGCGCAGAAGTCGTTCCTCGGAATGACACCCGTCGATCCCACCGGCGACGCCGAGGCCGATGCCGAGAACCGCGCCGCCTACCTGAAGAACGACAAGCACCTGCGCCACTACCTGATGCTCGAATACGAGAACGCCATCGAAGCCATCGACATCGGCAAGCACACGCTGGGAACGCATCTGCGCCCACCGAAGACCGACGCCGTCTTGAAGGCATTCCTCGACCAGGAAATCCCCGAGATCGTCTGGCGCAACAAGAAGCTCGACGCCGCGATGGAGGACTTCGGGCGCAAGATCGGCGTCACCGTGGAATTCGGCGGCATCGCCGACAACGAAGACGTGGTGATCGACGTGAGCCTACCGGCCGGCTTCCAGGTCCGTCAGGCGCTCGAGTACATCAACAACATCCACGAGATCGCGTGGACGTACGAAGACGGCAAGCTGACGGTCCGGTATATGGGCGGCGGGTAGGCGCAGGGGCGTCCCGGGGGGATTGGGATTGGGATTGGGATTGGGAGATCCGGATGGATCGCGACTCGTCGAGGGGTCGAAATCGCGTGCCAGGCTCAATTCCTTCGCGCGGCCGCCCGGATGGACGAGGGCGAGCATCGTCAGCGCGCGCAAGAATTGAGCCAGGCACGCGATTTCGACACCGCGCATCCGCTCGGTTGATCGGGGAATCAGACGGGGAGAGGGGCGTCGGAGAGGCCGGGGAGAGAACGGGGAAAGGCGCGGAGACGATCCACCACTCAGCGTCCGTCCTCGCACGTTGCTCCGGGTCCCCGGTCAGCGGCGCTCAAGGGGTTGGACAGCCGGCGCCAGGTGTCGCGCCGATGCCCGGGTACCCTCCGAATAGCCACGCACGTCGAGGGCAACCGACACCCCCTCAGTCGATCGGGACCAGATACAACCAGACCGGGTCGGCCTTGGGGCCTTATAGCCTCAACTCCACGCTGTTGACCGAACGACGCCGATCGACCTTTGAGGCTATAAGGCCCCAAGGCCGACCCGGTCTGTGAGATGGCGAAGATGGCGAAGATGCCGCAGATCCGCCGCTGCAGATGCACAAGACGGGCGAACGCGCCGACCGCAAGAGGCCCCACCCACCACGGCAACGCCGGAAACGCGAGCGAGTGGCGGGGTTTGTGCGCCAGCACAAACCGTGACACTCGCGGTGAGGCGTAGAGAGCGGATTCCGCCTGCGAAACCCTACTATGCAACGAGCTCACTTACGCGTCGCGGATCCGCCCCGAGGCGCGGCAACGAACCCCGGGCGCGGCCCCGGTTGAAGCAGCCGGAGCCGCGACCGAAGCCGAACACCCGAGCGAAGCGAGGGGTGCCGACGGAGTCGGCACAACGCAAAG
>JAJRPF010000027.1 GCA_024280885.1 Planctomycetota bacterium | reverse complement strand
GGATCGAAGGGGGTGGGCCACGCGATGTCGGGTGCCTTCTCTCGGAGAGCGGCGACCAATTCGTGGAGCGCGTCGAACGCGTCATCCTCCTCCTCCTCCTCCTCCTCCTCCTCCTCCACCGGATCGAGGCGCTCCCAGCCCACCTGTACGGCGAGGTCTGACGGGGCAGAGGGCACGTTCGCCAGACCCGGATAGAAGTGTGTCGGCAGTACACATTGCACTCCGTGCTCTGTGCTCACGAAGAGCGTGCCTCCGGCAGTAATTCGGCGCGGCTCGAGATGGACGACAGAGGTCTGGATGCCGCGTCCTGGCACCAACCAGCGTCCGGTGAGTGCGAGCTGTCCGTCGTCGTCCAGTTCGTCTGTGAGCAACTCGACGAGCACGCGATCCGGCACCCGCACGCGTACACGCTGCGTTCGCACGAGGTCGTCCGCGGTGATGTTCCAGTTGCCGAGGCCGGGCGCTCCCAAATTGGGTTCGAAGTACCACTGCCCCGCAAGCTGCTTCGCGGTGAAGTTGTCGTAGCGACGCGTGAGCGGCCCGCCCGTACCCACCATCTCCAGGCCATCCCGCAGGGAAATCCTGACGAGTTCCACGTCACGCGGCCAGGCGTCGGGACCAAGCGCGCCCAACTCCTCGCGCCCGAGTTCGTGCGCGAGTCGCACTAGCCAGGCGTCGCCCATGTCGTGATCGAATGCGAGCTGAGTCAGGTCGCTCAGAAGTCGGCGCGTGTCAGTAATCGACTTGGCCGACTTGGCGTGCGCAAGGAGCTCGTCGTACGACTTCTTGGGGCGGTATCCGAGGTCGCTGGCGGCGTCCACCAACTCCACATAGCCCGCACGGACGTCGTCCGGGAGCCCGTTCCATTCGCCCTCGTCGGCCGAGCCGCTGGATGCCGTGACGACGAGAAACGTGGTTGCGAGTAGGAGTGAGCGGGCGACGTCCATTCGAGTCTCCGAGGGCGTTCGGTTGTCGCACGGCGTGTCAGGGGCGCAAGGGGCGTGACAGAATCAGGCTCCTCGACGTTTCGAGTGGGTGCGAGCGTGACCAGAGGCTGGAGGTCAGAAGGAAGACCTCGAGTGGGTATCGGCGTTGGGCTTCCTACCGGCCGTCGTGGTCTCACCGCCCGCATCGCACCTCCTCAACCAACGCGAGACGTCGACGAGCCCAGAATCACGATCGGCAACCGGCGCGTCTCGCACAGTACGCTCCACACGAGGAGGCGGCGGCCGCTATCATCAGGATGCGATCGCAGGAGAAGCGTGTACGTGATGACAAACCGGGGTTGGATGCGTTCGCTCACACTGATCGGGATGGGGACGCTGGCTGCAACCGGGGCGCTCGTCGTTGCAGATGGGATCGCCTGTGTCCAAGCCGCCGAGAGCACTGTCGCTGCGTGGAGAGCCCAGCGCGGCCCATGCGCTCAGCGTCTTGAGGAGCACGCCGCCTGGTGCGCGACCCAGAAACTCCGCCGCGAGCGTCACGAAGCGTACGCCGGTCTCCTCCTCCTGCGTCCGGACCACGCGAAAGCGCGGCGGGTGCTCAAGTACGTCGCGGGCCCGAATGGAACGTGGGTGCGCAAGTCCTATCGTGTCCCCGGCCGAAGTCGCGACGCGGCGAAGGCACAAGAGGCCGGCCGACGATTGGCCGAGGTGGCGAGCCTGCTTCGCGAGGCCACGATCGCGCTCCGCGACGACCAGTCGGTCTCGCTGCTCGATCGTGGCAGAGCGGTCGCCGAGCTCGCCGTGATCCTCCCGAATGACGAAGAGGTCCGCGCGTGGAACGGCGAGGTGCGCCTCGGCAAGCACTGGGTCCTCCGCGAAACCGCAACCGCCTTGAAGGAAGGCAAGGTACTACGGGCTGACATGCTGCAGATCCTCGCGGATCAATCGCAGCCGAATGATATCGAGCCAGACGACGATGACGCCCCGTTCGTGAAGAAGTTCGCCGACGGATCCGAAAATGACGCGGTTCGTGTGCTCGCCATGCGCGGGGCCGCCTCTTCCGTCGAAGCCGCACGTGTGTTCGCCGCAGCCCACGGAGCGTTCGCGCGCGCGCTCGGTTCTCCGCCGTTCCCCCCGATGCGCGTTCGTGTGTTTCTCTTCGGTTCGAAGGAGGATGGTCTCGAGGTCTTCGCCAAGCATCCGAGCGTCGACGAAGCGTACCTCGCGTGGGCCCGCACTCTCGCCAGCGTCTGGACCCCCAGCGGCGACGTGATCTTCATCTGGGCCAGCGACGAACCGCGCGCGATCGAGTGGTGTCTGCGCCAGGCGCTGCAGATGCATCTTCGCCAGACTCTCGACGTCAATGCGAAGCGCGGGTGGGCGTACGAGGGAATGGGGCAGTGGCTCTCCGAGACCATGCTCGGCAGCCACCTCTCCTGGTACGTCAGGCGCGACGGTTACACCAACCAGAGCGGTGCCCGCGGCGAACGCTTCGCACGGATGCTCGACCCCAAACACAACTGGTTCGAACTCGGTCTGGAACTCGCGTCTACCGATGATTGGCCCGACCTCCGCATCGTCCTCGGCCGAGACGTCAACAGCATGACTGCGGAAGACGTGCTCGCCTCGTACCTCCTCACTCGCTTTCTCCTTGAGGGACGCCCTGACGACGCCCACGCGATTCTCAGCGACGTTGGTGCCGCAACGGCCCCGGATGCCTGGTGCGCAAACCGCCTGGGGCTCTCCCTCGAACAACTCGACGCACGTCTCCGTCGGTGGATGAGCGAGGTCGCGAGTCGCGCCCGTTAGGGGACCGTCCAAGAAGCACGGCGACCCCCCGTTCGGCTCCTCTGCAAAGTCTCCATGGCTTATTGAATGTCTCGGTCCCGAGCGCCTCGTCGGATCCCCCACGAGTCGGTTCTCAGCCGCCGCTTCCCACGGGCGACCGCGTGGGAATGCTGTACCGTGGGGATGCTGTGGGAATGCTGTGCCGGGCTCGTTTTTCTCACCCCCTCGGGCCGTCTCGCGGCGAGTGGGAAACGACGGTGCCTCCGGGGATTGATGCGGTCGGGGACTCGTGTGGCCGCCGGACACAAAGTGCCGAGGTTACGGGATGACTGCGGCGCTCGTTGGGGGAGGAAATCGATGACGCGAAACCGAAGGCGCGGTCTCGCGGTCGCCGTGACAGTCTGTGCCATCGGTGGTCTGTTCCTCGCGCGGCACCGGAGCGAGGAGGTTCGCGATTCCGAGGTCTCGGCGGGCGCCCCCGAGTCCGTCGGCGAGTCGGCGACTACCGCTCGGAAGCGCGTGAGCGATGTCGGATCGGATGCCGCTTCCGCGAGCATCGCAGCGCCACAGCCGGCCCGACAAGGCGCGTACCTACGAGGCGTTGTGATCGATGTCTCTGGGAGCCCTGCGACTGGCGTGCAGGTCGAGGTCCGGGTCCGAACGAGCGACGCAGGCGGAGATACGGGAACCGTGCAGACGTCGGTGACCGGCGAGGATGGACAGTTCGAGAGCCTGTGGCGACGCGGAGATGTTGTTGTCACCGACGTCCCGCTGGCGCTTGGCGGAGTGTCCACGCCCGGCGCTCTCAGGCTCGCCGAGGACGCGTTCGTGGAACTTCGGCTCCATGCTCCGCGTGAAATTCGCGGTCGCGTCGTGGACGAGAGTGGCGTCGCAATCCCTGGGGCAACTGTGTTCGCGGTGAACTGGGGGCGTCACGGGCTGGAGACACTCGGCGACTGTGACACCGACTCAGACGGGCGTTTTCGGGTGCTCGGCGCGCTCCCGGTCCAGTCCGGCCTCGTGGCACGGGCCGCCGGCTTCGCCCAGCGCGCGGTGTGGAGGGTCAGGTGTGGCGAACTGCCGTCCGACATCGTCATGGCTCCGTCGCGCGCACTGCGTGGGCGGGTGGTTCGGGACAGTGACGGAACGCCGATCGAGGGCGCGCTCGTCGTCGTGCAGGGCGCGCCAGAGGTCTTGGGCGGGTCATTGAGAGGCGTCACGAACGACTCGGGCGAATTCGCGATAGACGGCTTCGAACCTGGCGCGACGGTTGACGTGGTCGTCGATATCGGCGAATTCGGCGGCGCTCATGCGTCGATTCGCGTGGATGACGGCGATGCGGAGATCCGCGTCCCGGAGCCGTGGGCCTTGCGTGGCCGCGTCGTAGCGGGCGTGGGCGTTCGTGTCGCGAACCGACGGGTGGTCGTCGGGCTTGGACGGAGCGCCGAGGGCGCCCGCGCCCGGCGTGCCGAAACGGACGTGAATGGTGAGTTCGTCGTGCGCGGTCTCTTCGGGCGGAAGGCGACGGTCAACCTGGCGCCTTCCGAGCCGGACGTGTGTGTCGCGCCCCGACCGAGGAACGTCGTACTCCGTGGATCGGGGACGGAGCCGGAGTTGGTGATCGAGCGGCGTTTCTCGATCAGAGGTCGAGTGGTGGGGTCGAATGACGAGCCGGTGGTCGGCGCGATCGTCTCGCCAGGAGCCAGCGGTGTCGCGGTTCCCGACTGGGCGCGCGGCCAGGCGATCAGTGGCGCAGACGGCACGTTCATCTTGGTCGGTGTGCAGCGGTTCACTCCGATGTGCGTCGTGGCGAAGCACAGCGCGTTCGGAGAAGCAACCGCTCATTTTCAGGCTTCTGGAGACGGCAGCGATGTGGTCGGCATGACGATCAAACTCCCCGGTCGTTGCGGTGTGTCGGGGCGAGTCGTCGATGAAGCCGGCCAGCCGGTCGAGGGCGCGCTCGTCTCGGTCCTGCCCGCACGGAGCCCGATCTCGGACACGTTGGAAGGACCCGTCGCGTCGGTTCGTCCGCGTGCTGTGACCACGGCGGCTGGCACGTACCACTTCGAGGGACTCGCACTTGGCGAGACGTATCGCTTCTTCGCGTACGTCGGATCGACGAGCGGCGAGCCCGCAGAGACTGATGTGGTCAAGCGCGGCGAGCGCATAGCCCGTCTCTCCGCTGTAGCCGTCTCCGCAAGAGACCTCATCGTGAGCGAAGTGGGACAATCGCTCAGACAAGAATAGCTCGGGCGAGGGATCCGCGCTTCGCTCAGGTTGCATCTTCTTGAGGTAGTAGTAGGCCGCCCGGTGGATCGTGCTCGATCCGGGGCGGATGGAACCGGTTCCGAGGAGACACTCGTCGCCCCGCCACAGACCACGCACGGAGCGCGTTCTCGTGAATTCCGTCGGAGTCCCGAAGCGGCTGCTCGGTGCCCGGTGTGCAGCGGGCCGAGGGCGTCATCGCCGCCGAGCCAGGTATGCCCGCGATCACCGGGCACCATCCTCTGCGCCTCGCGAGTGCAACCTGAGCGAAGCGGAGTCCCCTTGTCACACCTTGTGCGATGGCGTCGTCGTCGGGCTCCGGGCGAACGTCTACTTGGCGGGCTCGATCTGCTGGCGGACCCAGGCTATCTCTGCTGCCAGGTTGGCGGGGAGGTCGAGGGGGGCGTTGGGGACCACGGACCAGGTGTAGGTCTCGAGTTCGAGGAGCGGCGGGGCGTCGAGCGTTGCGACGTGGTGCAGGAAGCGTTGCACGATCGGGCGCGTTGTCGGCAGGCCGCCGACCTCGGACTCGTGGAGCGGCATGTGGAAGTGGACGCGCCAGGGGGCGGCTGCGGCGAGCGCCTCGTCCGCGAGCGCGTTCGGGAGATCGAGGGCGGTGGGGTGGTCGGGCGCCCCGACCTGGTGGAGCCAGCGCTCTTCGGCGAAGGCCGAGAGGCGGCGGCGCTGCTCGGGATCGTCGGGGCGCGGGACCTCGACGGCGGCGGAGACCTGGACCTTGTGGACGGGTATGTCGGCGTCGGCGTAGCGCGCGAGGGCCTCGATCGGATCTTCGTGCTCGACGGCGGCGTGGCAGAGATCGAGGCAGACGCCCAGGTGCTTCTGGACGTGCTCGACGCGCACGGCCGCCATCGGGAGCAGGATCTCGTTCCAGAAGGCAACCATCTCGTCGGTGGTCTCGATCACGCAGGCGGGCTCGGGCTCGATCGCCAGTCTCACGCTGACCCCGGTGACTTTCTCCAGGACGGCGAGGTTCATGGCGACCTCGGCGAGTTGGTCGGCCGCGATGCGTCGTCGGCGCTCGTCCCACTTCGGGAACCCGAGGGGTAGGGTCGAGATCGGGATGACGTCGCCCGGTTTCGCGAGTGCGGCGGCGATTCGTGCCATGTGGAGCGTGTACGCGCGTCGTTCAGCGGTCAGCCAGTTCGGTGCGTACACATCCTGCTTGACGACGGGAGCGTGAAAATCGTCTGCCGGGAAGGCGTTGTACGTGAGGGCATCGAGCCTGGCCGCATCGAGGGACGAGCGAAGGCGGTCCAGCGCCGCGTCATCTGCGGCGAGCTCCGCGGCGACGTCGCGCGGAAACCAGAGCCCGAGGCCGAGTCGTTCGAGCCCGGTGCGCTGGCGGACGTCCGTCCAGATACCACTCAGGCCAGCCTCCAGAGCCTCGACCGACGGGGCCGGGGAGACGTTCGTGCAGTAGGCAATACGCGGCGCGGCCATGGCGGCGCGATCCTACGTGACGGCGCCGCGTGGACACCAGAGCAGCGGGCGCGGAATCGCGACCGTCGGATATTCACCCGGATCCGAGGCCGGAGCGTGACCTGGGACACCCGAGGCGAATGAAAAAGGTGCAACCGTCCAAGGCCCGAATCTAAGGTTGGCGGATCCTTCTCCGGGAGCCCGGCCGAAGTCATGCAACAAGACTTCCTGACCATCCTTATCTTCATGCTCTTCGGGGGCGCATTCGTGCTCCTGAACATGGTCGCTATTGGCCGCCTACTGCGCGCCAAGACCAAGTACACCGAGCAGAAATCGACCACCTACGAATGCGGCGAGCCGACCTTCGGGTCCGCGTTCGTGCGCTTCAATATTCGATTCTACGTGCTGGCGCTGGTCTTCGTGATCTTCGACGTCGAGGTGGTCTTTCTCTTCCCCTGGGCCGTCGTGCTGAAGGACATGGGGATGCTCGCGCTCGTCGAGGCTGCGGTCTTCATCGTCGTGCTTGGCGTGGGCCTCGCCTACGTCTGGAAAAAGGGCGATATCGACTGGATTCCGCTCCACGACGAGCGCCAGGTTGGTGCCCGGGCCCAGCTCGGTGATCTGGACCTCGCTGCGCCCACTCCCTCCTCCCCCTCGTCCGTACCGGAGCCTGTAGGCGCCGGCTCCGAAGGCTGAAGCCCCCATGACGACGGAAGTCTATCGCCCCGCTGATTGGAACCTGCTGCGGCCCGGCCCGGGTGGCGCGCTCGACGACGATGCCGCGTACCTGACGACAATCGCGGGTGTGCGTGACCTCGTCGCCTGGGGCCGCGCGAACTCGGTCTGGCCGATGACGTTCGGCCTCGCGTGCTGTGCCATCGAGATGATGGCGTTCGCCTCCACGCGCTACGACGTGGATCGCATGGGCTGCGGAGCGTTCCGCGCCACGCCGCGTCAGGCCGACCTCATGATCACGGCCGGGACGGTCACCTACAAGATGGCCCATCGCGTGCGCCGTCTGTGGGAGCAGATGCCCGAGCCCAAGTGGGTGATCGCCATGGGCGCTTGCACGGTTGGTGGCGGCCCGTACAGCAAGTGGGGCTACCACGTCGTCCAGGGCGTCGATCTCGTGATCCCGGTCGACGTGCACGTTCCCGGCTGCCCGCCGCGCCCCGAGGCCCTCATCGACGGTCTCATGAAGCTGCAGAGCATGATCCACGCACGCGGCTCGATCGACCAGCAGGCGTCGATCGCCGAGGCGGTGCGTCGCGGTCAGGCCGATCTCATGCAGGGCCTCCAGCCGGGCAAGGGCGCCTCGCCCGCCGCCGCGAGACCCTCGCTCCGTGCGCCCGGGAAGGCGCCGTCGCTGAAAGCGCCTTCATTGAAAGCCCCGGCGCTCAAGGCTCCGCCGCTTCCTGGTAGCGCGCCGAAGCTGAGCGCCCCGACCGCAGCGCCGAAGGCGCCCTCGGCTCCGTCCGCGCCTTCCGCCGAGCTCACCGCGAGCGCCGGCACCGATCATCCTCCGACTCAGTTGAAGGCCTCGGGCCCGATGCCTGCCGCTCTTCTCGCCGCCAACCGCGATAAGCCCTCCGGCCCGCCGCAGCCCTACGTCCCCAGTCACCAGAGGTAGGACGGCATGACGGCCACCGAGATCAGCGAGCTCCTGAAAGAGCGCTTCGGGGACAAGGTCCTCGAAGTGCACGAAGACGATCTGTCTGCGTGGACGCGGATCGAGCGCGATGTTCTTGTCGAGGTGTGCACGTTTCTGCGCGACGACCCGTCGGCGGATATGAAGGTCTGCCACAGCTTGACGGCGGTCGATCGCCTGGAGTACTTCGAGATCGTGCTGCACCTCTACTCGGTGGATCGCAAGCACGGCTACTCGCTCAAGACGCGGACGGTCTCGCGCGAAGACGTCGCCTGTCCCTCGGTTGCGCGGGTCTGGCCGACGGCCGATTGGCACGAGCGCGAGGCGTACGATATGTACGGCGTCATCTTCGAGGGCCACCCCAACCTGCGCCGCATCCTGCTCCCTTCCGACTGGGTCGGATTCCCGCTGCGCAAGGACGAGGGCAATCCGCTCGAATATCACGGCATCCCGGGTATCGCGGCGATCCGCACGCTCGAAGAGAGCAATCGCGAGGCGCAGACCGCCGCCTGGTCCGAGAAGTATGACGGCGGCTCGCCGCTCGTACTCCCCGGCGACAAGAAGAAGAAGGCGAAGAAGCCCGCTGGTGGAGCGCCGAAGGCTCCGGGCGCACCCGGCGCACCGAAGGCCCCCGGCGCCCCGAGAGCGCCCGGTGCGCCGAAGCCCCCTGGCGCCCCGAAGGCCCCGACGCCTCCGGGCGCGCCGAAGCCTCCGAGCCCACCGAGCCCACCGAGCCCACCGAGCCCACCGAGCCCACCGAGCCCACCGAGCCCACCGAGTGCTCCGTCTCCTCCGAGCCCGCCCTCTCCCCCGAAACCGCCGTCTCCGCCGCTTCCCCCCGGCGCCTCTGGCCCCAAGAAGGGGGACGACTAACCGATGACCGGCACAGACGTCACCTCCCGCGTCGTCCAAGAAGACGGCACCCTCAGCGACTATTGGGTCCCCGCGCGCAACGCGGAGTCCGAGCAGATGGTCGTGAACATGGGGCCGCAGCACCCGGCCACGCACGGCGTGTTGCGCGTGACCGTCAAGACCGACGGCGAGGTCGTGCTCGATTGCGAGCCGATGATCGGCAACCTGCACCGTTGCAAGGAGAAGATCGCCGAGAACCTCCAGTACGGGCAGTTCATGCCGTACACGGATCGGCTGGATTACCTCGCGGCGATCAACAACGAAGAGGTCTACGCGCGCGCCGTCGAGAAGCTGTGCGGGATCGAGATCCCCGAGCGCATCAAGTACATCCGCACGATCGTGGCGGCACTCGGACGCGTCAGCAGCCACATCTTCTCGATCGGCGTGTACGGCCTGGACATCGGCGCGTTCACGCCCTTCCTCTACTGCTACCGCGAGCGCGAGCGGGCGAACTCGCTCTTCGAGAAGCTCACCGGCGGCCGGATGCTCTACCACTACTACCGGGTGGGCGGCGTTGCGCGCGATCTCTCCGACGAGTGGATTCAGGACTGCCTCGAGTTCCTCGACATCGTCGAGGACAAGTCGAAGGAGTACAACGCGCTCACCACCTGGAACAAGGTGTTCAAGGAGCGCACGATGGGCATCGGCATCCTGTCGCGCGAGAAGGCTCTCGCGTACGGGATCACGGGCCCCGCGATCCGCGCGTCCGGCATCGACTTCGATGTGCGTCGCGACGATCCGTACGGGATCTATGACCGTTTCGACTGGAAGGTGCCGGTCAGCCGCGGCGAGCACGGCACGGTCGGTGACTGCTGGAACCGCCACTGGATCCGCGCGCAGGAACTGCAGGAGTCGATCGGCATCTGCCGTCAGGCGATCGACAAGTTGCCGCCCCACGATCCGAAGCTGACGCCGAAGTCGATCTATCAGCCCTATATCAACCCGAACGTCCCGCGCATGCTGCGCGGTCCGAAGAATGCCGAGGTCTACGTGCGTGGCGAGAACCCGCGCGGCGAGCTCGCCTTCTACATCGTGAGCGACGGCAAGAACATGCCGTATCGGTGCAAGATCCGCGGTCCGGCATTCAGCAATATCCAGGTGCTGGCTGAGATCTCACGCGGATACCTGATCGCCGATCTCGTTGCGATCATCGGCTCGATCGACATCGTCCTCGGGGAGGTGGACCGGTGAGTCTGAACGACCTCTTCGGGCAGATCCCCGGTTGGGGCGAGTACGTGCCGAGCTTCGTACAGATGCTCATCATCGCGTTCGTCCCGGCGCTGCTCGTGGTGCTCGCGGTGCTCACGCCGGTCGGGATCATGGGCGTGTACGCCGAGCGCCGCTGGTCGGCGTTCATGCAGGATCGTCTCGGTCCGAACCGCGTCGGTCTGCCGATCTGGTTCGACGGCTGGCAGCGTGACTACACGGGTAAGCCCTGGTACATCAAGCTGTGGGGCCTCGGCCAGGGCATCGCCGATGGCGTGAAACTGCTCGGCAAGGAGGACTTCGTCCCGCCGGGCGGCGACGCGTTCCTCTTCCTCTCGGCGCCGCTCGTCGTCTTCGCCGGCGCGCTCGGCATCTTCGCCGCGCTGCCGATGTCGGACGGGCTGATCGCCGCGGACGTGAACGTCGGCGTCTTCTACATCCTCGCCGTCGGCGCGGTCGAGATCATCGGCGTGCTGATGGCTGGCTGGGCTTCCAACAACAAGTGGTCGTTGCTTGGCGCCATGCGCGAGGTCGCGCAGGTTGTCGCCTACGAGATCCCTATGGCGATGACGGCGCTCTGCCCCGTCATCCTGGTCGGCTCGCTGCAAATGACCGAGATCATCGCCTTCCAGCAGGGCGGGCTGAACATGTGGGGGATCGACGTTGTCGGGCCCGAACTCGCGCAGTGGGGACTGGGCTGGAACCTCTGGCGCGCGTTCCCCGTGAACGTCGTCGCGATGGTGATCTTCTACATCTGCGTACTCGCCAACTTGAAGCGCGCGCCCTTCGATCTGCCCGAGGCGGAGTCCGAACTCGTGTCGGGCTTCCTCACCGAGTACTCGGGCATGCGCTGGTCGCTCTTCTTCCTCGCGGAGTACGGCGCGATGTTCGCGTTGTCGGGGATCACCGCGACGCTCTTCCTCGGTGGTTGGGGCTCCGGACCTGTGTTCGGCGCACTGTCGCTCGTCCCGGTCGAGACCATCGACCTCGGCGTCGGTATGCTCAAGTGGACGACCGTCGCGGGCATCGCCGAGTTCTCGTGGAAGACAGTCCTGCTCATGCTCCTGATGATCAACATCCGCTGGACGCTGCCGCGTCTGCGCATCGATCAAGTCATGAGCCTTTGCTACAAGTACTTCGTGCCGTTCGCGATGGGTTGCATTCTCTTGAACGGTCTTGCCGCAGTGATGGGGAGCTAGCCGATGGGATACTTCGGCAACATCATCGACGGCATCAAGACGACCGCGCAGGGTCTCAAGATCACCGGTGCGTATCTCGGCAAGAACCTGAAGACGCGCGGCAACGACGTCTTCGCGTTGCAGTACCCCGACGAGAAGCTCCCGATCGACAAGGTCACGCATCGTGGTCTCCACGAGTACGACGTCGATCGCTGCATCTCGTGCACGCTCTGCGCAAAGGCGTGCCCGGTCGATTGCATCTACATCGAGTCGGTCGGCAAGGGCAAGTCGGCGATCATGACGCGCTTCGACATCGACTACTCGAAGTGCTTGTTCTGCGCGCTCTGCGTGCCGCCGTGCCCGTCCGAGTGCATTGTGCTGGGCGAGAAGTACAGCCTTCCCGGCAACTCGCGCGACGACATGATCGTGAAGTTCCACGAGGGCGTCTTCCCCATCCAGGTGAAGAGCGATCTGGCGAAGACGATGGTGGAGGAGTTCCAGGACGAGGGACTCTTCGCGTTGAAGAAGTCGAAGCGGGAAGAGAACGGCGTGCCGACGCGCGTCGAGCAGGACCCGCGCAAGAACACGGATCTGAACTGAGATGGTCTGAACTGGGATGGTCTGAACTGGCGGCGTCTTGACGTCAGCTTGAAGTCTTGAATTTGAAGTCTTGGAAGTAGTGCCGGCAGGCAGCGGTATCCGGACAGGCCGGAGAGACCGCAGCAGCCGTGCGAGGTGGGCATGGGCGACGGAATTGGAATCCAGCTCGCGTTCTTCGCGTTCTCGGCGCTGACAGTGGGCTCTGCCCTGCTGGCGGCGACGGCGCGCAAGATCGTGCACAGCGCGTTCTCGCTCCTCGCGACGTTCTTTGGCGTCGCGGGGATCTACGGCGTGCTGGGTAGCGACTTCATGGCGGTCACGCAAGTGGTCGTCTACGTCGGCGGCATTCTCGTGTTGCTCGTCTTCGGCGTGCTCTTGACGGACCGCGTTCCCGACGAGTTCCAGATGAAGAAGCCGCGCAACTACGTGCCGGCTGTCATCGCGTCCGGGCTCACGTTCGTCTGCCTCGCGTGGGCCATCACCGGCACCGAGTGGACGCGTCTCCCGCACATGCTGAAGGAAGTCGGCGAGGCCACGCCAACGACGGCCGCGATCGGCAAGTCGCTCTTGACCGACTATCTACTGCCCTTCGAGTTCGCCTCGATCTTGCTGCTCGTGGTGCTGGTCGGCGCGGCGCGCGTGGCACGTGGAGGGACGCGCTGATGGGGCCCCTCACACTCGCTCACTTCCTGGTTCTTGGCGCGCTGCTCTTCTCGATCGGCGTGCTGACAGTCACCCTGCGCCGCAACGCGATCGGGGTATTGATGGGCATCGAGCTGATGCTGAACGCCTGCAATATCAACCTCGTCGCGTTCAGTCGCTTCACGGGCAACATCGACGGCGCGGTCTACGCCGTCTTCGTCGTGATGCTCGCCGCCGCCGAGGCGGCGGTCGCACTGGCGATCGTGCTCCACGTGTTCCACCACGCGGCCAGTATCAGCACCGACGACTACACAGAGATGAAGGGCTAACCCGTGGCAACCGGCATCCTCATCTCGCTCGTCCTACTCTTCGCACCGATCGTCGGCGCGCTGGCGATCGGCCAGTTCGGCAAGAAGATGTCGAATGGTGGCGACATCATCGGCATCGCCGCGCTCGGCACGTCGCTCGTGTGTGCGCTCGCGCTCTTCCTGGGCTTCAGCACGTTCGGCGGCGCGCACTGGGAGTTCACCTGGGTCACGATCGGCGGCGATCCCGGTGATCCAGAGAGCGGCACAGCATGGAACCTCGGCATCACGATCGACGGACTGACCGTCGCGTTGCTCGTCGTGGTCACGACCGTCTCGTTCCTCGTGCACCTCTTCTCCAAGGGCTACATGCACGGGGATGACCGCTACACGGACTTCTTCCGTTGGCTTGGTCTCTTCACGTTCTCGATGCTCGGTCTCGTCCTCTCAGACAACCTCCTGACACTCTTCGTGTTCTGGGAGATCATGGGCCTCGCTTCGTACAAGCTGATCGGCCACTACTACTTCAAGCGCTCCGCGTACCTCGCCTGCAAGAAGGCGTTCATGACGACGCGCGTCGGCGATGTCGGCATGTTCCTCGCGATGCTTGCGCTCTACCACTACACGGGCTCGCTGCAGTTCGACGACGTGTTCGCGAACGCGCACAAGATCCCGGGCGGCGCGCACACCTGGATCGGTCTCGGCCTCTTCATGGGCGCCGCTGGCAAGTCGGCGCAGTTCCCGTTGCACATCTGGCTGCCCGATGCGATGGAGGGTCCGACGCCGGTCTCCGCGCTCATCCACGCGGCGACGATGGTTGCCGCAGGCGTCTACCTGATCGGTCGCATGTACGCGCTGATCGCGCTCTCGCCGGTCGCCATGCTGATCATCTCGATCATCGGCTGCATCACCGCCGTCGGCGCCGCATCGATCGCGTTTACGCGCACCGACATCAAGCAGGTGCTGGCGTACTCGACCGTCTCGCAACTGGGCTTCATGTTCACGGCGCTCGGCGTCGGTTCGAATATCGCCTGGAAGGCGGGCCTCTTCCACCTCGTCACGCACGCCTTCTTCAAGGCGGGCCTATTCCTCGGGTCGGGCTCCGTGATCCACGGCTGCCACCACCTGCAGGACATGACCAAGATGGGAGGGCTGCGGAAGAAGATGCCGATCACGGCCATCACCTTCGGCATCTGCTGCCTGTCGATCGCGGGCTTCCCGTTCACGGCCGGGTTCTTCAGCAAGGACATGATCCTGCAGGCGCTCTGGGCCGGCAACGGTGAGTTCGACATGGCCTACAAGGTCATCTTCTTCGTACTCGCGTTCGCCGCCATGATGACCGGCTGCTATATGTTCCGCGCGTACCTGCTGACCTTCGAGGGACAGCCGCGCGACAAGCACGTGCACGATCACGCGCACGAGTCGCCGTGGAACATGACGGCCGGACTGATCACGTTGGCGACGCTCGCCATCGCTGCGGGCTACTACTGGCCGAGCGTCCTGCTCGACAACACCGAGGCCGTCTTGCCCGGTTCCGCCGCAACAGGAGCGGGTGCCACGATGGTCGCGTTCGTCAAGACGTTCGACCTGCACGACCCGCATGGCGTCGCGCATCACGCACACAACGTGGCGCTGATCGCGTCCTTGACCGTGATGTCGCTCGGCATCGCCATCGCGTGCTTCTGGTATATGACGGCGCTCGGTGCTCGCGTGCGCAAGGCGGCGCGCGCATCCATTGCCGGGATCTACAAGCTCGCGTTCAACAAGTACTACGTCGACGAGGTCGTCGAGGCCTGTGTCATCCAGGCCACGATCTTCCTCGCCGAGATCTCGGCCTGGATCGACTCGACCATCCTCGACGGGTTCGTGGATGGGACCGGATCGGTCTATCTCAAGTCCGCTGACGTGAGCGGCCAGGTCGACGACGACGTCGTTGACGGTGCGGTGACTCTCGCTGGAAACGCTGCCTGGGGCGGCGGGGCTCTGCTCGGACGCTTTCAGTCCGGGCGTGTTCGCAACTACCTATTCGGCGCCGTGGCGTCGGTGGCGTTGTTCGCCGTCGTCATGCTCTACGTGGCCGGAAACTGATGGTTCGGAGCTGATCGGATGCTGCTCACACTTCTGACATTCCTGCCGGCCCTCGGCATCCCCTTCCTCTTCATGACGAAAGACGTGAAGACGCAGCGGATGATCGGTCTGGCGACATCTGCGGCAGCGATGCTGCTGTCGATCTGGCTCTACTTCCAGTTCGACCCTGAACTGACCGTGCTGCTCGCGGACACGAGCCAGTTCGGGTTCAGCGTGCCGTGGATCTCGGTCGGCGACGCGTTCAAGATCAACTACTCGATGGATGTCGACGGCGTGTCGATGCTGCTCATCGTCCTGACCGGCGTGCTCGGCTTCCTGGCCGCGGTCAACGCCATGAGTATTCAGAAGAACGTGCGCGGCTTCTACGCCATGTACCTGCTGCTCTTGACGGGCATGTTCGGCACGTTCGTCGCGATGGACCTCTTCCTCTTCTACATGTTCTGGGAGCTCATGCTCCTCCCGATGTACTTCCTCATCGGCATCTGGGGCGGTCCCCGGCGCGAGTTCGCCGCGATCAAGTTCTTCATCTACACGATGGTCGGCTCGGTGCTGATGCTCGGCGCGTTCTTGGCCGTGTACTTCCAGCTCTCCGCGGCATTCGCCGCGCCCGAATTCGCGGGCCAGGCGCTCAACGCCTTCTCGATCCCGGACATCATTGCGCACCAGAGTCTGATCTTCCCCGGTAACGACGCGCTCCGCATGGTGCTCTTCGTCGCGCTCTTCATCGGCTTCGCGATCAAGGTGCCGGTCTTCCCGTTCCACACGTGGCTGCCACTTGCGCACGTCGAGGCGCCGACGCCGATCTCCGTGATCCTGGCGGGCGTGCTGCTCAAGATGGGCGGCTACGGCATGATCCGGATCGCGTTCCCGTGGTTCCCGGACGCGGTCGTCACCGCCTGGCCGTGGCTCGCGACACTCGGCATCGTGTCGATCATCTACGGCGCGGCTGTCGCGCTGGCGCAGACCGACTGGAAGAAGATGGTCGCGTACTCATCCGTCAGCCACATGGGCTACGTGATCCTCGGCCTCGCCTCGATGACCGAGGAAGGCATCAACGGCGCCGTGATCCAGATGTTCAGCCACGGGCTGCTCAGCGGAATGATGTTCCTCTGTGTCGGCGTCGTCTACGAGCAGGCGCATCACCGCGATCTCAACCGCTTCGGCGGGTTGCTGAAGCTCATGCCGAAGTACACGTTCGTGGCCATGATCGCGTTCTTCGGATCGCTCGGTCTGCCGGGCCTCTCCGGCTTCATCGCCGAAATGTTCGTCTTCTTCGGTGCGTTCAAGTCAGAGCTGCCGCACGCCAAGGTGTTCACCATCATCGGCACGATCGGCATCGTCATGGGCGCCGTCTACATTCTCGTGATGATCCAGAAGGTCTTCCTCGGTGAGCCGAGGGAGAAGCAGCTGCATCCGTTCAAGGACCTGAGCTTCCGCGAGGGCGTCACCCTCTGGCCGCTCGCGATCGGCGCGCTCGCACTCGGGATCTTCCCGACGCCCGCGTTCGACCTGATCGGACCCGCGCTCCATAGCTGGCGCAAGCCCTTCGTGGCGGAGATTCGCGGCACCGAGCGCGAGGCTGGCTCGCTGCCGCCCGGACTCATCGAGATCCGCGACGCGGTCGAGGCCGTGCAGACCGAGGAAGGGAAGTAACGCGTGTCTTCGCTTCCTCTCCTGCTCGCGCAAGACGGCGGCAAGCTGTCGGCCGACCTGATGCAGAACTTCGGGGCGATGGCGCCCGAGATGTTCCTCTGCGTCATGGTCGTCGTCATGCTCGTCGTCGATCTCGTGCGCAGCAAGGGCCCCTCGACGCTCTATCCCTGGCTCTCGCTGGGCGGGATCGTCGTCGCCGCGGGCCTTGTCATCTCGGGTTCGGGCGACGTCACCGTTGGCTATGACGACTTCGCCGCGCTGCGCGTGGACGGACTCGGTCGGCTCTTCAAGCTGGTCTTCCTCGCCGCCGCCGCACTCACCGTGCTCTTCATCGTGCGCTCTGGCCGCAAGTACGGACGCGAGGGCGAGTTCCAGGTCATCCTCTTCGGTGCCCTCGCCGGCATGTGCTATCTGGCGAGCGCGACCGAGTTGATCGGGTTCTACGTCGCGTTCGAGCTCGTGTCGTACACCGGCTATCTGATGGCCGGTTACCGCCTCGACAGCGCGAAGGGCGCTGAGGCCGCCGGCAAGTACGTCATCTTCGGTTCGGTCGCTTCGGCGGTGATGCTCTTCGGGATCACGCTGATCCTCGGCTTCGCCGGAACGACGAGCTTCGAGGGCATCGTCGATGTATTGCTCGCTGCCGACGCGGGCGTGCCGGCGCTCTGGGTAGGCGCCACGTTCACGTTCGCCGGTTTCGCGTACAAGGCGGCCGCGTTCCCGTTCCAGTTCTGGTGCCCCGACGTCTACGAAGGCGCGCCCGCGCCGGTCGCCGGTTTCCTCGCCGTCGCGTCCAAGGCTGCCGCGTTCGCGATCGGCCTGCGCATTCTGGCGCTCGTGCCCGTCGCGGGCGGCGTCGTTGGCACGCCGGAGCTCGGCCAGCTCTTCGCGCACGACGCGGCATTCCTCGAGAAGCTCCTGATCGTTGCGTCCGTCTGCACGATGACGTGGGGCAACCTTGCGGCGTTGCGCCAGACGAACCTGCAGCGCATGCTCGCGTACTCGTCGATCGCACACGCGGGTTACCTACTGCTCGCGTCTTCGATGGTGTTGCGAACTGACGTGGCTACCGATGCGCTGATGGCGATCGGCTTCTACTTCCTGATCTACCTCTGCATGAACCTCGGCGCGTTCTGGATCGTGACGATGATGCGTCGCGATCTCGACTCCGTGGACGTGACGGCGCTCAAGGGACTCGGGTGGAAGCAGCCCCTGCTCGGCACCTGCTTCGTCATCATGCTCGTTTCGCTGACGGGGCTGCCCCCGACAGCCGGCTTCGTCGGCAAACTGCTGCTCTTCATGCCCGTGATCCACGAGGGCTTCTACCTCTTCGCTGCCATCGGTCTCGTGAATGGCGCGGTGTCGCTCTATTACTACGCGAAGCCCATGCGCGAGATGTTCCTGAAGAAGCCCGACGACGACACGAAGCTGATCGACTGTGTCGGCGGCGACATGGCGCTCGTCGTCGCGCTCACGGTTCCGCTCGTGGTCCTCGGCGTCTACGGCTGGGGTGATCTTGCGAGCGTCGCGCGCGACGCCGTCGCGATCGTGGGAGGTCGCTGATGAGTCACCCGACGAACACCACGACTTCGATGAAGCGCCGCAGTGTGATCGCGCTCCTCAACGAGGCGCTCTCCGCCGAGTACAACTCGTTCATGGGGCACGCGCTCGCCTCCAACCCCTACGTGACCGCGGAGTGGGAGTCGGATCTCAAGCAGCTCGAGAAGCTGCGCGCTGAAGAGGACGACCTCTCCCGCGCCATCCTCGTGCAGTTCGGGCGCTATCGCGCGGGGCCGACCGTCGCCGCGTTCCGGCTCTGGAAGGAAGACCTCAACTTCCTCGCGCTCGATTGGCTGATGATCCGCGCCGCGAAGGAAGCGAAGTTCGATCTCGCCGGTGCGGAGGATCGCCTCGCGCGCACGCCGAGCGACGACGCCGAGTTCGTTGCGACGATGCAGTCGGTCGTGAACACAAAGCGCCGCCATCTCGAGCAACTCGAGAAGATCGCTGCCACACGGACCACGGAACGCGACGCACGCAACGCAACGCATCGCGCAGCGACGGTCGTCAAGGTCGCCGGTCTCGCGGCACCCGCGGCAGCCAAGCCTGCTGCGGGCGCAGCGGCTCCGACGAAACCGTCCGGCGGCGCCGCCCCCAAACTCCCCGGCGGCTTCAAGACCCCGACCGGAGCACCGAAGGCACCGACACCCCCCGGCGCACCGAAAGTGCCCTCGGCCCCGAAACCGCCTTCGGCACCGTCTGCCCCTTCGGCTCCGAAGAGCTCCGGCGCCCCGCCGCTCCCGCCGGGCTTCAACAAGCCGGGATAGCGCCGAACACCCCCGCAGTCCCTCCCGACCTCCAAGTCGGCGAGAACCGGGCGATCAACCTCCCGGTCCCCGCCTCAGACCCCCAGACCCCCTCGACGTCCGTGGCTTTCCAGAGGGTACCCGGGCCGGCGCGCCCGACGTGGCTCGAGCAGCGACGTCGTTGCTGCGCCCCGGACCGGGGACCCGGAGCAACTGGCTTCGTCAAGCCGGTTGCTTCTTATCGGGTAAATCGGTCGGTGCCGGTCGTCGCTGCCCGTCAGCGTTCCAGCGCTTCCACCAACCGGCGCAACGCGCGCTGTGCCGGTGCGAAGTTGTGGGACGCTGCTTTCCGCAGTCCGTCCAGCCGCGTTCGTGTCGTCCGCGTGTCTGCCCCCTGCTGGAGCGCCAGCGCCGCCACTCCGCGAAAGTGAAGCCCGTCGAGGAGTGCCTTCCGGTCCAGTTCCAGCTTGGCGTAGCGCGCTGTGTGGCAGACCGCGCATCGCGGCGCGATGTCGGTGACGGACGCCGTGCGATCGTCCGGCGCGTGACACTCGGAGCACGCAACGAGCCCCGCATGTGGGCTCGGCTCGAACGTATCGTCGCCGGCCCCAGGTTGCACTCTGCCGAGCAGCGCAGCCGACGCCGTCACGTGGCACGGCGCACACTCCGTCGGTCGCGGACGGTACACCGGCACAGCGTGACAGGCCGAGCACTGTTGCGACACGTGTGTCGTGTCGAGCGCGAAGTTCGTGTCCCTTCCGTGATCGAAGACGAGGTTCGATCCCTTCCAGCCAGCGGTCGCATGACATGTGGTGCACGCCCGCTTGGCAAGACTCCCCTGGTGCGGGCCTTCATGGCAACTGTCGCACGTCGTTCCAACTCCACGGAAAGCGCGTGCCGAGCCCGGCGCCGCGGGCGTGTGACATGCGCCGCACTTCACTGCCGCGTGCGCGCCAGTGAGTGGGAAGCGTGCGAGTCGTGAGTGGCGAAACACGAGGTCCGCGTCCGCGAAGCCGCTGTCGCGATGGCACGTGGCGCACGCGGTGCCCGCGAACTGCTCGGCGTGGGGGTCTTCGTGACACGCTGCGCAATCATGTGAAGTGCCGCGGAACACGGTTGCCGCGTGGTCGCGCGGTGCGTGGCACTGCGCACACTCCACCGCCACGTGGCGGCCTCCGAGCGGAAACGTCTCGACGCCGCGGTGGTTGAACAGAAGCGCGTCTCTCTGGAACGACTGCTCCCGATGGCACGAAGCGCATCTCTGTGCTCCGAACTGACCGGCGTGTGGGTCTTCGTGGCAGCTGGCGCAGGTCGTGGCCGTCCCGCGGAACCGCTGGGCGCCGAGAGCGCCGTCCCGGACGTGGCACGCCGCGCATGTGACGGTCGCATGTGCACCGTCGAGCCGGAACGTCTCCGGCGCGTCATGGCGGAATCGAAGATCCGCGCCCGCAAAACCCCGTAGGTCATGACATGCGTCGCACGGGGTGCTGTCGAACTGCCCGGCGTGAGGGTCGGTGTGACAATCGGTGCAGGCGTGCCGCGAGCGACTCCAATCCGCAACCGCGACGCTGGCGGCGCCTTGCTGCGGCTCGTGGCAGGCCGTGCACTCGACGTCGGCATGCTTGCCGTCCAGCCGGAAACTGGCGTCGCGATCGTGTACGAAACGCAGGGCTCGACCGGACCACCCCGCCTCGTCGTGGCAGCCCTCACAGGTGCGTTCACCCGGCGTGAGATCCCCGGCGTGCGGGTCGGCATGACATGCGCCACAGGTGTCGTGATCGAGACCGATGTACTGCATGCGCGTCGGTTGCGCAGAGACGCCTGTCGGCTTCAGGTGGCACGCCGTACAGGGCAGTTCCGCATGGGCCCCACGCAGCGGGAAGAGCGCCTGCTCGTGGTTGAACGAGCGGCGATCAAGGACGATCAATTCGTCCTCGTGATCGACATGGCAATCGTGGCATGTACCGCGTAGAGAGCGACCGTGGTAGCCGAGCTTATCGCGCTGCCGCTCCGCAATGGCATCGTGACAGACGAGACATCTCATGTTCGGAATTGGTGCGTTCAGCGCGTGGCACGCATCGCACTCGGCAAGTTCCTTCACCGCCTCGTGAACGGGAACCAACATACCTGGCTTGACGATCTTGCGTGGGTCGCGCACCCATCGCGAGACACCGGAGCCGCGTAACGCCAGCACTCCTGCGGTGAGCCCGCCGATTGCGAGCACGAGGATTGCGATCGCAGAACGTCGCTTCACCTGGCGTGCTCATCCTCCGGCAAGCGCCGGGCGGCCCGAGGCGCACTTGACCGTCGATCTTGGCTGCGCCTCTTGCGGCTCTCAGCGCTGCGAGAGTCGTTCGCGTACCGGTCCCCGAGTGGATGCCCATACTCGAGTGGGTGATGGCGTCGCGCCCACGACTTCCGAACGCGTCCGTGGATCACGCTCGTGATGGACTCGCGTGTTGATGGATTGATCAGCGCCATGTAGAGGTGTCCCGTGAGCAAGGGCAGCACCAGGAGGAACGCCGCTACGTGTACGAACCAGCTCAGCAATTGTCCGTGTACGAACCACATCGTGAGACCCGTGACGAAGAACACCGGGACCGCAATGACCTGTGCCGTGAAGTTGAGCTTCTGACCAGCGTTGAACTTGCCCATGGGCGGCAGCTCGGTATCCGGTTGCAGCGCGTGCAGCGCTTTCGTCGCGAGCCAGCGACCGTCCGTACGTGAGAAGCTTGTGCCGAGACGCAGGTTGCGAAAGAGCGCGCGGCGATCGCCGCCCAGCACCACGAGCAGGATGCAGAGCGGCAGTGCGAGGCCAGCGACGCGATGAACATCGATGAGCGTCTCCTGCGACACGATCTCCAGGTCGAAAAAGCGCTCGGCGAAGAGGACTCCGCCCGTCACGAGGAGGACAATGTACGGGATCGCCTGCGCCCAGTGGAACGCGATCTCGGTCGGTGAGAAGCGTTCGACCATCCGATCGGGCGACGGCGCGCTCATTGGATAGGCACCACTTGCTCGAAGATCGTCGTCCGGGCACCGGATCGGCTGCCTGTGGTCACGCGGACGCGCACCGACGCCGTCGCTGGCGGGAACTCCACCGGAAAACTGCGCGGCACCCCCGGTACCAGCGCGTCGCCGAGTTCCTTGAAGAGACTCGTCTCCGCCGTCGCGAGCGGTACATCGGAGGGCGACAGCGCGTGCATTGCTACCTTCACCCAGCGAAAGCCGAAGTCCCCCGTCGGGATCAGGTGCGGCAGTCCGTTCGTCAGGATCACGTTGCATCGGAGCGCCTCCTCTCCGTGCTCGACGCTGCAGATGTCGGCTGTCAGAACGTGTTCGATCGTCCCATCGATCGGGACATGGAATGTGTGGCGGCGCCCCTCGAACGGCTCTTCGAAAGAGACGAGCACATCCGAGACGGCCGACGTCCCTTGGGTCGCGGTGCGCACGACGCGGCCCATGTGACAGTCCTGGCATGTCATGCGGCCCGCCGCTGGCGCAGCGCGCCATTCCCGGTACGTGCCCTCATGGCATTTCCCGCACAGCTCAGAGGTGCGGTAGAGCGCGCGCCCCACAAGCACCGGATGCGGATCGACGAGCGCGGACGAATCGATGGGCCCCACCATCGCGCCCGCGTCGAAGTGGCACGAGAGACACGTCACGCCTTCCTCGCGCCGCGCCTCGCGGAGAGTCGGTGGACCATCGACGTAGATGCTCGCCGGGGCATGACAGCCGAGGCAGTCGGTGATCTCGTGCTCCGCAGTTGCCGCAACGAACCCCGCGCGCGTCCACGCAGCGGCATGGGCCGAGGATTGGAACTCTTCGAAGATCTCGACGTGACAGCCGCCGCAGTCCGCGGCCGAAGGCTGCGTCGTGCCCACCTCTGTCAGGAAGTCGAATGACGAGCAGGCCACGGGGAGCGACGCGAGCGCACTCACGGCGAGAAGCGGCAACGTCGTCCTCCAGGTCACGCAACCTCCTCGAGTTCCTCGGCGGGACAGCGAGGTGCCGCCATCCCCTCCGCTCCCGATAGGGCGGTCTCCAGAAACACGTCGATCGCGCGAGCGAGATCGCCTTTGTGGTCGCGAAAGAAGTGATCCGCGGCGTCAAGAACAACGATCTTCGCCGTTGGGAAGCGTGCGTGCAGTTCGTCGATCGCTGGCGTGGGGGAGAGTCGGTCGTCACCTGCGAAGACCAAGAGCACCGGGGCGCCGTGAACGGCGAGTTCGGCGAGATCGACGTGCACGAGAGGTGGCGCAACCAGAACGAGCGGCAGAGGCGCGCCGACCGACCGTGCGATCCGTGTCGCCGTCCAACATCCGAAGCTATACCCGCCCAGGAGCGTCGGCGTGAACAGAGCCTGCGCACGCCGCAGCGCCTCCGCGGAGTCGGCGATGATCGCAGCTCGACCACGCGTCTCTTCGACGCGCCGCCAGGTCTCATAGCGCGCTTCGCCCGGATTGACGTCGTGGCTCTCGCCCACCGAACGGTAGTCGTAGCGTAACGCAGGTATCCCGTGCCCGGCAATCACGCGCGCGAGCAGCCGCACGACGTTGTTGTCCATGTCGCCACCCAGGAAGGGCAGAGGACTGGAGATAATCGCGCCCCGCCTTGAGCGTGTTGCGGGCGTGTACGAGAGCGTCATCGCCAGAGTCTCGCCGCGACGTGAAGGCGCGACTCGAACGTCACAGATGCGTGTTGAGAGCATCAATAGAGACCCTCGGTCGCTTGCCGCGCAAGCACCGGATACGGGTCACGAATGCCCTCGCCTGTGAGCCCGAGGCGCAGCGCGTGCGGCGTCGAGATGCGCGTTGCCCGATCCCGCTCGACAAGGTTGGGGATCAGGAACGACCGGTCGAGTCGCGAGAGCACGACGCGGCCACGCTCACCCAATGCTACCTGGCTTCGAATGTCCGGCACGCCGTCTTCCTCCGGGACCACGCGCACTTACATTCGGCCGGGAAGTGAGACGTAGTCGAGATGCAGCGTGCCATCCAAGTCCGGCGTCGGCTCGGCGGCTTCGATCATCAACCCGAACATCGAGTTGCCGTAGCCGGGCAGGACGCACGCCCGCGAGAACGCCGCGCGGATTGCGCGATACGTGTCCGATGTGACGGCCATGCCGCCGAGGTGGAGCCCCCGAATTCGCGCGCGACGGTCGTCGTCGAGTTCCGTCGCCAGTGCGAGCGCAAGTGGAGGTGTCACGAAGAGGACGTCCACTCCCTCGCGCTCCAGAATGTCGAGGGCCTGAATAAGGACGTGGCGTGTGTAGTGGACCTGACCGAACGAGCCCTCGACCTGTGCACGCGCCCAGCGCGGGTCGAAGTCTACCGCATATGGCTGCATCGCTCCGTGCAGGCGCGCGAGGAGACCGGCCGCGCGCCCGATGACATGCGGTCCCGTCGGTCCGACGAAGAGCCACTCTCCGCTGCGCGGGAAGTCGCGCGCAGCGCTCGCTGCCATGTAGGGCGCGCCGAAGCCCTGTTCGAACTCGCTCCGCGTGAAGACGCAGCGCACCGGCCGCCCGCTGGTGCCCCCGGTTTCCGCCAGGACAAGCCCGGCGCGATCCTCCCACAGTGCTCGCGGGACGAAGTCCGAGAGCGGTCGTTCTGTCCACGCTTCGCGTTCGAACTCGCCGAGGATGTGGAGGTCGTCCAGTGTGCGGACTTCATGGCGCGCGTCGATCCCGACGGTGGTCTGCCAGTCGAGCCAGTAGGGCGTGCCGGAGTTGGGATGGAAGTGGGCCTCGATCGCGGCCCGCAGTGAAGTGTCCGTGAGTTGGATCATGCGCGCACCATGAGAAGGGCGGGCAGAACGAGCAGATCCGCGATCAATGCATAGATGGCGGTCAGCGCGATCAGCGAGCCGAAGAAGAACACGGGTTGGAAATCCGAGCAGGCAAAAGCGGCGAAGCCGGCGGCTGTCGCAAGCGACGTGAAAATCACCGGCCGACCCGCGGTGCGAAAGACGCTGTCGATGCGTGCGATGGCCGACGCGTCGGGGCCAGCGGAGCGCGCGTAGCGTTCCAGGATGTGGATCGTGTCGTCCACGACGAGTCCCATGGCCACACCGGCGACCGTGACTGTTGCGACATCGAGAGGCACGCCGCACCAGCCCATCGTGCCCAGCGTCAGCGTGATCGGCAGAACGTTAGGGACCAATGAGAGGAGAGCGAGCGATACCGATCGAAATGCGATGCAGAGCAAGCTCGTGACGACGACGATTGATGCAGCGAACGTCTCCATCTGCGTGCGGAGCAACATTGCCTGGACGCGCACGAGGAGCGGGACGGCGCCAGTTGTCTCGGCAACAACTCCGGGTGGGAGATCGCGCGTCAGGAGCGAGCCGAGTCGTTCGAGCAACGCGGCGCTCTCCTCGATGGATGTCGTACGCGCCGCCACCGTCACGCGCAGGTGTGTCGCGTCTCCGATGGTCTGCACGCGTGCCCTTGTCGTCCCGGGCGGCGCGTCGTCGGCGCGCGCCGCGAGCGCCTCGCGAAGGGCGGTTGCGGCGGCGTCGGCGGGCAAGCGTTCCGGCAGCACGCTGTCCGAGACGATTGGACCGACGACGTCCGTGACGTCACTCTCGGTATCTGCGAATGCCACGAGGTCGCGAACCGCGATCACGGTTGCGGCAGAGAGAACTCCGGAGGTTGGTCCATGGACCCACACGTCGAGTGCGGTCAGACCCAGGAGCCGCTCTTCGATGTGTCGCGTCGCCACCACGACCGGATCGTTGTCCGGGAAGAACGAGAGGATGTGAGATTCGACGCGCAGCCGCGCGATCCCAGCTGCGGCGACGGCGACCGCCACGAGAGCGATGGCGAGTATGGCAAAGCGTCCGCGATGGATCGCGCGCGCCGGTGACCACGCTGCCGCAGCGCGTGCGTTGGCTGCACTCGCGACGATCGCCGCGTGCGGCGCGGGACTCCACACCACGTGCAGGAACGCGGGCAAGAACGTGAAGACCAACGCGACACTACAGAGCGTTCCGAGCCCGGCGAAGAGCCCGAGATCGCGGACCGGCAGAAGGTCCGCGACGGCAAGTGCGAGGAAGCCTGCTGCTGTCGTTCCCGCAGTGAGCAAGCACGGGTGCAGCGTATCGGCGATGGCTGCCGACCAGCGCTCGCGAATATCGGAGTGTTCGTCGCGCCGAAATGCATTCGCCAGATGGAGCGAGTATGCCGTTCCGAGGACGACCAGCAGAGATGGGAGCGTCGAAAGAACCATGTTGAGCGGTCGATCCGCCAGTGCGACCGCGCCGAGTGTCCACACCGACGAGATCGCCGCGACGAGCAGGATGCCGATCACCGGCCACACGGAGCGTAGCGCGATCATCAGCGTGATTGCGACGACGAGCACGACAATCGGAAAGAGCAGCGCGAACGCCTGTGTCGAGCCACGGTCGAGCGCGTGATTGATCGCCTCCGGACCCGCGATGAACGTCGCACTTCCGATGTCCGCCCCATCGGCCGCAGACTCGATCGCCGCATGCCGCGCAGCGGCGGCGTCGCCGTGCAAGGGGCGCGTGTAGACGATCAGCGCGATCGAGCCGCCGTCTGACGACGCGAGGTGGGCAGTTGCTCGCGACGGCGTCGGAGAATTGGAGGGGCCGACCACGCGATCGACTCCGTCGATCGTTGCCAGTTTTGCAGCCAGCGCTTCGAGCCTCGCAACGAGTAGCTCGCGGGCTCCGACGCCAGGTGCGTTCGGTTCAACGACTGGATCAGATCCCGCATCGTCAGGTCCCGGGTCACAAAGCCCGACGCCATCAAAAGCGACGACGTAGAACGTGTCCTCGCCGAAAACGCCCCGGAAGCGTTTGTAGCGTGCAACTTCCGCGTCCTGCGCTGGCAGCCAGGCGTCGATGGAGTTGTCGATGCGCAGCCCAAATGCCGCGCACGCGCCGAGGACCAGCGTGAGCAGGGCGACGATGCCCAGCGTCAGCGCACGACGGTCGAGGGCGGCGCGGGCGATCCGCAGCGGCATCGTGTCACCGGCTCCCGGCCCACGTCCTGAGCGCTCCGATTCCGGCGTGCTTGACAGCCCGACCGACCGTGCGCTCGACCATCCTGGTGACACCTTCGGTGAGCAGCGCGTCGATGGCTTGCGGCACAACGGCCAGATCATCCGACGTCGCGACCAGCGCCGGATAGATGCGCATGACATGCGGGTTGTTCAGCACGAACGATGCGACGATATCGTGACGTGTCAGCAACTCTGCGCCGACGATTCCGGGGAAATAGCCCGCCACGATCTTGTCGAGCCCCGCGAGGCGCAACGGGTTCACGCGTCCGCGGAAGACCTCAACAGGGTGAAACTCCAGCCCGAGCATGAGCCCCTCGCCGCGCACGCTCCGAATGATGTCCGGGTGCTTCTCGCGGAGGCTCTCCAGCTCGCCACGGAGCCAACCACCGACATCGCGCGCGCGAGAGGGGAAGTCGTCCTCCACCGCGACGGCCAACGCCTCCATCGCCACGGCCGCCGCCCGATTGCGTCCACCGAATGTGGACGTGTGCACCAAGCACTCGTCGATCTTGCCGTACGCAGTCCTCTGGATGGCCGAGCGAGTGATCGTCGCGCCAATACTCGCCACGCCACCGCCCAGGCTCTTCGCGATGCAGAGGATGTCGGGCGCGACGCCCTCCGCCTCGCACCGGAAGAGTGTCCCCGTCCGGCCGAGACCCGTCTGGATTTCGTCGAGGATGAGCAGCGCGCCGTGGCGTTTGGCGAGCTCCGCTGCTGCCGCGAGATAGCCGCGTTCCGGGACGACGACGCCACCCTCGCCCTGGATCGGCTCCAGCACGAGACCTGCGATGCGTTTCGCTGTGTCGACCGCGAATACCTCCTTCAACGCTGCGATGTCTCCGAAGGGCACCATCGGCCAGTCGCGAAAGCGCCGCACATGCGCGCGGTACTTTTCGCGACCCGTGATCGAGAGTGTTCCGTGCGTCTTGCCGTGGAGTGAATTCTCGGCGTAGACGAAGCGGTCGCGAGCGCCCTCGAAGTGCCGTTGTGCGATCTTCAGTGCGCCCTCGACGGCTTCGGTGCCGGAGTTACAGAAGAAGACCGAGTCCAGGTCGCCCGGTGCGACGGCACAGAGGTTGTGTGCCAGGGCGGCGGTGAACGCGGACGGGAACTCTTTCAGGAGATCCGCTTCGCCGCTCGCGTCGAACCAACGCGCCGCCGCGACCACGCGCGGGTGGTTGTGACCGTGGCTGAGAGCTCCGTACGCCGAGACGAGATCGAGCAGGCGCCGACCGTCGGCGGTGAAGAGATACGGGCCCGCGGCCCGCACGATGCGCACGTCGTCGTAGCCGCCGAGACGCATCAAGGTCATCAACGCGGGGTTGAGATGACGGCGGTGCGCATCGCCGATCCATTTCTGCGTGAGATCCGGCACGTCGCGCAGGCTGATCAAGCCCTCGCGAGGCGTCTCAGCGCCGGTCCGGGCCACGGTTGTGCTCACGCAACGGCCTCGGTCGTGCACTTCACCGCGTTGGAAGATGGGAACGGAAAGAGCGTGAAGAACTCCTCGAGTGCCGTCGCGGTCGAGAGGGCTCGGTAGAGATCACCGCGAACGATGAAGCGCTTCGCGAAGAATAGCTCGGCCGGACGCGCGGATCCGGAGACCACTTCGATCAGCGTGGCGGCGTCGGTCTCATAGTCGAAGGACGTCGATGGTGTCTCGGTCGGATACACCGCTGTGAGGATCCCTCGCTCGATCTGCATCGCGAAGCTGCCCTCGGACGGGACCGTCACCGTGAATGTCTCGGAGAGTGACGCCAGACCGGGAACGAGGCGGCGCCCGGTCCGTGCTGGCAAGAAGTGCGTGAAGTACTCGCGCACGGCGCGCACCTCGGCGGGGACCGTGCGCTGCTTGCGGCGCTCGGAGCGCCAGACGCGCAGATGCGCGCGATACGTGTCGCTCAACCACGCGGTGTTGACGTTGCCGTCATCCGTCACATCGAATCCGAAGTCGCGGTCGAGCGCCGAGCGGTCGTATTCGTGGTCCAGGAATAGGTAGTCGGCGTACATCCGGAACGAGCGCTCTAGGAGGAGCTCGTAGCGGTCGAGTGAGGCTGCGTCGAGGTCCGGGACCAACTCGGTACGGAGGCCGGTGAGGTGCTCGTTCATCAGTCCGGCCACGTCGCGCATCGCGAACGAGCGGCGCGCGGTGACGTGGTACGTCTCGCCCGGCCGCACCCCGTCTGCGACCGCGCGCGCCAACACCTCGACGACAAAGCGCTCGGGTACCAGGTTCAGCAAACCTGCGCAGTCGCCGCGGTAGCGAATGACGCGCTCGCGCGATGCGCGCCGGCCCTCCAGGTTGGCGAGGAGACGCAGGTATGCCAGTGGGCCCGGGCCGTCGTTGGCGCCCTTCCGCGGGCGCTCTGGCAGGACGATGGATGGTCGAAAGATCGTTAGCGGCACGTCGGCCGCGCCCGCGGCTGCGCGCAACGCTTCCTCGGCCTCGAATTTCGAGCGCTCGTAGCCGTTACGATGCTCCTGGCCAGCGTTCAACTCGTCTTCGCGGACCAGTCCCGAACGAACTCCCGAGACGTAGGCCGTCGAGACATGAACGAGCGGGCAGTCTGCGTCCGCCGCGACGCGCAGTACCCGGAGCGCACCGCGGACGTTGTCGTCCCGATAGGCTTCCACGTCCTGGCCGTCATCGAAGTCCGTGCGAGCTGCGACGTGCAGGACCCCGGTCAGGCAATCGGTGACCTCCGCCCACTTGCGTGGCGAGATTCCCAACTCCGGCGCGCGCAGATCACCGATCACCGGTTCGATCACGCCGTCCGCCAGTGCCGCTCGACCCTTCGGTCCGAGTACCGCGGCGAGGCGCCGATGCGCCGCCGCCGTGCTGTCCGCGCGGACGAGCAGGCGCAGCCGGACGCAGCCGTCGAGTCGTTCGACGAGTGCTCGGCCGATGGACCCCGTGGCCCCCGTGACGAACCAGATCGGACTCGGCTGAAGGGTCATTGATCACCGGCCTCGCTGCGAACCAGTTCACTCGCATCTTCGCGCGCCAGACGGGCGAGCGCCGCAGTGGCCTCGTCTCCACCGATTGCTTGCAATGCGCGCGCAGCGTGCCAACGGATCTCCTCGCGGTCGTCGGAGATCAACGCGAGTACGCGGGGCAAGGCGCTGGTGTCGGCGGTGTCGGCGACGTCGACCAATGCTGAAGCGACGGCGTCTGCGTCGAACTCGCTCGGCGCGGCGAGGATCTCGTCGCGCGTCGCCGGCGTCTCGTTCTCACCCCATTCATCGATGTCGGTGGGCGAGGCTGACATGCCCGCATCGCCGCAGCCGGGGGATGCCGAGACGAGGGCTGTCAGCAGCACAGACACAAGCAACGTCGCTCCGCGTGGTGTGCGACGCGTGGGCGACGAGCACGCGACTCCGATCATCGAACGCCTCCGCTCGGGAGCGCGATCTCGCGGGCGCGTCGCAGCGTGGCGCGGATAGCCGTCAGATAGGAGCGGCCCATCACTTTCGCAAACCTACGTTCTGCGCTGCTTCCGTGTGCGATACCATCGATTGAGAGTCGGAACGTGAAGCGCAGACGGAGCCCGTGCTCGTCGTCGCCCACGATCTCGTTGTCGATCGTGCCACGCGCTACTCCGCTCAGGCGCTCGAAGTGGACGCGTCGCGCCGGTTCGAATGTGACGCGCTCGCGTACGTTCTCGCCACGAAGCACGATGTCCCGCACGAGGTAGTCCGTCCCGCGCTCCACGACCTGGCAATCCGAGATTGCGGGGACGAACGGCACGGGTGCTTCGGCCTTCCGCAGCAGCGCGGGCCAGAGTTGGTTGAGACACAGTCCTGTCGCTTCCTCGATGCCCGTTACGGTGAACATGGTGTGTATCCTCTTGCGCTACTGCGCGGCCTCGCTGCGGACCAACTCACTCAAGTCGCTCGTCGCCATCCGCGCGAGCACAGTGCGTGCTTCGCTTCCTCCGAGTCGCTGCAACGCGGCGGCGACGTGCCAGCGGATCTCCTCGTCGGTGTCGTCCTGCAGTGCGGCAACCAGTGCCACCGAAGACGGGTCTCCGATCGCGGCCACCGACGTGAGTGCGGCGGCGACGACCTCCGGTTCGTAGTCCCCACGGTGCGCAAGGACGTGATGCAGGTTGCCGAGATGCTCTGTCTCGCCCGGTTCCCCGGCGGCGAAGACCTCTTCCTCGTCAACGGTCGGATCGTTGGCCTCGAGTTGGTCGAAGCTCTGGCAACCGGGGACGACGACCAGTGCCAACATGATTGCCGCCGCGCGTGCCGGTCGATATCGCATCAGCCTTCCTCCCGCTTTTCGCGGACCGCGCGCAGATGGAGTGCGACCTCGGGGTTCTTCGGCGCCGAACGGCTTGCCTTCTGCGCCCAGAACCACGCCTGGGGGAGCATGTCCTTCGCGTCGTACGTGAGCGACAGATAGTGCTGGATGCGCCAGTTGTCGATGGACTTCGCGACGCTGCGCAGCTCCTTGAGCGCGAGGTCCTTGTCGCCACCCGCGATTGCTGGGTTGTGGTAGTGCATGCGTCCCTGCGCGAAGAGCGCCCACCCGTTCTTCGGGTCCAGTCGCAATGCGGTGGATATGCCCTCGAGCGCCTCGGGGCCCTTCGTGAACCCCGACGTCATCCCGCGGATCTGCGATGCCTTCAAGGCGCCGCGCACGCGCCAGATGTCGCTATGCTTCGCGTGTTTCTGCGCGAATGCGTCGGCCTGTGTGATGCCCTTCTCGGCGATCTCGTCCGCATCCAGCTTTCCGAGAGCCGCGGGCATATCGTCTTCGGCGTACTTCTCGTAGAAGCGGCGGATCGTCGCGATCTCCGCGTATCCCTGAGCGATCACGTACGGATCGAGATCGCGTGCCCCGTCCGTTCCGGCGCGCGCTTCGAGTGCCGCGATCGCCTTGCGGATGGCGGCGTGGTCGTACGCCGCAAAGGCGGTTACGACGGGGCGACCGACCGCATCGGTCTTCGCATGCATGACGGCCAGTGGGTCGTTCAGTGGGGCCGCCGCCTTCGCCTTTGAGGCTGCCTTCGCCTCCTCGGCCGTGGCGCCGCGTAGTCCGATCGCGCTAGCGAGGAGTGCGATGGAGAGAGCGAGCGCGAGGGGTCTCGACTTCGTTCGCAAGGGGCTTCTCCGTTCCGTGAGAGTTCACTCGGGAACCGGAGACCTCCGGTCCACATGCGGATCGTCGGATGGCGGCGTCGACAGCTCAATTACAGGCGCATGACGAATCCGTCATCTCGCGGCGCGGTCTGTGCTGGCGCACCGGCCGCGCCACTCGATGCGGTCTGTCTGTGCCGACTTCGTCGGCACGCTCGCTCTCGCTCGCATGTTCGGCTTCCGTCACGGCTCCGGCTGCGCAACCGGGGCGGCGCTCGGAACTTGTGGCCTCGCATTGGAGACGGGTCTGCGACGTGGAAGTCTGCGCGTCGCCAGGGCGGGTTTCGCAGGCGGACTCCGCTCCCTGCGCCTCACCGCGAGTGTCATGCTGCGTGCTTCGCACACAGCCCGCCACTCGCTCGCGTTCCCGGCGTTGTCGGGAGGTGCGCTCCGAGTCGCCGCGCTCGCATTCCCTATCTTCCGCTTCTCCTTCCTCCCGTCCGTTCGTCGATCGACCAACGGGGAACGCGGCGTCCAAGTCCCGTGCCTGGCTCAATTTTCTCGGTGCGGCGACGAGACCCGCCTCGTCAGTTCGGGTGGCCACACCGAAAAGTCTGAGCCTGGCACGGTTCTTCGCGACGAGTCGCGATCTACCATGACCGTCCCCAGTCCCAGTCCCAGTCCCCCGCCGCCTCTCGCCAGTCTCCCCCCTGTCCAATACCCACACCCCGACGGCTTTCGGCGCTTTCTCGGTCGCACGGCTAGAATACGTGTAACCCGATTGGAGTCGTATCAACCATGCCCACCAGCGAGTCAGCCGCTCCTTCGACCATCCCCGAACTGACCATCTCGGATCTCGCCGTCACCAAGGTGCGCGAACTGGTTGCCGAGCAGGGCCTCGGTCCGGACGAGTCGTTCCTCCGCGTATACGTCGCCGGTCAGAGTTGCAGCGGCCCCACGTTTGGGCTCGCGTTTGATGAAGCGCACGACGACGACGTGCGCGTCGAGGCGGCCGGGCTCTCGATCCTCATTGACCCGATCAGCTTGCCGTACGTCGACGGGGGAGCGATCGCGTTCGTGGAGACCGAGGAAGTGATCGGTTTTAGGGTCACCGTGCCGACCTCCGGCGCGTCGTGTTCCTCGGGGTCGTGTGGTTCGGCGGAGAGCGACGGCTGCCCGCCGTCGTGTGGGTAATCTCGATTGTTCCGTGTTGGTTTTCTCTGGGTTGGCCCTCTCGCTGTTGGCCCTCTCTGGGGTGACCGCATCGCGGTGATGCCATGACGGACACGAACGAGGCGTCGGTGCCGGAGTCATTGCTCGTGGTGGTCGCGGACGACGCGGGCATCGACATCGCTCGCAACCGCGGGATCGTCGATGGCATCGTCCAAGGCGTCATCGGCGGAGTTTCCGTTCTGGCCGATGGTGCCGCGATCGCGGATTTCGTTGCACGACTGGGGGCGCTTCCCGAGCGTCTCCAGCCAGAAGTCGGCCTGCACTTGAACCTCACCGAGGGCATTGCTCTGGCCGGACCCAGCGACGGACTCACGGACGCGTCGGGGACGTTCATCGGTGGCAAACGGGGGTTCTGGGAGCGGGCTATCGCGGGTGGCATCGATGCCGCTGCCGTGCACGCTGAGGTCCTCGCGCAGATCGCACAACTCGAGACCCTGGGGCTCTCGCCTGTGCGCATCGATGGGCACCAGCACGTACACGTCCTGCCCGGTGTTCGCGATGGACTGGCGCGCGCGTTGGACGAGACGCCGTCGATCCGATGGGTGCGGCTCGGGCGACCGGTCGTCGCGGCGCACGAGCGCTTTGCGGACTTCCCCCGCATTCCAAATTCGCGTGTCGCGCGTCCGTGGGCACGCCTGTGCGACGACGACCGACACGCTCAGGCGGCGCTCGGTACGCTGCACGACGAGTGCGGCGCGCTGCGTGCATCCGGCCGCCGCTCCGCCGACGTCTTTGCGGGGGGCGACCTGCTCGAAGACTGCACGCGTGACTCGATCACGCGCGAGATCGAGGCGGCCGTTCGACTCGCACGGACCCTCGCTCCCGACGGCGGCGTGATCGAGTTGATGACCCACCCCGGAGATTGCGACGTCAACTCCGTAGAGTTCTCGGCGAGTCCTGCGCGCAAGGAAGAGCGCGATACTCTCTGCGGCGACGGGCTTCGGGAACTCCTGGGGCGGCTGGGTGCGCGACTCGGTCGCTTCGAGGATGCCGCTTCGCGGGAGACGCGCCCGAGATGACGCGCCCGCGCTGCGTGGCCTTCGTCGCCGCCAACGACGAGGGAGCGAGGACCGGCAACGAACGGACGACGACGCGTCTTGCGCGCGCAATGCGCGAGACCGGCATCCATGTCGAGTTGTTTCGCCCGGGGGACGACGACGCCCGCGTGACAACGCGCCTCGCCGCGTTGGACCCGCGTCCCGACCTGGTCCATGCGTTCCACGCGCGCCGCGCCGGTCCGCGCGCTGCTCGTATTGCGCGAGAGTTGGAAGTGCCGCTCGTCGTCGGCGTGACCGGCACGGATCTCGCAGTCGATATCCACCGCGCCGATCGCGCGCCGATAGTCCTGGAGTCGTTGCGCCAGGCAGATGCCGTGACCTGCGGCAACGCCGACGAAGTCGCCGTCGTGAAGAGTCTGCTCCTCTCCGCCGCGCCGCCGTGCGTTGTGCTCCCGAAGGGAGTCGCGATCCCCGACGAGCTCCCGACTCCGGCGCTCCACCGAGTTCCCGGCCAGACGCTCGTGCTGCAGGTCGCGAACGTCCGTCCGGTGAAGAATGTGGCACTCGCTGTGCGTGCCGTGGGGCACCTCCGGGAAGCGGGCGCGTCGATGCGTCTCGTCGTGCTCGGTGATGTGCTCGATACCGAGTACGAACGCGACGTCGAGGACGCCGCGGGCGGTCTCGAAGCGTGGTCTGCGATCCTCCACCCGTCCGTGCCGTCAGAGGAGATGGGCCGCTACTACGCCGCCGCCGACATCGTCCTGAACACGAGTCACGGCGAGGGCGGGAGCAACGCTCTCCTCGAAGCGATGGCCCACGAGCGCGCGGTCGTCGCGTCTGCTGTCGCGGGCAACATCGCGTACGTCGGGGCTGACGAGTGGCGCGGATTGCTCTACGACGTGGACGTCCACGACGACGGCATCGTAGCGCACGACGACGCGTCACTCATCGCTGCGCTACGCCGTCTCCACGAGAGTCCCGGACTGCGCAGCAGACTCGGCGACTCCGCGCGGCAGTGGATCGCCGCGCAGCACGGCGCGACGGCCGAACTCGACGCGCTCCTCTCCGTCTACGCGCACGCGCTCGCAACGTCCTGAGCCCGCCCGTTACTCTTGCGCCTATGGCATACATCAAGACGATCGAAGCTCATGAGGCCACCGGCGTTCTGCGCCGCATCTACGACGCCGCGCTCGAGCGCGCTGGGCGGGTCTTCGGCATCCTCCGCGTCATGTCGCTCAACCCGCCCGTCCTACGCGCGTCGATGATGATCTACCAGGAGACGATGTTCGGCGCGTCGCCCCTCTCCCGCAGCCAACGCGAGCGCCTCGCCACGGTCGTCTCGCGCAGGAACGACTGCTTCTATTGAACGCAAGCACACGGGGAGGATCTCCGTACCACCTTGATTGCCGAGGGCGTGACCGAGACCACCGCGAAGGCACAAGCCGACGCCTGCATGACCGACTGGCGCACCGCCACCGACATCTCCGCGCCTGACGTCGCCCTCTGCGCGTACGCGGAGAAGGCCACCGCGACGCCAGGCGAGATGAACGTCACCGACGTCGAGACCCTGCGCACACACGGCTTCGACGACACCGCCATCCACGACGCCACCCAGGTCATCGCCTACTTTAACTACATCAATCGAGTAGCGGATTGCCTCGGCGTCGACCTCGAACCAGAGATGTCGCAGGGTAAGTAGATGCGAGATGCGAGATACGGAGCCAGGACAACTTCGGCAGAGTTCGGAGCATGGGTGACGCAAGCGCGACGGCTCTCTCCGAACTCTGCCGAAGTTGTCCTGGCTCCGTATCGGTCAATCGACCTCCGGTCAGCGCGAACGGAGGTAGTCTCTGGGGATGCGACGGATCTGGATCTTGGCGGGGGCGGTGCTGCTGCTCGTTCTCGCCGCCGTTCTCTGGAGCGGTGAGCGTCAGGAGCGTGCACCCGTCGCGCCGCGTGAGCCGAACGCGCAGGGGACGCAGCTTCCCGACGCGGTGAGAGTCCGTGATCCCGTCGATGTGAGAACCGCTGCTGACGAGCCGACGGCTGATGATGAGGCCGGGTCCTGGTGTGGCTTCGCCGAGCAAGGTGCGAACGGCAAGACGTGGCTCGAGCTGCGGGAGATCATCGTCGTCTCGGCTGCGGACGGCTCGCCCATCGAGGGCGCTCTGGTCCGTTGCGACATCCGGTTCCCTCAGTACTTGGACGACGTGGACGCGCCGCTGACGCGAGCGGTTCACACAGACGCCGCCGGCAGCGCCCGTATCCCGAGAAGCAGCGACAGCTTGGAGTGGTGGGTGCGAGCCGAGGGGTACCTCCTGCAGACTCCCGAGGTCGAGAGCCGTACGGACACCGTTCGCATCGTGCTCCAACCGGCGGCGCCGCTTCCGGGCATCGTGGTCGATGCGGCGAGCGGGCTTCCGATCGCCGGGGTAGAGGTGCGTGCCCAGTGGGCCGACAGACGTTGGGTTGTGGCTGACACGATCCAGACCACGGGCGCTGATGGAGGGTTCACGATCTGCGGCGTTCCCGCCGACACGCCCGTCGAACTGATCGCCCGTCACGCGGGGCTCGGCTCGGTCAAGGTCGATGTCGCCGCGTACGCCGATCGCGCCGAGCTGGTGACTCTCTCGATGGGCCGCGGGGCCAATGTCTCGGGAGTGGTTCGCGACGCGAAGGGGGACGCAGTCGCGGGCGCCGACGTGTACGTGGCGGCCTGCGGCGAGCCGACCCCCCTTCGTCCCCCGGGTGATAACTGGGACGAGACGTTCTTCGCCCGAACTCGCACGACGACGAGTGCCGGGGGGGAGTACACGATCCGCGGCGTTGTTGTTCCTGCGAGTGTCGTCGTGTACGCGCGGGCGCCCTCCGGCGAGGAGGGACAGAGCGCGTCCATCGCGCTTCCGAACAACGACACGGCTGTCTCGACGGACCTGGTTGTGACGCGGCTCGTGGCGGTGCGCGTCGAGCTCGTGGACTCGGAGTCAGGTGAGCAGCTTCCGACCGACGACGCGCGACTCACTCTCGACGCCGAGTACGGAGATGCCCGCGACGACCAGCAGGCTGGCCGGGCCGCCGAGAACGACGAGACCTCGCCCCACTTCGCAGGAGTCTCTCCGGGGCACCATGTCCTTCACATCCGCAGCCCGCGCAGCCACCTCGATCCCGCGCCGCTGGGCTTCGAGACCGCCAGTGCGGGCGTGACCACGGTGACGGCCACGATCGACCGGGGGCGGACCGTCACAGGACGTGTGCTCGACAGCAGCGGCAACCCCGTCGCGGTCTACGTCACGTTCGCTGCGGTGTGGAAGGGTGTCGAGCAGTACCCGAATACGCGATCGGAGGACGACGGGCACTTCCGCCTCGAGGGCGTGCCGCCAGTGGCCGGAGAACTGCGCGCGTTCGGCGACGGTCACGGGCGCACGACCTGGAACGACATCGAGATCGCAGGCGACCTCGGGGACCTCGTGCTCGAGCAAGGTGCGAAGCTCGTTGGCCGCTTGCCCGCGGAGTTCCGCGGACGATCGATCGCATTCGGCGTGCAGTCGGTGCGCGGCGGTCACTCAAGCGGCTTCCGCGTTGGTGAGGACGGCCGGTTCGTGATCGACAGCATCCCCACTGGTCGGCCGTGCACGGTCTATGTGCGCGCCGACGGGTACGCGGCATTCGTCCTGCGTGACCTCGTTCTCGGCACGGGTGAGACGCGGGACCTCGGCGAGATCGCGTTCCCTGAGCCGCTCACCTTCGACGGGACGCTCGTCGATGCAGATGGCGCACCCGTCGTCGGAGCCATTGTCCGCACGGTCGAGTGGTGGACCCGCGACCACCCGCGAACGAACACCGAGGGGTGCTTCACGATGACGACGCTCCCGCCCGGTCCACTGACACTCTGGATCGAGACTTCCGAGGACGCAGTCCATTTCGAGCGCGTGAGTGTCCAGCCGGGCATGCAGGCGATCACCGTCCGCCTGGCCGCCACCGGCCGGATCCGTTGCTCGTTCACACGTGAAGCGGGCGCCCCGTTCTCGGGTCAGCCCGTGAACGTTTACCGCCTGCTCGACAACGACGAAGCGGACTGGAGCCGACGGATCATCCCGCGCACCGACAGCCGCGGTGTCCTCGAACTCGACCTTTACCCGGGCCACTACGGACTTCAGCCGCACAGTTCCTCGGGCGTCGACCCGATCGAGCCTTCGCCCACGTTCGAGATCAAGCCGGGCGAAACGATCGAACTGACCCTCCCTCTCGACTGACTCCCCGCCGCCGTGTCGGCCCCGCGCGGTCTTGACGGCTCGAGCGCGTCGTTTCTTTGAAGCGTCGCGCATCCAGCTCGCTCTCCCATTCGAGCGCTTCGATACCCGCCATCGACTGTCTCCCCCGACTCGGAAACGGCAGGCCGCGGCGGCTCACGTGTGTGCCCTATGTGTGCCTCAAGAGAACGCACATGGAGTGGGCTCCAGTGGGGTTCAGTCTGGATGGAGTTGGACCCAGTTGGATGCAGTGGGGCTCAGCCCACACCAACTACATCAACAGAGTGGCGGACTGTCTGGGTGTCGATCTTGAGCCGGAGATGAAGGCACAGTAACGAGTTACGCCGACTGCGGCTCGGCCGGGGTCAGACCGCAGGCGCGTTCCGTGTGCCCTATGTGTGCCTTACGGAACAGATCGCGCGCCGCGTCGAGGGACCCGTGCTTCACGGTTGTCGGGAGTCCCTATTGATCGTCGCCGTCGCCGAGTAGGTGGGCGTAGCGTTCACGCTCCTCCGGTGTGAAGTCGCGGATGCAGAGCCGGTCGGCGCGCTCGAGGAGCTGGTCGGCATCGACCGGCCAGAGCCGTGCCGTCTTGTCCGTCGAGGTCGTGAGAACGCGCGATCCGTCGGGCGAGAAGAACGCTGAGATCACGATGCCCGCGTGTCCGCGGAAGACCGCGAGTTCGCGGCCCTCGGTGTCCCAGAGCCGCGCCGTCTGGTCCATCGAAGCCGTGAGAATCTGGGACCCGTCGGGCGAGAAGCTCGCTAACGCCACGCCGGACGTGTGTCCGCGGAGAACGGCAAGCTCGTGGCCTTCGAGGTCCCAGAGCCGCGCCGTCTGGTCCCACGATCCGGTGAGGATGCGTGATCCGTCCGGCGAGAACGTCGCGGTTGAGATATTGGACTCGTGGCCGACTAGGACGGCGAGCTCCGTTCCGTCGGCATCCCAGAGCCTCGCGGTCCTGTCCGAAGATGAGGTGACGATGTGCGTCCCGTCCGGCGAGAACGCGGGGCTCCACACCTGGCCTTCGTGTCCACGGAGGACAGCTAACTCGTTGCCTTCGGCGTCCCAGATCCGCGCCGTCTTGTCCGCCGAGGTCGTGACGATGCGGGTACCGTCCGGCGACATGGCTGCACCGGTGATGAACGCCTCCCCGTGACGGAGCACGACGAGTTCGCGGCCCTCGGCATCCCAGAGCCGGGCAGTCTTGTCCTGCCCGACGGTGAGGATGCGAGAACCGTCACGGGAGAACGCGACAGAGCCGACCCACCACTCGTGTCCGCGCAGGACGGCGAGTTCCCTCCCTTCGGAGTCCCAGAGACGCAGCGTGTGGTCGGCCGATGCGGTGACGATGCGCGATCCGTCCGGCGAGAACGCCACGCGGAGCACGCGGCCCTCGTGTCCGCGGAGGACGGCGAGTTCGCGGCCCTCGACATCCCAGAGCCGCGCCGTCTTGTCTCCCGACACCGTGACGATGCGCGATCCGTCGGGCGAGAACGCCGCCCAGATCACGAACTCCTCGTGTCCTCGGAGCACGCCGAGTTCGCGGCTCTTGGTCTCCCAGACTTTCGCTGTGTTGCCGCCTGACACCGTGACGACGCGCGACCCGTCCGGGGAGAACTGGGCGTTCCGCAGAATGCCCTCCGCTCCGCGGAAGACGGCGAGCTCCTGACCCTCGGCATCCCAGAGCCGCGCCGTGTTGTCCCCCCCCGTCGTGAGAACCTGCGATCCGTCCGGCGAGAAGCGTGCGATGAAGGCCATCTCCTCGTGACCGCGCAGGACAGCCAGTTTCCGGCCGTCGGCGTGCCAGAGCCGCACAGCCCTGTCGAGGGACAACGTGACGATGCGCGACCCGTCCTGCGAGTACGCTGCGGAGATCAGTGGCAGTTCGTGTCCGCGGAGTACGGCCAGCTCGCCGCCCTCGCTGTCCCAGACTCGCGCCGTCTTGTCGGCCGAGGCCGTGACGATGCGGGAGCCGTCCGGCGAGAACGCCGCGGATCTCACCTGCCCTTCGTGACCGCGGAGGACCGCGAGCTCGCGCCCCTCGCTGTCCCGGACCCGCACCGTGTTGTCGGGCAACACCACGAGGTGGCGTGATCCATCCGGTGAGAACCCGGCGGGTATCACGAACTTGTCGCCTCCGCGGTCGATCGTGAGCTCCTTGCCCTCGGCGTCCCAGAGCCTCGCGGTCTTGTCCGCTGCCCGTGTGAGGATTCGCGACGCGTCCGGCGAGAGCACTGCTAAGCGCAACTCCCCCTCGTGTCCACGTAGGACAGCGAGCTCGCGGCCCTCGCTGTCCCAGAGCCTCGCCGTGTGGTCGTCGGATCCCGTCAGGATGCGCGAACCGTCTTGCGAGAACACCGCGGAGGTCAGCGGCCCCTCGTGTCCGCGCAGGACTGCGATCTCGCGGCCCTCGGCGTCCCAGACCCGCGCAAGGTCGCCCAGCTCTCGAGTGAGGATTTGTGTTCCGTCGCGAGAGAACGTTGCGTCGGCCAGTGGCTGATCGTGTCCGCAGAGGACCGCGAGCTCGCGGCCCTCTGCGTCCCAGAGCCGGGCCGTTTTGTCGTCCGAGGCCGTGAGGATGCGACTTCCGTCAGGTGAGTAGACTGCGGAGACAATCGGCGCCTCGTGTCCGACGAGTACCGCCAACTCGACCTGCTCGGTCAGCGCCGCACGCAGGGCGTCCACGGCGCTGCTCGTCGCACGTGTGCGCACCGCCGCTCGCGCGAGCAGTAGGCTCGTCATCGCGTTACTGCGCCCTGCTTCGGCGGAGGCAGAGACCAGCCCGAGCATGCGCGCGTTGACGAGCGCCACGTCCTTCGCGTCGCGTGCGCGCTCCGCATCCTCCCGCGCGGTCTCCGCTTCCCGAGCTCGGTCTGCCTCGCGCGTCGCCGCGGCCGCTGCGTCGTCACGCGCAGCATTCACGTTGACGGTGTACACAATGCCGCCCGCTGCCATGATCACGAGCGCTGCCGCTGCGGTCGCCGCAGCCGTCTTGTTCCGCGCCACCCACTTCTTCAGCTCGATCAACGCGCCGACGCGGTGTGCGCGCACCACGTGGCCCGAGAGGAAGCGCTGCAGGTCCTCCGCGACCTCCTCGGCGGTCGCGTAGCGCTCGTCCCGCTCACGAGCCATCGCCTTCTCGCAGATCGCGACGAGCTCCTCGGGCGCCTTCGGATCGATCTCGATGATCGGCCTCGGCGGTCCCATGCCGACGGCGGCCAGCACGACGTAGGGCGACATGCGCGCGCCGGGCTCGACGTAGGGGGGCCGGCCCGTGAGCAGCTCGTAGAGCAGCGCTCCGATCGCGTAGACGTCCGAGCGCATGTCCACGTCTTCCACCTGGCCACGGGCTTGCTCCGGTGGCATGTACGCCGGCGTCCCGAGCACCGCTCCGTCCATCGTCATGATCGGCGAGCTGTGATCGCGCTCGCGGTCCTCGGACCCGCCGCTCTCGGTCCGCTTGCTCTCGACGAGCGACGGCATCGACGGAGTCAGTGTCTCGATCCGGATGTCGTGCCGGTCCTCCTGGCCCATCACCTTCGCCAGGCCCCAGTCCATCACGTACGTCTCGCCGAAGCGCCCGATCATCACGTTGTCCGGCTTGATGTCGCGGTGGATCACGTCCTTGTCGTGTGCAAACGCCATCGTCTCGCAGACGCGCAGGATCACCTGCACCGCGCGCGTCATCGTCCAGCCGTCCTCGTAGTTGCGCGCGAGCTTGACGATCTCGCTGAGGGTCTTGCCGCGAACGAGGCTCATCGTGAAGAAGACGCGCCCCTCGGCGTCGATACCTAGCTCGTGCACGGGCACAACCCCGGGGTGTGCGAGCTGCGCCGTGACCTGCGCTTCCTCGAGGAAGCGGTTCAGGTGGTCAGTGTCCACCTTCGAGTCGAGTGATCCACCGCGTCCGAGCAGCACCTTCATTGCGAGGCTGCGGCGCAGATCCAGGTCGCGCACCTTGAATATCGCGCCCATCCCGCCACGTGCGATCTCCGAGTCGATCGCGTAGCGAGCGCTCTTCTGAGCCGCTAGATTCGCGTCGACGCCGGAGTCGTTGGCTCCCTCGAGATCGACGCTCACTCCGGCGTCGTCGCCGTGCAGCGCGCGGATCGAGCCCATGACCGTCTCGGCCTCGTTGCGGTGGGGCGGGCTCGCGGGCGTGTCGTCGCCAACGGGCTCCTCGGTGTGCTCTTCCGGCGGATCGCTCATGTGCGTGTGTGCCCCTTCCCCACAGCGCACCGTAGCGGTGCCTCGGAGCACGGCACAACGCCCGAATGCCGTCGACTCCCTGTGTGCCGTATGTGTGCCTCAACGAGACGCACATGGAGTGGGCTCCAGTGGGGCTCAGCCCACACCAACTACATTAATCGAATGGCGGATTGCCTCGGCGTAGACCTTGAGCCGAAGTTGTCCTAGCTCCGTACCGTCAGACGAGTGGAACCGACTCGAACGTGACGGCGGTGTCGGTGACGCGCAGGAACCAGCCCTCGACGTCCTCGAGGCCCGTGATCTGGCGCACCGTGCGCGCGGCCGCAGCCAAATCGGTGCGCTGCTGGCCTTCGAGGAGTCCGTCCGGCAGTTGCAGGGCGGCGCGGTAGAAGCCGCAGCCTTGGTGCGCGATCAAGACGACACGCTCGAGCTCGTGGACTTCGACCAGGAAGCGCAGCTCCTCGGCCACGCTCGCCTGTTGCACGAACGCGGCGGGGTGACCGGCCAGGCAGGCGGAGCCGCCGGGTAACGCGACCCGGTCGTAGTGCGGCAGATCGAGACTGTTCTGCAGGAAGTCGTCGAAGTGCTCGCCGACACGACCGTCCGAGCAGTAGATCGCAGCGGCGTGGAGACGACGCGCTTCATAGGGGAATGGCGAGGCGTAGCTCATGCGGCGAGGGTATCGTATGCGGATGAATTCACCGTCGTATCGGGCTCCGTGTCGAGGAGTTGCGCTCGCCCTGGCCCTTGCTGCATTGACGATCGCCTCCGGGGGCGTCAGTGCGGTTGCTGGCGCCGGTGAGAAGGCCACTCCGCCGGACCCCATCGGACGCTGGGCTGGGCCGCGCGTTCACAAGCTGAGAGTGGCGCGGATCGGTGGCCGGAAGCTGCGCCGTGCACCGGACGATGACGTGACAGCCGCGACACTTCTCAGAGTGGTGATCGAGGACGGAGGCGCGTGGACCTCAAGCGACGGTGCGGCCGGCTATCGCGGCACCTACGCGACGGTGGGGAAGAGGCTCGTGCTCACGTACGACGCGGCGAGTTGGGTAGCACTGGAGAGCGAGCTTGCTACGCGTGTCGAGGCGATGGCGGCGTCCGCGGGGCTGACCATCGACGCGTCCGTTGCGATCACCGGCATGCGGGTGACGGCGAAGGCGCGGGACTCGCGTAAGAATGGCACCCGCGTCAAGCTCCGCGAGCGGCATGCGTTCACGGTGACGACGACCGGCGACGTGAGCGAGACGCGCAAGGGGATCTTCCGTCGCCGCGGCGTGTTGGTTCCGGATACGAGTGAACCGGCGCCGGTTCGGCGCGTGTCGCCCTTCGAGATGGACGCGCCCTACATCGGTGATCCCGACGCATTCTGGGCGCGCTCGGATCTCTACGTGATGACCCCGGACGTGTTGCCCGCGAACCTTTGGCCCGACGAGGTGCTCTTCCCGTCGACCTTCGGCGTCAAGATCATCGTGCTGTTGCCGGGGGATTACCGTCAGCGCTCCACCGGCCGTCTCCCGCCCGGCACTCTCTACATCGCCGAGTCGGGCACAGAAGCCGAGCCACTGTTGGTGACATACGCGCCGTACGTCGGCGCCGATCTGCGCGAAACGCCGCATCCCGCGGAACGTCTCGGGGAGGGGCAGGCGCAACTCATCGCGTTCCGGATCTGGAACCAGAAGTATCAGTACCTCCGCGGGCTGACCTTCGCCGATGGTGTCAGCGCGTGCTTCTTGCACACGGCGACCGACAACGTCATCGATCGCTGCCTCTGGCATGAGACGGGCGCGCAGCCGTTGCGCATTCGTTTCAACTCGCTTCGCAATCTCGTGCAACGCTGCGTCATGCGCCGCTTTCAGCCGGAGCGTTGGGGCAGCGGTGACACCGTGGCCATCCAGTTGAGCGACGAGACGCTGACCGACAATCGCATCGTCAGCAACGTGATCCTCAACTACACCGACTCGTACCAGCACACCGACCGTGTGGGGGATGAGTACGGTCTCGGGGCGGGCACGATCATCGACAACAACTTCATGGGGTTCACGTCCGAGGCGTACCTGGACGAACCGGCCGGCGAACTCATGTGCGGCGAGAACTCGATCGACATGAAGATGGGCGGGACGCAGGAGAGCCCCGTGCGCATCACGAACAACGTCTTCTTCGGCACGCGGGCCGCGAAGGCGGGGTGCGCCGCATCCGGATCGGGCGGTTACGCCGTCGCGTTCCACCGTCGCGGCACGTGGATCGAGATGACCGACAACCTCTTCGTAGACATGGACTCGGGCATCTTCCTGAACGTGTTCTTCTTGAACGTCGACGCCTCGCAGGGACGCATCGATCCAAAGCTGACACTCACCGGGAACACGTTCTCCGGAATCAAGAGCTTCGCCACCGCGTTCCCGAGCCGCACCGGCCGCGTCCTGTCGGGGGCCAGCGCTGCCACGTTCACTGGGAACCGGATCGTCCGCTCCGAGCGCTTGATGGAGCAGGAGCCCTTCCCGTCGCCAGGGGAACTCGTGATCGACGACAACGTCATCTACGGCCCGCTGGATCTCGCGCCGCGCGATGAGGGTCGGCTCATGGCGGACGGGAACGAGTTCCTCCCGCCGGACGACGTCGTCGAGACCGTGCTCCAGATCCCCTGGTCGACGCGCACGCTCACGTACTCCGCCCCGCGCTGAGGGCGTGCGGCGGGGGCTGGGAGCGGGCCATACGGGGCCAGGACAACTTCGGCAGAGTTCGGAGCAGAGCCGTCGTGCTTGCGTTGCCCTCGCTCCGAACTCTGCCGAAGTTGTCCTGGCTCCCTCTCGCATTCCATGCGCTCTATTCATCGATGGATATCTATCTATCGTCGTAGAATGCAGGGATGATGTCGCCCGCTCCTGCCGACTGCTGTCCCCGTGACGGCCGCGAGCCGCGAGCCGGAGCGGACGTGCGCGCGCGCGCCGTGACGCTCTTTCGAGCGCTCGCAGACCCGACGCGCCTGGAGATCTTTGCCCTCATCGCGGCCCGCCCGGAGCCGATTTGCGTCTGCGATATCGTCACGCACTTCGAGTTGCGACAGCCCACGATATCGCATCACCTGAAGGTGCTCCGCGAGGCCGGTCTCGTGACCGCGACGCGGCGCGGCACGTGGTCCCACTACGCCGCCGACTCACGCGGAGTCGCGGCAGCGCGCGAGGTCGTGGCGACGATCCTCTCGTGCGACATCTCCCCGTCGCCATGAGTGTTCTCGCATGACCGCACCGGAGTCCGGGCGCCCCACGTCGCTCTCGTTCCTCGACCGATTCCTGACGCTCTGGATCTTCCTCGCGATGGCCGCTGGCGTGGGACTCGGCTACGCATTCCCGGGGCTCTCCGAGTGGTTGGATACGCTCAGCGCCGGCAACACATCGATCCCCATCGCGGTGGGGCTCGTCCTCATGATGTACCCGCCACTCGCGAAGGTGCGCTACGAGGAACTCGGGAAGGTCTTCCGCGCCCCGAAGGTCGTTGCGCTCTCGCTCGTGCAGAACTGGATCATCGGTCCCGCGTTGATGTTCGGGATCGCCGTGCTCTTCCTGCACGACTACCCGGAGTACATGCTGGGATTGATTCTGATCGGTCTCGCACGCTGCATCGCGATGGTGCTCGTCTGGAACGATCTGGCGCGCGGCGACTCCGAGTTCTGCGCCGGACTCGTGGCGTTGAACTCGATCTTCCAGGTGATCTTCTTCTCGATCTACGCGTGGTTCTTTGCGACGTGGCTGCCGCCCAAGATCGGGCTCGAGGGCGCCGCCGTGGACATAACGATCGGTGAACTCGCGCAGAGCGTGGGCATCTATCTCGGCATCCCGTTCGTCGCGGGAATGTTGACGCGACACTTCCTGCGCCGCGCGCGCGGGGACGCCTGGTATCACGGCACATTCGTTCCGCGGATCGCACCGATGACGCTGGTCGCGCTCCTCTTCACGATCGTCGTGATGTTCGCGTTTCAGGGCAAGCAGATCGTCGAGCGCCCGTTCGATGTCGTGCGCATCGCCATTCCCCTCACGGTCTACTTCGGCCTGATGTTCTTCGTGTCGTTCTGGATGTCGAAGCGTGTCGGCGCGGACTACGCGAAGTCGGCGACGCTCTCGTTCACCGCAGCTTCCAACAACTTCGAGCTGGCAATCGCGGTGGCGATCGCGACGTTCGGCATCCGCCACGGCGCCGCCTTCGCCGCGGTGATCGGTCCGCTCGTCGAGGTCCCGGTGCTGATCGGGCTGGTCAACGTCTCGCTGCGCCTGCGACGCCGTTGGTTCCCCGCTGAGGTGGCGAATGACTGACTCGGGATCGTCCGACACGGATGCCCCGCGGATCCCCGAGATCCTCTATGTCTGTGTCCACAACGCGGGGCGCTCCCAGATGGCGGCAGCCCTGACGCGCGTGCTCGCCGGGCCGCGCGTGCGTGTGCGCTCCGCGGGATCCATGCCGGCGAAACACGTCCACCCTGTCGTGGTCGAGGCGATGCGCGAGATCGGCGTCGATCTGGCCGACGAGTTGCCACAGCTCCTCGCCGCCGATGCCGTGCGCGCGGCCGATGTCGTGATCTCCATGGGCTGCGGCGACGCCTGCCCCGTCTTCCCCGGCACGTCCTACCGCGACTGGAAACTCCCGGACCCGAAAGGCGGCGCGCTGGCGCATGTACGCATCACACGCGACGGCATCCGCAGGCGCGTCGAAGAATTGCTCTGCGAACTCGGCGTCGCGTGACGATCAGAGTCGCCCGCGCGGTCAATCTCAGCCGAGCACCGCGCACTGACGTCACTTCTTTGGCCTCTTCGCAGCGAGCGTGCCCTTGACGCTCGCCTCGACGGACTTGCGCGTTGCGGCGGAGATCCAATCCTGCGCGACAACCGCCTTGCGGACGTCGTCCGGCGCGATCTCGAGCGCGCGTGCGGCCTCGACGATCCACGCGTAGAGCGTCTTCTGCGCGCCCTTGCTGTGCTCGAAGCTGCACGCCATGACCAGAAGAGGAAGCGCGCCCGCGGGGGACTTCGCGATGCCCGATTCGGGGTGCGCCGCGAGATCCGAGACGAATGCTTTCGCGAACTCTGTCACGAGTCGGGCGCCGTCCGGTGCCGACGCTCCCCGGGCGGCCAATGCTTGAACGGGTTTCGGTACCTTCATCAGCGTCGCGAGAGACTTCGGTGAGTAGAGTTTCTTCGCGTTCGCACGGCGCAGCGTCGTCACCCAATTGCGTAGCATCTCGCGCAAGAGCGCGTTCGAGAGCGGTCCCTCGGGCGCGATCTTGACCAGTTTCGTCCAGGCGCGGACGTCCACGAGCTTGACGGTCTTCTCGTCCAGGCGGGCGGTTCCGAGTGACGCGATGGCGTGCTCGACGACCGCCTCGTTCCCCTTCGCCTTGAAGCGCCGGAACGCACCGGGGCTGGTGAAGTAGCGACCGACGAGTTCGCCGGGCGCCGCGCGCTCGGGGATGTCGCGGAGGAGGCGGTAGCTCGGGTCACCGAAGTAGGCGAGCTTCCACGGTCCGGACATGTTGAAACGAACCATCTTCTCCGTCTCACCGAGCTTCATCTTGCGTTGCCCGATGAGCTTCGGCGTGAAGAGATGCCGCATCGCCGCGCCGAGAGGCACGCCGGTGGTCACGCGCTTGGCGAGTTCACTCGGTGGAACGAACGCCGTCAGGTACGGCTCGGCATGGCTGCCGAAATAGACGTACGCGCCGCCCGCCATCCAGCGCCCCGCGATCGTGTCGGTGTTGAACGGCTGGCCGGCCGAGCCGGAGTGCGTGTAATGGACGACCGTGGGCACGGTGTCGGGGACGTCGAAATGCGTCGCCTTGCCCTTCGACATGGACCAGCTGGTTGCGCCGCCCGAGGAGTTGACGTAGATGAAGCCGAATTGATTGCCGTGGGGCCACTCGACCGCGCGCCAACGGTCGAGCGTTGCGTCGGGATGACGGATTGCCTCGGTCGGGAAGAACGCGTTGAACGGTTCGAGTGCGGCAGGCGGGTCGTAGACCCCGAAGACCTTGTTGGCCGGATTGTAGCGACTCCAGAAGAGACCCTTCTTCGGCTGCAGGAAGAGTGCGCCCATTGCCATGTACACCGAGCGGACGTCGCCGCCTGTCAGGCGTCCGACCCAACCCCAGCGCCGGCCGCCGTCGTGCCGCGCGATGGCGTCGTCCACCGTGTAGCGCCCCGGATGAACGCCGGGCTTCGTGCGGGTGTACGAGAAGGGCAAGTCCGACGCGACGGTGATGAAGTCCAGGTCGTCGAGCTTCATCTCGAAGTCGATGTCGAGCGCGCTCAACTCGCTCATCAGGCGCTTGCGGATCTCGGTGACGCGATCTGACTTGATGGCTTTCGCGGTCGGCTCCGGCGTCTCGAACACAAGCGGCAGTTGCATGCGGCCGGCGGCCAGTGCGATGCCGCCGAGAAGCTCGGGGGAACTCGGTGCGAGGAGGATCGCGCCGTTCGGCGTTCGCTTGCGCTCCGTGAGCGTCGCAAGGAAGCCCTTGGCGTCCGTCGGCGCGCTCTCCGGGGGAATTCCCCACGCAGCGGCGATCGATTGCAATCCGGCCGCGAGTTCGTCGTTCGGCGCGGTCGCATAGTTGGCGACGAGAACCTGTGCCGGCTCGAACGCGGCGATGAACTTCGGCACGAGGTCCGAGTCCCAGAGCAGTACCGGCCAATACTGTTTCGCGTCCCACTTGCCGATCTCGGCCAGGAACGAGCCGTGGTCGAAGCAGACGACGACGCGATTGACGACCTCGCGCCCGGTCTCGAGGCGCTGCGTCCAGGCGCTGACTTCGTCCGCGTCGTCGAAGTCGTCGGCGAAGGACGGTTGGGCCGAGGCCAGGTTCACGGCGAGGGTCATCGCGAAGGCGACGGAACGCACAGATCGGGTTCCCATGGGTAGGGGCTCCTCGGCTGGGAGTGGTGGAGGGGGGCGGACGCGGGGCGACCGTCGATCGACGGCGCGCGACTCGGGATCAACGAACGACGACCGGCCAGTATGCCGCGTAGCGTCGGCGGTGTCGCAGAGGATGCGCCGCGCCTTCGTGCCGGAGTGACATCCCCGGGGCCGGAACGTCGAACGGCCGACGATGGCTCGTCGGCCGTGGACCACGTAGTCTCAGGGCGCGTTCGGGACCTACACGTTCAACGCCGGCACGCTAGCGCTGACGAAGAATGTCACCTACGCCGTGGGGTACGTCGTCTCGTCGTTCGACACGCTCACCGATCGTTTTGGCGGCTACGATCCCAATGGCCCATCGGGGTCCGGCACGTGGCTCCAGAAACCGACGAGTGGCGTCGATGCCACGCCGACGGTCGATATCACAGCGGGATTTGGCTACGAACTCTCGTACCAGGTCGTCATGAACCCCGAACCGGGGACCCCGGCGCTCTTCGCTCTGGGTGGACTCGGGCTCGGCCTGATCGTGCGGCGGCGTCGCGGCTTTCGCTCCCCGAGTGCGTCGCGTGCCAACACTTCGCCCGACGCCTGATCCCGCAGCCGCCGCCGCGCCGTGCCCGGCATGTGGGCGGATCTCTCCGCCTGGCACGCGACGGTGTCCCCCGTGTTCGGTATATGCGCACGCGTTGATCGTGTTGCGCGACGAGCACGCGTCCGCTGCCATTCCGCTCTTGCGCCCCGCCACCGGAGTTGTTCCCGCGGCCGGCGTGCGTCTCGGATACTTGCTCGAACGCGCTGGCCGCTCCGACGAGGCCGCGGCGACGTACGAAGCGGTCCTGCTGCGGTGGCCCCAGCGCGCCGATGTGCGTGTCCGCGTTGCGTCGCTGCTCTTGTGATCCGGGCGCGACCTGGCGGCACGATTGCATCTCAAGCGCGTGCTGGCGGACGACCCGGAGGACGTGGCCGCGCTCAATAATCTTGCGCTGCTCGCGGCCACCGATGACGCGCAACTAGACGCTGCGTCCGCGCTGGTCGCGCGCGCTGTTGCGTGTGCACCCTCACGCCCCGCGCTCCACGATACGAGTGGCTTCATTGCGTGGCGTCGAGGCGCGATCGACGCTGCGCGCGCGGCGTTGCAGAAGGCTCTCGATCTGTCGAACGGCACGTATGCGGAGGCCCACTATCACATGGCGCTCGTGGATCTCTCGGCGGAAGACGCGCACCGCGGAGCCACGTCGTTGCGGCGCGCGTTGGAACTCGATTCCGACTCGGAATGGTCGGGCGACGCACGCCGCCGACTCGCGGACCTGCGCTGACACCGGCGAGGCGCCGACGCCCGATCAGCGCATGCCGTCCGCGTCGGCCTCGCCGTTGTCGATCGCACGTGGGGAGATCGTGATGTCGAACGTGTGACCGTCGGGAGTCGTGGCGATCTGGATGACACCGGCATCGAGTCGCGCCGCGCGCTTCGCGTCTTCCTGGAGACTCTCCCGCTCCTCCAGGAGCTGCTGCGCCTCGGCCCGCAGCACTCTCGCGCGCACGTGCGCTTCGATCATGGTGAAGTCGATCCGCGCGTCCGCGACAAGCCCTGTCGCGCCCGCGGCTTCGGACCAGGTCTCTGTTGCGATCAGTGGCTCGCCATGCGCGCGCGTCTCGAAGAGGATCAGCTCGCCGCGCCCGATCACGAGTGCCGGACCTTCGGGCCCCGTGACGCGGATGATCGTCCGTCCGCCAGCCGTCAGTTCCTGTGCGACGTCGCGGCGTAACGCTGCCCCGAGACGCTCCGCGACCTCTGCAGCGACCCGTCGATCATCGATGCCTGGGCGCAGGCGCACGGCGGCGACGAAGCGGGCCGGTGCGGCGCCGATGGTGTCATCTCGTGCGCGTCGCGGCGTCTGCGTCAGTGCCACGGCCACGCCGGAGAGAGTTGCCGCGTGGAGCCGTGCGGCGAGTTGCTCCAGCGCACGCGGCACGAAGACGCGATCGCGGAGGAGTGCGCGTGCTACCTGATCGATCGAGCCGGCCAAGCCCGCATGCCAGAGCGTGGCATCCGCGGCGGCGAGGTGTCGCGCGCGGAGTCGCGCCGCGAGCGCGCCTTGATCGTTGGATCCCCCTGCCGGTTGTCCGGCCGAGTCGTTCGCATCGGGGCGAACGTCGATGCGAAGTGTGATGGCGGTTGGGTCTCCTGCGAGTTGCAGTATCGCGGAGACCGTCTCCAGCCGACTCGGCGTGAGCCAGACCGCGGCCATCCCGAGCAGGTCCGCGGCGTCACGATCCGTCACCATGGCGCCGAGACGGGAAGGTCGCGCCCAGAAGCGTATCGAGGTCCCGGGGGACTCCGACCATGCGATCACGCGATCGAATGGCCGCTCCGATGCCGGTTGCTCTTCTGCATCCGCATCTGCATCGTCGGCGATCGTCGTGAGACCGGCGCGCGGTGCCATCACGAGTACATCGCGATACCGCGCGATCGCCATGTCCGCGGGCGGTGACCAGACCCGATCGACAATCGAGAGTGCGTGCGCGAGTGGCGTCATTCGCGCGACGACGTACGTCTCGTCGTCGCGCACGAAGACGACGAGCTCCGACACGAGGGCCAGCGCGGTGAGCGCGTCGTCAGTGGTGATGGTCGTGTCCAAACCTGCGAGACCGAGCGCCCACGCGGCCAGGTCGCGCGTCCCCGTGCTTCCGACGGTTGCCAGGACGAACGGGCTGTCGAGGCACGTTGCTGGGTCCAATCGCAGCACGAGTTGTGCGTCCGCGGGCACGAACGAACGCAAGCTCGCCGCGCGCGGTCGCAGCGGCCCGCCGGGCCAGAGTGCGACGGCCGACACTGCGCCGATGAGGGCCGCCGTCTTGAGTATCCGCCCTCGACACCCATTCCGAGAGCCGGAGGCTGCCGGGTCTGGACTGCGATCAGCGCGAGGCTCCGTGTTCACCGCCGCACTCTACCCCCGCGCGGTGGGTCTACTCTTCATCTCCGGTATCGAGCAGGTTGTCGCCCTTCGGCGTGAAGTCGGCCGCCTCGCGGCCCTTGCGCGCGCCGTCCATGAGCGGCCGGATCTCGGCGCCGTAACGCTTCAGGTTCGCGCGCTTGCTGAATTGCACGAAGCCTCCGACGCCGGCCTCGACCTCGCCGAGGCGGTCCTTCTCACCGTCGCAGACATCCGCGCATGTCCCCCAGAACGAGCGCATCCCGTCGACCCAGAACGCCTTCACGTTCTTCAGGCCGTCGACCATCTCCTCGCGCATGAACTCGGCGCTCTTTGCGTCGCCGATCGACGCCAGCGTCCACGACACGAGGCCGCGCTTCACCGTATTCTGCCCGCCAGCGCGGCGTCCGCCCGGGATGCCGATCAACTTGAGCACCTTTTCGACGCCGCGCATGGCCTTCGCGTCGCCTTCGAAATAGGCGAGGCCCATGCAGGCGCCGAACGACGCGAACTCGCTCTTCGCGTTGCCCGCTTGCTTCAACAGGAGCGAGCGCACCTTCGCATTCTCGCGGCCGCACCGGCCCAGTGCCCGGTACGCGTGGTTGGCGATGACGTCATCCTTCGACTTCTCCGCGAGTCGCTTGAGGGCCGCGATCACCTTCTTCTCGCCGTTGCCGATGTACTCGAGGCTGACCGTGGCATTGGCGACGATCGTCTCGTCCTTGTGGCGGAGTAACTCGGTGATCGGAAGGGCCGCCGCGTCGAGACCCGGCCGCCCCAGCACCCGCACGAGCGCCCAGAGCGTGCTGGTCTCCTTCTCCTTCGCATACGTCGGTAGGAGTGCGATGAGGGGCGCCGTGCAGTCTCCGTCGCGGTCCGCGGCGACCAACTCCGCCAGCGCGTCGTCTCGCTCAGCTCCCGAGGCTGTGACCTTCGCCATGCGTTCGGCGATCCAGGCAGTACGCTCGGGACCGCCCTCCGGGGCCGCGGGCCCTGGCGCCGCATTCTTGGCTCCAGGGTTCGCCACTCCGGGATCGGAACCCGCATCCGAGTCCTTCCAGAGGCGCTGCGCGCGGTGCATCATTTGAATCATCATCTCGACGGCTTGCTCGCCGGCGCCGTGGGGCCAATACTCCTCGCGCAGCAGGATGCGATCGCCTTCGGGAGCGACGAAGATGTGCTGCGGCGAGATGATCGCGCCCTCGACGCCAAGAGCACGTAGAGCGTCGTACTCCGCCGACGTGCCTGTCTTCGTGAGCAGGACGCAGACGAGGTCGCGCGCGACCTTCACGACGCGCGCGTCCGGGTAAACCGTCTCGCGCAGGATCTTGGCGGCGGGCTCCTCGGTCTCGCGTCCGTCGACGTTCCTCGCATTGACACAGACCATGAGCACGCGATCCGCGTCCTTAGCCTCACGGAGCGCTGTTGGCAGATCTGCACTCCAGACGATGGTGGCGCTGTCGTCGGCTGGCGGATCCTCCGCCCGCGCCGTGCTCCCGACGGCCGTCGCGGCCAGCAAGGCCGCGCAGGCGATGGGGCCAATGAAGACGCGTCCAATGACGATGCGTCCCATGAGTCCGCTGCGAGTCGTTCGGGGCATCTGCGATCCTCCTACGGCGATCATATGGCGCCGGCGCGGCATCGTCGCCGGTGCGTCTCAGGCTGAAAACGCCACCACGTCGTCGATGGTTGCAGCTCCGCACGCGAGCATGACGACGCGGTCGAAGCCGACGGCCACGCCCGCGCATGGCGGCAGTCCGTGGTCGATGGCGGCGATGAGCGCTGCGTCGGGCGTAATCCGTGGCTTGTGCATGGCCTCGCGCCGCGCGTTCTCCGCGTCGAAGCGCTGCGCATGCGCCGGTGCGTCGAGCAGTTCCCGGTAGCCGTTGCAGAGTTCCATCCCGCCGTAGATCAGTTCGAAGCGTTGGGCGACCGGCGGGTCTTCGCCGCTGAGCGTCGCCAGTGCGGCCTGCGATGCCGGGAAGTCGTGGATGAAGGTTGGCACCGTCGGATCGAGGCGCGGCTCGACGCACGTTGCGAAGACAACGTCGAGCCAGGCATCGCGATCCGCGGGACCCGCGTCGGCGCTGAACGTGACGCCCGCGATGCGCGCGATGTCGGCAAGTTCGTTCGCGGTGGCGGTCTGCGGATCGACTCCGAGGATGTCCTGGAAGATGCTCGTGTGCGTCCGCTTCACCCACGTCTCGATGCCGAGCAATGCCTGCATCAGCGTGCCGACTTCGTCCATGAGCTCGCGGTAGTCGAGGCCCGGGCGGTACCACTCCAGCATCGTGAACTCGGGCTGGTGGAGGCGTCCGGTCTCGCCCTGACGGAATGCCTTCGCGATCTGGAAAATCGGGCCGCTCCCCGCTGCGAGCAGGCGCTTCATGGGCGCCTCGGGCGACGGGAGGAGATAGCGCTGCGCCTCGTCTACAGACCCGACGGTGCACACGATCGGGTCGATGTGCGCGTCCACGACCAGCCCTCTTCCGAGGAGCGGCGTCTCGACTTCGAGCACGCCGCGCTCCGCGAAGAAGCGCCGCGTCCGGTCGAGTAGCTCGGCGCGGCGATGCAGGACCTCGATCGTCGCCGATGGAGGGACGTACGCCGGCGAACTGGCCGGCTGCTTAGGCCTTGCTGACACGCTCGACGTAATCCCCGGTCCGCGAGTCGACCTTCACCACGTCGCCGATGTTGATGAAACCGGGGACGTTCACTTCGAGACCGGTCTCGACTTTCGCAGGCTTCTGCACGCTGGTCGCGGTGTTGCCCCTTGCGCCCGGCTCGCAGTACTCGACGACGAGATCGACGTGGCGGGGGGGCTCGATCGAGATCACCTGGCCGTTCCAGAAGACGACCATCACCTTCATGCCCTCGAGGAGGTAGTTCGCTGCATCGCCGACCGTCGCGTTCAGGACCTCGTGCTGCTCGAACGTCTCCATGTCCATGAACACGTAGTCGGTGCCGGTCTTGTAGCTGTAGTCGACCGAGGTCTCCTGCACGTCGGCGGCGGCGATCTTGTCACCGGAGCGGTACGTCTTGTCGATGACGCGTTCACGCAGCAGGTTCTTGCACTTGATGCGGTAGATGCCCTGGCCCTTGCCCGGCTTCATGAACTCGGACTCGACGATGATGTAGGGCTCTCCGTCAAGCTCGATACGGAGACCTCGGCGGAAATCGCTGGTGCTGTACGTCGATGCCATATGTGTGTTGCCTCGGTGGCTGCCGCTGGCCGCCCTCGCCGGAACACGTCCGGAGATGCCACCTGGCAGTTCCTGATGTTGCTGTCTCTACGGGTTGCCCAGGATCGCTGCGACGACGATTCGCTGCGACGACTGATCGCGGTGGAGCCCGGCCACGACGCCCAATCGGCCGCGATCCGTGCGCCGCGATCCGTGCGCCGCTATTCGTGTGCCGCCGCCCAGTCGCGAGGCGTAGCCTCGCACGCCGACGGACGCCGTCGGTGAGCATCTTGCATGAAGTCCACCATGCCGCAAACAACGCAAGCTCGCGGGCCGCGCCGACGGCCTGGCAACGCGAGTTGGCGAGCGCGTACCGTGACGCCGCCGCCCTTGTCCGTGCGCTCGATCTACCGCCGAGTCTCGTGGGCTCCGCGGACCCCGGCGAGAGCCTCTTCCCGCTCGTCGTGACGCGGAGTTTCGCGGCCCGGATGCGCCGCGGAGACCCCGAGGATCCTCTGCTGCGTCAGGTGCTCCCAGTCGCGATGGAGGGCCGCGAGACCGATGGCTATGTGACCGATCCCGTGGGCGATCTCGCAGCCGAGCAGTCCCCCGGCCTGCTGCACAAATACGCGGGGCGCGTGCTCGTCATCGCGGCTTCCGCGTGTGCCATCCACTGTCGTTACTGCTTTCGGCGCCACTTCCCCTACGACGCGGCCCCGCGCGGAAGCGACGCGTTGCGGGCAGCGTGTGCGTACGTCCGTGGCGACCCGTCTGTGCGCGAGGTGATCCTGAGCGGCGGCGACCCCCTGCTGCAGAGCGATGGGGCGTTGACCCGCTGGAGCGCCGCGCTGGCGGCCATCCCCCACGTACGCCGCCTGCGTGTGCATACGCGGCTCCCGATCGTGCTGCCGAGTCGCGTCGATGCCGGCCTGATCGAGTGGCTCGATCGCACGCGCGAAGTCGGTCTCGCGCCGTGGATCGTCGTGCACGCGAATCACCCTGCCGAGTTGGTCGGGGATTGTGCCCACGCGTTGACCCGCCTCGTCGACTCCGGCGTGCCGGTACTCAATCAGGCCGTTCTCCTGCGCGGAGTGAACGACGATGCCGCTGTCCTCGCCGAGCTCTCGGAGCGCTTGATCGACCTGCGCGTGCAACCGTACTATCTGCATCAGCTCGACCCGGTCGCAGGCGCTGCGCACTTCCACGTTAGCGAAGAGCGCGGGCGCGCGATTGTTGCCGATCTGCGGGCGCGGCTCCCCGGCTATGCCGTGCCACGCTACGTCCGCGAAGACGCGGGCGCGGCGCACAAGACCGAGATCGCCTGAGAGGCTGTCAGCGCCCGATGGGGACGGTCATCTTCCCGAGCAACTCGAATGGGCCGGTCGGGATCGCGTAGCGGACCGAATGCGCGTCGCTCTCGAAATCGGGCTTCACCGAAGCCCAGCCGCCGCCGCCTCAGCCGTAGTTCATCGGTCCCGACGCCAGGACCTTGCCCTTGCGGTCCAGGATCTCGTAGGTGGTCTTGACGCGCGCGTCGCTGCGGTACACCGAGAGCCCGCGGCCCGCCTTCGACTTGATCGAGAACCCGAGCTGCAATTGCCCGCCCTTTCGCTTCACCTGACCCTCGAAGTGCACCGTTGCGCTGACCTCGAGCTTCGCGGTCATTCCGGCCTTCACCGTGACCTTCTCCTGCGCAGGCCCGGTCGAGGAGACGAACCAGTGCGTGCTCTCGTCGCTCGCGTCGGTGCGTTCGATACGCTCGATACGGAGCGTGCGGATGCGGTACGAAGCGGGCGGCAGTGCGCGTTTTGCAGCGTCGTCAGTAGCATCCCACACCAATGCGACGTCGCCGTCGGGACCGCTCAGGATGGCCGAGCCCCAACCGCCGTCCCAGCGTACGCTCCCAATGGACCTGTCCGCCTTCGACGGCGCGGCGTCCACACGGCGCGGCGGGGTGGACGCATCACTCTTCAGCCAGTCGATGAGGGCCACACGGGCCTTCGCCGGGGTACTGCTTCAGGCCGTGTCCGAGACCTGCTTGAGCCACGCGCGATCCGTGCGGAGCTCAAGATTCGGCACTGTGTGGCAGGGCGTGCATTGCTTCCCGAACATCGCGGCGACGCGCGCGGTCGGCCCAGCCGCCGGAGCCGCGTCTCGACTGCGTTCCTGGGCGCTGGCGACGACGAGCCCCGTACTGAGCGCCAGGCAGAACGCGGCACTGCCGACCAACATGAGTCGCTGCATTCGAGATCCTCCTCCCCGCCCACTCGATCTGTGGCGGTCGTGCGATCAGCCTACCCCCTCTCCGCCTCGATGTTCGGATCGAAGCGGCGGGGCCCCCTACTTGGCGACGAAGATCTCGATCGATGCCAGCATGTCGCGCAGCGTCGCCAGTCGGCTCTCTGCGCCAGGCGGACGCAGCGCCTGGATCACGTAGAACGTGTCGGAGGCCATGACGAACCCGGCCTCACGGACCCAGTCCTTGTTGTCACCACGACGGAGCCCGTAGTCGGCGGTGATCTCGGTCGGGCAGAGCACGGCCGTGCTCGTTCCGTCGCGCGTCGCGACGGTCTCGAGTTTCGCATCCGCGACGTCCCAATCAGCGAGGCGCTCATTCGCGTGCTTGGCGATCGAGCCGTCGAACTTGGATGACGCGAATTCCACACGGAAGACGGCGGCGGTCTGGCCCTCGTCGTCGAGCTCCGTCCATTCGATGCGGTCGCTGCTCCGTAGCGCGGTCGTGGGAGTCGAGCGCCACGTCGCGGGAACGTCGATGCCGACGAACCGCGAAGTCAGGCCGCCGCGGGCGCCGTTCCACTCGTCACGGAGTCGGAAGCGGCGCATCCCCTTTTGCAGCTTCTTCGGCACGGTGACCTGGATACCCGCCAGCAACGTGCGGAACAACTCGCTGCTTGCGCGCAACTGGTTGCTGTTCGGCTGCGTGATGCTGCTCCCCAGGTCGTCCGCGGAATTCGCGCCGTCTGCGAGAGTCCCGCCGCCGCCGCCGTCGCTGCTGCCCACACCGCCGCCACCCGCGACGTCGGGTGCGCCTCCGCCGCTCGATTGGCCGCGTGACGTGCCGCCATTGCTGCTACCGCCCGACCACGTCTGGGGCGCCTTGCGCTTGACTCCGATCATCGTCTGGCAACCCGCGGGGAAGGGCAGTAGCGCGAACTGCCACACGGCGCGCTCCTTGTCTCCCTTGCGACCGCCCGAGTTCTCAAGGATGTAGCCGCGCAGCTTCTTCTTTCCGCCGACAGTCACCTTCCTCTCGTTGATCACCCACGGCCCATCGAACACTGCATCCTCGAAGGGGAAGATCGAGTCCGACTCGTTCGCGATGTAGCGCGCCCACTCTCGCAGTGAATTACCTTCGCGTTGTTCCACGACGACGAAGATCTCGGCGTGGAAGCCGCGCCCGTCGGACTCCTGCGCCTTGAGCCAGCGCGATGCCACGCGCGGTCCCTCGGCTTCGGTAAGTTGGTTCTTCCGCGGGTACTTGAGCATCCGGACCAGGTGCGTGCGCCACACGTCCTCAGGTAACGCGATCGTGAGCGCGGGATCGCCCTCCACCTCGAGTTCCACGAGGTCGATCGTGATCACGGCCGCACCCGGCTTCTTCGCCCTCTTCTCACGACGCGCTGCGTCTGCTGGACCCGTCGGCACGAACGTCGCCACGGCGACGAGTGCGATGGCGGCAACGATTGCTGGCGCACGCGCGCGGCTCACCGCTCGGACGCGGTGTGCAGGGCGGAGTTCAGGGTCTCGTAACCGAGGGGCCGGTCCTGCCGGGTCCATTGCTGATGGGTCCATTCCTGTGTCGTTTCGCGGGCGCCGCGGCATGCATAGTACGCGCGGAAGGCGGGCTGCGGTGGAGGCCCGCGCGTGTCGCCAGCGTCCCCACAACGCTGTGACCGCGTGGTGGGTTGCGGTCGCTCTCGCATTCCGGCCGCGTCGGAGCGCACTCACCGCGTGGCAGCCAGTTCGGCGACCTCGATGGGGGCGAGCACACGGTCATAGACCCGCACGTCGCCGATCTGACCGTTGAAATGCCACCAGCGGCCCGTGATCCCGAGCCATCCATATCCGGTCAGGAGCTCGGCTGGATCGGTGATCGAAGCGAAGAAGGCGTAGTCGCTCGCGCTCGTTCCGGCGTTGTAGTCGCGCTCGAACTCGACTCCATCGAGATACCCGTGATGACCGTCTGGCCCGATCGTCACGGCATAGTGATACCAACGGCCCGGTTCGAGCGAAATTTCACCCGAGTCGAAGCAGAGCTGGATGTCGTCGTCGGCGATGATGGTGAGATAGATCTGTCGCTTGTCGGGGTCTTCCATGCCGGTGTGGCCGATGTACACGGAGAGCGAGTCAGTGCCGCCCTCGGCGAACGTGTCACCCGTAACGCCGTAGTAGAGGATCGGCAGGCTCTCGGCGGTCTCTTCACCATTCTTGACATCGTCGTAGCGGACCCATGTCGAGATGGTGCCGTAACGTAGATTGCCCACGTCGCGAGGACTCTCATCGAGGATGTCTCGGTACGTGACGTGGTCGTCAAAGCCGTCGAAATCAAGCGCATCGCCTGTCCACGTCGCTCCGCCGGTAACGGCACCGGTGATCCCGCCTCCCGTCTCGTCAACGACAGCCGAGCCCCGCGTCGCGTTGAACTCCCAGTGCGTGACCAGGCCGTCATACGGCGTCTCCTCGACCACGTCGTTCGCGTAGCGGAACGCGACGGGCGCGCGCGCTTCCTGGCCGTCGGGATTGTGGAGGACGACCGACGCGACGCCCTCGCCGGCGGGCACCGTGACCTCGATGCGCGTGCTACTCACGAACGTTGGGGCGACAGCCGCGACGGCGCCGAAGAACACTGCAGGCGCGCCGTCGCTGTCGTCGATGAAGCGCCGACCGTTCACCGTCACTCGATCACCTGGCTTTGCCGTGGACGGCGACAACGACGTAATGACCGGCTCGTCTCCTGGAACGATTGCGCGTGAATTCTCCCGGGGGTGCGCGAAGCGCAACGAGATGTCGAGCAGCGTGTCCAGCGCGGTGGCTTCGACGCTGAATGCACGCTCGCCGAAGGTCGCGCCGTTGCGAATTCTCGCCCTCGCGCGCGCTCCCGAACGGGAGCGATCGAACGCCTCGACATCGGCCTCGCCCGTCGGGCATTCGACGTCGGTTATCGCGAACGAACCGGTCGTGGCGCGGACGCGAATCCGGGCGAGCGTTCCTGCCGAGACGCCGTATGCGACGCGGAGGGGGTGACCCAGCGCGGCGCGCAACCCCTTCAATGCCCGCTTGGTGGGAGGCTTCCCGCGCAGCCTGAGACGGTACCCTCCGGTCTTGCCCGCGTCGGCTGCGACGACGATCGCGTAACTGCCGGTGTCCGGGAGCGTGACGTTCTTCCAACGCAGAGCGTCCTTCTTACGGCGCGTTCGTGGGGCAACGTCGATCGACCGTCCCTGGGCATCGACGAGGTACGCGATGGGCGCGACTGCCGGCGACGAGTGGGATCGGAGCGTGATGCTCAGCGACGTTCCGGCGACGGCATCGAAGACGAATGTGTCGAGATCGCCCGGCGTTCCGATCTCCGCCGTCACGGTGTCACGTAGCCCGACCGCGACACCGCGCAATGCCGTTACGGGCGGCATCCCTGCTGCCGTCGCGGGCATGCCGAGGGCTGCAACGATCGCGCCGCAGAGCAGATGTCGCACGGGCGTTGAACCCGCGCGAAACGCGTGTGTGATGTTCATCATCGACCCCTGTTTGGACCCAACGTTCCCCGTGGAGTTCGTTGGACGAGGCGCGCTCCACAGCGGTTGCACGAATCCGCCGAATTCGGTCGTGAACCGGATTGGATCGCACCAGTGCGTGACATCCATCACACGCGCCCGTCGCCCATCCAGCGACCTGTCCGCATGCCGTGCGGCGGCAGCGGGCCTACTTGCCGATGAGGAAGTGGCAGATGTCGCCGTCCTGGAGCGCGTAGTCGCGACCCTCGGTGCGCAACTTGCCGGCGGCGCGGATCGCGGCTTCGCTCTCGAACTCGATCAGGTCGCTGACGGAGTAGACCTCGGCGCGGATGAAGTTCTTCTCGAAGTCGGTGTGGATGACGCCCGCTGCCTGCGGTGCGAGATCGCCCTGCTTCACGGTCCACGCGCGGATCTCGATCTCGCCGGCGGTGTAGTACGTGCGCAGTCCGAGCAACGTATAGACAGCGGAGATCAGCGCGTCGAGCCCCAGTCGTTCGATGCCGAAGTCGGCCATGAACTCGCGGCGCTCGGCGTCGTCCATCTGGCGCAGTTCGCTCTCGATGTCGCCGCAGAATGGGATCCACGCGGCGCCCGACGCCTCGGCGTGACGCGCCACTCGCTGCGCGAGTTCGCTGGTGCCATCGATGTCGTCGTCCGCGACGTTGGCGACGTAGAGCATGCTCTTCGCGGTCATCAGGCAAAGCGGCTTTAGAACCGCCATCTCGCGCGCGCTCCACTCTGCGTGGCGCATCAGCTTGCCCGACTCGAGCACGGCTGCCGCGCGGGTGAGGATCTCGACAGCGGCCAACTCGTCCTTGTTGCCCGAGCGGGCGCGCTTCTGATGGCGCTGCGTGGCCTTCTCAACTGTCTCGAGATCGGCCAGGATGAGCTCGAGCTCGATGACCTCGATGTCGCCGATAGGGTCGACGTCGCTCTCGCGTAGCACCGTGGTCCCGCCGAAGCAACGCACCACATGCATGATCGCGTCGCATTCGCGGATGTTCGCGAGGAACTTGTTGCCCATGCCCTCGCCGGTCGCCGCGCCTGCGATCAGGCCCGCGATGTCCGTGACCTGACAGATGGCGGGCAGCACGCGGTCGGTCTTGATAAAGCCGTGGATCGTCTGGAGGTTGGGGTCCGGGACCTCGACCACGGCGACGTTCGGCTCGATCGTGCAGAACGGGTAGTTGCCCTGCTCTGCCTGAGCGGCCGTGAGGGCATTGAAGATGGTGCTCTTGCCAACGTTGGGCAGACCGACGATTCCACAGGCGACGTTCATGGGGAGAGACCTACGTAGGGGAGGACGAGAGAAGCGAGTGGAGCGGGGGGCGCGGCGGCGCAGCGCGCTCGCCGAGCGCCGTCAGACACGCGGCCTGAGGCTCCCGCGCGCGTCTTGTACACGCCCGCACCGCCGCGCGCCCAATTCCCCGGGGCGCCGACCCGCCCCCCACAGCGTCGCAATCACCAAACAGACCCAGACCGGGTCGGCCTTTGGGCCTTATAGCCTCAACGAGCGCCGATTCTGATGCGTCGACTCCCCTCAGCACCGACTGCGTGGCTCGCCGGATCGAGCGTGAGAGGGTGTGTTCCTCGAAACCCACGGAGGGGTTCGACGAGACCTGGACGCACCACCAGAAAGTCGGTCCGCGTGCCCATGAGAGGGCGGAACGGCCGAAAATGCCGCTCCTGCGGTAGTTTCGGGGCCACTCGGGAGTACAGCATGCCCAAGCACGTCGTCTTCGTCGGACCGGACCTCTTCTCTGCGTACACCGAAATGGTGCGGGGATTGAAGCAGGCCGGCGGTCTGGTCACCGGGATCGGCCATACGCCGCAGCAGCGCCTCGACCCTCGTCTGAAGCACTACCTGGATCACTATGTTCACGTTGCGAACGTGCTCGATCCGGCGTCGGTCTTCGAGGCCGTGCGCGACGTCGATCGTCTGCGCTCCGTTGACATGCTGGAGACGGGCGATGAGTCGCTCGTCGTGCCCGTCGCGAAGGTACGCGAAGCGCTCGGTCTTCCCGGGCTCTCCGTGCGTTCGGCGACGCTCTGTCGCGACAAGCCCGCCATGAAGGAAGCACTGCGGCGCGCAGGCGTGCCGTGTGCGGCGTCGGATGCCGTGAGTTCGAAGGCGGAACTGCATGCGTTCGCCGAGCGCGAGGGCTTTCCGCTGATCCTGAAGCCGCGGGCCGCGTTCGGGGGGCTGGGAACCTATCGCGTGGACAACGTCGTCGAGCTTGAGGCCGCCGCGGTCAAGCTGGACGTACACCGAGGCGCGTCGGTCGCCATCGAGGAGTTCATCGAGGGGCACGAGGGCTTCCACGACACGCTCTCGGTCGATGGGGAACCCGTCCACGAGTACATCTCGCACTACTACCCGAGTGTGCTCGAAGCGTTGAGCGACCGCTCGCTGGCGCCGCAGATCGTCGCGACGAACCGCGTCGATCTGGACAGCTATTCCGAGCTGCGCCACATGGGACGCAAGGTCATCAAGACGCTCGGGATCGGCACGTCGGCGACCCATATGGAGTGGTTCTTCGGGCCGAAGGGGCTGAAGTTCTCGGAGATCGGTGCCCGACCACCCGGCGAGCGGCTCTGGGATCTCTATTCCGCAGGCAATGGCGTCGACATGTGGTTCGAGTGGGCGGCGACCATGCTGCACGGTCGCCGCGCGGCGACCCCCAGTCGGCGCTACGCTTCGGGCTCCGTGCAAGTGCGCCCTCCGCGCGACGGCCGTATCGCCGGGTATCGCGGGCTGCAGGAGGTGATGGCGAAGATCCATCCGTGGATGTTCGATCTGCGGCTCCCGAGCGCGGGGACGCCGACCGATCCGATCCACAAGGGCTACCTCAACAACGTCTGGTTCCGGCTGCGCCACCCGGACTACGACACGTTGCGAGAGCTGATGACGTTTGCCGGAGAGCGGTTGGAGATCCAGGTGGGCTGACGTTCGCGTCGCCATCTCGCCAGACGGAGAGCCCCCATGCCCTATCTGCTCCTCGACCCGATCAACGACTACGCCGCGAACCAGAAGCTCTTCCTCGACGGGTTGGGACTCGAAGCCGTGGCGCTCTTCTCGTCGCGCGGGCGGCACGCCGCGTGGGAGCACAAGTGGCGAGGCGAACTCGGCGCGCACGTCGTGGCCGAGCACGTCGTGGAGCGCGAGACGCTGGGAGAACTCGCAGCTGAGTTGCTGACCGCGTACCCGCAGGGCTTCTTTGGTCTCGTCCCGTGGGATGAGACGCACATCATTCTGGCGGCCGAGATCAGTGACGCCCTGAACCTCGATTGGAACTCACGTACCGTGATCGAGCGCTGCCGCGACAAGGCGCTGATGAAGGCGTGGTTGCGCGAGCACAGTGCCGCTCGAATCAATCAGTCGCGGACCGTCGCCAACGCCGACGAGGCGATCGCATTCCAGGAGGACGTCGGCGTCTGGCCCATCGTCGTGAAGCCCAGTGGTGGCGCGGGGTCCATCAGCGTGTTCTTCGCCCACGATCCCGGCGAACTGCTCCATGGCTGTCAGCGCGTGCTCGAAGCCGGACTCGGCGAGGTGCTGCTCGAGGAGTACATCGGCGGCGACGAATACGCCGTGAACGGATTGGTGGACTTCGAGGGCGGCGTGCTCATCACCGACATCTGGTACTACGACAAGCGCGACAGCCACGGCGAGCGCAACCTCTACTACGAGTCGATCAAGGTGAGCAGTGGCGACACGCCGTTCGCCGAAATCGTCGACTACGCGTCCGAGATCGTCCGCGGACTCGGCGTACGTCGTTCGCCGATCCACATGGAAGTGAAGGTAGACGAGCGAGGGCCGTGTCTCATCGAAGTCGGCGCGCGCTTTGCCGGTGGCAACCAACCGATGCTCGGATCGAAACTGCACCACCACAGCATCTTCGAGTTGGCGGCATGCCATTATCTGGACGACGTCTCGATCTCGACGAACGACGTGGACTTCGCGCACTACGATCGCCACGCGTCGCGCATCCTGAGCGGCATTCAGCAGGTGGAAGTTCCGCGTGTTCAGGCCGTGCTCGGCATCGAGGCCGTCGAGCGTCTGCCATCGTTCGCGGGCATCGGCATGTTGCGCCGGCCGGGGATGCGCGTGCCCGTGAGTCGCGACGTGACCACGAAGGCGTGGGAGGTCTATCTCTTGCACCTCGACGCAGAGCAGGTGGCGGCGGATGCGGTGGCTGTGCGTGAACTGATCCGCTATGTCTGAGGATGCTGTCATGACGGAGGAGTACACGCCGTGCCGTATGTGATCCTCGATCCCGTGGGTCAGTATCCACGTCATCTCGTGAGTTTCCTGGGCGGACGCGGGAAGGCGGGGATCGCCGTCTTCACCGATCGCATGCGGCGGCTCATCTGGCGTGACAAATGGTCGCGCGAACTCGGGCAGTTCGTGATCGAGACGCATCTCTTGCCGGAATGGTCATCGGTCGCCGCGCTCGCAGCGGACATCCGGAGTCGCCATCCGGCGATCGAAGGCGTCGTCCCATGGGACGAAGAGACCGTCATGGTCGGCGCGCGGCTCGGTGAGCTCCTCGGATTGGATTGGAACGCGCTCGACGTCATGGAGCGTTGCCGGGACAAGGCGGTGATGAAGGCGTTTCTGCGCCGTCACGCCGACGTGCGGATCAACGCCTCGACGACGGTCACCGCGGGAAACGAAGCGCTTGCATTTCAGCGTCATGTTGGCGCGTGGCCGATCGTCGTCAAGCCGACGGCAGGATCGGGTTCCGAAGACGTTTACTTCCCGGCGTCAGACGACGATCTCCTGCGCGATTGCCAGCGGGTTCTCGAGAGCGGCAGCGGCGAGGTGCTGCTGGAGGAGTTCATCGGCGGCGAAGAGCTGGTGGTCAACGGGCAGGTTGACGCACAGAGCAACGTGCTGGTGACCGACGTCTGGATCTACGACCGACGCACGAGCCACGGCCTCCCCAACCTCTTCTACCAGACGCTGAAGGTGTCCAGTTCGGCCGCGGTCTTCGCGCGCGTGGCGACGTACGCCGCGCGCGTGATCGCGGCTCTCGGTCTGCGTCGCTGCCCAATCCACATGGAGGTGAAGGTTGACGCGCGCGGCCCGTGTCTCATCGAGGTCGGCGCCCGTTTCGGCGGCGGGAATCTCGCCGTGCTCGGCTCCAAGTTGCATGGACGCAGCCTGCTCGAGCTGGCGGCGTGTCACTACCTTGGCGAGCTTCCCTTGACCGGGGGTGACGTGGATTTCGACCGCTACGATCGGCTGGAGGCGCGCGTCGTCCACGGCATCCAGAAGCGGGAACTGGCGTCGATTCGGCGCGTCCACGGTGCCGATGTCGTCCGTGCTCTGCCGTCATTCGATTCCTTCGGCAAGCTCCGCCCCGTGGGCTCGTGTGCGCCCCTGACACGCGACCTCGACTCGGCCTCGTGGGAACTCTATCTGGTCCATGAGAATGCCGGGCAGGTGGACGCTGACGCGGCGATCGCGCACAGCGTCCTGCGGTACGAATAGACCCGGCGGGTCGCGTAGCGCCGCCGCCGCCGCCCGAATCCCGGAAGATATTCTTGCGCGGGCCCTAAGTGCGCCTCGTTCGTCCAACATGGGGATCAACCTCGTGGGGAGGACTCGGATGGGAACGCAAGCGAAAGTCGTCGCCGGTGCCGTACTCGGGATCGCGACGCTCGTCGGTGGAGCGCTGTGGCTCGTGATGCAGGATCCCGAGGCGGAGTCGACAACCGGCGACGAGCCGGAACACGCACAGGTCGTCGTCGATGAGCCCACGGCTGACGCGGCGCCCGGCCGGCGGCGTGCCAGCCGGACAGGGAGCGCCTCCGTACGCGGTGTCGTCGTCCGGGGCCGTCAGCAGGAGATCGCCGAAGGCGTGACGGTCTCTCTCTCGCTGCCGGGACTCGCCGGGCGAACCGTCACGACGGGCGCTGCCGGAGAGTTTCGCTTCGCCGAGTTGCCGCCCGGCGGCCCGTACGAGGTCTCGCTGATCGTGGAGGAGTTCGCGCCCGTCCGTGTGCCGGGTATTGCGCTCGACCGGCGCGAGGAACGCGACGTCGGAACGCTGCGTCTCGACGTCGCCGTCTCGGTTGTCGCGCTCGTCCAGGACACCCGCGGTGCGCCGATTCCGGGCGCCCGTGTCGGCGCGTTCGTGAACCAGTCGGCGACCGGCGTGGACTGGAGCAAGCGCATGGCGCAGATCGGCGTCGTACCCGTCGCGGTCGGGGAGGCGACGACCGCCGCTGATGGACGTGCGCACTTTCCCGCGCTCGCTGTTAGCAACTACACGTTCCGCGCGACGGCGCCCGGCTACGCCATGGGCGGTGTCCGAGGGCGATCTCTCGAGGCGCAGGAGGAGTCGCACGAACTGACGATCCACCTGTTCAAGGGCCACGCTGTCGTCGGCAACGTCACGCAGTACAACCACGCGGCGGTCGCCGGTGCCATCGTCATGGCGATGGACGCGCGGGGGGCCTGGAGCCCCGCGAGCGCTCCGCTGCACGCGCGCACGACGACCGACGAGACCGGGGCATTTCGGCTGGATGGCCTCGACGTGGGCGACACGGCGATCTGGGTTGCGCTCCCCGGCGGCATCCCGGCGCAAGTGGCCCTGATCGTCGTTCCGCGGGTGGCGACTCTCGACGTGACCCTGCGTCTCGGCGGGCGACTGAGCGGCACCGTGACACTCGAGGAAACCGGCGCGACGGTACCCGGTGTGACCGTGCGAGCGACGAGTTGGCAAGGCCAATCGACGCGCGTCGCGGAGGTCGTGACCGACGGCGAAGGACGCTACGTCATCGACACGCTGCTTGAGGGGATGATCAACCAGTTGATCGTGGACAAGCCCGGCTACGTCGTGGTTCGAAAGTCCGGCCAGGCATGGGAGCAGGTGCCACTCAATCACGGCGATGACATCACGCACGACATCACGTTGAAGAAGGCCGTCGTCTTGACAGGTGTCGTTCGCGGGCCCGACGGGCCGTTGGCGGGCGCGCGCCTCACGCTGCATCTCACGCGACCCAATCAGGGTTGGACCAGCTTCAACGCGACCAGCGAGCCCGATGGTTCGTATCGCTTAGACACGCTGGAAGCCGGGAACGCGCTCTTGCAGATTGTCCAGAAGGGGTACTTCCAGCGCGACTTCCCCGAGCAGTGGTGGGAGGCGCTTCAGAACGGCAGCGCACCGAAGGCGTGGTCCATCACTATTCCTAGCTCCGGTGAGGTGGCGCAGAATTTCACGCTGGAAACAGGCGGCGTCGTGGTCGGGCGCGTCGAGTCGCAACTTGGCGCACCGATCGCGGGAGCACGCGTGCGGATCGTCGGTTCGGGGAAGGGGACGGGCGAGACGGAGACCGGCGAGGACGGGGCGTTCCGCCTGAGCGGACTCGCATTGGACGTCGAGGTCTCCATCACCGCGAGCCGCGATGGGTATTCGAACTCCTCGGAGAGAGTCACCGTCACCGAGGGGACGACGCTCGAGGGTGTGGTCATCCGTCTCGCCCCCGCGGCGGTCGTCCGGGGTGTGGTCAGCGTCCCCGAAGGCGCGACCATCGGCGATGCGTTCGTGCAGTTGGGCATGTACACGAAGCCCGACTCGGCGCAGCCGTGGAACTGGCAGGATCCCGATCGTCGTTGGGCCTGGGTGGACCGCACTCCAGTTGGCCCCGACGGAACGTTCGAGTTGAAGCTGGCCGTGACGAGCGGGCAGTTCGTCGTACGCGCCGTCTGCAGCGGACTCGCGGCGGTCGAGAGTGCTCCTGTCGACGTCGTGGCGGGGCAGGACGAGTACACCGTCGATCTCGCGGGTTCGCTGGGATCGACAGTGCGTGGACGTGCCGTTGACAAGGTCTCAGGCGAGGGTCTCGCTGGCGCGCACGTGAAGTTCGGCCGCGCGCATCCGATGGCCGCTTCGCAGCCGTGGTACGAGCAGAACATCCAGCGTCCAGTGTTCGCCGTGACCGACTCCGAGGGGGCATTCGAATTGCCCGCGCTTGGCGATGGGAAGTTTCGGCTCGTCATCTCCGCGAGTGGCTATGTCGAGGGCAAGGTTAACGTGACGGTGCCAGCGAAGAAGGACGTGGAAGTCAAGCTGGCACCAGCACTTGAGATCGCGGGCTTCGTCCGCTTTGCGGATGGCTCCCCAGCGGAGGGCGCGAACATCCAGGCGCAGCCGCTGAGCCCGCTGAGCGATCCGCAGATATTCGGCTCGCAGCAGATCGTCAGCGGCTCCGACGGCTCGTTCCGCATCCCGAACCTCTCGACCGGAAAGTACCGCGTGACGGCGATGGCGCCTTGGGGGGGAGGAGCGCTGAATATCGCAGCGGTCACGTTGGACTCCGTGGACGCAGGGATGTCCGACCTGGCGATCACGGTCGAGGCGGGAGGTACCATCAGTGGGCGCGTCACCGATGCGCTCGGCGAGCCGATCGCGGCCATGCAGGTGAACGCCCAGCGCGAGAATGCGGTGCAAGACGGACGCCCGAATTTCTGGCGCGTCGCGCAGACCGACGCGAACGGGAACTTCGAGATCGTGGGCCTCGATCAGGACACGTTCACGATCGCCGCAGGCGGTCAGAACGGCTACCAGAACGTGCGATTGCCGGGAGTCGCGCTTGGCACGCAGGACGTCGCGATCCGGATGACGGTCGGGCTCAAGATCAGCGGCGTGCTTGTGGATGAGAGGGGCGATTCACGCGCGGATGAGACGCTCTCCGCGCGTCGAATCCTCGAGGACGGCGAGCCGCAGACAATGCAGTCCTGGCACACCACGCAGACGGCGTCGGATGGGACGTTCTCGTTCGATGCACTGCAATCCGGCAACTACGGGATCGCACGTCAGAACTACGGAGGTGGAGGGTCTGCTGAGGACCGCGCCCTCGTGTTGAAAGGCGGGGCGCGCGTGGCCGCGGGCATGACCAACGTCCGGCTCACGCTCTCGACGGGAGCGAGTATCTCCGGCGTCGTTCAGGACGCGGACGGGAAGGGCGTGGGCGGGTTGCGCGTGAACGCTCGGCTGAACGGCGACCAGGTGAATAGCGTCGGGAGTTCCCCGGACGGTTCGTTCACGATCACCGGACTCGCAGATGACGCCGAGTACGTGCTGGAAGCGCAGGGGGGTCAGTATCGTGTTTCGCGATCCGCGCCGACACGACCGGGGGCGACCGGTATCCGTATCGTCGTCGAGATTGGTCTGACGACGACGGGGCGTGTCGTGGACGCGGCGGGCGCCGGCGTCGCGAAGCAGGGCCTCTCGCTTGCGCATTCGGAGACCAACACGAGTAGCTGGGTGGCGTGTGACGAAAACGGCGCATTTGTCGCTCAGGGTCTCGACGAGGGCGCGTATCGCGTCCGCGCCTTCGTTCGTGGCACCGACGCCGACGGCAATCCGCTCCCGAGCGGGCGCTTCGTCGATCTGGGCGAGCTGACCGCCGGGACGGATGGCGTGGAGTTCACCCTGCCCGACTGATCGGCGCGTCGCGCCGTCGAACTCCACGTCCGGGCGAGACCGTGGTCACTGCGCACGTGACCCGTGGAGCGTAGGCTCTCGGAATGCAACGGTCTCCACCGATCGGAGTGCGTCGCGCGGCTACACGCGACGACCCGTCGCCCACCGCGGTCGCCGATCTACTGCTCGTCGTGTCACTGCTCGGCACGCTCTTCGGGCTCGCATGGGGCGTCATCTGGGTCCACGCGGCGGCGACGACGGACGCCGACGTCTCGCTCTGGCTCGGTGCCACGCCGCCGCTGCTCTCGGCGCTCGCTGGCGGCGGCCTCCTGGGCGTTCGCGTCGCGTACCCCGAACTCCCGCGTCTGCGCCGTTTCCTGACCCGCGTGGGCGGCTTGGGGCTCGTGGGCGCCGCCGTCCTGGCCGCCTGCGTCGCGTGGATCTGAAGCGCCTCGAACGGGCAACTCGGCGCAGCCGCCGCTTCCCCTGAGCCCGGGCGAGACTTGCGCGGACGCGGCTCGGTCGTACGGTCTCTGCGATGCCGAAATTCGCGTGTCAGGTCTGCTCTGCTGAGTTCTCTGTGCCCCAATCGGCGCTCGACAAGTACCCGTCGTGGGAGCCGACGTACTGCCGGGAACACTCGCCGAAGAAGAAGCCGAGTGGTGGCGGGGGCGGCAAGGCGAAGCGCGGTGGTCGGCGTTCGGGCGGCAAGCGCGGCGCGGGCGAAGAGAACCTCACGACCGCGCAGGTGCTCGCGAAGTACACCGGCGGGCCGACGAGTGGCGTCTTCACCGATGGATCGTCGGTTCCGAATCCCGGTCCCGGTGGCTGGGGTGTCGTGTGGGTCGAGGACGGCGAGATCCGCGCGGAGCGCAGCGGTCAGGATCCGCAGACCACCAACAATCGTATGGAGTTGATGGCTCTGATCGAGGCGTTCCGCTTGCTTCCGGAGGACTCGACCGCCGTCGTGCGGACGGACAGTCGCTTGTGTGTCAACACGGTCGAGCAGTGGGCCGCGGCGTGGAAGGCACGCGGGTGGACGCGCAAGACGGGACCCATCAAGAACCTCGATCTCGTGAAGGAGCTCTTCGCTCTGCGGGGCGCCCATCCGGACTGCAAGGTCGAGTGGATCGCCGCGCACTCGGGGAATCGCTGGAACGAGTATGCGGATAGCCTGGCGTCGGCCTGGCGCCGCGACGGCGCGTGAGCTCCTCGCGCATGAATTCGTTGGTCTCATGACGCCCGCAGATGCCCGCTCCGGCGCGCGCACGCCGCGTACGATGTGTCGCCGCTGCGAGCGCCCGCTCAGTGTCTGCTACTGCGCCGCGCTGACGTCGATCGAGACGCGCACGCGTATCGTGATCTTGCAGCATCCGGCCGAGAAGGGGATGCCGATCGGGACGGCCCACATGGCAAACCTGTGCTTGCCGCAGGCCAGTCTGCATGTCGGCACGCATTGGGACGAGAGCGAGGCCCTCCGCGCCGCGTGCGCCGACCCGGAGCGTCCGCCGATCCTGCTCTATCCCGGGCCCGACGCGCGGGACATCCTCGCCGATCCGCCGACGTCGCCTGTCACGCTGATCGTCGTGGACGGCACGTGGTCACAGGCGCGCGGTCTCGTCCGCGACAATCCGCAACTCGCCGCGCTGCCGCGCTACGCGTTCACCGCCCCCGCGCCGTCGAACTACCGCATCCGCAAGGAACCGCGTGCCGAGTACGTATCGACGCTGGAGGCGCTCGTCCATGTGCTCGGGGCGCTCGAGGGCGACCCGGAGCGCTTCCTCGCGCTGCTCGAACCAATGGACGCGATGGTCGATGCGCAGTTGGCTGCGCAGGCGCGTGCGCCACGTCCACGCAAGGCGCGCCCGCGGCCGGTGCTCTCGCCAGCCGAGCGTCTGCCCGCGGCGATCCGTGAGCGCTACGACGATCTGGTCCTTGTCTCCGGTGACGCGAACGCGTGGCCGTGGGATACGCCCGAGCACGCGTTGGGCGACGAGTTGGTGCATTGGGTCGCGCACCGTCCGAGTACCGGCGCGACCTTCGTAGCCGTCGTTGCGCCGCGTCATCCTTTGGCTGCCGATGCGCCTCGGCACACGGGTCTCACGGCCGCGTCGCTGCGTGGTGGCACTACGATCGAAGAATTCCTGCGGAGGTTCGGCGACTTCACGCGGCCGACCGATGTGGTCTGCTCGTGGGGGCACCACGGGCTACGCATGTTCAAGGAGTGCGGCGGCGTGCTCCCCGGTGGGACGTTCCTCGACCTGCGGCAGGCGGCGCGCATCTTGACCAACCGCAAGAACGGCACGTTGGAGAGCTACGCGGCGTCCGTTGGCGGCGCGCCTGTGATCGACCTCCCGGCGGGACGCGCGGGGCAGCGGCTGGGAATGCTGATCAGCATCCTCGCCGCGTGGCGCGCGTTGCCCGGACCACCGGAGGCGTGAGGAATCTTGCGAGAGATCGCTTCGTGCTGGGTCGCTGACAGGCCGGAGAATCGAAGAAGGGCGCCACGGTGTGGCGCCCTTCGACGTTGAGTGAGTCTCTGAATGAGATGGCGCCGGACCGGACGCAGAGAGCGCGTCGACCGGCAGCCGCCACGCCTACTTCGCGGGGTTGACGATCAGGATCGACGCGCGCGTGCTCGGGAGATACTCCTTCGCGAGCGGCGTGAGATCGGCGGCCTTCACGGACTCGTAGAACGCATCGCCGGAGCGCACGTTGTCGAGATGCGCGGGGTCGGTCTGTGCGCGCGAGATGACGTTGAGCCAGTATCCGTTCTGACGCTTCGCGTCGCGTCGACGGTTGAGAATAGGTTCGCGCAGGCGATCCAATTCCTCGTCCGTCACGCCTTCCGTGGCGAGTGAGTCGGCCACGGCGAGGCAGGCCTCGACGAGCGTGTCCACCTTGTCCGGGTCGGCCATGGCCTGCATCATCAGCATGCCGACGCCGGGGCTGACGGTGCTGATCTGTACTCCCGAGCCGGGAGAGTAGGCCGCGCCCAGCTTCTCGCGCACCTCGAGGCGCAGACGATCGCTGACGACCGTGTGGAGCATCTGGAGCTTGCGACGGCGCAGCATGTCGATGCCGTCGGTCATCGGGAATGCGATGAGTGCGAGCGACTTCGGGATCTGCGTGGCGATTTCGTGCGTCTGCTTGATGCCCGACTTCGGCGCCGGCATCACGCGCCGCTCCTCGAAGCGGTTCCACTCGCGGCGCTTCGGCAGCGTGCCGAACGTCTGCGCGATGATCTTGATCGTCTCCTCGATGTCGAGGTCGCCGACCAACGAGATCTCGATCGGTGCGTCGGCGAAGATCGGCGTGAGCCACGCCTTGACCTCCTCGACTCCGACTGCGTTCACGGCATCCTCGGTCGGGAAGCCGATGCGCGGGTCGCCATCGAAGAGGGCCGGCATGAACTCCTTGATCGCCGGGCCCCGATGGCTGTGCTCCATCTGCTGGATCCTCAGCGGGAACAGACGGCGAAGCTGGATCACGCCGTCGTCCCGCCAACCCGGCGCCTGGAGATAGGCGACGGCGAGTTCGCATTCCATCAGCAGATCCTCGGCGGTCGTGCCGCCGCTGAACGAGAAGCGATCTTGGCCCATACCGAAGCCGATACCGACCTGCTTGCCCGCGGTGAGTCGGCGCAGGTCGTCGGCGCTGTGCGCCTCGAGCCCACCGCCGTTCATGACCGGCGACCCGACCATCGGCAGGACCAGGACGTCCTTCGGATCGAGCGTCAGGCGACCTTCGCCGACGTCGACCGACAGGATGATTTGCTTCTCGCGGAACTCCGTGCGCTTGATGTTCAGCGCGACGCCGTTCTCGAACGTCACCGTGGTGAAGTCGAGATCGTCGATGTGCTTGCGGCTGGCGATCTTGCCCGCCTTCGCAGCGTCCGAGGCGTACGCGAACGCGCTCGTGTCGGTCGCCTTGTTCGCCTCGACAGGAACCTTCGTGCTGGCCTCGTAGACGCTGCGGAGTTGTTCCGCGGCGGTGTCTCCGAGATCCAGATTGCCGGTGGACGTGAGCGAGAGCTCTCCCTCCGACCACGCGGCCACGAACGCTGCGTGGCAAGACGCGACGCTCAGCGCTTCGATAGCCGGGCGCAGGATGTCGCGGCGCGTCTCCGCGTTCGTCGCCACCATCGGGTTCTCGGTTGCTGCGAGGATGCTGCCCAAGAGTGCGCGGCTCGGGGCGGTTGCCTCGCGTGCTACGCCCTCGTCGAGCGCGCGTAGAACGTTGGCACGCACCTCGTCGAGCTCAGCCTGCTGGAAGCCGTGCTCGAGAGCCCGGCGCAACTCTTGCTCGCCCGCGGCGAGCGCCTCTTTCCACTTCTCGGGCGTGCAGCTCACATCGAGACCCTCGCCGTCGAAGACCTCGAACGCGGACTGGCTCGCCGCACTGGCGCTCAGGAACGGCGAGTCCTCCTTCTTGGCAAGCTCGCGGAAGCGCATGTTCAGCATGCGGCGCGCGTAGCCGAGCGGCATGTCCTTTGTCCACTCGGCGATCGTGACGGGCGTCTTCACGTACGGCTTCAGGCGGCCGAATGAGAGCTGCACGGTCGGGATCTCATTCTCGTAGATCGCGAATGCGTGCTTGTAGCTGTCGGGCTTGCCCGGGCCGGGCTCCTGCGTCAGTGCGACGGCGGGCACCGGCATGTCGGCGAAGGCCTCGGCGAGCATCGGGACCGGGTCCGTCTCGCCGAGGTCGCCGACAACGACGAGTGTCATGTGCTCGGGGCGGTACCAGCGCTCGTAGAACGCGCGCACCGACTCGGCGGAGAACTCGTCGCGGATCGGCTTCGTGCCGATCGGAAGTCGCACGCCGATGCGCGTGCCCTTGAAGGCGATGTCGAGTTGCTTGATCAGCACGCGGAAGCCAGCGGAGTCGCGCTCGCGCTGCTCGCCGTCGATCACACCCTTCTCGGCCTCGACCTCTTCGCTCGCGATCAGCATCCCGTCGGCGAAGTCGCGCAGCACACGCAATCCGTCGCGAATGGTCTTTGGGTCGTTCTTCGGAAGGTCGAGTTTGTAGACCGTCTCGCTGAATGCCGTGTGCGCGTTGGTATCGGCACCGAACGACATCCCGTTGTTCTGGAACCACTCGATGAGCGTTCCGGCGGGGAAGTTCTTCGAACCGTTGAACGCCATGTGTTCGAGGAAGTGGGCCATGCCCCGCTCGCTCTCGGTCTCGGCCAGACTGCCGATGTTCACGTGGAGGCGCACGTAGACGCGCTCCTTCGGCTCGGCGTGCGAGGCCCACGCCCAGCGCATGCCGTTCGCGAACGCGCCGAAGTTGATGCGCGGATCGACGGGGATATCCGACGTCTCGTGCTCCCACGGTCGTGGCTCGGCTGTGCGCGGGGCCTTGGCGGCGGGCGCTGCCGTCTCTGCTACCGCTTCGGCTGTCGCCGAGTTCTCGGCGACGGGCTCGGGAAGCGCCGCGCTGGCCTCGTCGGTCGATGCGGTGGTGGTCTCGGATGTGCTCGTCGGTCCTGTGCAGCCGACCAGGGCGAGCAGCGCCAATCCGGTGACCAGGCTGAACCTGCGCCTGTTGTTTGCGATCATCTGCCGTTCTCCTTCAGGAAGCCCATGATCGTACCTTGACGGCTGCCACAGCCATTCGGTTCCCGCCGCGCAACGCCGAGACCGGGTCGGCCTTTGGGCCTTATAGCCTCAACTCCACGTCGAATCCCGCTTGCGCGGGGACCGCCAATGGCTATCGAGAGAGCGGGATTCGGCCCAATGCGGCGTCTCGGCAGCTCTCGCAGATGCCGTGCGACACCCGGAGAGCGCCCGTCGGCACGTCGAGTTTCCGGACCGGCAGCCAGAGCCCATCCGGGCCGCGGAGCAGGCGGCACCAGGCGCAGATGCAGATGCAGAGCGGGTCGTTGCCATCGGCGGACTCGAACTGTGATGCGTCGTCGGGCGTCGCTTCCAGCATTCCGTAGACGACGTCCAGGAGCTTCTCGTGCCGCGCGAGGAAGCGGGCGCGATGGTCGTCGAGAATCGCTCGTTCGCGGGGCCCTGCGAAGCAGAGTTGCGGCAACGCGCGCAGAAACCGCTCGAGCTCCGCGATCCGTTCGATGACGCCTCCGGCGGCCACTCGCAGCGCGCGGCGGGCGAGATCGTCGGCACCGCCACTGTCGCTCAGAAGACGCGCGAGGCGACCCGCGATGATCATTCGATCGCCGGCCGAATGACGCTCCCTCTGCTCCAACTCCAGGAGATCGAGCAGCTCCGTCATCTGCGGCCGGAGTTGCTCCAGGGGCACGTCGACGGCGCCGCAGTGGATCTCGATCTCGAGCAGCACGGCGGCGTAGGTCTGTGGTCCTTCGCCGTAGCTTCGTGCGATCGCAACCTGCTCCATCGCCTCCGCGGCACGCCCCTCGGTTGCGAAGACAAGCGCGCGCTGGAACGGCAGGGAGCGCGGGTCGTCGTCGAAGGGCAGTGCTGGCAATCGATCGGAGACGCGCCGCGCGGTTTCCGCGTCGCCTCGGCGCCGCGCCGCTTCGATCTGCGTTGTGACCGCGACCATCTCGACGTAGGGCCGTCGCGTAGCGTCGATCTGGGGCAAGAGCGCCTCCATCTCGGCGAGCAAGGGGTCAAGGCGCTCCCAGTCTTCCAACTCTGTCAGTGTGCGGGCGAGATACGCCTTCGCGAGCGCCAGCGCATCCAGGTTGTCGCGCTCCTCGGCGAACTCGCAGGCCCGCCGCAGCAAGACGAGCCCCTCGAACGCACGCCGTTGGATGACGCAGACGAGCGCGTAGTTCATGAGTGCGTTGGCTTCGGCTCGCGTGCCGGAACCCCACACCTCCGGCAACCCCCGTCGATAGAGCGCAGCGGCCTCGCCATGACGTCCACGGACTTGCTCGAACGCCGCCATGAGTACGCGCGCTTGACCGCTCAGGAGCGTGTCAGGGCATTCGTCCAGCACGCGCCGGACGAAGGGCTCATGGTGCGCCTCCACGCTGCCGACCTCGTCGAGGGCAGCCTGGATCGCTCCGCCATTGGCGGGGTCGGATACGTCGATCTGTGCGGAATCCAAAGTCACATGCTCCCCCAAGGCGGCAGACCATAACAGGCGCAGCGAGTGCGTGTCCGCTCCTACCCGGTGGATGATCTCCCTCGACCGGGTTTGCGGCCGATGCGCTGCCGCGGATAGGCTCGTGCGCCCGAACGGTCCGGCACCTGCGCGAGGCGCGCCTGACCACACCCCGCCTGGAGACCGATCGTGTTCCGTTGTCGTTGCGAACTGAATCTGACCTTGCCGCGGACTCGGACGGGGGCGATCGCCAAGATCGCATGGGGCCTCGCCGTCGCGGTGAGCCTCCTCTCGTCGTCGTCGGCGGTGGCGCAGGATGGAGCGGGCTCTGGTGGCGGCGCCGTTCTGCCTCCGCCCGTCAAGGTGCCCGATGGCGCTTCCACTGGCGCACCACCCCAGAAGAAGGAACTCGGCATACGGCTCAGCGCGAACGTGGGCCGCGAAGGGATGTGGGTGGCGCCGACTGCCGAGGACTGGGCCAAACCGTGCCTGATCCGCTTCGAGCGATCGTGGGAGGATGCGCTCGCCGTCGCGAAGGAAGCGCAGAAGGCGATCCTGATCTGCATCAGCATGGATGGCGAGATTGCGAGTGAGCACTATGCCGGGAAGCGCTATCGCGATCCGGAGATCACGGCGCTCTACGAGCCCTATGTGTGCGTGATCGCTTCGGTCTACCGCCACACGCCGCGGGATTACGACGACGCGGGCAACCGTGTGCTCTGTCCGCGATTCGGGAGCGTTACGTGCGGGGAGCACATCGCGATCGAGCCGATTGTCTTCGCGAAGTACCTCGATGGCGTGCGCGTCGCGCCGCGTCACATCATGGTCGAGCTCGATGGCAGCGAGGTCTACGACGTCTACTACGCGAATGACACGGCGTCTGTGTTCGACACCTTGCAGGACGGGGTCATCAATCGGACGACGGAGTCGAGGACGATCATCCGCGGTGATCGTCCCGTCACAGAGCGCGTCGGGAGTCGCGCGATCGAGGATCGCGTGGCCGTCGAGAAGGCGTATCGCAAGGGCGACAAGTCGCTGCGCGAGAAGCTCCTGAGCGCCGCGCTCGCGAACCCAGACACCGACCCGACGGACCTCTTGCGTATGGCGGTCTTCGGCTTCGACAACGACCTCGGAACCCAGGCGCGCGCGGCACTCGCAAAGGCCGATTCGCCGGGCGCGGTGAACCTCATCTCGGAGGCCTTGCGCGTGCCGATGGCGGCCGCCGAACGCGACGCGTTGATCGCCGCGTTGGAGCGCATGGGCGAGACCTCGAAGAAGGCATGGTGGTTGGCCGTCGTCAGTCGCGGGTTGGACAACAACTCGAGCGCGGTCGACGTCGGGGAGTGGACGAAGGCGCTCGCCGACTCGAAGGCGGCCGGCTCCGGCACATATTCCGGGTCCGACGACGGCGCGCCGACTGGCGCACGCGCCGCAGCGTGGATGACGCTCGAAGCGGAGCACGCCCGTCACAAGGCCGCCTCGCGGGCGACGCCTGACGCGGCCGCGCCGCACGTGGAGCGAGCCGTCGCGGCATTCGCGCTGGCACGCAAGGCTGGCGAGACGTTCGGCGGGGACACACGCAGCGGGCGCGCCTACCGTCGGCACTTCATGCACGATGCGCGCGACGCAGCGCAGCAGGCCGAGCAACTCGGCGCGACGGATTGGCGTGTCAGCGCGACGCTCGCGCTCTGCGACTACTACGGCGCGGACATCCTCGGGAGCGATCGCGCTGCGGCGTATCCGCGTGCGGAACAAGCGGTGAACGCGATGCCGCCCGGGCAGTCCGACTGGAACTCGATGGCGGTGCTGACGATCTTCGCCGAGGCGCGCTTCAAGGCCATCAAGGCAGCGGTCAAGCGGAAGAAGAAGTGGCCACCTGGTTGGCTGACCGACCTCGATGCGGCGTACTCAATTCTCCTGCAGCATCCACTCGGCTCCGACGTGCAGATCGCGTGGCACTACGACTTTCTCGTGTGGTTGCGCGCGCATCGGCGGTCCGCTCGCGTCCTCGACAAGGGCATCGCGCGCTTTCCTAACTCGTCGGTCCTCCACAACAAGCTGCGCGCGCGGCTCGTGAAGTGGCGTGGCGTCGACGGTCTGGAACAGGCCTACGTGAAGATGATGGAGCAGGACGATCGTGGGCGCGATGTGGCGTGGTTCGCGGGCTACGCGTCGATGGTCGCAGGCGACTACTACCGCAAGGCGGGAAACGCGCCGCGCGCGAAGGCGGCCTACGGTCGCGCGACCGCGTTCTTCTCGCAGGCGATCGAAAGCAATCCCGCGAGCGAGCAATCCGCGGATCGACAGGCCGCGTTCGCGCTCGCCGGACAGGCGCGCATGTCCTATCAACTCGGTGACGACGCGGCCGCACACCGCGAGATCCTCGCATCGTTCGCTCGGTTCGAGGAGGCAGCCGGCGCGCGCGATGGCTCCGGTGTGACGCCGGTCGAGACGGCGCAGATGCTGCTCGCGCGATTGCGCGAGACCGAGGGCTCCGCTCTTGCTGACTCGCTCTTCGAGGCGCTCTCGAAACTGCCCCCCGACTACCTCCTGCCGGATCGCCCGTGACCGCGCCTTCCACGCGGGTCGCCGAGATCACAAAGCGCGTCGAGGGCGAGAGCGCGTTCCTGCGTGACGTCAGCGCCGAGGTCGCACGTGTGCTCGTCGGGCAGAAGACATTGCTCGATGGGATGCTCACGGGCTTGCTCGCTGACGGTCACGTCTTGCTCGAAGGTGTACCCGGTCTCGCGAAGTCGCTCGCCGTCGAGACGCTGGCGCGCGCCCTCGGCGGTACGTTCCGGCGCATCCAGTTCACGCCCGACCTCCTGCCGACCGATCTCCTCGGAACGCACGTCTACAACCCGAAGAGCGGCGAGTGGACGGTGCGCGAAGGCCCAGTCTTCGCGAATTTCTTGCTGGCGGACGAGATCAATCGCGCACCCGCGAAGGTCCAGTCGGCGTTGCTCGAAGCGATGCAGGAACGACAGGTCTCGCTCGCGGGCGAAACGCACGCTCTGCCCACGCCGTTCCTCGTGCTGGCAACGCAGAATCCTGTCGAGCAGGAGGGGACGTATCCGCTCCCCGAGGCGCAGGTCGATCGCTTCATGCTGAAGGTCGTCGTTGGATATCCCACGAAGGACGAGGAGCGCCAGATCGTAGTGCGCATGGCGAAGACGGCTCGCAACGCGACGGTGAGTCAGGTTGCACAGCCCGAGCAGATCGTGGCGGCACGCCGCGTGCTCGACGAGATCTATGTCGACGAGCGCGTGCTGACCTACGTACTCGAACTCGTGTTCGCGACACGCGATCCCGCCGACGCCGGTCTCGTTGACCTCGCGCCATTGATCATGTACGGGGCGTCTCCGCGCGCATCGATTGCGCTGACGCAGGCTGCACGCGCGCGGGCCTTCATGGAGGGGCGTGGGTTCGTGACGCCGCACGACATCAAGTCGGTCGGGATGAGTGTGCTCCGGCATCGTGTCATCACGACGTACGAGGCCGAGGCCGAAGGGGTGACGTCCGAGGACGTGGTCCAGCGCGTCTTCGATACCGTTCCGGTGCCCTGATCGTGACGACCGCGCCCGACACCGAGCGCGAATTGAAGGAACTCCTCGAGGAGGTCCGGCGTATCGACGTTCTCAGCCGGCGCATCGTCAACGATGTTCTCGCCGGTGGCTACTCGTCGGTCTTCCGCGGCGCGGGTCTCGAGTTCGAGAGTGTGCGCGAGTACGTTGATGGCGACGATCCCCGCAAGGTCGATTGGAACGTCACCGCGCGGATGGGGCGGCCGTTCGTCAAGACGTACGTCGAAGAGCGAGAGCAGACCGTGCTCTTCCTGCTGGATCTGTCCGCGTCGATGACGGGCGGGTTCAGCGCGTGGTCGGCGCGCCAGATGGCGGCGCGCGTCGCGGCCTGTTTGGCGCTGGCGGCGGTGCGCAACGACGACAAGGTCGGACTCATCGCGTTCAGCGACACCGTCGACAAATACGTGCCGCCCAAGAAGGGCGCGGCCCATGGGCTGCGCATCGTCCGCGACTGCCTGGCGCTATCCGGCAGCAGCGCCAGAACCGACGTCGCGCCCGCACTCGAATTCGCGTCGCGCGTCGTCGGGCGACACGCGATCGTCTTCCTCGTCTCGGACTTTCTGGCCGATGGTTGGCAGCACGCGCTCTCGCTCTGCGCCCGCCGCCACGACGTCGTCGCCATCCGCCTGTTGGTTCCAGAGCTCGCGCCTCCGGGAACCGGTCTGTTGCGAGTGCACGACCTCGAGAGCGGCCGCCAGCACGTCATCGATTGGCGTAGCCGACGTGTGCGCGCCGCGTACGAGGACCGTGTCGCGGAGTGGCGCGCGAGGACCGACGAGCAATTGCGGCGCGCACGTGTCGACGTGATGGACGTGCCGGTTCCGCGGACGCGCGACATCGACGCCGTCGCGCGCCCAATCGTCCGCTTCTTCCGGATGCGCGCAGCGCGCGGAGCGAAGCGATGAGGCGCCCGCCGCGTGGAGCACGCGCGTTGGCCGGATGGCGCGCAGCGCGTCGTTCGCGGCGAGCGATCACGGCGTTCGCCACGACGGTGTTGATCGCTGCGTGTGGCGACGCGCCGAAGGTCCCCGTGACGGACTTGCGAATCGCTGTGACCGCCGACGTTCGCGAGGTCGCCTTCGGCTCCCCGTTCTCCGTGATCGTGGAACGTGTGTGGGACGCGGATCTCAAGCCCGAAGAGTGGAGCGACGAGACGTTGGCTCCACTCGTGGTCAGCGCTTCGAAGCGCGCCACATACGAGGCCGACGGGCGCGTCCTCGAGCGGCGTACGTTCGTCGCCCACGCGTTCGCAATGGGGGACGTGCGTGTGTTGCCACCACTCTTCGTCGCGACCGAGACAGCGACCCGAGAGGAGCGAACCACGACCGGGGAGCCACTGGATCTCTTCGTCACACCGACCCTCGACAGCTCCGCCCCGGGTACTGTGGAGTACCCGCCCGGGCCGCCATCGCGCTCGCCGACCTGGACGGTGATTCTTGTCGGCATGGGGGGGCTGCTCGCGATGGGAGCCGCGGTTCTCGCGGTACGCCGCCGTCGTCGGCCCGCGGGTGCGGCGGACGCCCCCTCGGGTACGCCGGAAGCCCGCGACGGCGCCGACGTGCGTGCGCTCGCGCGGATAGTGGTGCTACGCGCGTCGATTGCTAGCTCCGGTACACAATCCGCAGGCTTCCATGACGAGGTGTCGGACGCGCTGCGCACGTACGTCGTCGCGCGCTGGACGTGGAGCGCTGCAACGATGACTTCGGAGGACTTGGCTGCTGCGGCGAGCGACGATGCACGCGGCGTTGGAACGCTCCTGGCGAGTTGCGATCTGATCCGTTTCGCGGGGGCCACGACAGGGCCCACGGAGACGGCGCGCTTGCTCGACGACCTCGAGCATTTCGTTCGCGAGACCTCCGCGACATGAATGCCGTGTTCACCTCGCTGACCGGACTCACGTTGCAGAGTCCCGCGTGGCTCATCGCACTCGTTCTGATCCCGATTGCCGCCTGGTTCGGTGCCCGGCGCGGACGCGCCTCGGCGACATTCGCGCCTGGCGTGTTTCTCGATCCCCGTCCGCCGATTTCATGGCGCGTGGTGCTGCTCCCGGCGCCTCTCGTACTCCATACGTTCGGTCTCGTGCTCCTCGTCGTTGCCCTTGCGCGGCCTGCTCGTCGCGTCGCATTGCCGATGGAGAACAACGGCATCGACATCGTGCTCTGTCTCGACACGTCGTCGTCGATGCTGGCGACCGATCTCGCGGCCGGGCGCACACGCCTCGACGTCGCGAAGGAGGCCGCTCAGGAGTTCGTCGAACGCCGCGAGCACGATCGCATCGCGCTCGTGCGTTTCGCGCGCTACCCGGATATCCGGTGCCCGCCGACGCTCGATCACGACGCGCTTGGAGCGATCCTCGGCGCTGTGGAAACGGTCGTTCCGGACGGCCCGGAAGACGCCACCGGCATCGGCACCGCCGTCGCGCGCGCGGCCGAAGTTCTTGGCGAGAGGAGCGCGACATCGCGCGTCGTCGTTCTACTTACCGACGGCGAGGAGAACGTCGCGACGAGCGACCGTCCGACGGAGATCTCGCCCGTCCACGCCGCGCAGCTCTGTGAACGGTTGGGCGTGCGGGTCTACACGATCGCCGTCGGCGTCGGTCGGACGGGCGTTGACGGCCGGGTCGTCGCGCTCGACACCGCGCAGGTGGAGAAGCTCTCGCGCCGCACGGGCGGGCAGTTCTTTGCGGCGCCGGACGCTGCAACGCTCGACGCGGTGTACGGGGAGATCGATCGTTTGGAGACGCGGCCCCGCCCCGAAGAGCGCTTTCGCGTCGAGGAAGCGTACGGCGTGCTTCTCGCGCTAGCCATCGGTTTGTGCGTCAGTGGTCGCGTACTCGGGCTCACGGTCTTGCGGGTGCTACCGTGACCCTCGACGAGCACTTCCTCCGGGCCGATGCGTGGCCTCTGCTGCTTGCGGGACCGGCGCTCTTTGCTCTCCTTGTGTGGCTTGGGGGATTGCATGCGCGTGCGACGGAGCGCGTCCTCGGTGTGCGCGTGGCGCAGGCGATCTCCGAACGCGCGCGACCTGTGAGACGAGCCCAGCGCGCACTCTTCGCGACGGGTATCTCGCTGGCGCTTGTCGCGTTGCTCGGTCCGACGTGGGGCGACGCTCGGGCGGCTGGCGGGCGGCGTGGCGTGGACGTCGTCGTGTGTCTCGACGTGTCCCGCTCGATGCTCGCGCAGGACCATGAGCCGACACGACTGTCGTTGGCGCAGCGCGCGATCGCGGAACTGTCCGACGTGGCCGGAGGTGACCGCCTGGCGCTCGTTCTCTTTGCTGGCGACGCTGTGCTCTCCGTCCCGCTCACCCACGACTCTGAGTCCCTCGTCCGGCTTGCCTCGGAAGCGAGTCCGCTGAGCGTCGAACGGGGCGGGACCGACCTCGGCGCGGCGCTGGACGTGGCGCTCGGCGCTCTCGCCGGAACGTCAGGTGAGCACGAGACAATCGTCCTGCTCACCGACGGTGACGACGTCGAGGCGCGCGGACTCGCCGCCGCCGGTCGGGCCGCCGCGCGAGGGATCACCGTCCACTGCATTGGTTACGGATCACGTCTTGGGAGCAAGATCGCTGTGGACGGCAAGAACGGCGCGGCGTTCATTCGCGATGGAGCGGGGAAGGACGTCGTCTCGGCGCTCGACGAGATCGCTCTGGGGCGGATCTCGGAGGCGACGGGCGGGGTCTTCCGCGCGGCAGTCGATCAAAAGCAACCGTTGATCGCCGTGTACGAAGAGGAAGTGGTTCCGATGGCGCGCAAAGCGTTCGAGGAAGACGAACAGAAGCAGCGCAAGGATCGTTTCCAATGGCCGCTGGCCGCAGCGTTCGGACTCCTGCTCATGGTGCAATGTCTCACGGAACGGCGTGCCGCATGACCTCGCGGACTCTCCTCGTCGCCCTGTTGCTCTCTGTCGCCGTCGGCGTCGCCGCCACCGGCTGCACGGGCGACGCGGACTTCGACGCTGGTCGCGCGGCGTATGACGCGCAGGACTACCGTCGGGCGCGCGACGCGTTCACATTGGCGACCGAGCGAGACGGCGAGGCCGCCTCACCGGAACTGCTGCACTGGGCGGCGCTCGCGTCACTTCGGACAGGCGAACTCGATGCCGCGGAGGAGCTCAGTTCACGGGCCGCGCTGGCTGGCTCCCCGTTCGTGGCCCTGCGCGAGTTCCTGCGCGGCAATGTGGCGTTTGCGCGCTCCGAGATCGCCGCCGAACAGGCGCGTGCCGTCGAGGCGGAGCCGTTTGCGTTCGACGTCGCGATCGGTCACGCAGAGACCGCCTGCGATGCGTGGGCGCAGGCCGCTGCGGCGCGCGACGACTGGCCGGGAGCGCGACGCAACGCCGAGCGCGCGTGGCTCCGCGCCGAAGCTCTGCGTCGCGAGAAGACCGAGGTCGAGCAGAAGCGCAAGACGAAGAGAGCGGGTGGCGGGCCACCGCGGATCAACGCGGTCCGGCTTGATCCGCAGCAGAAACCTTCTGACGACGCGGCCGATCAGCGCAAGCAGCCCCAGCCACCGACGACGGATGGGACCGGCGATGACCAAGGGCAGGACCCCGCGCTCGCGCTGGCCGAGGGCGAACTCGCCGCCGATCAGGTGCTGCGCCTCTTCGACACGTTGCGGACGAAAGAGGACGAGAAGCTCGCTGCGCGCCGCGCGCGTCGTCGAGCCCGCTCGGCGAACGTAGAGAGGGATTGGTGATGGTGGGCACGATCTGCGAGTGGAGGGCGCGCAGCGGGGCGTTCCGAGGGCGACCGATCTACGTGGATGGTACCCGACGAGGGGCGGCCCAACTGGCTCGGCTGCGGCGACGCCCTCGGTCCGCCGCTCGGCGGGGACCGCGGGGCGTTCTCGCGACGATGCCGCGCCGTCCCCGGTCAGCGGCGGAGCAACGAGCTCTCTCCTTCGAGCCAGGTGGTCCGCCGATGCCCGGGTACGATCCAAGCCGCCCCTCGCGATCTCGTTCTGCACGGAGTCCGGCACGAAAGGACATGCATCGGTGATGGTCCCCATGCGCGCGTCTCTCGTCGGCGCTCTTCTCGGCGTCCTTGCCGCACACGCACCAGCCCAAGAGAAGGACATCACGCGCGCCGCCGCCGTCGAGACGGAGGTCGCCCGCAACGTGGCCTACGTCGGCGAGGCGATCACCGTGCGACTGGTCGTGCTCTACGACCGCGGAGCTATCGAGAAGAACGCTATCCAACCGTTCCAGCGCCAACTCGACGTGCCTGTGCACTTGGGTGTGCCGTGGATCACTGGGATCGACGGCGCACGTTCGTTGGAGATGCTCCCGGCACCGGGTGACAACGGCCTCACCATCGCGCTGAACGACGACGTTGTGACGGCGTCACCCGGCGAGCAAAGGCGTGCTCTTGGCCGTGTGTTCGACACCCTGATCGTCACCCGACGTTTCGAGATGCAGCGCGCCGGCCAACTCGTCATCCCCGCCACGATCCTGCGCTTCTGGTACGCGACGGAGTTTCGGGACGACTTTGTTCAAGGGCGAGTCCCTGTGGATCGGCTCGACGCAGTCATTCACGGAGCGCCGATCGTGCTGACAGTCTTGCCGCTGCCTACGGACGGTCGCCCCGACGCGTTCACGGGGGCGATCGGACGCTTCACCGTGAGTGCGACGGCCGATCTGGGAGAGATCGACGTCGGCGACACGTTCGCGTTGCGAGTGCGCATCGAGGGCGATGGCAACTGGGACTTCGCCGCGCCGCGCCTCGAGGATGTTGCTGAATTCCAAGCGTTCCACGTCTATGGCGTGATCGACGAGTTGGTCGACGGCGCACGCGAACTCACGTATCAGATCGCACCTGTGAGCGACGCGGCAAAGGCCGTTCCCGCGATCCCGTTCGCGTTCTTCGACACCGCGCTGAAGGCGCCCGGATATCGCGTGGAGTGGACCGACGCGATCCCGCTCACGGTGCGACCGGATCCGAGCGCGGACTCGAATGCACTCGTCGGGTCACGGTCTTCGTCGCCGCCCAAGCCCGAACCCATGATCCCGCGGTCCCTCATCGTGTGGCTTGTGACGGGGGTTCTGGCTCTATCGTTGGCGATCCGCATTGTTCGGTGGCGCCGATCGCGGCAGACAGTAGAGCATCCCGACGAGCGGCGGCTGGACGAAGCGCACGCGGCATTGGCGGCGTTCGATTCGGCCGCCGGGGACGACCTATCGGACGTCTTCGCCGCCGTGATCGCTGCTCAACTGGACGTTCCCGCCGCGTCGGTGATCAGCCCGGACCTGAGCGCGCGACTGGAAGCCACTGGAGTGCCGGTCGAACGTGCGGAGGCGACGGCGACTCTCCTCGAACGGCTCGTCGCCGCGCGTTACGGTGGTGCGGTGCCCGGCGCGGACGATCTCGATGCGGTGCGCGGCATCGCCGAGGGCCTGCGGCGCGCCTCATCGTAGCGAGCATTGCGCGCCAAGTTGCGCCCGCTCGAGTGACATAAGTCACGCGACCCGCGCCCATCATGGTGTGCCAGACCGGATCGCGCACCGATCGCGAGGAATGGGCCGCAACCTGGAGCCCTGCGGAGGTTTGTTTCCGTAGACGGACGCCCCGCGCATGGACATCCCACGATCACGACTGACCGCCGCAACATCGAGGAACCTGTGAGGAGGTTGCTCCTGGCAGCTGTCTTGATCGTGGCCCCGATCGCGCTGCGTGAGGCAAGCGCCGGGGACCAGGCGACGACGCGCGTCTTCGACGGACCGAAGGTGACGAGGACGGCGGCGAAGACGACGCCGCTTGACAAGTTGGTCCAGTCCGCGCAACGGCGCGCCGGCGTGACTCGCGCGCGACCCTGTTCCGACGCTGTGTTCATCCGACGCGTCTACATCGACGTGATCGGAACGCTCCCTACGCCCGACGAAGTGCGCGCCTTCCTGGATGATGGACGAAGCGACCGTCGGGCGCGTCTGATCGAAGCTCTGATGAAGCGCGACGAGTTCGCCGACTACTGGTCGCTCAAGTGGTGCGATGTGTTACGAGTCAAGTCGGAGTTCCCGATCAATCTCTGGCCGAACGCAGTGCAGGCGTACCACCGGTGGGTGCGCGAGGCCGTCCGCCAGAACCTCCCCTACGACGTCTTCGCGCGCGATCTGCTCACGTCCTCGGGCAGCAACTTCCGCGAGCCCGCCGTGAACTTCTACCGCGCGACGCGGGGCCGCGATCCGGCGGCGCTCGCGAGTGCCGCGGCATTGACGTTCATGGGCTCGCGGATCGACGAGTGGCCTGAAGACATGCGCGATGGGATGAGCAGCTTCTTCGCGCGCGTTCGCTTCAAGCGCACCCGCGAGTGGAAGGAAGAAGTCGTCTACTCCGATCCGGCGCCGTTCGGGTCTACGCGCGGCGGACTCCCCGACGGGACCGAGATCCGCATACCGGCCGAGAGCGATCCGCGTCGTCTCTTCGCGGATTGGCTGATCACCGACGAGAACCCGTGGTTCGCACGCGTCGCCGTCAACCGGGTGTGGGCCTGGCTCCTCGGGCGCGGTCTGGTCCACGAACCTGACGACTTCCGGGCCGACAATCCCGCCGCGCTGCCGAAGGTGCTCGACTACCTCGCCGCGCAGTTGGTCGCTTCCGGCTGGGACCTGCGCCATGTGATGCGCTTGATCCTCGCGTCGGATACGTACCAGCAGTCGGCGATCCCGCGCGACAGCGCCCCGGAGGCCACGACGCTCTTCGCCTACTACCCGGTGCGCCGGCTTGATGCCGAGATCCTGATCGACGCGCTCTGCTGGATCGGCGGAACGGGGCCGAGCTATTCGAGCCGTATCCCCGAGCCGTATACGTTCGTCCCCGAAGAGGACCGCACGATTGCGCTCTCGGACGGCAGCATCACGAGTCCCTTCCTGGAGCTCTTCGGGCGTCCGGCGCGGGACAGCGGTCTGGCATCGGAGCGCAGCAACAGTCCCACCGCGGACCAGCGGCTCTATCTCCTCAACTCGACGGAGGTCCGCCGGCGGATCGACCAATCGCCGCGACTGCGACGGATCTACTCGGAGACGACGCGCGACCTACCGCAACTCATCCGCCGCGTGTATCTCACGCTTCTGTCGCGCTTTCCGACCGACGGCGAAGACGAGATCGCACGCGCGTACTTCGTACAGGGCGGTCGCAACCGTCGTGCGGCGGCACAGGACCTGGCGTGGTCGCTGATCAACACGAAGGAGTTTCTCTACCGGCACTGACTCGCCGGTCCGTCGGCCACGGCGCGACACCGATACACCCAACACAGAGAACGCGAGACCGAAGAGCAGATGAAAGGGCGCACATGACGCGCAGACGCTTCCCGAACCACATCACACGCCGGCAGGCGTTGCGAGGACTCGCATGGGGGGCCGCGTGCTTGCCGCTGATCGACGTCTTCGGCGGGGCCTCGGCGTTCGCGAAGGACGGCGACTCCGCAACCAGCGATCGTACGGCTGCGAGCGATGGCCGTGCGCGCGCCGTGATCGAGATCTGGATGTGGGGCGGACCGTCGCACATCGACACGTTCGATCCCAAGCCCGACGCCGGACAGGACTACTGCGGTCCGCTCAATCGCGCGATCGCCACCAACGTGGCCGGGATGCGTCTCGGCTCGTCGCTGCCACTCCTCGCTACCCAAGCCGACAAGTACGCGCTCATTCGCAGCATGTCACACGGCCACAACGGTCACGAGACCGCGTCGTATGTCACGCAGACCGGACGCGATCCGGGTGGCCGACTCGTGTACCCCTCGCTCGGCGCCGTCGTCTCGCGCATGCGCGGCATCGACAGTGGCTACACGGGGACCGTACCGCCGTACGTCGTGCTGACCACGTTGCAGGGGCGTTTCTCCGAGACCGGGTTCCTGGGACCGCGCTACCGGCCGTTCGTGACCGGCGGCGATCCGAACCGCACGCGTTTCGCCGTCGAGGGGATCGTTGCTGAGGGGATCTCCGATCAGCGCCAGCGCGATCGCCGCAACCTCTTGCACGAACTCGACTCGCTCGGCAAGGCGATCCCCGGGAGCCCTGAGTTCGAGCGTCTCGATCGCTGCGAGAGCGAAGCGTACGACCTGATTCTCGGCGATGCCGGGCGCATCTTCGATCTCTCGGAAGAGCCCGATGCCGTGCGCGAGAGCTACGGTCGCAACACGCTCGGGTAGTCATGTCTGATGGCACGGCGTCTGGTCGAGCAGGGCGTGCCCTACGTGAAAATCAACGCGCGTGGTTGGGATACGCACAAGCAGCACTTCCAGATCATGCGTCGGAAACTCCCCGAACTCGATCGGGGCATCGCGACGCTCTTGACCGACCTCTCGGACCGCGGCCTGCTCGACTCGACCGTCGTCTGGTGCTGCGGCGAGTTCGGGCGCTCGCCGCGCGTTCAGTGGGAGGCGCCCTGGAACGGCGGGCGCAGCCATCATGGGCGCTGCTTCTCCGCGCTCATCGCGGGTGGCGGCTTCCGCGGCGGTCAAGTTCTCGGTGCATCCGACAGCAAGGGCGTAGAGGTCGCGGAACGGGCGGTGCACCCGCGCGAATTGCATGGCGCGATCGTTGCACAACTCGGGATCGATCCCGACGCCGCTTTGCCCAATCCCCGTGCTCTGGACGTACGCGTCACGGCGCCTTTTGGGTCCAGTTCGTCGTCGCGTCGTCTCCCGGAGCTTCTCTGAAATGCCCCTTTCCGAGATGACACGTAGGGCACGTAGATCGGTTCTCTCCGCGGTTGTCACGGCGGCGCTCATCGTCCTCGTTCTGATACTCCCGTGTGCGAGAGCGCGCGCTCAAGGCGCGGCGGACCGTCGGCTGCCGTCCGTCGGTTACGTCTATCCCGCTGGCGGGCAGGTCGGGACCGTCTTCGAAGTTGTCGCCGGTGGTCAGAATCTGCGCGGCACTGTAGCAGCGCACATCTCCGGAGAGGGCGTGACGGCGCGCATCCTGCGTCACATGCGGCCGCTCAGCAATCAGCAGCAGCGGGAGTTGACGCGGCGCATCCGTGAGCTCCGGCGCGAGCGACGCGAAGCCGCCGAGGCCGCCGCGGAGGCCGCCGCGGAGGCGGCGAACCCCGGACGCAAGAAGCGCCGCGACAAGCGTCGCCAGAGGAAGAAGAGCACGACGAAGCGCACCGACAGGAAGACGGCGGTCGAGAAGGAGAGGGCCAAGACCATCATCAAGCTCCCGCCGCATCCGCTCCTCGACGATCTCAAGGCGCTGAGCGACGCCGAACTGGATCGCGTGGTGACGCGCTTCATCGGCGGGGGACGCAAGAAGCAACCCAACGTGCAGATCGCCGAGAACATCGAACTCGAGATCGAGATCGCGCCGGGCACCGAACCCGGATGGCGTGAGATCCGCCTGGAGTCCCGCGCCGGGTTGACCAGCCCCGTGCGCTTTCGTGTGGGTACTCTGCCTGAGATCTGCGAACAGGAGTCGCTCGCGAAGGACCCCGTCCTCGAGTTGATCCCGGATCTACCGATCGTCGTCAACGGACAGATCCTACCCGGCGACATCGACCGCCTGCGTTTCCGCGCGCGCCGCGGTCAGCGGCTCCTCATCGCCGTCTCGGCCCGCGACCTCGTCCCGTTCCTGGCCGACGCCGTTCCCGGTTGGTTCCAGGCCACACTTGCCGTTCGCGATACCGAAGGGCGCGAGGTTGCATACGCGGACGACTTCGACTTCGAGCCGGACCCGCGACTCATCTTCGACGTTCCGATGGACGGCGAGTTCGTGGTCGAAATTCGCGACGCGATCAGCCGCGGTCGCGAGGACTTCGTCTACCGATTGTCACTGCGTGAAGACCCTTCACGCGCGTGGACGCCTTCGCGGGCCGATGCCGGACCGCACGTGGTTCCGCGCGCGGCCAACGGACTCCCGACCAGTCGCGAGGCCGAGCCGAACGACGCGCCGGAGAACGCGCAGGACATCCTCGTGCCCAACGTCGTCCATGGGCGGATCGCGTTCCCGGACGACGTCGACCGGTACGCCTTTCACGGCAAGGCCGGCGACGAGATCGTGATCGAGATCGAGGCTCGACGCGATTTCTCACCTCTCGACGGTGTCGTGCGCTTGGCCGATCCTTCCGGGGAGATCATCGCGTGGAGCGACGACCATGAGGACGCTCTGTCCGGGCTCATCACGCATCCGGCCGATCCGTACCTACGCCTACGGTTGCCCGACGACGGCGTGTACGTGATCGAGGTCCGCGACGTGCGCGGACACGGCGGGGCGCGCTATGCATATCGCTTGCGCGTCAGCTATCCCCGGCCTGATTTCGATGTCGTCGTCACACCGTCCAGTCTCTCCGCGCAGGCGGGGCGTGCCGTGCCGTTCCGTGTACACGCGATCCGGCATGACGGCTTCGAAGGCCCGATCGACCTACGACTCGTCGATGCTCCCGACGGGTTCACGCTGAGCGGAGCCCGCATTCCGGCGGGCGTCTCGTCCGTGCGCGTGACGCTTTCCGCACCTACGTACAAGCTGAGCGCACCCGTGATGCTGCGCCTCGAGGGACGTGCACAGATCGGCGAGCACGCCATCGCACGGGACGCCATTCCGGCCGACGATCGCATGCAGGCATTCCTCTGGCGTCACCTCGTCCCCGCGCAGGAGTGGCTGGTCGCGGTCACGCGCCGCGGCGGTCGCAACGTGCCATCCGTTGCGCGGATCGGCAGTGACCCGGTCGTCATTCCTGCTCGCGGGCCAGTCCGTGTCGAGTTCGGCGTCCCCGGTCTGAACGACAAGACGGTCCTGCAGCCGCGGCTCGACGGAGGGCCGCCCGGAATCGCTCTCGCCGCGTGGGAGATCACTCGCGGCAAGCTAACGCTCCTGTTGCGCTCGACTCCCGACGCTCCGCGCGAACGACTCGAGGACAACCTGATCGTCGCGGTCTACGCCGACACTCCGAACAAGAACGGTGGCACGCGCCGCACCTTCGTCGGCTATCTCCCAGCGATCCCGGTCGTCCGCCCGGCGCGCTGACTCATCGACGGGCGGTACGGAGCCAGGACAGTTTCGGCGGAGTTCGGGGGGTGGCCTGCGCTGTGTCGATACCCGTGCTCCGAACTCTGCCGAAACTGTCCTGGCTCCGTACCGTTACCATGCGTGGATGACACGAGAGGGGACGTCTGTCGGGCTCGCGGGGATCGTGCTCGGGATGCTGCGCGCGCATGTCGCGGAGTCGGTGCTTTGCGTTCTGGCTGCGGCGCTGTGGGTGAGCGGCGTGGTCATTCCGCCCGAGAGTCCGCTCGGGACGCGCGCCTTCCCGCGCGAGACGCGTGCGAAGGATGTCGACGCGACACTTGTGTCCGCGCTCCTTGAGATACGCGATGGGGAGTGGGTGGTTCGCGAGGGGAGCGTCGTCGCGGTCCCGACGCTCGGGCGCGACGAGGTCGAGGTCGAGCACGTTGGACGGGGCGGCTTGCTCTTCCCGCTCGCGAAGCAGGCGTGGACGGCAGGTGGGCCACTGCTCCGGTGGTCCGTTCCCGAGTGGCGGATCGACATGCGGTACCGCATCGTACGACGCGACGGGATCCCGGCTGTTGGGGTCGAAGACTCGAGTGTCGAGGTCCGTGGTTGGGGCTTCTCACCGTTCTCCGGCGTCTCGGAGATCGACCGTCCTGCGATCCCGACCGGCTTCGACCCGCTCGGGCGCGCGATGACGTACGCTCCCGAGGAGGGCGGTTTCCTCCATGTCGCCGTGCTCTCCTCCGAGACAGCGAGTGACTTCACGTCGGTCGATAGTTGGCGAGCGCTCGTGGCCCGTCACGTCGACGCCTTGGCGCAGGCCGCCGCGTTCGAGCGAGACCCCGGCGAGCGCCTCGCGTGGTGGCAGTCCCATGACTCGGAAGTGACCACCGCCGCAACCCTCGCGGCCGTGCTGCGTATCCCGGAGTGCGCTCGTTCGCTTCGGGCGCTCCGTGCGGACCTGGATCGGGAATTCACACGACGGAACTTCGGCCGCTACTTCCCGCCCCTCGCCGCCGACGTACTCGGTGGCGCCCTCGGTCTGCTCGATAGGGAACGTGCCACCGACCCCGAGCCGCCGACCGCGATCGTCGATCGGTTTGCGAGTGGGAGAGTCGTTCTCGGCTGGCTTGCGATCGTGTACGCGGATACGCCCGCCGCGCCGAAACTCGCACAGCTCTTGGGACACACCGATGTCTGGCGCGCGAAGGAGCCGTACCTTCAATCACCGTTTCCTCTCCGGTCGGGTTGGATCCTTCCGCTGCTTTTTCTCGTCATCATCATCGCCCAGATCGCCGCCGGGGGGACCACTCGCCTCCGCCGCCGCGACGCGCTCGCGGTTCTCGTCGCATACCTCTTCGCGTCGCTCGGCCCGGCTCCCGTGCCGCACGTGACGCTTGAGAGCGTCGGTCTCCTGGTTCTCGTTGCGCTTCTGCTACGGCTCCGGCAGCGTGGCGCGATCGACGTGCCCGCAGGTGTCCCGGGGCTGCTCGCCCTTTCGGCGTGCCTGCTCCCGCTCGCGAGCGTGCTTCACGTGTCGCCCATCGATGCGGCGGCGCGGGCGGCAGCGTTCGTGGCGATCGCTTATCTCGCCGCCGCTTCCCTCGTCCCTCACGCGGCGGACTCCGGCACACCGCGGCGACCGGCGCGCAAGCGCGACATCCTGTGGACGTCCTTCCAGGTGCTGGTCGTCACGGGTTCGGTGCTCGCCCTCGTGATGGCACTGATCGACCCTTCGGCGTGGGGGACGCGCCCGCCGCGGCCGAAGTGGATACTGGTCGCGCTCGGACTACTCCTCGCATTCGTTGCAGGGATGCTCGCGTTCCTGCGCGGATCACCGCCGCGCCCCCAGCCGGCGGTCGCCTGCGCCATCGCACTCGGCGCGGCGGCGCATCTGGCGACGATCGCGATGTCCCTCTTCGCGACGGAGCGGCTCTCCGGGGCGAGCGAGATCGGAGCCATCGGTGCCGCTGCTTCTGGAGCGGCCGCGCTCTTCGTCGTACTGCGGCTCGCCTACGGAAGGAGTCGCTCGATCCAGCCCGGAACCGACTCAGCGCGCTCGACGACGACCCCGCTCTCCAACGCCGCCACAAGACGATAGGGGCGCCGCAGATCGTCGTGATCGAACACCAAGACGTGCGGCAGCGTCCGCATGCCGGTGTGCAGGTTGGCCAGTGTCCGCGGGAATCTCGCGGTCAGCTTCTTGTCCGGAACATCGTGACCGCCCGAGGCGACTCGCATGGAGACGCGCTCTTGCGACACGGCGGCGCTGGAGATCCCGATGAAGCACAGAACCACGGTGTACCCGGCGGCCACAGCGTCACCGAGGAAGCGGAGTTTCTCGCCGGTGCGGTCGGAGAACACCGTCTCGAAGATGAAGCTCTCGCTACGACGTAGAAGCCCCCGGCGGATCGCGTCGGCCAGTTGCGCGCCGTCGTACGCGGGCAGATCCAACTCCGCGGCGAGCGCGTCTGCATTGACGAACGGCAGCGCTGCGCGGCGCAGGTGCGTCTCGAAGAACGTACTCTTCCCGGCCCCGTTGGATCCCGCCACGGCGACGACCACAGGGCGGTCGTCGAGGAACGACCAGTTCATTCAGTCGGTGGCCTGGCAGTCGGCGGCCTGAAACTGCCGGTTCACGAAGCGTCCGGTTGTCCGTCTCCCGTCCTCGGCGATCTGCACGAGGAGCCCGGGCTGATCCGGCGCGGGCTCGTAGTGGGGGTACGGCCGCGAGACGAGGTAGTCGGCCACGCGCTTGCGTCCGGCCGGGGTGTCCACGTCCTCCAGGCACTCCGAGAGCGGACGTGCGGCGCCGGCGCGCTTCAATGCCAGCGCCTCTGCGCCGCGGAGCAGCGGTTCGATCGCCCGGCCGAGTTGCGCCCAATACTCGATTTGACCGGCTATCGAGCGTTCGGCGGACTTGGAGGTGAGCCGTGCGTCGAGCACCAACTCGTCGGACAACTTGACCGGATGGCTCATCTCCTCATGGTAGCAAAACGCTACCTCCTTGACAAGCCGGTCTCTACTTGTCGGTCTCTGTCTTCCGCGACGCAGGCGGAGGAACTGACGCGGACGGAATGAGAACTTCGCGCGCTCGGTAGCCTGTGAGCATGCAGGTTTCGATCCCGCTCCGCCGCGTACGATGGGCCACGCGCTTGCTCGTTGCGCTCGCGATGGGGGCGTCGTTGGTTGGCTGCGGTACGACGTCGGGGACCGAGGCGGGAGACGACGGGAGTGAGCCGGATCCGTCTGCCGACATACATTCGACGGCCCCCATCGCGGTCGAACGACTTGCCGCGCGGCTTCGCCTTCGTGCGCGGCCAGCCGACCGTGCCGGGCGTGTCTACATCGAGTCGGCCGACGGCGATCGGATCCTGCTCGTACGCGGATCGCGCTCCATCAGCGTGCGTGGGACGCCGTACGCGGCGACGTCCGACGTCGAGGCGCGAGACGGGACCGTCTTCGTGTCGGCGGCCGATGCGCGTGCGATCGAGCGTCTCTGGCGCAAGTCGATCCCAACAGGGGGCGCGGTGGCCGGCGAAGGCCAGCAGCGCGCCGCACTCGAACTCCCGCCACCGCTGCCGCCCGCACCGCCGAGTCCTCCCACGCCGCCGCCGGTCGCGAGAGTCGGCGGTACCGTTGTCTTGGACGCGGGTCACGGCGGCAAGGACCCTGGCGCGCCCGGCCGCAGCGGCATCCCGGAGAAGAACGTCGTGCTCGATGTCGCCCGGCGCGTCGCCGTCCGACTGCGGGCCGCCGGGACGAGGGTCGTGTTCACTCGCGACTCCGATATCTTCATCGAATTGGACGAGCGCGCCGCCATCGGCAACCGCACCGCACCGACGCTCTTCGTCAGCGTACACGCGGACTCCGCGGAGAACGTCTCGGCCGAGGGCTTCAGCGTCTATGTCAATCGCGATGGGGGACCCGCCAAGGCGCGCTCCGAGGTCGCCGCGAGGGGGATCTTGAAGGAGATGCGCGTGACCGGCGCCCGCGACCGTGGGTTGAAACGCGCGGGATATCGGGTGTTGAAGAAAGCCCACGGCGCGGCCGTTCTCGTCGAGATGGGCTTCCTCTCCAACTACGGCGAGTCCTCGCGGCTTGCACGCCCCGAGTATCGTCAGCGGATGGCGGACGCCATCGCGAACGGCATCCTGCGCTTCCTCCGCGGACGCTGAGCGTACACCACGTACGCATCCGCAACTCAGTCGGCGACAACGTCGGCCAGCATGTCGAACGACTCGGCGACACCCGCGCGGTGCGCCTGCACCGACTGACCGTCGTCGGGAATACCGACGTGCGTGAACGTCATCCGCGTGCCGTCGCCATCCGGTGCGAACGTCACGATCATGGCCTCGTCGAGTGTCAAGGCGCCCGCCGCGTTGTAGCCGACGTCTGCGTCCCAGTGCAGCGTGAACGCCAGTCGGCGCGCGGGCTCCACGTCGGTGTAGATGCCGCACATCCCCGACCAGTCCTCGCCCTGATGCGTGCCGCCCTTCACCTGGCTGTAGATGCGATACGCGCCGCCCATCCGCAGATCGACCTCGGCCCAGACGTTCTTCCCGAGACTGGCCCAGATCCACCGCGCGAGATCCGCCGGGTCCGTCCACGCCGCGAACATCCGTGCGGGCGACGCATCGAACGTGCGCTATAGCGTGTACTGCGTCCGCTTCATGTACGTGTCGGTCATGTTGTCCTCCTGTGGCGGTCTTGGTAGAGCAGACCCGCTGCGACGAGAGCCGGAAGCGCCGATCCGGCAAGCGCCAGGGCGCGGAGTGCACGCGCCTGAAACACGGCACTATCGAGTGGGATGATGCGGTTCGGCATCCACGCGACCGCCACGACCAGAGCTCCACTGACGAACGCGACACTCAGTACGCGTCGTGCTGCGGGCCGAAGTCGTTCGATCGCGACCGCCGCGCCGACCCCGAAGGGGACGAGCAGGATCGCGAACATCCGTCCGGTGTCGTTGGCGACCAGTGACGAGAGGGCGGCACCGAGGAGTAGCCAGCACGTGGCGGTGCGCAACCGCGTACCCGTCGCTCCCTGTATGCAGAGGAGACCCGCCGGAGCGAGAACCCACAAGCCGGCCCAACCCATCAGTGCATCGCGACCGATGCGGATGATCGCGGTGAGCGCGAAGCGTTCCCGTGCCGCACCGATCAGTCGCGGCTCCGATCCGTCGAACATGCGCATCCCGACGAAGATCGCGATGACGACGAACGTCGCGACCGCGGCCGGCCAGCGGCGTCCTGCGCTCCACAGCGCTGGCGCCAGAACGCCCGTGGTCTCGCGGACTCCGGACCCGACGAGCGTCAGCACGACGAACGGGATCGTTGCACCGGCGACGAGCGTCACGAGTTGACCGGCGATGACGCCGTGCGCGGCTGCGTCCGTCATGATTGGGTTGTGGAAGACGTAGAGCGTCCACGGCGACACGAACACGAGAGCGACCCCGAGCCCCGCCGAACGACGCGAGCTTCCGGCCCGCCGCGCCAAATCGAATGTCATGGCAAACGTGGCCGCCATCGCGACGTAGGCGATGAGACGAAATGCCGCCAACTCCGCGATCGGCAGTGCTCCGGCCAGCCACGGGACGACGAAGCGAAACCGGAACGGCGGCCGCCCGGCACCGATCCCATCGCGTGCCGCGGCGATGTACTCGAGAGCGTCCCCGCGCACGCGCAGCACCTCGACCGTCGCCCCGAGCGAACGCTCGACGATCAGGACGTGTCCGGCAGCAACCAACGCAGCTCCGACAGCCACAGCAAGCGCGATGCGACGCCACGGCGCCGCCGATCCGAACGGCGCCGGCGTCGCGCTCGAATCCGTATCGGTCACCGCGTCTTGCATGCGGCGATCTTACGGCGACCGACGCGTTTAACGGCGTACAGAGGCCAGCGATGTGCGTTGCCTGTTGTCCCGACTCGGTGCCCTGCGTATTGCGGTACGCTGGAGGCGATGAGTGACTCGGACGCCATGGACGTCGACGTCCGCCGCGTCGAGAAACGCGGTTGCGCCGCGCTCGGTATCGTGCTTCTGCTCCTGCTGGGCGGAGTGCAGGTCGTCGCCCTGGCGGGAGCGCTCCTTGATCGGCCGGACCCGGACGTGCCGAGTCTGGGTTTCGCGTCGTGGATCTTGGCGATTCTCGCGCTCTGGAGCGGCGGTACAGCGTTCGCGTTGCTGGTCGCCGCATCGCCCCGCGGCATCGCGCCTCGATGGCTCCGCCTGATGTCCGGCGTCATCGGAGCGGTGCTGCACGCCCTGGTCGTGATCGCGTTCTGGCGCGTGTACCGCTGAGAACGCAGCGAACGTGGTGATCTCGACGGAGTCACTCGGTGCCCGGTGTGCAGCGGATCGAGGGCGTGACCGTAGTCAAGCCGGGACGTCCGCGATCACCGGGCACCATCCCCAGGGCGTCTTGAACGCAATCTGAGCGGAATTGGAAACCCGTGTTCGGGTAAGGGTCCGCGCAAGAATAACTTCCGGGATTCGGTCGGCTGCGGCGGCGTAATGCTGCGTTGCCTCTCCTCCCCGACTCGGCTCCGCAATGAGTCGCGTCGTCGATGCGCCTTGCCCTACGCCGCCTCGCTCGCCCTCGGTCCCAGGAACTTATTCTTGCGCGAACCCTAACGGAACCGATCATCCAGGAGTCGATTGACGCGGGACCCATTCACCCCAGATACGGGTAGCGCCAGTCGGCCGCCGGGACCATCGTCTCCTTGATCGTGCGGTGGCTGACCCAGCGCAGGAGGTTGAGCGGGCTGCCGGCCTTGTCGTTGGTGCCGGACGCGCGGCCACCGCCGAAGGGCTGCTGACCGACGACGGCGCCGGTCGGCTTGTCGTTGACGTAGAAGTTGCCGGCGGCGAAGCGCAGGCGGTCGGTGGCCTCGGCGACGGCGCGGCGGTCGTCGGCGAAGACGGCGCCGGTCAGCGCGTACGGGCTGGTCGAGTCCACGAGGTCGAGGGTCTCGGACCATTTGTCGTCGTCGTAGACGTAGGCGGTGCAGATCGGGCCGAAGATCTCTTCCTGCATCATGCGGTGCTTCGGGTCGTCAACCTGCACGAACGTGCCGTCGATGAACCAGCCGGTCGAGTCGTCCGCCTTGCCGCCGGCGAGGACGTTGCCGGTCTCGTTCGCGAGGCCCAGATAGTCCTGGTGGCCGCGGAACGCGGGCTCGTCGATGACGGCCCCGAGGAAGACCGAGAAGTCGCGCACGTCGCCCATTTTCATCTCGCCGAGACCCGCGACGACGCGCTCGCTGACGTCTCCCCACAGACTCTTCGGGACGTAGACGCGACTGAGCGCCGAGCACTTCTGTCCCTGGTACTCGTACGCACCGCGGAGGATCGCAGTCGAGAGGCTCTCGACGCCCGCCGACGGATGCGCGATCAGGAAGTCCTTGCCGCCGGTCTCGCCGACGATGCGCGGATACTGGTTGTAGTTCGAGAGGTTGTTGCCGATGTTCGCCCAGAGATGCTGGAACGTCTTCGTCGAGCCGGTGAAATGCAGCCCCGCGAGTTCCTTGCGCGCGATCGCCGGGTTGCCGACGGTGCTGCCGCGTCCGACGACCATGTTGATGACGCCCGGGGGCAGGCCCGCCGCCTCGAAGAGCTGCATGCCGTACCAGCACGAGAGCGCGCCGACGGTCGCGGGCTTCCACAGCACCGTGTTCCCGAACATCGCCGGGGCGGTGGGCAGGTTGAGCGCGATCGACGTGAAGTTGAAGGGGGCGATCGCGAAGACGAAGCCGTCGAGCGGGCGCACCTCCATGCGGTTCCACACGCCGGGGGAATTGACTGGCGGCTGCTCCGCGTAGATCGAGGTCTCGCCGTACCACGTGTTGAAACGCCAGAAGTCGATGATCTCGCAGGCGGCGTCGATCTCGGCTTGATGGCAGGTCTTGCCCTGCCCGAGCATGGTCGAGACGTTCAGACGATCGCGCCAGGGCCCCGCGAGCAACTCGGCGGCGCGCAGGAAGATGGCGGCGCGCTCCTCCCACGGCATGCGCATCCAATCGTGCCGGGCGGCCTCGGCGGCATCGGCCGCGGCGTTCACCTCGGCCTCGCCCGCGAGGTGGATGCGGGCCAGGACATGGCCGTGGTCGCACGGCATCGTCAGATCCATGGTATTGCCGGAGTAGATGCGCTCGCCGCCGATCACGCAGGGGATCTCGACGACTTCGGAGGACTGCCGCGCGATCTCAAGCTCGAGCGACGCACGCTCCGGGCTTCCCGGCGCGTAATCCTTCACAGGCTCGTTCCAAGGCTTGGGGATGTGGAAATTGCCGAGGCTCATCGATCTTCTCCGTTTGGGTGCGGTGGTGGATGCGGTGGCGTGCCACCGGTCGCAGTCGCGAACGGCACATCCTACGCGGAGGCCGGGTCTGCGTGGAATACGCCCCACGGGAGCGCGGTCCTTGGGCGGGGGCGCTCGATGCGCGACAGTCTCGCCGTGAGCGAAGAACACCAACCGACCGAGCCCGATCCACTGGAGACGATCCTGCGCGAAGGTGCCGACGCGCTCGGCGTCGCCCTCGATGACAAGCAGGTGGGGCAGCTTCTCGCCTATCTCGCCAACGTGCTCGAGTGGAACCAGAAGATCAACGTGACGGCCGTGCGGTCACCGAAGGAAGCCGTCGTCCGGCATCTCGTGGACAGCCTCTCGCTCGTGCCCGTCTGGCATGCCCTGAACGACGCGGCGCCCCCGGGCGCGGTTCTCGATCTCGGGACCGGCGGCGGCTTCCCCGGTGCGCCGCTTGCCATTGCGTGGCCGGAGTGCCGCGCACTCCTCATCGACGGTACCGGCAAGAAGATCAAGATCGTCGCCGATAGCATCGACGTGGCGGGGATCGCGAACGCCGAGGCGTTCCAATCGCGCGCCGAGCAACTCCATGCGCATCGGGAAGACGCGATCCAGGGCTTCGATCTCTGCGTCGCGCGTGCGGTCGGCCCGGCGCCGCGTCTCCTGCACGAGTTCCGGCGTCTGGTGGCGCCCGGCGGGACGATCCTGCTCATGAAGGGCGCCGAGCCGACGGACGAGGAAGTCGAGGCCGCGAACGTCGCCGCGCGCAAGGCCGAGTTGACGCCGCTACCGCATCAGTTGACGGGCATGCCCGGCGGTGACCGCGGCACCGTGCTGGCCTTCCGCTGCGACGCAGAGCCGGTGAAGCGGCCTACCCGGCGTCGCGACGCGCGTCGGAACCTCCGTCATCGGAACGTCCGTCACCGGAATGGTCCTCGTGGGGATCGACCAACTGGAGGTGATGACTTTCCGGGTCGCGGAAGTGGCGGCAGTTCGCGCGCTCGCTGACGGGAATCTCGATGTGTCCGAGTTGCATGGTAGACGAGCATGCACGACGCCGGATTGAACGTCCACCCCCTGCGCCCTTTGCATCCCTCTTCGTATCCGGGGCGGCGGGACGTGAGAATGCGGCGATGCGCATAGCCCTGCTCTCATTCGTCTCGTTGCTTGCCCTTTCCGGAACCGCCTTCACGCAAGAGACTCCGCTGCCGGAGCCGATCCGGGAGTCGGCGTCTGCACCGCTTGCCCGCGCGCTCGCCGACCTGCGCGACGCTCCTCGAGGCGATCGAGCCGCCGCCATCGCGAAGGTAGTGGACCTCGCCGGGACGGCAGCAGACGTCACGCGCACCATTCGTTCGGCCCTGCCCGCACCGCCGACCGAGGCCGGATGGCACGTGCTGGATGCGACCGACTCCGAGAACGTCACGCGCCCCTACCACCTCTACGTTCCGGAGAGCGCGGTGCGGGCGACGGAGCCGCTTCCACTCCTGATCGACATGCACGGCGGCGTCTCACGGCCCGAGTTCATCGACGCCGAGCGCTTCGCGCAGTTCCGTGAGACGTGGACGGAGATCGCGGACGAATACGGCGTCGTCGTCGCCATGCCGCTCGGGCGCGTCGACTGCACCTGGTGGACGGACGCGGGCGTGCGCCACGTGCAGGCCGTCATTCGCGACGCGAAGCGCCACGCCCCGATCGACTCCGACCGCGTGGTGGCGACGGGCTTCTCCGACGGCGGCTCCGGCTGCTACTACCTCGCGATGGCGGCGCCCGATCCCTTCGCCGCGCTCCTGCCGATGAACGGCCATCCGATGGTGGCCGTCGGCGCGTCGCAGCGGCAGCTCTACCTGCGCAACGCCGCGTCGATGCCGCTCTTCGTCTGCATGACGCAGGACGACGGGCTCTATCCCGCGCAGACCGTGCTTCCGCACATCCTCGCGCTGATTCGTGAGAGCGCGCAGATCCACCTCGTCTCGTACCCGACGGGTGGACACTCGCCCTCGTACTTCGAGGATCAATCGGAAGCGTTCGCGGGCTTCATCGTGTCTGCGCTACGTGATCCGCAACCCGACGCGATCGAGTGGACGACCGCGCACATCGAGACCGGCCGCCGCGCCTGGGCCGAGGTGCTCGAGATCGGCGCTGCGGACACGGATGCGCTCGCCGAAGCGGTCCCGGATATCCAGGTGCTGAGTTCACCCGGCCGCGTGCTGATCGGGATCGGGATCGATCGTGAGTACGACGGCGCGGGCGTCCGCGTCACGACCGTCGACGATCGCCGACCGGCCGGTGAACTCGGTCTGCACGAAGGCGATGTCGTCATCCGCGTCGATGACACCGCGATCGCGGATCTGGGCGATCTGCGCGTCGTTCTGGGGAAGAAGCGCTTCGGCGACGAGTTGACCGTGGAGGTCCGGCGTGGGGCCGAGTCGATTACCGCAACGACCACGATCCCGCCGTTCACGCCGGAGCCTTCCTACCATCGCGAACGCGAGACGGCATGGTTCTCGCTCGTGCGCGACGGCAACACCGTCAACGTCACGTCGCGCGGCGTCCGTCGTCTGCGACTCCAGCTCTCCGACGCCCAATTCGACTTGACCAAAGAGATCGCCGTCGTGGTCAACGGCATCGAACGTGCGCGGGAATTGCGTGCGCCGGACCTCCAGCGGATCGTGGAAGACTGGACATCGAACGCGGACAGCGGCCGTCTCTTCCCCGCATTCATCGACGTCGCGGTGCCAGCGGCGAGCGACGAGACGAAGTAGCGCCGCGCCGTCGAATTCAATACGCCGCCCCGCCGTCCCCGGTCGGCGGCGGAGCAACGACGTCTCTTGTCGAGGCCAGGCGGCCCGCCGACGCCCGGGTACGATCCGAGAGTGGGTGTAGGTCCCTTGTCATTGATCGCCCCACGGCCTTCCATCCGCGGCCCTCTTCGTGGACAATGGACATGCGCGAGGCGGATCGAAGAGAGGACACAGTGAAGTTGCTCGTGACGCTGGTCATGGCTGGCGCTGCTACGCTCGTCGGCGTCGCCGCGTGGGCGACGCTTCCCGCTCCGACCGCAGAGCCTGCGACGAGCGCGAGACCGGCGCTGGCAACGGAGAGCGCGCGCCACCACGCGGGCGGGGGATCGATTCGCTGAAGAACCGCATCGCGTTCGCCTCCCTCTCCGTTGCCGCGGTCACCGCCGGACTCGCGTGGCTCGTGTTGAGCGACGATGGCGGTCCGGTTCCTCAGCCGGCACGTGCGGCATCCCTCGACCACGGTGACGACGGCAGCGCACCGACGGCTGCCGGAGAGACGGTCGCGAGATCACCGACTCGTCGCCATGTCGTCCCCGAAGGCGAAGAGGGGAGTTCTCCTCGGGAATCCTGGCTCGAGTACCCGGACCTCGACGACGAGTCTCTCGCCGCGTGGGTCTATCGATACTGCGGTCCGGGTTATGAGAGGTATAACCGTGACCGAGCGTTCAAGGAACTCGCGTCACGTCCGGCCGGGGACGTGATCCCCGCCCTGCTCCGCGTCGTCGCGCGCGACGATCTGGAGTGGTGGTGGAGCGAGTCGGCGCTCGGCCTGATCGCGGAGTTCGGTCCCGGTGCGGCACCCTGGATCGACGATGTCGTTCCCCACGTGACCGGCGAGTGGCGCTTTGCTCCGTTTGCCATTCTCGCGCTCACCAGGATGGGGACGCCTGGTCTGCCGCATCTTCTCGATGCGTTGGCCGACGACGATCCGCGCGTGCGTCGCCGGGCCCTCTGGGGACTTTCCGAGTTCGAGGGGCGCGATCCGCGCATCTTGTCTGCGGCGATCGCACTCCTCTACGACGACGACGTGAGCGTCCGCAGCGATGCCATCGGCGTTGTCTCCGTTCGCAAGGAGGACGTTGCCGCGTCGGTCGCCGCGCTGCTCCCGCTCATGGACGGTGACGAGCCGACACGCGTCTCGGTGATCCAGGCGTTCGGGCACATGGGCGATGCGGCATCGCCAGCCGCCATCGTTCTCATCGAAGTCCTCTCTCGCGGGACGCCGACGGAACGGATCGCGGCCGCCGAGGCCTTGGGTGAGTTCCCTTCGGTCGCGCGCGCGTCCGTCCCGGCGCTGCTCGCGCTCATCGACTCTGCACCCGAACGGTACGCGTATGCCGCCGCCTCTGCGATCGCTCAGATCTCGCGCGGCGGCTTCACCGCTGGTCTCGGCGCGTCGAACCCCGACGTGCGTGTCGCGTTCATGAAGCGGATGGAAATCCACGTCGCGCACTTTCCCGCAGCGGAAGAGGACGTCGCCACGGCACTCGCTGGCTCGTTGCCCGAAGGTGGACCGCTCGCTCGTGCTGCGGCATTTCGCGTACTCGCGACGACCAAGATGGACGTCTCGGCTGTCGTCCCGGCGTTGCGGCGCATCGTCGAAGAGGTCGGCGACGCTGCGGATCGACACGCGCCCGCGCGACTGGTCGCGAAGCTCGGGACCCGGAGCGAGGGTGCGGAGGATCTCGTGACGGTCCTCTCGGTCGGAACGGCGGCGGATCGCGCCCGCGCGCTCCACGATTTGGGCAAGTTCGGTCGTGGTGCGGCGCCTGCCATCCCGGCGATGCGCGAGTTGCTCACCCTGTCCGAGATCGATTCCGCACAGCGCGTCGGCGCCCTCTACGTCTTGGAGGTCATCGGACCGGCCGCACGTGTCGCTCTTCCCGACGTCCGCGCATTCCTCGCGTCCCCGGACGATGTGGTCAGGTTGCACGCGGCGCTCGCGGTTCTGGCGATCGATCCACCGGGGACGGAGGTGACGGATCTACTGACGTCGTACCGCACCCACGGGCTCCGGCAACGCTTGGTCGCGGGGCTCGCGCGCAATCCGCAGCCACGTTTCGCGCCGTTGCTCGCCGATCGTATCGACGACCGCGACGTGCGTATCGGGCGCAGCGCGGCGATTGCGCTGGCGGCGATCGGCGACGCCTCGGTGGCGCCCCTTGTCGCGCGCTTCGACGGCACGAACGGCGACGTAGCGCGCGCCTCGTTCATTCGTGCGCTGCAGGGGCTCGGAGTCGCCGGCCGCAAGGGACTGAGCCAGGTCGCAAGACGCGACGATCTCTCGGCGCGGACGACGACCGAGATCGAAACCGCGCTCGAGGCCCATCGATGAGCCGTCCGACGCGATCGCTGCGTTCTCTCCGCGTCCTCTGTGCGCTGACACCCTTCGCGATGGCCGTCTCGATCGCGTGGTTCGTATTCAGCGACGACCTTGGTGACCGTGCGCGCGCCGGCGGCGGCTCGCCCACCCATGTCATCAGCGATCCAAAAACTGCCACGTCTGAGACTGGAGTGCGTGCTCCGGCAACGCGTCGGCGTGTCTCTGCACGGGGCTCGGAGATCGCAGCATCGGAACGGCCGGATGCCGACGATGACTCGACGCGCGCGTGGGTGTATCGGCTGTGTTCCCCCGAGTTCGGCTGGAAGGTGTCGTCGCGGGCGCATGAGGTGTTGCGTCAACGGTCGGTGCGCCGTGTCGTGCCGGTACTCCTCTCGGCGATCGGTCGAGCGGACACGAAAAGTGGGCGGGTCCGAGCGCTCGACTTGATCGAAGCGTTCGGGGAAGCGGCGGCCCCGTGGGCCGACGACGTCGCCAGTCTTCTCTCGGATGAGCAACTGATCCGTGCGGTCAAATCGGTTCTCCGGAGTGTCGGCGATGAGGGCGACTCGGCATTGGTTCGGGCGGCAGGGAGCGCGCATGCGCGTGTCAGGTGGGGAGCTCTCGTCATCATGTCGCTCGCCCCGATCGTGCCCCCCGAGTTCCTACGCGTCGCGATCCAGCATTTCGACGACGAGAACGCGCAGGTGCGCGAGGCCGCATTCGACGTCGTCTGGGACAAAATCGCCTCCTCTGAACTTGTTCTCTCGGCGCTCATCGCGGCACTTGATTCCTCGCGAGCGACGCAGTTACTCGCGATCGACACGCTCAGCACTGCAGGCGAACAAGCGTCTCCCGCCGCCGCCGCGCTGATCGATCTGCTTGACGCCGCTGCTCCGGAGGTTCGAATCGCCGCGGCGTCGGCACTCGGTGGAATTCCGTCCGCGGCGTCCGCATCTCTCCCAAGCATGCGCGCGCTCCTCGAGTCGGATCCCGGGACGTACGCGACCGTGGCGATGGGCATCATCAGACTGTCGAGCGAGGCGTGCCTCGACGGGCTCTCATCGCACGTGCCATCCGTGCGCGCCGCGTTCGCGCAGCGGGCCCATTGGGTGGATTACTACGATCCGGAGAGCGTGAAGCCGGTGGTCGAACGTCTCGCAGAGTTGCTCGGGGATGACGCCTCCGTGCGGCGCGAAGCGCTGGCCGCTCTGCGCGACATCGACGGGGACCGGCGGCCGGCGGCGGCGCGCCTACGGCAGCTTGCAGAGGATCAGCGCGTCCCCACCCGCGATCGCATTCGCGCTGCCCAACTGCTCGCCGATATCCCCGGAGCGATGGACGACGCCGTGTTCGCGTTGGCGGCGGTACTCGGTGTCGGAACCGGGGCCGAGCGCGTCGGCTCCATCGATGCGCTGCGAGGATTGGGGAAGGCTGCGGCGCCCGCGGTCACAGCGTTGCGAGTACATGTAGTGCGGGGTGCGTCAGACGTCCGATCCAGCGCGCTCAGGGCGCTCGCAGCAATTGGGCCCGCCGCAGCCGCTGCGTTGCCCGACATTCGGCGCGCGGTGAACTCCAGCAGTAGTCAAGTTCGACTGAACGCTGCGCTCGCAGTGCTCGCAATCGATCCGTCGTCCCGCGTTGCGCAGGAACTACTCGACTCGTCGCGCTACGGCGATCTCACGGGTGTCGTGGTGGATGGCATCCTGCGCAGTCCACGTCCTGAGCTCGCTGGATTTCTCGCCTCAAGAGTCTTGGAGAGTCGCTCCGGAAGAGCCAGCAAGGCAATGGAAGGGCTGCGCCGGATGGGCAAGCCCGGGATCGCGGCGCTCGTCGAGGCCTTCGGCTCCGCTCGGTCATCACGCAGCGCCGTCATCGACGCGCTCGGCCGGATCGGAGAGCCTGCGCGCGCGGCACTCGAGGAGATCGGGCGACGAAGTGCGCTCGGTCGAAACCTCTCTACTCAGGTCGCCATGGCCCTGGAGGGCCTGAAGTAGGCAGGCGGCAATCTTCGAGAATCTGCGAAGGATCGTGAACTCCCGCCGACACAACACGTCGGACACTGGTGACGGAACGTGTGGACGGACCGAAGTAGCGACGCCGGGGGAGAGCAAGTGACGCGAGCGTTTGATGGCGATTGGCGACGGCGCGCCCTCGCAGGCGACGAGGTCGCCGTGCGTCAACTCGCTGACGCGGCGCTCGGACCACTCTGGTCGTTCTGCCTGTACCGCGTGGGCGGGGACCGGCACGGCTGCGAGGAGGTCGTACAGGAGACGTTGCTGCGCGCTCTGCGCGAGCTCGCGAACTACGAGCCGGCGCGCTCGGAGGATTGCATCCACGGCTGGCTGACGGGGCTTGCGCGCAATGAAATCCGCAAGCACAACCGGCGTGCGGCGCGGGGAGTGTCCCTCGACGCGCTCTGGGAGCGAATGGACGCGGAGTTGCTCGACGTGTATCGGTCCCTCGACCAGGGGCCGCTCTCCGACGCTGTGCTGGAGCGCGAGGAGACGCGCACGATGGTCAACGCGACGATGTCGCAACTCCCTCCCCACTATCGCGAGGCGCTCGAGTCGAAGTACATGCGCGGTCGCACTGTGCGCGATATCGCGGCTGCGCTCGGATCAACCGAGAAGGCCGTCGAGTCGCAACTGACCCGCGCACGGCAGGCCTTCAAGGCGACGTTCACAGCGCTCGCGCGGCAGTTGCGCGTCGATGCCGGATGAAGACAGCAGGACACCCCGAGACAACTCCCCAGATCCCTCGCGCAAGGGAGACGGAGCACGCGGTTCACGGAACGAACCGGAGATCAACATGAACGACGATGACACACGCCCACCCACCAACTCGCACTCGCCCGAGGGCGCGCCCGGAGACGGTGCACACCGGGACGGCGACGCGCACGCGAACGTCGAGCGACTGGTCGGCCGTGCGTACCGGCCGGATGTCCCCGACCCCGCGTTCGCGAAGCGGGTCGAGCACGCGCTCCTCGCGGTCGCCCGAGAGAAAGCGACGACGGAATCTGTCGCTCCATCCGGTTCCTCCGGAGCGTTCCCGGTGTCCTCTCCAGCGTCAGAGTCCGGCCGATCAGCGAGCGGACTGCGGCTCCTGCCCCGACTCGGAGCGGCTGCAGCCGCCGCGGCGCTTGCCGTCGGCGTTCTCGGGCTCGGAGCGTTCGTGGACGGCCGACGTCCGGAGGCGCCGACGATCAGCGCGCAGCTCACGGAAGCGATCGCAGCCGTTCCGCACCACCCGGAGAGCATGGGCAGCATGGTCCCACGAGCGCTCGGTCGGGCGCCCGTCGGCGTTGGCGTTGGCGTGGGGGAGACGCTGCACACCGGCGCGTCCGAGCGTCGTCGCGTGATGTTGCCTGACGGCTCCGTGCTCTACGTCAACTCCGACACGACGGTCGAGGTGGAGAGCGACCGGCGCGTGCGCGTGGATCGCGGCGAGATCTACGTCGAGGTCGAGCACGACGCGGCGCATCCATTCCGTGTTCTGACACCGACGCGCGAGTTCATCGCCCTGGGCACGCGCTTCTCGGTGGACGTCGCCGCGAGCGGCACGACGTCGATGCTCGTCACCCACGGGCGGGTCGAGGCCAGCGGGCTCGATCAGGTGCTTCGGACTGGCGAGCGTCTCGTCCAACGCGGCGGTGCGCCGACGGTCGAGTCCGCGGAGCGCACGTCGCATCTCCTGGATTGGACGCGCGACCTTGCCGCGGCCGCCGCGTCGCCACTTGTTCCGGCTTCGGACTTCAAGGGCGGGGCGCTCATCACGATCGACCCGTCGGGGCAGGAAGCGCGACTCTCGCTGCGGAAGGTCCACGTAGATGTCCACATCGAGGACGGGTTCGCGCGCACGACGATCGACCAGACCTACTTCAACCACGCGACGCGGCGCCTGGAGGGAACGTTCTACTTCCCGCTGCCCGCGGACGCATCGCTCTCGCGTCTTGCGATGTACGTCGCCGGACGACGCATGGAAGGCGGGATGGCCGAGCGTGAACGGGCTCGCGATGTCTTCGAGCAGATCGTCTACCGAAAACGCGATCCTGCGCTCCTCGAATGGGTGGACGGATCGACGTTCAAGATGCGCGTGTTCCCGCTGGAACCGCGCGAAGAGAAGCGCATCGTTCTCTCGTACGTTCAGAGGCTCCCCTCGCTGTACGGCGGAGTGACGTATCGCTTCCCGGCCGGCCACAGTCTTGGGCTCGTCGGCGACTGGTCATTCGCGGCTCGCGTCGTCGGGGGCGCTGCAAGTTGGCGCTCCGACTCCCATGATCTGACGGCTACGCACTCCGCGGGGGACCTGCTCTTGACGACTTCCGCGCAGGGCGTGCTACTCGATGACGACGTCGTTCTGCGGCTGGATCTTGACGACAGCCCGGGCGCCGGATCGACCGCTTTCCGCACGTTCACGCAGGACGGGCAGCAATACCTGATGGCGCGTCATCGCCCCGATCTCCCGACCACTCCGGCGCCCGCGTCGCGTGACTGGATCCTCCTCTTCGAATCGTCCGGTGCACGCGACCCGATCGTTGCGCGGGCGCAGGTCGAGGTCATCCGGGAACTCTTGGCGCTCACGGAAGAGGGCGATCGATTCGCAGTCGTGACCGCGGCGACGCGCACACGTTCTCTGGCGGACTCGTTGCTCCCCGTCACACGCAAGAACGTCGCTGCCGCGCTCGATTTCCTGGACCACACACATCTGGTCGGTGCGTTCGATTTGTCGCAAGCGCTTGCGGCGACAGGACGCTTCGCGGCCGGGTCGGAGCAGGCGGTGATTGTGCATGTCGGCGGAGGCGTCGCAACGCTCGGGGAACGCGATCCGGGTGCCCTCGCCCGCCTGGTCCCGGAGGGAGCCGCGTATGTCGGCGTCGCCGTCGGTCGTCGGTGGTCGCGCGGGTTCATGAAGGAGGCGGCGCGCCGGACCGGCGGGATGTATACGCAGATCGACCCGACAGAGCCGCTTGCGTGGCGTGCCTTCGAGTTGAAGGCAACGCTCGACACGCCGCGTCTCCTCGGAGCGACGGCCGTGGACGATGCCGAGGCGCGCTTCCTCGCCTTCGAGGACTCCGTGTCGGACGGCGAAGAACTCGTGGCGGTCACGCGCGTTGCCGGTGGTGGAAAACTGCCCGAGTCCGTGACGTTCGCGGGCACGCTCGATGGCCGCCCGTGGTCGCGGACCGTCGCTGTTCAGGGTGCCGTCACCGGCGCGGGATATCTCCCGCGTCAGTGGGCGAAACTCGAGATCGATCGTCTTCTGGCGGAGGACGCCGCCGAGCATCGTGATGAGATCGTCGCACTCAGCAAGGCGATGTACGTCATGTCGCCTTTCACATCGCTGCTCGTTCTGGAGGACGAGGCGATGTACGCGCAGTTCAAGGTGGACCGCGGACGCAGCGATCATTGGGCGCTCTACGACGCGCCGGATGAGATCCTGCTCGTGAAGGAGGCGCCATCCGGACCCTCGCGCGAGGGTCCGGATGGAGCCGCCGACCTGCCGGCGCTCCTCGAGACGATCCTCGTACGCGTTCCGCCGCAGCTCATCGTCGATCCGCGGCGCGCGAACACCGTGCGTCAGGAGTACGCGGGCAGAACCCTGACCGTGCGCAATCTCTTCGATGCGATGCAGATGCCCCTGGGGCACGTCCGGTCCTGGGGCGAAGACGATCGAATTGACGTTGCCTTTGAGGACACCGACTTAGATGGCCTGATGAGTCGCCTGGACTGGAGAACCGTGGACGTCGGCGAAGTGGACTCCCTGTTCGCGAGCCCGGAGCCTGCACGTCTCCGTGACATCAGGTTCTCCTTCCCCGTTCAGACTCGCATCATGGACACGACGAGCGGTCGCGACTTCAGTTCATCGCTCTTTCGAGGGCCATGGCCGAGGCGCACGCGTGAGCTTCTCTATCGCAGCATCGTTCGGACTCGCGTGGCGGAGCCGATGATCGCGCCCGCCGGTGTCTCCGCCGATGGCGAGCTATTCTCCGACTACTACCGCCTGAGCTGGGAGCAGAAGCTGATCCAGGACGAGTTGTTCGCCAGCAACGTCGACGTCTGGGATCCGCGCGTGCGCGTGCTCTTCACGACTCGCGAAGGACCGGTGGACGTCGGGCAGACCCAGATCGACTTCCTGGGCCCGTTCCTCGAAGCGGCCCGTGGGCCGTCGAGTCTTCTCGAGTCAATCGGCTACCTCCCCCCAGCTTTCCCGACCGTGGACGTGAACTACGTGCCGGACGAGTTGTCGAGGGGGCTGTTCCTGGTGGATTCGTACGACCCTGCCGGGCGTCACGACGGGATCGCAAGCCCCTTGGATGCCCTCGTCGCCCGCATCCTGAATGCCGGAACGCTCCGCTCCGCCCTTCAGTACCAGCGTCCGTGGATCAACAACGACGTGCGCTACTTCAACGATCTGCTCGCTCTTGCGCCGGGGATGAACACATCTCGCTCGGACGTACTGTCCGTCGTCGAGAACGAAGGTGGACGGCCGGTGGAGCGCGGGACGATCGACGACGGCGCTGCCCGCCTGATCGAACGAGCGCGCTCGTTCGGATGGACCTCCACAGGCGTGTGGCCCACGAGTGCTGGGACGATGAGCGCAGCGCCGATAAGCGAGGCGCAGGTCGTCTTCGACGGGGCCGGTCGCTTTCGCCTCGAGCGCACGCTCCCGATCGGACTGCGCGAAATCATTGTCTGCGATGGCGCGAAGATGCGTCATCTCTACCCCGAGATCGGCGTCGGCTCCGTGCGGAAGATGGATCGCCATCAGCGGACCTTCCTCGCCCGGCGGATCCCCTGGTTGGTGCCGCCGGCGGAGGATCTTGCGGTCGGCGCAGACGTTCGGATGATCGACGACCACACGGTCGAACTCGTGCCGTTCAGGGATGGCAATGCCCGCGTGCAGATGAGCTTCGGCGACGGCGGTCGGCTGATCGAGCGACGTCTCTACGAGGGCGACAAGCAGATCGGCAGCGTCACGTTCGAGTACTCCGAGGACGGGATCGCGATCAGGTCCGATACGCCGTGGGGGAAATCCGCCAGCGCGACCGGGATGGACGCTGCCGCCGCGCCGCCCCTGGAAGGCGAGGACGCCGGACTCGTTGTCCTGCCGCTGCCCTTCCGCACGCTTGACTTCCTCCGGCGCAAATACGAGATCGACCCGTACGCGAGCGGCAACATGGCCGCATGGAGTCAGACCAAGGCGCTCGCCTTACTCGGCGCGCACTTCGCGACGCGGCGGGGCGCGGCCCTCGACCTCGTCCAGCGTCGCTTCCTGGAGCGTGGCGATCGCCGCCCGGGATTCTTCGCGATCCTCCTGGCCGGCGAGCTCAAGTGGACGCCCGAGGAGCCGATCCGCGATGGGACACCGGACCTCCATCGCGATCCACGCGTGGGGAACGAGAAGTCCGCGCTCGCGCACTACATCGCCGCATCTGCCGATCGAGACGCTCAGTCCGACCTGCTTCTACCGCGCAGCACCGATGGCAGGTTCCTGCACGAACTGGCCGGGTTGGCGACGCACGTCGCGCGCTGGACGAGCGGGCGGGAATCCGACGATGGCTCGGTCGCGACGCGGATGGCTGCGCTCGAGTACGCCTCGCGGATCGAGAGCCCAGTCCTGCGCTGGGCGGCACTCCGTCTCCACTGGAGCTACGTCGGCGTCGATCCGACGACGGCGGCACGCATGGCGGAACTGCTCCTGCCGATGACCGAAGTTCCGGCGTACGCAAGTGTTGCTCGCTACGACCGGGCGACGGCGCTGCAATCCATGGGGACGCCCGAGGCGAGGGCGGAGGCGCGCGAGGTGTTCGTCGCACTGCACGACGAGGCCCTCTCCGCAGGCGCTCTGCTGCCCATCGACGCGTACTTCACCGCGGCTCTCGGTGGGACGGACTCCGAGTTCTGGCGTGAGCATTGGCTCGCTGCGGCGAAGAAGTTGATCGCCGATGGGTCGCGCAGCGTTCTGCCCTATGCCGCGCTGCAACTACACCGGGAAGGCGACTCTGCCCTCGCAGAGGACCTGCTGCGCCTCGCTCTCGACGGCTGCCAGAGCGACGAGCGCACTCCCGTCACGCTCGCCGTCGTCGAGGTGCTGTGGACGCTCGGCCAAGAGCGTCGCGCCGAGCGCCTTCTCGAAGATGTGCTCGGCTCGGACGACGCGTCGGGCAACGCGCAACTGTGGTGGCTCGGTGCCTATCTCGCGGATCAGCAGGGGGCCGTCGCCCGCTGTGCGTTGCGGCAGGAGCGTGCGGTCGAACTCGCGTTCCGTGATCTACCGGACGTCGTCGATCTCTCGGTGATCCGGCGGCAGTACGGAGCGTTGCTGAGACGCTTCCAACAGCTCGCCACAGCCGTTGAAGCACTCGGCGGTGACGTTCCCGAGTCGGTGGTCGAACGCGTCGTGCGCGCGACCGATCGTTGGCGCGCGCTGGACGACGATCCGACGCAGGCCTGCAATCTGGCCGCACACATCCTGCGTACTCTGGGACGCGACGACCTCGCGTGGGACTACCTGACGACCCCCCTCGCTGCGCATCCGAACGAGGGCGCACCGTGGCACGAGCTCGCGCAGCAACTCGTCGCGCTGAACGACATCGACGCGGCCGACCGTTGCTTCGCGACCGCGTTCGAGATCGAACCGACGAATGCTCAATTCTTGTGGGATCGCGCCGAAGCCCTCCGCGTCGCGGGCCGCATGAGCGACGCCCGCAAGGTGTGGCGTCAACTCGCAGACGGTGAGTGGCAGCCTCGCTTTCAAGTGCACCAGGACGATGCCCGCCGACGTCTGGGGCGGTGATCCGGCGGGCGTGACGAACACCCCGACCTCTGTCTCAGTCTGCCGCAACCATCCGTGTCAGTTCGCTCACCTTCCCCACGAACTCTCCCCCGAAGATCACCTCCAGGAAGTGCATCGTCTCGAACGGGTTGTCCGACGTGTGGACGACGTGGTGGCAGTTTGGATCGGCCTTTCGCAACTGATCACGGAGCTTGTACTTCAGTCCGACGCGCTCGTTCGTCATGTGCGGTTGCTTGCGTCGTAGAACCGGATCGGTGACCGGCTCCGGTGTCGGGTCGTTGCAGATCACGTAGTGCGTCGGTCCGCGCACCTCGCGCCCGCGTCGCCCGAACCAATTCCCGCCGCGCAGGTGACGTTCACACCGGAGGCGTTGTGCGGCGTCGAGCGGGCCGTCTTCCAGGACATCGAACCACTTCGCGAGCTTGGCGTACGCGAGTGCGCGCATCTCGTCCGAGACGTCCGCGCGGAACACGAAGACGATGACGTAAGGCAGGTCGGTACCGATCGCCGCGTAACGCGCGCGCTCACTGTCCAAGAGATGGGTGATCCACGGCGACTGCCGCGGCCAGCGCGCGAGGAGATCGAGTTGCATGTCCCAGCCGAGGCGTCCGAGTTCCTGGTGGATGGACGCCAGGGTGAGCGGCTCCGGAAGCTCCACGCCTTCGGCCAGCGCGATCTCCCGCAGCCACGCCGCGTAGTCGCGTTGCGCGTTCCCAGTGGGGAGGTCAACGCCCGTCGGCAACCCCGACTCTTCGGCCAGTTGATAGCAGACGTGGAAGAGCTGCATCGGGACGCGATGGAGCGGCGCGGCGATCGTGAACCCGAGCTCGTGCGGCACCCGGGCGGCGAGCATTGCCGCCGCAAACGCGGGCGGGTAGTAGGGCAGCTTGCCGAAGTTGCCCATTTCGCCGACGACCGAGAAGAACGTGACGAGTGCGTCGCCCCGCATACCGGCAGCGAGACGTGCCACCGTCGCCGCGCACTCGTCGTTGGTCAAGACGACCATCTCGCGCTCCCGCAGCACGAGCGCGGGGACACCGGCCGACTCCAATCGGCGCAGGAAGAGCGCCGGATCCGCGATGCGGACCTCGATCGCATGCCCGTCCTTCCGCAGCTTGCGCCATCGGTGGAGGTAGAGAGCGGCTCGCAGCGGCCGGATAGGGCTGATCATCACGTCGGCGCGATTGTGCGCGCTGCGGGAGGTCCCCGTCGAGCTTCGCCCGCAGGGCGGGAGTGGAGTTGGGAGGACGACGCGGGGCGGCGCCGGGACTTCGAGCGCTTGCGTCCCCGGCGCACTCGCGAGGACGCCCCGCCGTCCCCGGTCGGCTGCGGAGCAACGATGCCTCTCGTCGAGGCCAGGTGGCCCGCAGACGCCCGGGTACGATCTGAGAGACAGCGCTCTCTCCAGGGAATTCGACAACGAGGGCGACCGCCCGACTCTGATGGTACCCGCTAAGGGATACAGGGCGGTCCAACTGGCTTGGCTGCGTCGACGCCCTCGGTCCGCCGCTCGACGGGGACCGCGGCGCGGCGCCGGGACTTCGAGAGTGTGCGTTCCACGCGGTCTCGCGAGGACGCCCCGCCGTCCCCGGTCGGCTGCGGAGCAACGATGTCTCTCGTCGAGGCCAGGTGGCCCGCAGACGCCCGGGTACGATCTTCATTCCCGGTTCGACACCCAAGTCCGGTTCGCGATGTCTCGATCCACGACCGGCGCGATCGACGCTCGTCTACGCGGTCAAGCCCTCACGGCGCTCTACGTCGCGGCGGATCTCGGCCACCATCGCCGTGATCTCCGCTCCGACCTCGTGCCACTTCTCCTCGCACTCGTGATCGAGCTTGTCGAGCCGACGTAGCGTGTCGATGTGCTTGCTGCGCGCCTCGCAGTCAACCGTGTCGTACGACAGCGCATGCTCGGTCGCGTGGGCACTGAGCTCTTCCAACTCGACGATCCGCTCGTGCAACTCGGCGCGTTGACGTTCCATGAGAGCTGCGAAGTCCTTCTTGCGAGTACTCATGACGCCTCCTCGACCGCACCTTGTGTGTCGCACTCGGCGCACGTCGCGCGCGTCCTGCGCCGGTTCGGGAGCGGCGGCGAACTTCCTGAACCGATCTTCATATTGTACCGTATGGGACGCCCCGGATGGGTGTGAAGTGCGTGAGTCAACGCGTCAGTTCGCGAGTGCGAACAACAGATCTCGACGTAGTCGCTCGGTGCCCGGTGTGTAGCGGACCGCGGGCGTCGCCGCAGCCGAGTCAGGCATGTCCGCGATCACCGGGCACCATCCTCTGCGTCTCGCGAGTGCAACCTGAGCGAGTGGGAGCCCTCGGCCGATCTTCCGAAGACGACGCTCGAGGGCTCGCGGAGCGACGGGGTGTTCCGGCGTCGAGCGAGCGTGCCGCGGCTTCGCCGCGTATGCTCGGCGGATCGTGTCAGAATTCTCCGGCCACTTCGCCACGCGGCGGCAACTCCCCTTCGAAGACCCACTTCGGAGGTAGCCATGTCAGCCGATCCACTCGTCCAATTCCTCGAACACCGTGACCAGGCCAGTTTCGCTGCCCTGGTGGCGCGCACCCGCAACGACGTTCTGCGCGCCGCGTATCGCGTGCTGGGTGATCGCGATGCGGCGGAGGACGTGACTCAGGACGTCTTCCTCAAGTGTCTCAATCCGCCGTGGACTGCGCGCGAGGTGCGGAGTGGTCGCGCGCTTCTGACGGCGACCGCGGTCAACCTGGCGAAGATGCACATCCGCGGCGACGTGCGTCGTCGTGCCCGCGAGGATGTCGTCGCGCGACCGTTCGACGCAACCCATGAGAGTGGCGCCGAGGAAGGTCTGCACCGTGACGAGATCGAGCACGTGCGTTTCGCGGTTGCCGAGTTGCCCGAGGGGCTCCGGCGTCCCGTCGAGTTGCGCTACTTCGGCGGATTGCAACTGGCCGAGTTGGCGCGTGCGTTGGACGTCTCCCTCAGCACAGCGAAGGAGCGCCTTCAGAAGGCGCGCGTGCTGCTCCGGACGCGACTCAGCGACGCGCGCTACGGCGTGACGCTCACGTTCGTCGCGGCGGAGTCGCAGACCTCGGGCATCGCCGAGATCCAGCCGACACAGGCGCTCCTCGGGAGGCTCGATCGTCTCGCGACGGAAGGCGTCGCGCTTTCCGAGATCGTCGCGCAGCCCGTGGCGTCGTGGTGGCAGCGGTACGGGAAGCGTTGGTCGGCCCCCGCGGCAATGGCCGCGCTCGTTCTCGCGCTCGGCAGCGGTGTCTGGATGGCACTCGGTGGTGGCGACGATGGGAACGATGGGAGTGGCGAGGTCGCCGCGGCCACGCCTCCCGACGATGGCGGCGGGAGCGTGCAGCGCGAGCACGACGAGCGACGTCGTGTGACGATCGATCGATCCGCCGCCGATGCCGCAGCGACTGGCAACGCGGCGCCGAATGGCGAGCTCGGACTCGGCGACGAGGCGGCGACGCCGGACGCGGAGGCTCTCACCATCTCGCTGCAGGTCGAAGTCGTCGACGAGGCGGGCAATTTGGTCCGGAACGGACACGCGAGTCTTGACCTCGCAGGCCTGCCGAGTTTCGCGTTGATGGAGAAACTCGCGCGCTGGAAGTCGCTGCTCGAGCCGCAGGCTTTGGCTGACGCCAATCCGATCCTCATCGAGGGCCTCCCCGACTTCGCCGACGGCGTCGAGATCGAGGCCACCGCGACCGTGTCCGGCTTCGCCCCCGCCCGTCCTCGGACAACCACGCTGCGCATCGGAGAGCGCGCCACGATCCGTGTGGTCGTCGTGCCCGAACGCGACGCGACGCTTGTCGTCGTGGACTCCGTGTCCGGTGCGGTCATCCCCGATGCCGAGATCCTCTTTCTCACGGAATGGGATCGGCGCGACATCGACGAGGACGCCCCGCCGGCAGCGCCTGCTCCAGGGTTGGGGCTCACGGACGCCACGGGCCGCGTTGTCGTGACCGGACTCGGCGAGGGCCCGCACGAGGTGGAGATCCGCGCGCCCGGGTACGTCGCCCGCGTTCTCGAAGACGTGCCACTGCGAAGCGAGACCGTGATCAAGCTGGTTCGGCTGCGCGAGTCCGGGACCATCGTTGTCGAGGTGCTGGCGCCCAATGGAAAGCCTGCGGTGGGCCAGCGCGTGAACCTCAACGTGAGTGGTCGCGATACGGACATCGTCGGCACGATCGATACGACCGGACGCTTCCGCTTCGAGAACGTGCCGGTCGGGAGTCAGATGGTGATGCTCGAGATCGAGGATTGGATCGAGCACATGCTGACCGGCGCGACCACGTCCGATCGTACCGTCAACATGCAGTCCATCGAGGTGGTCGCGGATGGCGAGTACGTCGCTCGGCTCGGTGTCCTGCCCGCGGCTGCGCCGCTGACGGTGGAGGTCGTCGGTGCGGACGGCAAGCCGCGGGCGGGCGCGAAGGTCGAGATCTACGGGCCGCTCTTGCAGGAGGCGGTCACCGATGCAGGGGGCCAGGTGGTGTTCGAGGCGCTCCCGGCTGGCAGCTACAGCGTTCATCTGGCGAGTGGCAGCGATCTCTGGGACTGGACGACGACCCGCGATGTCGAGATCGCTACGGGCGTTCCCGGGCATGCCCGCGTGGTCGCCGGAGATCGGCATGTGAGCGGTCGCGTCCTGCTCGCGGCGTCCGGCGCTCCGGTGGGCGGCGTCGCGGTGTTCGTCTCGGATGCGAGCGGACGCTTTCTGATGCAGTGGACCGCCGCGGACGGCAGCTTCGCATTCGGCGGCGCGCTCGCGGGTGCGCTGTCGATCCGCTTCGCGGCTCGCGGCGACCTGGTCTCCCAGGTGTTCAGCGTCGACGTGCCGGCGACTGGCGATCCGGAGCCGCTGCAGGTGAAGCTGCGCGTCGGCGGGTCGTTGCGGGTTCACCGTCCCACAACTGAGTCTGCGACGTATCGTGTGCGGATCGGACCGGAGGAGGCCCACGATCTGCGCCCGGCCGATGACGGGAGCCTTCGCGTGCGCGGCCTTCCGGCAGGCACGGTCGCTCTCGAGATCGTGCGCGACGGGAAGGTCGTGGGCACGCGCGATGTCGCGATCCGTCTTCGCGAGGAGACCGTCATCGACCTGCGATGACGGTCCGGAACCGCGCGCGCCGCCGCGCAGGCGTCCCCTGTCGAGCCGATTGCGGATACCCTCGACCCGTGCGAACCAACACGGACACGGAGATGGACACGGGCGGAGGAGCGCGATGAGACGGAGTTACTGGTTAGCGGCGGCAGTCGTATGTGCTCTTGCGCTCTCTCACCTCCCCGCGTTCGCTGCGCGAGCGACGACCAGTTTCGACGCGATCGAGACCGAACTCGTGGCGCGTCAGGACGCGCTCGAGGAGCCGCTCGATCGGACGACGAAGAAGACGGCGAAGCTCTACGCGCGTTCACTGGAGAAACTCGTCAAGGACACCGACTCGCTCAAGTCCGAGATCAAGCGCGGAGCGCAGGTCCTCGGGAAGCTGTCGAAGCTCGACGATCCGGACGTCACAGCGCTCGTTGACGAGGCGCTCGTGGCTCTCGCCGAGGAGGTCTTCGATGCCATCGACGAAGCGCAGATCGCGCTCGACTCTGCGTTGGCGAAAGTCCCGCAGAAGAAGGTGCAGAAGCAGATCGACGGCGCGCGCAGTTTAACGTCGCGGTCGCTGGACGCGTCATCGGCAAAGAAACGGCTGCGCTTCCTGCAGAAGGCCGAGTCGAAGGCGCGTCGCGCGCTCGCGCTGGCCGCAAAGGTCCGTCCTGTAGCTGGTGGCGGCGGTGGCGGCGGCGAGTCATGTCCGGGACGGCTGCTGAAAGGCGGCGAGAGCGTCACGATTACCCTCGACGCCGGAGGCTCGTTCCGGGTCGACTCGATCAACTTCGACACCGTGGAGGTCGGGGACAAGGCCACCACGACGATCAGCTTCTATGACTGCACCGGTGACGATCCGGTCGTTGTGAACGTCATCCTTCCCGCTCCCACTCCTGCGGGCAGCTACTCCGGTTCGGCGGAGAACCCCGCCGCTGTTGTCAGCTTCTCGGCGGGTGCGGCCGACGCCGTGCTGACGGAAACCCTCGACGGCAGCGCGGAACTCACACGCGCCGATGCTCGGTTGGTGATGACATTCGAGTTCACCCTGAACGGTGTCCTCTACGAAGGGACCGTTGACGCGGACGCCCGAAACCGATGAGCGTCGCGTGAGCGCCGATCCCGTCGGGTAGAGTGGCAGCGCCCGTGATCTCGGGTGCGGACGGAGGTGCGGGAATGCGGACATCAATCATCCTGGCAACAGTCATCGTTGCGACGGCGGCGCTCACCGCTCGGGCCGAGCTGAAGAAGGGCGATCAGCCCAAGCCGATGGGCGCGAGCGCGCACTACATCAACTGCGACGAATTCGACCTCGTCAAGATGCGTGGCAAGGTCGTCATCCTGCAACTCGCGCACACGAAGTCGGACCCCTCGAAGGAGCAGGTCACGCGGCTCAAGGATCTGGACAAGCGTTTCGCCGAGAAGGGGCTGCGGATCGTCGTCGCGTTCGAGGAACCTGCCGACGCCGTGCAGTCGTTCGTCGATGCGAACTCCATCAAGTATCCGGTCGTCGCGAACGTCGGCGATCTGCGTACGCGCTGGGGCGTGATGGGCGGCTTTCCGACGTCGTACATCCTCGATGTCCGGGGCAAGGTCGCGTGGGCAGGCAATTTCGCGGACCAGGCCGAGGTCAAGATCGAGACGTTACTGAAGAAGGTCACCGACCGTCCGTGGCTGCCGGAAGAGTACGCCGCAATCGACACGGATCTCGATGCGGGCGCGTTCGGTCCCGCGCGCGCTGCGGTCGTTGCGGCGCTCGCCGTCGAGAAGGTCAGCGCCGACAACCGCACGCGCTTGACAGCCGTTGTGGCGTGGCTCGACAAGCGCGCCGACGCAGCGTTTGCAACGACCGATGCGCGGCGTTTCGAGGGCACCTACGTCGAGATCTACAAGGCGTACCTTGAGGTCGTGAACGTGCATGCAGGTTCCGCGGCAGCGGTGAAGGCGCAGGCCGCGGTCGATACGATGCTGGCGAGCAAGACGGTCAAGCGCGAGCTCGACGCGTGGGAGTTCTTCGAGACACAACTCGAAGCCGCGAAGGCAATCGAGTTGAAGGATCGCAAGAAGGCGATCTTGCTGCTCAAGAGGGTCACGTCGCGCTTCCGTGGCACCGAGGCGGGCACCAAGGCCAAGGGCTTGGTGGCGCGACTCTCGAAGTAGGCTGGTCGAGGGGGCCCCGCTGCTGCTCTGGTTCCGCGCTTCGAAGACTGCAGATCCGGTCACGTGGATCGTGCTCGGTCAGGGGCGGTGGCACCCGGCTCCAACAAGAGAGGTCGTTGCCCCGCCACAGACCAAGCACGGAACGCGTTCTCCTGAACTCCCGCGAAGACCCGACGTAGCCGCTCGGTGCCCGGTGTGTGGCGGAGCGAGTGCGTCGCAGCAATCCAGCCGGTCGGACCGCCCCTCACCGGGCACCATCCATCCCGAGGCTCCAACCGGAGCGAAGTGCGGTTCCCTCGCCCTGTCTACCCGAACGAGTACTCGCGCTGGTCGCTTCGTGGTGGGGGGCCCACATCGACCGTGATCGTGTGCGCCGAGAGCGCGGACTGATCCTGATTCGAAAGCGCGTTGACGCTGCCGCCCGCCTCGACCTCGGCGATCGCGCGATCCACGACCTCGATCAGGTACGGGTCGCGGCGCTCCTCGAAGTAGATCTTGCGCCGCGCACGTAAGCTGCGGAGCACCTGCTCTGCGCCGCCGTGATCGATCGCTTCGACGATGGCGCACGCCTCGGAGACGCGTGGATCGCAGCTCACGGACACGTCGCCGGAGTGGCGCGGGATCCCGACGTAGCACTGGACCTCGCGCGCCCCGCCAAAGCCCGGCACGCGCAACGTGATCACGCCGATCTCCGTCTCATGGTCTCGCGTCTCGGGAAGCCGGACTTCGAAGAGATACGAGTACGAGCGATCGCATTCCAACGTGCCGACGTCCGTCTCGAAGACGCGTCCGTTCTGGAACGCATTCGCGCCGTACGCGTGACGCGCCGGGCGATAGCGATAGGCCGCCCCCCCGACGACACCGGGCGACGTCTCGAAGCGGAGGATGCCGAGTCGCGCGCCGACGCGCCGGCCGGATGCGCCGAGGCGTCGGAAGATGTCGCCCAGCGTCTCTGTGCGCGCGTGCTTCACCGTGCCGCCGCGCTGGCCGCCGACGATCGTCTTCAGTCGCTCGACGTCGCTGTCGGCGCCGAAAGCAATGGCATCGAAATCGACCGGCATATGACCGATGCGCGTGACCTTGTGTCGCGCCGTCTCCACGTCCTGCAGCTTGCCGTCGGTCAAGAGCACGATCCGCACCGGCAGAGCACGATTGTTGCGATGGCTGTCCAGTGCGATGCGCGTCGCTCGCGAGAGCGCCCCCACGGCGTCGGAGTAGTTGCCGAAGAGGAACGACGAGTCGCGTGCCGCCTGCAGCAATTCGTTCGCCGTCAGACTCGATGCGGGGATCGCTTGGAAGAGCGTCTGGGCGCCGCGCGCGAAGACGACCACACTCAGCAGCGCGTCCGGCGTGTCGGCTGCGTGCATCTCGTCGAGCAAACCGACGAGTGCCTCCTCAAGCACCGGGAATTTATCCCGATGATCCATGCTGGCTGAGATGTCCAGCGCGAGGATGAGATGGACCGCGGGCCCGCCGGTCAGCGATGCGAGGGTTGGGCCAGACGGTGTGAGAGTGACGAGGACGCGCATCGCCGGATGCGTCTCGGCGGGCATCGAACCCCATTCGTAGCGTGCCTCGATGGCGACCTCGAGTTGCGGCGCGTCGCCGGCTGGGACGGTGGGCGCCGGCACGACGAAGCGGGTGACACGTTCGGGTCCATCCTCCGCCTCGGGGGCGAAGGTCTCTTCCTCGTCCAGCCAGACGCTCGGGTCCGACGTCTCGTCGGCACCGTCCGCCCCCGAACCAGGATGAGATTGATCGCTCATATCCACTCGTACTCCGCCCCCGCGCGGGATCCGCCCCGCGACCCTCTTCTTCGTCCCGCGTCAGGCTCACCTTTGACGCATTCGCGGTCTCGCCGCCGTTCGTGGGCCCTCGCGCGAGCCAGTCTACGTGCCCGGCCCCCGGAATGGCGGCGGCGTTCGAATTCCCCGTCGCGGGATTGACGTGGGAACTCTGCGTGAGAGCCTGCGTCAGAGAGACATGCACTTCACGAAGATCCACCGTTCGATCGCCCTGATGACACTCGCGGCCGTCGCGCTCCCGGCGATCGGCAGTCCCGCCATGCCGCGGCCGCTCGAGAAGGTGATCTGGGACGCTGATCTCGTGGTCATTGCGCGCGTCGATACACCGCCAGCGCATCGCGGCGCCCCGTTTGAGTTCGCGATCGAAGAGGTGCTGAAGGGCGAGGCTGGCGAAGGGCCTTTCCGCACGACGTCGGACGTCTACTTCAACGGTTGTATGCCGCCGCCGGAGGGCACGCCACCACCGCCCGCGACGGAGGCCAGAAGCGAGCGCGTGCTGCTCTTTCTGGGTCCGAAGAAGGACGGCATCCGCGCGTCGCGCGATCCGATCCCGCTCGCGAAGGGACAGACCGCGGGCGCGTGGTTCTACCACTCGCACGATGCGCTGCTCGCACCGGAGGCCGTGCGCGTGCTCGCGCGCCTGGATAACGCCGAATTCGGCTCATCCGTGACGACCGCGTGGAAGGAGGGGCTGCGATCAGGCAACTCGCTCCTCGCAGCAGCGCTCCTGCATCGCATCGACTTCGTCGGCGTCGGTGGGGAATGGTCACTCGGTGCCGAGCTGAACAGCGTCGCCGTGAAGCAATTCGAATCCGCGCGACCCTACCTGCTCCCGCTCGTCGCCGAGCTCGCCGAGTCGCAGGACAACGCGCTTCGTCATCTGTCGCTTGCCGCTGCACGCTCCAGTCTTCCGCCCGTGGGCGAGGCGGAGCGCGCCGCGTTCCTTCGCTGCGCCGATGCCGCGGTCGTCTCCTCTTCCAGCGACCACGACTACGTCCGCACCGCTGGCCTGCGCTACCTCGTCGCATTCGCCGACCAACGTGCGCCCGAGCGGCTCTTCACCGCGCTCTCGGTTGCGGATGCCGGTGACCGCCAGAGCATCGCCGCCATCGGACGCGATCTTCTGCGAGCGGAACCCGATCTCGCGAAGGCTCTTCTCGCACGGCTCATGGGCGCGCTCGATGCGGAGTGGCCGATCGGCGTCCTGCGCGTCATGACGGGTGAGGAGGGGCTCACCGACGCTGCCGCATGCCGCAAGTGGTGGGACGCGCGCGACCGATAGCCGGACGCGTTGTTCGCCCTGTACACTCTCGCGATGAACGCAGCTGGCATCTTCACGAAGTTCGAGCAGACCCATCGCACATGGGGCATGCGCCTCGACGGTCTGGGCGACGAGGCATTCCAGCGCCCGGCGTCGGGCGGTGGCTGGGGCATCGGCCAGATCTGTCACCACATCGGCAGCGTCACGGAGATGCTCCTCGAGAACGCGGAGAAGTGTGCTTGTGGCGACGGCAAGGAGATGGGGTTCCAGTTCCAACCCGCGTTGATCATGCTCTTCGGCAGTCTGCCGCCGGTGCGGATCAACGTGCCGGACCTGCCGCCTGAACTGAGTCACTTTGCCAACCCGACAGCGCTCGGCGCCGCCGACGCGCGTGATACGTTGGAGCGCGCTGCAACGCAGATGCGATCCGCGCGAGACGCGGTGTCCGAGGCATCGTCCCGCTGTCGTCGCCGCCATCCGGCCGGCGGCTGGTTGAACGCGACACAATGGTACGCGATGACCGAGATGCACTACCGCCACCACCTGCGTCAACTAGCACGGCTCCGCGCCATCAGCAGCGGCTGAGAGCTTCCAAGTGCGGCGTCCGCCCTCGTTCTCGATCTCTCGAGAGAGAGCCTCGGGGCTCGGATCGTACCCGGGCGTCTGCGGGCCGCCTGGCCCCGACAAGAGAGCTCGTTGCTCCGCCGCCGACCGGGGACGGCGGGCCGTCTTCGCGAGTTCGCCCCGCGGTCCCCGTCGAGCGGCGGACCGATGGCGCCGCCGCAGCCAAGCCAGTTGTCCCGCCCCTCACCGGGCACCATCCAAGTGCGGCGGCCGCCTTCGTCGTTATTGGATCTCAGGAGCGCCCTCAGCTCAGAGCGGGCTGCTCGGAGACAGCGGATCGCCGCAGTAGAGACACGTCAAGCGCCGCGCGTTGTTCACGCGCGAACACGCCGGGCACTCCGAGGGCGCCGACTTTGCGCTCTTCCCGATCCGCCCGTCGAGACGCCCGTCGCGCAGGTCGATCTCCTGGATCTTCGCGAGGAGATCATCCTCGTCGAGACCCGTGCGCTCGCAGACCAACTCCCAGATCGCTGCGGTTGCGAGATGCAATCGATCCAACTGCCCACGCACGTCATCGGACTCGTTCTTCGACTGTCGCGCCATCCGTTTGGCGTCCAGCGCGTCCTTCCCGATCTCGTTCATCCCGTACGTGTGGTAGCCACCGCCGTATCCGCCATAGCCGCCGTATCCGAAGAAGCTCATACTCGCGTCCCTCCCATGGGGCACATCCCGTGTTGTTGCTGACGGGTCCAACCGTTCACCGTCGTGCCGGTGCGTTCGAATGTGCGGAGATCCGAACTCGTCGCACGAAAGTGGATCTCATCGAAGATACGCGCGCGCCTCAAGCCCCAGTGTCCGCTACGCTCGCGACATGACTCGCCATGTCGCGTTCCTCCGCGGTCTCAACGTCGGTGGCCACCGCGTCAATGTAGTGATCACGAAAAGATGTCCTCTTTGACAGCGCGCAGAGGCCGACCGCCTCGGGTCCTCTCGATCATTCCCAGTTCTTCGAGTGACGCGAGCACCGCTTCGCGGCGGAGCACGCGCCGAGCACGTTTGGTCTCGTG
>JAJRPF010000026.1 GCA_024280885.1 Planctomycetota bacterium | reverse complement strand
GACGCGAAGGATGGCGACGCGAAGGATGGCGACGCGAAGGACGGCGACGCGAAGGACGGCGACGCGAAGGACGGCGACGCGAAGGATGGCGACGCGAAGGACGGCGACGCGAAGGATGGCGACGCGAAGGACGGCGAGTAGCTCGCCGTCCGGACAGGACCTCATCCATGGCCGAGCCGAGTTCGCGCGCGGACTCGCATTCCCTCGACTCGCAGCCGTCGTCTGAGCAAGCTCCCGCGCTTGCGGAAATGACTGCCGACACCGCCTCGCCGCCGCTCTCGCGCGGCGCGGTTGCGTTCCTGCTCACGAGCGTCTTCTGTTCTGGCGCCGCGGTCATGATCGTTGAGATGGCGGCTGTGCGCGCGCTGCAGCCGTTCTTCGGGTCCACCAACTATGTGTGGACCAACGTGATTGCAGTGGTCATGGCCTCACTTGCGATCGGGTACGCGGTGGGGGGGCGACTTGCCGACACGCGTGGCACGCCGACTCTGCTCTATTCGTTGATGGCGTGCGGCGGGCTCGCCGTCATGCTCGGGGCCTGGTCGGTGACGTTCGTCTCCGAGGCGCTCCTCCCGGTCGAGATGCACGTCGAGGGCGTGTCGGCCACGTTGGCGCGTGCGTCCCTGGCGGCCACGCTGATTCTCTTCGCGCCACCGACCCTCTTCCTCGGCATGGTGTCGCCGATGGCGGTGAAGCTCCTTGCCGGGAAGGGCGTCGGGATTGCCGCGGGACGCGTGTTCGCTCTCGGCACCGTTGGCTCGATCGTCGGCACGTACCTTCCGACGTACACGTTGATCCCCAACTTCGGATCGCGCACGACGCTCGACATCGCGGCGGCGGCGCTGATCGTCCCGGCGCTGATCGGTCTCACCATCTCGGCCGGACGGCGTCGGACCGGACGCACAGCGGCCGCATCGCTTGCCATCGCGATCGTCGCCTTGACGACCGGCGCTATGACGCCCGCCCGTCCCGGGCGCGCCGTCCCGGAGTTGCCCGACGACGGTGTCGCAACCGTGCTCGCCGAGGGCGAGTCTCCCTACCAGTACGTAACCGTTCGCGAGGATCGCTCCCGTGACGGCAGGACGGTGCGACTTCTGACGCTGAACGAAGGCGTCTACACGTACCACTCGCTGCATGTGGTGGGGCAGGTCCTCACCGACTCTCGGTACTACGACGACTATGCGTTGTTACCCATGCTCCTGGATCTCGAACCGGGGGCCGAGTTACGCACCGCGGTCGTCGGGCTCGCGGGCGGGGTTACGGCGCATCAGTGGCAGCACTTCTGGAGCGATCTCTACGATCTCCATGTCGATGGTGCCGAGATCGACCCGCTCGTCGTCGAGTGGGGCCGACGCTGGTTCCACCTGCCAAAGCAGGATGAGCCGTGGCTCGACATCTACGTGATGGACGGGCGGCAGATGCTCGTAGCTGCGGAGGACGGCGCTGAAGTCGCGGTCTCGACCACTTCCGCCAGCGGGTCCACGACTGAACCGTCCATTGCCCACCCGGCCACGTCGGACGATGACGACCGCGGGTATCACATCATCGTGATCGACGCGTTCACCCACGAGCTCTACATCCCGTTTCACCTCGGCACGCAGGAGTTCTTCGAACTCTGTAAGCGCAAACTGGCGCCGGGCGGGATCGTCGCCATTAACGTCTATGCCTATCGGCCCGACTCCCCGAATCTCGTGGCGCTTGAAAACACACTCGCGACGGTCTTCGGCGCGGCGGTTCGCGTGCGACAGTTCTGGGGCGGCAACTTCGTGCTGATGGCGCGCAAGGCTGAGACGCCACCCGATGTCACACGCCTGGCTCCGCTCCGGATCGATGAGCGTTTCGGAATGCGCGACGAGATCTCCGAGTGGAGCAGACTGGTCGACTTCGCTGCGCGCGTGCCGGCGAAGAGCGCCGTCGTTCTGCCGGACCCGAACGCGCTCGTCTTGACCGATGATCATGCACCCCTCGAGACCTTGATGGACACCGTGATCGATCTCAAGGAAGACGAGATCAGAGGACGCTGATGCGGATGCGATCGCTTTGCGTCGCGCTCGTCCTGGTCCTGGGCGCGAGTGCCGTGGCGGTCGGGCAGGACGACGACGCATGGGCGACGGCGCTCCGTGCGCGAGCAGAGGCGAGTCCCGTCGAGGCGCAACTCAAGTTCCGCGAGTTGGCTGCGGTTGACGCGACAGCCGATCGTCGCGCCGCGGCCGCCGCGATTGCGTTGGACGTTTTTCCCTACGCGACGGGGAACGAACTTGCGGCTCCCCTCATCTTGAAAGTGCTGCGCGAGAATCGCTCGCATCCCGAGGCGTGGCAGCTTGGCTACGGTCTGCAGCGGCGCGTGCTGGACGGGCTTGACCTCGAGAACGGCGAGCCCTTTCTGCGCGCGATGGTCGCGATCTATCCGGACTACGCGCGCTTCAAGTACTCGCTCGCCGATCTCCTCTACGGCTCCGGGCGGCCCGACGACGCCGACGCGATCTACACCGAGATCGTGCGCGACTTTCCGGACGACACGCGCGCGCGCTACATCCTGGCGCTCCTCCGAGAGCTCGAGGGGAAGGCTCCGGAGGCGATCGAGATCTACGACACGATCATCGCGCGAGGGCTGGACCTGAAGGCGTATCGCTACAAGGTCACGCTGCTCTGGGATGTTCTGGCGGACTACGACGCGGCGGATGACGCGCTTGCTGCGGGGTTCGCGGCGGTGGACGCTGCGCCGCCCGGACGCGCGCGGGACGAGGTGCGCGCCGGCTTGGAGTGGGAGCAGCAGCGCCTTGCCGACCGGCGCGAGGAGCGCATGAAGCTCGCCGAGGCCAGCGCGCGGACGGATCAGATCTTGATCGGAGTCCTCGCCGTGTGGATCGTCGTCCTCGGTGGGGGACTTGCATTCCTCCGTCGACGTCGCCTTCTCTGAGAGCCCTCGCGCCGCTACCGTCTGCCGCATGTTGCGCTACGGGTCCGTGCCCTACCTGAATGCCCGCCCTCTGCTTGAGGGTCTGGAAGCCGAGGTTGGCCCGCTCCGCTACGCCGTGCCCGGCGTTCTCGCGGGACTGCTTCGCGACGCGGAACTCGACGTTGCACTGGCGCCCGTCGTGGCGTCGTTCGACGATCCGTCCCTGGTGCTCGTCCCCGCCGCGGCGGTCGTTGCGCACGGTCCCGTCAAGAGCGTCCTGCTCTTTCTCCGGCGTCCGATCGAGGAGGTCCGGAGCGTTGGCCTCGATATCTCGTCGCGAACGAGTGCTTCGCTGGTGCGGGTGCTCTTCGAGCATCGGTGGGGGAGTGCCCCATCGTTCGAGATGCGGGCGTCGGATCCCGATCTCTCGCATCTCGAACAGGACGCCGCGCTTCTGATCGGTGACCCGGCGCTCAACGCCACGTGGTCGGGTGCCCCGCCGGTGGATCTGGGGGAAGCCTGGTTCACGTGGACCGGGCTCCCGTTCGTCTTTGCGGCGTGGTTGGCGCGCGACCAGAAGCTCGCCGACGCGTCCGCGCCCGCGTTGATCCGTGCCGCCGAACGCGGTCGCGCGAACCTCGATGCGATCGCCGCGGAGGGCGCGCAGCAGTTGGGCCTCGAGCAGGCCGCCGTGCGTCGCTACTTGCGCGAGCATCTGGTCTTCCACTACGACGAACGCGAAGAGGCGGGCCTCGCGCGCTTCCGGGAGTTGTGGCTGCGGACCCCGGGACTCGGGCTGGCGCCACGCGACTCTTGAGACGGATCTCTTGAGACGGAACGGTCGAGCCGGACGGTACGGAGTGCGTGCGCCGCGACAGCGGACGAGGGGATCGGCAGGCAATTCAGCCCTCCCCCACGCCACCCAATCCCGGCATTTTACATAATATGGATTATGCGACGTAGAGGATTAGGTTCAACGGTGGCATTGCCTCGTGTGGGCTTGGCTCTGGTGGCGTCGCAAGCTTGTTATTGGATCGCTATTGCGACGCCACATGCCGTATCCGATGCCGAGCGCGCGCTCGCGCGCCTACTTGGGAGTCGGCGGGATGACAGGCGGCACGGGTCTCGGCGGCGTCGGAGGCCGGCCGCCCGGCGGGGGCGGCGTCGGAGGATTGCGGCCGCGGCGCCGATCGAGCCAGCGCTTCTCTGCCTGTGTGGGCCGCGCCTTGCGGGAGATGACGCCTGGGTCGAAGTCGTCCTTCTCCTCGGTTCCGCGACGGCGCGGATCGGTGACGATCACGGCGTGGACGAAGACGCTCTTGTCGAGAACGAGCCCGTTCAGAGGGCCGCGGGGTGTCGAGACGGAGAAGACCTTCCCCGTGTGGCGTGCATTCCGGGAGTCGTGTCGCGGTGTGAAGAACGAGAGCAGCATCTTGCGCACGGCGGGCAGGAGCCGATCCGGTTGCCCGGACGGCGGCAACTCCTGGTCGAGCAGGTTGGCGCGGGCCTCCTCGACCGACGCCTCAACGGCGAGCGCCCGCAGGAGTTCCGGCCAGACGCTGCGGAACGACTCGCCATCAGCGAAGGTCTCGATGACGACGGGGGCTCCGTCCAGGATTGCCGCATAGCCGGTGAGTTGCAGCCCCGGCGGGGCACGCGAGAGATCGCGCAGCGACTCGACGTAGTCCCCCACCCGGTCACGAATGACGGTGCCCACCGCGAGATCCGCCATCGAACGACGGCCGCCCTCGAGCCCTGCGTCGCGCGCCCACGACTCCATGGTGGACGAGAGTTCCCGCCCGTTTCCGTCCGGGCCCACAGCCCAGCGGAGCGTCGGTGGTAGCCACTGCGCGAGCACAGCGCGCTCGGGGCGTGGTTCGTCGTCGGGGGCTCGCTTGGAGATGATCTTCAGCGCAGCTTCGGCGCTGGAACGCTGCTTCACGGCGACGTAGTCGGTGAACGCCAGGTCGAAGCGGTCCGAGCGCACGATCTGGCCTGGAAGCACCAGGAGACGCTCCTCGATGAGATTGTCCACGCGCAGCGGCTGGGTACGTCCGCCGGACGGTGCCGAGAACCCGAGGGTGTCCGGGTTGCTCCCGGCCGCAAGGCGGAGGTTCTCTGGACCGACTGCGTTCGCGGCGCCGAAGAGTGGATGTACGACGAGGAGTCGGAACTCATGCCCGGGGCCGACCTGCAGCGATGAGAAGTGCTTCGTGAGCGCATTGACGGGCCCACGACCGTTCTTCGCCTGTGCGTCCTCAAGAGCCACGCTGAGTGCGAGCCCGGCAACGACGACGGCGGTACCAACAAGTACCCGCCGCGTGAGGCCCGTGCTCCTCGCTCCGCGCTCGTACTTCTGCGCATGCGGTGTCTTCTGCGCATGTTGGGGCGGTGTGGCAGGGCTCGTCAGAGGCAGGGCGGGGGGGGGCGATTGTGGCGGGAATGCGGACATGCGTTCCAGTATAGCGCCCCCGGGCACGAGCCTCCCCCACCGCGAAGAAAGCGAGTTCGTCGTCAATCGTCAACGATCTCGGTGCCATCCCCCGCGGCGCGGCGCCACGTGCGCTGTAGCATCCCGGCGTCGCGTCCCGATCGTGTCGCCGTTCTTCCGAGTCGTCGGGCGCAGCGAGTCGAGCGACGCCGCGAAGGGAGATGCGATCTTGAAGTCCTGGAAGAACGCGATCGTCGTAGGGGCTTCCTCTGGCATCGGCGAAGCGATTGCCGTGCAACTGGCTGCGGCTGGCACGCGCGTCGCTCTGGTCGCACGTCGCGAGGCGGAATTGCAACGGGTGGCCGAGCGGATCGGCGGCGATCAGGCGCTGGTCCGTGTCCACGACGTCTGCGACGGCGACGACGTGGCGGGTCTCTGGGACGAGATCGAGTCGGAACTCGGCGCTGTGGACATGCTCGTCTACGCCTCTGGGCTCATGATCCCGGTGGATGAGCACGAATACACGTTCGACAAGGACCGACGGATGTTCGCGGTCAATCTGGTCGGCGCCGTGGCATGGCTTGACCAAGCAGCCGTCCGGATGGAGGCGCGGCGCGGAGGGACGATCGTTGGGATCTCCTCGATCGCGGGCGACCGAGGTCGGCGCGGCGCGCCTGCGTACAACGCGGCGAAGGCTGGGCTGACCACGTTTCTCGAAGCACTGCGCAACCGCCTGTCGCGCTTCGGGGTCGACGTCGTCACCATCCGCCCGGGTTTCGTCGATACGGCGATGACGCAGGGGATGGATGGTCTCCTCTGGCTGATCTCGGCGGATCGTGCGGCCGAGATCACGTTGCAGCACGCGCGCGCCGGTTCGGGTCGGGATCGCCACGTTCCGGCGCGTTGGTGGCTCGTCTCCTGTGTCATCCGTTGCATGCCGTCCTGGCTCTTCCGGCGGATGTCGATCTGACCGTGCGTAGTTTCGGCGCCGACTGCAGCATCTCGGACGGAGCCGAATGGCACGCGCTCAGCGGGTGGGGAGAGTCCACACATCGTCTGGCCCGCGTCGTCCGCCCCACCTCGGTCGAGGAATTGGGGAGCGTCGTCGAAGCTGCCAGTCGCGACGGCGCGCAACTCACGCTGCGCGGCGCCGGGCGCAGCTACGGCGATGCCGCGCTTCCCGCCGAGCGTCGGATCATCGATCTTCGGGCGCTGCGCGCGATGTCGTCACTCGATCCTGAGGCGGGCACGATCACGGTGGCGCCCGGCGTGACGATCGAGGATCTCTGGCGAGCCGTTGTGCCGCAGGGGTGGTGGCCGCCCGTCGTGCCCGGAACCATGCGCCCCACCGTGGGCGGTTGCGTCGCGATGAACGTTCACGGCAAGAACCAATACGCCGTCGGCCCGATCGGCGAGCACATCGAAGCGTTCGAACTACTCCTCGCCGACGGGTCCCGCCGCGTCGTCCATCACGATCGCGACGCCGATCTCTTCCGCGCGGTCGTCGGCGGCGCAGGACTGCTGGGCATCGTCACGTCGGTCACGCTGCGCATGCGACGCGTTGCGTGCGGCTTGTTGGACGTCACGGCGCGCGCTTGCTCGTCGCTCGCCGAAGTGGCTGCCGACCTCGAAGCGCGGCGCGCCACCTCCGACTATCTTGTCGCGTGGATCGACGCCTTCGACGTCGCGGGGCGCGGGGTCGTCCACGCGGCGACCCATGTCACCGACGCAGCGGCGGGGGCGTTGGACCTAGCGGCGCAGGATCTCCCCGACCGACTCTTCGGCATCATGCCGCGCACGCGCGTCGCGACGCTGATCGGCCTCTGCTCCGGGCCGCACCGTATGCGCGCCATCAACGCGCTGAAGTTCCGCTCTGCGGCACTGCGCGGCGAGCACTCGTTCCGACAGGCCCACGCCGCGTTCCATTTCCTGCTCGACTACGTGCCGGGGTGGAAGGCGATCTACGGTGCGGGCGGCATGTTCCAGCATCAGAGCTTCGTCCCGCTCGCCGCCTCCGTCGAGACGCATTCCGCGTTGCTCGCACTCTGTCGCAAGTCCGGTCTCGTGCCCTGGCTGAGTGTCTACAAGCGGCATCGCCCCGACGCATTCCTGCTCTCGCACAACGTGGACGGTTTCTCGCTCGCCCTCGACTTCCGCGTGACGTCCGAGAACCGCGAACAGCTACTCCGTCTCTGCCACGAGCTGGATGCAATCGTCGTTGCGGCAGGCGGTCGCTTCTACTTTGCGAAGGACGCAACGGCAGAGCCCGCAACCCTGTGCGCGGCCTACCCGGGCCTGGCGCGCTTCCGCGAGTGGAAGCACGACCTGGACCCCGGCGGCGTCTTCACCAGCGCCCTCGCCGAGCGCCTGGGCATCTTCCGCGCCTGATTGGGGACCAGCCACTTCACCGCTCCGACTTCGCACGCTGGATGGGCCCTCGGTCGGCTACTCCAACAGGCCGCTCTCGCTGAGGTGTTGCCACACGATATTGGCGGTGATCTTGTGGCCCGTTGCGTTCCAGTGGCGATCGGCACCGCCGAGCGTGAGGTCGTCGTAGGTGGCGCCCGCCGCGGCGAAGCCTGCGTCCAGATCCAGGGGGTGGATGTCTGCCCGTGTGGTGAGTAACGACACGAAGAAACGCGTGGACTCGCGGAAGACCTCGTTGTCTGCCGCCGCATACTTCGGTGCCATGAAGTTGCCGAACCACATCGGGACAAAGACAGTCTCGTGCGCCGCACAGGCGTCTGCAATGCGGTTCACAATCGCGGCCGTCAAGCGGACGGGATCGGCGCGCGTCAGGATCTCGGGTGCGTCCTCATGCGGCTTGGGGACGGGGACGTTCGCCAAGGTCAGATCCAGATCGAGAAAGACCGGCTTGTTGCGCTGGTACATCCGCGACGTGGCGTTGCCCTGGTGGTCGTTGGCGAGAAACAACGCCAAGACGACGATATCCGGTTCGAAGTCGAAGCCCTCTTGCACGAGGTGCAGGAACTCCTGGTCGGTCCCCCACCCGGACACCGCGGCATTGATGACTTCCCAGCGAGTCGGCAGCGAGTCGAGCCGCTCCTGAAGCACGCGCGTGAAGACCTCGTGATCGGGGACTCCAAGTCCCCAGGCGAACGAGTCGCCAAGGACGAGGATGCGTCTGGTGCCGAGCGGTTTCTTCCGTGCAGTCTCCGGTCCTCGAAACCCGTGGGCATTCGTCGTCAGCGTTGCGCCGAACGTCACGGAGCTGTCGCTCGGGATGTTGCGCCAGCCCAACTGTCGGTCGAAGAGCAACTTCAGACCTGAGTCCGGCTCCCCCACCAGATAGACGGGGCGGGACTCGGCGAACTGCCGGTAAGCGAAGAGCAGGATGACGGCCAGCACAGCCGACGTGCCGACGGCGAGCACACGGAAGAGCGTTCTTCGTCGCGCCGGAGTGCCAGACGCTCCGTTCGGGAGACGCGCGGATCCCTCGGCGAGTTCCTCGGGCGTGTTGCGCCCCTGCACCTCCGGACCCTGCGATGCGGCTGGCCCCGTCTCCGCTCTCACGCTTCCGGCAGGATCAACGGCTCCGAACCGTCGGCGTCGGGCGCCAGATGGTCCACGAAGCTCTTCAGGAACGCCCGACTGGTCGCGCGCCGCTCTTCCAGATCCAGCCCGCCGAGCGGGATTTGACCGCCAGCCATGGATGGGTGTCCCCCACCGGATGCACCGGGCGGAAGAAGCGTGGTCATGGCTTTCCCGGCGTCCGCTTCCTCGTCCACGGTACGCATCGAGACGTAGAGCGTGTCCTTGTACTCCCCTGAGACGCACGACCACTGGGTGCAGTCTGCGCGCAGCAGGAAGTCGGCCATCTCGGGGACCATGTCGGGGACGCGCACGCGGCCGAGACCGGACGTCACGACGTTGGCGGTCAGCACCGCCCGATCGACGGCGCGGAGCAGGTCGGAGAAGTACTCGCGCGGGACGCGTTCGGACTCGATCCGGGAGAGCGCGCGACGGTCGGAGAGTGGTTCCAAAGCTCGATACACCCAGACGTCGATTGGTGTCGTGTCACGACTGAGATCCTGCGTTTCGGTCTTGATGCCGAAGTAGAGCGCTGTCGCCACGTCGGTCGGGATCGGGATGCCCTTCGCGAGCAGCATCTCCGCGACGAGCGTGGACGTTCCACCGTATCCCGGTTCGATGATCTTGACGCTGCAGCCCGCCGAAGACTCGCGCAACGGATGATGATCGATGACCACGGTCGGAACGAAGCCCTCGGGGAAGCTCGTGTGATTGGTTCCCGGCTGCGTGTCCACGACGGCGGTGAAATCGTACGCGTCGTAGTCGAGCAATGATCCCGGTGTGAGTGGAATCTTCAACTCGCGCACCATGGCTCGGTTCTCGGAGCGCCCGACGATGCCTCCGAACGCGATCACTGCATTGTGCCCAGTGTAGCGCTTGACGAGGTAGCGCAGTGCGAGCGCGCAGGCGATCGAGTCCGGATCCGGGTTGTTGTGTGCCTGGATCAGGAACGACTCGCACCCGGAAAACGCTTCGACGATCGAGTCGAGCCGGGCCGCCGCGAGCTCGCGCTCCTTTTCACGCGGTTCAGCTGTGATCTCGTCGGAGTCGCTCACGCCTTGCTCCCGCCTCTTCCAGGGGCCTTCCGATATCCCAGCTCGCGCACGATGTAGAGCACTTCGCTCCAAGTGGGGAAGTTCCGACTGTGCTTGCGTTTGTAGCCGTTCATCGCGTTGATGAATTCCAACTCGTCTGCCGAGAGTGGGTACTCGTTGATGCTGCGCTCGCCGCCACGGTAGACGTCCGGGATGCGTGGGGACTTGCGGCGGTCGGTTCCCCTTCGGTCGCCTTCACGACGCTCGACGCCGGCAGGCGGCGTCGTCCCCGCTCTCCGGTCGCGCCCACTGCGTCGGTCACTCTGGTCGTCGTCCGTGCGGCGATCTCGAGGGTCGGGAACAGCCGATGCCTCTTCGTCGCGTGGCTCTCTGGCTTCGCTCGTCATGGCGCGCAGCCTATCAGGAAGACCGCCCGTCGTCCTCTTCGGGATCGTGTCCGCCGGGCGCGCCAGGCCGGTGTCGGATAGCCTCTCGGCATGAGCACACCTCCCCCACCGCGTCGTGTCGGCGATGGCGGCCCCTTTTGGTCTCGTTTGATCGGTACCCCCGGGGCCGCGCGGCGGGCTCGACTCTACGAGGAACTCGCGTCGCTCCTGAACGCGGGAATCGGCATGCGATCTGCTGTGGCGTCGCTCGAGACCCAGGCTCCCCGGGGAACGGAACAGCTCGTCGCTGCCTGGCAGTCCAGTGTCGTGGCCGGAGCGCCGCTCTGGGAAGCCATGGAACGTCGCCATGACGCGTTCGGTCCCCTCGAGATCGCGCTTGTGCGGATCGGGGAGCGCAGCGGACGACTCGTCGATACGCTGCGTGGTCTGGCCGCTCGCCTGGAGGCCGAGCACCGTTCGCGGCTGGCCGCGGTTGGTGCGGTGGCCTACCCCGTGACGGTCGTCCACGTTGCCCTGTTCCTGCCGACCATCCCTCTCGTCGCTCTCCCCCACGGCTTCGGCGCGTATCTCGCGACCGTAGCGATCGGCCTGATGGTGATCTGGGGCGTCCCGGCTGCGCTCGTCGCGCTCTATTCCGCACGCCGACTCGATCCCGCGTTCTCGCGGCGCATATGCCGCATCCCCATTGCCGGTGCAGCGATCCACAACGCCGCGGTCCAGCGCTTCGCCTGGACGCTCGGGCTGCTCCACGACTCCGGGGAGACGTCGGACGTCGCGCTCGAAGAGGCCGCAACCGCGGCCGATTGCGGGTGGTTCCGCGCCCGACTGGACGGCGCAGTGCGCCATATTCGCGACGGCAACTCGCTCGCCGACTCCGTGCGTTGGCTTGAGGCCGTCCCCGCCGACCTCTGCGACATGATCGCGAACGGCGAACGCAGCGGCAGCCTGGCCGAGTCGATGAAGCGTGCGGGCGAGCTCTATGATGACCGCGCCACCCGCTCGGCCAAGGCCGCCGCCGCCGCCCTCGGCGCCGTGACGTTCGGCATCGCGGTTCTCATTGTCCTGATCGCCATCGTGGCCGTGCTCGGCCCCTACTACGCGAAGCTCTTCGAGATGACGGGGTGACCGGGGGGCTGTGTGCTTTGCACACAGGCCGCCGGTCCTTGTTGTGTTTGTGCCGACTCCGTCGGCACCGTTCGCTGCGCTCGGGTGTTCGGCTTTCGTCGGTGCTCCGGCAGCTTCAACTGGGGCGGCGGTCGGAGGTCGTGGGCCCGCATCGGGGCGTGCGCTCGACGCGGGAGGGGGCGCGTTGCGAGGGCGGGTTTCGCTGGCGGAATCCCCTCCTGCGCCTCACGGGGCTGTCGCGCAGTCGCCGAACTCGGAGTTGTGTGAGCGCCACCTCGGTCGGCACTCGGTCGGTGCTCGTCGGTGCTCGGTGGGGTTTCGGTCGTTTCCGACTGGGCGGGCGTTTGGAGATCGTGAGCGTGCCTCGGAGTGGCCGCCGCCGGGGCGTTCTGGAGTCGGAGGGAGTTTCCCTGCGAACGTTGCGGTCCAGCGTGCGTCCAAGGAGTAACGGAGGAAGTCCATGCTGCGCTGCTCGCTATCCACCCGCTCTCGTGTTCTGCAAGTAGCCGCTGTCGTCGGACTCGCGGCGCTTGCCGGTTGTGCGTCTATTGGCTCCGGGGCGCCAGGGGTGTCCGCGACTACGTATCGCTTCGAGAGCTCGGCTGATCTCGACGCGTGGATTGCGTACGGAGGTGATTGGTCGGTCAGTGATGACACTGCCGTCGGGCGCAGTCTCTATCCGCAGAGCGATCGGTACGCTTGGCTCACCTGCCGGACTGCGTACAGCGACATCGAGCGCGTGATCGTGCATGCCTCTCTCGACGCGTCTTCGCCGCACAACCTGCGGATCGGGGTGGGTGCGGTGACGGTGATTCTCAACTGGGAATTGCGCGACAAGAATCTCGTGCACTACATCGGCTCTGACGCACGCACGGCCGGCCGGCGTGCGCTCGTGCCGGGGCGCGAGTCGGAGATCGTCGTCGAGGCGATCGGTACAGGTGCGGATCGGCACGTGCGGCTCGTCGTGGACGATCGGGTCCTGTGGGAGGACGAGGGGCCGCCGCTCATTGGCACGGTCACGGTCTACCCGGCGCTTGGGAGCACGATCCGCGTCCGCGACGTCGAGATCACCGGACTCCCGGCGCCGTGCATCGAGGTGCACGGACCGTCGCTGCCGCACTACTGACGGCGCAGTGGCGCTCGCGACACTTTCTTGCGGCGTACCGACGCCCGGAGTCGCTGCGCGCCACTACTCGGTGCGCTTGAGTGCGAGCCGCACGAGTTCTTCGCAGAGATCCTCGAACGTCAATCCGGCGGCTGCTGCCGCGCGTGGGGAGAGTGACTCGCGGGTCATTCCGGGGACTGTATTCGTCTCGAGGAACCACGCGTTGTCATCGGCGTCGATGAAGAAATCGCTGCGCGAGAGTCCGTCGCAGCCGAGCAGTTCATGGGCGAGTTGCGCGGCTGCGCTGACTCGCCTGGCTGCGGCCTCGGAGATGCGCGCGGGGCAGATCTCCTCGCTCGCGCCCTGGTACTTCGCTTCGAAGTCGAACATCGCCCCGTCGCGTGGAACGATCTCGACGATCGGGAGTGTGCGCAGTGGGTCGTTGTGATTGCCGAGGACGGCGCAGGTGACCTCGGTGCCGACGACGCGCTCTTCGACCAGGGCGCGCGCACCCGGGCTGTCGAGTGCGACGTCGAGGGCGGCGGGCAGTTCTTTGGTGGTCGCGACCAGCGAGATCCCGAAGCTTGATCCCTCGCGACCGGGCTTGACCACAAGCGGCGCCGTGAGGTCGGCTGCCGCGCCTAGAACCCCGTCACGGTCCGTGGACCACGCGCGCGCCTCTACCGCGACCCATGCGGGCGTCGCGACGCCGTGGTGAGCGAGCACCTCCTTCGTGCGTTCCTTGTCCATGGCGAGCGCGCTGGCGAGGACTCCGGAACCCGTATACGGCAGTCCGAGCGTCTTGAGTGTGCCCTGCAGAGTTCCGTCCTCTCCCCAGGCGCCGTGCAGTGCGATGAACACCACGTCGATGGGATCGAGTGAGCCCTCGCCGGAGAGCGCGAGCAGTCCGTGCGCCCGCGTGATCGGGGCAGCGTCATCGAACCGCCAGGCCCCGTCTGGATCGATCCGGACGTCCACGACATCGTGACCGCGTTCGCGCAATGCACGCACAACGGCGTTTCCGCTCAGGAGGGAGACGCCGTGTTCGCGCGAAGAACCGCCGCGGAGCACGGCCACGCGTCGCGCCGACGCTCTCACGCGTCCTGCTCGGCTTCGCTGTCCACCACGCCGCGGTGTTCACGGAAGGTTCGCTCGTCGGGCGCGTCTTCGGGGTCGATCTCGATCGCGCCGTCGGGGGCTGCGAGACCCGCGCGCTCGAACCACCCGCGGAAGAGAGACTGGACATCGGCAGCCGCCGTTGAAGGGCTGTCGCTGCCTGTCGCGTTCTTGATCGGCGAGAACTCCTCCTCGCGCAACGTCTCGAAGAAGAGTGACTGCTCGGCCAGCGGGATCGCGTCGAAGAGGAACGTCTCGAACTTGGTTGCGTTCGGTGCCTCGGGATTGACGGGTTCGCCGTCCGCGCCTACATGCGGCACCTTCTTGCGGGCGCGGTGGACGGGCAAGCCACGCTCCGCCATCTCGCTCGCGAAGCCGAGTTCGATGCAATGGGCGGCGATGCTGCCCTGCCCAAACAGGAGATCGCCCGCGTCGTCCACCTGCCCCGCCTGCTCATCGGTGAGTTCGCTGTACTCGACGACACTCGGCTTGCCTGCGACACGCGCGAAGACGCCGACCTTTTCAGCGGGTGTGCGCTTCGCGACGCTCTTGCTTGAGAGACGGCTCTGCGCGAGATCGTGCGCCCCGAGGAAGACCGGATCGAGCGGGTGAATGAGGGGATTGTCGATCTGCACGTACGAGATCGTCGTGATGCCCTCGTCGGAGAGCGCGTCTGCGAGACCGCCGTCCGCAAGAGCGCTGAACGTTCCGCCGTGGCCGTTCGGCGAGAGCGCGATTGCGTGACGGGACGCCATCAGCAAGCGCCCGTCATCGTCTAGCGGGGGGAGCGATCCCTGCACAGGCGTGTGGACGTTCTCGCGCCCGAGTCCGAAGTACTGGTAGTCCTCGAGAAACGTCCGCGTCGCTGCGGCCGTCGCGTCGCTCAGCATCACGATGAAGGGGATGGGCTGTCCAATCCGCCGCGACCAGTGCACGACCTTCGCGGCGTGCCACGCGAGAAGCGAGCGTCCGGTTCGCGGACCAATCGGGAACATCGCCTTCGGCTCTCTCGTGCCGAGCCGCGTGCCCTGCCCGCCCGCTGCCACCATGACGGCGACGCGTCCGGACTCGATCATTGCCACCCCGCGCTCGCGCGCCCACTCCCGCCGCTCGTCCGCACCCGTACCGTCTGCGTCGGCGCCCTGGCGGCGGAGTAGTTCGTCGCCCGGCGGAGCGATCTCCGCGAGCGCCGGCCTCGTCTCTGCTGCGAGCGCGGCGAGGGCGGCCACTTGCTCGAGATCGATCGCTTGCGCTTGACGCAACAGACTCTCGGATTCGCTCTCCGAGAGATCACCAAGGAAGGCGAAGACATGCCCCTGTCCGGCGTCCTCGAAGCGTGCGACGAGTGTGTCTCTGTCCACGGCGGATCCCCCCGAATTCGGTCGTGCAAACTCAGTCATGCGGCTGGGTCACGAATGGCGTGCATCCAGCGCTGCCCGGTCAGAGTCTAGCGCACGGCAATGCGGCTGGATCGAAGTGCCGGAGGATGCGTTTCGCGGCGGCCGCGCGAACGCATGTGCACACCGCTGTTGCGATGGACTAGCAGGACGAGCTCAGACGTGGGAGACGACAAGCACGGCGTTGTGTCCGCCGAAACCGAGCGAGTTCGAGACGGCGTGCCGGATGTGCTTCTCGCGGGCCGCGCCAGGCACATAGTCCAGATCGCAATCCGGATCCGACTCGTCCTGATTGAGCGTTGCGTGGATGCGACCGTCGTGGACCGACATCGCCGTTGCAACCAATTCGACTGCGCCAGCGGCGCCCAGCATGTGCCCGATCATCGACTTCGAAGACGAGATCGCGACGGTGCTCGCGTGCTCACCGAAGACCGTCTTGATGGCGATCGTCTCAAGCGCGTCGTTGATCGACGTCGAGGTGCCGTGAGCGTTGATGTAATCAACTTCGGAGGGATCGACTCGCGCGTCCTCGAGCGCCATCCGGATTGCGCTCGCCGCGCCGCGGCCTTCTGGAGCGGGCGACGTAATGTGGTGTGCGTCGGCCGTCATCCCGAACCCGCTCACCTGCGCGTAGATCGTGGCGCCGCGGCGCCGCGCGTGCTCGTACTCTTCGAAGACGAGCGCACCGGCGCCCTCGCCCATCACGAAACCGTCGCGTCCCTTATCGAAGGGGCGGCTCGCGCCTTCGGGATCGTCGTTGCGCGTCGACATTGCGCGCAGCGAGCAGAACCCGGCTACGCCGAGCGGCGTGATCGTCGCCTCAGCGCCGCCCGTCACCATGATGTCGGCGTCGCCGCAGCGAATGCTGCGCATGGCGAGACCCATCGCGTGGTTCGCGGATGCGCAGGCCGAAGCGGTCACGAAGTTCGGTCCGCGCAGGCCGTGCATCATCGACACGCGTCCGGAGACCGCGTTCATCATGATCTTCGGGATGAAGTACGGGCTCACACGGCGCGGACCGCGGGCGAGCAGCGTCTCCTTCGTCGCCTCGATGTCGGTGAGTCCACCGATCCCGACGCCCATGATGCAGCCGGCGCGATCCGCATCGAATCCCGATTCGTTCATCCCGGAGTTCGCGACGGCTTCGTGTGCCGCCGTCATCCCGTAGAGCGTGAACGGGTCGAGTTTCTTCAGCTCGCGCCGTTCGACGACGTGGGACGTATCGAGATCCTTGATCTGGCCGGCGATCTGGCACGCGTACTCGGACGCGTCGAAGTGCGTGATCCGACCGATACCGGACTTGCCTTCCAGCATCCGCGCCCATGTTTCAGGCGCCGTGTTCGCGAGGGCGTTCACGGTGCCAAGACCGGTGATGACGACGCGACGACTCATATGCTCGACTCCAGAGGAACGGCGGTCGCGGAACGAGTTCCGCGACCGCCTATCTCATTCACGTTTCTCACTCACGTTGCTGTCTCGATCCGGTGTTGCGCTCGCGCCGCGGGATCGACGTGCAACTCGGATCAGGCAGAGAAACCTGGTCGTGAGAACCGTTCGCTTCTTCGCCGATAACGCAGTTCTCAAGCAGAGTCCTCAAGCAGCCAGAGTCCTCAAGCAGCCAGAGTCCTCAAGCAGCCAGAGTCCTCAAGCAGCTTAGGTATGCGACTCGATGTACGTGATTGCATCGCCGACGGTCTGGATCTTCTCGGCATCCTCATCCGGGATGTTCAAGTAGAATTCGTCCTCGAACTCCATGACTAGCTCGACTGTATCGAGGCTGTCGGCGCCCAGGTCGTTGATGAAGGAGGTCTCGTCCGTGATCTTGTCGCGCGATGCGCCCATTTGCTCACAGACGATGTCCGTTACCTTCTCCCGGATGCTGTTCTTGTCATCCGCCACGGCGCTCTCCTGTCATATGGGTCCCGATCGTATCTGAGTCTCGATCATGTCTTCTATCGCACAGCCCGCCAACAGTTGGACGGGCCTGCGTACCGTGTCGGCTCTGCCCTAGAGCGCGTCACAGTGGACTCGGTTTGTACTTGGGCGAGCGCTTGGTCGTCCACTTATAGAACGGCATCGGAACGGGTTCCGCCCTCCGAGGCTGTCGCGAGACTCGCTTCGCGGGGAACCGAGGCCCGGCAGATCGGGCCGCGGGCTCGATCGTGAGGGCCCCGAACACGATCCGACCTAGATCATCCCGCCGTCGATGGGCAGGACCTGGCCCGTGATGTAGCTTGCGCGACTCGAGAGAAGAAACGTGACCGCCGGGGCGATCTCGGCGGCTTGCGCCTCGCGTCCGAGCGGGACACCGGCCAGCATCGCGCTCTTCACGTCATCGCCGAGGTTGGCCGTCATGTCCGTGGCGACGTACCCAGGCGCGATCGCATTGCAGCGCACGCCGCGGCCGCCGAGTTCCTTCGCGACCGACTTTGTCAGACCGATCACACCGGCCTTGCTGGCGGCGTAGTTGGCTTGCCCAGCATTCCCTGTGACCCCGACGACGCTCGTGACGTTCACGATCGCACCCTTGCTCTTCATGAGCGGGCGACAGAGGGCGCGAATGAAGTAGAGCGGCCCCTTCAGGTTCACGTCGAGGACGCGATCGACGTCGTCGTCGCTCATCCGCATCAGCAGCCCGTCGCGCGTGATCCCGGCGTTGTTGACGAGCCCGTTGCACGTCCCGTGCTCACTCAGCGCGGCCTTGCAAGCGGCCTTGACCGACTCGGATGACCCGGCATCCACCGCGTGACAGGTGACGCTCGCCGCGCCTGCGTCCCGGCATGCAGTGGCCGTGGCGGCGAGTCCGTCCGTCGTCGTCGCGAAGAGGGCGAGCGAGGCACCCTGACGCGCGGATTCCTCGGCGATCGCGCGGCCGATGCCGCGAGATGCACCGGTCACGAAGACTGCGCGTCCGTCCAATTCCTTGCTCATCGGCGAGTTCTCCCTGGGGTTGGCCACGGACACTCACTGTGGCTGTGTCGAAGCGGGCGCGGACGTTTGGTGCTTATCGGGTCCGTCGCGGTCATGTGCCGGACGCCAGGATCGCCGCAACTTCGGTATTCGCTGCGAGAGCGCCGAGACCGGCCACGATGCGCTCGTTCACCTTGCGCTCCACACAGCGGTCGACGGCCTCGATGGCGTTGCGGATCGCGGAGTGGGGACTGCGTCCGTGGCAGATCAGGATCGTGCCTTGGTGCCCGAGCAGCGGCGCGCCGCCGTAGCGCGTGTAGTCCGTGCGGTTGCGCAGGTCCTCAAGCACGTCGTCGCCCGCTGGGCTGACTTCGCCGCCGAGTTCCGCGAGCATGTGGTGCAGGAACGCTTCGAGCAGCCCCTCGGACGCCTTCAAGATCACGTTGCCGACGAAGCCCTCGCAGAGGATCACGTCAGCGGCGCCGCTGAAGATCTCCTGGCCTTCGACGTTGCCGATGAAGTGGACGTCGGGAAACGCGCGAAGCGCCTCGGCTGCGCGGCGAACGAGCGGGCTGCCCTTGCCCTCTTCGCCACCCACCGAGAGAACGGCGATGCGCGGCTCCGCGATCCCCATCACCGCGCGGGTGTACTCCCCCGCCATGACCGCGTACTGCACGAGATCCGGGGCTTTCGCCTGGAGATTGGCGCCGACGTCGACGAGCACACAATGGCCTGTGCGCGTGGGGAAGGGCGCGGCGATACCGGCGCGGCGGGCACCGGGAATGCGCGAGAGCGCAAACGTGGCGGCGGCCACCGTGCCGCCGGTGTGGCCAGCCGAGACCAGCGCGTCGGCGTCGCCGCTCGCGAGAAGTCGCATGGCGACCGTGATCGACGCATCCGGTTTGCGTCGCAGTCCCTCGACCGGGGACTCGTGCATCTCCAGCACCTCGCCGGCATGCACCACACTGATCCCAGATGGCGCGCGGCCGTCGGGGAACTCGTTCAGGATCGCAGCCTCGCATCCAACGAGGACGACCTCGATCCCAGGCAACTGCTGGACGGCTGTGAGCGCGCCCCGCACGACGGCGGCGGGCGCGAGGTCTCCGCCCATCGCGTCGACGGCGACCCGAGACATGAGTGGTTAGTGTCCCGTCCCCGAAGTTCGTTCCCAGGTCGCGCAGCAGATCTTCGCCCGAGGGTAGGCGGACTCGCCGGGTGGCGACCTGGACGGTCGTAGAGGAGGCGAGGCCAACGCCGCCTCGGGCGAAGAGATCAAGCGACGTGGGAACCCCGGACCGGAGGCGGCGAGGCCGAATCGGCGTGACTGCGAACTTCGGGGACGGGGCACTAGGGGCCCGGCCAGAAACCCCCGCGGCGCCGGTGAAGGCGTGATCGCTGGCCGACGTGCGGAGCATCCACCGCGCCCGGGCGGGCCGTCTGCCGCGGCTGCCAGGCTCGGAGACTCTCCGGAGTCGAGTCGCCTGTCACCCACGACAGCCGTCCCACCCGGACACGTCCGGCTATTCACGGGGGTTTCTGGCCGCACCCCTAGCTCTCGTCCTGCTCGATCACCTGACGGGTACGTGGGCCGGTCTTGCCGCGGACGCGGTAGTGGCCGCAGTTGGGGCAAATACGGTGCATCGGGATCGACAGCCCACAGTTGCCGCACGGGACCAGGTCCGGTGTGCTGATCTTGTCGTGGGTCCGACGCTTGCGCTTCTTCGACTTCGAGATCTTGAATTTCGGAACGGCCATCGGAGTCTCCAGAGCACCCGATGCACGCGGCGACGACGGTCGCTATGAGCATTCGGGTCGGGCGGAACGGTGCAAACCCCGGAATCTAGTCTCCGGGGGGGCGGGGTCAAGGAAGCCCCCCGGGACGCCATCGATGTTACGTACTCACGAGCCTGCGGTGAGCGCTGCAGTCGCCGCGGCACGCAGCGTCTCCAGGCTGAGTTCGCCAGGGATCGTGCCCTGCGCTGTCTGGGGACGCCCCCCACCGCGACCACCGACGCTTCGCAAGATCGCGACAGCGTCGAACCCAGCTTCGACCGCCGCGCCGTTCAGAGCGCAGACGGCCGCGACCTTGCCGTCGTGTTGCGTGACGAGGAGTGCGCCGGCCGGTCCGCCGTCCTTCTTCGGGATCGACTTCGCCGCATTCCCGATGACGTCGCGGGGCTGGTCCAGCAGATGCACGTGGAGTGCGATGCCGTCGGCTTCGACGGGTGTGCCGGAGAAGGGGTCCAACGCGGGGACGGCCGCAGCTGCACGTTTGCGCAGGTCCCGGATCTCCTTCGTCAGCTTCTCGATCCGCGCCGAGATCTCGGCCACCGGCGCACCGACCTGGCGCGCAAGCGCGGTCAGCACCTCGCGATCCTGCTGCATGCGCGAGACGGAGTGCGCACCGGTGATGGCTTCGACGCGTCGGATACCCGCGGCCACGGATGCCTCCGAGACGATGCGAAAACTCCCGATGTCGCCCGCAGCGCGGCAATGCGTCCCGCCGCACAACTCGCGGCTGTACTCCCCCACTGCGACCACACGCACCGGCTCCGGATACTTCTCTCCGAAGAGCGCCGTTGCGCCGCTCGCCTTGGCTTCTGCAACACTCATGAGCGCGGTGTCGAGGCGTTCGTTGAGGAGCACCTGCGCATTCACTGCGTCTTCGAGGCTCTTGATCTCGTCTCCGGAGAGGCCATGATCGAGCGTGAAGTCGAAGCGGAGTCGCTCTGGCGCGACCATCGAGCCCGCCTGCTGCACGGAGTCACCGAAGAGATCCTTCAGCGCGCGATGAAAGAGGTGGGTCGCCGTGTGGTTGCGGCGGATCGCGTCGCGTCGGCCCGCATCGACGAGCGCAGAGACGCCTGCGCCCACCTGCGCCGGTGACTCGCCGTTGTATGTACCGACGTGGAGGATGTAGCCCTCGCTGGCGCGGACGTCGTTCACCTGGAATACGCCGGTCTCGAAGCGGAGTTCTCCGTGGTCAGATACCTGGCCACCCGACTCGGCGTAGAACGGCGAGTGATCGAGGATGAGAGTCGCCTCTTCGCCCGAGCGTACTTCGCGATGGATCTTCTGGTCCTTCTCGAGGATCACAGCGCGGAGCGTGGCCTCGGCCATCACGCCGCGCTGCGCTCTCGGAGTCGCGCGACCGGAGTCCTCGTAGCCGACAAATTCTGTCTCGGCGACACCGCTCTCGGCGAGCTCACCGATCGGCCCGCGGTCGAAGATATCCGCCGACATCTTCTGCGCGCCGCGGCTGCGCTCGCGCTGCTCGTTCATCAGCTTCTCGAATTGCTCGCGCGCGAACGTAATGCCCTGTTCGTTGAGGATCTCCGACGTCACATCGACGGGGAAGCCGTAGGTGTCGTGGAGTTGGAATGCCAGGTCGGCAGACATCTCGGTCTGCCCCGTTTGCTGCAGGTCCTCGATCGCGCCTTCGAGGCGACCGAGGCCCTTGCGGAAGGTCCGTCGGAAGAGGACTTCCTCGGCGTTCAAGACGCTTTCGAGCAACTCGCGGCCGAGCTTCAGATCGGGGTAGGCGTCTCCCATCGCGGTCACGACCGAGCCGACCAAACGCGCCAGGAAGGGCTCGTCGATCCCGAGACCCGAACCGTCTCGGATCGCGCGTCGAAGGATGCGACGCAACACGTACCCGCGTCCCTCGTTGCCGGGTCGCACGCCGTCACCGACCAGGAAGCAGGCCGCACGAATGTGGTCGCTGATGCGCCGGATCCGAACGCCGTCTTCGCCGTCGCGTTCGTAGTGCTCGCGTCCTGAGACCTCGGCGACGGCCGCGACGATCGGAGCGAAGAGACTCGATTCAATATTCGTCTGCACCTGCTCGAGTACACGCACCAGTCGCTCGAAGCCCATGCCGGTGTCGATATTCTTCTGCGGAAGCGGCTTGAGGACGCCCCCATCGCGGCGGTTGTACTGCGTGAAGACGAGGTTCCAGATCTCTTCGTAGCGACGGCAATCACAGTCCGGATCGCAGCGGCTCTCGTCGGCACACGCGTCGTTCTTCCCGTAGTCGTAGAAGATCTCGGAACACGGCCCGCACGGTCCGTTGGGCCCGGCCTCCGGTGCGTTCGCCGGCCAGAAATTGGACTTCGCACCCAGCCGATAGATGGACTCCTCGGCGACGCCGATCGTGTCGCGCCAGATCCCATACGCCTCGTCGTCGTCTTCGTAGACCGTGATACGCAATCGGTCGGCCGGGAGCCCGACGACGTCTGTCAGGAACTCCCATGCCCACTTGATCGCGTCTTCCTTGAAGTAGTCACCGAAGCTGAAGTTGCCGAGCATCTCGAAGAACGACTGGTGTCCGGAGGTGCGGCCGACGTTCTCGAGGTCGCCCGTGCGCAGGCATTTCTGCGCGGTCGTGGCACGGACGAGTCCGCGCTTGCCCTTGCCCAGGAACTCGTCCTTGAACTGATTCATCCCCGCACCTGTGAAGAGCAGGCTGGGGTCGTTCTCGGGGACCAGCGAGTCCGAGGGCATGCGGGTGTGTCCCCGCTCCTCGAAGAATGTCAGGTAGCGTTCGCGGAGTTCGTTCGGCGTCATGGCGTTCATCCAGGTTGGCCGAAGGCTCTGCCCCCAACGGAGAGCGCCTCCGGACGAAGCCCGGGATTCTGCGTGCGATCGCATGAATGGAGGCGGAATCCCAAGGCAAGCGACGAATCGGCGCAGCCAGCGAATAGGCGCAGACGACGAATACGGGTCAGCGGCGACGCCCCGCCCTCAACCCGCTTTCACGAGTCGAGGAACAAGGCGTCGCCGGTCAAGGCGTCGAGAGCCAGTCGGATCAGGCGTCCGCCGTCGCAGGCTCCGCTTCGGCACTGTCCTGTCGTTCACTGTCCTGTCGTTCACCGTCCTGTCGTTCACCGTCCTGTCGTTCACCATCCTGTCGTTCACCCGCCGGTCGCCCGCCATCACGCTCTTCGGTCTCGGGGGCGGTTCCGTTCTCGGCCTCGGCTGCTTCGCGCGCCGCGCGCCGAACAGGATCGGCGATCTCAAGGACCTCTTCCTGAATCCGGGCCATGAGATCCGGGTTCTCGGTCAGGAGGGTGCAGCAGCGCTCGCGGCCTTGGCCCAGACGCTCGCCCTTGTAGCTGAACCACGATCCCGATTTGTCGACGACACCGTGCTGTACGCCGAGATCCATGATCTCGCCCACGCGATGAATGCCCTGGTTGAAGCGGATCTCGAACTCGACCCGGCGGAACGGAGGAGCGATCTTGTTCTTCACGACCGTCGCCTTCACACGGCTGCCGATGACTTCGTCGCGCTCCTTGACCTGGCCGATGCGACGCAGATCGATCCGCACCGAGGCGTAGAACTTGAGTGCGCGCCCGCCCGGTTGGGTTTCCGGGCTGCCGAACATGACGCCGATCTTCTCGCGGATCTGGTTGGTGAAGACGACCGTGCACGTGCTGCGCGCGATCGCCCCGGTCAGCTTGCGCAACGCCTGCGACATCAGGCGGGCCTGCAAGCCGACAAAGCTGTCGCCCATCTCGCCTTCGAGTTCCGCGCGCGGAACGAGGGCCGCGACGGAATCCACCACCACGATGTCAACAGCGCCCGAACGCACAAGCATCTCGACGATCTCGAGTGCTTGCTCGCCGGAGTCGGGCTGCGAGATCAACAGCTCGTCGAGATTCACGCCGAGGCGCTTCGCGTAGACGGGATCGAGCGCGTGCTCGGCATCGACGAAGGCCGCGACGCCGCCCGCCTTCTGCACCTCGGCCACGAAATGCGACGTGAGCGTGGTCTTGCCCGAACTCTCAGGCCCGTAGACCTCGACGATCCGCCCGCGCGGTATGCCGCGGCCGCCGAGCGCGAGATCCAGTGCGAGACTGCCCGACGAGACACACTCGATGTTCATCCGACTGGCTTCGTTCATGCGCATGATCGCGCCCTTGCCGAACTGCCGTTCGATCTGCGCCAACGCCTGCGATAGCGCGTGTGCGCGTTGACTGTCCTTGATGCCGTTGGCACCGCGCAGGTCCTTACCGGTTGCGATGCTCTTCGCGGGGTTTCTCTTCACCATCTCTCGTCTCCAGATCGTCGGGCTTCGTCGTGTGGCGAGGCCGCAGGGTCAGGTGGTTTCAGGTCGTTCGTCTCAGCGCCCGATCGGCCTACTGCCGTGCGGTTCTCAGTTGCTCGATCGCCTGCTTCTTGGCAGCCCCAAGTTCTTGGGCGCCAATCGCTTGGGCGCCAATCGCTTGTCTGCCGGCGTCTCGATTGACTGAACCGCGTCTGTCGGGGTGCCGTGTCCTCTCCTGCGTGCCCGCGAAGAGTGGTCTCGGCGCTGCGCTCGGCGCGTTGCCATCTCACTCTCCGGGCCCTCCACCGCCCGAGGACTTTGGTCTCTTGTCGTGTGCTCTCTCACTCTTCTTGCTGTGTTGCTGTCTGTCTGTTGCTGCGTCGGAGTCTGTTGCTGTGCCGCGCTGCGTTCTTCCAGAGCTTCTCGCGCTCGTCGTCTACTGCACGAAGTTGAGGAACTCGTGGAAGCGGACTTCGAAGTCATCGCGCGTGGCTGCCGCGAGTGTGCTCGTGCCAAAGCCCTGGACCGTGAATGACGCGGCGACGGTGCCGTACACCATGCCGCGCTTGAGGTTACCGATGCTCACGCGACCCGTGCTCGCGAGGTAGCCCATGAGCCCGCCCGCGAAGGAGTCGCCGGCGCCCGTTGGATCAACGACCTCGTGAACCGGATACGCGGGCAGCGCGTGGAACATATAGGTCGAGAATAGGAAGGCGCCATGCTCGCCCTTCTTCACAAGTGCCACCTTCGGTCCCATGGCGAGGATGGCATTCCCCGCCTTGATGAGGTTGCGTTCACCGGTCAGGCTGCGCGCCTCTTCGTCGTTCATAACAACGCCGTCGACGCGTCGTAAGACCTCGGTCAGCTCGTCGCGCGCGATGTCGATCCACAGGTTCATGGTGTCGGCCATCACGAAGCGTCGGGCTGGGGTCTGGTCGAGGACCTCCATCTGCACGGCGGGCGCCGCGTTCGCGAGAAAGACGAAGGGTGTGTCGGGATAGGGCGCGGGGAGCTTGGGCTTGAACGTCGCCAGGACGTTCAGTTGCGTCTCGAGCGTCTCAGCGACGTTCATGTCGCCTTCGTATTTGCCCGACCAGCGGAACGTACGACCGTCGGCGATCGTTTCGAGGCCCGCGGTGTCGATGTCGCGCCCGGCGAAGATCGCCCGCCGCTCGTCGGGGAAGTCGTTCCCCACGGCTGCCACAAGGCGCACCGGCGCGAAGCGGGATGCGGCGAGCGAGAAGTACGTGGCGCTACCGCCCGTCTCCTCGGTGACTTGCCCGGAGGGCGTCTCGATGGAGTCGTATGCGACGGTGCCGACGACGAGGAGCGACATGGTGAAGGCTTCCCAGGGTATGAATGCAGGTTGAGTGAATGTCTGTCGAGGCGGAGCAGTACGCACGTCGCGCGTGCGTCATGCAGACCCGTCTTCGGATGACGCGTTTGCAGATCGTACGACCCCGCGGGGACATCGTGGCGGGAAAACCTAACAAAGGGCTTCCCTGTCTCCCTGTCCCACTCGCGATGGGCTCCGAGCGCAGAGAGGCGAGCCTGACGGCAGCCGAGGGCCGACTCCGCCCTCAAGCCTTCAGCCTTCAGCCTCTCCTGACGCTTCTCCGGAGACCTCAGCGACAGCTCCACGATCCAGGATCACGTAGATCCCGCCGAGCAGACTCCAGAAGACCATATTCATGCCGCCCATCACCGAGAGCGCCACCGCGGCGTTGCGCCCGACACCGACGAGCTGGAAGCCGACGGCGAACGCGGACTCGCGAATGCCCCAGCCACCGGGGAGAACCGGGAGGGCCGAGACCATCCACGCCGCGGGCAGGACCACCATGTAGTCGCCGATGGGAAGTGGCTCTCCGGCGCGCGTCGTCACGTGGAGTGCGTGGGCGAAGAGGACCATGATCATCTGGATCGAGAGCTGATTGGCGAACGAGAGCAGCACCGCGACGAGCAGTCCGCGCTTCTTGTAGCGGTAGAGGAAGACCGCGTCGTCGAGCTGCTTCACGAGCCCCGCGAACGGCAACTTGGCGGCGATCTGATCGACGTGCAGAACACGGCGGACGCGTCGGCTGAAGAAGAGAGTGCAGCCGAGCGCGAAGCACCCCAGGAACCCGAAGATGAAGAGTGCGAGTTCGCGGTAGACCGGCGAGGCCAGGCGCGGCACGAGCATGACGGCGGCGATGAGCGCCAGTGCGACGATGCCGGTCACGCGATCGATGAGCACCGTGATGACGGCCTGGGCTCGTCGATCCGTACGCCGCGCCGCGTAGACGGCCTTGACGAGGTCTCCCCCGGTGGCACCTGGCACGACGTTGTTGAAGAAGAAGCCCATGAACGTCAGCCGGTGCGCCGCCCAGAAGGAGATCCGGATGCCCTGATCGCGGAGGAGGAGCCACCAGCGAACGACACCGAACTGCGACGAGAACCCGAACGCGAAGACGCCGAGCGCGAGGAGCCAGACGTTCGCGCGATCCACGATGTGGAGCAATCCCTCGTTCACGATCGGGATCTGTTGGCCGCGGATATCCTCGGTCTTCAGATCTGCCGCGGTGAGCACGAGTGGCTCCGAGTCGGGGGCAGCGTCAGTCGGTCGGAAGGCGACCGTGGTCGTCTCGTCCCACAACGCAGGAACCTCGCCGACGATTTCGCCGCGCAGCACGGTTTCGCCGTCGGCCAGGTGCGCCGCGTCGCGCCAGTCCACCTGCCAGAGGACGAAGGCGAGCAGCAGCGTGCCGGCGATGCGGACGGCGATCAGCGCCACTCTGCGACCGGCGGAAGCACGCTCGTTGGAAGAACTCGCCGTGGCGGCGGTCGGTTGCTCGGGCTCGCTACTCACTCGCTTGAGTTTGACGCGTCGGCCGTCGACTTCTTCCGCGTTTCCCACCAGCGGCGCCAGGCGCCACGGTCATCGCCGAACGTCTCGCCGGTCGCGGCGGTCAGTGCGCGCGACGCGGTGCCGCGCACCTCTGGCATGTCGTCATACAGACCTTCGATCAATGCTGGCACCGCGACGTGTTCGGGGTAGCTGCCGAGCGCTGCGGCTGCGGCGCGCCGGACCGAACTGCTCAGGTCGTGCTCTAGCGAGCGCGTGAGCTCGGCACCACTGCCTTTCAACTGCAAAGCACTTGCGTGCCGACTTGCGGTCGCGCGCACGGTCGGCTTCTTGTCGCCCATGAGCGAGGCGATGAATGTCGCGCGAATGACCGCGCCGCTGAGCGAGACGTAGGCGCGATCCATCGCCGCACTGATTTCCGGGTCGGCTCGGAAGCCTTCGAGCGTGGAGCCCGTGAAGGCGAGGAGCACACCACGTGCGTTGCGCAACTTGTTGCCATACCGGCGCGCCGCGATGTGCAGGGGAACGTCCGCCTTCGGCCGGGCGCCACCGTCGAAGTCGTACGCGCCGAGGACGCGCACAGCGTGCAAGACCTGGGCCGTGAGGAGCGGGTCGGTGTCGCGCTTGCCCTGCGCCTCGCGAACGATCTTGAGCGCGTCGATCACGTCGCCTTCGGACGCCACGAGTTCCGGGGGCTGATCGGCGGCGATGGTCCACGGGGCGATGCGGGCGAGGGTGTCCAGGGCCTCGACACGCATCAGCGACGCCGTGTGGTCGAACGCGATCGACGAGACGACCTGCGTGACGATACCCGCGTCGCGCCACGTCGAGTAGTCGGCCTGACCGAGCGCCCGGACCGCCTCGCGCGCGCTCTCCAAGCCACCTTCGATCTCGGGGCGCAGCTTCCACGAACCGATCTGATGCAGAGCGCGCAACTCCTCGAGGTGTTCCGACGGCAAGTCGCCTCCGCCGAACCAATCCTCGACTGTGTCGATGGCCCCCGAGATGCCGTCGCCAATCGCGTCGGAGGGGTTCGACTCGCAGCCCGGTGCGGAAAGCAGCGACGCCACGATGACTAGACCGAGCACGCGCTTCATGCCGTCGCTCCTCCATCGGCGGTCTCGGGGGCGGTCTTCTCCGGGTCCTTGATGCCTGTTGTCACGCCGAGAACAGTGAAGCCGCAGTCCACGGGGATCAATGTTCCGGTCACGCCCGACGCCATGTCGGAGACCAAGAATGACACGACGTTGCCGACCTCTTCACCGCTGATATTGCGCCGCAGCGGAGCCACCGCCTGGACGTGCTCCAGCATGTTTGAGAAATCGCCCACCGACGCTGCGCTGACCGTGCGCACCGGGCCCGGCGCAACCGTGTTGACACGGATACCCTGCGGGCCGAGGTCGTAGGCGAGATAGCGCATGGCCGAGTCGAGCGCGGCCTTCGCGACGCCCATGACATTGTAGTTGGGCACCACGCGTTCGCCGCCGAGGTACGACAGCGCCACGATCGAACCGCCGTTCGTCATCATCGGCGCGAAAGCGCGCGCGAATGGTATGACGGAGTAGGCCGAGATGTCGAGCGCGACGTTGAACCCCTCGCGCGACGTATCCCGGAAGCGGCCCTTCAACTCAAGCGGGTTCGCATATGCGATCGAGTGAACGATGAAGTCCAACCGGTCCCAGAGCTGACCCAATTTCACGGCGGCGGCGTCGATCTGATCCTCCTGAACCACATCGACTTGCAGGATGGGGATGTCCTCGCCACCGGGCAGTTGCGTGCACAGTTTCCGGACGGTCGGTTCGAAGCGCTCTCCGAGGCACGTCAGGGCCAATTCGGCACCCTGTGCCGAGCAGCTCTTGGCGATGCTCCACGCGAGACTGCGCTTGTTCGCCACGCCCAGGATCAGGCCACGCTTTCCCTTCAGCATCGTATCTCCTCGTCCATTCGACGCGTTCGGCGGTGCCGCCATCCGTGCCGGGGTCGGCGGCATGTGCAGACGGCAGGATAGCGGCGGTGGGTGTCGCTCTCTCGGTTTCCGGCGGGTCGAGCCGCTCGCGCGGCTGCGAATAAGCGATGCCGCCCGAACGGGACACGGCCCGGACGAGCCGGGCCGCATGACGCTCGATCGCGCGTGCCGATCGAGTCTGCCGGCGCGAATCTGCCGGTTGAGTTCTGATGGTGCGGAGGGGGGGACTTGAACCCCCACGCCCGTAAAGGGCACTAGATTCTGAGTCTAGCGCGTCTGCCATTCCGCCACCCCCGCACGGGTGTGATGAACGCAGAGGATGCCCTACGCTCGCGCGGAGTCAACTTCCCGATTGGGGAAGCCCGAATTCCCGTCGCAGCGCATGCCCTCAGGGAAACCTCCCGCAGCAGGCTGCGTGGGCCGATCCTCCGGCCTCCATGGCGACGCGTAAGAAGCAGGGAGCGGGCGGTGGCCCCCCGGAGATCACGAACCCTCGGGCGAGATATCGCTACGAGTTGATCGAGCGATTGGAGTGCGGGATCTCACTTGAGGGGCCCGAGGTCAAGAGCTTGCGCGCCGGGCTGGCCAGCCTGGATGAGGGCTACGCACGCATCCGCGGTAACGAGCTCTGGCTGTTCGGTGTCCACATCGCGGAGTACACGGACAAGGGCTATGCCAAGCACGAGGTCCTGCGTCCCCGCAAACTCCTCGTGCACAGGCGCGAACTCCTGCGACTGCGCAAGCAGATCGAGCGCAAGGGCCTGACGCTCGTCCCGCTCCGTATCTACTTCAGTGAGCGCAGCCTTGCCAAGGTCGAGATCGCGCTCGCGCGCGGCAAGAACGTCGCCGACAAGCGCCAGTCAGCCAAGGAGCGCGAGATCAAGCGCGAACTCCGCGGCTACCGCCGGTGAGTCGGATCAGAGGCTCTTGCCCCAGGCCTTGAAGGCATCGCGCATCTCTTCGAAGTCGGCCCCTTCCCATGCGGCGTCCGCCGCATCGGGATTGCCAGTCTCGCGCAGGACGTTCATGTAACCCTCGTAGGACTTGCGCCAGGGCTTGCCCTGTTTCGCATGGCGAAAGAACCAATGCCAAGCGTAGAGCTCATCGCCCGCCAGGAAGCGATCCGGGATGTCGGTGTACTGCAGATCGAACCATTGATCGAGCCGCCGCGTGGAGTCCGCGATCATGGGCTTCATGAAATCCTTCATCCGAGACTTGTCCGGCTTGGTCGGCTTGCCTCCGTCTTGCCACATGTACTCGATGTACGTCCAGAGCCCGAGATCGACCCAGAGCGGCGGCCGCCCACCGAAGTGCTCGATGATCGACTGCGTCGAGACCCGCGCCATGATGTTCTGGCTGTAGGCAGCGGTCTTGCGACTCATCCACTTGACGAGGAGTGCATGTTCCACCGGGTCGTATGTGGCGACGTCAGGCCGCTCACCCGTGTTCTTCGTCGCGATCGTGTCGTAGAGCTTTCCGCTGAGGATGACGTAGACCTGCCACGGCCCCTTCACGAACGGTTTGCCCGGCAGCGCCTTGATCGCCCACTTGCGCATGTCCACGAACTCTTCGACCATCGCGGCGGCCGTATCGACGTCGTCCTTGTCGACGTTCGTTCGCACCACGAAGTCCTTGACCTTCTTCTTCTTCCACCCCTCCGCGGCACTCTTGTGCACGTAGGTGCCCGGTACCTTGAACGAAGCGAGGGTGGCTTCGGAGATCGGCTGGAAGCGCTCCCAACTGCTCTTGTGGCAATAGAAGCGAACCCCCCAGAGGATGCCGTCCTTCTCGACGTAGCGCTCCGAGACCGAGACGCCGCGCTCGTCGACCATCCGCTGCTCGGCAAAACCCTCGCCGGACTTGACAGAGCCCTCGATCACGTCGTTGCGCGCGCCCCTGCGGTATCGATAGAGCGACGCACGCATCGAGCCCGGCACCTGGAACGTGGTGACTCCGGCGATCGCTCCGCCGTCTGGCGCCCACTCCCAGCGACCGAGTTCATGCCCCGCCTCGTCCACCTTCCCGGACTTCCAATCTCGCGGCAACTGGACTTCGGTCAGGCTCTTGCGGTCCGTGAAGCGGATCGTCTCCTCGATCTTCGGTCCCGTCGGTTCGGCGGCTTCTTCGCCTGCGTCCTGCGCGAAGACGTCGGCGGGTCCGCTGGCACCTGTCACTGCGAGCAGTGCAGTGCCCAGGAGCATGAGAGCGGCAGGTCGAATTGGACGCATGGGAGTCTCCCCTTTCGGAACTTCCGGAGCCTCAGCAGTCTAACGACCCTTCGCCAGTTCACTGCAAACCCAGAACGCGCCTGTACGGACTTCCGTCCCCTCGCACGGAGCGTGGTATAATCAAGCGTTCGCGCCCGACGCGAGCCGAATGTCCCGCGAGCGGGATGTTGACATCAGGACGGAGGCACTCACCCGCCGCCACGAACGAGGATCCGCGCCCGATCCATCGTTCCTGGGGGCGAATGGAATCGACCGGGTGAACACGTCTCTCTGGGTGGCGCGTCGAGGTTCCAGGTGGCCTCGTTAAACCCTGGACACACTGTAGGTGCCAATAACACTTACGCCCTCGCAGCCTAGCTAAACACTAGTCACTGTGACGTCTCCCGCCGGAGTGCCCGTGGCCGGCGACGAGGCGAAGCTTAGCGGGCTGGCGCTCCGGCATGTCGGCCGACGGAGCGTAAGAAAATAGGCAGACTGGTCCCGAGGCGAGCGTGCCGATGCGCGCGCAGCGGGATGAGATCAAATCAACGGCTACACGCGTAGAAGCCCAGAAAGCGGCACCACGGGACGGGGGTTCGATACCCCCCGCCTCCACCACCGTCCTGTACACGAGGCCCGGTCTCCCAAGACCGGGCCTCATCGATTCCAGCGGTTACGACGACGGGGGGCATCGAACGGGCGCGTTCCGCAGTGAGCCGTAGGCGAACGCGGATCAAGAGCCATAAACAATGGCCCTTGAAGCGTCATGGTGCTTCGAGCGCCCCGTTACGGGGTGGTCGGCGCAGCCGACCGAGGCCCCCGTTACGGAGCGCCGAAGCCGATACCCCCCGCCTCCACCACCGTCCGGCGTCGACGCGGATCGTACCCGGGCATCGTCGGGCCACCTGGCCTCGACAGGTGACATCGTTGCTCCGCCGCTGACCGGGGACGGCGGGACGGTTTCACGAGAACGCCCCGCGGTCCCCGTCGAGCGGCGGACCGAGGGCGTCGATTCAGTCGAGCCAGCTAGGCCGCCCCGCGCCGGGTACCATCAAAGTGAGGGCTTGCCAGAGTGGCTCACAGCGGTGCGGACGCGGTCGTCGGGCTCGCCGGAGGCGCCGTCGGAGATAGTTCCGCGAGCCAGCGTTGCAGCCACGCGATGCAGAGCGGTCTGACGGCCGCGAGCCCGCCATCGAGCAGCTTGCCCGCCCAGTACTCGATACGTGTCGGCGCGTCGGGGTGCGCCGATACGCGGCCAGCCACGATGCGCGTGGCGGCCACTCCGACACCTGCGGCGACTCCGGCCGTGACGAACGGGTGCTCGGCAATCGTCGTGCGGATGCCGTACGGATCACGGATCTCGGCGCGCGCCCGCGTGACGGTCGCGTCGACGCCGGCCCGCGCCGCGTCGGCGTTCGCGATCAGTTCCCGGAGTTCGTCTTGTCGCCGTCTTCGAATTGCTGGTCCAACCACTCTCGATCCTTCCCCAGTTGGTCTCGCGTCGCCGGGAAACGCAGATCAGTCCGTGTCGTGAGGCTCTGAAGCGCCCAGATCATGACGCCGCCTCCGGCTGCCATCGCCGTGCCGCCCACGACCGCGAAGCCCATCCACGTCGCGCCCATCGCCGAGCCGAGCCAGAATGCGGCGCCGGAGATGAGGAGCGCGACCCCCGTGACGAGGAGAGTCAGCGCAACGACAACGACGAGGAGCCGCGCCGCCGCAACGCGCGCCGTCTGTCGGGCTTCGAATGCGAAGAGAGCCGTGGTCGTTCGTACGACTGCTGCGCAGCCATGGAACAGATCGGTAGCCAGCCGGGGGAGACGCCGCGCGTCGGCGCGTGCCTCCCTTCCGGTTGGATCGGAAGACGTCGGGTCAGTGTGTGACTCCGTCGCTTCCGGGACGTCCGGCGGAGCCGATGTCGTCAGCGGCTACCGCCGACTCAAGAGCATGCCGATGAGCGCGCCGACCCCGAGCGAGACCAGGATGGTCTGACCTGGATGGTCCTTCGCGTAACCCGTCACGCTGTCACTCAGATCGCCGAGCGTCTTGTTCGGAATCTCTTTCATCCCCTCCTTGGCCTTGGCCGCGGACTCGCTCACCTTCTCGCGTGCGTGTCCAACGCCCTCCTTGGCCTTCCCGAGGCCGTCCTTGGCCGCTACGACGCCGCGTTCGATGCCCTTCTCGACACCGCGTGCAGCCGTGACCAGGGGACCGTCGTCCGACGAGTTTCCCGTCGTTGTCGCTTCAATGCTCGCTTCCACCATGACGCTTCTCCGATCCTCAGAACTCACGTGGATCGGGCCCGCCGTACGTCGACGTCGCCCAGACCACGCTAGGTGAACCCGCCACACCACGGAGGCGTTCACGCGATCACTCCGATATGATACCGCGCCGAGGACGGCGGGGACACATGGCACGCGGACGTGGAGCGTATCCCGCGTCCCAGCCGTGCGCTTACTCACTGGAATCCCGCCGACCCGGGCGGTCCCGGAGACCAAGAATCGACGGGGACGAGCGGCAGTTCCGAGGAGAGCGCGTCAGGCAAGCATGTGGACGAGCGCCGCGAGCTCGATGTTACCGCCGCTGACGATGACACCGACGCGGGCGTTTTCCGGCAGCGGATGGAGTCCCGCGAGCAGCCCGGCCAGCGACGCCGCGCCACTGGGTTCCGCGACGATCTTGAGCCGCTCGAAGAGCAAGCGCAACGCGCCGAGGATCGCGGCGTCGTCCACCACGATGATCTCGGTGAGATGCTTGCTCAGAATGCGCAGATTGCGTTCACCGATCATGCGCGTGCGCATTCCGTCGGCAATCGTCGCTGGGACCTCGTCGAGCGTCACGACCCGCCCCGAAGCGAGCGAACGTCGCGCGTCGTCGGCGCCAGCCGGTTCGACGCCGACGACGTGGCACGCGGGCGCGCGTTCCGCAGCGGCGAGGCAGGTTCCGCTCGCCAGTCCCCCACCGCCGACCGGGACGAAGAGTGCGTCGAGTCCGCCGCCGATCTCGTCGAAGAGTTCCCACGCCGCGGTGCCCTGGCCGGCGATGATGTGGTCGTTGTCGTACGGGTGAACGAGCACGTGCCCGTCCTTCGCGATCTCGGCCTCGCACACGATCTCACGATCCTTGGCGGCGCACGCGATGATCCGCGCGCCGTAGCCCTCGGTGGCGCGGCGCTTCACCGCCGGAGCATCGTGGGGCATCACGATCGTCGCCCGCACTCCGCAGAGGCGGGCCGCGAGTGCGACCCCCTGTGCGTGGTTGCCGGAGGAATGCGTGATCACACCGCGCGCTTGCTCTGTCGCAGAGAGCGCTGAGATCGCGTTGTAGGCGCCGCGGAACTTGAATGCGCCCACGCGCTGGAAGTTCTCGCACTTGAAGAAGACACGCGCGCCTGCGATCGCATCGATCGCGGATGACGTCAGAACGGGCGTGCGGTGGGCGACCCCGCGGAGGCGCTCCGCTGCTGCCGCGACCGTCACGCTGCTCGGCATGCGTGTCCTACCGTCCCCGCCAGTCGGCCACGTCGATGATGGTTGTCCCGTCGACGTCGCGGCGGTGCACAGTGACGATCTCGTCGCGGCTGTCGCCGTCGACGTCCGCCGCATGGACGTGACGATCCGAGTATCCCTGGCCCCGCAGCGTCAGCGACGCGTCGGGATCCCGTCCACCGGTCAGTCGGGCGGCGCGTCGCTCGGCGAGTGAGCCGATCCACGCGAGCAGGCGATCGATAGTCCAAGTTCGGTTGTCGTCGCGAAACAGTACGTCGCCGAGAATTCGGTCGCCCGACTCGGTGTCCGGGAGCACTTCGGTGCCGCGCCACATATCGACGCGGGGGATGTGTTCACGGTCGTCGTCAGCGTCTTCTTCGCTCGACGCACGGCTCCCCCCGCGGATCAGCAGGGCGTCGTCGTTGCCGTCGCCATCGAAATCACCTGTGACTGATCCCTTGAAGCGTTCCGCGACGTTCTCAAAGCGCCGAATCAATGCCTCGGGGTCGCGGATGACGCCGATCAGGGCGGGCAAGCGTACGGCGAGCTCACTTTCCCACGAGGGCCTCTTCGCGAAACCATCCGCCCCGAGTCCTGCGTAGCCGACGGCGCCGATCTCGACCTCCCACTCCGCGACCAATCCACGCAGAATCGTTCCAACCGTCGGTACCCGGATACGGAGCAGGACGAGATCCGGGGCGTCGTCGGAGTCCACATCGATCAAGACCATGGCCGTGACGTCGTCGGCCGTCTTGAGGACCGCCATCGGGGTCTTGAACTGTGGGCCGTTCGCGCCGCCAGCGAAGACCCATACCTTGCGGCGATGCGCGATCACATGGTCGGGGATTCCGTCACCCGTGAGATCGCGACTGATGTAGCGCTGCTTGTCGCCGCCCGCCAACGTGCGACCGAGAATCAGTTCGCCCTTGGGTGTCGTGTCGCGGAACAGACCGAGGTCGACGCGCACATCGGGCTCTTGCGGGATCGAACCGTCTTCCCGTTGCAGATGGAACGCGCGGATCTTCCCGTCGCTGATGATGAGATCGTCGCGCGCGTCACCGTTCACGTCCTCGATGTGCAGGTCGGGGATGCGAAACCCACTCTCGAGGACGTCCGTGAGGGAGTCACCACGCGTTTCAGTCGTGCGCTCCACGTCCACGCGCACCGTCGCCGTTCGATCCAGGTGCGGCGGTCCGCCCGGCTCGGTCTCCGATTGCAGCCAGACGTCGATGCGATCACCGAGCGGAAGGAGGACGTCTGCGCGGCCGTCTCCGTTCACGTCGCGGGCGATGCCGGCGAAGCGCGGTGCGCCGACGCGCAGGACGAAGCGCGCGCGGGTCGCGAACTCGAGCGGACGCACCGCGAACCCGGCTCCGGGTACTGCGGGATAGGCGTGTACTCCGGCCGGTGAGAGCACCAACAGGTACTTGCGGTCGTCATCGCCGACGAGATCGATCAACGCGAGTAACGAGTGCGCGGGATGTTCGAGGACAAGTTCGCCGAGCGGCTTGCTCAGCTCTCCGTTCGCCTCGCCCCGGACGACGCGCACTTCTCCATGGAGTCCGACGACGATGATCTCCTCGCGCCCGTCGCCGTCGATATCGGCCACGCGATGTTCGGCCACGGGGAACGTGACCTCTCGCGTCGTGACATGCCGGAGAGTGGACTCCTGGGCGTGCGCGGGGACGCCGCAGGCAACCAGCATGAAACAGATCAAGAGCGTGCGCGCGCTCATTTCCCGAACCTCACGTGGAGCAGAGAACGAGCACTGAGAACGAGGATCTCCGGCGGAGCCCCGGGTCCCCCTGGTGCGATCACGAGGTCTGCATCGTCGTCTACCGACGTCTCCCACAAGGGACGCTCGATGACCGTGAGCGCGTTCTTCGTTCGCCGCACCATGAGCAGCCGTAGACGCTCGCGATCCTCGCGCATCAGTAGCTCGGAGACGCCGTCGCCGGTCGCGTCACCGATGAAGCGTGCGATCAGATTACGTCGTGCACCGCGCAGTCCCTTGGCCGTCAAACTGACTTCGTGGGTCAGGACGGGCTGCTTCGTGAACGTGCCGCCGCGATTGCGATACACGTAGAGTTCCGCGTCGAGGGTGGAACCCGTCGCGGCGCGCAGAGCATCGAGAGCGTCGAGCCGCAGCGAACCCATGACGAGGTCCGGAAGACCGTCGCCGTCCACGTCCGGGAACTCCGGGACACCCGCGAGACCGGCAACCACCAGGAGTTGTGTCGGCAGGCCTTTCTCTCCGAAGAGGGGGCGCGCTCCGCCCACCTCGTTGCGCGCGCGGCGGTACACGGCGACCTGCGCCTGCGGGTCCTCCGATGTCTGATTCCCCGCCACCAGCACATAGTCGCAGCGGCCGTCGCCGTCGAGATCCGTGGCGTGCGCGGCGTACGACACGTCCAGGAGCCGTCGGCGATCCACCTCGAGAGGCAATGCGATACGGATGTCCGGCGGCGTGCGGAACGGAGCACCCCGCGGCTGAATCCAGACCAATAACTCTGCGGTGGTCTGGGCCAGAAGATCGAGATCGCCGTCGCCATCCCAGTCGATGAAACGCGGCGCGGGCACCGATTCGTTGACGGTGAGAAGGTCGCCCGAACGGACGCCTCCGCTACCGATCTGCAATGAGACGCTCACGCGCCTGCTGCGCTGGCGACCGCGCATGCGGCGCGCGCCGCGGGCGACGGGCGTAGTTGCTCCGCCGTCCGGAAGGCGCAGGTGCGACGACGCGAAGCGGCGCTCGGCGGTGGCGCTCCGCGCCTGGATGGCGATCGTGTAGCCGGAGCTCTCGGGCAGGACAAGGTCCACCAACCCGTCGCCGTTCAGGTCGCGGACCCCGTCCTGCCATGCGACGATCCGCCGACTGTGCGGCAACTGCCAGAGGAAGTCGGCCTCGGCCAGCCGGACGTAGCGGTCCTTCTCGGTTGCGACGCCGGGGCGCAGCGCAAAGGCGCCGCTCGGCGTGAAGAGCACGATCTCCGCACCGGGGTCCGCGTGGACGTCCCCCACCGCGAATGCAACGACATCCGGCAGGAGCGCGAACGTCATGTCGGGCTCGGGGCCGAATGCCACGGTTCCGGAGCGTCGCAGATGAACTCGCAACTCGCGGCGTTCACGCTTACCGCCGCGCGACGCTGCGATCACCAGGTCGCTCGCGCCATCGCCGTCGACATCCGCAAGCTCCGCGGCTTCGACGCGCATCCGCTTGGGCATGTCGATGGTCGTCGTGCGCCCGAACGGCTCAGGTTCCGCGCGGACCCCGATCGCGAAAGCGGTCGCAAGCAGCAGCAACGCGGATAGAGCGATGCGCCTACGCGAGCCCCTGCCAACCATCATTGCACTTCCTCGAGTCGGTTCGCGTCGCCGCCTCCGAACGAGATGAACCAGAGGATGCGCCACTCCCACGCGGCCTTCGTCGTCGTCTTCTTGAAGAGGCCGAGCAGAATCGACGTCTCGCTCTCGCCGCGCTCCGCGCCGTAGCTGTAGATGAATGGGATCGAGACGCGGCGCGTGTCCTGTTCCCGCCGCGACACCAGAGCCTCGATCTCGAACTCCGAGCCGCCGCGGTGTATCTGCAACGCGAGCCGATCATCGGCGTCCGCCTCGCGAATGGCGTTCAGGACGATCTGCGGGTGCGCCACTGGCTCGCTCCCGACGCGTTTGACGATATCTCCGAACCGCAGGCCAGCCCTCCGCCACGGACTCTCAGCGGCGAGACCGACGATCACCGCGCCACCACCAGCGCCGAGTCCCGCTGATCTTGCTTCGACCTGTGTTGCGGAACGGAGCACGACCCCGACGCGATCCTCTTCGCGGACGCGCTCGACGTCGATGCGCCTCGACGCGCGCACACGCGCCGCGACGACGACCTCTGTCTCGTCTTCGACGCCGGCCCGATCCACGACCACGGCGATTGCCTCGCCGGGGTGCGACGTGCGCTCGAACTCTCGCCACTCGCTCGGCCAACGGATCGCGACTTCGCTCGCTCCCGCACGGCGCGCGGCAACGATCAGATCGCCCGCGGCAATCCCTGCTGCGTCGCCGGGGGAGTTCTCGATCACGCGTTGCACGAGAACGCCATGTGGCGCATCGCCGCCACCGAGACCGCCGAGTGACGTCCGTCCGTCGGTCACGTGCACTCCTGAGTAGCCCCCAAGCGGGAGCTCCGCGCGCATCGCCTCGTCGTCTGGTTCGTCGAAGAGCGCGGGTGGTTCTTCCATTGACGCGAGCGGCGGCGGCTCGTCCGGCAGCTCCGATCCGAGAGAAGAGCACGCACCGGAGAGGAGCGTGGCAGCGACGACGGACAGGAGCGCAGAGGTGCGCGTCATCGGATGGATCTCCGGGAGAGCACGATGGTCGAGAGAGCGAGCGACACGGTAATCCAGACGAGCGGAACAGCCCAGCCCGCGCTGCCTGCCGCAAACGACGTGTTACTCACGCCGCGTGAGAGATCGAGGTAGTGCGCGATGAACGACGTGTCGCCGAGCGGTGTCGGTACGTGCGCCGACGGCACGGCCCACTCGACGCGGAAGCCGCGCAGCACAGCACGGCAGAGATCGGGGAGAGCAATCAGACCAAGCGCCGTCGCGAGTGCTGCAGCGGGGCGGCGTGTGACGGCGCTCGCGAGAACCCCGAGACCTGCATACGCGGCGACGGCCGGCGCCGGTCGCCACAACGCTTCGCGCAGCGGCGGCCAGAGTTCGGCGGCCTCGACGAGCGGGAAACGCTCGCCGTTGAAGAGGATCTCGGTGACATCGGCGTAGTCGAATGCGAGTCCGGCCACGCCGAGCGCGGAAAACACGAGCGCGGCGTAGCCGAAGGCCGTGGCAACGAGTACCGCGAGTGCCTTTCCGAGGGCGATGTGGATTCGCGATAGTGGACGCAGCGCGATGTTGCGGAGCGTGCCGCGCGCGAGTTCGCCAGCCAGCGATTGGCTCGCCAGACCAGCCGCCACGAGCGCCAGGACCGGCAGGCCGGCGGAGAGGGCCTGGCCGACGCCCTCGAACGCCGTGACGTCGGTTGTCGTCGCGAGTCCGCCCTCTTGCACCTCCGCGGCGAAGCCCGATGCCTCTGCGCGTCGCAATAGGATGGCGGCGGCGCCAGCGAGTGCCGGGAGCAGCAGCGTCAGCGGGACGGCGGGCGACGCGAACCAACGCCGCAGGTCACAACGCAGCATGCGGGCGATGCCGAATCCGGGCGACCGCGCACGCGCCGGGCGTCCGAGCGTGTCGGCCACGGTGTCCGTTGAGGCGCTCTTCGTTGCGGCGCCGTGTGTGGGCGCGTTCGGTTCACCCGTGTCGGCGCGCGTGAGGCGCAGATACACATCTTCCAACGAGTTCGCGCGCGGCGCAAACGAGCGTGGCCGCGCGCCTGCTTCGACGAGGTGCGCCAACAGCGCGTCCGCCGACTCCTCGGCAATCGTGACGAGCAGCACGTCGTCATCGTCTGATGCGAACTCGAGCCCTTCCTCTGTCAGAACCGACTCGGCGATCGCCGTGTCACCCACTCGAAGAACGTGCCGGTCTCCGCCGACGAGCGCCGCGGTCTCCTCCTCGATGAGCAGTTGCCCTTCGCGCAGGATGGCGATGCGGTTGCAGAGCCCGGAGAGTTCATGGAGCTGGTGACTCGAGAGGAGGACGGTGATGCCCTCGTCGCGGGTCAGTCGGTGGAGTAGGCGCCGGATCTCCTCGATCCCCTCGGGGTCGAGTCCGTTCGTTGGCTCGTCGAGCAGGACGATCGGCGGCCGACCGACGAGCGCTTGCGCGATCCCGAGCCGCTGGCGCATGCCCTGCGAGTACGCACCGGCGGGCTTCGCGGCCGCGTGCGTGAGTCCCACGTCATGCAGCAACCGATCGGCTTCGGTCGTCGCGGCCTTGGCGGAGAGCCCCTGCAAGCGCGCGAGTAACTCGAGGTTGCGCTGTCCCGACATGCGCGCGTGGAACCCGGGCGTCTCGATGAGCCCGCCCATGCGTGCCCTTGCCTCGACGGGGAATTCGCGGGCATCGAAACCATCGACGATGACGCGGCCGGAGTCCGGGCGCAGGAGCCCGAGCGCAATGCGCATCGCCGTCGTCTTTCCGGCGCCGTTGTGGCCGAGAAACCCATAGCAATCCCCCGAGTGCACGTGCAGCGAGACACCGTCGAGCGCGCGCTGGGCTCCAAAATCATGGGTGATCGAGTCGAGTCGTAGGTCCATTGATGGTCAAGACGAAGGGTCTGCGATCCTCTCTGTCACGCCGCTGCTCGTTCTCTGCACAGTTGATCCGGCCCTCGCTCAACGCACGCTGCGTGCCGGAGCGTTCCGGTCCCGCCCGGACTCTCCGGTCCCCAGAGTCTCAGATCCCAAGCGTCTGGATGGCGACGCCGGAGAGAGCGATCGCTGCGCCGGCGAGCGCGTGGCTCCAGCGCTCCAGCCAGGGGATGGAGGCCCATCGCAACCCAAAGTACCCGATGGCCGCGAGACCCGTCATCGTTGCGATGGTCGTCACACCGAAGACGCCGGCGACCATTGCGACTTCCCACCATCCGCTCTCGGCCGCGGGGGCCATCAGGAGCGGGATGAGCGGCTCACACGGCCCCATCACGAAGATGACGAAGAGTGACCAGTAGGTTGTGGTGCGTGCGGCGTTGCCGTGCGGATGCGCGTGCTCGCGTTGATGCGAGTGATCGTGGGTGTGCAAACTGCCGTCGGCATGCGTGTGCGCGTGCGTATGCGTGCGTCCGCGGAGTGCGCGCCATGTTGCCCATGCGGCGTACGCGGTGCCGAAGCCGATGAGGAGCCACGCGGCAACGGATCCGCGGAACGACTCGAGCCACTCCAGTTGCCCGATGGCGACGCCGATCCCGATACCCACGAAACCGAGAACCACCGACCCGAGGACGTGTCCGACTCCGCAGAGCGCCGTGACGGCCAGCACCTTCTTGAGCGACCAGCTCTGCGCGCGGCCGAGTACCACGAAGGGCAGGAAATGGTCCACCCCGATCAGCGTGTGGAAGAACGCGATCGAGACGGCGGCCGCGAGGAGGACGTCGAGTGTGGTCCCCGTCATGGTGCGCTCCCCGTCATGTCGTCCCAGTCATCGTGTCGGCACCTCCACGAGTCCCAAGATGCGCTCCGGCGCGAGTGCTCCGAAGCCGCGACTATCGCTGCTGCCGAACGGGTCTTCGCCGATCAGGAAGACGCGCCCGTTGTCTTCGATCCGCGCGACGCGCTTGACCATCACCGTCTCTCTCTTGAACGGGTGGCGGGCGAGAACGATCTCGCCGGCCCGCGGCGCCCGATCGCGGAACGCATCGAGGTCGACATCGACCTCGTCGCCGTCGCGCAACGCGGGGTACATGCTGTCGCCGGAGACGCGGAAGCGCCGCCGGCGACGTGAGTCATCTGTCACATGATCGGTCATCGGTGTTCCGTGTGACACGGAACGCGCTTCATGAAGCGGTGTAGTACGGAACGTCGCGGCCCTTGGTCGCCCAGAAGATCTCGTGGATCTCCTTGATGGCGTCCATCAGCTCGGCGCCATGCGTCTCGCTGACCTCGACCTTCACGGCGGAGCAGAGCTTCGCGGCCTTCCAGAACGTGTCGTGCAGGTTGGGGTACTGCTCGAGGTGCGGCGGCTTGAAGTAGTCGGTCCAGAGAATGAGCAATTCGGTCTTGGCGACATGCGCCTGCTCTTCCTTGATCGCGACGTAACGTGCGATCGTGTTGTGGAACGCCACGCACGCTGCCTGATCGCCGTCCTTCGGGGCCTCAAGCGCGTTGATCTTCTTCGTCATCGACACGGCTGCTTCGGCGGCGATGCGCGCCGAGGCGGGGTCGTAGACGCCACAGGGACCGTCGCAATGGGCCTCGGCAATCGGCAGATTCTCGTTCGTGTTTCGCTCGGTCATCTCAGGTCTCCCTCGCAGCGTTCATGTCACGTGCTGATGTCTTGAAATCGGATGTGATCGAGGGCGAATTCGGCCCCCAGCATCCCATCCGCCGTATCCCATACGTTGCCCAGCCATTCTAGGTCTGACGTTAGCCCGGCACTCTCATCACGTCGGCGCGAAAATGCGGCGGGGACGCGGAGAGTTCGACAGATGCCCGGTTCGGACGGCCCGTTCAGTTCCAAGACGGATCGGGTGGCTCGTCGGCGAGCGCCGCCCAACCACCGCCCAGACTGCGGAGTGCGCGCCGCCAGAGCGACTCGGGGCGCGTGTCGAAGATCAGCTCCTCGGTCGCGGGGCAGACCACCCAGGCGCCCTCGCGGAGTTCCGCGTCGAGTTGCCCCTCGCCCCATCCGCTGTAGCCCAGGATGAAGCGCAGAAGTTCGCGGCTCTCCGTTCTGTCCTGCAGCAGTTGGTGGATGACCGTGGGGTCCCCACCCAGGTGTACGTTCTCGACGATCGGCACCGAACCCGGAATGTGGGGCCCGATTCGGTGGAGTAACTGCACGGTCTCGAGTTGCACCGGCCCGCCCAGCCACAGGGCATCGGAGCGCTCAGAGAGGAGCTCGCTGTCGCTATGTAGATCCGCGACGGTGAGTGTCCCGGGGCGATTGACGACCACGCCGTAGCTGCCCTCTGCGCTGTGATCGCAGAGCAGGATGACGGTGTGCATGAAGTTCTCGTCCATCAGGCGTGGGGACGAAATGAGGAATGTCCCGCGATCCGCGGGCACCATCTGGAACGAGGATTCGACCGGCATAGAGAGAGGTTACCGTCTCACGATGAACGAGAAGAAGCCCTGTGACCTCCTGATCTCCGGCGACGTCGTCCTACCGATGACTTCCGGCCTCCCGGAACTTGCCGATTCGGCCGTCGCCGTCGTGGATGGAGCCATCGCAGAAGTCGGCACCGCTGCGGATCTCCGGACACGCTGGGAGCCCGGTGACGAGATTCGAGGTGGAGTCGTCCTGCCCGGATTGGTCAATACCCACGGGCACGCTGGGATGACCCTCTACCGGGGTCTTGGCGACGACATGCCGCTCGAGAAGTGGCTGCATGAGTTCGTCTGGCCCGCCGAGAAGCTCTTCGCGACCGAAGAGAACGTCGCGGCCGGCACGCAGCTCGCCATCGCGGAGATGCTGGCGTCGGGGACCACCTGTTTCGCCGATATGTACTTTTTTCAGCAGCGGGTGGGCGATGTGGCGTCGGCATGCGGCATTCGGACGCTACTGGGACAGGCCGTGATCGGATTTCCGGTCCCCGGCTGCCCCACTCCCGAGCATGCATTCGAGAAGGTTCGGGCGCTCCATGAGCGCTTCGCCGGCAATCCGCTCGTGGACACGTCGATGGCATTGCATGCCGTGTACACGCTGACGCCAGAGCTCCTGGCGCGCGGTGCCGAGGTCGCGGACGGACTCGGAATTCCGCTCCAGATCCACGTCTCGGAGACGGAGACCGAGGTCAGGAACTGCCGCGACGAGCACGGTCTGACGCCACCTGCGCTGCTCAATCGAACCGGGGTTCTGCGGCGCGGGACGATCTGCGCCCACGGTGTCCATCTCACGGAGGACGACGTGGCGCTCGTGCGGGAATCGGGGGCGGGCGTCTCGCTCAATCCGGAGTCCAACTTGAAGCTAGCCTCCGGCATCCCCGACATCGCGGGTCTTCTGGCGGCCGGCATTCCGCTCGGGCTCGGCACCGACGGCGCCGCGAGCAACAACGATCTCGACATGTGGGACTCCGTTCGTCTCACCGCGTTGCTACCGAAGGGCGTGACGCGAGATCCAGAGGTCGTTCCTGCAGGCGCGGCCGTGCGCCTCGCAACTGCGGGCGGAGCCGCGGTCCTCGGCATGGCTGATCGGGTGGGGAGACTCGCGCCGGGCATGCGAGCGGATCTGTGCGTGATCGATACGGACGCGGCACACCTGACGCCGCTCTACCACGCGCTCTCGCATCTGGCGTACGCGACGCACGGTTCCGACGTCATCCACACCGTGGTCGATGGCCGTGTGGTGTACCGCGATCGCGTCCACACGACGCTCGATCTCGAGTCAACCAAGAACGAGGTCCGTCGGATCGCGGCCAAGATTGCGGTGGGCGTGTAGCCTCCGGGGCTCGAAGTCCACGAAGGGGATCCGATGCACCACGCCCACGACGCCCGTCTCTCGGTCCATGCCTGCTGCCGATCGCGCGCCGGTCGCGATTTCGCCACACCGGGCGCTGACGCGGTCTATCCCCCGGATCTCGCTATCGAGCCTGTGCATCTCGATATCCGCTACCGGTTCGACCTCGCGAACGAGACCCTGGTCGGCGCCGTCACGCACACGTTGGAGGCGCGCTCCGGTGCCCCGATGCGGCTCGTCCTGCACGCCGTCGATTTCCAGGACGTCTGTTGCGAGGACCCTGCCGGGCGTGCGATCTCGCACAGCTACGACGGACGCGAGATCACCGTCGACTGGGACGACGCATTCGCGGACGGCGAGAAGCGTGAACTCAAGGTGACGTTCAAACTCGTCTCCCCGACAACGGGCCTCTTCTTCAGTCAACCGACCGAGACGTTCCCGAACCGTTCGTGGTACGCCGCGACGGACAACGAGACCGAGCGCGCGCGCCACTGGCTGCCGACCATCGATCTGCCGAGCGTTCGCTGCGCACTCGACTTCCATCTGACTGCCGAGTCGCGCTTCACGATCCTCGCCAACGGGGCGTTGCAATCCGAGACCGACAACGGCGACGGCACGAAGACCGCGCACTGGCGTCTGGAGCAGCGTTGTCCGAGCTATCTCACGTGCATCGCAATCGGCGATTTCGTGCGCCACGACGACGGCGAATTCGGCGGTCGCCCTGTCGCAGCGTTCACGTCGCCGAAGTTCACGTCCGAGGACCTCGCGCGCTCGTTCGGTCGCACGAAGGAGATGCTCGCGTGGATGGAGAAGAAGCTCGGTCGCGAGTTTCCGTTCCCGAAGTACTTCCAGTTCGCTCTGCCCGGCTATGGCGGCGCGATGGAGAACATCTCACTCGTGTCGTGGGACGATCAGTTCGTGCTCGACGAGACGCTGGCGAAGGAGTGGACGTGGTTGGTGGACCAGATCAACGTCCACGAGATGGCGCACAGCTACTTCGGCGATCTCATCGTCTGTCGCGACTTCGCCCATGCATGGCTGAAGGAGTCGTGGGCGACGTACATGGAACAGTTGTGGCTCGAGGACTCGAAGGGCAGGGACGAGGGCGACTACGACTTCTTCACGAACATCGAGCGCTACGCGATGGAAGCGGACAAGCGCTACAAGCGCCCCATCGTCACCCGCAAATTCGATCACTCATGGCATATGTACGACGGTCACCTCTATCCGGGTGGCGGCTCGCGTCTGCACATGCTGCGGCGTGAACTCGGCTGCGACGTCTTCTTCACGGGTGTGCGGCTCTACGTCGAACGCTTCGCCGGGAAGACCGTCGAGACCGCCGATTTCCGCCGCACGCTGGAGGAGGTCTCTGGCCGCTCACTCGGCAAGTGGTTCGACCAATGGATCCACGGTAAGGGCTACCCGCAGCTCAAGGCGTCGTTCAGCTACGACAAGAAGCTGAAACAGGGGACGTTCAACGTCGAACAAACCCAGGCGGACGAGAAGGCGGGCGTGCCCATCTTCGAGTTGCCGCTCGATCTCGGCTGGACCGCCGGCAGCGACGTCTCCGTGCGCACGGTGCAGTTGGATAAGGCCAAGCACACATTCGTGATCCCCATGGATGCCGACCCGGAGCAGGTCCGCATCGACCCGAATTGCCGCACGGTGATGAAGCTCGAATTCGATCCCGGCGAAGAGAAGTTGAAGCGGCAGTTGACCAATGCTCCCGATGTCGTCGGTCGCATTCGCGCCGCGCGCACGCTCGTCGAGGGCGGGAAGCGCAAGCGTGTCGAGACCGTGCGCGCCGCCTATGCCAACGAGCAGTTCTGGGGAGTGCGCGTGCGGATGGCCGAAGCGCTCGCCGAGGCGGCAAGCCAGGCCGCTATCGAGGCGTTGGCGGATATCATCGCGACCGAGAACGATGGCATGGTGCTGGAGTCGCTTCTGCGCGCGGCCGGAGGCATTCGTGCTGCCGAGATCCGTTCTGCAATCGAGGCACGACTTGCTGCCGGGATCGACCTCTACCGGGCGCGGTCAGCCGCGTTCGAGGCGCTCGGCGCGCAACGCAAGGAGGCGCCGATCGAGTTGCTGAAGCAGGCCGCGCACACCTCCCACGATCCGTATGGGATAGGACAGGGAGGCGCACTACGAGCTCTCGCCGCGAGTCGTCACGACGACGCCGTCAGCGTCCTCTCCGAGTTGACTGCCCCGGGCTCGTGTTCCAACCGCGCGCGCCGCTTTTCCGGGATGGCTCTCGGCGCCGCCGGTCGTTTCATCGAGCAGCACGAGCGCACGGCCGTTCGTGAGCACCTGGAAGATCTCCTGCGCGACCCGATCGATCGCGTTCGCGAGGGCGCAATGACCGGTCTGGCGGCACTGGGCGAACCCGCCGCAATCGGCGCGCTCGAGTTGTACAAGTTGCGGCTCTCAGATCAGGATCGGGCGACAGTGAACAGGACGGTCGCCGGATTGCGCGCAGTCGGAGCGAAGAAGCCCGGTGCGAAGGACGAGGCCCTCGACGGCTTGCGCAAGACCGTGCGGAAACTCGAGGACGCCCTCGAACAGCTCACGGCCCGCGTGGACGCAACGACTGCGTCAGACGAGTAGTAGGCGATACGGAGACTACCCGCCGGGAGCGTTGCGCAATCTCCCGGATACGACGTCGCGGTGGAGTCGCACGCCTGTTCGCATGGCCTCGCGTTGGTCGTCCGGTGCATGCTCGACCAGATGTTCCAACGTGCGTCGAGCGGCGTTCAACTGGTGCTTGTCAGCAGTCGCTTGCCAGAGCGCGAAGTGGGCGCGCAATCGGTCGCGCACGCGCATTGCCGGGGCGTGCTGTAGTACGAGGGTCGTGAGGGCGCGGACGTCCGCATTGGGGAGAGACGCGGCGACTGCCGCCGCCAGTCCGATCTCGTTCGGGGCCCCGACCTCCTCTGCGCTTGCCAGCGCCGCCTCGATCCACGTGCGCGCTTCGTCCTCGTCTCCACGTCGTAGTAACAGTTCTCCGACGAGCGCGGATGCGTTCGACGCCTCGCGTGGCGCGCAATCCGCTCGCATCTGCTCGATCGCCGACGTGATCAACTCGATGGCCCGATCCTCTTCGCCGGTCTCGTCAGCCAGTAGCCCGAGGATCAGATCGCAGAACGCGACGAGTGGCGTGCAGCCAATCTCCGCTGCCAGGCCGCCCCCATCCACAAGATGCGCTCGCGCGTCGGCTGGGCGTCCGAGCGCGAATTCTACTTCGCCGAGATTCGCCAGCGCATGCGCTTCCCCGAGTCGATCGCCCGACCGCCGAAAGATCTCCAGGCAGCGTGTGTAACTTGCCTGTGCGTCTGCGAGGCGTCCGACTTCATGGGAGACCGTGCCCAGATCACCGAGTGCAATCGCCTGCCCGACTTCGTCCTGGATCTCCTGTGCGAGGGCATATGCGCGCTCGTGGTGTGCCGCGGCGTCATCGAGCCGGCCGAGCGCAGCATCGAGCGTTCCCAATCCGTTCTCGATGCTGCATTCCACCTGTCGATTTCCCTCCGCACGGGAGCGCCGGAGACACTCCTCAAAGTGCTCTCGGGACTGCTTGTAGCGGCCCGTACGGCATGCGATCGTCGCGATGTAGCGGCGGGCTCCTTGTGCGAGCTCAGCGAGTCTCGCGCCGCTGGCGATCGCCAGCGCGCGCTCGCTGGACGCCAGCGCCAAGTCGTACTGCGCTGTGTTCCCGTAGTGCGCCGCCAGGCCCATGTGTGCGCGCGCGATCGGCTCAGGCTCCTCGAATTCGATGGCGAGCGCGAGGGCCTCCTCGATTGCGGCGCGTTCGTCGTCGCGGCGCGCGATGATCGCGAGGCGGCGTGCCATACGGACGAGTAACTCGAACCGCTCACGGCCATCGATCAGGCCCGGCACGTCGAGAGCCTTGCGTGCCAGCGAGACGACTGCTGCGTTCAAGTAGCCCTCTTCCAACTGCGTGAGGGCCGCATCGAGATAGGGCAGCGCTCGGGTTCCTCGCGCACCGCGCAGGAAGTGGCGCGCAAGCTCCACCGCAGTTGCCCCCGTGAACTCGGTGGTCTCCGAGACGTCCACGTGCGACTCGAGCGCTGCGCCGATCAGTGCGTGATACTCCTCGCGCAAGAGGTCCGGCATGCCGACGTAGAGCGATTCTTGGACCTGGTGGTGATCGAAGACGAAGCGGCGCCCCATCGACCGAACGAGACGGTGCCGTTGCTCGATGCGTCGCAGTGTCTTCAGGAGCGCGATGGGCGCCTCCCCGACCACTTCGGCCAGAACCAGCGGATGGAACTCGAAGCCGCAGCACGCGGCCACGTCCAGGATCTCGCGCTCGTTGTCCGTGAGTGCTGCTACGCGTGCGTTTACCAGGTCCTGCACCGCCGATGGGATCGAGATCTCGTCCACAATGCCCGTCGTGAGCCATGAGCCGCCGGACGTCCGCGTCAGGAAATTGCCGTCTCTGAGCCCGCGAACGATCTCGAAGACGAAGAACGGGTTGCCGTCGGACTTCACAGCGATCTGCGCCGCGAGCTGATTGGCCGAGCGCTCCGAGCGGAGCGAGTCACGCAGCAGATGAATGAGATCCTTGGGGCCGAGGCGCAGCAGTGCGAGTTGCGATGCGTAGCGAAGCCGCGTGAGCTCCGCTACCCACTGTCGCGAAATCTCCGGTCGTGTGGTTCCGATCAGTAGCACCGCCTGTCCTGCGATCGAATGAGCGAGTGCGGAGAAGAGGGCCAGGGCTTCGTCCGGCGCGAAGTGGAGGTCCTCGATGAGGACGACCACCGGGCGTTCGATCGCCAGTCCCCGCGTCGTACGGACGAAGCACGTTTGAAGCGTGTCCTTGGTGAGTGGTTCGACGCCTTTCGGATGTGGATCGCCGCGCAGTAACGCGTCGAACGCAGGCACCAGTCCTGGCGTGCGCGAGAGATAGGCCGCCGATCCGTCGTCCCCGAGTTGCTCACGGTAGGCGGTTGAGAACGCACCCGATGCTGTGGCTGCGCCGCCCGGAGGATAGCCGCCGTGGAGGAAGTGGAAGTCGACCCTGTCTTGTTCGAGGCGACTGCACAGCTCGTCAACGAGCCGGCTCTTGCCGATCCCCGCCTCGCCGGATACGAGGACGACACGCCCGTCGCCCTCGAACGCCTGATCGAACTCGGCGCGGAGCTGGGCGAGTTCGACGTCGCGGCCGTAGACAGCCGTCTCGCGGGGAACGCGGACGCGGCGCAGAGGGCGTCGGGTTTGCGCGCGGATCTCCGACGCGCGCTGCCGCCACCACGCCGAGTCCTCGCCCTCTGCCAGGAGAGTCGCCACGATGTCGGCGCTCGCGAATCGTTCGTCGACGGACTTCGCGAGCAGCGTGTGCACAAGCTCCTCGAAGAACGGGGAGATCTGCGGGCAGAGTTGGCCGAGACGGCGCGGTGATTCGTGGCAGATGCGCTGCATCACGGCGCGAAAATCGTCGCCGCGATAGGGGTGCTTGTCGGCTGCGAGTTCGTACAGGAGTACGCCGAGTGCGTGAAGATCTGTGCGCGGCTCCGCGTGCCCGCTCGAGAACTGCTCCGGCGCTCCGTATTCCACGGAACCGATGAACGCGCCGGTCTGCGAGAGCCTGATCACCTCGTCGGCGAGCTTCGCGATGCCGAGGTCCATCACCTTGACCTGATGATCCGGAGTGATGAGTACGTTCTCTGGTTTCAGATCGCGGTGTACGACGCCAACCGCGTGGATGGCCGAGAGCCCCGCGCAGACTTCACGACCAACGTGGCGGCACAACTCCTCGGGCAGACTCCCGAGTTGGTCGCACAGTTCGCGCAACGTCTGTCCGTCGACGTACTCCATCACCAGAAAATGATGTCCGGCGATCGCGTCGCAATCGAGTGTCCGCACAACGTTTCGGTGTGTGACGGACTTCCCTATCTGCGCTTCGAGCAGAAAGCGTTTGAAGAACCCCTCCGTCTTGAGCAGGTGGCCGTGGACGATCTTCAATGCGACGCGCGTACCTGGAGAGAGGCCGGCGACCTCGCGTTCCACACGGGCAGCGTAGACGGTCCCCATCCCGCCCGAGCCGAGCTTGAGCTCTATGACGTACGGACCGAGGGCTTCTCCCTGCATGCGTCCAGCGTAGCAACTCAGACGTCGCGGCGTCGCGCACCACGCGGATCACGGAGGCCCAGGCTCCGCTACTTAGGGATCGGTGGGATCTTCAACCCCTCGCGCTCCGCTTTCGCGCGCTGGACCAGCCAGTTGCAGTGCGCGCGCCACGCTGCGTTGAAGCGCTCCCACTTCATCTTCTTGAACGTCTTCGCGAATGCGTCCTTGTGACTCAGGCCGTCGCTCAGAGCGCGGAAGTACTTGAGGAACGTCTTCTCGTGACGCCCCTTCTGCCCCTCGATGAAGAAGTGCACGAGTGCCCATGATGCTGCGTAGTTCTCGCCGACGGAGTTCGGCTTGCCACCCGCGTAGCGTGGATCGTGTTTCGGCCCCATGCCCATGAACGTCTTGGCGTCGCGTTGGATCAACTCCTCGGCGGGGGGCAGGCGCTTCTTCTGCAGCATCGAACGCAGTGGGCCCAGTCGCCACGGGTTGGACTGCCCCACCTTCACCCGCTTCTTACCGTCCGGCAGAACGCTGGCACCGAAGTACTCGCCCTGCCCCTCGTTGAACCAATGCGGCGCGCGCGCGATGTAGTGGTCGAGATACTGATGGAATGCCTCGTGCCATGCCACGAGCTGCGTGTCGTTGAACGACTTGCCCTGGAAGAAAACGAGGTGCTTCACCAGCGAGACGTAAACGCCGCCCGTTTGCTTCGCCATCTGAGGGTTCTTCAGGACGCGGGTGAACCACTTCACGTAGTCACCACGACTCTTGAAGACCAGCACCGGGAAGATCAGCTTCTTGCCACGCGTCTTGCGCTCGCCCGTCTTGCCGTAGCTGAACTGTCGGTCGTACTCCGCGTAGATGAGTTCGAGGCGCTCGCCCATGAGATCGGCGTAATCCTGCGAGACGTCCGTCATCACCTTGTAGTGATTGGTGATCGCGACGAACTCGGTCTTCCATCCCGGTCCGCCGACGATGCCTTCGATGATCGGGCGTAGGTCGCTCGCCTGGACGTGGACGGTGTCCACCCACTCGGCCCAAGCCTCGGCTGGCTTCGGTGCCGACTGTCCAGCCTCCTTGTACTTCTTCTGGAACTCCGCGCGCGTGGCGATCTTCCCGGGTATCGGGGGCAGCTTCAAGACGCGGTCAAGGCCCTCTAGGCAGCCCTTGAAGTCGAGTTCGAGCAGGTCGAGGTACGCCTCGTTGAAGACCGCGTCCTTGCACGTCGCGTCCAATTCGATCGCGCGCTCGATGTGCTGGCGCGCTTCGCGAAGGCGGCGCAAGTTGTAGTACGCCTCGCCGACGCCGTTCGTTGCCCACGCGTGGTCGGGCTCCAACTTCAGCGCGTCACGAAAGCGCCCGAGAGCCTGGTACCAATCCTCTTCCTTCAGGCGCGAGCGTCCGAGCTCGACGAGGTCCTCGCACTCGGTCTGGCGCAGCGCATCGATCTTTCCGTTGAGTTCCACGACCGCGATCGCGCCGTCCGCACGCAGCGCAGCTCGGCGAAGGTCCTCGGCGCGCGGTCGCAACCGCTCGTCGGCAGCGCGCAGCGCGAGTTTCAGGAGCCCGGCTCCATCGGCTGCATCGGTGATACTCCGCCGGGCGTCGATCCACGACCCGGCGTCGAGATCCTTCCAGAGCAGCCGGAACTGCCCGCCCGCCGAGCGCTTGAGCGTGAAGCCGTCGGCGTCGTGCTCGACGACGGAGCCGGTGAATTCGCCCCCCTTCGTGAGACGGATGCTCACGTCGTTCCCGCCGGCATGAGCCGTGGCGAGGAACCAGCCATAGGCAGCCGTGAAGAGCAGTGCGGCGAGCATCGCCTTGCGAGGAAGTGGGCGCATCACTCTCAGTATATCGGCCGGACGTGCCCAAGGGCGGAAGCTCCCCGGGGGGAAGATCCTCGGTGCGAGCTCGCAGCACGAAGCTTCTGTCGCGGTGGAGCGGGCTCGGGCGTTCTCACTGGATCGGAATGTCGATCGTGCCTGCGTACGTGTCGGCGTTCAGGTTGAAATCGAACGTCATCTGCAGGCGCCCCGTGGCTCCGGTCACGGTGACGCTCCCAGCGAATGAGACCTGGCCGAAGCCGGACAGAGGCCCCGCGAAGAAGCTGGTACTCGAGGCGGGGAAGATGGACCCACCGAAGTACGACCCCGTCGTCAGAGGAGACGGCAACGTGATGGAGACGGTTCGCTTGCCGTCGCAGTCATTGAAGGAGATCGTGACGCGGCTGCCGGCGGCGTCGTTCGTCGTCTTGAATTGCACCTTGTCCACGCCGAACGACGAGCCACTCTTCGTGACGTTCGCTGTGTCGCCAGCCCCGACGTCTTGCCCGTCACAGGCCCCACCGCCCCCTCCACCGCCGCCCCCCGATGTGAGCTTTCCGGCGAGTGAGTTGGCCTTCCGGGCGCGCGCTTCGGCCTTCTTCAACAGTCCGAGGCGCTTCTTGACCGACGTCTCGCCGAAGTCCCGTTCCATGAGGTCGCGCGCGGCATTGATCTGCTTGCGGACGCTCGCCTCGCTGACCTTTCCGAGAGCTACGCTCAGCGCGTTCTCGGCGGCATCGATGGCGTCGAAGACGTCCTCGCGGATGCCATCGACGGCTGCCACGACGAGTCCGTCGACCGCCGGGTCCTTCAGCTTGCTGAGCGGACCGACGACTTTCTTCGCCGTGACGATCTCCTTCTTCAGCGAGCTCGTGGACTTGCCCAGTTTCTTGAGCACCGACTTGTAGATCTTCGCTTCCTTCTTGGACGGCGTCGGACTCACGATGGCCTGGCGCCGCACGATGTCGGCTTCGAGTGCGTCGAGGCTGTCGGTGAAGCGCGCCGCGATGGTGGCCGCCGCGAGTGCTGCGACACAGAGTGCGATCATGAGTAGTCGTCGAGGCATCCGTTCTCTCCCTGGACCGGGCTCCCGTGGGCTGTGGCTTCGAAGCCCAGCCAGCCTTTCCGAAAGAGAGCGTAGCGGCCCGTGCGGTCGGCGGCAAGGGCACCGGCGTTCCATCTGGTGCTGCGATGCGGCGGTTTCCCTCGTCCCGGGGATCGTCCCTGCCCGAGAATAGGCGCTCCCGCATGCCCCGTTTCCGCGAGTCGGGCCGCCTGACCCACAAGGACAGCTATGAGCAACAAGCGTACCCCCCTTCACCCGATCCACGAGTCGCTCGGAGCTCGGATCATCGATTTCGGCGGCTGGGACATGCCCGTGCAATACGCGGGGATCGTGGCCGAGTCGAAGGCGACGCGCACGCAGGTCGGTCTCTTCGACATCGGTCATATGAACCGGATCGAATTCCTGGGTGCGGATCGCGTGGCCGCCGTCGATTGGTGTCTCTCGTGCAACGTCGCGAACCTCACCGAGGGCCGCGTGAAGTACGGGCTCTTGCTCACGGAGCGCGGGACGGCGCTCGACGATGTGCTCGTCTACTTCGATAGCGACCGCATTCACGTCGTCGTGAACGCCGGCAACCGGGATCAGGATCTGCGGCTCTTCCGCGAGCGGATCGCCGCCAAGGGCTTCGACTGCACGGTCATCGACGCGGGCGATGGCAACGACCCGAAGATCGGCGAGTCGCTGCTCGGAGTCGAACAGACGATCATTGCGCTCCAGGGGCCGAATTCCGAGACGCTGCTGCAGCGCGTCGTCGATACCGACACCGACCTCTCGGAACTCGGGTACTACCGCAACTGCCGTAGCGTCGTCAGTGGCCTGCCTTGCCTCCTCTCGCGCACCGGCTACACCGGCGAGGACGGCTTCGAGATCTTCTTCGACGCCCGCGAGGCCGAGCGGATCTGGAACCTGCTCATGAGCGAGGGCGAGGATCTCGGTGCCACGCCGGTCGGTCTTGGCGCCCGCGACGCGCTCCGGACCGAGGCGGGCATGCCGCTCTATGGTCACGAGCTCGACGATCAGACCACCCCGCTCGAGGCTGGCCTCAAGTTCGGAGTGCAGTTGAAGGCCGGTGACTTCGTCGGTAAGGCGCCGCTGCTCGAGCAGTTCGAGAACGGCGTCGGGAAGGCGCTGGTCGGTCTCGAGGTCGATACGAAACGCGTCCCCCGCCCTCATTGCATGCTCATGAATGGTGACGAGCAGATCGGCGTGGTCACGTCCGGGACGTTCTCCCCCACGCTCCAGAAGAACATCGCCATGGGCTTCGTCCCGCCCTCGATGAGCGAGGTCGGGACGACCTTCGAGATGGACATTCGCGGGAAGCGCCACGGCTGTACAGTCGTGCCCATGCCGTTCTACAAGCGCGCGAAGAAGTCGTAGGAGTGAAGTCGTAGCGGTGACGTCGAAGGAGTGAAGTCGTAGAACTTGCAGACCGCCCTCGGGCGGCACGTACACTCTCACATCGATCCGGAGAGCACGTCGATCCAGCGAGATCGACCAGACAGTTCCCGCCGAGGCCGAGGGCCCGGCACGTCGGAGGAAGCCATGCGTCCCGAAGGCATTTTGTTCAGCAAGTCCCACGAATGGGTCCTGATCGAGAAGGACATCGCGACGACCGGAATCTCGGACTTCGCGGTGAAGCAACTCTCCGATCTCGTCTTCGTCGATCTCCCCGAGATCACGGATCTCCTCGAGCAGGGCCAGCCCTATGCCGAGGTCGAGTCGGTGAAGGCTGTCTCTGACATCTACGCACCGCTCTCGGGCGAGGTGATCGCGATCAACGAGGACATCGGCGACAACCTCGATCTCATCGGCAAGGACCCGTTCGGCAAGGGCTGGTTCGTGAAGTTCCGCCTCTCGCATCCGGGCGAGGTCGAGAACCTGCTGGACTCGGCGGGCTACGACAAGGTCTGCGTCGCCGCCTCGTAGCTCTCTGCTGCGGCAGCCACTACTTGGGCCGCCATTGGCGCTGCGACCGGCGCCGAGCGAGCAGGCCGCATGAAGAATTCGGCACGGAACGCGCCGTTCGGCTCCCCGCCGAGCGGCGTGTCTGCATTGCGGAGCCTCCTCGCGTGCTGGTCGTTCGGATGGCCTGGCTCAGATCCTGAGCGCATTGTCGGTCAAGGTCGGAGCGTTCCTGCTGACGTCGTATTGCGCCGCGAGTTCGACATCCCGTGCCTTGTCATGCGCCAGCTTCTCGCGTCCAGACGCGCACTGACGTAGCACCTTCTCGAGATCGCTCGACGCGCTCTCGAACGCAGCGACTGCGGCGTTCGCCTCGGGCGATCGAGCGCCACGCAATCCGCTCACAATCGCTCCGGCACCGATGAGGTCCTCCAGCGCCGGGCGCAGCGTCAATGACTCCTTCCAGCGCTCGCCGCAGGCGATGATCGCGATCGTGGTTCCGACGCCCGCCGCTTTCCGCGACACCGCGGTCGCGTTACGCAGGCAACCGGCAATGACGGTCGAGTGCGCCTTCGCGCACATCGTGAGATGAGAGCCGTTCAGTGACGGGAGGACCATGCGATACGCGGGCGGGAGGCTCTCGAGCGTGGACGGCGAGAGCGAGTGCCCGCGTGGATTGCGTGCGTCCGCAATCTCAGCGCCCACGCTCTCCGCGAAGACACCCAATTCGGCGTCGCGCCAGACGCATGGGTAGACGAGCACGCCCTGGCTCGTGGCGAGATCGACGCTGGTCGAGAACGAGAGCACATCCACGATCACCGTCGCGTCGCTGATTGGCGAGAGGCGCTTGACCGCCTCCTCGCCCCAGCCAAGACGTATATCGAAGTCCGCCTGATCGTAGATCCCCATCTGCGGTCTCCATGCTGACTCAAGATCGCACTCGTGCGTTGTGACGCATCGTGCCTTTCCCGACTGCCGCGCCGCAAGCGCCGATCGATCCGGCGGCGAGTAGGCGCCCGGTACGCCGCGAGGTTGGCTGCGGGCCCGCTCCTCGGTACGTGGATTTCGACCGGTCGGGTTCACTTGAGGCACGTACACTCGCCGTGTGCACTCGCGAGTCTTGACGACGTGGCTGACAGAGAAGGCGCTGCGCCGCGTGCTCGCGGGGCTCGTGTTCGTGCTCACTAGCCTCTCCGCGATGTGCACGGTCGACGTCCACGCGGACGAGGCCGACGCCGCGCTCAATCGACGCATTGACGTGGCCGTCGCTGATTTGAGCGCCGACGATGCGGACGCGCGGAAGCGGGCGGTCGCGACCATCGTGGAACTCGCACCTGCGTCGTTTGGGGTACTCGCGCGAAGTCTGCCCGATCCCGAGAATCACGCGGGCTGGGCCGCGGCGCTGGCAGCCGCAGCGCGCGCCGGACCGGAGGTCGTTCTGCGCGAACTCCAAGCAACGCGTAGCAATTGGCGCGGACTGTCCGCGACAGTTGTCGCGCGCTACATCGACGAGGTGTTCGCGCGCTGGGAGCGCGGCCAGGTCGTGACACTCTCGACCGAGGAGACGACGCTCACGGACCCTGCGCGGCTCCCACCTGCGGCCGCCCTGCCGATCGCCGACGAACTGCGCTCCGAGCTGTCCTGGGGCGAGTACCCGACGCGCATTGGCAAGAACGGCGCGCTGCAGCTCGCGACGTCGGACCCCGCGCGCTTCTCGAAGACGATCCCGCGTGGGGGATGGGAAGTGCTGCGACTGGGATCGAAGAACTGGCCGCGGCGTTTGATGGTCTTCGATCGCGGTGGAGCATGGATGGTGGCATCCGCGGCGGCACGGAGTGGCAGCGCTCGCGGCGTCTCCGTGCTCTTGCTCGACGTGGACGGCGACGGAGAATTCGGCGGCGCGTCCGACCTGATCGCCATCGACGACGGCGCCTTCCAGGAGATCGGTCGAGCACCGTACGTCTGGGCGCTCGGAGGGCGTTGCCGCGTGCAGATCAAGCGAGATGTCGACGGTGTCGCGGTGGAGCTGCGGCGGATGCCCGATCCGGAGGGCCCGGGCCGGAACGTGTTGGCGTGGGCGTGGGTCAACCAGTGGCGCGCGAGTGTCGGTCTGCCACCACACGCTCTCGACCGTCCGCGCTCGGAGGCCTGCGCCGAGCATCATGAGTACTGGCAGCACAATGGCTTCACTGCCCATGACCAGAACGCGCAGAAGCCCGGCGCGAGTCCCACCGGTGCGAAGGCGGGGCGGAGCAGCAGTGTGTGGGAGACGTCCGACCCTCTGCGTCTTGCGGAGGCGATCTCACGCAACGTGCTGCATCGCCGCTCCTTGCTGGGGCGCGGCGACGACGGTCTGGGTCTCGCGGGCGGCCCCGCCGGCTCATTGCTCTGGGGCGGGGCGATGTCGCGCAGGTCAGCACGCACGCCGCTTCTGGTTCCGGCTCCGGGGCAGACCGGCGTTCCGCTCGACGTCAGGGCGGAGAGCCCGGCTCCGGCGTCCAACCCCAATTTCTACGCGAAGAGTCACGGCTACCCTGTCGCCGTGCACTTCGCGGCTGCCGGAACACGGCTTGCCGACGTGTCGCTCACGTTGGAGACAGCGCAAGGCGCGAAGCCGGTCTCCGGGACACTCTTCAAGCCGTCGCAGCCGTATCATCCGAACTACAATGCGAACGAGGCGGTCTTCGTCGCCGACTCGCCATTGCGTGAGAAGACCTGGTATCTCGCGCGGTTCAGGGCGAGCGATGACCAGGGAGCGTTCGAGGTATCGTGGTGGTTCACGACTGGGGATGCGCGCTTTCCCACGCGCACCGGTCGCAAGTAGCCGCTGCTGTTGCGGCGCCGCTTGTCGTTAGCCTTCACGCGGGCGAACGTGCCGGAAAGCGTCGTCCCTTGACCGTTGAAATCGCCGCGGTCCTCCGCGCCGGTTTCGGCGACCCACACGTAGAGTTGGCCGCGTGCGAGTCCGTCGCGGAGATCTTCTCGTTGATCTGCACACCACTCGTGACGGACTTGCCGTTGCGATCGTAGATGGGTTGATACGCCACTCCCGCGTCGCGAAGATGACGCGTACGGCGGTCGATATCGATGAAGCTGACCCGGGCTCCGCGAATGCGCGTATCGTTCGCAAGCGTGTATGTCGTCGCCTTGTCCGAACCCAACTCGTGGCTCGCGAGGACGCGCACCGTGTCTGTGTCTTTCGCGTACGCGCCGAGACCGTCCAAGATCCCCGGCGCGCGATAGTCACCAACGCCTTCACTGACCGTGAGCACGGCGGTGGCGCGCCACCCGTTTCGCCCCGCCTCATGACACCCAAGCAGAAGAGTGACCTATTCAGCGTGGATTCTCCTCGGTGGCGGCCGCGCATCGACGTTCGGACTCCCGTACACTTCGGCGCATGAAGATTACACATGCAACGACGCTGTTTGTGGCGGGGATCGTCGTGTTCTGCGCGCTCGGCGTCCGCACGCAGGACGTTCACGCGCAGGATAGTGCTTCCGGACGGCGTACATCGGAGCGGATCTCGATCACGCCGTCCGTCGCCGTTGTCGAGATGGACCCGCCTGAGAATCTCGAAGGGCGCATGTGGATGTCGCGATATCGGGAGCGATTGCGTCTCCCGGAGACGCTCGAACTCGCCGTGCGACGTGCCGCGACTGCGGACGATGTCTTCCCCGGCGTCGATCTCGATGCGCTGATCGCCGCGGTCTCTGGTCGTGAGACGATTTCGATCGAGCCCTCGGTCCACTGGATCACGATCACGGTCTCTACGGGGCCGGCGGAGTTGCGCGCGAAGGTCGCCAACGTCTTGGCGCGCTGGCTGCGCGACGAGGTGATCGACGATTCCCACCGCGGTCTAGAACGCTTGCGCGCCCACTTCAGCGAGCGCAGCGTGAGATTGCGCGGGCTGGTCAGCGCGACGGAGATTGAACGGCGCCAGGTGATCGAGAGATCAGGCTTCAGCGAGGTCTCGCTCGAACTGGAGCAGGATCGTCTCGTGGGACTACGCGAAGACCTCGGCTCCATTCTGAACGCGATCGAAATCGGATCCGTGGACTCGCCGCCGTCCGAGGTCCCGGGTGCGCGTGCGAAGAAGATGACGGCCAAGATCGCCGAGGTGGATCAACGTCTCGCAGGACTGCAGGGTCTCGTGCAGACGATCACGACCCTTGGCGCGAAGATCGAACGACTGAACGACGAGGAACGGGAGGTCCAGGCCGAGGTCCGGGAGCTGGAATTGGTCCGCCTGGATGCGCCGCGCGCGCGGATCGTTCACACCGCGAGCAATCCCACTCGCTGAAGCGTGTACGGACCGCGTTGAGCACCCCTCCGCCACCGCGCCGCCCCGAGAAGGTCGCTCCGTACGGCGTGCTGGATGCGATTGGCATCGGACTTGTCGCCGTGATCACACTCGCGATCGTGGTCTTCGGCGTGCTCGAGCTCTTCCTCTGGTAGCGCCTTGCCTAACGCCGCCCCGCTCGTCCTCGGTCCCACGAACTTATTCCTGCGCGAACCCTTACCCTCTCGGCGGAGGTGCTGCGATGGCGGACACAGTGAGAGTCGGACCGATCGTGGGCGAGGTCACCGCGACGGCAACACGAGTCGTCGTTCAGCCGCGGCGGGCTTCAGTCGTGACGGTCGAGCTCACGCCCTCCGGTGGCGGAGCCGCCGTCTCGTCGGATGCAACGGCCGCGAAGACTGGAGATGTCGTCGTACTCGTCTTTGCGGGACTGGTGCCCGATACGACGTACGCGCTGCGCGTGTTGGTCGACGGCGTGGCCGCCATCGGGCGTCGTGGACGCGTCGTCACGAAGGCTTTGGCGCCGACGCGGCTGCGCGTGGCGGCGGTGAGTTGCAACTTCACTGTGCGCCAGGGCGATGCACGGCTGTGGGAACGGCTCTGGCAGAAATGGGTCCGACCGGGAACCGTCAACACGGTCTTGCACGTCGGCGATCAAATCTACGCCGACACGGCGTTCGAAGCTGCGCTCGTCGACGTGCGCGCCAACGGCCAGACAGCTCTGGTTCGGCGACGCACGCGCCGCGCATTCGAGGATCTCTACGCCAACGTCTGGAACTACCCCGCAACGCGCAAGGTGCTGGCACATGCGTCGAACCTGATGATCTGGGACGATCATGAGATTCGCAATAGCTGGGGCGGGTTCGCCGAGGACCGCGACCCGACTTCCGACGCCTTCTTCGTCGGGCGCGTTGCGCGTCGCGTCTTCCAGCAGTTCCAGCGCGCTCTCTGGGGCGACGGCGACCTCGCGGCTCCTCACGAAGCACACGCGCATGCGTATGGTGACTTCGGTGTGCTCTTCCTCGATCAACGCACGGGCCGCTCGTTCGCGCACACGCCGGAGCGGCCCTACCTGGGCACGCCGCAGTGGTCGTGGTTACGGCAGGAGATGCGGAGCGGGGCGCTTGCCAATGCGCGCGCCCTCATCCTCGTGACCTCTGTCCCGCTCTGCTACGTGAACGGCGCTGTTGCGAGCGCCGGCGGATTCGCGATCAGCGACCTGCGCGATCACTGGACCCACCCCGACCACCGCACCGAACAGATCGAGTTGCTGACGGAGATCCGGCGCTGGCTGCGTGCCGCTCCCGATCGCGAACTCCTCGTGGTCGGTGGCGATGTACACGTCGGTGGGCGGACGCTGATCGAAGAGAAGGTGGGCGTCGCTTGGCGCCCGCTCTGCCGACAGATCATCACGAGCCCCATCACGAACGGGACTCCGGGCGCACTGGCGTTCTTTGGCCTGCGGGAACTTGTGCTGCGCGGTGTGCACGCCGCAGGCGACACGTTTCGGTTCGATCACGAGGAGCCGGAGTTCACGAACCGTCGGAACTTCGCGCTGATCACGTTGCGCGCACGCCCTGGGGAGCCCGCGCGGATCCACGCATCCCTGGAACTCGACGCTGACGATTGACGACTGAGCGCGAGTGGCAGGAGCGCAGGCGCGAATATTCGGTGTCGGTCGGTCGGGTGCGAGACTCGGCCCGCATGACCACCGAGCCCATTTCCCCCCGCCCTGCCAAGAAGAAGCGCCTGCCGCTGTGGCTGCGGTGGCCGCTCTTCGCGGCGTGGTGGCTTCTGGTCGCCGCGCTCTGCGCCCGGGTCATGCTCCCGACGGGTGTCGATGTGTGGCTGACCGACTTGCTGACAGAGGAATTGAACCTGGATTTGACGATCGACGAGATCGACATCGACCTGCTGGAAGGGCGCGTCTGGCTGACGGGGATCGAGGCGCAGGTGGATGGCGAGCATCTCGCGAGTATTCGCGAAGCCGACGCCCGACTCGATGTCTACGAAGTGCTCTTCGGCGAGGGCGGCACGATCACGATCATCCTCCGAGGTCTCACAGGAGACATCCGTGTGGAGGAAGGCGGGCGAGTCAATCTGGCCCGGATCGGCGGGCCGGAGACCTCGACTGAGACTGCCCCAGAACCGGAACCGGATGCGGCGGTCACAAGCTCAAACAGGATCTATCTGGACTTCGTTGCCAATGGGGCGCAGATCGTCGTACACGACACGGTGACGGAACCGGCCAACCCTGTGGAGTTGGAGATTCACCAGGCCGCTATTCGGGCGTTGCGAGTGCTCGTGGTCGGGGCAGACATCGGCGCGGAATTGATGGATGTGCAACTGCTCGGCGCTGTGGGCGAGCGCGAGGCACCCGCGCTCATTGCAGCCGGATTTTGGCGCGGTGAGGAAGACGACGGCACGTACCTCGAGTTGCACGCGGCAGTGACGGGAGTCGATATCCGGGCCATTCCTCAGTGGGTGACGCCATCGGCGGGGAGCATCCTCGGCGGCAACGTCATGCACGCCTCTGCGACGGCCATCGCCCGCGGCGACACGATCGAGAGTGGCGTCATCGCGATCGACGTCGAGGGGGCGCGTACCAATCTGGAACTGCGCTTCGGCGGCCCGCTGGATGCGCCCGTCTTCGACATGGGCAGCCCCGTGTTTCGGGCGTTCCGCCTCAGCTATCTGCGCGTTGTGGACTCCGGCTCAGGACTGTTCTCGGGCGGGCGTTGGTTGGGCGAGTCTCTCTGGGATCGTACGTCCGGCGTGGTCACGCATACCGTCGGCGGTGTGAGTGATGCCGTGACCGAGTTGTCGCTGAAGAAGCTCGGTCTAGGCATCTGGAACGGCCTGTCCGGGATCTTCACGGGGTCCGACAGCGACGGCGATGGCGATCAGGAGGAACGCCGCGAGATGTGGGCCGAGTGGGCCGAACGTCAGCTGGAGTTTCGACGGCTCTTCATGGAGCGACGGCTGGAAGTGGCCCGCGAGTTGGAACCCGAGCGTGTCTCTTACTTCGAGCGGAAACTTGCCGATTCCGTCTGGGACCGCAGAGTGCACAGACTCGTTCCGGCGGATGACCGGACGCCGAACGGGGACGACGAGTAGCGAAGAGCGCGCCGCGGGTCCCGGTGAAGATGCGGCCACTACGTCCCGGTGGACCACAACGACGGTCATTCAAGAACTACGGATCCGTCAGCGCGATCCGACCGGAGCCCCGTTCGTGTCGATGATTGCCGCATCGCCGAGTTCGAGCGCGCGTACGCTCTCCTCCACGACGCTCAGGTCACCGATGACCACGTAGACGAGACCCTCCGGGTGGATTGCCTTCGCGGCGTTGACGAGATCGGCTTCGGAGACGGCGAGCACCCGCTCCGCATACCCGTCGAAGTACGTGTCGGCGAGCCCGAACGTGACGATGTCGACCACCGAATTCGCGACGGCGCCGGTCGTCTCCCATCGCCCGGGAAGCGTCAGTGTGAGTGTGGACTTCGCGGTTGCGATCTCCGCCGCCGTCGGCGGTCTCTCTCCCGCGATGGCAAGCATCTCCCTGTGGATCTCAAGTAGCGACTCCGCAGTCTTGTCGGTCTGCACCGACGCTCCGGCGGATAGAATGCGCTGCCCGTCCATGTCGAAGAGCATGGATCGTGCGCCGTACGACCAGTGCTTGTCTGCGCGCAAGTTCATGTTCAGTCGCGAGACGAACCCGCCGCCAAGAACTCCGTTCAGCACGAGGAACGGGAGCTCGTCCGCCCCACCACGTGGCGGTGCAAGTTGGGCAGCGACGACGATTGACTGCGGCGCGCCCGGACGGTCGAGGAGGATCACACGGGTACTCGTGGCGATCGGTCCCGTCGCGATCTCAGCCCTCTCGGTGGCGGCGCCGCCCCACTCTCCGAAGCCCTCCTCGACAAGCGGCAATAGATCGGCGAGGGCGACGTCGCCTGTGACGACGAGGGTCGTGTTCGCAGGACGGAACCAGCGGGCGTGGAATGCCCGGAGATCAGCCTGAGACAGTCGGGCCACGACGTCGGGGTTTCCGGTGCCCGTGGAGGGGACGCTGTGGGGATGTCCGCTCCCGAAGAGCAAGAGCGGCAAGACGCGGTTGAGCATGGGCCAACCCGCGACTCGTTCCTGTGCGATGGCGGCGATCTGACTCCGGCGTCGGACCTCCAATTCGTTCGCAGGAAAGTTCGGGTGCAACACCACATCGGCGAGTAATGCGAGGGAGGGCGCAACGCTCTCGCGTAGCGCCGAGAACGTGATCCGCGTCGTGTCGACTTCCGTGGCGATGCTCAACTGCGCGCCCAAGGCATCGACTTCTGTGCTGATCTCGGATGCCGAACGCGTTGCTGTGCCAGCGCGCAGAAGCGAACCGACCAGATAGGCCGTGCCGGTTTCATTCGTCGGATCGGCCGCCCGCCCGCCGCGCACGACGACGTCGAACTGAAGGATGTCGGTGCCAGTGCGCGGGGCGATCAATACGGTGAGGCCATTCGTCAGCGTCGTGCGCTCGAGCTTCGGGAACAGGGCAGCCGGAGCACTCTCGACGGCCGGAGGTGCGTCGCGGGGCGCTCCGGTCGCGGCCGTCGTGTGCGACGCGATCGGCTGCGTCTCGACGACGAGTGCCCCATCCGAGAGCCAACGCTGCGCCGCTTGACGGACCGCTTCCGGCGTTGCGGCGGCGATCGCGCACATGCGCTCGCGCCACGCGTCGGGGCTGCCGCCGAAGACTTCGCTCGATGCGAGCAGATTGGCCTTTCCACCGAAGAACCCGACGCGCTCGATCCTGCGTAGAAACGAGGCGCGGACCTGGATCTTCTCGATCTGAAGTTCAGCGTCGGTCGGTCCGGTTTCCAGGAGGCGCGCCAACTCTTCACGCAACGCGGTCTCTACGTCCGCGATCTGGATCCCATCTGCGGCGGTGGCCCAGACGTGGAATGCGCCACCGATCTCGGCAGCATCCTGGAACGCGACGACATCGGTCGCGATCGCGTCCGTCTTCACGAGGCGTTTGTACAGACGGGAGCTTTCCCCACGGGCCAGTACGTTGGCGGCAAGTTCCAGCATGCGGGAGTCGTCGGCGCCCCGCTCCGGAGTGTTCCACACGTAGTGGATACGCGCCTGCGGAACGTGCTCCTCGATGGAGATGCGCTGCGTGCCGCGGCGCTTTGCGACCCACGACTCGGGGCGCGTGACGGGCGGACCGGGCGCTATGTCGCCGAAGTAATGCGCCGCCTTCTCGAACGCCTGCTCTGTCTCGACATCGCCGCAAATGACGAGCACCGCGTTGGCCGCCCCGTAGTACGCGCGGAACCAGGCGCGGACGTCATCGAGCGTTGCTGCATTCAGATCGTCCATCGACCCGATCACCCGCCACGAGTAGGGATGCCCGACCGGGTAGAGGAGGGGCTGCATGACCTGCCACACGCCGCCGTACGGGTTGTTCTCGCCCTGCCGTTTCTCGTTCTGGACGACGCCGCGTTGCTCGTCGAGCTTGCCCTGGTCGATGGCGCCGAGGAGATGTCCCATCCGGTCGGACTCGAGCCAGAGGGTGCGGTCAAGAGCGCCCTTTGGAACGGTCTGGAAGTAGTTGGTTCGATCTTGACTCGTCGTTCCGTTGACGTCCGTGGCCCCCATCGCCGCTGTGGCCACGAACCAGTCGTCGTCGGCGTTCTCGCTGCCGTTGAACATCAGGTGCTCGAAGAGGTGCGCGAATCCGGTGCGGCCCGGTAACTCGTTCTTCGATCCGACGTGGTACCAGATGTTCACACCGACGACTGGCGCCTTGTGATCCTCGTGAACGATGACCGTGAGTCCGTTATCGAGAACGCGCTTCGTGTACGCGATCTCCGGCAACTCCGCATCCTGTGCGTTGGCCGCTGTCGAAAGTGCAGCGAGCACTCCCGCGACCCCGACAAATAGGACGCCGGCGGCGACGCGGCGTGTCTTCGACGTTCTGGCGTGGCTCATCGCAAATGCTCTCCCGACGGACGAATCCGAACGCAGAGCCTAACCGCAACGTGTCGTGGTGCACCGCCTGAGAAAGCGAAACCTACTCGGCGTAGTCCTCGATCGGGGGGCACGCGCAGATGAGGTTGCGATCGCCGTAGACGTTGTCGATGCGCGCGACCGGAGGCCAGAACTTGTGACTCTCCACCCATGGGGCCGGGAAGGCTGCTTGCTCGCGCGTGTACGGGTGTGACCACTCGTTCGCGGTCACAGCAGCAGCGGTATGCGGCGCGTTCTTGAGCGCGTTGTCCGCGGCGTCCATGCGGCCTTCCTCGATCGCGCGGATCTCTTCGCGGATCAGAAGCATCGCATCGCAGAACCGGTCGAGCTCGGCCTTCGACTCGCTCTCGGTCGGCTCGATCATGAGCGTGCCGGGTACCGGGAACGACATGGTCGGTGCGTGGAAACCGTAGTCCATCAACCGCTTGGCAACGTCCTCGACTGTGACGTGCGCCGACTCCTCGAAACCGCGGAAGTCGAGAATGAACTCGTGCGCGTTGAGATCGCCGTCTCCGCGGTAGAGCACGTCGTATTCCGTCTCCAGACGCTTCGCCATGTAGTTGGCGTTGAGGATTGCGATCTGCGTCGCCTTCGTGAGCCCGAGGTCACCGAGGAGCAGGATGTAGACGTAGCTGATCGGCAAGATGCTCGCGCTGCCCCACGGTGCCGCCGAGACGGGTCCGATCGCCTTCTCGCCCGCCATGTCCACGACGGGGTGGCCCGGCAGGTAGGGAGCCAGCTTCGCCACGACGCCGATCGGGCCCATGCCGGGACCGCCGCCGCCGTGCGGGATGCAGAATGTCTTGTGCAGGTTGAGGTGACAGACGTCAGCGCCCATCTCGCCGGGGCGGCAGAGCCCGACCTGAGCGTTCATGTTCGCGCCGTCCATGTAGACGAGTCCGCCGTTCTCATGGATGATCGCGCAGATCTCACGGATCGGCCGCTCGAAGACGCCGTGCGTAGACGGATACGTGACCATCAATGCCGCGAGGTTGTCGGCGTGTTGTTCCGCCTTTGCGCGGAGGTCGGCGACGTCGATGTTGCCGTTGTCATCGCATTGGACCAGCACCACTTTCATGCCCGCCATCACCGCGCTCGCTGGATTGGTACCGTGCGCCGACGTCGGAATGATGCAGACGTTGCGATGGCCCTGGTCGTTGTCGCGGTGGCACGCGCGGATGACGAGCAAGCCGGTGTACTCGCCCTGCGCGCCCGCGTTCGGCTGCAGCGAGACAGCATCGAACCCGGTGATCTCGGCGAGCTGGCTTTCGAGGTGCTCGAACATCTCGGTGTAGCCCTGCGCCTGATTGCGTGGGACGAACGGATGCAGCGCACCGAACTCCGGCCACGTGACCGGCAGCATCTCGCTCGTACCGTTCAGCTTCATCGTGCATGAACCAAGCGAGATCATCGATTGCACGAGCGAGAGGTCGCGATCCTGCAGGCGGTGCAGGTAGCGCAGCATCTCGGTTTCGGCGTGGTAGGTCTTGAAGACTGGATGCGCCAGGAACTCGTCGGTGCGCAGCAGCGTTGCGTCAATCCCGCGCGTGGCGGCGCTTCGAAGTGCGTCGACGGTCGGAGCCGTCGTGCCGGCGGGTGCGAATGCCAGAAGGAGATCAGCGAGGTCGCGTTGGGTAACGGTCTCGTCGAGGGAGACGCCGATCGTCGACGCATCGATCTTGCGCAGGTTGATGCCGCGCGCGAGCGCCGCCGCCATCACAGTGTCGGCATTGCCGACGCCGACGCGCAGTGTGTCGAAGAATGGGGCGTCGGCGAGTGTCAGCCCCATCTCGGTCAAGCCCGCTGCCAGGATGCTCGTGGCCGCGTGGATACGACGCGCAATGGCACGCAGGCCATCCGGACCGTGATAGACCGCGTACATGCCCGCCATCACGGCGAGTAGCACCTGCGCCGTGCAGATATTCGACGTCGCCTTCTCGCGCCGGATGTGTTGTTCACGCGTCTGCAACGCAAGACGCAACGCGGGGTTGCCTGCGCTGTCTTTCGAGAGCCCGATGATGCGACCCGGGATCTGGCGCTTGTACTTGTCGCTCGTCGCGATGAATGCGGCGTGCGGTCCGCCGTAGCCCATCGGAACACCGAAGCGCTGCGTCGTTCCCACACAGATGTCGGCGCCGATCTCGGCGGGCGACTTCAGAAGCACGAGGGCCATGATGTCGGCAGCAACGCAGAAGAGCGCGCGCGCTTTGTGGACGCGGTCGGCGACGGCTGTGTAGTCGATGATCCGGCCGTCGGAGGTCGGGTACTGGGCGATCACACCGCACGTGCTGGAGTCGAATTCCGCGTCCAGAATGTCTCCGACCTCGACCTCGATCCCAAGCGCTTCGGCGCGGGTGCGAATGACGGCGATCGTCTGCGGATGGCAGTCCGCTGCCACGAAGAAGCGCTTCTTCTTCTGTCGCGCCGCGGCGTAGCAGAGCCCCATCGCCTCGGCGGCCGCCGTGCCCTCGTCGAGGAGCGACGAGTTGGTAACCGGCAACCCGGTGAGCTCGGCGACCATCGTCTGGAAGTTGAAGAGCGCCTCGAGGCGCCCCTGGCTGATCTCGGCCTGATAGGGCGTGTACTGCGTGTACCAGCCCGGGTTCTCCAGGATGTTGCGCTGGATGATCGGAGGCGTGATCGTGCCGTGGTAGCCCATGCCGATGAACGAACGCAGGACCTTGTTCTTGGCCGCGACCTGCGCGAGTTCCTCGAGCAGCTCGTGCTCGCCGCGCGCCGGACCGAGCGTCAGCGGTCGCTCCGTCTGGATGACGTCGGGGACGGCCCGCTTCGTGAGCGCGTCCAGCGAGTCGAACCCAAGGGCGGCCAGCATCTGCGCGGTCTGCTCTGCACCAGGGCCGATGTGCCGGTGCAGGAACGTGTCGCACGGGCCGAGGGGGTCCATTGATGTCGGGTTCTTCGACGCGGCGTCAGTTGCGGTCGGGTCGTCTGCGGTCGGGTGGGTCATGGACGAACGCTCCTCGAGGGGGTCGATTGGCGGGGTCTTCCGCCGACACTTCGACCCAATCCGTGGGTGGAACCGCAGAATCTACTCTCTACGTCGATAGGTCGGCACGATGTCTCGGCGGGTGACGGACACTCCACCGCTTGCGCCAGTGACCTGAGACACGCTCGGCCGGATCGCGTATAAGGGCACGCGCACTGGCGTTCCGGCACAAGACCTGAGCTGCGTCTGCGCCGTATCGCCTGATCGGATCAACGCAGCGCCCCCCACCACCGAGGCCCCCCGCATGTTCCCCGTCCTCTTCCGCATCCCCATGTCATGGTTCCCGGGCGCCGATGCCGACACCGTGTTCCCGATCCGGATGTTCGGCGTGATGGTGATTCTGGGCTTCCTCGCCGGAACCTGGCTGATCGGCCGTCGCCTCGAGAAGTGCAACATTCTGGAACGTCAGGACTCGTTCGACTTCTGCTTCTATCTCCTGGCGACCGGGATCGCCGGCTCGCGTCTCCTCTACGTGATCCAGGAGTTCGACAGGTTTCGCGGGAAGTTCCTCGACGTGTTCAAGATCTGGGAGGGAGGACTCGTCTGGTACGGCGGATTCGCCTGCGCGACGATCTTCGCTTTCTGGTTCACGGCGAAACGGAAGCTGCCGGTGCTCGTCGTCACCGACGCGACGGTCATGGGGCTCGCGCTCGCGCTGGCCGTTGGCCGCTGGGGCTGCTTCTGCGCGGGGGACGACTACGGCGCGAAGTTGCTCGCCGAGGATGGCTCACCGATCGTGCTGCCCGAGCACGCCCCGTGGTACGCGGTCCAGTTCCCGAGTCGGGCCGAGGGCTGGCGCTATGCGTTCTCCGAGACGGCCGACGGGTTCATGGCTCCGTACTGGCTGCACCCGGTGCAGATCTACATGTCACTCTCGAACTTCGTCGTACTCGGATTGCTCTTCGTGATCAGTCGGTTGCGCATGGCCCTCGATCGCCCTGGTGTGGTCACGGCGAGTTACCTCATGCTCTACCCAATTGCGCGCTTCGTCGTGGAGTTCTGGCGCGGTGACGCGGATCGTGGACTCGATGTCATGGGCTCGGGGCTCTCGTTCAGCCAGGCCTTCGGCATCCCGGTGTTCCTGCTCGGCGTGGCGTTGCTGCGCCGGTCGTTGCGGTCCGCACCGCACGCGGCCTGAGAGCGGAGCGGCGTGTGTCGGTCGCCGGAGGCGACGCCTCAGGGAGATCCGCTACGGGACCATCGCGGCGAGCCACAAGTGGTAGACGAGCAAGAGCCCGTAGACACCGAGCAGCGAGCAGATGACGGCCTTCACGTAGCGGAAGTTCTTGTGGAGACAGAGGATCATCAGGCCCAGGTTCGTGACAACGCACTTCAGGATCAGGAACGGCCGCGGTCCCCATTCGATGACCGCCGCCATCACCGGATTGGCTTCTGAGCCACCCTTCTGGATGTAGAGCAGGGTGAAGACGGCGTCGAGCGCGCAGAGCGCCGAGATCGCGACCAGCGCACCGACAAGCCAGGCCTCGTAGCGATCCACGTACTGGTTGGGAGATCCGGCCAGTCTCCGGTCGCCCTGCCGTCGCCCACCAAGGAAGGTGTGGCGCGAGAAGATCGGCGTCGGGCCCTGACGACGGTCGCCGCCGCGCCTATTCGCCGAGTCGATGGTTCCGCTCGCTATCGGGACGGCGATCGATCGGGCCATGCAGAGACACCTCGCGGTTGCTGGGCAGTTGCTTGCTGTGTGGACGGGCTTCCGCGCGCAGCCCGGTGTGCGCTTGCGGCGCGCCCAGCCTCGCGGTTGTCAGTGAGGATCGCAAACCCCCTGCCAATTGCCTCACCGCTCCCCCAGCCTCGACTCGCTGGGCCGGCAGGCTCGCACGTCGCGACAGATCGACGCCGAACGTGCGACCGATGCACCAACGCTGCGCCGCCGAAGCCCCGGTGTCACTCCGATCGAAATTGCAGCTTCTCGATCGTGTCGCGCAGCGTATCGCGCAGGAGGTCGTCCTGCTTCCGCCGCCATGCGCGTCGCAGAACAATGAGCGAGTCGCGCCGACCGACGAACGCGAGCCCCGACATGGCCGCCTCGCGAATCTCGCGGGCGTCGTGATCTACGAAGCGCTCCACGTACTCTGCCGCTTCGCCGCCGCAGCAAGTCGGCGCCGCCAACAACAGGAACTGCAATCCCGCTCCGGACGGTGCGCCGAAGTCGCCATTCAGCGCGCGCAACACCGCCTTGCCGAAGACCTGCTGGAATGCGGGCGTCATCGACCCGAGCACGCCGAAGACATCGAACGCCGTACCGCCGATTCCAAAGCGTGACGTGTCTCCGGCCATCGCGCGCGCCAGAACCTCGGCGGCTTCGTCGGCGCCTGTCAGAGCGAGTGCTCGGAGATAGAGCGCCCGCTCCTCGATCTCGGTCGCGGCAAGTGCGTTGATCGCATCGATGAGCGAACCGGCTGTCTCGGGCCGGCGCTGGCGACCAAGCACCAACGCGGCCACACGGCGATCCGACGCTCCGTTTGGCCCGGGCGCGAAGAGCATCGCTTGCAGATCGTCGATGCGCCCGGGTGCGCCCTTATTGATGAGCAGGTCCCACGCCGACACGCGGGCATCGATTGAGTTCCTGTCCTTCAGGACCTCGCCGAGCGGATGCAGCAGCTGCGCGAGCGAATAGTCTGCGATCATCTCGATCGCGTTCGCGCGCCGCTTGTCACTCTCGAGCCGATCTGTGGCGAGCGCGGCGTAGCGCCGGAACGCCTCGGGGTCCAGTGTGCGCGCCAGCACACGAATTGTCGCGTCACTCTGAATAGAGCCCGGATCGTTGCGTTCCAGTTCCGCGCGCAGCCACGGCACCGCTGATTTGTCGCCGGCACGAACGAGCCCCTCTGCCGCAGCGAGCTTCGTGACCGGTTCGGTCTCGACGTCGAACGCAGCGCGAATGAACGTCACGACCTGATCGCCGCCGATCTCCGCGAGGGCGACGTAGCCGAACGCGCGCTGGCTGGCGACCATGCGCGTGACGGCGTCCATCGCGGCGTCGCGGGCCGCCGGTGTGCCGATTCGCGCAAGAGCCGTCATCGCGTACTGCGGGATCGGGTACTCGCGCTCGACGGCGAGAGTGGCGAGCCGCGGCGCAAGTGGTTCCGCCATGCTCCCGAGTTCTGCGAGCAACAGGACGGCTCGATTGACGGCGTGTGGGTCGCGGCTCTCAAGCACGTCGCGCGCAAGCGGATAACAATCGGCGGACGGGCTCTCGAGCAGAACGTCGAGCGCCTGCTGCACGAACGCATTGTTGGCGCGGACGCTGCGCATGGCGGCAGCGAGTACGGTCGCCCGGCCCTCCGCGCCGTCGTGGCGGATCTGCTCCTTCGCCCACTGGACGTCCGTGCGGTCGCCGGTGATGAGCATGCGGAGCCAGAACGAGCGCCGCGCGGCGAGCTCCGGTGGCGGCTCGACGATGGGCGGCGGTTCGGTTGCCACACGCTCTTCAAAATACGGTTCGGTTGGCTCGGGTGGGACGTTCAGGCCTTCGAGGGCGTCGCCCATGGCCCAGAAGAACCCGAGGACCAGGAGCACGACACCGAGCGTGATCGCCACGCGGCGCAACGTCATTCCCCCACCGCCAGCGCGCGCAGGTTCCGCTCGACCAGGAGCGACCCGAGGGCCGACGCGAGCGCGGCACGCGCCGTCTCGAGGTCCACCCGCGCCCGGATCTCCCTCGCGATCGCCCGTGAGTGATCCTCTTCCTTCTCGAGCACGCGGAACGGCGTCGACTTGCCCTTCTCGAGACGCGACTGCTCCGCCTGCAGCTGCGCTTCCGTAGCGACGCGCTCTCGTTTCGCCGCGCGAATGCGGTCCACGGCGGAGCGTGTGTTGCGGACGGCTTCGCGGATCTCGCGCACGACCGAGTTGCGCAGCGCAACCAGCTCCCGTTGGGCCTGTTGCGTCTGGCGCTCGGCGCGTCGGAGTCGAGCCGTGGCTGTGATGTTGCCGATCGGAATCGCAAGCTCGAGGCCGGCCTCCCAGACGTAGTCATCGCGATCCTTCCAGTCGTCGGAGGCCTGGGAGAAGCCACTTCCGTACCCGCGTAGCCCGCCAGTCAAGAGTGCGTTGAGCTCGAAGTTCTCCTCGTTCTGTGCGCGGAGTTCGGCCTGCTTTGCAGCATCCAGCGCCGCTCGCGTGGCGCGCACATCGGTGCGCTGCCGGAGCGCGACCTCGAGCGTCTCGCGATCTGGTTCGGGCGGGAGTTCGTCGAGATCGTCAGCGGGAATATCTACCGGCAGGATGGTGAGAGCTAAGCTGGAGCCGCGCCCTTCGAAGGGCATGACCAATTCGCGCAGACGGTCAGAGAGGTTCCCGACGCGGGCTTGCGTATCGATCCACTCGCCCTCGCGCCGCGCGAGTCCGGCCTCGGCTTCTGCGACGTCGGCGGGAATGCCGCGCCCCGCCTCGAAGCGGGCGCGTGCCACGGCGAGCAGCTCGCGCGTGAGTTCGAGCGACGTGTCGAGAACGGCGCGGTCGGCAATGGCGCCGACCAACTACCAGTAGAGCGACTCTGCGTCGAGCACGGTCAGTTCCGCTTCGCGCGACAGACGATCCTCGGACTCACTCGTTCGCTTTGCGGCTTCGCGTGCGCGGGAGAGCCGTACATCGCGTCCCGCCCCGCGCAGGAGCGGATGCGTGTAGCCGAGAGAGAGCAGCCCGTCGTAGCGCGGTTGCAGCGACCGGATACTGGTTGCACCACTGCGGTCGGCGGATGACGTCTCGGCGGTGAAGCTCAACTCGCCGCCCCATTCTTGCGTCGCCGAGACCCCGGCACTCCCGCTGAGGCGATCCTCCGTGATGAAGAGATCCGGCGACGAGGAGCTTCCACCTGGTCCAAATGCCGACGGGTCGAAGAAGACCCGCGCCTTGTCGCGGCCGCCCGTCGCGCGGGCGGCGAAGAGCGGGTCGAATTCGCCCATCGCTTCATCCTCGAATGTGCGCGCGATGGCGGGCGCGAGACGACTCACGTTGAAGCGCGGGCTGTTGCGCAATGCGAGCCGTCCCACATCCTCGATGCGCAGCCGCAAGATGGGCTTGTTGGGCTCGGCCGGCTTGGGCACGTAGACGGCTCCGCGATTCGCGGCGTTCTTCGCATTTGCCGCCGGATCAGCTTCACGCGCTGGGAGTGGAACCGGCGAGTCCTGCCCGAAGGCAGGCACGATGAAGACGACGAGGAGCGGGAGAACCGCTGCGCGCATGAAGACCTCCGGGAGCGAGACAAGAAGACGGTTCGCTCGAGACGAACCGTCACCCCGGAGTCTAGGACGCGCGAGCGCGGCAGAACCGGAAGTCCGAGGACACATGCGTGCGATCGCCAATGCCGCACTTCAGTGGCACACGTCACCACCGCGCCGTCGCCGTGATCGCGCGAGCCCCGCCGACATGATCCCGGTCAGTCGAGCGGACGACCGAGAGCACGTTCCTGCTCGACGAACGTATCCGAGAGCAAGAATTCGAGGAGACCGCGACGCTCCCCGACGGCCGTTGCCAGAAGCTCTCCCATGATCGTGACGGCCTCGGGGGAGCGCACCCGCCCGAGTGCGTAGCACGCGTCGTCACCGAGGACGCCGTCGGCCCGCGCGAGGATGGCGAGGTTCGGAACGGCCTGCGTGGCGCGTAGATATCCGAGTGCGCGCACCGTCGAGCGCCGGACTGGTAGGGGCTCGCCGCGTGTCAGCAGTGGAAGCAAGGCGTCGCTGATGGCCGTGATCTGAAGCTGGCCCGCCGTCGCCGCAGCGGCTTCGCGGACGCGTTCATCGCGATCGTCGAGCGCGCGTCGGAGCAGCGGCGCTGCGTCGGCTTGCAGGTCGATGCCTGCCTCCATGACGATGAGCCTCCGCTCGGCGGCATCCACTTCGGCGTCGTAGCGCGCCACGTAGGGAGCCAGATCGTCCTTCCGCGACACGACCGCCACCGGCGCTGGCGGCGCGCGCGAGGTGTTGCGCTCAGCGATCGAGAGCGCTTTCTGCAGCGAACGTTGCACGACGCTCGAGTTACTCCGGAACGTGGCCGAGCGTAGGACGTTGACGACACTCGCCCCGAGATCGTCGGGGCGTGCCGTCGCAAGCGATCCGAATTCCAGCGCTGCGTTGTCGCGCGTCCAGCGCCGCGAGTCGGTGACTGCAGTGCTCAAATACTCAAGGAGCGCCGCGACGCGCTCTGCTTCGCGCGGCAGACTCTCGATCTCCAGATACCGACGATATGCGTGCAGACGCTCCGGGCCACCGGTGCCCTCGATCGGAACGACCTGGACCAGATCGTGGTTCGGCGATCGAACCCGCCGTGAGACCAGGATGATGGCCTCGCGTCCTGCTCCCGGCATCATGCCTGGTTCGCCGGAGAAGACGGTCAGCACCGGGGCGTCGGTGGACTCGGGCAACTGATCCCAGGGAACGGAGCGCAGGACCTCATCGACCTCGAAGCGCGCGACCTCGGTTCCGCGGACACGGGAGACGCCGATCGTTCGTCCGCGCACGACCATCCCGGCTCGAGGCAGGATCTCGCGACCGATCTGCGTGACGGCGGGCGACTTGCGGCGCGTGCTCGGCTCGGCCGCGGATGCTGCGGTGTCGAAGGCGGTGGGATCGAGATCCGAGACGCCATCTCCGGTTGGCCCGGTCGAGGAGCAGGCGGAGAGAGCGGATCCGCACAGGATGGCCGCCATGATCGCCGTTACCCGAACGAAGCGCCGCGTGTGCGATCGGTTGCGATTCGAATTGCGCTCAGGATCGGTCGCGTTCATCCGCGGACAGTGAAGGATCGACGTCACTCGTGAGTCATACATCGGCTCGGGGTGATAACCGACGTTTGCACCGTGTCAACCCCTTCCGCACGCTTTGCGAAGGATTCTAGCCGTCGCGACGGTGCCCCCAACGCGAAGAGGGGCGCCTCCCGCAATGGGAAGCGCCCCTCTCTCGACACAGTCTTGGAAGCTCAAGAGACGAAGCCGACGAGATCCGGGCATGGATCTGAGATTCGACCGACGTATGAGCCTGGCTTTCCAGCTGGGATCAGACTGCGGCGGTTCTCGCCCAGGCACGGTAGACCTTCGCGGCAGGCTTGTCGCGCCGGCGGCGATTGCGTCGCGCCTTCAGCTCCTTCTCGACGTGAAGTCGAGCAAATCGCTGACACTCCTCCAGGCTCCCGGTGAAGAGAGCGCGAGACTCCTTCATCACCTCGTAGTACCGCTGGCCCTTCATGATCGCGACGAGTCTCGTTTCCATCGGAATGCCTCCTGTGTCTACATCCCGTTTCGCAACCTCCATGCCAGAACCCACCGAACCCCCAATCCCCCACGTCAACTGCGACACTGCGATACGGAGCCAGGACAACTTCGGCAGAGTTCGGAGCAGGGACATCGACGCAGCGAATGCCAACATCCGAACTCCGCCGAAGTTGTCCTGGCTCCGTATCGCTACCGAATTTGCCCGCGAGCGAAACGAAGTGAAGTCGAGCCGTGCGAAGCGGAGCGAGCACCGACAACACTGAGACCGCCCGTGATTGCGCCGCTGCGCGCGAAGCGCGGAGCCATCGCAAGCACGCCGCACCGGTGCAGCGACCGGGCCATCACGATGCGCGTGCTAAGACCGCGAAGACGCCCTCGCCCGGTCGCTGCGCTGGTGCCGCGGTCTCACGGGAGGTAAACGCGGGTGACGGCGAGGACCCCCATCGCCGTCGTCAGATCGTCGCCGCCCAGTCGGCAGTGGCGATCGGTCGCGGAGGGCCACGATCCGTCGTCTCGCTGCCGATCGAGCAGCACCGTCATGGCCGGCGCCAGTCCCTGTTGGCTGCGCAGCGCCTGCATCCCCGTCCACGCCAGGAGCGCGTCCGGGGTCTTCGTCTTCACCAGTGCGGCGCGCACGGCAGCGAGGGGCTTGCTCAGGTCGCCCTTGACGCCCAGAACGCCCGCGTGCGCGAGCAGGCCAGCGGTCAACGTCGGGTCGTCCAGGCGATCGTCTGCCTTTGCGTAGGACTGCGACCCGTCGTCACCGCGAAGCGACGCGAGATATCTGCCTGCGCGGCGCAGCGTCGCGTCGGCGCGAAGCACTCCGGCGAGCCGCAGATCGCTGAGTGCGCCTGCCACGAAGAGCGTGCACGAGGCATCGGGACGCTCGTCGCCAGGTCGGTAGCCGAAGCCACCGTTTTCATGCTGCGCAGCGACGAGTGACGCGCCGGCCTTCGCGAGCAGTTTCTGCCGCGACTCGCGCTCGGTCGGTGACAGGTTGCGGAAGTCGAGGGCCCAGGACCACGCGAGGGCGCGGATGGCGAGCGCCTGCGAGTAGACCGGTTTCGTATCACCTGCCGCCGCACCATCGAGCAAACGCTTCTCGAGCGCCCGGATCGCGGGCGCCAGCGTCTCGGCGTACTCCCCATCGCTGGCCGAGTGGCCGCTCTGGACGAATGCGAGCACGACGGCGGCTGTGACGCCATCGCGCACGTCGGCGGCGCCGTCCTTCGGAGTTGGCCCCCAGCGCCCGTCGTCGCTGCGGCTCTTCGCGAGCCAGGCGAGCCCGTCTGCAACCGCGGCGTCGGCGCGCGGGCCGACATCGCCAATGCGTTCCGCGAGGCGCCGGGAACGACCGGCGTCGTCGAGGACCGCGCGGAGTCGGATCAAGATCCCAAACGTCGGGGCGCGCAGCTTCTCTCCGCGACCGCGCAAACCGGCCAGCTCGCGAATGGCCGAAGGCAGCACGACACCATCGCGCGTTGCCTCGACAAAGACCCGCGGTGGCGCGGCGACGATCTCGTCGGGGATGGCGCGCTGGAACCCGCCCATCTCGTCCTGCAGATCGCGTTGAAGGTCTCTCTGCAGCGCCGCGATCTCGTCGTTCGTGCCGACGCTGATATGTGGCTGCGATTGCAGTTGGGCACCGCCGACCAGGAGCCACGCGACGCCGGCGGCAACCGCGGCATGCAGGCCGATGGACGTGAGCGTCAGCCGACGGAAGCCAGACGAGTGCTCGTAGTGCCAGACAGCGCGATCCCATGCGCCGCGCACAGCCCCACCATCCAAGACAGCGCCGCCATCCAGTACTGGGGCCTTCCCGGCTTCGAGCTCCGCGTCGATGGCGGAGAAGAGCGCGCTCTTCTCACTCTCCGTGGGATCGATCTCGGTAGCGGATGCGACGAGTTCAAGGACTGAGCCGATCGTTGCCACTTCGGCTGCGCAGGCGTCGCACGCGGCGACGTGGTCGCTGACGGCGGTGTGGACGTCCCTGTCCAACTCGCCGTGGACGAACTCGACGAGGTGCTCGCGGAGGTCAGCGCAGGTGCTCACGGGCTTCCTCCTCGAGTAGTGACCGCAACTTGTGAATGGCGGCGTGCATGCGGGACTTGACGGTGCCGACGGGGATGTCGAGCACTGCGCCGATATCTGCGTACTTCAGGCCCTTGGTCTCGGCGAGCAGGAAGACGCTGCGCTGCTCTTCGGTCAGGCTCGCCACTGCCTTCTGGATGCGAATGGAGAGTTCCCCATCGGCCGCCCCCTGCTCGGGGAGACGCGAACGACCGGGGAGGATGCGACCGAGATCTCCGCCGTCGTCGCCGGTCGGAATCTGCAACGACATGATCGTCGGCGCCGCCTTCTTCGAGCGGTACCGGTCGATCCAGAGGTTCTCGGCGATGCGATACATATACGTGGTGAACTTGGCTTGGGGTTTCCATCGGCCTCGGTGTCGCACGAGCCTGAGGAAGACCTCCTGCGTGCAATCCTGAGCCATCTGTCGATCGAAGCACTGGCGCCAGAAGAAGTTGGTCAGCGGCTTCTGATGCCGTTCGACCAACTGACGAAATGCCTCGTCGTCGCCGTCCCCGAACCGTTCCATGAGCTCGGAATCAGACACTGGCATCCGTCACCATCCCCCTGAACGGAGTTGGCTCGATCTGGTTCGGATGATTGCGCGAATTCTTCCCACGGGCGTTGGTGTAGCAGGAACGGGGCCAAACGTCGCGCGCCGGAATGGGCGTTTCGAGCCCGCGCCGTCGCGCATCGAATGCTCCGCGCGGCGCCGCGCACCAACTCCCTGCAGACCGGCGTCGAGGCTATAAGGCCCCAAGGCCGACCCGGTCTGTGGGGTTATCCGACGTTCTTGGGCTAGCAGCCTGTCGGAGTAGTCAATCGGAACCGGAGAATGTGCCTTCGCAACCGAGTTCGAGAACGGTTGACTCCGCCCAGGAACGCCGTCCGTCGCACTTGTCAGACTCGATGTTGCTTCGGCAGGGACTTCGCCTCTCAAGCACGACGGACGACGCCCCTGGACAAACCCGGTCCTCGACGGACTACTCCGACAGGCTGCTAGTCGGTGAAGGGCGGGGCCCAGAGGGAGACTGCGGTGACCTCGCCGGCTCGGACACGGACGGTGAACTCGGTTGGTTCCGGGACGTCCGCCAGCGAGATCAGATAGAGCCCCGGAGCGAGATCCGGGACGAGCACGGTGCCGTTGGTGTCCGTCACACGGAGTCGCGTCGAGGTGCGTGAGACGGTCGGGTCGCGTGCATCGCGCCATGGTTCGGGGGTGCGTCCGATCAGGTCGCGCAGCGTCACCCGTTCCCCGACGGCAGGCACGTAGCCCGGTTGGAAGACAGTGATACGCAGAGCGCCGCCTGCCTCGAGGGTGAGCTGCCCGAGATCGGTCGTGCCGACGGTGAGTCGCAACACGCCGAGTTCCACGCGTCCGCGCCCGGGTCCGCCGACGGCCACTTCATAGTCGCCTGGCGTGAGCGAATGCAGTGCAACGCGACCGTCCGCCCCGGCGCGCACGCGTATTCGGACCCGCACCGACGAGTCCTCGTATGGTGTGGCCGAGATCCACCCCTCGGCGACGGGAACGCCGCGACCGTCGACGATCTGGCCCGCGAGCACGGACTCGTCTCCGAGACGGATCTCGGCGCCGTACGAAAATGCACCTGCGCTCACATCGAACACCGCCGAGCGGCCCTCGCCGTAGCCGCGGCGGCGCGCCTCGAGGACGAAACGCCCGGCCGGTATGCGATCGATCCGAAATCGCCCCTCCGCGACGGTCTGCGTGCGTCCCACGACGCGTTCGAGAGCGCCTTCGGCATCGACGGACCAGAGCCACACGCGCGCGCCGGGCACGCCGTTTCCGGCCGCCTGCAGTACCGCTCCCGACACGCCTCCGGCTGGCAGCTCCAGGTCGATCCACTCATTCGCCGATTGCGCCAGAGTGAACTCCGTCTCCCACGGAGTCTCCGCGTCGGCGGCCAGCACTTCGATGCCGATCTCGCCTGCGGGCAGCGGCGGCAACTCGAAGCGGCCCTGCGCATCGGCGTGCGTCCGTACCTCGATCGGCTCGCTGCTCTGCCCCCCTGCCGAGATCCTTACCCACGCCGAAATGCGAGCGAATGCCTCGGGGCGGCCGTCCGTTGTCGCACGCCCCCGCAGCACCGTCCCGTCACCGAGGTCGATCTCGATGCGGGTCTCCGGCGTGCCGACCGGCAGGTCCACGCGGCGGGATCGACCTGCGACCTCGACGACTCCCCCACCGGGCGCGAGATATTCCAGGCGGAAGCGACCATGCAGGTCCGTTGTGCCGTTCACCGTCGTCCCGGCGTCGTGTACGAATACAATAGCCGCGCCGCGGGACGGGACACCGGCCGCATCGTGAACGACGCCGATGAGGGTCGTGCCCGGCCCGAGTTCGACGCGACCGATGTCGAGCGACGCCGCCCGCTGGACCGCCTGGGGTCGGGACAGAAACGTCGCGTGTCCGCGCGCTTCGATCTTCACGCGCACGATACCGGGAGCGATGCCTTCGATCCGGAAGTGACCGCGCGCGTCGGAGAGCGTCGTGGCCGCTGGCGCGCCCGCATCGCCGAACGACGTGACCGTCACGAGCGCGCCCTCGACGGGCCGCCCGCCGTCATCGGAGGCGACATCGCCGCTGACGGTCTCGCCTTGCACCATCGCAATCGTCGCCGCGGCACCGGACGTCGGATCGACATCGACTTCCGCGAAGCCGACGAGTCCTCCGGCGCGCGCGGTCACGCGCCAGCGTCCCGGCTCGAGCGCAAGCTTGAATTTGCCGTCGAGACTGCCCTCTGCACTCGATAGCTCCCGCGGCAGAGGCGCGTTGTCGCTCTCGTCGCCGGTCCGACGACGCGGTTCGGCGATCAGTTCCGCGCGCGTGATCAGACGCCCGCCGCGGCCCTCCAGCCGGAGTTGCACGGTGGCCGCATCGCGCCACTTGAGTTCCAGGGGCCACCCGGCCGGGACCCGCGCATCCGCACGGGCGCCTCCATATCCGTCGGCGTCGAGGATCTCGATGTAGACATCGCCGGGAGGCAGACCCGCGACGTCGAACGTGCCCGCATCCAATGCGAACGAGAAGACCTCGCCGTTCGCGGCCTCGATGACGCCCGTGGCCCGCGGCGGCGCACCAATCACGAACCCGCGTAGCGCGTGCCCGATGGGAAGGATGAGGGGCGGCGGGCGCGTCGCTGTCTCGGCGCCCGGAGAGAACGGCCCAAAGCTCGCGCCGCGCCACGGAGCGCCCGGGGGCGGCGTTACGCGCAGACGCACAGGAACGGCGGGGAGTCCGTCGAGTAGAAAAACGCCCCCCGGTCCGGTGATGGCGACGTCGGCCGCGTCGCGACCGTCGGCGTCGCCGATGGGACGCGCCTCGACGCGCGCCCCCTCGACCGCCGCCCCGCCCGGGTCGGTCACACGTCCGGCAATGAGCGCTCCGCGTCCCATCACAACGACGAGCGGACCGAGTTTCTCGTTCGGCACGAGCGCGATGCCCTCGACGATCCGCGGCGCGCGTCCGGGGGCGCGGATTTCCAGCGCGATGCCATCGGCCGGAGGCAAACCAGTCAGTCGAAACGCACCGGCGTCGCCGGGCCCGATGACGTCCTCGAACTCCATTCGGAGTCCGCTCCACGGAGTGCCGATCGAGGGCCACAAGAGGGTGAGCGACGCGCGTTCGATCGGCTGCTCGTCGCGATCCACCAAGCGGCCCGTAAGTATCGACGTCCGCATCAATTCGAGGTCGATGCCTGCCCGACGTTCGCCGTCTCGCAGGACCAACGCCGGGACACTCCGGATGAGGAGGTTCGGGCTCACGAGTTCGACCTGCGCCGAGCCCGGTGGGATCGCGTCGATGGCCCATGTGCCGTCGGCACGGACCGTCGTCTCGCGCTCTCCGACCCGCAGTCGAATGCCTTCGGCCGCTGCCCCTCCAGGGATCAACCAGGCGCGCCCCTCCACAGTCGCGCCGCGCCGCAACGCGAGCATGAGGGGCGCCTTGCCTGCGCGCACCGGGAACGCCTCGGCACCGACAAAGCCCTCCGCGTCAGCCCGCACGCGCAGAGTTGCATCCGGGAGACCCTGCAACACCGCATGTCCGGCGTCGTCGGTCGTCTCCGTGATCTGATACTCATGCGTGACGGGCGTCCCGGGGCGCGCCCCCGCAATCGACATGCGAACGATTGTCGTGACGCGAGCGTTCGCGGCCGGCTGCGCCGACGGCGTGCGCACATCGACCGCGAGTCGCAGCGGCGCGTCGAGAACGATCGGCATCGAGCGCGCGCCCGAAACCCACGTGGCGTACGGCGCGTGGTCTCTCGCCCAGACGAGCAACACTCCACCGGAGCGCGGCACGTGCAACAAGACACGCCCGTCGCCATTGCTCGCAAGCGCATGCGACGCGGCCTCGGCAGGCCCCTCGCCGGGAGCGACAATGGCCGCCCAGGCCCCGGCCAGAGGCTTCCCCGGCGCGACGATCGTCATGCCCACGCGCACTTCGATCTCGACGTCCATCCCCGCGTCGTCGGACGGGGGGCCGGGCCCCAACTCCGTCGCGACTTCCTGCGCCAGGACATCCTGCGCCATCCCGCCGATGAGCAATAGCCCCACACCGAACATTGCGGCACCGAACAATGCGGAACCCAACACTCCGGAACGCAACGCAGCCGTACCGACGAGGTTGGCGCCGACGTGACGGGCGCACGACCTGATCCGCGCGATCAGACGCATGCAGCTCATCACGATGTGGGCCGCCCCTCGACAACCGCGGCATTTGCGAGCCGCGCGAGCCACGCGGACGACGTGGGACCACCGGCCGCGATGTGAACGGTGCGATACGTCTCGTCGCCGTGGTCGAGTGTGACGTCCAGAATATCGCTCGACAACGCGGCCTCGATCATCTCGGGCCACTCCACCGCCACGACAGCGCCGCCAGCAAGATCCTCGTCGAGACCCAGTTCGAAGACGTCCTCTTCGCCGCGCATCCGATACGCATCCACATGCACGAGTTGCACGCGCTGGCTGGCGTTCTCGTAGCGGACAAGACGCAAGAACGTGGGACTCGTGACGTCGTCAGCAGTCGCGACCCCGAGACCCTCGGCGAGCCCTTTGACGAGCGTCGTTTTTCCGGCTCCAAGATGCCCGGACAGCGTCACCACTCCCTCGCTTGCTGGCGCCAGCGCGCACGCCAGTCGGCGTCCGAGTTCGCGTGTCGCGTCCGGCCCCTCGAGTCGTTCTTCAACCGTTGCGGAAATGGTCATACCCCCTCCGCTCGAGCGGCACGGCGGCGGACTCCTGCGACGCGTCGGGCGCGATCACGCAATCAGCGTCGCCAGTCAGCCTACCAATCCACGCGACAGGCGTGCCGCAGAGTCCGTCTGTGGCGAGCCGCGCGGCCACGTCTGGTGAAGTCGTGAAGAGGAGTTCGAAGTCCTCGCCGTCGTGCAGCGCGTGTTCGAGCGCGGGGCGACCCGTTTCGGCAGCCCGTCGCGTGGCATCTGGATGAATAGGAACGCGGTCGGCCCACAGCATTGCCCCCACGCCGGATGCGTCCAGAACATGGCCGAGATCGGACGAGAGTCCGTCGGAGAGATCGATCATCGCGTGCACCACACCCTCTTTGACGAGCGAGAGCGCCTCATCCTGCCGAGGTTGCGGATGAAGATGTCGACCGAGGCGAGATCCGCCCAGCGCGCCGGTCACGCAGACCGCGTCGCCGACCCGGGCGCCGGAGCGCAGCACCGCGTCCCCGTCGCCGAGCGACCCCGCGAGTGTGACGTTGACGATCAGGGGGCCGGGCGATGCCGTCGTATCCCCGCCGACGATCGCCACGCCAAAGCTCTCCGCGCAGCGTCGCAGGCCGACCGTCAGCGCGTCGGCCACACTGCCAGTGTGCTCGGCGCGGAGCGCGATCGACACGACTGCCCAGCGGGCGCGCCCCCCCATCGCGGCGACATCCGAGATCGAGACCGCAAGCGCCTTCCACCCGATCGCTTCCGCAGCCGATTGCGCGTTCGCTGCGTCTCCGACCGTCAGCGCATCGAAGTGTCGCCCCTCCACGAGCATGTCGGTCGTGACGACAAGCTGCTCTCCCGGCGGTACCGAGAGGACGGCAGCGTCGTCGCCAATCCCGACGATCACGTCTTCAGGCGGCGTGCCGAGAGACGCCCGAATTGCGGCAATCAGCTCGAATTCACCCCGTTGCGTGCTCGGCTCGATCGAGTGCGAACTCTCATGCGCCACTGCGACGTTTCCCACGCTCGCCGCGTGGCGATTGCGCTTCTTCGGTGAGGTTGGAGCCTCTGAGGTCGGCGCCCCCATGTGGATGGTACCCGGCGAGGGGCGGTCTCGGCTGGCCTCTGCGTGGCGACGCCCTCGGTCCGCCGCTCGGCGGGGACCGAGGGGCGGCGCCTGGACTGCGGCGAATTCGAGCAGACACCGCGCCGTCGCTCTCGCTTGAATCCTTGGGGGGCGGCAGCGGACGGGGCGGCTTCGGTGGCGGGAGCGGATCGCTGCTTGGGTCGCGCCCCGGCGCGGGCGTCGGTTTCTTCCGCGCGTTCGTGCGCGCCGCGTTCTCGGAGTTCGCGTTCCCGGCCTTCGCAGGGCCGGTTTCTGCTGGCTCGGACGCAGCCAAAGCCGCGGCTTTGCGCTCTCGCTCCGCGGCGTCGCGCGTGCGGACCAGCTCCGCTTCGGCCTTGCGGGCGACGCCGATCGCGCGAAGAGCCTCATCGGTTCCGACACCGCTCGGATAGTCCGCGGCGTAACGGCGATAGAGCGACGAAGCCTCGCGTGCGTCGCCGTCGGCCGCAGCCGAGCGTGCTTCGAGCAGGCGCGCTTCGCGGCGACGGACGAGATGTGCGGGAGACGCGAGTGCAGTTGCCAGGAGCGTGCGCGCCGCCTTCGCGTCGCCTGCCAACAGGCGGTACTCCGCTAGGACGATGCGCGCATCGGTCGCGACCCATGCGTTGGCGTCGCCATCGTCCACGGCCTTCGCGAGCAAGCCCGCGCTCGGGATGCCGCGCGATGCCTCGTTGCTCGCGAGAGCGTCGCGGGCCTGCGCGAGCAACGCCAGCGGCCCGACGAGATCCACAGCGGCGAGGGCGCGATCGCGCTCAGTCTCCGCCGCTGCCTCGAGGAAGTCGGCGTCGTGTACACCCACGTCACGCAGCGCGTTAGCCGACGAAGCCCCGGATAGGCGCGTCGTCACGAAGCGAGCAAGAGCTCGTTCGCCGCGCGCGATGCGTGCGAGAGCGCGAACGCGCACGGTGGCGACGAGCGCGTCATCGTGCGCCGGTGTTTCCGGAAAGAGCGTGTCTGGCTGCGTGCGAACACGCGGGCCGCCGAGTACTCGCTCATGGAGAGTCCAATCGAACGCGCCGCCGACCTCGGTTGCGAGTCCGATCCGCAGCCAACCCGGAGCCATCCGTTCGCCCGCGACCGCCAGCACCACTGCCTGGACCACGAGCGGCGGGAAGTGCACCTCGGGTACGAATGCTCCCGACACGACGTGCCGCGCAGAGATCCGAATCACCGGGCGCCGCAGGCCGTCGAGCAATCGCGAGTTTACCTCTCCGGCGATGTTCAGGTCGCTATCAACGAAGACGACGGCCGCCCCCCGTCCTGTCGTGAACGCCAGACCCGCGCGCTCCTCAGCGGCGTCGATGGTCGGCGTGACGAGCATGGTCATTGCGTCGACTGCGGTCGCGAGCCGCGCGTCGTCCGCAACGTCGCCCGAGTACGCGCGAAACTCGATCGGCCCCGACCGGCGACCGGCAAACTGCCCTGCCTCTGCGGCGGGACTCGTCGCGTCGGCACCCACTTCTTCTGTCGTGGGCGGGCGGCTTGAACAACCGCCGACTCCGATCGCCGTCGTGCCCGCGATGAGCGCAACCACCAGCGCACCGCTGAGCACGCGAACCCGTTGCGAACGCATGGAATCCTCCCGAGACGTCATTCCTTCTCCGGTGCGGGCGACGCGCGGAGCACGCCTCGGCGCGCCATCCCGAGTTGCGCCTGTTGCAGAATCGAGTTCGCGTGCGCGACGTCGCCGTCTCCGCTGACGGTCGCCAGCGCGACGGCTCGCCGCGCGAGTCGCGCCGCATACGCGAAGCGGCCCGCGGCCACCTCGGTCGCAGCGCGTGCCACCGCGATCTGCAACCGCAGGCGACGGGCTGCGTCGATGACATCATCTGGCGCCGCGGGCCATGTGACCGTCGTCGGCGTCGCCCGTTGCGCCTCCGCACCGACGAGGCGCTCTGCGGCCCACGCCGCGCGGTCGGCTTCTTCGAATGCCTTGCGGACTGCGGCGTCCGAGAGCCCGCCGTCGACGGCCGCGCGCAGGCGCTGGCCCGCGCGCTCGAGATGATCGCGAGCCTCTTCAACGGAGCGTGCCACAGCTGCACGTTGCATGGACTCGAGGCGCCTGCGGTCCGCGTCGGGAAGTTCGGCGCTCTCGTTCGCGATCTCGGCGCGGACACTGCGGACAAGGGCACGGGCGCTCGCTGCGGTGCTCTCGTCGCGGGCACTCGTCGCGGCGAGTTGTGCGAAGCGCAGCGCCGCCTCGCGATCGGCCGTCGAGAGTGCTTTCTTCGCGGTGGCGAGCCACTTCTCGACGAGTTGGAATCTGGCATCGCGTTCCTGCCCGACAAGCTTCTTGGCGTACGCAGGATCAGCGGCGGCGCGTCGCCACTCGACGAGCGCCAGTGGCAACAGGTCCAGTCCGGCTGCAAGTTTGGCGAGCATCACGCGACCGGCCGGGTCGCCCATCGACGTGTGATCGCGCAGGGCGCTGTAGTACGTGACGGGTTCCAACTTCTCGGGCACGAGTCCGAGTTCCGCACCCCGCTTGTCGTCGGTCCGCTTGACGAGGATCAGCGACTTCTCGTAGCCGATAACGCGCCCGACAATGACCTCTCCCGACGCCCGATGGATGTTCCAGATGCGATCGGTGGGTGCAAGCGGCTCACCGTTCACGATCTCGCGACCGCTGCCGCCACACAGAGCGCACAGCCCGTCGCCGCGATCATGCGCGCAGCGGCCGGTGCCGCCGCAATCCACACACGTGCGTTCACCCGCGCACGTCGGGCAGATCTGATCGGCGGCGTCGACCCCGGTGCCGCCGCAGTCAGGACACAATCCACTCGCGTCGATACACGTCGGACAGATCCCGGGCAGCGCGGTCTCGGTGAGGAGGAAGTCTCCGTCACGGACCGAGCGCCAGCCATCGCCAGCGCACGTGCGGCAACGACCCCGTCCGCGGCATTCGATGCACTCCTCGCCGTTGCGCTGTCCCTCGCCTTCGCAATAGGGGCAGACACCGTCGCCGTTGCACGCGAGACACGCCCGATCGTTCCCACATCGCGCGCAAACGCCGGCTCCCACGCATTGCGGGCAGAGAGTTTCCTGGTTCCAGGGTGCGACGACGAGCCCACAGCCCGAGCACGTGGTCGTACCCGCGGCGAAGACCACGCCGCAGCGCGGGCAGTGCGGAACGGCGATCCCGCCGTTCAGGTGCTCGTATTCGACATGGACGGGCGTCACGCTCGACGCCGGGGCATCGCTCTCGTCTGACGATCCGTTGGTGGCCCCACCCGGTTGCGTCTCGATCTGCGACGGGTCCTGCTTCTTCGCGGGCGCGGCGTCTGTCCGTTGCCCCGGTTCGGGCGGCGGTGCACAAGTCGTCGTCGCGAGCGCTAGCAGCACGACAACGAACATGGGGATGAACATGCGGACGAACACGGGCAGCGCGTAGCGTCGCGTCTGTCCGAGAAACGTCCTCAGCAGAGCGCGGATCACGACGGCGTCCCCCACTGCAACGCAAACGCCCCGGCCGCGGCTTCGGGATCGTTCGCCGCGACCAACGCCCGTATGGCCGCGACACCAGCCGCCCCCGCCTCGCGCGCCGCGCCGACATCAGCCGGCGTCAAACCTCCGAGCGCCACCACCGGCAGGCCCTCGGCAGACTCTCTGGCGAACTCCGTCGCGGTCCGCAACCCACCCATACCGCGGGCCGTGAGCAGCCCGCTCTTGCTCGGTGTGTCGTGGATCGGTCCGTAGGTCACGTAGTCGGCTCCCGCGCGGATCGCCGCGCGCAGTTCATCTCTGTCGTGGGTGCTGCATCCGACGAGTAGCGCCTCGCCCAGTATCGAGCGTGCATGCAGTATCGCGCGCGCACGCTCGACCGAGACGGAACGATACCCGAGGTGGACGCCGTCCGCGGCGAGTTCAGACGCGGCTTCACAGTCATGGTTCACGAGGAACGTCACGCCTGCGTCGCGGCAGACCGTTTTGAGGCCCCGCCCAAGACGCACGAGTTCCTGCGTGGTCAGGTCCTTCTCGCGCAGCATCACCGCGCTGACGCCGCCCCGGCAGGCCGCTTCGACGACGCGAACAAGTTGGCCCCGCGCCGCGCGACGATCCGTGATCAACACGAGTCGCAACCGATCGCGGAGGTCCGCGTGCCGCTCGCTCAGAGGAGGTGTTCCAGGCCGTACACGAGCCCGCTGCACGAGCGCACGCGTCGGACGGCGAGCAGCACTCCCGGCATGAACGACTCGCGCGTGAGCGTGTCGTGGCGGAGCGTCAAGGTGTCACCCACCCCGCCGAAGAGACACTCCATGCGCGCCAAAAGCCCGGGCACACGCAGCGCGTGGATGCGCACCCCCTCGGCGACGCCGCCACGCACGCCCGGAACGGTCTCGGACTCGGGCGCGGACGGCACTTCGGCGCGCGCGGCGGCAATCTCGGTTGCGACTTTCAGGGCCGACCCCGAGGGCGCGTCCTCCTTCTTGTCGTGGTGCGCCTCGATCAGCTCGACGTGCGGCAGATGACGCGCTGCCTCGGCCGCAAAGCGCGCCAGGAGCACGCCGGAGACCGAAAAGTTGGGCGCGACGAGAGCGGGCCGACCGTGTTCTGCGCAGAGCTGGCGCGCACGCTTGACCTCGGGGCTCCCGAAACCGCTCGTGCCCATGACCGCTGCGGCGCCTGCCGTGACGATCGTCTCGAGATTGTCAAGCGCCGCCGATGCGACCGTGAAGTCAACGACCACGTCGGCGCTCGATGCGTGAATTGCCGCGGCGAGGTCATCGCCCGCATCGCACGTAGCGACCAATTCGAGATCGTCGGCGCTCTCGACCGCGGCGCACGCCACCGAGCCCATGCGTCCACGGGCACCATTGACCAAGACGCGGATCGGATCGCACGCGTCCGCGGTCGCGCCACCGTCGGTGTCAGCCGTTTCCGGCACGCTCATGACGATTTCTTTCGCGCCTTTGCCTGCATGATCGCGAACGTCAACACGGCATGCTCCTGCGCAGGCGTCTCGACGCTGCCCGGCCGCCGCTGGCGCACTTCGTCGATCGCGTCTTCTCCGCTCCTGCCCTGTCGAACAAGCCACGCGGAGATGACCGTGCCCGTGCGCCCCAGCCCCGCGCCGCAGTGCACAACAACGGGCGATCCCGCCCCATGCGCTGCGTCGATGAAGTCGCAGGCCTCGGCGAGTTGGTCCTGCGTCGGAGGATGAAAATCCCGGATCGCGAGGTGCAGATGACGGACGTCGTCACGCGGCAAGTCTTCGGGGATGCGCGACGTCAGCGAGACGATCGCGCGAATCCCGCGCTTGACCAGGCGATCGACGTCGCCGGGCCAGGGCATCCCCATGGCCGCGACCTGTCCCTCGACGATCCAGGTGAGGCTCACGTCTCGCCGTCGGTCCGCAGTTCCGTCTTGATGAACTCGGAAATCGCCTGCTGCGCCGAGTCGTCGCCCCAGCCCACCCACCAGAACTCGAGTCCGACCTCGAAGGGCGGGCCCTCTTTCCCGCAGAACGCTGCGCGGGCGAGCGCCAGCACGGGGCTCGGGAAGTCGGGCAGCCGCAATTCCACGGCCAGGAACGCGCCCAATTCGATGGCTGCATCGCTCTTGTAGCGCAGGCCGCCGCCCGAGATGTTGACGGTCATGCCCTCGATCCCGTCGCCGGTGAGGTTCACACCCGAGAGAGGCCGGACACGGATCGCGCATGCCGTCGAGAGTCGCGGAAAGCGCCTACGCTCTTTTCCCGACCCCTTTTCTTCGTCGCTGCTCACGGCGTCACTCCTTCCCGGGACAGGTCCCGCACGAACTCGACCGCCATTGTGCGCTGCGATGGAGGGCGCGCCAAGAGTCCACGAGCCACGTTCTGTGTCGGGAGAGCTGGCAAGCAGCGCGGGCGGAGCGCAATTCTCAAACTGAGAGCGCTATCTGAGCACGCCATCTGAGCACCATGTGTGCCCGAGCGAGGCGCGCCGGAAGTGCGCGGGGCGGAGACCGATTGGTGGAGACGAGGGGAGTCGAACCCCTGACCTCAGCGTTGCGAACGCTGCGCTCTACCAACTGAGCTACGTCCCCACCGGGGTCATCCGCGCGGGCACGCGGCCCGTCTGGAGGCCCTCTGGCGAGGGCAGTGCGGGAGCGTAGAACCGCCTCGGGGGGTGAACAAGTTTTCATCCGTTGCGAACGTCCCCGAGGTACGCTTCCCGTGTCGCTGGGACGGCCGAAGGAGGCCGCGGGATCGACGCCTGGACATGGGGACCTCGTGGCTCGCAAGATCATCACCTGCACAGCGTGCAAGGCGCGCTTCGACGTTGCGCGCTATCCGCCAGGCTCCCGGGTCCGTTGTGGACGCTGTAGCCAGGTCCTGACTGTCCCGATCGAACCGGGCGCCGAGAAGGCCCCAAAATCGCGCCGAAAGGCGACGCCACAAGGCCCGCGCACCGGCGAGCGCCGCGGTTCGGCGCCCGCCCGCGCCGACGCAGGCATGGCGCCCGCCCCCAAGCAGGGCATCGGCGGCAAGCAATCCGCGCGCGTCACGGTGGCTGCTGGTGGCCGCCGGACTCCCGATCGCGACCCGCTCCTCGGCAGCACCGTCCAGAACCAGTACAAGATCATCCGTAAGCTGGGCGAGGGTGGCTACGGCGCGGTCTACGAGGCGCACGACATCAATCTCGAACGCCGCATGGCGATCAAGGTCATGCTGCGCAGCCGCGCGAAGAATCGCGAGTACGTGACGAAGTTCATGCGCGAGGCGCGCACAGCGGCGCAGCTCTCGCACCCGAACGTCGTCGGCGTCCACGGCGTGGGCTTCGACAAGGCCCAAAATATCCACTTCCTGGCGATGGAGTACGTCGAGGGGCGCACCTTCCACGACATCCTTCAGGACAGCGGCGTGATGGCCGTGGACGACGCCGTCGAGTACGTCGTACAGGCCTGCCGCGGGCTCGCCGCCGCGCACGAACGCAACATCATCCACCGCGACATCAAGCCGGGCAACCTGATGGTGACCCCCGGCGGCGTGGTGAAGATCGCCGACTTCGGACTCGCCAAGATCTACGACGCGGACGCGGCGCAGAGCACCGTCATCGGCACGCCCTACTTCATGCCGCCCGAGCAATTCGAGGGCAAGGCGAAGGACGGCCGCACCGACATCTACGCGCTTGGCGTGACCTTCTACTACATGCTCACGCTGAAGCGTCCGCACACGGGCAACGGCCCCGCGCAGATCCTGCTCTCGGTGATGACGAAGGACCCCAAATCGGTCTGCGCCCACCGCAAGGATCTGCCCGAGGGTATCTGGCCGATCGTGCTGCGCATGATCCACCGCGATCTCGACAAGCGCTATGCGCAATGCGACGAGATCATTCGCGACCTCGAGGCCTTCCGCGGCGGCGTGCAGGACGAGGAAGAGCCGACCTATTGCCCCGGCTGCGGCGTCCCGAACCCGATGGAGGCCGAATCCTGCACCAAATGTGGCGAGTCGCTACTGGAGACCTGCCCCGTCTGCGGTGTCGAGGATCTCGCTGGCACGCGCTTCTGTGGCGATTGCGGCGCAAACATCCCCGAAGAACGGGCGCTCGGCGCCCTGATCGCCGAGGCCAAGGGCCTCATGCACGACGGCCTGCTCGACGGCGCCGCCGCCCGCCTGGAGGCCGCTGAAGAGCGTTCCCCTGAGAACCTCGCCGTTGCCACTGCGCGCAACGAGCTTGAAGGCCGACGCGAGGAGTGGCGTGCGCGCCGCAACGCCGTCCGCGATCTGCTTGCCGCGGGCAAGGCGCCCGACGCATTGGATCTGCTGGACGAGGTGCGTCAGGAGTTTTCCGAGATGACGGAGCTCGACCTGCTCGAAGCCGACGTCAAGACCGCGCTCGCCGCCCAGGACCCCGCCGCCGCAGCCGACGCCGAGGCGCAGAGCAAAGCGCGCGCACTCGAGGACGAAGGTCGTATCCGCGAGGCGCTGGTCGCGTGGCGCGGTGTGCTCGTACTCTCGCCCGACGACGACGAGGCGCGCGCTGGCGAGGAACGCCTGGCCTCGCGCGTCGAACGCGCCGAAGCGCTCTTCACCGACGCGACGGTGCAACTCTCCGCAGGCGACCCCGAGGCCGCCGTCGAGTGCCTACTCGAAGCGAATACGATCCTCCCGGACGACCCGCTCATCGAGGGCCGGATGGACGAGGCACGCCGAGCCGCCGCCGACCTGCGCACGGAGCTGGACGCCCTCATCGGGACGCAGACCAGCGACGGGACAAGCGACTCGATCGTCGCCCAACTCCTGGCTCTGAAGGGACGCTACCCCGCGTCCGCCGACGTCGCCGACGCGCTGACGGAAGCCGAGCGCGCGGGCCGTCAGGCGAGCGCCGAGGCCGTGCGCGAGCGCTTGGCTGGCGTGCTGGAACAGGGCCGCGCAGCCGACGCCGCCGGCCGCCCCCGCGAGGCCCTTGCGGCGTGGCGCGAGGCATGTTCTCTGGACCCCGACGACGCGGAAGCCGCCGAGGGCTTACGCCGCGCCGAGGCCGCTCTCTCCGAGTTCGACGGACTGCTCCAGCAATCGCGCACCCTGCTGCAATCCGGCGACCCCGACGGTGCCCTCGAGCGCGCCGACGAAGCGCTCAAGCTTGTCCCCGGCGACCCGGTGGCCGAGGCCCAATGCGCCCGTTGTCGCACGAATAACGAGACCCTCCGGCACGAGGCCGAGCGCATTCGCAGCGCGCTCACCGACGAACCGGACGACGAGGTGCTGCAGTGGGCGCAGGAACTCGCCGCGCGTTACTCCGGTAGCTCACTCGCCGCCGAGGTGCTTGCCGAGGTCGAAGACGCCTACCGCGAGCAGGCCGAGAAGGAGGTCGGCGAACGGGTCCAAAAACTCGTCAGTCGTGCCGTCAAGCTGGAGCAGGAAGGCAACGTCCGCGCCGCGCTCAAGATCTTCGACGACGCCGTCGAACTCGCGGGCGACGACGAAGATGCTCGCGCCGGACGCGAGCGCACACAGGCCCGCATCGACGCGGCTGAGAAACTCGCCACCGAAGCCACGAAGCACCTCGAAGAGGGCGCGCCCGGCGCCGCCGAAGTCGCTGCCAAGGAGTCGCTCGACCTTCTCCCGGATCAGCGCGAAGCGGCCAGCGTGCACGCCAAGGCGCGTGCCGCCGTCAGCGAGATCGACCGCGCGCTGCGCACCGTCCGCGAGGATCTCTCGGCCAAGCTCGCAGAGACGCAACTCGACCGCGCGAAGGCCCTGACGGCCCGTTTCCCCATGTCGTTGCGCGCTAGTCAGTTCGTGATGCAGGCCGAAGAAATCCTTGCCACTTCGCAGACAGCCGCCGCGGCCGATCGGGTGGCCGCCGCCCTCGACCGCGCGCGTTCCGCACTCGCCGAAGGGCGACTCGAGGACGTGGACACCGCCTGCGACGAGGTACTGGCGATCGACGCCGACCACGTCGACGCGAAGGAGTTGAAGACGCAGGCCGCCGCGCGCCGCGACCTCGCCCGGGAACACGCGCAAGCTGCGCAGGCCGCGCTCGACGACGGGCGCGCCGACGCCGCGCTCGAACTCTTCGAGACGGCCGCGGGCGACGACCCAACACTTGCCGACGCGCGCGACGGCGTCGCGGCCGCACGCGCGATCATCGCCGACCTTCAAGGCCGCATCGACGCCGCCGTGGCAGCCGCGCACGCAGCGGCGCCGGACGGTCCGCGCGTCGAACTCGTCGCATGGCAAGCCGTCCTCGCGATCGACGCCGACCACACATCAGCACAGGCCGCCGTCAAGCGCCTGACAGCCGCCGTAGAGACCGGCGAGGCCGCCATCGAGAAGGCGCGCGAGCGGCTGAAGGCTGGCGATCCCGGCGCTGCCGTCCGCCCCCTCCGTGACGCCGTCTCGACCCTCCCGGGCGAAACGGGGCTCGCCGATGAATTGGAGCAGGCACTCGCCGCGGTCGCCGAGATCAAGGAGGCCGCCACAGCGATCGCCGCCGACCTCGACAACGAAGGCGACCTCGAAGACGTCGCCGTCCGCGCCACCGAACTCGCCGAGCGCTACCCGGGCTCCGCCGCCGCGACGCGCATGGCCGAGCGCGCCCGCCACGCCGCCAACGAACGCAGGCACGGCCTGGCCGTCGCCGAGGTCCGCGCTCTCGTACGCGAGAAGAAGTACGCCGCCGCCGCCGCCCTCGCCGCGTCCTTCCGCGAACAAGGCATCGACACCCCCGAGCTGAAGGCCGCTGAAGACGAGGCACGCGCCTCCGCCGACGAACTCGGCGACCTGCGCGGACGGCTCGAGAGCGCCCGCGCCGAGGGCCGACTCGAAACCGCCCGCGACGTCTGCCGCGAGATCCTGCACTCCGTCCCCGACGACGCCGACACCCGCGAACTCCTCACCGAACTCGAGGAGACCCTGCGCGAAGTCGCCGCCCGCCGCGACCTCGCCGAGACCGCCCGCCGCCGCGGCGACGTCGAAGAAGCTCTCGGCCTCTACCGCGAAGTCCTTGAACTCAAGCCGACCGCCGAACGCACCCAAGCCATGGTCGCCCGCCTCGAAGCCGAGGTCGAAGAGCGCAGCACGCTCCTCGACGACGCCGAGGCCCAACTCGTCGCCGGCGACCCCGACGCCGCCCGCCGCGCAACCCGCAAGCTCCTCGACCTCTACCCCGACGACGACGACGCCCGCGACCTCGACGCCACCGCCCAGGGCCTCTCCCGCGCCGTCTCCGGCCTCATCTCCCGCGCCCGCCGCTGCAAGGAAGCCGGCAACACCGCCGCCGAGTCCGCCGCCCGCGCCATCCTGGCCCGCATCGTCCCGGACCACCCAGAAGCCAAAGCCGCGAAACCCACTGCAAAGAAGACAGAGAAGAAGCCGTCGCCGAAGCCGAAGAAGACCGACGACTGATCGGACACACAGCCGAGAGCAGCGCTGCGGCGCCCCGATCGCCGTCCAGGCCGACCGCCCTCCGACCGTTTTCTTCCCCAAGCCGCCACGCTCGCTAGATTGCGCCATCTCGCTGACCTCTCGGCGAAACGGTGGGCCGTTAACTCAGTGGTAGAGTGCCATCTTCACACGGTGGAAGTCACTGGTTCAAATCCAGTACGGCCCACCACGTAAGCCTAGTTTGTGCAGCGGTTTACGCCACCCGGGCAGAGCCCACGCCGCAGCGGTACACCTTCCGGTACACCATCTTGCGAGGCTTGCCGGGAAGGTGTACGAATGGTGTACGAGAAAGTGCGCCGCACCTCGCTGCCGTCGCCTTGCCCCGTGTGCGAGCATCTCCCACATGGACACCGAACCGCCGCCGCGACCATCGAGGCGCACCGACCTGACGATCGTGCTCTTCGCGCTCCCGCTGTTGACGTTCTGGGCTGCCTACGCAAGTCTCGTTCTTGAGGGCGAACCACTCTTCGCGGGTCGAACGGACGTTATCCTCGCGATTGCCTCGTCGCTGCCCTTGGTCCTGTACGTGCGCGCCACGTCACGACGCCAGCGGTAAAGCGCCACCGAACCGCGCCACCCACCCCTGGCGCGATCAGGCGCGATACCGCCCCCGCCGCTCATGCGACGATCGCCACATGGACTACGGCGCCGCCTGTCTCGTCTGGACGTGCCCCCACTGCGGGGCGGTCGTTCGCGTCCGCGGCCCGGTGGACGACGCGGTTGAGGAGTCCCTCGTGATCATCGACGAGCACCTCGACGAGGCGTCCTCACGACCACGTGATATCTGTTTAGTGACCGAAAAGTCTGTCCTGTTTCGATGGCGTAGCAGGGGCTCTATGGCCGCCTCCGAGAGGAGGCAGGAATGTCAGAGAGCAAGGAGAAGAGGACCGTTGGTCGCGACGTAGCCGAGCGTAGCGAGGTGGAG
>JAJRPF010000025.1 GCA_024280885.1 Planctomycetota bacterium | reverse complement strand
CCACGAAACCAAGCGTGCTCGGCGCGTGCTCCGCCGCGAGGCGGTGCTTGCGTCGCTGGAAGAACTGGAACTGATCGAAAGGACACGAGGCGGCTTGCCTCTGCGCGCTGTCAAAGAGGACACAGTTTCGTGATCACCACAAGCATCTGGTCGTGGCCCACACGCGCGGCGTCGTTCTGGTCGCAGTAGCCCAGAGCGATCAAGAAGATGCGCTGGCGCAGGATCTCCTCGAACGAGTGCTGGATGCGCGAGGCGGCGCGGCGATCCACGAAGCACGACGCCAACGAGTCGGTCAGGCAGATCCGTCGATCCACCGCGCCCAAGAGCCCGGCGCCGCCGTCCGACGTATGCTCCTCGCCGTCGAAGATCGCCGTCGTGCGTCTGTCGAATCGATCGCGGGAAGAGAACGGACTGTGGGGTAGGACTCGTCACTCGGGCGTGCCTCTCGGGTTCGTGTAACTATTGCGCTAACAATAGTTTACGCGGTCTGGAGCGCGCCCGAATCTACGTTCGGGCGTGAAGTGATGAATTGTCCGGGCTATCGGGCAACGAAGAAGGCGGCTATCCTCTCCCGTAATACGCGTCCAAGACGTCAGACTCGGATCGCCACCATGCCTGGCGAGATGGGCACTCACTCTGGCATGAAGTAAACCAGGCCCGCATGCAATCGCACAGTGTGCGATTGAGAGGAGTAATCTCATGAATATAGTCACCGTATCGGTGTTTCTTTCGGTCTCGTTCGCCGTCGGCGCCGCCACCATTGACCAGTCTCGGATGATGCACTCAGATCCCGCGTCCTTAATGGGAGGCTGCAATGTATGCACCGAGGGGGCTGACTGCGCCAACTGCAAGGCGTCACCCTGCGAGGAGGCGACGCACCCAACGGCGGAGTGCGTCGAGGTTCGCACCCTCAAATCCGACAAGAAATGTAAGACCGTGGAGGAAGGTTTCCTGAACTGCGACAACCCAGGATCTGGCGACTGCACTCAAGAGTTTCTATCGAACAAAGACGCCTTGGGGTTCTGTCCAATCAACTGTGCCACCCCTTCGTCGTTCTGCGGAACGCCGCGTGATTGTAATCTAAGCGGCGGCAGCTGCCCCAGCGAGTGAGCCCGTTCGTCGTCCAATTGGCTTCGCGACCGAGAAGACCATGAGGAATTCAATCCTAGCGAGTCAACGATAGTGCCAGCGGATCGGAATAGCGGGCTCCTCGCTCGTCGTCGGTGACGTACTGATACGAGGGGAGGGGACCGAATCCCTCCCCTCCACCGCCCGCTATCGGCCGATGCACGCGTCTCCAAAGAAAGGTGCTCGTATGCGGTATTTTCACTCGCTCGCGCCGCTCGTCTCCAGAGGACGAGCGCGCACGATGGGCCTCGTCGGAGCGACCCTACTATTGATGATCACAGCTTCGGCGATTCACGTTGTCGCCATCCCAATGGCGATCGCCCGCGAACCGACATCCGAGAAGGACGGCGAGACGCTCGACCGACTCACGTTGGCCGCACGTCGATTGCGCAGAACGATGTCACTCGTCACCATACGCGCCGATGTGTACTACCACCGCGCGCAATTTACGGCGATGCAGACGCCACGTATAGCGCGCGTGACAACCGAAATTCGGCCGGACTACATCGCATTGAGGATGGACGGTTTCGCCAATGACGTGGATTCCAATCATAAGGAGTCCTCCGAAGTCCTGATCTCTCGATCGGGCGCTCCCACGAGAACCTATGACTACTCTGAGGAATCGGTGAGGGAGTCGTCGCGTGCGACCGACGACCCCACTAGCGTCATCCCGCAAGAGATCTCGATTTTTACAGCTACCTCGTATTTCACAGTGACTCCTCTCGATCAATTCATAGAGAAGTACCGCCGAGCGGAGCAGGCGAGCCCCTTTGAAGTCGAACGCTGCAAGTTGAACGGCAGGGAGACCATTCGCATTCAATCGGACGTCGACAATACGCGCCACATTGTCTGGTTTGACGTCAACTGGGACTTGCTTCCCACGCGAAAGAGTCTGGAGCTACTGATCAACGGCAGGTGGCAGCCGATATTCGACGTCCTGACGACCGCTGTTCAAGAAACACCGCTCGGCAGTTTCCCAAAGGAGGTCAGGTATCGGTGCAGCACGACGCCTCGCGGAGGGAACGCGGCGTCCGACCTAGTCGCATATGTCGAAACAACTTGGAAGCTCGCCCCTCCCGAATTCGAGCCGTCGCCTCTCCAGATAGAGAGAGATGCCGTCGCGAAGTGTGCGCGAGTGTACTATTCCCCAACTGGAGCGGTGCTCCGAGGTGTTGACGCCAGGCCGCGTCAGAACGCAATTTCACAGCTAGCGGCGCGCACCCGGACGTTGTTGGCGCCTTCGATTTCGCGTGTTGGCTCTCCTCTCGACTTGAACACATCGACTTGGCTACGAGCGCTGCTTCTCGGATCTGCCGCTGGAACCGTCTGCGTGACTCTACTCTTGGCTGGCCGTCGGACCCTGGGCCGCAAACCACCGCGTGTCAGCAAGCCGCGTCTATTCGCGTTGGGCATCGGATCTGCTGCGCTCTTCCTTGTGGGGGGGGTGTTCTTTGGCCACCGAGTCGAGGCGGAGACCGCGAGACAGTCGGCTTGGTCTGGCGACGGCCTGATCATGCCAGCATTTCCGATGCGAGAGCCGACTCTCTGCGGTGTCGACTGCCTGAGTTTCGTCCTGTCGCTATTCGAGGCGAAGGAGTTCGACTACCGAACTCTCATGAAGCTCACCAATGTCGGCGCAAACGGAGCTTCGATGGAGGATCTAGCGGTGGCGGCGGAATGCGTGGGGCTCTCTGCGGAGTTCATCGACATTAGTCAAATGTCGATGATCCCAAGTCCGATCATTGCGCGGCACATAAGAGAACACTATGTTGTGCTCGTCACGTTTGACGGCACTGATGTCGTCGCATTCGATCCGAACTACGGCATCATTCGGGTGCCGCTCGACAGTCTGAGAGGCGAGCTCCTCGGCCCGGCGTTGCTACTAGGCGACGCGAAAGTAGGTATCGAATGAGGTTGTGGGCAAGGAAAACGGTCTCGACTGCTGTTCTCGGTCTTCTCGCCATACCACTTGCGAGTGCGTTGCTCCATCGCTTCTCGCAGCCCAGTATTGAGAGCATAGGATTTGTTTCCAGCCGATTGTATCTGGGAGAGCTATATCAAGGCGAGGTGGCGACTGGAAGTGTGACGCTCGTGAATAGCGAGGAGGTTGCGATTGCGGTCAGCCTGGGTTCTTCCTGTACCTGTACGATCCTTGAGGCGAAGGATTTCGAGCTGGGTCCCGATGAGTCGCGTGACGTCCAGATCACGATGAACACATATGGTTTCTTGGGGCGGCGAGAGTCTGTGCTCGTCGCACGCACGAAGTCGGGCCAGAGAACTGAGTGCCTGGTGATTTGCGAAGTTATCCCCAGGGTAATCTGGGAACGCAGCGAGATAGTCTTGGACGAGGACGGCCGGGGAGAGACGAGTCTTTGGTTCGTGAGCGCTACTGCTCCTGAGGGGCTACGGCTCCTTGTCGACGAGGAGTGGCTTACCGCGTCCGTGAAGAGGGTCGGCAACCGGACTTGGGCCATCCGTGTGCAGGGTGCTCCCAGTGCGGCGAGCAGCGATTCAGCGATCATTGAGATCTGGGACGATTTTCGGCGGCTGTGTGATATTCGGGTGTTCTGCCCGCCTTTTACGCGTTTGCAAGGGCGCTGGATTACCCGTCCCGTGAATGCGACTACGGCTGAGACGCGCGTATTGTTGCAGGGGGCTCATTTGGGAGATCCGTCTGGTGTTCGCGTCAGCGTTGACGGCCGCGCCGTTGCGGCTGGCGAGCGCTTGACGGTGTCTCAATCGTTGGAGTCAGAAGGGATGTGGATCGTGGTGCGTCATGGTTCCGGCGCTTCTGGGATGCGTATACTCACGAACGGAGTCGAGGGACGTGAGTTGTATGTGCCTCTGAAGTTGTGAATAGGGTAAGACCTGGCCATGCGGCAGACCCTTGGCGCGGAATGTGAGGCGAGGAATGCGAAGTCGGAAGATCGCGATGGCGGCCGCAGTGAGCGTCGTTGCGGTGTTACTGTTGATCTTGATGTTGCTGGGGAACCGCTTCGATCGGAAGCCCGGTTTCCCTAGCGAGGATCGCCATTCGAGAGGCGAGAAGCAGAACAGTTCCCCGCGTTCGGGTCCCGGATCGATCGTCGCAGCACCCCCTCTCCCGGACGTCAGCGAAGAGAGGTTCAGGGTTGTAGTCAAGGACATCGATGGAGTGCCGGTCTCGGGGGCGCAGGTGGAAGTCCGAGGTGGGCGCGGCGCGTCCGAGGAGCGTTCCGAGCGAGCGGTCACTTCCACCTCAGGCGTTGCAGAGGTGAACGTCTTGCAAGTTGGGGCACTTCAGATCCGCACGACGGCATTGGGGTTCCACCCGGATACCCGGGACGTCGCATCGACGTTTCACGGGGCTGTCACTGTCGAGTTGAGACGGATGCCTGACGTGGTTTTTGAGGTGCGAGAGTGGGCGCCGTCGATGGGCAGGCTCGAGATCTCCTTGTCCAGTAGGAGGCCGACGGCGAAAGATACGGTGTCGCCAGTGAATTCCAACTGGTACGGCGACGACAGGCGCGTGGAGGTCGTACTCCCTCGCGGGACGGAGTGGCGAGTAGCGATCGTGTCGAGCGCACGCGATGGTGAGCGCCACGAGTTGGGTGTGTACTTCAACTCTGAGCCCGCGCTCTCTGCGCCGATCATTCCGACTCAGAGAGTCGAGATCTGTCGTCCCGGATCTCAGTTCACAGTGAGACTCGACTCTGGATCGTGGGGACCAGTCGGCGAGCTGGAGGTGAGCCTTGTTTTTCCGAATCCTGTTGGGGAAGGCACTCTGGGGACGGAACCACAGTCTCCGGCGGCTGACGGAACTATCGAGTTCGGCGATCTACCTGTGGATCTCAACGGATGGTACGTGTGGATACAGTCTCCGGAGGGCCAACTCGTCCATCGAATGTCACTGAGCGACATCGAGGGCGAGCGCGACGTCGATGTTCGCGTGCCTGAACCGGGACGTGTCAGATACCGCGTCGAAGCATCGGAGGAGGTTCTTTCTAGGATTCGTGGGAGCGAAGTCGGGCTGGGATTCGATCGGATGATCAAGCGTCGAGCGGGCGCTGCGCTGCGAGACGAGTCGGGAGCCATTAAGTTGGTTCGCGCTGTTTCGAATTGGAATGATCTGCCCCGAAGTCACAGAAGCGAGCCCGTTCGTGTTGTGATTCTTGAGTCGAGCGCCGTAGGCATCATCGATGAGATGGCTCCCGGAGCACGAAAGGTGATGCTGTTTTCTCCGGTGTTGGGCGTGAAGAGTGTCGGTCGGGTCGATGTGGTGTCGGGGGAGGTCTCCGAGGTGTCGATTCGGATTCGAGGATTCGAGGAGGGCGGAAGCGAATTCGTCGCGGTCGGGGAGAACGGCGAGCAGCTTCTCCGCGCACGCTGGTTTCTGAAGGACGCTGAGATCGCGACGGATCGTGGGGTCGCGCGCATTGCGGTTGAACCAGGCGACTACCTCATCTGTCGAAACGTAGGATTCGTGAGCAGGAGAGTGAACGTAGGATGGGACCCTCCGATCCGAATCGAGGTAACGCTACGTCTGATGAAAGAGACGGAGCGGTAACGCCATGACTCGGATACTCACAGTCGGTAGTCGGAGACAGATCCGGATTATACAGGTCGTCACGCGATGGTGCTTGGTAGTGCTCTTCCTTGCAGCTGGTGCTGGTAAGCTCCTTGGCGGCGCTGAGGATGTCAGTGTGTCTCGCATGCTCGTGCCGGACGCGTCGGAGTGGACGATTGAAGTGTTTCGCTTCGTTGAGGACGTGGTTCCCTGGGCTGAGTTGTTTGTTTCGGCTTCTCTAGCCGTCGGTAGCTGGACGAGATTGGCCTCCTGGGTTGCGCTCCTGTTGGGAATTGCCTTCGTGGCTGTGGCGATCTCTGCGCCTGCAGGAACCTCGTGTCAGTGCTTCGGTGTGCTCGGCGGGTTCGAGTCTCGTTCCGCGCACTTTGCCACTGCGGCGCTGGTGGTGATCGCGTCGACGCTCCAGATTCTGTGTAACTCGCGACTGAACATCGGGCAAAGGCAATCGGCGTTGAGCGTGGCGATGGAAGCACAGGATGGGTGATGGATTGGGTACGTGATGAGATGAGAAACTCGAATCTCCTGCACGGAGTGACCCTCTCGCATGAGGGCTTCCATATCCCTATGTGCCCCCACTCGCGCCTCTATTGCTTGTCTCCGATCGACTACGATAGATGAGCCGAGGAAGACCCGGCGTGGACCAACAACGCAACCGGGGGTCTCGCTTGAGCATTCGCACGAGGTCCCCGTCTGTCGTGCGATTCCCAGTCCAGCACGCTTCACGGCCCCGTCCCGTGTCTCTTCGTGCCAATCCCGGCCAGGATGCGCTCACTGATGGCTCGGCTGACCCGGCGCGAGCCACCGCGCTCAAGCCTCAACACGGTCGCTGGATCGATACCGAGTCGGGACGCTGCAGCGACCTGAGTGAGCCCGAGACCATCTCGCCAGCGCCGGAGCTGTGCGCCGACGCTGCCCGCGAGTGAGCTGACTGGGCAGTAGCCGAGGAACGCGTGGATGGCTGGCCGAAGCCGAACCGCGGGCTGCGTCCGTCCTCGCTCCCAGGAGGTGACCACCTGGCGACCCACGCCGATCCTCTTGGCGACCTCCTTGACCGGGAGGCGGAGTTTCAGGCGTCGCTTCCAGATGTGCTCTCCCAGCGTCCGGGGTTGGGTTGGACACTCCCTTGGCAGGGAGCTTCGAGCCTGGAGGCGGAGGTGGTAGTTTCCATACGCAACCCCAAGGTGATGGACCTCGGTGTCGCGCGACTCGCGGACGAAGCAATCCGTCTGAGTCAGTCAGGTGCCTTCGTCGGGTCGGTTGAGTACGCAGCCCCCGAGCAATTCGACGGCGGCGAAGTGGACGGGCGCACCGACCTGCACGCTCTCGGCCTCCTGCTCTACGAACTCTCCACCGGCCAGCACCCGTACCGCGCTGACGACTTCCGCGGCGTGATGAAACGTGTGTGCGAGAGCGAGCCACGCCGCCTCGGCGACATCAATCCCCAGCTCTCGGCCTTCTTCGAAGAGGTCGTCCACACGCTCTTGGCGAAGAAAGCGGACGACCGCTTCGCATCCGCCGATGAACTCCTCGGCGTCCTCGAAGAGGGCGAGGACTCGGACTGGTGGCACGCGCGCGCAAGAGCGATCCAGGCGACGACCAAGCGCCCGATCCGCCGCGTCCGCATCCCGCGTGAGACGGCGGTCTACGGCCGGGAGAAGGAGATCGCGAAGTTGCGCGGTCTCTTTGAGGCGGCGAAGGCGGGCGACGGCCAGGTCGTGCTGCTCGAAGGCGAAGCGGGCATCGGCAAGAGTCGCCTGGTCGATGAGCTGATCAGTCGTCTGCAGGCCGACGGCGAGGACCTCAGTTTCCTCTTCGGGAGCTACCCACCGGGCGGCGCAGCGACCGCTGCAGGCGGCTTCTCGGCCGCGTACCGACAGCATTTCGGCGAAGCCGGCAGCGCCGCGTACCTCCCCGACAACCAGATCCTGGTCCCGGCGTTCGACGCGCTCTTGCGCGGAGAAGGCGCTCCCGAGGATGCGCAGGAGCTGACATCCGGCTCGCTCCAGACGTGCTTCGTCCGCGCGACGCACGCGCTGGCTACCAACCGCATGACGATCGTCCTGATCGACGATCTGCACTTCGCGCCCGAGGAAGGCCGCGCGCTCTTCTCGTCTCTGGCGATGGCGATGCCCGGGCATCGCGTACTCCTGATCGGATCGACCCGCCCGGGTGTGTCAGAAGAGTGGCGCGCGGGACTGACCCGGCTCGATCAGGTGACGCCGATCGACGTGCCGCGCCTGGGGCCGAAGGACCTGATCGAGCTGCTGCGGGACTCGTTCAGTTCGGAGGAACTCGCCTCCTCTCTTGGCGCACAGATCGCGGTCAAGTCCGACGGCAACCCCTTCTTCGCGTTCGAGATCATCCGCGGTCTGCGGGAGGGACAGTTCATCACGCAGAAGGACGACGGGACGTGGGTCTCGACACAGATCATCAATGAGATCCAGATCCCGTCGTCGGTACTCGATCTGGTGAATGCGCGGGTGGCGGATCTGTCGGAAGAAGAGCGCGATCTTCTGGACGTGGCGTGTTGCTGGGGGTTCGAGTTCGATCCCAACGTCGTCGCCGATGCGCTCGGTCTGTCCGCCCTCCCGGCGCTGAAGCGCCTCAGCCACTTGGAACGCAAGCATCGGCTGGTGAGGTCGTCTGGCAACGACTATGTCTTCGATCACCATCAGGTGCAGGAGGCTCTCTACTCGGGTCTGCACAACCGCTTGCGCGAGCACTACCACGCGGCCCTCGCCGAGGCACTGGAGACCCGCACGAAGGCCGCTGACGCGGACCCGGAGACGCTGGACGGCGCGCTCTGCGTGGACATCTGCGAGCACTACGTCAAGGGCGCGCGCGGCGAGAGCGCATTGCGCTATCTGAGAGCTGCACAGACGCACCTGACGAAGGGCTACCTGCACGCGCAGGTGGTGGCGCTGACCGAGCGCGCGCTCGCGATCCCCGATCTACTGACCGGCCTCGAACGCGCGAAGACGCTGCTGCGCCTGGCGAACGCACTCAATCTCATGGGCCGCCGCGCGCGGCAAGAGGAGTGCGCGCACGCGGCAGAACGCCTGGCCGAGGAGGCGGGCGACGCAGCGGTGCGCGGGCAGGCGGCGCTGGCACTCGGCACGGTCTTCTGGCGGACCTCGCGCCAAGAGGAGGCCGAGGCGGCCTGCCGCCGCGCGCTTGAGCTTGCAGTGGCGCGCGGGGACCAGAAGGCCGAGGCCGCCGCCACGGGGAACCTGGGCCTGGTCTTCCGGTCCCTCGGTCGCCTGCCCGAGGCGCAGGAGCACCACGAGCGGGCTCTCGCGCTGAGCCGCGAGATCGGGAACCGGGAGGGCGAGGCCGCCGCCATGGGGAGCCTGGGCAACGTCTTCTACTCCCTCGGCCGCCTGCCGGAGGCGCAGGAGTACTACGAGCGGCATCTCGCGCTGAGCCGCGAGATCGGGAACCGGGAGGGCGAGGCCGCCGCCACGGGGAACCTGGGCAACCTCTTCTGGTCCCTTGGCCTTCTGCCCGAGGCGCAGGAGCACATGGAGTGGCATCTCGCGCTGAGCCGCGAGATCGGAAACCGGCAGGGCGAGGCCGGCGCCACGGGGAATCTGGGCCTGGTCTTCCAGTCCCTCGGCCGCCTGCCCGAGGCGCAGGAGCACCACGAGCGGCGTCTCGCGCTGGGCCGCGAGATCGGGGACCGGCAGGGCGAGGCCATCGCCACGGGCAACCTGGGCAACGTCTTCTACTCCCTTGGCCTTCTGCCCGAGGCGCAGGAGCACATGGAGCGGCATCTCGCGCTGAGCCGCGAGCTCGGGTACCGGGAGGGCGAGGCGATCGCGCAGCACAGCCTGGGAGGAGTGCTGCGAGAGGAGGGAGAGAGAGCGGGCAGCGAGGAGCGCCTGCTCGCGTGCCTCGTTGTCTGCGAGGAGATCGGACACCGGCATCTGGCAGCAGCGACACACCTGGCGCTCGGGTCTCTACGCACGGCGGCGGGAGACGACGAGGGAGGGCGGGAGTCGCTCGCCGCAGCGCGCGACCTGGCGAGGGACGTCGGCATCCCCGGCTACGAGACGCTGGCGCGCTGCGAACTGGCGCTCCTGCCGGGTGGTGCTGCCGAGGACGCACTGGCGGCGTTCGCCGAGTACGAGGAGCGACTCGGTGTCGAAGAGCGCCGCGAGGCGCGCCTTCTGCTCTGGCGAGTAACCGGTGACCGCGCGCATCTCGAAGAAGCGAAACGCCTTCTCGACGAGTCGCTGTCAACGGTGCCGCACGAGCACCACGAGTCGATGCTCACGAACGTCGGCGTCAACCGCGAGATCATAGTCGCTTGGAACGGCGAGAGCGGCATCGACACGCCCGACGACGACGAACCCCACGGAACCGAGTCGGTGACGCGGGCCGGCTCCGTATCGCCCGACTCGTGATCGGGTAGGGTGTAGGTGTGGCGCGGCGCTCGTCGGCTGATCGAGCGCGCGGGAGGTGACCCATGTTCTACGACTACGGCCGTCGCGGGCGGCCGAAGGTGCGCGTGCACTGCTTCGCGTGCGAAGCGCGTTTCGAGCTGCCCGGGACACGGACGGACAAGGGCGTGCGGTGTCCGAAGTGTGGTGAGTGGAACGAACTCGGAGAGCCGGAACTGCAACGGGTGTCGAAGAAGACCCCACCCCGGCAAAGCACCGTCGATGATCGTGGATCTGCGTCCACTCCTGAGACCGGCACACCCCCGCTACCGACCGGCATGACGTATGTCGGGTGGCGTATTGTCATCGGCGGGCTGGCGCTTCTCTTCTGCGCTCTCTGGTGGAACGACTCCGAGTTCTTCGCCGCGCGCTTTCACGCTGGCGTGAACGCGATCGAGGCACAGTGGCGCGCACTCCTCCGCATGTGACGACGTTCGGAGCGGTCGCGACGGGGAGAGATACGGAGCCAGGACAATTTCGGCAGTGTTCGGAAAGAGCCGTCGCGCTTGCGTTACCCGCGCCCCGAACTCTGCCGAAGTTGTCCTGGCTCCGTATCTCCGATACTCGATACTCGTACTCGATGACTCGGGGCGGATCGCGACAGACGGGTAATAGAGCAACTCTGGCCGGGCTACATGGGCTCGGGTGGGTGGCGACCGTCGTGGCGGCGTTGCTGGTGATCGCCGTCGGCTGGTGGGTCTACCGGGCCGTGACACTCTCGCTGCGTGAGCGTAACGAGGCGGCGCTCTTGGCGCTGGTCGATGCCGAAGCCGAGTTTCTGCGCTGCATGAGTTCGGGCCGGCCGGGCGGCGTACCCGCGGTGTCGATCATCTCGGCGTCGGATCACGTGCCTGCGGGCCGGACGGGGGAGTCGGGCGAGGTGCTGGTCTTCGATCGGCAGGCGCGCTTGCTTCTCCCCGGGCGCTTCACCCACGAACTGGCTGACCTCGGACTGCCGGTGCAGACGGGCTTCCTCGATCTACGTGATCCGGGCGTGGATCTGACGACGGGGAAGCGGCCCGCGCTGGCGCGATCCTCTTTGCCGCGGACGAAGATGGCGGGGCTGGCGACCGAGGGACGCGACGGTGTCGATCTCGACGGGTACCGCAGCTATCGCGGCGTGCCGGTCGCCGGGGCTTGGCGGTGGCTGTCGGATCTCGGCGTCGGGGTCGCTGCCGAGATCGCGATCGACGAGGCCGAGGCGCCGGCGCGTGTGCTCCTGCGGGCGTACGCCGTGCTGATCGGATTGGTGCTCGTGGCCGCCGGGGCTGGTGTTGTCGCGCAGCGGCGCAATGCCGCGCTCCTGAGGAAGATCCGCGAAGCCGAGTCGGAGGCGCGCACGCTCGGGCAGTACACGCTGGTGCGGCAGATCGGTGAAGGCGGGATGGGGGAGGTCTACCTCGCGCGTCACGCGATGCTGCGGCGCCCGACGGCGATCAAGTTGCTCCGTCCGGATCGGACGAGCGAACAGACGATCGTGCGCTTCGAGCGCGAGGTGCAGCAGACCAGTCGTCTGCAGCATCCGAACACGGTGCAGATCTACGACTTCGGGCGCACGCCGGGCGGGACCTTCTACTTCGCGATGGAGTGTCTGGTCGGTGTCGGGCTCGATAAGTTCGTGGGCGAGGTGGGGCCGCTGCCCGAGGGGCGCGTCATCTACATCTTGAAGCAGGTGTGCGCGTCGCTGAACGAGGCGCACGGTCTCGGGCTGGTGCATCGCGACATTAAACCCGAGAACATCTACCTGTGCCGGACCGGCGGGGCGTTCGACGTCGTGAAGGTGCTCGACTTCGGGCTGGTGATGGACCGTGGTTCGAACGACGCGATCAAGGTCTCGGGCGCTGGCGCGATCCTCGGGACGCCACAGTACATGGCGCCCGAGGCGTTCCTGCGACCCGGGTCGGTCGATGCGCGCAGCGATATCTACGCGCTCGGGGCAGTGGGCTACTTCTTGCTGACCGGGAAGCCACCGTTCAGTGGGCAGACGGTCGTGGAGCTCTTCAATCAGCAGACGAAGGAGAAGCCGCGTCCGCCCTCAGAGGTGACCGAGAAGCCGATCCTGCCGGATCTGGAACATGCCATTCTCGCGTGCCTGGAGAAGGACCCGGAACGACGCCCGAAGAGTGCGAATGCGTTCGCGCGCGAATTGGAATGGTGTCGCTCGCTCGGCGAGTGGAACCTCGATAAGGCCCGCTACTGGTGGCGCGAGCATGGAGCGGAGCTTGACGCGAAGTACGGGCTCGCGTCGAAGGAGTGGAGTCGCTCGGGAGAGGAACTCGAGACGATGTCCATCGATCCGAAGGGGCGCGGGAACGCCTGATGGAGCGTGATGTGATCGGCGGTCTTCCCGTCGGTCATTCCGGCGACTGTTCGCTACCTGCGCCCGCCGCCGTGTCGTCGGCCTCCTCCGCCTCCGGAGCCACCGCGTCCGCCGCGATCTCCACCGCCGCGCCGACCGCCACCGCCGCTGTCACGGCCTCGCCCGCGGTCTCGGTCACCGCGGGAGTCCTCGCGACGCGGGCGGGCGTCGGACTCGGGCTCCTCGACCGCCGAGCCTGACTGCATCCGGGTGTAGTACTCGTCGAGGAGCATCGCGAGCAAGACGGCCTCGTCGCTCTCCTCGGCGAGACTTCGGACGAGTGGGATGAAACGCTGGATACGACGCTGTTCGAGTTGGGCGCGGCCGCGCAACGAGGCCTCGAGTTTGGCCGTGATGCGCTGCCCCAGGATCTCGGCGACCTCTTCCTCGGTCGGGACGGGCCGCTCCTGGATGTCGATGTCGAATTCCTTCTCGATGCGACGCAACTGGACCGCCTCGCCCGAGCTGCGGCTCACGAGCGTGATGGCGCGCCCGCTGGCACCCGCGCGACCCGTGCGGCCGGAGCGGTGGATGAAGGCCTCGACGTCGTCGGGCGGCTCGAACTGAATGACGTGGCTGAGCTCGGGGATGTCAATGCCGCGGGCGGCGACGTCGGTGGCGACGAGGATGCGCAGCTTGCCGTCGCGCACGCGTTGCAGCACGCGCTCGCGCTTGTTCTGATCGAGGTCGGAGCTGAGCTCGTCACTGTCCCAACCGTAGCGCTGCAGGACAACGTTCACGTAATGCACGAAGCGCTTCGTGTTGCAGAAGATGATTGCCGCGGTCGGGTTCTCGACCTCGAGGATGCGCACGAGGCTGTGGTCCTTCTCGCCGGGTTCGACCAGGCAATATGTGTGGATCACATCGGTGACGTGCACGTGGTCGGTCGAAAGCGAGAGCGTCACGGGGTTGTTCAGGAACTGCCGCGCGAGACCCAGAACGTGCTGCGGGAACGTCGCCGAGAAGAGGCAGGTGTTGACGCCTCGGCGCGGCAGGCAGCTCTTCACCCTGAGCATGTCCGGGTAGAAGCCCATCGAGAGCATGCGGTCGGCCTCGTCGAGCACCAGCACCTCGAGGTCATCGAGGGATAGGTTGCCGCGCAGCAGGTGATCGAGCACGCGTCCGGGCGTGCCGACGACGAGGTGCGCGCCTTCCTTGAATGCGCGCAGTTGCGGCTCGTACGCGGTGCCGCCGTAGACCGCAACGACGCGCACGCCCGAGTCTCCGGCGAGCAGCGCCGCCTCGGCCGCGACCTGCTTGGCGAGTTCGCGCGTCGGGACGAGGACGAGACCTTGCGTGACGGCCTCGCGCTCGTCGATCTTGTCGAGCATCGGCAGAATGAAGCCGCCGGTCTTGCCGCTCCCCGTGCGGCTCTGGATCATGGCGTCGTGGCCGTCCAGGAGGTAGGGGATGGCCTTCTCCTGGACGGGCATGAGGCTCGTCCAGCCTGCGCGCTCACAGGCGTCGCGAAGGTGCGCTGGCAGTTCGGCCAGCGTGATCTCGGGAAGTTCGATTTCGGGGGATGCGTCTTTGTCTGTCACGACCGGACCATAGGGCCCGCGCGGCGAAACCTGCTGGATTCGGTCGGCTACGGCGGCAGATGGCGGCGTTGCGGCCGCTCCGCGACTCGGCACCGCGATGAGTCGCCGTCGCGGCCGCTCGATGGGGATCGTGGGGCTTCTCCGTCGAATTCAAGACAACGGCCCGCCGTCCCCGGTCGGCGGCGGAGCGACGAGGTCTCTTGGCGAGGCCAGGCCAGCCCGCCGACGCCCGGGTACGATCCGAGCCCCGAGGCTCTCTCCAGAGCGGATCTGAGCGAGGGTGGACCCCGGACTTGGATGGTACCCGGCGAGGGGCGGTCCGACTGGCTCGACTACGGTGACCCCCTCGGTCCGCCGCTCGACGGGGATCGCGGGGATTCTCCGTCGAATTCAAGACAACGGCCCGCCGTCCCCGGTCGGCGGCGGAGCAACGACGTCTCTTGTCGAGGCCAGGCAAGCCCGCCGACGCCCGGGTACGATCCTCACGTCGGCTTCAAGACCACGGCTCGTCCGCGCCGTCAGTTCGTCTGGCTGCGCAGCAGGGTGGACTCGCGCCGGAAGAGGCGTTTCGGAAGCACCGTGACGGGGGCCGGCAGGTCCGGCAGGTGCTTGGCGGCGATGGCGGTGGCCGCGCTCGACTCGTCGCGCATCTTCTGGGCTCGGATGTCGCGGATGCGGACGCCGCCGAAGTCGGATGCCTCGGCACGGCAATGGACGCGCAGTGAGCCCAGGTAGACGACGGGCGTGTCCTTCGGGATCACGAAGGCCCAGTGGGCAGCCTCGCTCCAGCGCTCGTCGCCGCGCGGGTCGTACATCCCCGGCGGGTTGACGGCGACGGAGTGCTTGCCCGGGGGGAGCACGAAGTAGAGCCAGCCCTGTTCGAGGGTCTCGTCGGAGAACGACTCGAGGCTGTCGATCTGGGCGACCGCGCCCTCGGCGTCCGGATCGCTGAGCCCGACGCTCATGCACTGCGATTCGAGCGTCTCGGAGAACGGCGGAAGGGCCCCGGCGTTGGATGTGATGACCACGCGGAAGAGGGCGATCGTGTCCTTCCCTGCGCGGACGGAGTCGAGCTCGTCCTGCTCCGGTCCGTCCACGGAAACGCAGGCCGTCGTGATGCAGGCGAGTAGAGCGGGGAGTGCGAGGCCGGTGATCCCCCGGCGGATGCGGGAGAGGAAGCGGAGTGGGCGTGAGCTATTCATCGTGGACGGGGGACTCCGATGGGCTGGACGCGACCGGTCTCGGTACGCGGGACGTAGCTGTGGGCGAAGACAACGCCGAAGTCGGCGTGCCCCGGTCCCTTCACTTCATCGTCCCGCTACGCGTCGCGCTCGAATACCCGCGCCGTGCGCGCGACGTAGTAGCTGTAGTCGCGGATCGGCAGGAACGTCGCGCCCGCGCGGCCTTGCAGGATGACGAAGACGAAGATCAGCGCCAGCAGCACAGCGATCCCCGTCAAGAGCACGAGCATTCCGGCGACCACCGTGGACCAGGCCGGGAGGGCGACCGACGGGAGGGCCGCGAGCAGCCCAAGCACAATCAGCGCCGTCACCGAGAGTGCGATCAAGGCGCCGCTGGCGACGAGCAAGCGCACACCGATCACTTCGCCGTGGACGCTCATCGCGCTGAGCCCATGCGCCGCGAGGTTGACGAACTTCATGTGCGTCTCTCCGGCCAGGCGCTGCGCCCGGGCGATGGGGACGTTCGTGCTGGGGATGCGCGCCTTGTAGACGGCCGCGGCGTAATGGTTCCAGAGCTCGGAGACGGCGACGAGGCGATCGAGCGCTGTGGCCGAGACGGCGCTGAAGTTGCCGACCTCGACTTTCATGCCGGTCAGTACGAGATGGAGCGCCTTGTACGCCTGGTAGAAGAAGCGAAACGTCAGCGACTCGCTGCGGCGCGCGCGGGCGGCGAAGACGACGCCATTCGGTTGGTGATCGAGCATGTCCAGGAGCTGCGGGACGTCCTCGGGCGCGTCCTGACCGTCGCCGTCCATCACCACGACGCGCGCCGGTTGCTCGCGGTCGTGGAGGTACGCCAGGCCGACCGCGATCGCGCGCTGATGCCCGAGATTGCGGCGCAGGTGGAGGACCTCGACACGCCCGAGCGCGTTGAACGGGCCGGCGATCTCGTCACCCGGCGTCATGCTCGATCCGTCGTCGATCAGGAAGACATCGGCAGCGAGCCCCATCTCGGCAGCGACCGCGTCGATCCGGGCGAGCAGGGCCGACGCGCTTTCCCAGTCGTCGTAGATCGGAATGCAGAAGGCTGTGCGCGGCGGCGTCATGGCCTGAGTGTCGTGCGCGGTGCGCGCCAGGACAAGAAGCCCTGCGATCGCGCGCGGGACGGATGCTCGCGGCGGGTCGGGCTCAGCGGGCGCGACGTAATCGGGGGAGGAGGATCGCGAAGCCGGCCAGAGCCGCGAGGAGCAGCATCGGTAGTGAGAAGATGCGCACGCGCCCGTCTTCCTTGCCGAGCAGCGTGATCCCGGGCCGGTCGAGCGTCGCGACCAGCGCGTCCGCATCGCCCTCGATGGCCTCGTTCGTGGCCTCGTGATGGTCGAGGAAGGCGATGAGCGTGTAGCGCGGGGTGTCGCCCTCGCGATCGTCGGCCCAGGCCCGCACGAATTCGAGCGCAGGCAGGGTACGGCGGCCCGCGATCTCGACGGGCTCGATCTCGATCACGTCGCCGTAGGCCTGGAAGAGGACCTCGGTGCAGACGAGCGCGTCGGCCGAGAAGAAGTCGAAATCAAAGTCGTAGGGCTTGCCCTGCTGCGCGAGGGCCTTCGCCACGGCCTCGGCGATGACGTCCGGCGGAAGGTTCGGGCGCAGCACGCAGACAGCGTCGGCCTCGCCGATCGAGTGTTCGAGTGACGTGAAAATGACCCCTTCGGAGACGGCCTCGATGACGACGAGCTGCGCGCCGTGGGCATCCGGGCTCGCGAGCGCGTCCATGTGCTTCGCGACGCGCGGATCGTCGGCGATACCGAGTTCGCGCATCCCAGCGGCGCCTCCGAGGTAGAGCGCCGAATGCGGCCAGAAACCCGGCAAGAACGCGTTCGAGAGATACCAGTTGCGGCGCTCGATGAGGATGTCTCCGGGCTGCAACCGTGCGCGCAACTCCTCGACCTGCGCGTCGGAGATGAGTCCCGGCGAGCCCTCGCGTTTCTTCACGCGTGCGTCGCCAATCCATGTCGAAACCAGGGCCGAGACGGTGTAGCGGCTCTGGTCACCGCGGCGCAACGCCTTCCGCATCGTGCTGCGCAGATCGTAGCTGGCGATGCGTTCGGAGAGTGTTGCGACGACGTCCGCGCCGCGTTCGGCCTCCACCGCGAGCCCCTCCCACGGCTCACCCGTCGGTAGTGCGCCTTGGTCGCGCAGCGTGTCGAAGTGGGCGACGCCCTCGGAGAGGAGGGAGAGTGACGTCGGGTCGGCCAGGTTCTCGCGCACGGAGTCGAAGAGGCGCGGCGGAATATCGCGATCGCGATCGCCCTCGTTGAGCTTTCCGCGCGCGTCGGCATCATCCTCGAACGTCTCGACGAATTGCATCCCGCGTGCGCAGAGTTCCACGATGGCTGTGTGGGCGATCAGGAATGCCTTCGCCTGGACGTCGGAGCGTCGATCGGGCGGCGTCTCTCGGTAGAACCACGCGAGCCGCAGCAGCCCCTCCTGGCCACGTAGGTACTCCGCGACGGCGGCCTGGATCGCGTTACTGTCGGCGGGCGCGTAGTAGTCGCGTGTCCCGGCGCGGAACTCGTCGCGGAGTTTCGTCTGGCGCGCGTCCACGTCGCGGAGCACTTGCAGGTAGCCGTGGAGGGCCGCTGCGTCGGCGTTTAACTGGGACTCGCGTACGGGCTCCAACGTTTCAAGCCAGGGCGACGGTTTCGCCGCGAGTCGCTCGACATTTGTCGGCGTCGGGTCAGCCAGGAGTGCCAGCGCGAGTAGACCGACGCCGACCACCGCGAGACGTCGCAGACGGATGCTGCGACGCTGCCCCAATTCGGCGTGGCGGAGGCGCACTTCCTCGGTCGGCAGAATCGTGCGCCCGGTCTCGGCCTCGTAGCGGAGCAGACTTTCCTGGAGGAGCCAGAGCAGACGCGTGCGGGCCGCCACGGCGCGCGAGAGAGCGCGCTTGCGGACGAAGTTGGGCGCCAGCGCGAAGAAGCGGCGCCGCATGGCGGTCACGCGGCGTCGATATCCCGACGTCGCGAGCGCGGACGCGGCGACGAGGGCCATGAAGATGCTCGTCACCATCCAACTGCCCGACCATCCGTGGAAGAGCCACGCGAGCGGCGCCCAGAACGCGCCGAACGCCATCCCACCGACCAGAACGCGCATGAGCGGGAGCGCGGCGTCGCCTTCGCGTTCGGCGAGTCCACGCGCCAGATGATCCGTGATCCGCGCCGGCACGTAGGCCGTCAAGACTCCGATCAGGAAGATCGGCAGGCCGAGGATCACGCGCAGGCAGAGGCCGACGAATTCTGCCGTCCAGTGGAAGGGCCGCTCGCGGAGTTCGAGCGAGTGCTTACCGATGCCGGCGTCCTCGGCGTGCAGACGATATGTGTCGAGTCGCGCGCCGACGGCTTCGACGAGATCCGGATCGGTCGCGAGAAAGTGGTTCAAGCATTGGCCCGCCATCCGCTCGATGTCGGCGCGCGCTGCGTGGGGACCCGACGCGTTGTCGTGGTGCTGGTACGCATCCCAGATGCGCGCGATGTCGCTCACCATCGGGGCGAGATCCACGCGATCGAGGTGCACCATCAACGGCGACATGCGCTCTCGCATGCGAGCCTGGACCGCGGGGATCGACACGTCGCGCGGTTGCTTGCTGTCCTTGCCGACGGAGAACGGCTCACCGATCCGAACGTACGCCGCGCCGCGGAACGCCTGCACCGGCCGGTACATCAGCCCGACGGGGAGAACCGCGAGACCGAGCTGCCCGTCGCGCTCCTCCTCCGCCTGGACCGCGATACGCGCGGCACCGGCCTTGATGTGCTGGAGCGCCGGCTCGACATGCGTCGTGCCTTCGGGGAAGATCGCGCAGACCTCGCCCGCGTGGAGCCCATCGACGTACGCGCGGTAGGTCGCCTGATTGCGCGACGGGTCGGCGCCTGCGTCCTGCTTGCGATGAATGGGAATCCCGCCGAGCCGGCGGAGCAAGGGGCCGAGCACCTTCATGCGGAAGAGCGGCTCTTTGGCCCCGATGCGCACGGGCCGTCCGATCGCCAGGATGAGCGCTGCCGCGTCGAAGAGCGAGTTGGGGTGGTTGACGACGACCAGGATCGGGCCCTCGGCCGGGACATGCGACCGCCCGGAGACGTCGAACGTGCGGTAGTAGACACGCACGACGACCCATGCGAAGGCGTGGACGATGGACCACCAGAAACGATTCATGACAACAGGGTACTCATCGGCAGGGATGCCGGGCCGCTTGGCGCGGTCGCGATTGCGGCGGAAGTTCTGCGGCGGCTCGGTGGTTCAGTTGGCGATGGTGCGCGGCGGCCCGCGCCGTCTCCTGCGAACGGGCGGAGACGGTGATTGGGTGCGATTGGTGACGTACGAGAGGAATCCGTTGAGTTCATCCAGATCATCGAAGGTGTTCATAGGGCTGATCGTGGCCGCGCTTCTGGGTGCGCTCTACCTCGGACTCTCCGGCGGCCATTCCGATATGGCCCGGCAGCGCGTCGAGCCCGGCGACACCGCGGTTCTCGGGTTGATCTCTGACGGCGACTCCGTCGAGCTCGCGGACTTCGCGGCCCCCGAGGGATTGACCGTCTTCGAGTTTTCCGCCGTGTGGTGCGGCGCGTGTCGCCGGATCGCTCCGATCGTCGAGGCCGCCGTCCGCGACCGCGACGACGCCATCCTGCGCGTCATCGACATCGGCTCGTGGGAGTCGCCTGTCGCGCAGCGCTATCGCATCCGCGCCGTGCCGCATCTCGTGCTCTACGACGGGGGCAAGTTGGTGCTGACCGGGACAGAGCAGGTGCTGGAGTTTCTTGACGGCTGACGCCCGTCTTCCGGATCTCGCACTACACTCGTCGGATGATCGTACGCCCGTACACCGATGACGACGCCGAGCGGGCCGTGGCGTTCCTGGCTGCTGCAGGGCGTCTCGACGCGACGCTCGTTCCGCCACCGCTCGCTGAGTGGCGCGCGTTCACGGCTCGCTCTTTCAACCGCGGTGCCGGTGACTTCGTAGTCGTCGAGGAGCATGTCGAGGGCGAGAGCGACGACGACTCCGAGTGCAGCGCCGTGATCGCGATCATGATGTCCTCGCGCTTCGAGGACGACGGGCACGAGGTCCGCAACTTCCGCATCATCGTGCATCCGACGCATCGTCGGCGGGGGATCGGAAGCGCGGTGTACGAACGCCTCCTCGGGCAGGATCCGACGGGCGATGTCACGTTGCAGTGTCACACACCCGAGGATTGGGTTGCGGGTTGCGCGTTTCTCGCGAAGCGGGGTTTTCGCGAGGCGCGGCGATGTCATTTCCTGCGCATCGACGCGGCGCCGGATGCGTGTCCGCCAGGCGGTGTGGAGATTCGCCCCTACGCCGGGACGGACGTCGAGGACACGGCGTGGTGTCGGCTCAACGACGACGGATTCAAGGGCGGCCCCGAGTACTCGGACTTGACGTCGCGCGATCTCGTCACGTTGCGCGGCGAACCGGGATTCGCCCTCGCGCTGGCTCGCATCGACGACGCCATCGTCGGTCTGTGCCACGTCAAGGACTTTGGCGGTGCGCCGTGGATCAACAGTGTGGTTGTGGCGCGGGCGCACCGTGGCAAGGGCATCGGTCGCTCGTTGATGCTCTACGCGATGGGGAGCGAGACGCGCCGTCCCCTGCGACTCAGCGTGCTGGAGAAGAACGCCGCGGCCAGAGCGCTCTACGCGTCGTTGGGATTCCGTGTGGACCGGGAGGAGATCACGTGGTGGCGTGAGTGACGCGGGCGGCTTCGCGCGTCCCGCGGAAGTTCCGGTGCCGTCGCGCGGCGGACCGAGGGCGTCGCCGCGGGTACCATCCAGGTTCGGGGTGCGCCCTCGACGTTGACCGGATCTGGAGAGAGCGACGGGGCTCGGATCGTACCCTCCGTGGGCGTCGGCGGTCCACCTGGCGCTGACAAGAGAGCTCGTCGCTCCGCCGCCGACCGGGGACGGCGCGGCGTTTTCTTGAGTTCGTCGGAGATGCCTCGCGGTCCCCGTCGAGCGGCGGACCGAGGGCGTCGCCGCCGCCGAGCCAGTCGGACCGCCCCTCGCCGGGTACCATCCCGATTCGGGGTGCGCCCTCGCTCACCTCCGCGCCGCCTCGATTGCAGTACACGCCGCTTCGAGCGGAGCGGCCGCTGCGAGACGCTTCTTCGCGGTCTGGCACGCCTGGCGGACCGCGTCGTCGTCCAGCAGTTCTCGGAGGGCGCGCGCCGCGCGGGCCGCGGTGTAGCGGGACATCGGTAGGACGCTGCCCGCGCCGAGTTCCCGGAGCCGCGCGCCGTTGTCGAATTGGTCGAAGCCCATCGCGGCGACGACCGCGGGGATGCCCGCCGCCAGGCCCTGCGCGGTGGTCCCGATCCCCCCGTGGTGGACGACTGCGACAGAGCGTGCGAAGAGCTTCGCGAACGGCGCGTAGGCGACGTGCCGCACGCCGTCGGGCAGATCGCGCGGCAGAATGTCGCGGTTCTGTGTGACCAGGACTGCGCGCCGACCGATCCCACGCGCGGCGTCGATCGACGCGCGGTAGAACGCCGCGCCGAAGATGTTGGCGGAACCCGCCGTGAACACGATCGGCGGGGGACCCGCATCGAACCACGCTACGAGGTCGGGGTCGAGAACGGCGTCGTCCCCGACATCCCAGAGCGGGAAACCCGTGAGTTGCAGATGCTGCGGCCAATCGCGTTGCGGCGCCGCGAACCATGCGGGAAAGAGTCCGAGCAGGACGTCGGCCGTGTGCGTCCACGACGTGAAGACCCGCTTCACTGGCGCGAGCCCGAGCGACGCGCGGAACTCGTTCAACGCGGGGCAGACCATCCGATCCGAGACGATGTCGATCACTCGGAACACACCGCGCAAGATGGGATCCGGCAGCCAGGCCGGGAGTGGCAACCCCGCGAACTGCGGCGGATGGTGTACTGAGGGGAAGTTGCACGGTGCCAGGTGCGCGACCGCGATCGGTACGTCCTGCGTCTCGGCGGCGACGAGCGCGGCGAGGCCCAGCGTCGACGCCACCAGTACCGTCTCGCCGGGGATGATCCGCTCGACGATGCTCGCATACGCGGGGCGCAGCGAAGGCGCGACCGCCTCGCGCATCACGAACTCCAACCCCTTGCGCGGATGCCAGAGATCGGGATCGCCCTTCAGGCGCTCGAACATCTCCGCGTCGCCGCACTCGACGAAGTGGAGCCCCGCGTCGGTGACCGCCGCGGCGAAGGCGGCGCATGCGATCATGTGGACGTCGTGGCCGCGCAGCATGAGCGCGCGCCCGAGCCCGAGGAGCGGGTGGACGTCACCAGCGCTGCCGAGTGATTGGATGAGGATGCGCATGGCGGCGCCGACGTGCCGAAACTCTCGGTCTGTTGCCTGCTACCTGTCCGTCCGCGTGTCCGGCTTGCCGTCGTAGTAGAGCTCGACGAACTCGTAGATGAACGCGCCCGTGCCGCTGGTGTCCGAGAACTCGCTGATGTAGATGCCGTTGCCCCCCGCGTCGCGGCTGATCCCGCTGCCCGGCGTGGCCGCACCACTCGACAACGACTGCACGCTCCACGAATCTCGCTGTCCGGCATCGGTCCCGGGCGTGCGCTGGAGGTTCTGGCGCGCGGAGGAGGCCATCGCGATGGACGGCCCGTCCTGGCTGACTGTGAACGCGTCGAGCAACTCGTACGTCTCGCCGCCGTTGATGGTCGGCACTTCGGTGACCTGCTCATCCACCGAGTTCACGTAGATGACGTTGTTACCGAGGGTCACGCGCCAGAATGACTCGAACTGCGCCTTCGTGGCGTTTCGGCCGAGGACGAGATAATCGCCCACGCCGAGCACGGTATTCGACGGGATCGCGAACGATCGACTCGAATTCTGCTGACGGATGATCCAGCTGGAGATGTCGATCGTGTCGTCCACTGGCGGCGGCACGTCGACTACCTTGCGGACGGTGATGCGCGCCGCAACCGCGGACGACGCGTATGTGGCGTCGATGACTCCGGCGGCGTTGGCGTTCTCGGCCCGGAAGAGGAACGACGCCTTGCGGCCGCCCGTCGGCACGCGCACGGTCGGCGGCAGAAGCCCGATCGAATTCGACGCGTTCAGATTGATGCGTACGCCGCCCGGAGGGGCGTCCTCGTTGATCGTGATCTCGAACGCCCGCGTCGTACCCCCGTCCATCGTCAGCGCGTCGGGATCGATTGCGATGACTTCCAGCGTTGCGGGCGGCGGTCCACCGTCGCCCTCGGGCTCCAGGTACGTGAAGTAGGCGTTGCGGCTACTCGCCTGTCCGTCGGGCGCGATGATCTCAACCGCCACAGTCGCGCCGATGGGATGCGCGGGCGGTACGACGTTCAGCGTCGCGCCGCCGCGCCCCACGCCGGAGACGGAACCCTTCAGATCCCCGAACCACACGGTCGGCCGCGGCGTCGTGTCGAAATTCGCGCCGGCGAGCCCGATCGACTTGCCGACGAAACCTTCGATGGGCTCATCGACCGCGCGCAGGAACGGTTCGTTCGCGTCGATCACGAGCTTCCCGCGGGGGCGAGAAGCCGGCGGCGCGAGCTTCACCTTGACGGTCACGAGCGCTGCACCGTCGGGCGCCGTGAGCAGCACGCCGTAGTCGCCGCTGCCGTCCTCGAGCAGGAGCTTCTTGATCGACGCCTTCGCGCCCTTCGACCGCACGCCGAACGCCGAGTCCCCGACCGAGCCACCGCCCGGGTCGAGCACGAGGTTGAATTTCGCGACGGCGCCGCGCTTGCTCGACTTGACGGAGATCGTCGCGACGGCGCCCTCGACCGCGTCAAACAGCTGCGTCACGCTTGCCGCAGCGCCCCCGCCCACAGCCACGTCCTTGAACGTCTGAGACTTCTGCTTCCCGATCTTGAACTTCGCCGCGTAGCCGCCCTGGGTGCCGCCGTCGCCGCTGATCCGGACGACCCATGTGCCGGTCATGTCGATGGCGACCTTTGGTGACTGGACGAGCCTGCCGCCCTTCTTCACCTTGAACGCGACGTCGCGGAGCACGCCGTCCGGGCCCTTGATCTCGACCAACGGGAGCAGCGCCGATTTTTTAACGGCGGCCACGCGGACCACGAGCGTCTCGCCCTTGGCGAGCGACTCGACGAAGACGTCCTCGTCCGGCTCGCCGTCTGCCGTCTGGATCGCGGACGAGATGGTCGCGGCGCCGAAACGCGGACCGCGGGGCTCGCCCGCGCGCGCCGATCCGACCGCGCACGCGACGCCAAGGGCGCAGATCAGGATCGATGCTCGGAAGACGGTGAGACGGCGCGTTGTGATCATCGGGGACTCCTCGGAAGGGATCAGATCCTAAGGGTTCCCCCGGACGAACGCGCGCCACGAGAGTCCTTCTCCGAGAATCTGGCGCGAATGCCCCAGCGAAGCCTCAGAAACGCCGAGAAAGAACGTGACGGGTGGGCGTCGCTCACGCGTTACATGGGTTGGGGTTTCCGTGCGGGCCTTCCGGCCGCGGCTTCGATGCGGAGCCTCCGGCTCCGGTCTTCCACGCGGGCCTTCCGGCTCCAGGGATCGAGAGGATGCGCTGCCATGCACTACGAGCTACTGCCTACGCTCGCGACACCCGCAGATCTGCGGGCTCTGCCTGAGGACCGCCTGCCGCAGGTCGCCGCCGAGATCCGGGATGCGATCTATCAACAGGTGAAGCAGAGCGGCGGGCATCTCGCGCCCAATCTGGGTGTGGTCGAGCTGACGATTGCGCTGCACTACGTCTTCGATTTCGGCCACGACCGGTTGCTCTTCGACGTCGGCCACCAGTGCTATCCGCACAAGCTCCTCACCGGGCGCTTCGAGCGCTTCTCGACGTTGCGCACCACGGGCGGTCTCTCCGGCTTTCCGAGTCCCGCCGAGTCGAAATTCGACCTCTTCCAGGTGGGGCATGCGGGCACGAGCATCTCGACCGCCGTCGGCATGGCGAAGGGCGATCAGATCCGCGGCGAGGGGTTTGACCCCGAGCGCAACCCGGACGGACGACGCGCGGTCGCGCTGATCGGCGATGCGTCGATTGCGAACGGCGTCGCGATGGAGGGCCTCAACGCCGCGGGAACGCTGACACGGCAGATGCTCGTCGTCCTGAACGACAACGGGATGTCGATCTCGCGGCCCCAGGGCGGTCTCGCGCAGCAGCTCGCGGAGTTGCGCGTCAGCCCGCAGTACCTCGGCGTCAAGCGACGCGCGCACGAGATCGCGGGGCGGATCATCGGCGGCGACCTCATCGAGGGCCTCTACCACCGTCTGACCGACGTTGTGAAGGACCTCGTTGCCGAGAACTCGTGGTTCGCACGCTTCGGTCTCGTCACGTTGGGCCCGCTCGATGGGCACGATCTCCCGCGGCTGGTGCGTATCCTGCGCGAGGTCGCCGTCGTGGATCGGCCGGTGCTGCTCCACGTCCACACGGTCAAGGGCAAGGGCTACGACTTCGCCGAGGGCGACGCCACCCGCTTCCACGCCCCGGCGCCCTTCACGATCGAGGACGACGGGCGCGTCTCGATCGCGAAGAAGGGCCGCTCGTTCACCGCCGCCGTCTCTGACGCGCTCTCGAACGCGATGGAGCAGGACGATGACGTCGTCGCGTGCTCCGCGGCGATGCCGACCGGCACCGGTGTCGCACCGCTCTTCGATCGCTTCCCGGGCCGCGTCTTCGACACCGGGATCTGCGAGTCGCATGCGATGGACGCGATGGCCGGCATGGCGAAATCCGGCCTCAAGCCCTTCTTCTGCGTCTACTCGACGTTCGTGCAGCGCGCCTTCGATCAGGCGTTCCAGGAGGTCGCGCTCCAAGGACTGCCGGTGCGTCTCTGCCTGGATCGTGCGGGCCTCGTCGGTGGCGACGGGGCGGTGCATCACGGGTTCTGTGACGTGTCCATCCTGCGCGTCTTCCCGAACGCCGTGCTGATGGCGGCGATGGATGAGCCGAGCCTGCGCGCGGCCGTCGAGTGCATGCGCGCGTACGACGCGGGGATGTCGGTGGTGCGCTATCCGCGGGACCTCGTGAGCGAGCGTTTCACCGACCGGACCTGCCCGCCCTTCGAGATCGGGCGCGCGCGGGCACTCATCGAGCATGACGCGGCCGACGTCGCCATTCTCGCGTACGGCGCGTCCGTCCAGGATGGCGCCGCGGCGATCGACGCGCTCGGTGCGGACGCCCTCAGTTCGGATGTGCGCGTGTCGCTCTACGACGCGCGTTTCGCGAAGCCGGTGGACGTGGAGTTGCTCCGACGCCTGCTCGATGCCGGCACGCCGGTCATCACGGTCGAGGACCACGCCCTGATCGGCGGCTTCGGCACCTGTGTCCTCGAAGCGGCGTCCGAGGCGGGCCTCGACACGCGGCTGATTACGCGTCTTGGCATCCCCGATCGCTGGATCGCTCACGGTGCCCGCGAAGACCAGAAGCGCGAGGCGGGCATCGACGCGACGGCGATCGTTGCGGCCGTCCGGGCGGCAGTCGGCGCTTCATGGGAAGCGGGCCGCGCCCGCGCGTGTTCTTCACAGGACGGGGTGCGCCGCCCATGAGCGTGCATCGTCGATCGCAGGAAGGCAGAATACGCGCATGAAGACCCGCCCGAAGACTCGCGCCACATGGCTCTCCCGATCGCTTGTCGTCGCGTTGGCGTTGACGATCACAGCCTGTTCCGGCGGGCCGACCGATTCCGATTCGTCGCCGAAACCAGACGCGGCGACGCCCGCATCCACGATGGTCGCTTCGACAGGCGAACCCACCGAAGTGGCCGACGACGAAACCGTGGAGGAGACCGACGTGACACCAGCGAGTACGAATTCCACCCCGAAGAACGCCAGCACCGACGTGGCGACGTTCGGCGCGGGTTGTTTCTGGTGCGTCGAGGCCGTGCTGGAGCAACTCGACGGTGTCAGCGATGTGACGTCCGGCTACATGGGCGGCGATCTCGACGACCCGACGTACCAGGCGGTCTGTTCCGGCACCTCCGGCCACGCGGAGGTCGTCCAGGTCACGTTCGACCCCTCGGTGCTCAGCTACGACAAGCTCGTCGACTGGTTCTGGGAACTGCACGATCCGACCACGCTCAACCGTCAGGGCGCCGACGCCGGGACGCAGTATCGATCCGCGATCTTCTATCACTCCGATGCGCAGCGCGTAGCTGCCGAGGCGTCGAAGGTGCGCGCTCAGGCGAAGTTCAAGAGCCCGATCGTCACGGAGATCACAAAGGCGGGCGAGTACTTCATGGCGGAGGCCTACCACCAGGACTACTACCGCCTGAACAAGGAGCAGGGCTACAGCCGAGCGGTGATCGCCCCCAAGCTGAAGAAGCTGGATCTGGAAGAGTAGCGCTGACTGGGGCCCCGCCTTGGACAGGTAGGAACCCTCAGGTGGATGGTGCCCGGTGACGCGCGGTCCTGACCGGCTCGGCTGCGGCGACGCCCTCGGTCCGCGAGACACCGGGCACCGCGGGGCAGCGCCGGAACTCCGAAGAACTCGAGACAACGCCCCGCCGTCCCCGGTCGGCGGCGGAGCAACGAGCTCTCTTGTCGAGGCCAGGCGGCCCGCCGACGCCCGGGTACGATCCAAGCGACGACGCTCTCTCCGCACCGCCCGGCGTCGAGAACGCTCTCCGTGCTTGGTCTCTGGCGGAACGACGAGCTCTCTTGTTCGAGCCGGTCGGACCGCCCGTGACCGAGCACGATCCAAGACCCCGGTTCGAGACCGCGATACGGAGCCAGGACAGTTTCGGCAGAGTTCGGAGGTTTGCATTCGCCATGTCGAGCGCGTCGCGCCGAACTCTGCCGAAACTGTCCTGGCTCCGTATCTCCTCACGGTCGGTACACTCCTGCTCATGCAAGGGGAACGACTCGGACCGTACCTGATCGACCGCGAGCTCGGCTCGGGTGGGATGGGGAAGGTGTACGCCGCGACGGTTGCCGGTCGCGCGCTTGGGCTGAGCGTCGGCGATCGCGTCGCGCTCAAGGTCGTCCACCCGCATCTGCTGGAAACCGAGGGCTTCTTCATGCGCTTCATGCGGGAAGCGCAACTCGGGGCGTCGATCCAGCATGAGAACGTCGTGCGGACTCTGATGTGCGACCAGCTCGTCGTGCGCGGGCAGGCGAATGCCTTCCTCGTCATGGAATACGTCGAGGGCCAGACGCTGGCCGCGTTGCAGGTCGAACTGGAGAAGGTCCCCGAGGAACTCTGCCGGCACGTCGCGCGCGAGATCTGCAAGGGACTGACCGCTATCCACGCCGCAGGCATCGTGCACCGCGACATGAAGCCCGAGAACGTCCTCATCACCGCTGACCATGTCGTCAAGGTGATGGATCTCGGCGTCGCGCGGCTCGCCGACGAACAACTGCGCCTCAGCCAGTCGGGCGCCTTCGTCGGATCGGTGGAGTACGCCGCCCCCGAACAATTCGACGGTGGCGACGTGGATGGACGTACCGATCTGCACGCGCTCGGTCTCCTCCTCTACGAACTCTCGACCGGCCAACACCCGTACCGCGCCGACGACTTCCGCGGCGTGATGAAGCGCGTCTGCGAGAGCGAGCCGCGCCGTCTCGGTGACATCAATCCCCAACTCTCCGCGTTCTTCGAGGAGGTCGTCCACACCCTCCTTGCCAAGAGCGCCGCCGACCGCTTCACCTCCGCCGACGAGCTCCTCGCCGTCCTCGAAGAAGGCGAGGATTCGACGTGGTGGCACGAGCGCGCAAGAGCGATTCAAGCGACGACGAAACGCCCGATCCGCCGCGTCCGCATCCCGCGCGAGACAGCGGTCTACGGACGCGAGAAGGAGATCGCGAAGTTGCGCGGTCTCTACGAGCAGGCAATGTCGGGCGACGGCCAGGTGGCCCTGCTCGAAGGCGAGGCCGGCATCGGTAAGAGCCGTCTCGTGGACGAACTTCTCGCGCGTCTGCAAGCCGACGGCGAGGACCTCAACTTCCTCTTCGGGAGCTATCCGCCGGGCGGCGCAGCGACAGCGGACGGTGGCTTCTCTGCCGCGTACCGACAGCACTTCGGCGAAGCCGGCTCCGCCGCGTACCTCCCCGACAACCAGATCCTGGTCCCGGCGTTCGACGCGCTCTTGCGTGGCGAGGGCGCGCCGGAGGACGCGCAGGCGTTGACCTCCGGGTCCTTGCAGACGTGCTTTGTCCGCGCGACGCACTCACTGGCTGCGGACCGGATGACGATCGTCTTGATCGACGACCTGCACTTCGCGCCCGAGGAGGGGCGCGCGCTCTTCTCGTCTCTGGCAATGGCGATGCCTGGGCATCGCGTG
>JAJRPF010000024.1 GCA_024280885.1 Planctomycetota bacterium | reverse complement strand
CTTTTCGGGCTCGATCAATGACGTCGTCGAGGTGCTCTGCGGCCCGATGCAGCATCTGGTCGCGAAGTGGCCGTGAGTCTCCTGATCGGATGCGGGCCGACGACGATAAACATCTGGTTGATTTACGCAGAGCGGTACTAGCGCCGGATCGTCCGAACCGTCTACGCGCGAAGGAGTTCGAGCCGTCTGGTGTCGGCGTTCCGCAGCAATAGCCTGCGACGACGGACAGTGTAACGTCCGGGCTCTCTCGGGCGGCATGTACGGACAGACCTGGGTGGGACTGGAAGGTGGCTGCGGTGACGTGCGTCCAGAGGACTGTGATTGCGGGGACGCCGACGTGGTTTGCGGCGTCTTGACAGAGTGAGACCCAGAGACAGCGCGCGGCGTCCTCGTCGGAGCAGCATGTAACCCGGCTCGCTGTCTGGACTTGCGACCCGCTCGTGGGGCACTCTTGCCGCGCATTTCTAGACCGTAGGTCGCCGGTTCAAGTCCTGCCGGGGATGGCCGTTTGAGGGTGCGACATCCCGGGTCGGGCCTTGGCGAGCCTGTCACGATGTGTAGCGTTCAGACCGACGAATTCAGCGTGGCACCGTATGCCGCGAGCCCGGCGATAAGCGGAGTGTCGGCTGCAGCGGCGGGTTAGGTCGGGCCGTGGTCGGGCAATTCGTCGGTCTGCGGAGGGCGGACGTGGCACAGGAGTCGTTCCTCGCATGCGCCGATCCGACGGAAGTTGGCGCGAGCCTCTGTGAGACTGAGCGCCCCATTCGGGCCGCCGCGGACGACGTCAGCATCGAAGTCGTCCTGGCCATCGTCCTCCCAAGAGCGCTCTGCGCAGATACCGTAGTCCGCGCGCTCGTCGAGCGTGTTACATCCGCAGCAGGGACAGCGGAGCGGCAACTCCGCGGGCTGGCTCTCGATACGGTCGGAGTACTCGCGGAACCAAGCCGATCGGCGGGCGAGTTCTTCGGGTGACGGGCTGTCGTTAGAGTCTTCCGTCATCGGCGCTCCGAGTGGCCTTGTCCTGCCGCTCAGCCGCGAGCGGCGACCCAGATCGTACCGCACTCACGTGACGGGTTCCCGCCGCTCGTCGGCTGCAGCGGCTTGTTGGGCCCCGCTACCAGATTGTTGGGACTGCCCTGAACGCACTTGTTTCCTCATACGTTAGCTCACGTGATGGCTCGCAGTCAGACAGCAGCCACCAGGTACGGGATGGTGGGAGTCCCCCTGCGTCGTGCCGCAATTGCACGATCACGACGCCATCATCGCGGAAGAAGACACAGGACATCCCTCGATAGATCTCGCGCTGAGGGTAGGTCCTCTCCGACAAGGCGGTGGCTGCGCGGACATGCCTGCGCGTCTCGCGCCACGCCGACCAGGACTTCGTGATCCAAGCGAGCATCTTCATTGTGGGCGAACGTCCTGCCGTTCAGCAGCGAGCGGCAGCCTGAAGTGTAACGCCCTTGCGGAGATACTGAACCCGGATGAATTCTTCGGCCCAGCGACGCGTCCGAAGAGTTCATCCGGGTTCAGTGTTTCGCGTGATCAACAGAGCAGCGTTGCCCACGCTCGTGCGACTACAATGCACCGTGCTGAACGAGCGGCGCCGTGCGGCGCCGACGGGAGAGGAGGAGCTTCGGCGGACCGTGCTGGCGATGAAGGTGCGTTGACTCGCACCTGGCACCGCGACGACTGCGGAGAGTCGTGCCGCACGGCTGGCCGGTACGAGTGATGGTCACGCGCTCACAACGACAGCTGCGACGCGCGCCTGCGGTGCGGCCCGATACGCCGTTCGCCATGCGCGCCAGGCACCGCGCATGCTTGCCGCTCCTCGCAGCGGCGGCGGTCGCGATCGCGGTCATGACGGCGCGGTTCCCCGGTGTCGCCCCGGCGCCAGCGCTGGCGCCGGCGGCCCACGAGGTCGCACGCCCAGCGAGCGTCATGTCGGACGTGGTCGCGCGGATCGTCGCCGCCGCGCGACAGGGGCGAGCTCTACTATCGCCCGAGGGTGCGGAGCGGTTCACGCCCGGCGGGACCTACCTGCGGGATCTCGACGAGTCGATTGGGACCGCGGCGACCGTGCCCGCGGGCGCCCTTGTGCAAGCCCTGAAGTTGCTCGATGCGGACGAGACGGCCGGAGTCAGTGCCCGCGTGACAGCGCTCGTGGATCGGGGAGCGCAGCCGCTGGCCGTTGCTCTCGGCGAGCGCAGCACTCCCGCGACCGACGAAGAGTTGCTGCGGATGCTCCGCGATGCAGACCTCCACGTCACGACGCGACGGCGGGTCGCCGTGGCGCTGTGCCGCCCGCGTGACCCACCGCTGGTCTCCGCGCTCGTCGATGTCGTTCTCGACCGTACGGTCGATCCCGAAGTCCGCAGGGCCGTTCTCGTACGACTGCCACGCACGGGTGCGCGTGCGCCTCGACGGCTGCGTGAGTTGCTCTACGCCGCAGTCGGCCGCTTGGACGTTGATGCCGCCGGCGTACTGGGCGCGATGGGTGACCTGGAGGCGCCGCGGCTCATCAGTACCCAGTTTCGGATCTCGTGCGAGAAGACGCCGCCTTTCGCCGGCTGGCACGACTATGACTTCCCCAGCCTGCGGACGTATTGGGCCACCGTCGCCATGCGGCGCGTCGTGACCGATCCCCCCGACCTCGTCGCCGCGTTGGCGCACCTCGCACAGGTCGCGGAGTCCTTCGCGAACACGGCCCCCGGAGCGGAGGTCTCTCACGAGCCAGGAGTCTATAATCGCGCCCTGCAGACGGTCGTGGATGGACTCGATCCCTGGCTGATGGCGCACCCCGCGGTCGTCGACACCGAGTTCGAGAGGGAGCGCAAGACGTACCGAGAGAGCGTCGGACGCCGGCGCGAGGTCGCCAGCTCCGACCTCGATGGGATTGCGGGCAGGCCCGATGACGAGATCGATGTCGCTGCGGCAGTCCTCACGGCGCGCGACCCGGAGGCGAGAGATTGGGCGCTCGATCGGTTGGACCGACTCGCCTCCTGGCTGCGCCCGCTTGTGGATGCCGCGCCGTCGCCGCGGGCGAAGATGGCGCTGCTCCAGCGAGAGCTGGTGCCGCGGTACGAGGGTCTGAACGCGATGACTGACCCCAACCTGCTGCGGCAGTTCTTGCTCACGCGTGGCGGGGTCTGCATGACGAAGGTCACGGCATTCGTCTCGATCGGTGACCGTCTCGGCTTGCCGTTGCGCAGCGTCTCCGTGCCCGGGCACATCTATCTCCGGTGGGACGATGGGTCCGAGGTCTTCAACTTCGATCCCACCCGACGCGGGGCTGACATACCCGACGAGCAGTACATTCGTGAGCAGTTGGGTGAGGACTCCGCGAGCCGCTACCGCGATTACGTTCGCGTGCTCGATCGACGCGGCGTCGTCTCCCTGAATCTGTCGAATTCCGCGGTCGAGACGTTCCGTGGGTGGGCGGGCGACAGGAACGGGTGGGCGGACGAGCGGAACGTCCAACTGGCACGCCGCGCGATCGACTTCGATCCAGCGAACACTGCGGCCTGGATGACCCTGGCGCAAGCGCTCTCGGTGGACGACGACGCGTCGCTCCCGCAAGTGCGCGACGCCGTCGCTCACTTCTACGATCCCCTCGAGCCCGATCCAACTCGCGCGGCCCTCGCGGCGCTCTACCTGTCACGCGCAGGAGCGCCCGACGAGGCGCTCGAGATTCTCGACACGCTTCCACGCAATGACCGGTCAACCCTGGCGGCACGTAGTGCGAGAGCGTTCGCGTTGATCGCGAGCGGTCACGCTCGCGAGCTCCCCGATCTCGTCGCTGCGCTGCGCGCGGAGTACCCCGACGACGAGATCGCATTCGCGCTCCACGTCTATCAGCTCCTGCGCACCGACGAGGAAGCGGGCATCGCAGCCCTGGAGGCGAAGTACGGGTCCCAGCAGCAAGCGCTGCTCCTGGGGCCCACGGTGTCGGACCAGGCGTTTCGCGTGCATCGCATGGTCGCCGACGCATGCTTCACCGCGCCCGGCACCGACAGTCGCGCAGCGGAGATTGCATGCGACCTGCTCTCACCGTTCTTCGATCGCAGTGCGGACGCGAGTCGCGGGATCTGGTCCGGAGGATCGCGCATCTACGGGAGAGCCCGTGTCGTCGGCCTGGTGCTTGAGCCTGGGGTCGCGGCACGGACTCTCTACGCGCGGGCGCTCCGGCGGCTTGGTGAAGTCCGCCGAGGAACCAATCGGTAGCCATCGGACGGAGCGGGCGACGAGATCTCGCCAGCTGCCCGCCGGGGACTCTGCCCCCGTTCGCCGCCACGGCGAACTCACCCAGTCGCAACGTCGCGAACACGGACGCGGCGTGACTTCGGGGTACCATGCGCTCGTGCGTCGCTTCCTCGCCGTCGGTCTGCTCGCTCTGCTCGCATCGCTGGGCGTGTGGATCGCGGTTCGCGATGGTCCCAGCGAGCACATGGCGGCGTACGTCGCGGAGCTGCGCTCCCGCGGGGAACCGGCGAGCTTCGCCGATCTCGAACCCCCGATGCCCTACGCAGACGACAACGGCGCGCGGGATCTGGACCTCGCCCTCGTATGGCTGAAGCAACGCCTGACGCGAGCGACCGACGAAGTGGACGAGGGGTCCTGGACGGAGCACTATGCCGGACCGTGGAACGACGCGCTCGCGGACCCGTGGTACGACAACGCGTCCGCGGAGCAGTTGGACGACGTGCGCGCGCTCCTCGGCACGTTCGAGCCGTTCTTCGACCGCATCGAAGCCGCGACACGGAAGCCCGAGATGGCATGGCGGTTGCCGCCGTCCCCCGTCGGGCTGTCGGCCTACGGGCCCGAACGCAGCTCGACGGCATGGCGGCAGGCGAGGGAAGTGGTCGAGGTGCAAGCGCGCGTCGCGGCGACGCCTGACGATCGACACCGCGCCGTCGTCTCGCTGCTCGCGGTCGACCGCCGGGTACGGCTTCGGGGGTGTATGGACCATGTGATCGACGCCGTTCGTCGCAAGTTGAGTTGTGTCACGCTGCGCGACGGCGTCGAGAGCGGGCGCTTGAACGCCACCGCCATTCGCCCCAAGTGCGAGGCTCTCCTGCGTGGCGGACGCGTGGCGATGATGCCCCAGCTCCTCCGCGCACACCGAGTGGGTACGATCGAGATCCTCCCGGTGTTTCTGGACGGTTCCGCGAACGCATCGATACGCAGCCGTCGGAAGTTGCTCTTCGGCAAGCGCCGATCGTCAACGTGGGAGAAGTGGAGGGACTCGTTCGCCGACAGGCTCTCCGGTGTGAGGTCTCCATGGCGGGAGTACCTCGCGATGCTGCGCGACCTCGACACCGTGATCCCGAGCGACGGGATCTGGACCCGCAAGGCGGAGCAGGACCTCACCGCGTTCGCGAGCACGTGGAGCGCCCGGGGCGAGGACTTCCTGCCGCGGCTCTGCCGTCTTCTGCGCGCCGGGGACGCGCTGGAAGAACTCGCCCGCGTCGCTCTCGCTGCGTGCGAGCATCGCGACGTACATGGCGTCTGGCCGGAGTCTGCCGCCGCCCTCGCCCCCCTCTTCCCGGGCGGCGTGCCACTCGACCCGTACACGAACGAGCCGTTCTCAATGACGCTCGACGGAGAGACGCTCGTCATCCGCGCCCAACCCCCCGAAGGAGCGATTCCGAAGAAGGGCGAGACGCTGCGCGACGCGGGGCTGGAGTGGAGATTGCCGCCACGGTAACGCTCGGTCCATCGTGTCGATGGACGCCGTGCTTCGCCGAGGAAATCCGCGCACCGCGACGCGGCGTCAACTCAGGTGGCGCGGCCGCCAGCGTCCGCGCACCTCGACGCGGGTTGCGCCGGAGTTGCGCCGAACGCGTACGTACTCGCACGGCGAGGTGCGATCCATGAAGCCCTTGTGGTGAATCGCGAACACGATGTGTCGGCGAAGGACATGGTCGGCCTCGGCGTGCACGATCGGCCAGTCGGGGAACGCGCGCTGAAACGCGCTGCGTGCTGCACGTTCGTAGTGCTCCCGCTCTGATTGCCCCGCGCGCCTCTGATGTGCCCATGCACTGCGGTAGCGTGCACGAGCGTCCGTTTCAGCATCCGACTTCTGTGTCATCACCTGGGGAAGCAACGCTCGAAAGCCTGGAGAAGAGCCATGGGCCCATTCACCTTGACGCGGCGGGTGAGGACGGCCCAGATGATGTTGCGCTCGCCGCGGAGGTAGCCGATCCACGTGGCGGCGTCGGCGGTCACGTGGACGTCGGCGTCACCGTGCAAGCCGCGGCGGACGCTGATGGTGCCGTCGCGAATGACGACGGTCGCTTCGGATTCTCCGGTCACGTCGTCTTCGGTGAACGTGAAGTGGTACGTCGCGTCGAGCTCCGCGGCACGACCGGGTTGGAAGACGAGCGACATGCCATCCAGGAAGCCGCGCACGTGCGATGGCCGCAGGGAGTTGCCGACTCGCTTGGCCGACTTGTGGGGGAAGCGCTTCGCGACGTGCTTCTCGGCATCGGAGTCTGCGAGTACGTAGACGGTCTCGGTCTTCTGCTGGAGAGGCTTGACGACGTCGGCGACGAATGCCTTGCGATCGCGTTGGAAAGGCCCGATGACGTCTTCTCCCGCCGGGCAGACCGCCATGCAGTAGGCCGCCTTGTAGTTGGCTCCGAACGAGAGGCTCTGCCACATCGATGCGCTCTCAGAGTCGTTGACGCGCGCCCGGTATGCGTGGGCGTTCTTGCTGTCTGCGATCTGCTCTGTCCAGTCCGTGAAGCCGCCCATGAACTCGCGGTAGTTGTGCGTGTAGCACGCCGAGAAGTCGAAACGCCCATCCGCGGCCACGGCACCGACCGGGCAGGCGGCGACGCAGAGCTTGCACTCCAGACACGGGTTGAAGTCGATCGCCGCGCCTTCCTCTTCGGCTGCGAGTTCGAGATCCGTGACGATCGTCCCGAGCAGGATGAAGTTGCCGAACTTCGGGTGGATCACCATGCGATGAATACCCATGTGACCAAGACCGGCGGCGACGGCGATCGGCTTGTGCGAGACCATCCAGACCTTCCCCGGAAAGCGGTCCATCTCCATCGGGAAGCCCATCGGCGGGTTGATGGCGCGGACGCCGCGTCGCTCGAGGAGGGTGACGACGCGCCGCCCGACCTCGTTCACCACATCTCCCGTCTCGTGGAACTCCATGTTCGCCAGCGATCGTGCGGGCGTGCGGATCGGCTCGCGATTCATGCGGACGACGAACGCGATCAGCGTGCGGGCGGTCGGCAGGAGCGTGCGGATGTCCTCGAGTTGATCGGCGACCTCGGGGCGCTCGATCGACACGAAGCCGACATCGTCGGCGCCCGCCTCGATGCACACCTCGCGGATCTGCGCGGCGGTGAGGTGGGTCGGGGTCAGAGTTGCGCTGCTCATGGTGTATATACAACCTCGAGGGTAAATAGAGAAGACGGGCGGGTCAGCGCAGAAGCTCCCCTGCGGCGGAGACGAGCGATTCGGCTGCCGCCACTCCCAGCTCAGCACGGACGCGCTTCTGCGCGCGGCGCCACGCGGGCACCGCCTGCTCGAAGAGTTGCTCTCCCGCTCGCGTTACGGTGATCCCCTCGGACGTCTTGATCCACCCGCGACTCTCCATGCGCGCGAGGTTGCGACTGACGGTGGACTTCTCGATGTGCAGGCGCTCGCTGACGTCAGCCGCGCGGCTGCCGGGCCGCAGTGTGGCGAAGACCAACACGTTGAGCTGACTCATCTTGATGCCGAGGTGGCGCAGTTCCTCGTCGTAGATACGCGAAACGACCCGCGAGAGCGCACGCACGCGCACGCCGTAGCATTCGTTGGCGATGTGTCGCGCGGCGCGTCGGGGATCGGGCACATGATGTATATACAACCATCCGCGAGTTGCGTCAAGGTGAGATTCGGCGAGCGACACCTCTTCAACCTGCGCGGAGCCCCGGTCGTGGAGGGTACTCGGCGATGGGCGGCACGACTGGCTTGACTGCGGCGACGCCCGCGGTCCGCCTCTCGACGGGGACAGCGTGGGCTTGCTGGCGAAGAAACGCGCCGCCGTCCCCGGTCGGCGGCGGAGCAACGATGCCTCTCGTCGAGGCCAGTTGGACCGCCGACGCCCGGGTACGATCCGAGAGACCAAGCTCTCTCCAGAGGCAATCAAGACGAGAGGCGGCGCCGGGACTCCGGAAGGATCCGGACGGATCCGCGAGAGCGCGCGCTACTGCGGCTTGCGGTAGATCAGGAACGACTGCATCTCGAGGATGTCGACGTCGCGATCCAGACGTAGGCCCGCGGACTCGGCGAGTTGCGTGATGCGATCCGGCGCGAGTCGGTGTTCGAGCGGCGGGCCGAAGGGAGTCTTCTTCGGTAGCCACTCGAGGATCGCGAGGCGTCCGCCCGGCGCGAGGCCGTCGGCGAGGCACTGCATGAACGCGGCTGCATCGTCCACCTCGTGCAGGGTATTTGCGCAGAAGACGAGGTCGACCGCGTCGGTCGGTTCCAGCGGTCGATCGGGTTGCGACAGGCGCAGGTCGACGCGCTTGCGGTCGTCGGCAGCGAGCCGCCCCTCGAAGGCGTCGAGCATGCCCTGCTGGATGTCCACGGCGAGCACGCGTCCCGTCGGTCCCGTTGCGCGCACGAAGTGCACGGCGAAGTAGCCGGTTCCGCAGCCGATGTCAGCGATGTGCGCGCCCGGCTCGATCTCGAGGGCGGCGACCACTTCGCGTGGGCGTTGCCATTCGTCGCGCCCGGAGTTGTCGAGCACGCTTGCCCGCTCCACGGGGAAGACTTTCTCGCCCAGCACAGCGGGCGCGGATGCCGGTGTCGGTGGTGCGGGGGGAGCGTCGCGCGGGCCGCAGCCCGCAACGATCGCGCTGGCGATTGCACTCGCGACCAGGATGACGATGACAGACGGGAGAGGCCGCATCGTTAGTTCGGGAGCCACCAGATCGGGGTCGGACGTTGCGTCGGGATGTCCAACGTCCGGCTGAAGTTCGTGCGGGGACCGATCGCGCCTGGGGCCGAGATGATGCCCGTGCCAAAGCCGGTCACGAGCCCGATCGCAGCATTCAACGGCGAGAAGAGCAGCCCCAGAACCGGCAGGCGGTTCTCGTCGAAGCCAGCGCCGATCCCGTCCACGAAGCCCTTACCCGTGCCACCGATGATCTTCCACGGCCACCAGACGATGTTCTTCGGGACCGTCATGGCGTAGTCGCCGAAGCCGAGGCCCTGCCGGCCGTCGTCAAGCTCGTCAGCCGCGTCCTGGGCTTCCTGATCCTCCTGCAGAGGCACGCCGGGACGGTCCGCGGCGCCGCCGGTCGAAGCCGTCGGCAGGGAGGAGCAGCCCGCGAGGAACAGAACCAGCAGCGGCAGGATGGCAAGGAGACGTCGGGTCATGTTCGGGAAGCTCCGTGAGGGGCGAGCAGGATCTCTCGGCTGCGTCATCGTTTGGTTACAGCGCGCCAAGCTTCTTGCGCAACAGGTTCGCGCGCGCCACGTCGCGTACGCGCGGCTCCATCTTGCCCGCCGAGAGCTTCTGCAGATGCGCCGGCTGCGAGGTGATGAAGAGCTCGTTGACGGACTCGATCGTGAGCTCCGAGGGCAGGAGACCGAGATTCACGCCCAATCGGATCGCCGAGAGCAGTTCCAGCGTCTCTTCGCTCGTGATCGTGCGGGCCGCCCGCAAGACGCCATAGGCGCGCCAAATTCGGTCTTCGAGGCGCGCGCGATCGCCGTCGAGCAACGCCTGCCGCAGCCGCCGCTCATAATCAATGAACTGCGGCACGACACGGTTGAGTCGCTCCAGCACATCGGCCTCGCTGAGCCCGAGTGCCACCTGATTGCTGATCTGGTAGAAGTCACCGAGAGCCTGGGTGCCCTCGCCGTAGAGCCCGCGCACGGCGAGGTTCATCTTGCTGCCAGCCTGGAAGACCTTCTCGATGTGCTTCGAGTAGACGAGCGCCGGCAGGTGCAGCATCACGCTCGCGCGGAGCCCGGTGCCGACGTTGGTCGGACAACACGTCAGGTAGCCGTAGCGGCTCGAAAACGCGTAGTCGACGCGGCGCGCAATGCGATCGTCGAGGTCGTCGGCGATCCGCCACGCGGCATCGAGTTCGAAACCGCTGCGCAGCACCTGCAAACGCAGATGATCTTCCTCGCACACCATCACGCACACGGTCTCGGACGGCGCGAAGAGCGCGGCGCGTGGCCCCTCGCCACGCGCGAGTTCGCGGGAGACGAGGTGCCGTTCGACGAGCATCTCGGCGTCAATGGGCGACGCCTTCTCAAGGTCGAGATAGACCATCTCCTCGTCGAAGTCCACGCGACCGAGGGCGTAACGCAACTCCTCTTCGATCGCGCGTCGCTGCTCCGCGTCTGCCTTCACCGCGAAGCGATGCGCACGGACATTGCGGGCGAGGCGCACGCGCGACGAGATCACGATGTCGGAGTCGGTCCCACGCGTCGAGAGCCACTCGCCACCCGAGACCCCGTCTCCGTCGAACGACTCAGCGATCCGCATCGTCACTCCCACTTTCTCCGGCGTCGCCCTCGCCGACGTCCGAAGTTGCGTCTGGAGTTGCGTCCGACGCGTCGGCGTCCGCGGCTACCGCGGCGACGCTCGGCTCGGCACTCGCTTCGCCCGCCTCTTCCGCCTCGAAGCGCGTGAGCTCGTCGCGCAGGCGGGCGGCCTCCTCGTAACGCTCCTCGCGAACGCTCGCCTGCAGATCGCGCCGGAGTTCGACCAGGCGTCGCTCGCGCGATCGATCCACCGCCGAGGACTCGTCAGGGGCCTTGCCCACGTGCTGGGAGCCGCCGTGGATTTTCTCGAGCAGCGGCTCAAGCGACGCGCGGAAGACCTCGTAGCACTGCGGGCAACCCAGGCGTCCGCGGGCACGAAACTCCATGTAGCCGAGGCCGCACTCGTCGCAGCGCAACCCCGACGGGTCCTTCACCGACTCGGCCGGAGTGAACGCGCTGGAGAGCATGCCCATCAGTTCGACAGGGCCGTCTTGCTCCGAAGCGGCGCACTCCTCACAGAGGTGTCGCACCTGCTTCTCGTGATTCTCGAGGATATCGGTCAGATGGACCGTCGCCGGTCGCTCGTTGCAGCGCTCGCATTTGTCACTCACGAGGCAGAGTGTACCGCTCGCACGGTGTCCGCGAAGACCCGCCCGCGCTCCTCGTAGTTCTCGAATTGATCCCACGAGGCGTGACCGGGCGAGAGCAGGAGCACATCCCCCGGTGCCGAGCGTGCGAACGCCCCTTTGGCAGCGGCGGCAAGCCCCTCGACAATGCTGATTCTGAGGCTGGGGGCGCCTTGACGGAGCGCGGCGGCGAGCGCCTCACGCGTGGCACCAAAGCACACGACCTCGGCGGCATAGCGCGCTGCGGCACGAACGATGGGGTCGGGATCAAGGCCCTTGTCGTAGCCGCCGGCGAGCAGACGCACAGGGGCGTCGAAGGCTGCCAGGGCCAGCGCCGCAGCAGTCGGGGTCGTCGACTTGGAGTCATCGACGCAGAGAATGCCGCCAAACGTGCCGATCGGCGCGAGTCGATGCGGGAGTCCCGAGAAGGCCCGCACGGCCGCCACGATCGCCGCATCGCTCGCCCCGCGGAGCAGGGCCGCCGCGGCGGCAGACGCCACGTTCCAGAGGGCGTGCGCGCCGAGCAGTCGCACGTCGGCACGCGCGAGCACGGCGCGCTCCGCACCCGAGAAGCGGGCGACGAGCACGTCGTCGCGCCAGAAGACAGCGTCGCTCGCCACGTCCTCGCAGGCTTCTGCGCTACGCGACGTCCAGACCACGCGACAGGGCGCGTTTGCCGCGATCCGCCGGGCCTCGGGGTCGTCGGCACATGCGACGAGCACGCCGGATGGCGCGGGGACGATGCCTGCCTTGTCGTCGCGATAGTTCTCGAATGATCCGTGCCAGTCGAGGTGGTTCGGCGTCAGATTGGTCAGGACGGCAAGCTCCGGTCGTAGTCCCTCGCGCCGGAGCCAGTGCAACTGGAACGACGAGAGTTCGAGGATCACGTCGTCGCCTGCCTCGATCTCCGGCAGCGCGCGGAGGAGCGAGCGCCCGATGTTGCCGCCGAGGAATGCTCGCCTGCGCGGCTCGGCGGCGAGGATCGCGTGCAGCAGGGCGCTCGTTGTGCTCTTGCCAGCCGAGCCCGTGATGCCGGTGATCCGGCCGCGACAGGCACGCACGAAGAGGCCGATCTCGGTGTCCAGCCGGACGCCCGCGGCGGTGGCGGCGGCCACGAAGGGGTTGCCAGGCTTGACGGCAGGGTTGGCGACGACCAGATCGGCCGTCGTGAAGTCGCGCTCGTCGTGGCTGCCGAGACGAAACGACACGCGGGGACCACGAACGGCCGCAACGGAGTCGGCGAGCGCGAGCTCGTCCTTCAGATCAGTGACAAGCACGTCATATCCGGCGTCGACAAGGTGCTGTGTCACCGACACTCCGCCGTCGAAGAGCCCGAGCCCCATGACGGTGGCCTGCGGCCGCGGGCCCGCGCGTGTGGGACCACTCGTTCCGGCGGAGTCGTTACTTTCCGACACGCGGCGGTGGCGCAGGAGGAGGGGCGTCGGGGCGTCGCTGGAGGGGCGGTGGAAGGGGTGCGCCGGTCGCGGGCGCCGGTCCGGTCGACGGTTGCCCTTTGGCCCTCTGCGCACCACCTGCTTGCTCGGTGCCTGTTTGCCCAGCATCCGGGCCACGGGCGCCTCCGCGGCGGTGGGCCTCGGCGCGCTCGCGCAACTCCGCTATGCGCCGCTTGTTGTCGGCATCCTGGGACTCGTCGTAGTCCTCGTAGGCTTCGAGCGTGAAATCGAATTCCTGGACGTCCTCGATCGTCCCGGGCCACAGGACCTCGGCGAAGAAGTCGAGCGGGAAGTACGCGAACCAGCGCTCCTCGAGATCGGCCGTCGTCTCCAGGACCTTGAACCCCGGCTTGATCAGCGTCACGTTACGCACGCCGCCGAACTCGAAAGGGATCTCGACGGGGGTGCGACCCTCGATCTCGTCGAGTTCCAGCAAGAGCTGCGCGCCGTCTGGATCGCTGCGCACGACCATCCTGCGCTCGACGCAACCCATCAGCGACGATCCGGACAGCACCAGGGCGGTGCCGATCGCGGCGAGTTTCCAGCTCATTCGAGGTCCTCCCAGAGCCGGAACGATAGCACGTCGGTCAGGCGGCGCGGGAGAGTAGACTGTCGCGCCCCGCGGGGAAGACCTACTGGCCGGAGGACGAGGCATGGCAACGCTCTACAAGTACGACATCGTGGTTCTGGACTCGAAGCACTCGAAAGAGCGCGACGACCGACTCGTCGAGTTGGGGCGCAGCGGCTGGGAACTCGTCAGCGTCATGCCGGGCGACTACCGAACCGGGGAACGGGACGTGCCGAAAGTGACGTTCTTCATGAAGCGCGAGGCGACGCACGACATCAGCTTCTGACTCGCGGTGTCAGGCAGCTCAGCCGACGTCTGGCGACTCAGCGGGGGCTGATCGGATACGGCGCGGGAGGCGGCGCCCCGCCGAACTCGTTCATTGCGATCGCGACAGCCAGCGGGATGATGCAGACGGCCAGCAGGGCAATGCCGAGCCAGAGTTCGCGGCGTGCGCGGGCCCGCAGTGACGGGTAGCGCGCGCCGCGCACGCCGCCGTTCCAGATCGCGCTCGCGACAAGCCCCAGACCGGCTGCGAATATCCCGAAGACGATGGCGATCACGATCATCGGTCGACTCCCTCACGTGTGCAGTTCCTGTGTCATGGTAACACGGGAGAGAGCGAGAGGTTCGCGCACGGGAACCTGACGGATCAGGGCAATCGCTCCTCCGTGACCACAATCACGACCCCCGGGGCGCTGCGCCGGACCACATAGGAACGCTCCACGTTGGAGAGCCCCGGAGTCTGGGCGGTGATCGAGATCGGCCCGCGGATACCCGGGAGATCGAAGCGGCCCTCGGCGTCAGTGGTGACGCGGATCGCGAGATCGGTGTCGGCGGTGTCAAGGATCGACCACGCGCGGACATCGGCGCGTCGAACGGGAGTGCCATCGGGGCGGACAACGCGCCCGGCGACGGACCATGTCCGCGGTGCCGGCGGCGGGAGAGCGATGGTTTCTCCCGCTGTCACGCTGACGATCGCGGCCCCGATCTCGCTCGGCCGATAACGGGACATTCGCGCGGTGACCACCCTCAGGACGGCATCGTCGAACGTCGGGATCGTGAGGCCCTTCTTCCCCAGCCACAACGTCTCGGAACTCGTGCCGTGGAAGCGGTCGATCACGCGGATGTACGCGCCTTCGGCACCGTCGGGCGGCGCTGCGATCGTCAGCTCTCGGGTGTCCGGAGGAGGTCGAAGCCGGAGCGTGACGATCCGTGTGTTCTCATCGATGTCGTGCGCGCAGGCGACGAGCCGGAGCGGCGTGGGAAGACACCCAGCGATGCTCGTCGACGCCACGACACTCACGCGCCCGGTCCCGGTGGCCATGAGCGTCACGCTGCCGAGTTCGCCGGTCGCGCTCACCGTCGCCCCCACACCGATGCGCATCTCCGCGGCCGGTCGCTCGACCGGTTCTCCGTCGAGGCCGAGGAGCACGACATCGATGGCTCGCAGTCGGGGCGAGAGATGCGGTGGGAGCACGGCCTTGACGTAGCCCGCGCCCGCTTGGACGCGCCGGGGGAGCGCCTCCTCCGGCATACCCGGCACCGTCACGAGAAGTCGGTACGCACCGGCCGAGAGACCGGTCATGCGCAGCGCGCTCTCGCCGGACTCCCCGGTCGACACACCCCACCAACCTTGAATTCTCGCCACAGTCGCGAACCACTCCGGCACGCGATCGGCGTCGGGAACAACGCGCAATCGCGCCCACGGCACGGAATCGCCCGCGGCGTCCACGATCGTCACGCCGAACGCGAGACCGGGCTCCATGCGTAGTGACGCTGCGCCACCGGCACGCTCGCCGTCCCATTCGAGACGCTGGGGAACGAAGCCCGCTGCCGAGACGATCAGCGTCGCCGGAGCCGATCCCGGGTCGCAGTGAATGACACCGTCGGACGTCGCGACCGGGATCTCTCTGCCGCCCGCGAGGACGCGGACGTATGGCGCGACACCGTCGCCCGCGAACACCATCTTGCGTGCAAACGGCCAATCGTCGCGTTCTGGGGGCGGCGGCGGTGGCGGAGCGCTGGGTTCACACGAACTCGGCGGCACCTCGCCGCGAAGCCCGCGCGGTGCAGCGCAGCGATGGCACGGGTCGCCGGGCGCAGCGTGCGGCGGGCGAGCGTCCGTCGGCGCGGGTGGAGGCGGACGGGGCGGAACCGGACCTCCGAAGCAGCTTCCGCCGTGAGCGAATGACGGTGACGTCGTCGCCGTGGCGGCGAGCAGCGCAAGAACCACCGAGACACGTGTCGACATGCGGCACTGAACGCAACCCCGATGCCCGGCGCCGCGCAGGCTCAGGGGTTCGCGTCGAAGTTACCGGCGCGCCACGGCCAGCCCCTCAGTCGGGTACGGCAGACGCGACAATCCACGGACGCAGAGTGGGTGGCGGACGAAGGATGGGGATCGTACCCGGGCGTCGGCGGGCGACCTGGCATCGACAAGAGACGTCGTTGCTCCGCCGCCGACCGGGGACGGCGGGGCGTCCCCGCGAGTGCGCCCCGCCGTCCTCCGTCGAGTGGCGGACCGAGGGCGCCGCCACAGCCCAGCCAGTTGAGGCGCGCCTCAGTACCCGAGGAATTCCAGCGTCTCGCCCGCGATCCGCTCGAACTTGCGGACGTCGCTCGCGGAGAGATCGCGCTTCCAGCGTCCGAGCGACGACGTGTAGAGCGGACGGCTCACCTGCGCAGCAGACGACTCGGTCTTCTGCGGATTGTCGTGCTCCGCCTTGTCGTGGTCGAGCACCGCGGGGTCCCAATCCTCGCCGATCCACGCGAGCACGCGCCGCATCTGCACTTCGGGTTCCGCAACGAGATCCTCGTAGCGCACCTCGGCGTAACGCTCGGTGTCGGCGCGATGGATGACGCCCTTCCAGACGCAATCAACCCAACGCTCGGCCGCCTCCTCGATCGTCGAGGGCCCCCACTTCTGCGGGATGATCGAACACGCGACATCGCGCCCGTCGCGGATGAGATGCACGAAGTGCGCCGTCGGGAAGAGCTCCCAGAGATAGGGCAGGCGGTGGATCGTCTGCGGCGTCTTGTCGGCCCACCGCCGCTTTCCGCGCCGCCGCATATACGTCTCGAACCATCCGCGCACAAAGTCGCGGAAGAGGTCGTCGAGGTCGTCCTTCGAGTAGCCGAAGCCCTCGCCGCGGCGCCACATCGTGTCGCGGAAGTGCTTGTGGAAATCGCGGAAGCGTTCGTCAACGAGAAAATGCGACTCGGGACCGCAGGCGATGGACGGATGCGCGTCGAGCATCACGCGCAGAAGGGTCGTGCCGCTACGCCCCTCGCCACCGAGGAACACCGGGTCGAACTCCATGGGCGGAAGCAACATGCGTGCATCCTCGCCCGTCATCGCCCTACGTACAAACGTGGACTGGGCAACCGGGGTTCTGGGACGCGCCGGAGGAGGCGAGATCAATCGACGAGGTGCTGCAGATCCCAGAGCGCCTCGCCCGTCCACGACAGGCTCTTTCCGGAGACGTGTTTGTCCCATTTCACGTCACCCGCGATCTGCGCGAGAGCGGCGTAGTCGTTGCGGTCGAGCAGCCACCCGAGGGCATGGATGATGCACGGTCGGAGTGGATCGCTGAGTCGGCGCTCCTCGAGAACGTCCAGGAGGACTCCGATGTCGGCGTCGCTGCCGACGCGACCGAGACAGAGGGCCGCAGAAGCGCGATCCACATCGGTGTTACGCGAGGACACGATGGCTCGCAGGTCGCCCACGATCGAAGCATCGCGGAGCGTGCCGAGAGCCAGAGCCGCCTCGCGTCGCAGGAGTACATTCGCGGACTGCTCGACGGCCGCGTGGAGCACCTTCGTCCCCGCGGCGCCACCGCCGCCGATCTGGCCGAGCGCCCACGCCGCAAGCGGCCCCGCGGCGCCGGAGCCACGGTCGACGAGTTCGACGAGTTCTGGCGCGGCGGCAGGCAGCTTCGCGAGACCGCACGCCAGCGCGAGCGCGCCACGCACCTCCTGATTGCTCGCCTTCTTCAGCGCGCGCAAGAGCGCCTTCGTGACGGCCGGATCGGGTGCGTCGTGAACGAGCAGGCCAAGACCGAGCGCGGCGAACGGTCGCAGCTCGGCGCGCCCCTTGTCGAGTGCCTTCAAGAGCGCGGCGGCGGCACTGGCGTGACCCTGGCGACCAAGCGCGATCGCGGCCATGCGGCGACAGTCGAGCTTGCGGTCGTCTTCGAGCGCGTTGCGCAGCAACTTGGCCGTCGCGTCGTCATCAGCTGCCGCTTGCACGCCGAGGGCTTGGAAGGCACCCGCTCGGACCATGAAGCGATCGTCGACGGCCGCCTTCCGCAGCACGGCGCGCGCAGCGTCCGAGTCGATGCGCGCCAACGCCTGCGTCGCCGCCCACGACGTGTCGTTGCTGCCACCATCGGGGGCGCGTTTGCCGGAGAGATGCTCCTCGATCTCCGGGAGCACCATGTCGCCGCCCAACTGTGCGAGCGTGTAACAAACAGCTCCGAGGATTTCGGAGTACATGGCGTAGCGCGTGCGCCGTGCGCGCAGGCACTCCGCCCGCAACGACACGAGGTCGGGGAGCACGCGCTCGTCGCCGCGCATCGCCAGCGCATACGCGCAATACGTCCAAAAGTACGAGAACGCATCGCCCTTGCCCTTGGCCGACTTGACGGCGCCAAAGAGCGAGTTCCGCGCGATGGCCGCCTGCTGCTCGTCACCCAGCGGAAGGAGACCGAGACCGATGGCAGCGTATTTGTGCAGTCGGCGAGAGGCGGGAATGTCGCGGTCATCCACGATCGCTGCGAGTGCGGGGATGTCAGCGGCGTCGCCGGCCCGACCGAGCGCCAGCGCTGCCTCCGAGGCAACGAGCCGATCCTTCGAGGTGAGTGCGGCACGCAGAACAGCGAGTGCGCGCGCGCGGGCCGCCGGTAGCGCGGGATCGTGCAGCCCCTCGGCGTCGGTAACGCGTGTGGTCGGCACGAGGATGTTGCGGCGATTGGCGTACCACCAATCGGTCCACGGCACCCTCATGCTCGACTTCACCCACTTCTTGCCGCCCGAGCCCGCGTAGAACGGCCGGACGACGCAGAGAAGATCGTCGGTCGATGCCTCGTCTTCGCCTCCGTCGGCCCAAGCCCCGTCAGTCCACACGCAGGCAGCCCACACCCCGACAGCGATGCCCAGCACCGCAGCAATCGAAATCGCCGTGACTGTCCTCGCGCCTCGCATCGAGCCTCCTACCGCGCCCCACCCCAAGGTAGCAGCAGACGCCAGGACAGGTGCGAAGCTCGACGACAACGAAGTTCGGCGCGGGTCGCAGTGCTGTCTCGCGCTGACCGGACACAGGCTGGCCTGACGCCGACGGTCAGTTACACGAGCCACGTGATCGTCACGAGTGCTCCGTTCCAGAGGCTGTGCGCCACGATCGGTGCGATGAGCGAGTCGCCCCGAGGGCCGGGATGGCGATCCACGACTGCGGGTGGACCGACGCGAAGATGAACGCGGACACAAATCCACTGATCACGACCGATCCAGCGCGCCCCAACGAAGCGCTCGTTCCTCGCAAGTAGCGGTAGAGCACGCCGCGGAAGAACGTCTCCTCGAGGATGGGCGCCACCAGGGAACCCGCGCAGGCAGCGTCCTGCGTCATCGATCCAGGTCGACCAGGCGGCGCTCCGCTACGCGGCGCTCGGCGGCGGTTGCGCGGGGGTCTTTGCGCAATGCGATGAGTGTGGGGCGGACGCGGTCGTCGCCGAGCCACGCGAGCCACTGGAGCGCGTGCAGGCGACGGTGGCCGACGGTCGAGATGCGGCGCGTCGGCGGGAGCGGAACCGGTTGTGCTTCGCCCTCTCGCGGCGGCGGTGCTGGCTCGGGATCGGTCGGGGGAAGAGAGCGCGGCTCTTCGGTGAGCAGGATCTCCGCGAAGATCGCTGGCCAGAGGTCACTCGATGGCAGGAGCGGCGTACCCGATGGGGCGTCGGTGCCGTAACCCGTGAGCGGGCCGGGAACCGGGAACGACATCGTCGAGTCAACCCAATTCTCGATGCCAGAGCGCTCGTTCGGCGCGCCCTCGATCTCCACCGCGCACGTTCCGTCGACGAGTGCGTCGTGCCAGATCGGCTCTGGTCGGGGCTCGACGTACGCGTTGTGCAGCCGCGCGCTCTCCACTCGTGTCATCACGTCATCGAGGCGAGCCGCGAGGTGCGCGAACTCGTCGGGGTGGTCAATACGTGTCAGGAGCACATCCGCACGCCATGCGCGCTCGCCTGTCGTCTTCGACTCCCGAATCAGAACAGCGCGGGCGGCGTCGGGATCGTCGAAGAGAACGCGGCGCACGCTCCGGTAGAGCCGGCCCGAGGCTTGCAGCGAAGCGTCGAAGAGTGCCTGCGACGTCTCCGGCAGCCGTTGGGAGTGTTGCATCTGCGCAGCCATCGGCATGGGCGCCCGGGGCGGGAATGCACGCGCTGCGAGGGAACGCGTTCGCAGCACGTCGATGCGATCGACCGTGACGTCACACTTGCCGTCCCAGAACACACGGAACTCCATGCGCGCATTCTGTGGATGCGTGTGGAAAGGCATGTGGCGCTCCTCCCACTCACCAAGGCGAATCTCGCGTCGGCGGATCGGGAGCGTCTGCACGCGCCAACCGTTGCGCTCCATCGCCTGGCTCGTCACCTCGAGTTGCACGACGACGTCGTCGGCCCGACCGTCGGCGACGGCGTCAACGCGGAAACGGAATCGAGCGTGCAGTCCGCCGTCCGTCGGCAGGTCGCTCACGTAGGGGCCGTAGAGCATGTGTTGCGTACGGTCGCGTCCGCGCTGCGCTTGCCAACCGCCAGGGACGCCTCGGCCCGTGCTGTGCAGGATGGGTTGCGTCTCGGCCTGATACACACGAACGCTCTCGAACACCGAGCCCGGCCCAACGCCGCGAAGCGCATCCGCGTAGGGTTCCGGATCGGATGCGCGAATCTCGGCCAGGAAATCGCGCGCGAGGGCGGGGTCCCCACCATCGCGCAACTTGACGCGGCTCTCCGAGACGCGCAGGAGAAAGTGGACCGCGTCCCGTGTGCGCGTCGCTGCGATCGGAGCGAGCGTCGCGCGCGCATCAATTCCAAGGCGCCACGCCCGAGCCTCGTCCGCCAACCGCACGATACGCAGCGTCGTATCCGAGTCCCGCCGCGTCGAGAGCGCCTCGGCAGCCGCGAGACGCTGACGACCGGAGACGTCACGCGAATCGAGCGCCCACGTCAGCCACGGGAGGAAGCGCGCGCCGGTCGCGTACTGCATACCCTGTAGACGCAGCAATACCGCCGCACGCCCGTCGGCATCCAATGCGTGGACCTCCTGCGCAAGACGCACGCGCCCGTCCTCGCGGATCCGGAGGAAACGCGGTACTTCGCGCCCGACGAGGAAGTTCACACCCAGATCGAGGCGGTGGACGGGAAGCGTCCAGCGCGCGCGCGACGGCGTGTGCGGGAGCGGACGGGCGGTCTTCGCTCGGAGATCACCCGCGATAGCGAGCCCCCACAGCCCCTCGGCCAACAACGCCACGGGCTCGGATTCCGTCGTCGCTGCCAAGCGTCGCAGAAGGGCAGCAGCGTCGTCTCGCTGGCCCAGCGCAAAGAGCGCCGCATCGAAGCGTTCGTCCCGACTGTCCAATGCGATCCGGGCCAGGTCATCACTCACCGAACGCGTCGGCTCGTCCTGCGCCCGAGCTCCGGCGATCATGAGTGCCACACAGAGTCCGACGCTCCCGTGTCGCCACCCACGCAGCCATCCCATTCGTGATGTGCCCATTCGTGCCATCCTACCCCGCGTGCCAGTCTACCCGGGCCGCTCTGGGCGCGGGGCGCTCGTTCGAAGCGGGGCGTGACACACCGTCCGTCCCACGCTCCGGCAGTTCGTCCCATGGGCCACGACGTGGCTGGAAGAGGGCGTATGCTTCCAATGCACGGGCCGAGCATGCCAGCTCGACCCGTCACTCGACCCGTCACTCGACCTCGCTGTTGGACTCAGGAGAGACCTGATATGACCACCCGCCGACTCGTTCCCGTGTTCGCCCTCACCACGGCGACCGCTCTGCTGATCGCCGCCACGACTCTGGCGAGCGGTTGCTCCGAGGCACCGCCCGAGCAGCAGGATCTCAGCGCCGAGTTGCGGGCTTTGAGCAAGTCAATCGAGGGCTCCAACGACGCAGTCGCAGAGCTTGCGACCGAGGTGAAACGTCAAAATCGGCGCATCGACGGCCTCTCACGGCGCGTCGGGGCGTTGGGATCGACACCTGCGATGACGGCGGCCCATGGGCAGGCGACGGCCGGGTCCAGCGTGGAGGAAATCGACGGAGCGCTGCCGGCGGCGGGCATGCCTGGTTCCGGAGAGATTGCGAAGGAGGTCGCGGCCGTCCTTGCCACCGAAGCGGGCCGCAAGGCCGTTGCGGCGGCGACACGGGGCGCGATCGCGGAGAACAACGCGAAGCAGCGGGATACATTCGTCGCGTACTCTCTCTCGAGCTTCGCCAAGGAAGCGCGCTTGACCGAGACCCAGAACACCGACATGCGCAAGGTGTGGGGCGACGTGATGGACGACGCGCGCGCGATGATGCGCGACGCCGCGCCCAAGAAGGGGATGACGCCCGAAGAGCGCGCCGAGAGTATGCAGAAGATCCGGACGGGAATGCGCGACCTCGGCCAAAAGCGCGAGGAGCGCATGCGCAGCATTCTCGATGACTCGCAATTCGAGCTCTACCAGGAGCGCCAGAAGGACATCGACGCCGGTCTCCACTCGGCGCCGGGCCAGGGCGGCCGCCGCGGCGGGGGCGAGCGACCTGATGGCGCGGGGACCGGCGACGCGCCGCAGCGCTGACCTCCGACGGTCGGCGACCGCGGGGACCGGCCCTGAAGTGGCCGACGCGAATCGCGCGAATCAGACGCGCGCGTATCCCGCTTGCACGTATCGCACTTGATTGCCACGACTCGCGGCCTGAACCTGACCGTCGGCATGGACCAGCGCGACCACACCAACGACCACCAGCGATCCGAGACGCTCGCAGCACTGCAGCCGCGCACGTGGCTACTCTCGTTGGGAGCGTGGGCGCTGGTTGCGGTTCTCGTGACCGCGACGCTGGTCCATACGGACGAGCACGACGACGACTTCATCGGTCTGATCGAGAGCGCACTCCCCGCGTGGATTGCGTACGTGCTCCTGACGCCGCCGGTGCTCGCACTCGACGCCTGGCTGGCGAGCCGACGGCGCAGGGTCTGGGTGCACGCCTCGGCCCTCGTGGTGGGCGGCGCACTCTTCATCACGTTGCTGCACGTCGTGTCGAGCGTCGTCGGCACGGGCGTCATCATGCCATGGTCCTGGGTCATCTACGCACTGCTCGTCGTGCTCTCGCGCAATCACCGCCGCCGGCGCATGTTGCGGGCGCAAGAACTCCAGGCCGAGAGCCTCGGTCGCCAGCTCGCCGAGGCGCGCGTGGCCGCGCTGCAATCTCGCCTTCAACCGCACTTCCTCTTCAACACTCTGCATGCCGTCTCCGCCACGCTCGAAGAGGATCCAGAGAAGGCGCGCCGCATGCTCGTACGACTCGGCGATGTGCTGCGCTCCGTGCTCCGACTCGATGCGCCCGAGGTGCCGCTCTCCGCCGACCTGGAGCTCCTGCGCCCCTACATCGACTTGCAGTCGATCCGCTTCGGCGACAGACTGCGCGTTCGAATCGAAGTGCCCGACGCGCTCCTCGAGCGGCGTGTGCCCGCGCTGCTCTTGCAGCCCCTCGTGGAAAACGCGATCACGCATGGGATCGCACCGCGCGCCTCAGGCGGCGAGATCGTCGTGTCGGCGTCCGAGGACGGGGACAAGCTCGTCGTGAGCGTTTGTGATGACGGAGTCGGCCAATCGTCGGCGCCGCCGCAGGAGGGTATCGGTCTCGGTAGTCTGCGAGAGCGCGTCGCCACGCTCTACGGTCCGGAAGGCAGCGTGACGCTGACGGCGGCTGTTCCGCGCGGCACGTGCGTGCGCGTCGTCATTCCGCGGAGCGCACGATGAGCGAGGAGCGGCACGCCGCGCTGCGCGCGCTCGTGATCGACGATGAGCGGCTCGCGCGCGCGGAGGTCATGCGCCATCTCGCGCGCCACCCGGAGATCGAGGTCGTCGCAGAAGCCGCCGACGGTGCCAGCGCCGTCGAGAAGATCGCTGAACTGGCGCCCGACGTCGTCTTCCTCGACATCCAGATGCCGGAACTGGATGGCTTCGAGGTGTTGCAGGCGCTCTCTGACGACGAGCGCCCGGTGGTCGTCTTCGTGACCGCGTACGACGAGTTCGCTCTCCGTGCGTTTGAAGCGAACGCAGCGGACTATCTGCTGAAGCCCTTCGATGCCGAACGCTTCGAGGCGGCGCTTGCGCGCGCGCTCGTACACATCCGTGATCGGTCTTCGTCGCTCGGCGCGCTCCTCGACGACGTCGCGTACCGCGGACGCCGTGCGACGCGTATCGCCGCACGACGCGGTCAGCAGTTCCACTTGCTCGACGTCGCGGAGGTCGAGCGTCTGGAGGCCTCGCGCAACTACGTACTGGTCCACACGACTGATGGCGAGTTCCTCGCCCGCGCAACACTCGCGGCACTCGAGAAGCGTCTGAATCCGGATGCCTTCCTGCGCATCCACCGGAGTCACGTCGTGCGGATCGATGCTGTGAGCGTCGTCGAGCGACTCGCTTCGGGGGATATCAGCGTCAAGATGCGCGCTGGTTCCGAGTTACCTGTCGCGCGCGGCCATCGGCAGGCCGTGCTGCTGCGACTCGGGGCGCGATGACGAGCGCTACGGAGCCAGGGCAGTTTCGGCAGAGTTCGGAGGTTGGCATTCGCAGTGTCGATACCGGTGCGCCGAACTCTGCCGAAACTGTCCTGGCTCCGTAGCGCCTGCGCGTTCGTTGGCTTCCGCGCACGTGTGACCGACGATCCGTTCCATGATCGTCCTCCTGCTCACGTCGAAAAACGAAGCCGACGTGCTCCGACTCAACCTGGAGCATCATCTGAGCTACGGCGTCGATCACGTGTGCATCGCCGACAACGAGAGCACCGATCACACGCAGGACGTGATTCGCGGGTTCGGCACGCACGCCTCGACCGAGGTCTTCCACGACTTCGCCGTGCGCCAGAAGGTGCGGTACGCACTCCTTGAACGGGTACGCGCACGACATCGCAGCGTTGCGTGGGTGGGAGTCAGCGACACCGACGAGTTCCACTGGATGGCGGGCGCGACACTGCCGGAGTATCTCGCCGAGACACCACCGGATGTGCCCGCGCTCACCTGTCGGCAGAAGCTCTTCTTGCCGACTGCCGACGATGCAGCGAGCGGCCCGGTGCATCACCGACAACGGCATCGCACGACCGGTCCGGAGAGTCCGCTCCACACCAGTTACCGCGAGGGCAAGACGTTCTATCGCTCCGCATGGCTGACGCGTATCGATCACGAACATCGCAGCAGGCGACTCGAAGGGGAGATCGTCTCGCCCCCGACGCCGACCGTGCATCACTACATGATTCGCGACGAGGATCAGTTCGTGATGAAAGTGCGGCGTCTGACGGCGTGGCGCGAACGCGACGGCCTACGCAGCAAGCTCTGGTACCACAAGCTGCGGCGCGCATTCGGGATCCCATTGCCGCCCCACGTCGCGGGCTTCAAGTCGGAGTGGTGGAACGTGTACGCAGCGGGCGGCGAGGAAGGCCTCCGAGGCTATTACCGCGACGTATATCGACTCCAGACGCGCGACCTGCCGCACCTGATCGCCGACGGGGCAATTGTCGAGGACCACGCCTTCGCCGACTGGCGCGCCGCAGCCGCTTCGACTCAGGCCGGGACGTCTCTTCCGGGATCGAACGCGTCATAAGTGCGCGCGACGAGGAACGTCAGCACGACGTCCATCGCGACGAGCAGCAGCACCGCGACAAGCACACCGACGACGATCGAACGCCCGGCCAGGAAACCGAGCCCCGCCCCGATCCCGCCAGCGATCGCCAGCATCACGAAGAGGCCAGCGAACTTGAGCGACATCGTGAGCATCATCCGCCCCATGAAGCCGACGTTGGCGGCATCGTCCGGGTCCAGGCGATGTGGGAAGAGCAGGAAAAGCATGTTGTCGAGGGCGAAGACGGCGAACGCAAACGGAAGCAGGAGCGGGAAGAGCGCCGGCACGACGGGCAACGGGAGCAACCCCGTCAGCACGATGACCGCTCCGACTGTGACGAATTGCATCGCAGCCAAGAGGACTGACGCCGGGAGAATCTGCCCCGCGGCCACGGCAAGCGACGAGATCGGGAGCGAGCGCAGGTACGCGATCCGGTCGAGGTCGCGCCGGAAATCGAACGAGATATTCTGGGTCCACACAACGGAGAACATCAGGGCCATCGGGATGAGAACACGTCCCAAGATCTGCGCCCGATTGCCGCTCCCATCCGACGCAAAGAACACACTCCCCCCCATGATCGCGGGCATGAGGAGGAGCAGGAGCATCGACGTCATCACCGCGCGCGCGTTGCGGACGATCTCGACGGTCTGTCGCCACGCAATCGGTCCGGCGCCGCCGAATTCCGGAAAGTGCGGTACGGAGAACTTCGCGCTCGACGGCCCCATCATCGCCATCGCGCCGCCGCCGGAGCGCATGCGTTCCAACTTGCGACGCACATCGCGGCTCACGGCGAGAGCCGCCTCTTCGTAGGCGACGTCGAGCTTCATCACGATCGCGAGGAGCGACGCGAGCACGGCGCACGACACCGCGCTCCACAGCAGGGCCTCGAGTATCGACGTAGCGGCGAAGGTGCTCGCAAACGGCAGGAACGGCAGCGTGACGATCTGCACCACGGGATGCGCCACGAGCGCTGACATCGCGGCCAGCGGTCCGTTGTTCACTTGTAGTTGCGCCACGGCGCTGGACCCGCCCACGAACAGCGCCGCAAGGACGAGGGCGAAGACCAGGAATCGCACGGGCCGCGCCAGGCGGAGTCCGGCTGCGGCCGTCACGAGAGCGACCGTCTGCGAGAGCATCTGCAGGAAGAGCAGTGCGAGCAGGATGCCGAGGACACAGCCGTACCACGTCGGCGCATGGCGAATGATGACGAGCGTCATGAACGCCGCCGAGAGCACCTGGATCTGCGCTCGCGAGAGCACATGATAGATGAGCAGTTGTCGACGTGAGATGGGCGCCGGAAAGAGCAAACCGATCTCGGGCGGTTTGAAGTAGAGGCCGCCGCGGCGTTGCGCCGGAGCGAGCAACGACATGGCCGTCATCGAGAGCATGATGAGCGGTCCGAAGTCCCGCGCCCGGGCCGCGAGTTCGCCATCGTCAGCCCCCCTGTCGAGCAGGCTCTCGATCACGTTCGGCGCGAGCATCATGAGTGCGAAGAAGACACAGAAGAGCGCGAGCAGCCCACCCTTCCATCCGTTGAAGCGCCGCCGGATGCTGCGCCACCACGTACGGGGTGTACGGCGTAGAAGCCAGACGAGGCCAGGGTGGAGGAGCCGACCGCCCATGCTCATTCGGCTGCCGCGGTGGCGGCGTCGGTCTCGGCGGTCCCCTCGGTGACCTGGAAGAAGATCTCCTCGAGCGATGCGTTCTCGCCGAGCGCGGGAAGTCCGGAGCGGATCTCGTCGGGAGTGCCCGCGGCGTTGAGTCGCCCCTCGCGCAGGATCACGAAGCCCGTACAGAGGTTCTCGATCTGCCCGAGCAGATGCGACGAGAGCAAGACCGCCGCACCGCCGGCGGCCGCGTCGCGGATCGCGCTGTAGAGATTGCGGATCGCGCGTGGATCGAGACCCGTGAGCGGCTCGTCCAGCATCAGCGCCTTCGGCTCGTGCAGAAACGCCGAGCAGACGGCCGTTTTCTGCCGCATGCCGCGCGAGAGCTCGTCCGCGAGCGTGTCACGACGATCCGCAAGGTGAAAGCGCTCCAGCAACTCCTCGCCGCGACTCTCCCAATCACGCAGTTGGTAAATCTGCGCCGTCAGTTCCAGGTGCTCCCAGATCGTCAGGCTCTGAAAGAGAGGCGGATCGTCGGGAACGAGAGCCAACGCCGCCTTGGCGGCAACGGGGTTCTCTACTACATCGTGACCTGCAACGGAGAGCTTGCCAGCCGTCGGGCGCAGGATGCCGGCGATCGAGCGCAACGTCGTCGTCTTGCCCGCACCGTTCGGTCCCACCAGGCCGACGATCTCGCCTGGCCGCACGGTGAAGCCGAGCGCCGATACGGCGAGCCGGTCGTCGTATGCCTTCGAAAAGCCCTCGACGACGATCATGACGATCTCGTCGGTGCGTTGCTTGGCGCGTTCATCTCCAGATCGTAGGGGTGCGGCCAGAAACCCCCGCGGATAGCCGGACGCGCCCGGGTGGGACGCCTGTCGCGACTGACAGGCGACTCGACTCCGGAGAGTCTCCGAGTCTGGCAGCCGCGGCAGACGGCCCGCCCGGGCGCGGTGGATGCTCCGCACCGCGGCTGGTGGCCACCCCTTCACCGGCGCCGCGAGGGTTTCTGGTCGGGCCCCTAGATCACTTCGCGGACGGCGTGACGGAGATGGGCGGCGCGCCGAAGCGACGCAGGCGGTTGTTGCCGCGATCGGTCACGAGGAAGTGCGCGGGTCGACCGTTGAAGTTGGTGATCGCGATCCCGAACGGGCTCGAAAAGCGCATCTGCGCCGCCTGATCCGCGTCGCCCTGGAACGCTGGCGAGTTCGAGATACCGATCGCGTTCGGACCTCCGGCAATCGAGAAGATGCCGCCGCCGGGAACAGTGATCGAGGGCAGGCCCTGTTCGTTCACGGCCGCCACGATCGGATCCTCGATCAAGTTGAGGATGCGGATGACGTGCTGGGGTGCATCGGCGAAATAGAGCGCGACCGGCGAGCCGTCGGAGAGCGACTGGATAATCACCGAGGACGGCGAGTCGATCTGTGCCCCCGGTCCGCCGCCACCATCACCGAAGTTGCCGCGCGTTCCATTCCCCACGAGCGTGGCAACCTCGTTGGCCGCGATGCTCACGCCAGCGCGAACGACGCCTGCGACCGCATCGGGAGTCAACCCCAAGTTGAGCGCGCGGATGCGTGCGTTGCCTGGCTCCGAGATGTAGAGGATGCCGCGCGAGTCCACGGCGAGTGCCGTCGGCGAGTCGGTGAACCATGGCCCGGGACCATCGCTCGCCAACCCGGGCGTGCCCGTTCCGTAGATCGTCTGGATCGTGCCGGGAGCGACGGGCGTGCCGGCGACGATGAAGGTATCGGTGGGCGAGTCGTTCACGCAGCGGACGCGGTGGTGGCCGGTGTCCGCGACGAAGAGCAGATCGCCGAAGACCGCCAACCCCTGTGGCTTCGAGAGCGATGCCTGGCGCGGGCCCAGTCCGTCGCCCGCACCCGGCACGTCCGGCCCACCGCCGACAATCGTGTCGACGAACCCTGCGCGGACGGCCACTCCGAACGCAGGCAGCGGATTCGCAGGATCGTCGAAGACCGGATCGAGGAGATTGATGTAGCGCACACGATCGTTGCCCGTGTCCGCAACATAGAGCTTCTGCGGTCCGTCCGTCACGAGTGCCGTCGGCTGACCGAACGCCGCGGCGCGCGCGGCGTTGCCGTCACCCGAGAAACCGGGGACGGCACCGCCCCCGATCTCCGCGACTTCGCCGGGACCGGCCGATGCGCCGCCGTAGACCTCGCCGATCTGGGTCAGGTTCAGGACGCGGATCGTGCTCTGGTCGGTGAAGAAGACCTCGTTCGGTCCGCGCGCGTGACAGGCGGACGGCGCGACGAGCGGCAGACCCGCCCGACGGGTCGCGTCGTAGACCTGCTGCGTGTGGTCAGGGAGCGCCGTCTTGCCGTACGCCGTCACCGTGTCGTCAGAGCCGTTCACCATCAGCACCATGCGCTGGTCCGCAATGAGCAGTGTGCGCTGGGTCCCATACGCAACGGCATTCGGGACGCCGAGTTTGAGATCGAGCGCAGAACTGCCGACACCACCATCGCCGCCCCCTACCACGGTATCGATCTCGCCGGGAGAGACCGAAGTACCGGCGAACTCTGTGATCGCTGCACCGAGGTTCACCAACCGGATGCGGGTATTGAACACATCTGCGATGAAGAGCTCTCGCAGCGGCGAAACCGAAAGGCTGTCCTGACGGTTCAGTTGCGCCGCAGGAGCCGGGCCGCCGTCGCCGGAGAGCCCGAGTCCGTTGCCGCCCGCGACAGTCACTACAGTCCCCGGATCGACGACGCCGGTCGGCAGCATCAGTGGAGCCATGCCTGTGTTGATCACACGCACGCGGCCGAGCGTCTGCTCGCCGTAGTAGATCTCTCCGCTCGGCCCGACCGCGAGTGACGTTGCCTCGGTCACGAGAGTCTGTGGAGCCAGCGTGCCATCAGCGTCGGTTAGCCCTCCGCCGGCGACGACGGCAGTCTGGCCCGGCTCGATGACCACGCCCGCGAGAACAATCTCCACCGAGCCCGGGTCGTTGGGGTCCTGGGGGTTGAACGCTCGGATCGCGGAGCGTCCGTTGATGTAGAGCACAGCACCGCTGCCGTGAACACGGACGGCGCGCGAACTCGTCAATCGGTCGAGAGCCCCATTGGTGTCGATCGTGCGTGGAGGAAGGACCTCCGCACCAAACGCGACGGGGAAGAGCGTCGGATTCGTCACACGAATCGCCGTATCGTGATTCGTGAAGATCAAGCCCGTTACGGGGTCGATGCCAACCGCCCGCACGTTCGCAAGGCGTGCGACACCGGGGTCGCCGCCATCACCCGTGGTGCCCGGAACACCGACACCGACGACGCGTCGAATGCGCCCGAGCGGATCCACGCGCTCGACCATGCCCGCGCCCGCCGACGCGATCAGGGCGAAGTCGCCATCGGCAACGACATCGACCGGGAACGTATCGACGTCGGTGCGCACAACCACGTCACCGCCGAAGATCGTCCCGGCAAGCCGATTGTCCATGCGGAATTGCACTTCGCGGACCCGGAACTTCCGATTGAAGCCGGCGGTCGGCTCGTACTCGGCGCGCAATCGTGCGCGGATGCCGCCCGAGAAGTTCGGGAGATCGACGAGCGTATTCCAAACAAACGTATGATCGCCGAGCGTCAACGCGCGCGTCCCGTCCGAGCCGACGATCTCGGCGCCAGTCATCGGCAGCCACGCACCGGGCGGAGTCCCTGGCTCTACGACGAATTGATACTCGGGAAAGACGCGCACGCGCGGATCGTTCTCACCGCCATCGCGTTGTGTATCACCGCGCTTGACCTGCGGGTCACGCAGCACGAATTGGAACGAGACATAGCTCGACGAAGGGTCTTCCGAGGGCGTCGTAAGCGTGACGTCCGGCGGGCGCGGGGGACGTGACTTGCTGCCACCGCCACCACCACCACCGCCCGACGCGATCGCCAGTGCCCCCCCGACACCACAGGCGCCGAGACCGAGAGCAACAAGCCCGAGTGAGAGGCCGAGGCCCACGCGCAAGATCTTCTTCATCACAATCACTGCTCCGCCCCCAGGAACAACACGCGTCCGTTCGACACCTTGTTGCCGCCGTTGCCATCCGCGAAACACGCGCCGGAGAGCGTGCCCGGGACGACCGTCACGGCGGGCACGTCAACGATGCCGGTCCCATCAGAAGCGGACTTCGGCGACTTCAGGTTCCGCATGTCGTTGCGCTCAACAACGATGCGACAGATCGCGCTCTGGAGTTGCAGTCGCAGAGCGCCGCCGAACTCCTGGAAGAACGCGTCGGCGGTATCCGATCCACAGCGTCGCAGGTCGTTGCGAGCCACGACGCCCTGGCCGGCGAACGAGAGCCAGATCCCATGCAGCGCACCGCGGATCTTGTTCTTCCGCACCTCGTAGTCGCTCGGCAACGCCGTCGCGGCACCACGCCGGATGAGAATGCCGACACGCCCGACATTCGTAGACGAGTTGATCGCACCTCCAGTCAGCATGATCTTGTTCTTCCGGATGCGGGCATCAAGGATGTCGGCCAGATCAAGGCCGCGCGCATACGCGCCCTCGATCCGATTGTTCGTAAGGATGATTCGCTCGGCGCGTTCACCCTCCGACGCCGCAGCGAGGGCGCCGGTGACGAAGATTCCGGAGAGCGCCTCCACACCGGGCGATGTCACGATTTTCGTCTTCGTTACGAGCAGCGCATCACCGTCCCCCCAGAGGATGCCAACCCCTCCGGTGGCATCGATCTCGATGCGACAGCCTCTCACGGTCAGCGCGCGGGCAGCGGCGGTCGCGAACACCGGCACGGGCCCCACCAGTGTGCAACCGTCGAGCGTCACCGACTCGCTGAAACTCGCCAACGTGGTCGAGAGCGCTGCATCCATGTGAATGGCGCGACCGCGACTCGACGTGGCGCGAATGGTCAGATCCTTGAACGTGATGTCGGACGACTGCTGGATGTAGACGGCGGAGTCGGCACCCGCGCCCCCACCTGCACCGCTTGACTCGAACGTGACGTCACGTGCCCGCCCGGTCGCGCCGCAGACGATCACATCGGAGCGGTTGAACACGAAGAGTTGCCCCGTGAGCACGTGCGTGCCCTTTTCGACGATGATTGTCGTCGGAATGCTCGAGTTCTGCAGCGCGAGCGCCAGAGCGTTCTCGTTCGGGAGCGCGTCCGAGGGAAAGCGGAGAACCAAACGGTTCTCGGTGCGCTTCGTCTTCGCCAGGACATCGGGCACGACCCCGCTGGGGACGACAGCTTGCGGCGCGACCATCCCGAAGAGGAGAGCGCCCGTACCGAGAAGCGCCGCGACGAACGAGAGTGAAGTACGGCGCATCATTGGTCATCCGTCCTGAGTGAGCGCACCTCGCGTCCGCCGCCCTCGTCCGACGCGATCACGCGAATGAGGCCGGTCGTTCCGACGGGGATCTCGACGCGCGCTTTGTACACCCGCAACTCCGGACGGGAGACCGACTCGTCGATCAGTGTGCCTGTCTGCCGCTCGGCCCACGCGCGCAACACGGTGTCACCCGAACGCACCTCGAGCGAGCGCAACCGCCGGCGCGACTGCACCTCGATCGTCAGCGCGCCCGCATCCCAGCCGAGTGCGACATCGAAGCGCGACGGGATCTCGCGGGTCCGCAGCTCACCCACGAGTTGTTGCATCAACTGGAACACCGCCCGTTCGGTCAGTTCCTGACTCACCTGGACGAGGTCGCCCTCGAGCCACGGCGGCGGAGTGAACGAAATCTGGTAGTCGACGCCGCGATCCCACATGTCGAGTTCCTGCTCGCCGGAACTCGCGACAACGGAGGCCGTTGGTTTGATCGGGTCGGACGGATCGTAGAGCTGCGCGTTGACGACCAGACTCGTTTCGTACGTGCGATCGCCGATGTACCAGATCGGGGCTGGCACCATGAACCAGACGAGCGACGACCAGTACTTGGAGCCGTTCGGTCCGAGATCGCGGAGTCGTGCCGTCGAGACCGTCACGCGCAAGATCAGGTCGGCGCGCTCGCGACGGGCGATCGGCGCGGCCGCCGCCACGCTGTCCGTGAACTCGTCCACGGCCAGGCTCCCACTGTCAGCGACGACGATCTCGCTGAACACGCGGGCGTTCAGGATGCCGTCGCGGATCGCCATGCGGAGCGCGTCGGCACTCATGGCGAAGGGCACCTCGCCAGCCTCTGGATCGGTGCCGTCGCCCGCGCGTGGGGCGAGTGCTGCGTCGGCCCCTTCGACCGGCAGCAACACGACCTTGTAGGGATGCGCCAGCGGCTCGATCACGGGGTCAGCGGACGCGCAAGCGCCCGCGGAGAACGCCGTCGCTGCCAGAAGCGCGATCGACGTGAGTCTTCTGAACATCACACGCCTCACGGGGTTCATCGGTCGCTTCGAATTCACGGGTCTCATGTTCACGGACATCACTCTTTCAAACCGGTGATGCCGGCCTTGCGGACAACGTCGCCATCGACCGCGCAGCGGAAACCGATCGTCGCTGCGCGGAGCGAGCGGGGATAGCGGATCGCCTTCGTACCGATCGCGGCGGCGACCTTTGAGAGATACCAGTTGCCGCCGCGGGCGGCGACGTCGGGCTCGCCGTCCGGGACGCGATCCAACTCCACCCACTCACTCACGTTGCCGCCGAAGTTGAGACATTTGTTCGGACTGACATCGGCGCTCGCGGTCGCTGTGCGCGGCCCCTCGAACGCCGAGCCGGTCGTCATCTCAGCGGTCACGAGCACGCCATCGCTCCACGCGTTCCCCGTCGGATAGCGCCGCAGGTCGAGGTCGCCAGGGTTCTTGGCCGCCGCTTTCACCCACTCGGCCTCCATGGGCAGACGACGTCCACTCCAACGGGCGAACGCGTACGCGTCCCAATAGGCGACGTTCACGACGGGTAACTCGTCAGCGTTCCACTGCGGATCGTTCCACGTCTCGGCCGAGGGAGTGTGATCCCAAGCCGGCGGCTCGTCGGGGTGGCAGTTTGCGTGGCCGGTACCGGGGTTATTCACCCCGAGGAAGACGCGGTACTCGGCGTTCGTGACCTCCGCCTCGTCGATATAGCCCTCGCTGACCGGGAAGATGCGGTTCTCGAAGACGACGTCGCCAGCATCCACCCTGCGCATCGTAGATGTGACACCCGTCGGCCATGGGATCAGCGGCGGGAGCTTCGTCTCCAGGTTCTCGATCTTGAGTTGAACAAGGAGCCGTGACGACTCGCGCCCCGCCGGATCAGTCGCCCAAATCTCGACACTGTGGTCGCCCTGGATCATCTGCACGGATGCGACGAGATCCCGGCTGCCGATATTCGCACGGCCACCGCCGGTCCCACCGCGGATGCCCTCCGGGCTGGAGATGTGCAACGTGCAATCGGGTTCCGACGCCACGGCCATGAAGTCGACCGGGTTCTTGTTGTCGAACCCGGGCTGCCCGGAGACAGGCGACGTCATGGTCAGCACGGGGTTCGTCGCGTCCACCTTGAAGTTGATGGTCTGTTCGAACGAGTTCCCGGCGGCGTCGGTGAGTTTCAGCACGCGGTCGAATGGGCCACCATCCTCCGCGAACGCAATGTCGAAACGGTAGGTACGGCGGCCGCGCCCCGGTGCCGGGCTGGGCTCACCCGCACCTTGCAGTGCGATGCTCTCCAGGTCGAGGTCGGACGCATCCACTTCGACGACGAGTTCGCGCGTCTGCGCCCAAGCATCGGGCGGGATCTTGACGCCACCGCGCGTCATGACCGACACAGAGTGGATCTTGGGGTCCGTCGGGTCGATCGTGAGCGTGAACGCCTCGGGCGTTGCCTCGCCCTGCCCCATGGGGGTCAGCTTCCACGTGCCCTCGCTCAATTCCCCCGCTGGGATCGTGATCTCGACGGCGAACAAGGAACCGGTGCCGACGCGCGTCGCCACGACGGACGCCGCCTCGTTCACGGGCTCTCCGTCAGGACCATGCGTACGCGCGGCAGAGATCCCCACCGCTCCACTCGCGATCCCGTAGAAGCGACGCAACGAGAGTTGCACGTCCGCGGAGCCGTCCACCGACGCCGCGTGCGACGCGCCGTCCAGCGCGACCAATCGGGCGACATCGGCCTGCTGCTTCACGAAGAAGGGAATCTCGGTCGCGTTCCCGGCAATATCCTCAGCAACCAACATGCAGGCGTAGCCGTCGCCAGAGATCGGCGGCAGATCGAACGACACGGAACCGACGTCGTGACTCTTCTCCTGCGTGGCGCCGTCGGCGGTCAACACGAGCCTGCCGCTGTCGGCATTCTGAATGGTCAACGTCGCGCCGACACCGGCGCGGACCGGCACGAGCATCTGTCCCTTGCGGGTCGGGTCGGGATCCTTGCGGAGATCCTGAACGGTCGGCCGCGGCGCGGTGGTGTCCTGCGTGTACTCGATGCGCTGCGTCGTACGATTGCCCGCGAAGTCGATTACCTCGACCTCCACCTTCGTAAGCTGCCCTTCACCGCGCGACGTCGCACCGATGATCCATGTCTCAGGCGAGGCCTCTTGCGCCAACCCGTTACGCGTCTCGCCCCCGTCGACACGGGCCTTCACGGATGCGATCGTGGTCTCGTCGAGGACCAGCCGCAGGTCGGGCGACTCGTTGCTGACGAAGCCATCGCGCGCGCCGGGTACGTCCAGAGTCCGAATACCCGGCGCCTTGCGATCGATCACGACCGGCAACGTCGCCGGCTTCGCACCCGATGACGCGAGCAGCGCCACGACATGCGACGCGTCCGGCAGGCCCGAGAGATCGGCCGTCACCGAGAGACTCCCAGCGTCGGCGTCGTGGACGATCTCCGCGACCATCGGCTCGCCGCCGACCTCCAAGCTCGGGCCGTCGGGATCACCCTCGATCCCGGCGGTGAAGCGCAGTGTCGTCAACGCGTCGGCATTGAGGTAAACGCGACCATCGTGCGCATCGACGCGCAAACCTCCGACCGTCGCTTGGAGCTGCGACACCGCCACGCTATCGCCCGCGAGGAAGTACGTCACGATGGTCGTCGAGATCAGGAAGAGCACGACGGCGGCCATGCCGATCAGTCTGTTCCGTCGCTCGCGCCGGATGGGGATGTCGAGCCACCATTGCAGATCTTCCGCGACGTCGCTGAAGGACTCCGGGCGATCCTCTTTCTTGACTGCCATGCAGCGGTCGGAGAGTTCCGTGAGATAGGGGTCGAGTCCCGTCCCCTTGTCGCTGAGCAGCGTGGGCTTCTTGCCCTCGGCGTGCATCTGCAAGTAGTGCGCGAGGCCGCCGCGCGGCATCGGGTACTCGCCCTTGGTGAAGCACTCCTGGAACATCACGCCGAACGCGTAAATGTCGCTTTGGAACGAGCTCGCCCGCCCCAGGAATTGCTCCGGCGCCATGTACGCGAGCGTGCCGGATAGCGTCGTCCGCAGATCGGGCTCGTAGCCGCCTTCGACATCGCCCGGCGTCTGCTTCACGTCGGGATCGTCGTCCTCCATCCGCTTCGCGAGACCGAAGTCGATGACCTTCGGATGCTCGAGGCCGTCGTCGCCCTTCACGAGCAGAGCGTTGTCGCTCTTGAGATCCTTGTGGACGATGCGCTCGTCATGGATGCGCTGCATCCCCTCGGCGAGTTCCTTGTAGATGCGCACAACCTCGCGCACGTCGCTACAGAGCGGGTCCTCGTTGTCCCGGATCGCGTCGTAGAGCGTGCGCCCGTCGAGGTGCTCCATCACCATGAAGAGCTCGCCGCTCATCCGGACCTGGTCGAGGTCCGTGACCTCGACGACGCCCGGGTGCTTGACGCTCATCATCGTCTGTCCCTCGGTCAAGAACCGAGCGCGGAACTCCTTGTCACGCGAGATGGACGCCTTGATGACCTTGATGGCGCGCAGACCCTCGAGCAGGTTGTGGTGCGCGAGCCAGACCTCGCCCATGCCACCCTTACCGAGGCGTTTGACGAGCGTGTAGCGGCCCCCGAGTGGCTCGCCTTCTGCCAACCGAATAGGGCCGGACGAACGCCCGCCACGCCCACCGCGCTCGGTGAATCCGTCGGCGGCGGCGTCGCGCGCCGTCGCGCTGGCGCCCTGGAGATCGACGTCGGTCACCGCGCCGGCAACGGGCGCCGTGCCAGCAGCGACATCGCTCACCGTGGCGTTGGGGTCGATCGACTGGGCCTCGGTCAGCCCCGGCTCGAAGATGGTCTCGCCCTCGTCCGAGATCGTCTGCGACTGCGCTCGCGGCACTTCGGTTCCGCCAAACGCGTCGGCTTGGGTTGCCGGCGCGCCGCGCCGGGGTGCCTGCGTGGGGGTCTCCCCCGCCAGCGTCTCCTCGTCTTCCCGGAGAGTATGCGAATCCCCGCTGCCGTGATCCGTCGCGTTCTCGATCTCGGTGGTCTCGGGCTCGCGCCCGAGTTCCAAGAGAGTGTCTTCGTCAGCCTGCCCGTCAGCCTGCCCGTCGGTCGTGCCGTCGGTCGTCTCGGCGAACCCGGCGTGCAGGGTCGCGTCGTCGCGCTCGAGCACGACCTCGCCGGTGGGCATCTCGCTGGTCGGGATCTCAGCGTCGTCGGTAGATTCCACGTCATCGCCCGCGAAGTCGGCGTGAACCGTTCGCTCGTCGCGTTCCGGAAGCCCACCATCCGGCCCCGACTTCGCGGCCGGGGCGCCCGGAAGGGGACCGGGGAGGGTCTCCTCGTCGGGGCTCAGCGTGCGCTCGTCACGCCACTTCTCATGGTCTTCGTCGTCGCGGTCTTCGTCGTCGCGTGGCCGGTCACCGTCACTCAACCTGGACCCTCCGTTCCCTCGTACGAAGGCATCCTCGCCCGGATACCCGGGCTCGTCAACGAGGTTGATTGCGGGACGTGCCGAAGTACGTACCGCGAGCGTGGCGCAGGACCCCAGTCACGTCAGCGGATCACGTCCCCGCGCGACTTGGCCGAGCCCGCAATTTCACCGACGGCGCTACTGGACTGGAGACCGCTACGTGCCGGAGACGACTACTCGACTGGGGCCTCTCGGAAGGAGTGCACGCGCGCGCCCCACCCGAAGCCCTTCTCGCGCTGATCGGAGCGCAGCAGGTTCCAGAGTGCCCGCTCGAAGCGTATGCGAGGCTCGGCGAGAGCGATTCGCGCCTCCATCTGCCGCAACTTACTGGTGACCACTTGCGACGCCGACGGTTCGGGTTGATCCACTGCGGGCTCGGAATGACGCCGGCCGGAGCCCCAGCCACGACGTTTCCAGCGCGGGAAGAGGGCATCCTCGATCTCGTTGGGTGGCAGCGTCGCCGCGATCACGCCCTGTGCCCGCACCGTCTCGGCGATGTAATTGCGGACGGTGATGGCGAGTTCGTTGGTTTGGGCGTCATCCATGCCGAAACGCTTCTGCCAGTAGGACACGTAGCGGCTCTCGACGCGCTCGTCGAGCGTCTCGGCGCGCGGTCGCATCTCGGCGAGATGGTTCGCACCGCGCACGACCTCGGCAGCGGCTTCGCCGCCCAGATTGCGCTCGATCGAGCGCACTACGCGGGCCAGCGCACGCTCACGCGCCACGGCCAATTCCGAGGGCATCGGATCGGATTCCATGACGACGAGTACTGTGTCGGTCGCTGCGTGCCAATCGGCGGTGGCGCCTGCGATTGCCGACTCGGAGGCTTCCGGCGCGAGTGCACGCACGAAACTCTCGGAGATAGCGGCCATGAAGCGGGGGTCCGTCATCGCACGCATCGGGTCGGAGGCGCCGTACTCGTTCTGAATGCGATCGGCGTTCACGAGGAAAACACCCATCGCCTTCCGACGCGCGGGGTCCCGGTAGCTGAGTTTCGAGTCGAGCAGCGTGCGCATCGCGCGACCGAGTTCATCGATCGGGAGGCCCCCATCATCCGCGGACGTCGCGGCCCCGTCCTGGCCGACCGCACGGCCGTACTCGATCAACTGCTGCTCGGCGACGTCGAGGCGGTCGCGGATGCGCTGGAATTCCGACTCCCAGAGCCCCTTCTCAACCTCGAGACGGTCGATCTGAGACCCGCTCACGACGCGTGAACGGCCATGCCGGTCGATCTCAATCCGTTCGCCGGTCCGCAGCGTTGTCTGCTGTCCGTCGCGCTCGAAGCGGACCCTGCCGGTCACGCCACCGATCGCCACCGCGCCGTCCCCGCGCACGTCGACCAGGAATGACGCTCCCGATCCGCGCGCCACACCCGCGGATGTGATGACCGCAAGCGGGCGACCAGGAGCCACGTGAAAGAGCGCAACGCCACGTGAGACGCGGACCTCGGCACCGTCTGAACCCTCGACGAGTGTGACCGTGACCGCCCGATCCTCGGCGGAGAGAAGGCGCCCTTCACTGGCTAGCGCGGTAGTCCCGGACTCGACGCGCGTCTCGACGCCCGGCGTGAGCGCGAGAACATCGGACTCGCCGACGAGACCGGCGGAAAAGAAGCTGACCGCCGCGACGAGTACGGCCGCCGCAGACAGGCGCAACGCGTGCCAACGCGAGCGACGCGGAGAGACGAAGCGGGTGCGCGGGAGGAGTTCCTGCGGCTTGATTTCCTGCGTGACGGCCGCTTCGCTCGCGCTGTGAGCGCGAGCCGCGATCGAACCGCCGGAACGGGAGGAGACGGCGGAAGTGGGGCGCGCGCCGGTTTTCGCCCTCGGTCTGTCCGAAGTTGCCGGGGTGGCCGTAGTACCCGCTGGCATCGCCGCAGTACCCGGAGCGACCGGTGTCGCCGGAGCCTCGCGGTCCGCGACGGGCCCAGCCGTCGCCTCTGTCTCAGCCGTCGCACGTGTCACGAGTCGCTCGGCGAGCCAATCGCCGACCGCGGCGCGGCCCTCGTCCGCGAGCAGCGCCTGGAACGCGGCGGCATCGTCGGATCGCTCCGCGCACTCCGGGCACTCGCGGGCGTGCGCCTCGAAGCGCCCGGCCTCCTCGGGAGGCAGCAGACCGTCGAGGAGTTCCTCGACTCGGTCTCGGTACTCGGTGCAGGTCACAGCCAGCCTCCTCGACGAAGTTCCGTGCCGAGGCGGCGGCGCAGGACGCCACGACCTCGGGCCAAATGGGACTTCACCGTGTTCACGTTCAATTGCAGCACGGCGGCGACCTCTTCGACGGGAAGGCCGCGTAGGTGATAGAGCTCGAGCGGACGGCGGTACGGATCCGGAAGCGCAGCGATCCCGTCGCCGAGGACGCTCCCCAGTTCATTCCGCTCTAGTTCCTGCGTGGGCGAGTTCGCCCCACGAAAGGAACCGCGGCGGTCCGACCGCTCCGGCGCCGCCGCCCACGCCCGATCGGCGAGTCGCTTGTGGCGCACTTCGCGCCGGATCTGATCAATCGCCGCATTCTCGACGACCGTGGCCAGCCATGCGCCGACCTCCGCGTCGTCGGGCAATGCGGCCAGGTGCCGGTACGCCTTCGAGAGCGCGACCTGGAGGGCATCCTCGGCCACCTCGGGGCTGCCCGCGCGCCGGAGCGCGATGACGAAGAGGCGCCGATGGTGTATGCGCACGAGCTCGGAGAATGCGTCGAGATCCCCGCCGCGAAACTTCGCGGCGAGGCGTCGATCGTCAGCCCGTCGGACTTCGCGCGCCTTCACCTAGCACCAAACGTATCCGACTGTGCCCGAGTTGCGGCGATACCCGCGATGCTGAACCGTAGCGCTACACTGGACGCGATGAGCACGGAACACCAAGCAACCAATGGAACGGGGGACGAAGAGCCTCCGGCTTGGGTCGACGTCGGCGCAGAGTCCGACTTCGACGTCGGTGCAGGCACGAAAGTACGCGTTGGCGAGACTCCCGTGGCCGTGTTCCGGACGCCCGACAGAGCCTTCGTCGCGCTCGCGGATCAATGCCCACACGCCGGCGCACCGCTCTCGGCCGGAGTGCTACACGACGGTCAGGTGGTGTGTTCCTGGCACGGCTGGGCGTTCGACGCAGCCTCCGGACGCTGCATCAGCGTGCCGTCGGCAGACGCGGTCCCCACGCACGCCGTGAAGGTGGCGGATGGACGCGTCCTCGTCAGTTCCCGGACGCGCAATCCTGGACCCGCGCCGGAGCCAGGCGCTCAGGCCTGAGGCTGAACGGGCGCAGGCTCGACGAAGAGGTCGCGGGCTCCGATCTCGACATCGTCGATCGCCACGACGAACGAATAGATGCCCGCCTTTGCCAGCGGAAGGCCGCGCAACTGGACGGCGCCACTGCCCTGGCCCGAGACGCCGATCTCCATGTCCACCGGCCCCATCGCATCGACGATGTCCTCTTCGTCCGTGTTGCGAACGAAGATCTTCATCTCGTGCTTGCCGGGATCAGCCCAGAGCTCAAATGCCAAGTAACACTGCGGGTGCTGCGTGGGGAAGCGTCGCACGAAGATCCGGTTGAAGATCCCGAGGACACAGTCCTTCTCTCCAACCTTCGCGTGCGCATCGCACAGCAGCAGGTACCCGAGTTGTGCCTTGCTCATGTCGTCCGTCTCCCTGCCCGCGGGGAGCGGGACCGAATGCATTCTGACCGGGATCATCTCCGGCAGCCCGGCAGAGTATCCGCGCGGGGCGTGGGCCGCGCCGAATGCCCCACGCGTTTGGGGGACGCTCCGAACCGGCCCGGGAGGCGCGCGCCGAGCGGCGCAGACGTCAGCGCACGGCGGAGCCGAACGGCGGCACGTCGGCGGGCTCGACCTCGCGCCCGGCCGCGACCGCCTGCACGGCGGGGAGCAGCAACGCCCGGGCGTCGCGGCGCCGAGCACGTCGGTCGTCGTCGATCGGGCCGCGGTAGCGAAGCACGTTGTCCGGCCCCACAACGAATGCGGTCGGCGTGACCCGAACACCGAGCCGCTCCGCGGCGGCGCGGTCGGGATCCAGGAACACCGGGGCGCCGAGCCCGACCTCGGCAAACGCCTTCCGCAACATGTCCGGAGCCTCGCCTGAACCCGTTGCCACGATCACGAGCGCCGCGCGATCGCCGACGGTCTCGGCCAGTTCCGCCAACGCCTCGGCGTAGCGAGAGCAGACGACGCATTCGCTCGACCAGAAGACGAGCACGAGCGGACGAGCGGTCTCGCCGATCAACTCGGCGAGCGCCTGCCCTGTCGGCGCCTCGGGCTCGACCAGAGCCGCGCGTTCCTCGGCGGGATCTGCGCGGTCTCCGCCCCCGGCGTCTGACGGCTTCTCGCCAGCGCCCGTCTTGACCGGCGGGGAGCCGGAAGTTCCGCCGCCCTCGGCCCCACCGGGAGAATCGGTCTTCGCCGTCTCCTTTGCGCCCGCCGCAGCCTCGCTGGCGCCGGTCGCGGGCAGTGGAACGATCGGGAGGTGCGAGGGAAAAACGTCTCCGACACCGGGAGGGCTGGCCTGCTCCGCATCAGCGTTCTCTGGCTTGGCGGCGTCCGCGTCACCGGCTGCGGGGCCGTCGGCGTCCACAGGTGACGGCTTCACATCCGGCACGGGGACGGGCGCCGGAACCGGGTCGTCATCGGCCCGTACGCCCACAACAAAGACCAGCGCGAGTGCGAGGCTCGCGAGAGCGGGGACGACCGCGACTCTTCCGACGCCGCGGGAGTTTCTGGCCGGGCCTCGAGACAGCCGCTTCGGGAAGACGTGACGCATCACGCGTGGGAGGGTACCAGACGGAATGCGCCGCGCGTCGCGGTCCGAGGTGCCCATGTACGATCACGTCGTCGTCCACTACAGCGAGATCGGTACGAAGTCGGGCAATCGCGCGATGTTCGAACGGGCTCTCGGCCGCAACATCCACGAGGCGATCGCGCGTTTCGGCAGGATTGACGTGCGCCGCGAGACGGGCCGCCTCTCTTTCTCGCTGAAGAATATCGCGCCCGAAGACATCGACGCGGTGGTGGAGACGGTCGCCCGGCTTCCCGGCGTTGCCTGGGTCTCGCCCGCGGTCCGTACCGAGCCGACCATGGACGCCATGCGAGCAGCCGTCGTCGCCCTCGCACAGCAACACGAGGGGTCATTCAAGATCAGTGCGCGCCGCACGGAGAAGACGCTGCCCTTCCGCAGCCGCGACATGAACGTGGAACTCGGCTCTGCGGTGAACGTCGCTACCGGACGGCCGGTAGACGTCCACAACCCGGACTCGGAGTACCGCGTCGGCGTGGACTCGAAGCGAGCGTATGTGCTCGACGCACGTCGCGACGGCCCGGGCGGGCTCCCCGTCGGCGTCTCTGGCAAGGTCATCTCGTTGCTCTCGGGCGGGATCGACTCGCCGGTGGCCTCCTACCTGGCCATGCTGCGCGGTTGCCGCGTCATCGCCGTCCACCTCTGGAACCAATCGTATTCGGGCGATGGCGTCCGCGAGAAGGTGCTGAAGATCGGTCGCCAACTCGCGCGCTACCACGCGCCACTGCGCCTCGAGTTCGTGCCGTTCGAGGAGATCCAGCAGGAGATCATCGTCGCCGCGCCAGCCGAGTTGCGCATGCTTCTCTATCGGCGCGCGATGCTCCGCGTCGCCGGGGCGCTTCGTCGCAAACACAAGGCCGGAGCGACCATCACGGGCGACTCGATCGGCCAGGTCGCGTCCCAGACGCTGCCAAATCTCGCGGCCGTCTACGACGCCGCCGAACCGCCCGTCCTCTCGCCGCTCATCGCCATGAACAAGATGGACATCGTGAAGATCGCGCAGCGGATCGGGACGTTCGAAGCGTCCATTCTGCCGGGCGCGGACTGTTGCGGATTGCTGATCGCGCGGCACCCCAGCACCGGAACGACGGCGAAGAGGCTGCGCGAGGCGGAGCAGGATTACGATCTCGATGGCCTGGTTGCCGCTGCCCTGGACGGTCGCGAAGTCCATCAACTCGAGCCTGAATGAGCGCGTGACTGCCGTCACGCGCCGGGCTCGACGGCATTCGCGAATCCTCGGGTGTGTACGCGCCCGCTGCACGGCGTACACTCTTCTGCCCGGCGTATGTGACGCGCGCGGGATCGGGTGGAGGGAGCGAATATGAGTACCGACACAGCGGCACCGACCGAGGTGGAAGCCACGAAGACACCGGAGGACTTCCACTTCAACCGGTTCAAGGTGGATCTGCTGCACGGGAATGTGCAGTACGCGAACGTCACATGTATGGACGTGGAGGACGTCTTCGGCGCCGCCGCGCGAGCCTACAAGACGCTCACGCAGTTTCCGGTCGACGACGCGTACGACCCGAAGGCGAAGCTGATCCTGAACCTCGGCCTGCTCTCGGGCAGCCAACTCATGACGAGTCTGCGCACCTTCTTCCATGCGTACTCGCCGCTCAAGGTGGGCGTCTCCGGCAAGCCCGGGGCGATGTGGACAGCCGGCAGTGGCAAGTTCGGCACGAAGCTGAAGTTCCTCGGCGCCGACGAGATCGTGTTCTCGGGGCGCTGCGAGTACCCGACGCTCTTGCGCATGCACGCCGACGAATCCGCGCCAGGCGGTGTTGGCTTCGAGTTCCTCGATGCGAGCGACCTCGTGGGTCTCACGCTCAACGGCAAGATCCAGGAGTTGAAGGGGCGCTACGCGAACGCGCATTTCGCCGTCATCGGGCCCGCGGGCGAGAACTTCGAGCGCGTGCGCTATGCCGCGATCGGCCTTTCGACCGAGAACCAGCTGAAGTCCGGCGACGCGAAGACGCGCTTCTGTGGCCGGTGCGGCATCGGCAGCGTCATGGGTTCGAAGAACCTGCTCGCGATCGTGGCCGACATCAAGGACGGCAAGCCCGAGCCCAAGCATCCGCTCATGAAGGACATCAACATGACGGTCGCGCGCGGCAAGGGCAGCTCGCGCTTCCGCGATAAGTCGAAGGACGGCGGCGGCGGCACGTGGGCGAACTACGAAGCGCTCAATCCCGTGCACGCGATGCCCGAGTACAACTTCGTGCCGACCGGCACCGAGATCTCGTTCCCGCTCTGGCGCGACGAGGTCGAGAAGGGGCCGCATACCGTCAAGGACGAGGCGTGCTATCGCTGCGGCATCCGCTGCCACAAGAACGTCTACTCCGAAGACGAGAACGGCAAGCCGGACAAATACCTCGCGAAGCTCGACTTCGAACCGCTCAACCTGCTCTCGTCCAACATCGGAATCTTCGACATCGAACAGGCCTGCGAGCTCGTCGAGTTGGTCGACGAACTCGGGATGGACTCGATCTCGTGCGCCGTCTCGCTCTCGTACGCGATGGAATACAACAAGCGCCACCCGAAGGCGACCATCGCAGGCGGTGTCGCGTACGGCGACTTCGAGGGCGCACGGCGCGTCATCGAAGAGATCGGACACGGCAAGAACAGGCTCCTCGGTGCGGGCAGCAAGCGCGCGTCGGAAGAGCTGAACGACACCGGCTACGCCATGCACTGCAAGGGCGTCGAGTTGCCCGCGTATCTCCCGCACCACAACCCCGGCTATCCGTTCGCACTCGCCGGTGGCCACATGTCGATGCGCACGTACCTGCTGCTCCTCTACGAGAAGGAGACGGGCATGGACTACTGGGTCGACGCGATCACGAATCGCGGCCTGGCTGCCATGCGCGACGACATCACGGGTGTGTGCAAGTTCTGTGGGCTCGACGACGAGACCATGGTGACCACGATCCGCGCACTCACCGGACTGGACATCGATGTCGCGGGCCTCCAGAAAGCCATCCAGCGGACCTACCTGCGCGGCTACCGCATCGAGAAGTCACAGGGCTTCGAGATTGACGACTACGTCCTGCCGAAGGAAGCGCTGATCGAGCACAAGCAGATCCAGTTGCCGTACTTCATCACCGACATGTTCTTCGCCGAGTTGCGCACCAAGGTGCTGCGAACGTTCGACGACATGTTGGTTGCGGAAAAGTTGTAGCCCGCGGAGTCTGCGAGCGCCCGGGCCTCGGGGCCTCGCCGGGGAAGAGGGGCCGCGTGGAGGTGGCCCGGGCGCTCGCAGACTCGGGGGAATTCGAGAGCGCCGCGCTGCGCGCGACCATCGCGAATACCCGGCGGGCTACTCGTTGTTGGTGCTCGCTACGCTTCGCACGGTTCCGCGTCGCTGCGCTCCTTGTCGCGGGTACGAGCCAAGCTGGATCGCCTCGCCTGTGCACGCCACGCGCCGCACGCCGAGCGCCCGGGCCTCGGGGCCTCGCCGGGGAAGAGGGGCCGCGTGGAGGTGGCCCGGGCGCTCGCAGACTCGGGGGAATTCGAGAGCGCCGCGCTGCGCGCGACCATCGCGAATACCCGGCGGGCTACTCTTTGTCTGTGCTCGCTACGCTTCGCACGGCTCCGCGTCGCTGCGCTCCTTGTCGCGGGCACGAGCGGAGCGTGATCGCATCGCCGGTGCACGCCACGCGGCGCACGCCGTTGGCTTCTCTCACATTCCGTGAACAAGGCGGCGGGCGCCCGTAGACTCGCTGTGGGTTGGCGGGTGATCGAGAGGAACGACATGGTCTTCGGACGCCCCACTACGGTCATCGCAGGTTTCGCGTTCGCGGCGTTGATTACGTCCGCTCACGCTGGCGATATCGTCACGACCGACGCCCTGTTCGCCCCCGGAGACGCACCCGAGACCGGCCAGGTGATCTTCGAGCCGGACGCAGCGGCCGCTGTGTCCCCACGCGTTCCGACTCCGCCGCCGCTTGGATCGATCGGCGGCTTCAGCGCCGACATGCCGACGTTCCCCGGAGTCGGAATGGCAAGCGGTTCGTTTCGCTTCACCCAGGACGCCAACGTTCGTGGCGGGACGTATCGTGTCGACGAGCTCGCCGTCGCTGAGGGCGTCGTCGTGACACTCGACGACACGACGACGATCTTGTGTGATGGAGCCGTGGATCTGCGCGGATCGCTCGTCGCGCAGCGCGGCGACGTGCGCGTGGTGTGCACGGCTGACTTCTCGATGCGCAGCGGTGCCCGCATCGACGCGCGTTCCGGAGCGGTTCGTATCGATGCCGGCGGCTCGATCGCGCTCTCCGAGAACGCGTTACTACGTGGAGACCGGGGCGGCGTGACGCTCCGTGCCCACGGACTGGGCGATGCGACCGGCGCGGCGGAGTTGCGCGACGTCACGCTGACAGGGACGGGCGACTTCACTCTGCAGGCGATTGGAACGATCCGGCTCGGCGGCGCGACACGACTCTCCGGCGTGTCATCGAACTTTCTGATCCAGTCGTTCGGCGGCGACGTGGAGTTTGTCGATGACGCCGCATTCCAGGCAACCAGTGCGGAAGACCTTCGGCTCGAAGCCGCTGGCGCGGTGCGCTTACAGGGCAGTGCGGCCATTCAGTCTACCGGCGGCAACGTCCGCGTGCGCGCGCTCGGCGGGCCCCTGGAGATGTCGGGGGACGCATCAATCGCACTCAACGGTTCGATCGACCTCGGGTCCTCAGGCGATCTCCGTCTCGCCGATCAAGCCCGACTCTCACGGGCCACAACGATCACTCTCCGTTCGTTCGGCGGCAGCGTCGAGCTCGCCCCGTCATTCGCCGCGGAGCCGGTGCGGGCGACGACCGGCGTCATCACGATTGCGGCGCTGGAGAACGTCCAGATCTCTGGCGGCGCGTTCATCGGCCACACGAGCGGCGCCACGCGACTCATCGCGCACGGCGGAAGCGTCCTCGTCGCCGGTCTCGACCGGATCGGCGGTACCGATTCGACGCTCACGATCTGGAGCGCCGAAGCGTGCCGCGTGACGGACACTGGCGTGGATGCCGACGACGTGCGGATCTACTCCGGTGGCACGGTCACGGTGGCGACTCGTGACGAACTCGGTGCCGGCTGGGACGTCGACGCGACGGTGGAGATCGTCGCTAGCGACTCGCTCTCGGTGACAGGCGAGATCCGCTCGGGCGGCCCACTCCAACTCGTATCGCTCGGTGGCGACGTCACCGCCACGGGCGCGCGACTTGAAACGACGTCGCGACTCGGGCCGAACGCAACGTCAGGTTCGATCGCACTCGTGACATTCAACGGCGCCGCTGTGATCGATGTATCGCGTGCGGTTCTTACGACCGGTCGTGCGACGCTCCGAAGCGGCGACATCGTACTCCGGGCGCGCGACGGGGTCGTCGCCCGAGCACGCACGTCGCTCGTCGCGGTCGATCAAGTGCGCGCCCGCCGCCGTCCGAACCGACCACTCGAAGACACGCTGACGATCCGGGGCTATCTGGACGGCGTTCCCTTCCCCACCTCCACCGTTCAAGTCGGCGCACCGCTCGCGTTCGACGCGACGTTCTTCGTCGGCGACGTGGAACTCCTGTTGCACTTCGTCGCGAACCGCCGCGGCGACTTCGTCGCCAGGGCGCAAGGTCTCGGAGTCGTCGCCCGAATTCGCCCCGACCGGCGTGGTAGCTCACGCAGCGCATTCCGCCTCCGGCGCCGCGCCTCGTTGGGCAACGTTCTCGACGTGAGCGGCACGTCGCGCTTCACGGTCGGAGTGCAGACAAGTGCGTGGACCGAGTACAGCACGGTCCCGATCACGAACGGCCGCTTCGCTCGGCGCGACAGCGGGTCCGGCATCGCAGGCGGCGCTCTCATTCCGAATAAGATCACAATCGGTCTGCGCGGCAAGCGACGGCTCTCACTCGATGCAGCGCTTCCGGCGCTCGGCGACGCGCCGAACCTACCCGCAGACGTGCGTGTCGCGCTCGGCGATCTCTTCGTCGCCGACGTGCCGGGCGCGGCGTTCGTCGCGGCGAGCGACGGACGGCACATCGCGGATGCCCCGGCGCTCGGCATCGACGCCATCGAGGTGGATTACGGACGCGGAACGATACGCGTGCTCGCACGCGGTCTGTCGCCCCCGGGCTTCGGTGACCGCACCGATCGCTCTGCCGGAGTCCCCGCAACGCTCTCGATCAGAATCGGCGCACTCGACGAGACACGTGACATCCGGCTGGCGCTCGACAGAAAACGCCTGCGCTACTGAGTGGCGATACGGAGTCGGGACACACTCGGCAGAAGGCGGAATCCAGTTTCGCGATTCCCCGGCGCGCTACTCATTGTGTGTGGTCGCTACGCTGCGCACAGACCAGCGACGCGGATAACGGCGGGACGAGGTGTGCGCGACGCTGCGCAGCGCGGTATCTTCGGTGCTATGAGAGTGATCGAGAGATGCACGTTCTTCATCGCCGTTACGGGGCTGGCACTGGGACTCACGTTCGGCGGACTCGGTCGCGAAGGACCGCTTGCGGTGGCGCACGCACAGGAGGCCGCGACACCGCTCGGAGAGAAGGCCACGAGGGCCGCGTTGCTGCGACTCGCCGCACAGGCTGTCGGGAGAGGGCACGTCAAGGCGGCCGAAGGGCTCGTACGCGCGACGGAGCTACTCGGACATCCAGCAAAGGACGTGGCCAAGACGCGAAAGATGGTCGCGAAGAAGGCGGCGAAGTCGCGCGGAGCGCAGAAGCGAGCTGACTCGATTGAGAAGGGCGTCGGGCGATGCGTCACCGAATTGAGGGGCGTCCTCGAGTCGGTTGAGGGCGAAGCCCGTCTCCGAGTGGCACGTGCAATGGTGCTTCTCGACACGGAGTCGGAGATGGCGCAGCTCGCCCTCGGGCGAGAGCAGTTCGACGGGTCGTGGGTACGCGGCGACCTCATCGCGCTCCTCCGGCACAGGAAGGAGATCGGGCGCGCGGTGCACGATGCGGGGGCGCTCGAGGTGCCGATCAAGACGGGCCCGAGCAACGCGCGCACGCTACAGGCCGTGACCGGTGAACGGGGGCAGATGGCGACCTGGGGGAAGGTCGAAGTTCACGCCGTCCATCTGCCTCCGCAGAAATTGGAGCGGATCGTGCGCATGGCGGTCCGAACGGGGGCGCTGTCCCGCTACCTGCGCACCGGCAAACTCGAACTTCCGAAGCTCACGAACGTGGTACGTCTGACGATCCTGCCGACCACGCCGAAGTACCGCGAGGGCATTCGCGCGAAGGTGGCCGCCGGGAAGCTGAAACCCGAGTGGGGCAAGCTGGCAGTGGATGCGTCGAGTTGGCTCGCAGACGGAAACGAACGACTTTCGCGTCCGGCGGTCGACGTGAAACTGTCGTTCGATCTCTTCTCCGACATGTTCATCAGCGAATGGTGGGGCGACCAGTCGGCCGAACCCCAGGTGGCGCTGCAGTTCGGGCACGTGAACTGGTGCGCGATGGCGATGCTGGGCGTCGTGCAGAGTTACTCCGGCATCAAGGACGTCAGTGGGGGCGCGAGCGGGAGCGGGACCTCGGATGCCCATCGGAACGATCCCGAGACAGAGATCTACCGATTGGGGCAGGCGGGCCTTCTCGGCGCGCGCGCGTTCCTGCGCTACCTGGTCGAGCGCGGGGAAGATCCGGCGTGGTCGCAGTCGTTCCAGGACCAGCTCGCGAAGATCCAGGGACCGGTAGGGACCAAGGCGGCGTTCGTTGCGCAATACCTCCACGAGTCACAGGACATCGCGCGGATGCTGCGCGAGACGACAGGCAAGGCGCCCAGCGCGGCGACGTTCGAGGCGGCGCTCGGAACCAGCATCGCTGAATTCGAAGCGCGCTGGCGCGCGTGGATGCTCTCACCCCCAACCGGCGACGGTGTCGTGCAACGGCTTCGTGGATCCGTGTCCGACACGTACGGACTGAGTGCGGAGGAACGCGCGCTGGTGATTTACCTCGACGGGCTCCGACGGGCCGCGATCGCCGTCACGAAGCACCTCCAACCGGTCGGCCTTGACCCGGAGACATCGCGCGGCTGCGCTTTGCACGCCCGGTACTTGATCCAGAACCGGGCGCAACTCGCGGCTTGGCCCGACGCACACGAGGAGTGGCCCGACAAGCCAGGGTTCGATCCAGCTGGGAGCTGGGCTGGGCTTCACAGCGTGATCGCGCCGGGGTGCGCGACGTGGCGGAACGCGATCGACGGGTGGATGGGCACGTTCTATCACCGGCTGCCGCTCCTCGATCCCGGGCTCATTCGCATCGGTTGGGGAATGGAAGACGACGTGGCAGTGCTCGACGCCACATCCATGGTCGGTTGGTTCGGATGGCAAGCCGTCGTGACGTGGCCGCCGCGAGACGGCAAAGACGTCGGCCGCCACTTCGCACCCGAGTTGCCGAATCCGGTACCGGGCGCCGATCAGTCGGCATGGGGATACCCCGTGACGGTCCAGCTCTTCATGGCGCACGACTCGCCGATCGAACTCGAGATGTCGTTGTTCGCCGGCTCGGGCACCAAGGGGGAACCCATCGATGCGTACTTCCTCAGCCCCCAAGAGCCCGCCAACCCCGAGCTCGTCCCGGAGAGCGCGTACTGCCTGATCCCGAAGCAGGCGCTCGCTGGGAACGCAACCTACACAGTGCGTGTGCGCGGCATACCGGACCAGGGAGAACTGATCTGGAGCTTCCGAACGGGACGATGACGAGACGTGCGCGCAGTCATCGCGCCGAGCGCTTGCCCTTCCCCTTCGGCCCGGGGTCCGTCACAGGGATCTCGGTCTCCCATTGAATGCCCTCGCGGCAGCCCTTCAGGACGTGCTGCCGCGGGTCCTTCGACTCGGCAGTGAACGCGGCAAGAGCCTTCGCCAGCGCCGTCTCGATCGACTTCGCGTCGGCGTCCCCGGGCAACTGCTCAAGCACCTTGGACTGCGTGCCGTACACATCCGGACGAACGACGAGAATCCGCGCCGTGGCCTGCGCCCCCTTGACATTCGCCAAGGCGTCCTTCTCCGCCGTCACGACGTAGGCGAAACGTCCGCGCAGGTCATCACTCCACGCAACAGGCGTCAGCTTCTTCTCGAACGCCTCTGCCTCGTTCTTCGTCTTCCCGAACACGATGACGAGTGGCATCGAGTCGCACGACGCCACGTTCAACGCGAGCCGAACGTCGGAGATCGCTGGCAACCCGTCCGGCGCCTTGACCTTTGCCGACTTGGTCGCCTTGCCATCCTCGAACCCGTCGCGCTTCGCGATTGCGTTCATCTTGCGCGCCATTTCGGCGCCGGGTTGCTCGTCCGCGGCCCCTCGAAACGTGCGACTCGGCGAGCGCCCAGAGCGCACGAGCTGCTCGTGACCGTCCGGAGACAAGAGCGCGAACGTCGAGTTCTCGAGATCACCGGAGCCACCCGTGAACACGCTCTTCAAGAAGTCGGCTTCTGCCCGACTCTCGTACGTCATCAGGCGCACGCTGACGAAGTTACTGGACGCCTCGATCACATCGGCTCGGACAGGAAACTCCTGTCCATGGTCTGCTTGCCGGGTCACCACATCCCGGAGACGCCGCGACACTGTGGCGCCGCGGCGACGAGCAGGATCGGGCGCCCCGTACGACGGGCCTCGGCGAGTCCGGCCGCCCACGTGCCGTGCCATGCAATCTCCTCCTGCGAAGCTTCGAGCGGCGCAGTCGGCTGGCGCTTCGGCCGCTCTCGCGCTGATCCGCGACGCCCTCCCCCTTCTTGTGCCAGCGCAGGGGACGCGGCGAGCAATGCGATGGCAGCCGTGCTGACGAAGCGTGCGGACATGATCTGGATCTCCTCTATCAGCACGCACGCTACGTCACTCGTCGAGAGCAGTGCGAGACACCTGTGGGATCGCTGCGCGTGCGCGCGACCGAGCTCCAAACGCCGGACGGTACGCACCGGATGGAGACGAGCGGACGACGCGCCGACCAGTTACCGCCGTCGATAGAGATCCAGCGCGGCTCGTCGCTACCAGGTCTTTCCCGGACGCGGGATCAGGGTTGGGACGCGGGCCTTGTAGTCGCGGTACTTATCGCCGTGGATGCGGACAAGGTCATGCTCCTCGAAGCGGATCCCGATCAGCAGATAGCCGGTCGTGGCGGCGGCGAAGAGCAGATGGTTGTACGTCATGTGCGGCGTGACCCAGAACGCGATGAGGAACGCGACGTAGAGCGGGTGGCGCACGTAGCGATAGAACGAGCGCACAAGGAATGGCGGATGCGTGTGCTCCACACCGCGGAAGTAGCGCACGACCTGCTTCAATCCGAAGAGCTCGAAGTGGTCGATCAGGAACGTCGCCACGACGACGAGCACGAACCCGAGCAGCGAGATGCCGAGGAGGAGCGTGCCGCCAACACCTTCGACGTGCCAAAGCTCACCCTGGATCGGGCGCCATTGCGTGAAGAGCGCGAGCAGGATGACGCAAGTCGCGACGACGTATGTGGAGCGCTCGGCGGCCGGCGGACAGAGCTTCGTCCACGTCGCCTTGAACGCACCGCGCGCCATGATCGTGTGCTGGATGGCGAAGATCGACAGGATCGAGAGGTTCACGAGCAGCGCCTCGCCCAGTTCGACCACCGGGCCGTTGTTGATGTTGCGCGGCGCGAGTCCCGTCACCCAACCGATTGTGAACACGTACGTGCCGAGGAAGCCGACGTACGCGAGCGTTCCGTAGAGCAGTATTGCGGAACGCGCAACGAGCGACACCGGCGCGTCGGGCACGGCCTGCGAGGATCGAGTCTGCATGACGGCTTCTCCCGCAGGCGAGGGTACGAGAGGAGATACGGAGCCAGGACAGTTTCAGCAGAGTTCGGAGGTTCGCTCTCGCCAGCGTGAGCGCGTCGCGCCGAACTCTGCCGAAGTTGTCCTGGCTCCGTATCTCCGCAGTCAGACGTCGGCGACGAAGCCCAGATCGCGAAGCGCTGCACGACCAGCGTCGGAGCGCAGGAGAGTGCCGAGACGGGAGACGCCGGGGCGGCCGAGACATTCTTCGCGCGCGACGACGTCGTAGCGTTCCTCGCGCAAGGGCACGAAGGCAAGCCCGTTCGCCTCCGCGAGTACGTCGAGCGTCACGCCCCAATCGGCGCGGCCCTGCACGACAGCGGCAGCCACCGCGTGGTGGCTCTTCGCCTGCGTGTAGCGCCCATCCTGTGGTGTGGTGACCTCAGCAGCGCGCAACAGCGCGTCGATCAGGACCCGCGTTCCGCTGCCCTGGTTGCGGTTGACCATGCGCGCACCGGACTCGGCCGCACGGCGCACGACGTCGGCCGCGTCGGCCGCGCCCTCGAAACGTGAGTCGTCGCGCCGAACGACGACGCCCTGCAATCGACCGTACCCCCCGAGTGTCACCACGCCTTCAGGAAGGAACGCAGCGTTGTAGATGCCGCTCTCTTCATCGAGGAGATGCACACCCGCCACGTCGCCCTCGCCGCGCTCCAGCGCGCGGAGCCCGCCACGCGAGCCGAGTGCGATCGACTTGGTTCGGTAGCCGTCCGCTGCAACCACTCCGAGCAAATGATCGAGACCGACGCAATGGCTCCCGATGGCCACGAGATCTGCGGGTCGCGCGCTGTCGCCGAGCAAGCGCACACGCACGCGTTCGCCTGCTTTGACGTACTCCTCGTGATGCGGAATGCGCACAAAACCGTCGGCTCGGCTGAATGCGCTGACGCTCCCAGAGCCCGCTCCGAGTGGATACGCGGCCAGACCGTGTGGCCCCTGCACGAGGTCCACGAGCGTGTAGTGCGTGCGACCGACGACCGACGGAATGCGTAGCGGCACGACGGCATCGATCATGGTCGTCTCGGCCTCGGGGCGACCTGCGAGACGCCGGATCAGTGGTGCCACGAACTCGTGGAATGTGAACACGGCGGAGGTCGGGAAACCGGGCAGGATAACGACCGGTGTCGCAGCCACAACGGCCAGACAGATGGGCTTGCCCGGCTTCAGCGCGACGCCATGAACGAGTATCCCCGGCGAGTCGGGGAGCTCTTTCGCGAGGTCCTCGACGACGTGGTAGTTGAGATCGCCCGCACCTTTCGACGTGCCCCCGGAGAGCAGCACGATGTCCGCATCCGCGATCAGCTGGCTGAGGCGCGCTGCGAGTTGCTCGGCGTCGTCCGGCACGATCCCGGACTCAAGTGGCGCGCCTCCCGACTCCGTGACCGCATCAGCGAGGATCCGCTGATTGGAGTCGTAGACGTCGCCGATGCGGAGCGACTCTCCGGGGGCACGCACTTCGTCGCCCGTCGAGAGGATCGCGACGCGCGGGCGGCGAAGAACGTCCACATCCGCGACACCAACAGCGGCGAGCAAACCTGTCTCGCGCGACGTCAAGCACACGCCGCCGCGCAAGACGATCTCGCCGCGCCCGAGGTCGGTTCCCGCAAACGCAATGTGCCCGCCAGGGACCACACCGCGCTCAATGACGATGGCGCCATCGTCCGCCGGGGTGGTGTGCTCGATCATGACGACGGCGTCTGCACCACGTGGCAGCGCAGCGCCGGTGGCGATCAGAGCCGCATGCCCCGTCAGTACTTCATACTCCGCGGGGGCGATGCGACCCGCGGCGATACGCACGCCATCCAGAGCGAGCCGCACGGGCGAGAGTTCCTCGGCCCCGAACGTATCCGCTGCTCGGACCGCAAAGCCGTCCACGTTCGAGCGATCGAAGCCTGGCACATCGACCGGTGAACGCACGTCGCTGGCAAGGCAGCGTCCGAGAGCGCGGTCGATGGCGACGCGCTCGGTGCCCGCGACAAGATGCGCGCACGCCCCATCGAAACGCGCATGCGCGACGGACTCATCGACGACGTCGAGAAACTGCTCTTGCCGCACCGGCTCACGCGCCCCCGAGGGACCAACCATCGAAGAGGTGAACGACGACCGCGCCGCCCTCGGGGAGTCCCTCGGACGCGGACGGAACGACGACGAAGCCGTCGGCACGTGTCACCGAAGTCAGGATTGACGCCCCCTTGGTTGCGAGCGGAATGACACCGCCCTCGCCGATCGTGACGCGCACGTAGTCGCAGCGCCCGAGTTGCGACGCGATGCGTCCGGCGAGGGGGAGTTCAACAGCGCCATAGGGCCACTCTTCGGGGAGACCGGCCAACGTCCGGATGCACGGTCCAGCGAAGAAGTCGTAGGCCGAGAGACACGAGACAGGATTGCCGGGTAAGAGGAAAACGCGCGCCGCGCCGATCCGCCCGATACCCGTGGGCGCAGCGGGGCGCATCGCAATGCCATGGACCGTCAGGTCCCCGAGTTCACCGACCAGCAGCGGCATGTAATCCTCGCGACCAACCGAGGTCCCACCCGACGTCAAGATGACATCCGCGCCCTCGATCGCGAGCGCTCCCCGAATGGCGGCGCGATCGTCCGCGAGTCGCACGACCTCGAGTTCGCCGCCACCGTCGCGCGCCACCAATGCTGCGAGCATCGGCGAGTTGCTGTCCACGATGCAGTTGCCGTCGGGGCGCGACCCGGGCGGCAGGATCTCGTTGCCCGTCACCAGCACGCGGACGCGAGGACGCCGAACGACGGAGACAGGCGAACAGCCGACACTCGCGAGAAGACCGACGTCCTGCGGGCGCAGGCGCCTTCCTGAACGGAGCAACGTCGTCCCGCGATCGACGTCCTCACCGACGCGCGCCACGTGCTTTCCCGGCGGGATCGCGTCGATCACATCGACGACTCCTTCGCCTTCGCGCGCGCGCTCCGCCGGAAGCACGGCATCGGCGCCGGCGGGGACCGCAGCGCCGGTCATGATCCGACACGCACCGCCAGCGGGAACGGCGCTGGCCGCCGGTCCGCCGGGCATCGATTCGCCACAGAGCGTCAGTCGCACGGGATTGTAGAGCGTCGCGCCAAACGTATCCTCGGCGCGCACCGCGTAGCCGTCCATGGCTGCGCGGCGAAACGGTGGAACGTCCACGTCACTGACTACGTCCGCGGCCAGGACACGCAGCGCGCTCTCTGTGACCGCGACATCCTCCGCGGGGAGGCGTGCAAGCCCGTCAACCGCCACCGCGAGCGCCTCCTCGACGGACACGCGCGTCCGGAAACCGCGCATGCGCACGTCGTCGTGAGCGCCGCCCTCGGCGGCCCCGATCATCTCGACGACATCGCCTTCGGAGAGCACGGTCTCCGCGAGTGCATCACGGCGCACCTCGCGGCCATTGTGGAAGAAGAGCAGGTACGGGAAGACGCGGCCGCCGGCGTCGAGGACCCGCGAACGGAGGTCGGAGTACACGTCGAACACCCGCTCGAGGGCCTCGGCGGCGGTGGCCGCCTCGACGCGGAGCGATGCCTCGCCAGCGGAGTAGCGGCGCAGGACCGACGGGATCTCAAGAGTGACGTTCGGCATCTCGCAGATCCTACTCGGACGACTCGGCGCCCGGCCCATCCTCTGGCTCGCCACCCGGTTCGTCTACCGGTCCGCTCGCCCCCAGCCGCACGACCCGGTCAACCTCGTCGCGCAGAAGTGCGGGACCGGGGGCAGTCAGGACGACGGCCTCGAGCGAGCGATCCCGGAGGAGTGCGCGGACGCGTTCGATGCCAGCCGGGTCGAGCGGGCCGAGCGGCTCGTCGAGCAAAAGCACGCGTGGTCGGGTGACAAGCGTGCGCGCCAATGCGATGCGTTGCAACTCGCCCGCCGAGAGTTCTTCGGGGCGACGCCGTGCGAGATGGGAGGCCCCGAGCCGAGCCAGTGCCGCCTCCGCGCGCTCGCGACGCTCTGCACGGCCGACGTCGCACGCCGCCAGAGCCAGTTCGACGTTCGCGCGCGCGGTCATGTAGAAGAGATATGGTCGCTGAGGCAGGAGCGAGACGGCACGAGGCGGAACCTCCGCCTCGAAGCGGCCGTCGGTGCGAAGCAGCATTGCCAACACGCGCAGGAGCGTCGATTTCCCCGAACCGTTGGGCCCCGCGATCAAGATGCGCTCGCCCGCGGCGACAGAGATCTCGGGCAATGCCACGGTGACGCCACCGCCAAAGCGCACACGACCGGCTTCCAGACGCAGAAGACTCATGCCGAGCGACTCCTGCGAAAGACGATGGCAACCAGTGCATTCACGCCAAGGGCCAGGACGAGCAGAACGACACCCAGCGTCACCGCGCGCTCGAACTCCCCGCGCGACGTCTCAAGAGCGATGGACGTCGTCAGCGTGCGGGTCGATCCCCGCAAGTTGCCGCCGACGAGCAATGCGACACCAAGTTCGCCGACACAGCGCGCGAACGCGACGAGGAGCGCGCTCAGGAAGCCGTCGCGCGCATCGCGGACCGCAAGGAACGCCGCGCGCACACGCCCGATGCGGAGCAGTTTCACCGTCTCGCGAAAACGCGGGTCCAGTCCCGCCACCGACGTCGCGCCGAGCGCGATGACGAGCGGGAGCGCGAGCACGACCTCGCCGATGATGATCGCCGTCGGCGAGTAGAGCAGATCGAGTGATCCAAGCGGACCGCGTCGCGAGAGAATTCCGTACACGAGGAGACCGACGATGACGGTCGGGCTCGCCATGCCCACGCGCGCCGCCACGAGGAGCGCATCGGCGGTGCGCGAGCGCGACAGCCCGAGGAGCGCGCCGAGCGGGATGCCGGGCAACGCCGCGATGAACACCGCGACGGCGGAGAGCGCGAGCGAGAGTTGCGCAGCCCCCCAGACCTCCGCGTCGAGACCCATCGACTACCGCTCGGCTCGGACGGGATGGAAGAGCTGCTGACCGCGGATACGGTACGCGGCGATGATCGAGGCCGCTTCGTCGCCGACGAGCCAGTCCGCGAGCTGCGTGGCCGCGACGCCGTTGATCTCGGGATGGCGCTCGGCGTCGATCAGAACCACGCCGTAGGGATTGCGCAACGCCGGCGTGTCGCCAACGAGCGCCACGAGTGCGAGTTCCTGTCCGTAGCGCAGACGTGTGCCGCGATCGGTCAGGACGTAGGCACCCATCTCGTCGGCAATGCGCAGCGTCGCGCCCATGCCCTGCCCGCTCTCGCGATAGCCCGGCCAATCGGGACGCCCTCCGGCGTCGGACCAGAGCGCCTTCTCACGACGATGCGTTCCCGAATCGTCGCCGCGCGAGACGAACGTCGCGCCGACGGCACCGATACGTCGTAGCGCTTCGCCCGCCGAGTCGGCCTGCGCTGCCAACGCGGGGTCGTCGGGCGGCCCGAGGATCTCGAACGAGTTCCACATGAGGTCACGTCGCTCCGTGCCGTGCCCTTCCGCGACGAAGAGCTCCTCGCCGACACGATCGTGCACCAGCAGAAGATCGGCGTCGCCATCGCGCGCCATGCGGAACGCGGCGCCCGTCCCTACCGCGATGACATCAACGCGCACTCCCGATTGCTTCTCGAAGACCGGAATCAGTGTGTCGAGGAGGCCGCTGTCCTGCGTGCTCGTCGTCGTCGCCAAGCGAATGCGTTCCTGGCCATCGCCGCACCCGGCAGCCGAGAGGGCTCCCGTGACGAGCGCGATGAGGAGCGCGAGCGTGGGGAGAACGGAGGCGAAACGGCGCATGGCGGCGATGCTACCTGCGGCCATGCGTGACGCGACCCAGCAACCGGCGACGATCTCCGACGAGGCTGCACGACAGATTCGTGCGCACGCCGAGGACTGCTGCCCGTCCGAGTGCTGCGGGCTCGTCTTCGAGAGCGGAGTGCCATTCGACGGAGGCGTGCGGCGCTGCACGAACGTCCAGGAGCGGCTCCATCGCGAGGAGCCCGAGAGCTTCCCCCGGACCGCGCGACATGCGTTCCGGCTCGCGGATGCCGACCAACTGTTGCTGGCGCGTTCATTCGACGGCGAGCACCCGGCCCGCGTCCTCTATCACTCGCACATCAACTGCGCAGCGCGCTTCAGCGCGGCGGATCTGGCCGGTGCATCGATCGACGGCGAGCCGCTCTATCCCGATCTACTGCATCTCGTCGTCGCGGTGCAAGACGGTGTGGCAGGGGCAATGGCGCTCTTCAGCGTGACGCGAGTTGGCGCCACCGAGATCTGGCGCTCCGCCTGATCCCGTGTTCTCCCGGCACGCCCGGGTTCAGAGCTCTAGCTCGGCGACCGGGAGAAAGCCCGGGTCGAGACGCTCCACCCAGTCGGTCAGCAGCACGGCGAGATCGCGTTTCGGGCGACGCTTGGTCGTACGGCCCTTCCACTTCACGACAACCGCCGTCTCGCCGTCCACCTCGTTCGCGGGCAGCAGCAACCGCCACGCGCGCACTCCGCGTCCCGTCGCCTCGTAGCGGAAGGGTGCCTTGCGCGTGACGTCGAGCACGGCCGTCGCGTTCTCGATCTGACGCAGGACCTCGCGGCGCTGCCCGTCCTCGTCGAGACGTTGGAACTTCTTGGGGTCCACCTTCGGTCGGAACCCGGACGAGATCCCGCGCTCGTACTTCGTGATCTCGACGAAGAACGCACGTGTCTCGGTGGTGCGCGCGCTTGCTCGCACCACACGCTCGGGCCACGCGGGGCGGCGCGCTTCACTGAAGAACGCGTTCCAATCCACGGCGCTGTACTCGAACGAATGCCCCAACTCCGGGAATTCGATCAACTCGGCGTCCGCGGCGCCGAGAGCCTTCAAGCGTTCGAACACGAAGTGGAGATTGGCAAGCAGGCGCGGATCATCACGCGAACCCTGCAGGTCGCGGATCGGCAGTCGCGCCACGTTCGCGACATAGCGCGTGTTGTTCTGCCCGCCTACGAACGAGAGCCGCGGCCCGCCGATCATGGGTGCGATCGATGCGAAGAGATCGGGATGGCGCAACGCGAGATCCCACGTCAGATGGCCGCCACGGCTGACACCTGTTGCATGGATGCGCCCGGCGTCGACATTGAAGCGCAGCCGCGCCCAACGCAACACACCCAGCGCCGCGTCGCGCTCGTCAGTCGTGAAGCGATACCCGACGTTCTCGCCGTGGTCGTCGGGTGCGACGACGATCATGCCGAGTGACTCCGCGAGGCTGCGCCACGACTGCACCTGGTTCTGCCCCGAGCCGCCCGTGCCATGAAACGCCATTAGCAACGGCGCGGCCTTCTCCGAGTTGTAGCTCTCCGGAACGTAGAGATGAACACGCACATCGGTCGGCGCACCATCGACTTCGACGCGCGCCGTCACGACACTCGAACCCGTCTCCGGAGCCGCAGGTGGCGGCAGCGTCCAGATCGCCTCGATCACCTGTGCAGTCGAGAGTCCCGGCCGTCGCGAGAGCAAGAGCGCCGCCTGCCGCCGCTCCTTCGCGGTCGTCTTCGAGCGCGCCGCGTCGAGCGCTGCATGGAGATCGAACCCATCGCCCTCGTCAGCAACCGCCGACGACGGAAGAGCGAGTAGAGCGAGGAGCAGGAGCGAGAACGCGCGCATGAACGGAGGGTAGACCTGAGTGCCCACCGCGCAAGCCCGCGAGCGGCTTCCGCTGACGGCTCACGTCGAGACGCCGTATCGTATCCGCCTGCCCGAACTCGTCGCTGCTTGGTGAGTCGCGGAGGAACCCAATGCGCACGTCCATCCCGATCGCCACGTTGGCCGTTCTCGCGGTTGCCGCGGCCGTCTACGTCGCGACCAACGCGGAAGAACGAAATCTCGCACGCGAATCCGTGCTCGAAGCACCTCTTCAGCACGGCTCGCCTTCGCGTAACGACACGCGGCAGCACGTCGTCGTCAAGCGTGAATCAGCGACATCGCCGACCACGCCGCCGCAGATCGCACCCACTGCAGGTTCCGCCGATCCCAATGAGGGTCCGGAACGGTCTTCGATCGATGAGGAGCCGCTGCTCGACGCCTCGGACGTGCATGCCGCACTGCTCCCGTTCGCAAGCCTGGGCGAGATACGCACTGTCATGCGATACGACAAGACGCTCCTCTCGCGGTACGGGGATCTGCGGATCTTCGCCTATCGGCTTGTCGATGAGGATCTCAAGGTCGTCATAGCGGCGTCCATCGACCGAGAGCTACGGGTCCGGGGTGAAGATGATCTTTCGCAAGGGCAATGCGAGAGGGTTGCGGCGATCGAACTCCTCTACTGGCCGGTCATCGTGAAGCTCCAGCGCCGCGAGGCCAGGCTGTACGAGATCATCTACATCGAGGGCGACTACGAGAGCGATGAAGACCGGGGAGCGCTGGATCGGAAGCGATCAGAGATCAGTCGAGCCGTCGCGCGCCTCCTCAAGCAGCGTCGGCGCACGCTCGATCAACTGCTCAAGTGAGCGTAGTGGGGACCAAGACCGGGGACCACGGGCATCGACGCGTCATCGGGGCCGGTGGGCGTAGCCGATCATCTTGTAGAGCAGGCGCGCGCCCACATTGGCGTTCCACTCGCGGTCGCCGGGCTGGGGCGCGACCTCGACGAGGTCGCCGCCGACGATCGTGCGGCCGCTGCGGACGATCGCTTGCAGCAGCGCCACGACCTCGTGCCAGGCGAGTCCGCCAGGGACGGGCGTGCCGGTTCCTGGGCAGAGCAGCGGGTCCAAGCCGTCGATATCGAAGGTCAGGTAGACGCGGCGCGGGAGGGCATCGACGACGTCGTCCGCGATCCGTGCGAACGACTCGCCGTCGAGTTGGCGTTCTTTCACGTCGACGTCGTAGTTCACACTGATGCGACCGCCGGCATCATGAGCGATGCGCGCTTCCTCTTCGGAAAAGTCGCGGATGCCGATCTGCGCGATATGTGCGACGCCGGGGACATGTTCGAGCACGTTGAAGAGGACGGATGCGTGCGACCACGTGAAGCCGTCGTAGGCGTGCCGTAGATCGTGATGCGCGTCGATGTGCAGGATGCCCAGCCCGGGATCGTGCGCCGCATGCGCCGCGATGGATCCGAACGCCACGGAGTGATCGCCGCCGAGAGTGAAGACGAGTTTCCCCGCGTCCAACTGTGCAGCGACTTGTTCGCGGACCCAATCGTTCATCGAGGCGCAGAGACTGTTCACTTCGGCGACCTGCTCGGCCACTCGCGCGACCGCATCGGCACCTGACTCTGCTCCCGCGTTGGCGGCGCGCGCGGCGGTGATCGCGGCCACCGTCTCGCGCGCCGCGTCGCTCCAACCGCGCACGCAACGCGCCGACTCCAGCGGCAGCATGGCGATGCCGTCGCGATACGGACGTCCGGTGCGACGATCGAAGAGGTCAACCTGCTGGCTTGCGGCGAGGACGGCGGACGGTCCGTTCACCGTTCCGTCGCCATACGACACAGTCGCCTCGAAGGGCACCGGCACGACGATCACCCGGCTCTCTTCCGGGCCGGTGGGTAGCCCGAAGAGCGCATCGGTGCCCGTCGCGCCGCTCGAAGCCCCGGGATCGAAGTCGGCAGGCAGCGGCGAGACGCTCATATCCCCCACCATCCCCCGAAACGCGTGCGAAGTGACGCGAATTCACGCGCAGTCATGCGCAACCGCCGCGCGCTCTGACGATCAGGCGAGCAGCCGCTCCGCCAGGCGCTCCGGCGTTTCGAGCACGAGTTGTTCGGGCGTCAGAGGGTCGAGCATCGACGGCTCAAGCGTCCGGTTCGCCTCGGCGACGAGATCCCGCAGCGAGTCCCAGCGCGCACCGAGCAAGCGCTCCTTGGCATCGCGCGGCAGCGTGTCAGCGAATGCGAGATGGAGTAGGAGCAGGCCGCGCAGACCGGCGCCGTCGCCGAGCAGCGGCAGGATCGCGATCTGCCGACCGTCACCGCGCCCGACGCCGACATGTAGCCGGCGCGCAGCCACGACGTGGCGCTTCGTGCCCACGAGCGGTCCCCACGCCTCGAGACGCGTGGCAAGCTTCTCTGCGATGCCGCGACGCGTGCCGATCTTGATACGCGAACGCTCGTCGGGCGTGCCGTCGGGACGCAGTCCACTGACGTCGTAGCACGCCACCCCTTCGACGGCGGCGACGGCCGGGCCGATCCGATGCAGCTCCAGTTGGTCGACCGGAGCGAGCGACTCCTGCGAGAGGCCGGCGTCGCGCAGCGCTTGCGCGAAGACGGTCGGAAGTTCCTGCTCGGGTCGTGACGTGCCGACGGTGACGATCTTCGCCTGATGCTTGATCGCATCGATGGGACGCGCGGTCTGGTCGAGCGCCTTGCCGAGTACGTTGACCGCCGTCGCGACGATGTCGTCCTCAGAACCGTCGAGGAGCGCCGCATCGGAGGGGCCACCGACAGCGATGCCAGTCAGGCGGTCGAAGAGCATCGAGAGCCGAACCGCGGTCACGGGATGGAGCGACGACGTGAAGCGATCGCGCTGCAAGAGTTCGAGGAACTCGCGCCGCGCAGGCGCCATGCGTTCGGGAAGATCGTCGCGCTTGTCGTCGTCTTCGAGGGCCTCGACCAACGTGGCGCGAACACCGGCCAGGAAGCGCGCGTTCTCGTCGATCGCCTCGGCCGCGTAGTAGCCGAAGAGATGACCGGCAAGAGCACTCAGGACCATCGACGAGAGCGGGGGCGCCGACGGCAGATGCACGACCGCCGCGGCGTACGGATCGAAACGTTTCTCGCCTTCGGTGCAGAACACGATCGGCACGCCGGAGTGCGCGGCGAAGATGGCGACGTCCTTGACGACGTCGTTCAGGACCGCTTCGGGGTTCCCGGCGGCGAGGATGATCGTCATCGGCTCGCTCGACAGATCGATGTGCTTCTTGTCCTCGACCGTATCGACGGCGATCGACTTGTAGCAGAGCTCCGAGAGCTTGATCCGGACCTCGCGCGCGGCCACGTAGTTCGGCCCGCTCGCAACGACCGCCCAATGCTCGCGCGTCGGAGCCCAGCGCGCAGCCGCCTCCTTGATCTGGCTCTCGTCGTCGAGCACACTCTGCATGAGATCCGGAAGCGCGGTGAGTTCCTCGATCGCGTCGCCGATTTCGTGCTCGTCGAGACTCCCGAGCGCATGGGCGATCGCGAGCGCCAACAACGCGCCGGCCACGATCTGCGCGTAGAACGCTTTCGTCGATGCCACGGACATCTCGACGTCGCGGCCGTCGGAGGTATAGACAACGCCATCGGCGCGGAACGTGATGTCGGAGTTACGCCGATTGACGATCGCGATCACGAGCGCGCCACGCTTTCGGGCGAGATCCACGGCGCGGTTCGTGTCGGCGGTCGATCCCGATTGCGTGACGGCGATGACGATTGTATCGCCCATGTCTTCGGTGAGACGGAAGCCTGACATCTCGGTTGCAGGCAGCGACTCGACGCGGATGCGGCCCATGCTCACGACGCGACGCACATACTCGGCAATGCCCGAACCAGCAATGGCCGCGGTGCCCTGACCGACGACGAAGACCCGCCGTACGCGTCCGCTCTCGATCCGATCCCGGACCTTCGGCGAGAGGATCGTCTGTGAGAGCCGACAGCGTCCCTGGCGCCCGCGAATGATCCTGCCCATCAGCGTGCGTTCGACGGAGCGCGAACCCTGCGTGATCTCCTTGCGGAAGAAGTGCTCGAAGTCGCCGCGATCGACATCGCGCGTCGTGATCTCGGCGGCGCGCACATCGTCTTCGGTGATAGGAAGTTCGATGCCGTCGAACGCAACGCGGCGCATGCCCGCGCGGCCGCGCTCGCCGTCGAATGCAACCTCGATGACCTGGCCAGAGGTCTGCGGATCGCCCACGACGCGCTCGGTCTCGCCGTCCATCTTGACGTAGCGCCCGGTTTCCTCGACCAGCCCGTACACCTCGGACGACGCAAAGAAACCGTCGCGCGAGACACCGACGTAAAGAGATTGGCCGCTCCCGCGCAACGAGAGGAAGAGCCGCCCCGGCACGAGATCCGTGAGCATGCCGATGGCGCACGAACCCTGGAACCGAGCGCACGCGCGCCGGAACGCTTCGTCCACCGGCAGACCGTCTTCGAGGAAGCGCTCGATCTGCAACGCGACGACCTTCGTATCCGTCGTGATGCGCGGCGAGGCGTGACGACCGACGCGCGCCTCGTAGTCCGCGCGCAACTCGAGGTGGTTGTCCACGTCGCCGTTCATCACGACGTAGATCCGGCCGGAGCGCGTCGTCTTGCTCGATTTCGCGCTCGACTTCGCATTGTCGGTCTGCGCGCCTTCGCCGCCGTCTTCCGTCGCGTTATCCACGGGATGACAATTCGGGATGCTGATCACGCCGGACGACGCCCAGCGCGTGTGGCCCAGAACCGCGATGCGCGTGTGCGGTTGCGAGAGAGCCATGCGCAGCAGGCGATCCTCGCTGACCTGCCGTCGGATCTCCGTGACGTTGTCACCGAGTCGTCCGACCTCCGCCGCAACCTTGTAGACGAACGTCAATGAGCGCGGGATACCGGCCCCGCCGCCCGACACGATCGCGCCCGTCGGCAGGTCTGGCAGTGTCGTGCGCCACTTGACCTCGTCCACCAGGTTGTTCGCTTCGACGCTGCGTACGAAACTCGTGTACCAGGGGCGATCCCTGAAGACGACCTGGATGGCGACGCCCGCCGAGTCGCGTCCGCGGATCTCGATCCGATCGATGCAACGCAGGACAGCCGAGAGCCGCCGCAATTCGACGAGCAACTTCGGCGTCGCCTCGGCATCCCCCGCGAGCTGCTTGACTTCTTCGACCTGCGAGAGCGCCTCGCGCTCGACGTGCCAGGCGACATCGCGAACGCGCAGCAGGCGCGCCGAGAAGCTCTCGATGTCGGTCTCGGCGAGCGCCGCAGCGGACTCGCCGAGCAACGTCGTCTCGGCGTCGGCGAACGCCCGCAGCCGACGAGCAAGCGCCTCGGCTTCGACCTGGCGCTCCGCGTCGTGCACCAGATCCGCGAAGACGGCCGAGCGCTTCAGACCGCGTGCCCAGATCGCCAGCTGGTCGAGCGTCTCCTCGCCGCCCGCGTAGCGTTCGCGGGCGGAGTCGTCGGGCTCCCCATCGGGGCTGAGCGCTGTGAGTCCCGCATTGACGACGCGGTGTACGAGCGCGACGGCGTCCTCAGGCGTGGGGTCGCCCTCGCCAACGCCATCGGCGATCTCCACCATCGCGGCGATCCCACAGCCGAGCGTGACACCTCCGCGCGGGAAGAACACGATCGTTCCGCGCGCGCACAGGCTCGGGTGAACTCCCACGCGCACGCGCGACCTCGGAGAGAGCCGCAGGCGGGCCAACAGTCGAACGAGGAAGGACGGTTTCCGCATCATCGGAGTATCGGCATCGCGCTGCCTCGGGCTCAAGAATGCAGCATCGCCGCCGATCTCAAGCGAGCCCGCTCTGCGCGCCGAAAGGGAATGGGAGACTCGTCACATGGCATTGCTCAACATCTCGGCCCTGATCCGCTCTCGCCGGTCGCTCGTCGCGCTGGCGGTCGTGGTGCCGCTTGTGGGTGCCGCCATCGCCGTGCCAGCGCTCTTCAGCGGCGATCCGACGCCGGATGCGCCTTCCGCGCGGCAGTCCGCAGCGAAACCCGCCGCAACGATCGACCCGGTCGCCGAAGACGAAGCCGTCGCAGAGACCGTCGACGTCGCGGCTCAGCCTCACGCAGACGGCGATCTCGACCTCACCGTTGGGCTGCGCTTTGACCGCTACCCCGCGGGCTCGCGAATCCAGGCAGAAATCGACGTCGTCAACATGTCGCTCGAACCCGTCTTCCTACCCGCTCCGTCGGAGCCCCAGCCCACGCTCACGATCGTGGTCCTCGACGACCAGGGACAGACGGTCCGGCGCGTTGTCGAGGAGACTGGCAACGCGACCCCGCGCCGGATGCGGCAGCTCGCGTCTGGAGCCACGACCAGTTTCCGCATCGACGTGGTGGCCCCCGACGAGGAATCGCTTGAACCCGGCACGTACTATCTTGTCGCGTCGTATGATGCGGCAGACGCCTGGCGTCGGAGCGGCCTCGACGTCTGGACCGCGCCGAAGGGCACGCTCCACTCGGACCGCGTGACGCTTGAAGTCACGCCTGCTCGCGAGTAGAGGCGCCCGTCAGGAGGCTTCGGCGGCGCGCGCACGTAGCGCGGCCCACTCGGCGTGGGCATGCCGTACCAACTCGGCGGCCAGGTCGGCCCGATTGAACGGCGCGACGATGTAGGCACCCGGCGAACCCCCGCGAAGAGCCGCGTCGATGAGCCCTTTCGCGATGTCAAGGCCGGCCTGCCATGAGCGCTCGCCCTTCGGCAGGCCCTCCATCCGCGCTACGATCTCGTCGGAGACGACAACGCCCGGCACCTCGTGCTGCGTGAAGAGCGCGTTGCGGTGCGAGACGAACGGCATGATCCCGGGCAGGACCGGGATGCCGCACTCCGCAGTCGCAGACTCGATCTCGCCGATACGCGTCTCGTCGTAACAGAGTTGCGTCAGCGCAAATTGAGCCCCTGCGGCCACCTTCTTGTGCAGCTTCGCGATCTGGCCGTCCATCGACCGGAAATTGGGGTTGAATGCGACACCGAGCGTGAAGCCGGCGGGGCGTCCGATGTCCACACCGTGCTTGGTCTCGCCACTATTGAGTGCCGCCGCGATCCCGACGAGACCGATCGAGTTGACGTCGTAGACGGACGTCACGCCGGTCGGCCCGCCCGCGCGACGGTCGCCCGCTGGATCGCCGGTCACGCAGAGTACGTGCCGGATCCCGAGCGCCGACGCCCCCATCAGATCGCTGTGGAGACCCAGCGCATTGCGGTCGCGCCCAGTGAAGTGCACCAACGGCTCGACGCCCGCCTCGCGCCGCACGAGGTACGCCATCCCGACGTTGCCCATGCGCACGGAGCCGAGCGGGTTTTCGGCCATGGAGACGAGATCCACGCCCGCCTCGCGGAGCACGCGCGCGCCCGCGATCACCTTCTCGGTCTTGAGGCCGCGCGGGGGATCGAGTTCGACGACAATGAGTGGGCGTTCACCGCGATCGGCGAGGAAGCCCTCGGCGGGCTCGACGTCAGCGGGGCCATCGTCCGGCTCGATCGGCACGGCCGGGACCGTCGGCTGAACGCGCGGCACGAGTGGGAGACCTCGGATGCGATCCGCGATCGCGCGAATTGCCGCCGGCTCTGTGCCGCAGCAACCGCCGATCAGATTGGCGCCGGCCTCGACGATCGCCGCACTCATCTCGGCCATGTACGCCGGCGGCTGCGTGTAGACGAGTTGCCCATCGCGCACGTCGGGCAGACCGGCGTTCGGATACGCGCTGATCGGCACGTCTGTGAGCGGGGCCATCTGCCGCACGACGGCGAGGGCATCGGCAAATCCGCGACCGCAGTTGACGCCGACGCCGACCGCGCCCTCGACGATCATCTCCTCGATTGCCCGTCCGATCGAGACCCCTTGAAGACTGCCGTGGCCCTCGTAGAACGCCATCTGCGCCAGCACGGGCACGTCGGGGGCGGCGGACTGAGCAGCGCGCAGCGCCGAACGCAACTCCTCGAGATCGGTGAACGTCTCGAAGAGGAAGAGGTCGACGCCGCCCGCTGCCAGTGCCGCGAGTTGCTCCGCGAAGAACGTCTGGCGCTCCTCGTCGGGCGGAATGCGATCGCGCCGGTCGATCCCGAGCGGTCCAACGCTGCCCGCGACAAAAACGCTGCGCCCCGCCACCGAGCGGGCGAGACGCGCGCCACGGTAGTTGAATTCGAACGTCTTGTCGCCGAGGCCGAAGCGGTCGAGGTGTGGGCGGTTCGCGCGGAAGGTATTGGATTCAAGGACGTCGGCGCCGACGGCGACGTAGCCCCGATGGATGTCGCGCACCAGATCACGACGGCTCGTGTTCAGGGCTTCGAAGCACTCGTCCGCGCCCACGCCGCGACGCATCAGCGCCGTCCCCATCGCGCCGTCCCCGACGAGAACGCGCGATCGAAGAGCGTTCAGGAATTGCTCGCCGCGTGCCATACAGCTCCGCTTCTACCTGATCGAACCCACGACGAACGCAAGACGCCCCGCCGCGAGAGCGACGGGGCGAGATCCTGCGTGGCGGGCTCGACTAGTTGACTTTCGTCACAAACTTGCCGTCGACGACTTGGATCGTCGCTGCGCCGGGACCAACACTGCGATTCAGCGTACCGCTGAAGGAACCGGAGATCCGATCCCCGGATACGTTGTCGATGGTCACGCTGAACGGCGGGTTGCCACTCGTGTTGTCCCAGATTGTGGTGGTATCCGTCACCTTGGGAGGAATGCCGCCGCTGATCTTGAGGATCGAACTCTGATAGATCACGAGCCCGACGTTGGTGAACGTCGCCGGGAGCGTCAGGTTGCTCAGATCGGTCACTCCGGTATCGAAGCTGATCGTGAGTAGCTCGATGCGCTTGTTTCTGGTGCTCCCCGAAGCCTTCGTCGTGCTGATCTGCAGCGAACGCAGGGCGCCGCCAAAGACCGCGATAACAGCCTCGGGCGTCTTCTTCGTGAACTTCACGGAGAGCTTCTTGCCCCCGATCTTTGCCGAGAGCGTGTCGGCTCCCTTGATGGGTGTCGGAGGGGCTGTGACGGTGACTGCGCCAGCCGACGTGCCCTCGCCAACCTTGTTCTGAACGACGATGTCGGCCAGGCCGCTCGCGGTCTTCTTGTGAATCGTGATCGTCAAGGCCGTATCGCTGAACGCGGTGACCTTGGCCTTCTTCCCGTTCACGAAGACCTTCGGAGCAGCGCGCTTGTTCGCGAGTTCACCGAAGTACTGGCCCTGGATCGTGAGTGTGCCCCCGGCGGCTACGGTCGCGCTGCCGACCGAGTCAATCCGGGGTGCGGCGAGCGTGATCGAACCGGCGGTCGCATCCGACTTCTTCGCGCCGACCGTGAAACTGCCGCCACCCTTGGCGGCCTGGATCACGAACGTGACGTTCGTGCCATTGGAGCTCACGAGCTTGGCCTTCGCCTTCGGAGTCTTGGCCTTCTTGGTCGGGTCGTTGAAGCGCAATTCGATCTTCGGCTTGGAGCCGACGTCGGCGTCGAAAGTCACCGAGAACTCGGTGCCAATGGTGCCGTTGCTGCTCAGATCGACTGCGCCTGCGAAAGTGGCGAGCAGGCCGATGCACGCGAGCGCCGATAGAGCGCGGGTCTTCATTTGCAAAACGAACTCCTTCAAGAACGGGTTCCGCCGATCTGCGCCACGACGGGAATCGCAGCACTCCTCGGGGACCATCCCCGTCGAAGCCTGCCTCGGCGTGCACTGGCGCACATCCCGGGCCACTGCGATGCCGTGATCGGTTCGGCGGAAGGGTCCAACTCTTTCGGGCTGCTGTCAAGGGCGCCCGCAGCCGCATTCGCTGTAGCCTCGAAAGATGGACTACCTTGAGCTATTCGATCGACAGGGACGCGACTTCGACGACCTCCTGATGGCTGCCGTCAAACTCGCCCCGGATCAGTTCACGGCACCGGCGCCCGATGGAGGGCCATCGCTGCGCGATCTGATGGTCGAGCTTCTGGACACGCCTCGCGGTTTCGTCCACGGGTCTCTACAGGGGCGGCGGCACATTCCGCTGGCGCCCGAGCGAGTACCGACACCGCTCGCCCTCGGCCCGATTCTCGGTGGCTTTCGCCTCACGCTTCTCGATCTGGTGGAAGAACTCTCGCCGGCCGATCTTGCACGCAAGGTGAACGTGCCGGACGGCTCCGGTGGTAAAGCCGAGTGGTCGACGGAAGCCGTCCTGAAGCACCTGCTCGCGGAAGGCACCCGCGTCGGGGGACTTGCAGCGCACCGATTGCGCACGTTGCAAGCCGAGAACGAGCCCACGAACACAACCGACTGAGTTAGCTGCTGG
>JAJRPF010000023.1 GCA_024280885.1 Planctomycetota bacterium | reverse complement strand
ATGTCCTCCTTGTTGCACTGCCGAAGTTCGACGCCCACGACTCTCTGGCAGATCGCTCCGATCGCCTCGGCGTTCAGATTGCGCTCGTTCGCGAGCTTGCGGACGAGTTGCTTCTGGCTCGCAGTCGGTTCGGGACTCGGTCGGCCATAGGACCGGCGGCCGTTTCCATTCCCGTTCGCGGGCAATCGGTTGTGACCGTTGCGCGACTGACCGTTCGTGCCCTCCGACGGCAACGGCTCGAGGAGCTGCGCCTGAATGGCACCTCGTGCTAGTTGGAAGAGCTCGCGGATCTTGTGCTGGATGTCGGCGGCGCTGTGCAGCTCGAGGCCCGAGGCTTCGATGTCTGCGCCGATGGTCTGGTTCTCGTATTGACTGGTCGTGCTGAGCTTTTCTGCGAGGTGCACGCGTATGTTGATCGGCATGTTGATCTCCTTGAAACGCAGCAGAGGCGCCATCTCCGGGGAGACCGCGCCTCTTGCTGCTGGATGGAATAAGAATGGGGTCAGCGGACCGAGAGCACCTCTCCGGCAATCCGGGAGAGCGATGCGCGGTCACTGGCATAGGGCAGGGACTTGGCGACGGAGGTGAGGCCGTTTGCGATGCCCCAGGCGGTCAGCTCACCGGGGTTCTCCGGCCAGAACACGGCATCGACCACCTCGCCGGTCAGGCGCCGCGGTATCTTGAACTCCCGGTTCAACCTGGTCATGGCGGCCGCCATGTCGCCCTTCGCGACGAAGGCCGTTGTGGCCGCGCGATCGATGAGCTTCAGTTCGAGCGGGCTCACAGTGTTCGCGATCGTGCGGAGTTCCTGATCGAACTCCTTGAAGAGCTCACGCGCCGCAGAGGTGTGCCGGGCCTGTCGTTCGACGACGTCGCTGGCGCCCCAAATCAAATGGTTCGCGCACATTTCCCTGAACAGAAACGTCGCGAACCCGAGGCTCTTTGCACCGACTTCGGAGTTGTAGATCAGGACCCCTTTTCGAAGTCCGCCAAACACCTCACCGCACGACTCCTCGCTGTAGAAGAACGCGAACGAATCGCGGTCACTACGGAACAGAGCCGGCTTCGTGTTGCCCCGGGCGTTGGTGCCGAACTCGTCGGTGTTGATCGTCGGCATCGCCGGGATGAAGCCCGACGGCAGGAGCCAGCGGTCGATGACCTCGTACAACTCCGCATCCCAGATCCTTTCGAACCGATCACTGGTCACGGCCCGCAGCCGGTCGCCATCGACCAGAGCGATCTTGTGTCGCCGCGTGCGCTGGAAGCACTGATTGAGCACCGACGCCCGTGTCTCAGGCTTCAGCCGCTCGAGCAGTGCCATGGGCACCTTCGCTGCGCCAGCGAACTGGCCGAGCGCGTAGTGGTTGAGGGCGAACGTCTCGTCGCCGAAGTGGACGACGTCCTCGCCAAACAGAATGTCGAGTTCTCGCGCCGAGACCTCGCGGCAGCGCGCGCGCTGGTTCTGGGCGTCGGAGCACAGAGCGTCAAATGACGCGAAGTGTTCTTCATCGGGCCTTCTGAACAGTTCCGTGTGTGCATGCATCAATGTTTCGTTCATGAGTGAATCTCCATCGAGTTCGAGTTCGTAGAATGGTGCGATGACGCAACCGCCTGAACCGTCACGCCGCTTCTGGATCTGCGCGTGGATCTTCGAGGTCACAGCCGCCGCGACGGCGTTGTGGGTCTTTGGGCCGTCTCTGAACGGATGGTCGACGGCCGCGGTATTCACCGTCTACGCCGCGATTGCGACGGCCGGCTTGTTCAGTTGGGTCGATCGACCGGAGCACAGGGACTGGCGCGAGTTCACGAGGAACATGCCACTCGTGCACTCGGTGCTTTTCGCCCTGGCCGTCGTGATCTTCCTGTAGCGGAGCGGCCCGGAGACCGCCCCCGTGCCGAGTGGAGAGATCTCCTACTCGTTGGTCCGCGCGCGGCGGGCCTGGTGCTTGTTGACGATCATGTTGAAGACGGCATCGACGATGCGTACCGCCGTGACGATGGCAACCGCCTGGAGCGCAGCGCCTCCGAGGTGCTTGCCGAGATCCGCGGCGGTACTTGTCGTGTCGAGTGCGGGAAGGCGATTGGTCGCGGTGTACCTGCCGTTGTGCGTTCGCATGGGAGTTCTCCTGTGTACGTGCGGGCACACCGCCCGCGTAAGTGGGTGGGTCCCCCGGGTTCGCCGGAGGGATCGGCGGGACTACTCGTCCCAGCCGAGGTCGGTGTCGAAGTCGGGGCTTGCTCGGAATGCCCCTGACGCGGCGAGCGCCATGAGCAGCGGGTCCGCCGCGTCGGCCAGGCCGAGGCCCAGCAGCAGCCGGCGGTCACCGGGCGGACCGTCGAGGCGGACGGCGAGTACGAAGCCGCGCTCGAGGATGGAGATCAGCAGATCGGCGAATGAGGCAACGGGTGCTTGCATCGCTACGTCATGAGCCCACGGTCAGCGAGCGACACGAACGTGTCCCAGCCGCAGATGACATGGTCGAGAACGCGCAGTCCCACCAATTCGCCTACTTCGACGAGACGCCTCGTGATCTCGAGGTCATCCGCCGACGGGTTCGGCTGACCGCTGGGGTGGTTGTGCACGAGCACGATCGCGGCGGCGGCGGCGCGGATGGCTGGCCGGAAGACCTCGCGAGGATGGACCGGAGATGAGGTGAGCGTTCCTTGGCTGATGAGGTGCGCGCTCATCATTCGATGCTTGCCGTCCAGAAGGAGGACATGGAACTGCTCCACTTCGAGATCGCGCAGGCGCGGTCCGAAGTGCTCGTAGACCGACTTCGACGAGAGCAGCGTGTGCCCGGGCTGGAGCGGCTCGGACGCGTGTCGCACGGCGAGTTCGCTGACGGCGACGACCTTTCGGGCGGCGGTTTCCGTGAGGTTGTATTCAGCGACCAGTTCAGCGACTCCGCGACGCCGCATGTCACGGAGTGAGACGCCCTGGCGATGCAGGCTGCGGGCGGCGCGGCGACCGATGGCGGCGCCGAGTAGGTCTTCGGTGGGGATGGTGTCGGGACGGGTGGCAAGATCCATGGCGACGAACTCCTGGGTGTGGAGGTCCGGGGTGGGCGGACCGGCGGATGGGAAGGGCTCTTCACGCTTCTTGTCCCAGGTAGTCGCCGGGTTCTGAACCGTCGCAGGCGCTTCGACATGGCGGGGGCGCGGACTTCCCCGTGCGGCGTGTTCGAAAGAAAACCGGAAGTTCTCGCGCAACGAAATCGCTCGCCCGTGCATCTCCCCCTTGCAAGGCGCCTGCTCCGCGGAGTGCGTGGGCCGGTCGCCGGCGGGAAGCGAGGCTTCGTGGAGTGCTACGTCAAGAGGAGTGGGATAGGGCGCGCGGCGCCGCTCAGCGGTGTCGACGACGCCGCCCAGGAATACCATGAAGCGCCTCTTCCTTCGTGGTCAGCGAGAAGGGGGCACGGGAAGACTCCGATCGCTTCTGGGTTCTCTCACCGCGCGGACGGCGAGGATCGCCGTCTCTCCGAGCTCCGGGCGTGGTGCGTGCGATGACCAGCGAGCGACACGCCACGGAGAGACACGCCAACCAGAAACACAAAGTGCCGGGCGTCGGTGCCACGCCTCGCGAGGCGGCGCAGCGCGACGAAGCGAGTGCCGCTCCCCCTGCCGCGGTCAAGCTCTCCGGCGACTTGCCCGAACTGTCGGATACAGACGTCGACGCGATCGCCGCCGAGTTCCAGGAAATCTGGCACGAAGCGATCCTCACTGCGGTCAACCGCAGCGGTCGTCTTCTGCTCGATCGAGTCTACGGAGGGAGCGTCGAAGCGTTTCGGCGTCGTGGTCGAAAGCAAGCATCGCTTCCCCGTGTCGCGCGCGCTCTCGGCGCACGGGGCTTCCGGGTCAACGTCGCACAGTTGCGCCGCACGGTCCATCGGCATCTTGTCCTTCAGGAACTCGGCGAAGCGACCGATGTGGCGTCGCTCGTCCACCTACGTCCCAGTCATCTTGACGAGGTGCTCGCACTGCCGTCCGGGGAGCGGATCGCGCTGCTGCTCGCAGGAGAGGCCAATGAGTTGACCGTTGGTGAAGTGCGCGCGTTGCGGACAGGAAACGGAACGGTGGCGACCGACCGAACAGAGCCCATCGAACGGACGGTCTCGCGGCCGAAGTCGGACCGGAGGAGATCTCGCAGCGCGGCGTCACCGAACATCGAACTGAAAGCCGCGGTCTCGGTGATCGAGGAGCACGAGGCGCGCTTCGAGACCGTCCTGCAGCAGCTTGCCTCACAGTCCGTCGTCGATCGTTCGGATCGCATCGCTGTGTTGGGCGTGACTTTGCGTCTCAAGCGGTTGCTTGAGCAGCTCGATGAGTGCCTCGCTGTGGCGCTCCGCCCGTGACCGCTGGCGGCTATATGTTCCGATATCGGAACATATAGACGGGCGTTCATAGAGGTCGATCGACGCCGGCCGTGGCGTCCGGGCCCTGCTGCGAGGGGGGCTGCGCGGAGCCCGGTGCATGCGCACGCTGCGCGCCCTGCGACCCTCCTCGGGTCGATCCCGCTGCGCGTGCGCACCTCCCGCTGTGGCGGCTGCGGCCCGTCCCGCAACCGGACGACGCTGTGCTGGGCGTACCGCAGAGCGTCCAATTCTGCGACGACGTGCGAGACCAAGGTGGCCACACTCCTGGTGCGGGGAGTGGTGCGTAGAGGTCGATTGGCGGCCGTCGTGCTGGACCCTGAGAGGCGTCGTGGACGCGCTCTGGCGCGACGCTACGCGTCCGTGCCGGGAGAACGTCTCGGAGCCGATCCGCGAGGCGCACTGGGAGAGCATCCCGTGGGCGACGTGGCGCCCTGGGTCTGGAACTTGGCAGAGGCTCACTTCCCATTCTGCCCGGCAGTTACTGGAGTGGTAGCACCCCGCCGAGCACGTCCCCGTCTTCGACATCTTCGCGCGCGTGCCCTGGGCTGTACGGAGTCAGAGCGCCGCCACGCGGAAGGCGGTCGCGGATCTGGTGCGCTACGTTGAGAACAAGGCGCCGCGCATCCTCCACGAAGCCCCCTGGCCATCGGGCTTCGCCATCGGGGCGAGCTCGGAGGAGGGGGCCTCAACGCACGCGGTGCAGGCGCGTTTCAAGCGTGCCGGGATGCGCTTGAAGACCGCTGGCATCTCGAGTGTGCTCGAAGTATGCGTCGCGTGCCTCAACGGGACGCTCGACGGCTGCCACCAGCGCGCCCCAACGGCCGATTCAGACTCCTACCATCTGGATGCACACCCCATTGACACTCACCGCGCGGGAACGGTACTCATGATGCCGATGGCTGAACGCCCACGTGAACTTGTCCGTGGAGACGACGGACTTCCCGATGCTCGGGGATGACGCCCTCTCCACATGTAACTGGGAGATAGAGATGACTCGACATCTGAAGGACGTACATCGCACTTCTGTTCGGATCCGATACCGACTCGCTGGCACGCTGCTGCTGATTGGAGCGGCGTCGCTTGCCTTCGCGGGTGCGGCTGGCGGAGCTGGCGGAAACGGTGGTGGTTCAAGCGCGGATGGTGCCAGCAGCACGAAGGGTGCAAACGTCGATGGAGCGCAGGGCGGCGCCGCCGTCACCGGTGGCACCCGTGGCCAGGCGCAGCAGCCCGTAATCGACGTGAGCGAGGGATCGATTTCCATCGCGGACGACGCAAATCCGGGGGATCCGGGCAACCCCGGGAATGCCGGGGGTGGTAGCGCCGGATCCGGAGCCGGTGGTAGTGGTGGAAGCGGCGGGGGCGGCGGGGGCGGCGCCTACGCGAAGTGCGGCGACAATGGAACGGCACGTGCGTTTGGTGGGCTCGGTGGTACAGGCCCGAATGGCGGAATAGGCGGCCCTGCTGGCACCGGAACTGGCGGCAACGCCGGCGGCGGTGGCGGTGGCGGTAGCGGCGGCAACGCTGCGGCGCTCGGCGGCCAGAACGCGACTTGCACGGCGGTTGGTGGGGCTGGGGCCATCGGCGGCATCGGCGGCAACGGCGGCAACTCCGGCGGCGGCAAGGGAGGGGACGCTGGCAACGGCGGCGGTGGCGGTGGCGGGGGATCCGCGTCCGCAGTCAACCTTAGCGGTGGCAGCGTTAGCGCGACCGCCGGTGCGAACGGTGCCGGTGGTGCGGCGGGCGTGCCCGGTACCGGACCTGCGGGGTCGGGTGCCGCTGGTACGCAGGGCCCAACCGGTTCCGCTGGTGGCGGGGGTGGAACCGGCGGCTAGACTCGGCTTCGATCCGATTCGATTGCCCTCCCGGTGCCGCGCTCGGGCACCGGGAGGGACGCTTGACTACGTGAGCGGTGGAGGTAGCGTGAGATGAAGTTGTCGTCACATCCGGTTCGTCGCTATGTATACGGCGGTATCGCGCTGACTGCGTTTCTCGTGGCGCTGGTCTGGCTCCTCAAGGGAGGCCCGGTTCGCCCACCCCCGCAGCGGACGGCCACGCCGGTGGTCGATGTTGCGCCGACGAAGCGTGTTGAGACACGGCGTCATGTTGTGCTGGATACGCCGCCTGAACCGGAGCCGGTCGCGGAGAGTCCCCCGGACACTCCGCCGGAGATCGTGAGCTACGTCGTCCGCGACGTGTTCGACTCGAAGCCGGTCTCCGGACTCTCGTTTGCGCTCTCGGGTGAACTCGACGCGCGGACGCGTGAGGCCGCAGGGATCACGGAGCAGACCGCCGAAGGAGCGTGGGTGCTGGCCCCGACGCGGGATGGGGGTCTTCGTATCCCGGCGAGCTCCATCGACGGCGACCTGCACGCGATCGACACGGCGTGGCGTGTTGCGGAATGCGAACCGCTGGCACCAGATGAGGAACCGACCCTCTGGGTCTACCGGATGCTTCAGGTCAGCGTGACCGTGCGGGCTGGGACGACGACCACGCCTCCTCTGCTGCTGGAGCGCGTGGCGATCACCGCAACAGCACACGGCTCGAACACGTTTTTCGCGCAGGAACCCGGCGACGACGCACCCTTGAGCGAGATCTGGCTTCGCCGACACGGGCTCTTCGACCTCGGGGTGAAGGGGCATGCGGATGCGGATGGGCAGGTCTCGTTCGAGATCCCGCGTGTCTCGACGATCACCGTGCGCGCACGCGTCGATCCGCCGGGCATGGAGAGGGCCAGCGGCTGGCGCGATGCCGCACAGACGATATCGGATGAGGCGACGGCCACGGGAAGCGCGCATCTGGAACTGACACTCGAGCGCGGCTATGAGATCAGCGGTCGATTGGTGGACGACGAGGGACATCCCGTCGAGGGCGTAAAGGTTTCGCTCCACGTCGTCCATTACATCGACAAGGACGAGATCATTCCCGCAAGACTTCGATTGGTCGGGCACGGCTACACAGTCCGGTGGAACCCCTCCATGCCGAAGGCAATCGTAGACTACAAGGTCTATGGGCGGTCGGATGCGGACGGGCGATTCTCGCTCATCTCACATACCGATGGCGAACTGACAATCAGCTTTGTTCCGACGTCCGATCAACACATCGAGAACGTCGCGATCGGACGCCTCTCCGGCTTTGATCGTGACGACGACTTCACGTTGCGATCGTCACGCGGAGAACCAGCCGTGAAACTCGTCGGCAAGTATGGCGCGTCGTTCGCCGGGAAGAAGGTCACTCTCGTCGACATGTCCTACGGCGACATCCAGCCCAGTTTCTCGCACCGACTGGGCAGCGATGCGAAGCTGCCGTCGCGGTACTTGGTCAAGGGACACACGTATTCGTTCTTGGTCTTCGGGAAGAGCGGAGCACTTCCGCTAACCGACGGGATGGTCACGTGGAATGGGGAGACCGAACTTGAGCTCGAACCGCTGCGCATGGGCGGCAACCGAGCGTCGGAGTCCGCCGACAAGTAGGTGTCCGTCAGAGATTGGGTGAGTCAGTGGGCAGCAGATCTTTGGGCCGGATCGTGTAGTTCCACCGTACGCGTCCGATCCAGCCATCCCCGGTCGGGGACCGCGACCGATCCGATGAGGGGATCAGCGACAGCTACCGGCTCGGGTGTCAGTTCGCAACAGCGGCGCGCTGCGCATCGCGCGCCGCCTTCGAGCGTGCGTGCGGAAGTTCATTGACCTCTGTCTGGCACGCCCCGGATGCGCCCGATGACGTCGGCGAGGTACTCCATCGGTTCCACGTCTGCACTGCGGCAGCTCTCGATGAGCGAGTAGTAGAGCGTGGCGTCGTGGCCGCCCTGCTCGGAGCCGACGGAGAGTGTATTGCGGCGATGTTGGAGACGTCTCCAAACGAAAACGGTTCTTCCTGGTGGTGTCGCGCCGCGCGATGCCAGGAAGAACGCGTTGGACTGAGCCGCGGGCCCGTCGTTACGCGGATGCTGAGCGTCTACTCCACATTACGAAGTACTTCACATGAGACTCGTAATGTGGAGCTGCACATTACGAGTCGTGAAGAAGCGCCCGTACTCGCTCACGACGGTGCGAGATCCGGAGGGGCCGCTCTACTCCGGGCATCTGGGCTGATGGACTGTCAGAGGGTCGGTACAGCTGGCCGTCAGAGGCGTCCCCGCTCGACAGACGCCCGAGTCACATCCACTGAAGCGGCACTCGATCGACCTTGACGCCGAACGGCCTGAGGCGACTCTGGAGTTCGCTGATCCTCTCCAGAACCTCAGGAGGCCAAGAGCCTCCAGGCGCAGCAAGCAAGAGCTCGTCGGGCTCAAGTTCTTCGCCGATCTTGCCCAGGCTCTTGAACGTCTTCGGCAGGAACATGACGGGGCGGGACTTCACCTCGACGGCGAGGAACTTCCCCTCCGTGATCACGAGCAGGTCGAGTTCAGCGAAGGCGTTTGTGCTGCCCCGCTCGTAGAACTCCTGCGAGGGGATGGACAGGAACATGTCGCCGATACCGAAGCCGCGCGTCATCTCAAGATAGTAAGCCGCTTGTAGCGTTGCGAGAGTGCCGGTGTTGCGGACCGCACCGCGGCACATGTCGTTGAGCCGAAACGCCCATGGCTCAAGCGGGTCCAGCACAATCTTGTCGCGGCAGCCTTCGCACGGGACAGTTGGGCTGAGGCGTTCCACCGGTAGCCAGTCCTTGTGTCGGCATCGCGGGCATTGGACGCGGACTCCCTGCAAGAGAACGCCGCGCTCGACCAGATCGGCAACGTCGTTCCGCTGTTCGTTGGTGAACTTGCGAGTGTCGGGCCATCGTGCCCGTTCCTGTGGGTTCTCGCTTCCCTGCTTCCACCACTGTCGATAGTACGTCTTCTCAAGCTCGTCGAACCGGATGGACTCCACGCGCGACGGTCGCGGATGTCGCCCCGCGATACGCCGAGCGAGGTCCTCAACGTCGCATCCCTCGCCCTCGGCGAGCGAAGCGTCGAGGAGCTTCTTGAGACGCGCCGCGTCTTCGGCCTCCTCCTCATCGGACGTCTTTCCTGCGAGGTGACGGATGAGACGATTCAGGAGTGGGTTGCCCAAGACGACGCCCGCGCTGCGGAGGCTCCCGAAGAGTTCCACGAGAGCATTCAGCGTTCGTCCTTCCTCCGACGTGATCATCCGATCCAGGCGACCGCCGAGGTTCGCTTCCAGTTGCCACGGGCGAAGGTTGTGCGGTTTCTTCTCCACGAACTGCAAGAGCACATCGCGGTCTGATGGAACTTTGAACTCGAGTGCGGAGTCTGCCCTGCTCACTCGTACGCTCAGATGCTCGTCACCGTTCACTCGTCCACTGTGGTCCGAGTCGAAGAACGGATACGCGATGCCCGCCCGTCGTGGCAGTCGCCAGACAGGACGGTGGCTGAGATAGTCCGAGTGCAGCTCTGGGCGGTACTCAGCCACAAGATCGACCATCCACTGGCCCGGAGCCTTGTCGGCGAGCGGGAAGCGGGGTCTCGGTGGTGACAGCAGCGCAGTCGATCCGGTCAGCGGCACGAGTTGCCTGTCGCGAACCTCTACACGACGACGCTCCTTGAACTCGGGGTGCGGGAACTCATGAGGTTGGAGTCTGAACGCATCGAAGAACATCGACGCGGGCGTCCTCAGCGCTTCCGCGATCGGCTTGAGCTGATCCTCCGAAAGGCTGTAGGAAACGACAGCGCCGGATCGCTGGTTGTTGTCCCAGTACTTGCGCTGGATGAAGGTCGCAACGACGCGCGCGAACTCAGGGTCTGCAGCGAGGGACGGCGGCATCCAGAGCGTGCTGATCCCGGTGCCAGGGTGGTCGAACATGCCGCGATTCCATGCGTACAGGACATCGAGGGCTGAGTCGCCGACGACGATCTGGAAGCCACCGGAGCGTGGTGCACGGACCGTCCAGACGGGAAACACCGCGTCCTGCCCCGCCAAGTCGAGCGGGGTCACCAGACCATGCTGCTGTGATGCTCGCTCGACGATCTCAAGTGGGCGCTGTTCGTTGGCTTGCAGTACCTCACAGCGTGTATCGCGGAAGGCACCGTCGGTGAAGAACGTGCCCTCCATGAGCCCGAAGTTGCGTAGCGCGAAGCGCCCGTCCGCATTCAGCACGCTGTCGGACTTGATGTTCCAGAACGTCGGTTCGCGGACTGAGGCTCGCCATGCGTGGTCTAGGTAGCGAGGCAGATGATTGACGGACAGTCCGCCGACCGTCCCGGTCTCCAGCAACCGGTCCTCGCCACGTCGCGCTCGCTCTTTCTCGGCGAGGATGCTCAGGACTGCCGGGGCGATCTCGCGGTTGATGCGTCGAATGAGCTCGTCGCCGATGGGCACTAGCGAGTGAACGACGTCGGGGTCGAGTGCGACCAGCGATTCCCACCACGCCGCTGCGATTGTCTCCCGATTGGTCGGGAAGATGCCGTGGAGTCGACCGCCCCAGTGCCGCGAGGCGTACCGGACGATCTGGTCGACTTCACCCGTCGTGACAACGGCCGTGTCCACGAGGAACGCTGCTCGGATGGGCCTAGCGCTTGAGCCGACGATCAGCGGTGATCGTGCGTTGGGCGATCTTCTCATCGACTGATGGTGCTCCGTGATGCGGGCGGCAGTCAAGTCAGTACGGCAGTCAGGTCCCAATTAGACTCCGCTGGTGCGGCAGGGAAGACGCCTACAGCGCGGCCTTCTTCGTGGCCCAAGCGCTGTTCGAGGTTTCGGAGTTCAGAGCCTGCGACAAGATCGTCAAGTTGCCGAGCATTTGCAGAAGGGACTCATGGCGCCGCGATAGCGCCACGCGAGTGTCGGTGGGATCGGCCTGCCACAATTTCAACACTCAGATCCCGTGGTCCCGTCGTGCCATCCGCGAGCGGCCGGTGTCCCGCCCATTGCGGCGGGAGCAGGGTACGTGTCCGATCCGGCCACCCCCGGTGCAGACTGCGGCCAGTTCGGAGGGGCGAGCCGCGACAGCCGCCGACGATTCGACTGCGCGGATCGTGCCTAACGTCAAGCTCCGCGGCGTGTCGTCCATGCCACAGGTGTAGTTGTCGCCGCGCAGGTATCTGTGCGCGCTTGCCGCCGATGTGCAAATGTCACTCCGGGGGCACTGCCCGCGTGCGGCCGGTCAGCGGCGCGCTGCGACGGGACTACGTTGGACAAATGTCCAGTCGCGACTTCGGAGCCTCACCTCGGAGAGAGCGTGTCGCGAACGGGCGCCTGTCGCAGCATCGCCAATGCCGGATCGGCTCCGGCGGGGTGCACAGCGCCGCGCGCACGGCCGCTTGACCACCGAGCGCGCAGCGCGGCGAGTGTTGTGTGTCTCGATCGGCGCCTTCGGCGGCAGGTCACAGTGTTCGTGCATGAACGCCCTCCCGACACGGGATCGCTCTCGGCAACTCTCCGGGTCAGGTGGGGATTGGAAACCGCCCCACTGACCTCGCGCCTCTGCAAGCCACAAGGATCTCTCTCTCGACTCTGGAGATTCGCGCTTCGATGTCCCTCGTGCTGGCCCTCGATTACAGGTTGCTGTGGCAAGCGCGGAGTGCCTCCCGGTGGGCGAGCGCCACCGTGTTGCGGTGAGCTCGACGGGGGCGAGCGCCGCCAGGATCGCTTCGTGCTCCACGGACCCGTCGTAGGGGACAGATCGGGCCGTCTCCCGGGCACAAGGAGCATGGAGGGCAATCCCGCCCTCAATCCCCGAGGAGGGTTCCCCATGCTCAGTGTTTCTCCGAGGTTGTCTGTCTGGCCCGCGGCGTGGTCGCCGTTCCCCGTCTTCCACGTCTCCGAGGACACGCCTCGCGACTGGACGGTTCTCGACGCCCGCATGCGGCCCCGTCTTCAGCGCGTGGCACTTCGGGTCCTGGGCAATCCCGAGGACGCCGAAGACGCGGTGCAAGACACGTTCTTCCGGGCGTGGAAGGGTGCCGACACGGTTCGTGATCCCGCCGCGCTTGAGGGCTGGATGTGCCGCATTGCGAGAAACGTCGCGATCGACCATGTCCGTCGCCGGCGCTACGCCGAGACACTGTGTGACGCACCAATCTCTCATCGCGTCCCTGCACCGGAGGCGGTGCACGCCGTTCGTGAGATCGTCGATCGCCTACCCGCACATCAACGCCGAGCACTTGACGATGCCGTTGCCGGTTACGGCATGGCCGAGATCGCCGCGCGCGAAGGCGTGAGTACGGCGGCGGTGAAGACGCGGATATCTCGGGCGCGGGCGGCCGTGCGCGAAGCTCTGCGACGCTGATCGAAACGGGAGCGAGGGCGCGAGTCCTCGCTCCTGCGGTCGAACCATACCGAGATCTGTGGCCACGAGAGTTCCCGGAGATTGGGCAGTTCCCCACATGCCCGCAGCGTCGATGCTGCCCCGAGTCGCGATGCGTGCCGGGACTCTTCTCGTGGCGATCTGCTTCCTCTTCACGCCGGTGACAACCGCGTTTCGCCGCGTGACTCTCGGTCCCGGGGAGGGCGCCATTCGCGGTCCACCTCGATCACGTCGCGGTGCGTATCGTCGCCAGCTCGATGGGGGCGACGACGGCCAGATCGTGCCCGATCCGGGGACAAGAAGGATGGCCCGCCCTTCCCGCTGTCCCAGGAGATCCGCCATGAAGATCGAGACCGCTGTGCTCCGACTGCCCGAGGACCTGTTGTCCTCGATGGGCAACGATGTCCTGTTCAAGTTGCCGGAAGCCCTACGTCCACCAGTCCGCGGCCCGCTGCGGCCGAACGAGTCCCGCGTCGTGATCGCCGCCGCAGTCGCCGTGGGTGTCCTCCCGATGCATCCCGCCGACTGGGGAGCGCGCGTCGTGATGGCGCTCTGGCCCCGAACCGTTGCGCATGTGGTCGCAGGCAGCTTGGGGTACGCCACTCCGACAGTGGCGGCCCTCATCGTTGCGGATGCCCGTGCCCGTCGCCGGAATTGGTGCGAGTGGATCGATGCCTGCCATGGCGGGGATGCTCATGCGGCCGTCGCGGGGTGTGTCCGTCAACGTGCCGGTCATCGAAGTCCGATGCGCGACTTCGAGCAGGCCCTTGCGCTTGTGCGTGAGGCGGTCGCGTCGGGCAAGGAACCGCTCCTTGCGAGCTGGTTCTGAAAGACGGCGGGGGTGTGCGCCCCCGTCGTTTCGCTCTCACTACGCGGATCGCGGAGTTCGGGCACACGTCCCGGGATGACCGTTCGTTGGGACGGTATCGGTCGTACCGTCGGAGACGGAGCGGAAGCCACGTGCGAATGACGCGTCGGCGCAGAATGACGAGTGTCCCCTCGAACCCCGCTGAGCACATGCTCCGCACCCCAGACGATGACCGGCTCCGGTCCCTGTCGAGAGCAAGGGGATGCAGAAGGAACCAGAGTTGCCGCACGCGCAGCGTGCACCGGCCATCGATGGTCGGGACGGGGCCACCAGGACCACCGTGGCGGGACGCTCCTGGAGACTCGACACCGAGCCCGTACTTCGGTATCGCGCCCGTGCCGCTCCGCTTGTCAGAAATCTCTTCGACCGCGGAGTACTCCGTTTCAGATTGGCGCCAGCGACCGCCGATGGAGAAGCACCGCTCCTTGATCGTGAGCTGGGCACCGCAGACGACCTGCACTCGGGGACCAGGGTTTCTCACCCGGACCTCGCTCAGCGCCAATCCTGGCTGTGCGCGGTTCCTTCCACCGTGCGCGATCGGGGTCAAGGGCGGATCACTCCTCGGCGTCACGTGCCTGCCACTGCGCCGCATCCGTCCTGCAGATGTACGAAGCGGAAGAGGTCGAACAAAGTGCCGATTGGCCCCTCGGCGATGAGGGGCGCGCTGACGATGACCGGCCCCGATCCCCGCAGATATCGAGGGGATGACAGAGGAACCAGACTTACCGCGCCGGAGAGCGCACCGGCCATCGTCGTTTCGGAGTGAGGATCCACGAAGAACGATCATGCGCACCGCCGTATTCCTGAAGCTGAGCTCCGATCCTGATCTCTGGAGATCTCGATCTGCGTGTGTCCCAAGAAACCGTGTTCAGCGTAACGGTCCGACGGACCCCATCTGGTAGCGACTGTGATCCATGCGAGCTTGACGTCTCTCCGCACGAGGAGGGCGAGGTAATCGCGCAGCAGTTGGCGACCGGGATGACGCAGCGCGCATTTGCGGCGTCGATCGGGATGAAGATGGGGACGTTCACGTGGTGGAAGCGCGAGATCACGCGCCGCGACCGTACCCGCGACCTCTCTGCGTGCGCGCGGGGGACGTGCACATCGACGTCCCGGCCGACTTCGACCCCGCGCATCTGGGGCGCGTCGTGGCGGCGGTGCGCGCATGCTGATCCTGCCACCGTCGTTGCGGATCTACCTGGCGGCGGAGCCGGTGGACTTGCGACGCCGCTACGACGGACTCGCCGGCATCGTCCGTAGCGAGCTGCGTGCGGAGCTCTTCGACGGACATCTCTTCGTCCTCGGAAACGCGCCGTGGGATTCCCGGTTATCGACCAAGTCCCGGACAAATTGAGCTGCAGAGACAGGTGAGGTTGTACGGGCCTGTTGCTCGTGCGTAGAACGGACCAGACCGAGGGAGAGCTGAGCGCGTGACCTCGTTGGAGCCCCGAGTCGAGAGATGCGTACGCGAGTGCTCGCTGCGCGCATGGCGGCTCGCCGTCCTGCTCGTTGGGTGTCCGGCCGAAGCCGACGACGTCGTGCAGCAAGCGTGCGTCGTCGCCGCGCAGAAGCCGGAAGCGGTTCCAGAGGATGATCCTTGGCCGTGGTTTGCGGCAGTCGTGCGCAACGTCGCTCGCAACGCACGTCGGAAGAGGGCGCGGCGCGCGCGGTACGAGGATGTCGCGATGGGACAAGAGGCGGAACGCGTCGATCCGGACGCAGTCGATCCGGCGCAGATCGCCGCGCTCAACGAGTTCGCGACGATCGCGCGCAACGAGGTCGAGCGGCTGCCCGAGCGGGAGCGCGAGGCAGTTGTGCTGGTCCATGTGGCGGGGCTCACGATCCGCGAGGCGGCGGTGGCGCTCGCCATCGCTCCCTCGACCGCCGGAGAAGCAGCCCAGCGCGGACTCGCTCGTCTGCGGCAGCGGCTCGGTCTGGCGGGCGGTTCAGTGCTCGGCGCCGCGCTGTGCATGGCTCCGGAAAGGGGCGAGGGCGCCCTTCTCTCGGTTTGCCTCGATGCCGCGCGCTCCGTCGCGCCCACCGTCTGTGGTGTCTCGTCCGGTGCTTCGATCGGTGTGTCAGTTGGAGGATTTGTGATGAAGAAGAGTGTCTTTCTCGCGTGCGTGGCAGCAGCCCTTTGCGTCGGTGGTCTGGCAAGCGTCGAATTGTCGGGCGCCGCGATCGGATCTTCCACAGCGCCCGACGTATCCGAGGCGACGCGGCTACAGGCCGCCCTCGACCAGCAGTCAACCGAGTTGCGCGCTGCGACCGAGCGCGAGCGGACCGCGACACCGCAGATCGCGAGACTCATGGCGGAGACCGAACGTCTGCAGACTGAGCTGGGGGGCCAAGCGACGGCCGATCCCGGGCCGAGGAGTACGCCTGACGCCGCACCTGACACGACGGAAGCCGACCACGCGCGTTCCGCATCGCCGGTGATCGCGTTCGGCGAGTTCTCGGGCTCTGCCGGAGGCGTGGACTGGAAGGCGGTCGCCGCGGACTCGCGCGCGTTGCAGGTGGGGCGAGCGAAACTGGCCTCCGCGACGGATGCGATCGAGCGCCGCGAACAGATGATGACCCTCATGGGCGCGGGATTGCGCGTGACTCAGGCGCTCGCACCGTTCCAGGCGTCGGGCGATCCGGACGCACGCGCGCTCCAGACTCTCCCGATCGTCGTGGCCAACACCATCGCCGAGAGGTTGGCCACCGAACGTCTTCCCCTGGATGGCGCGCAGCGGTCCGCCATTACCAACCTGGGTGTGGCCTACACGAACGACATCGCGGCGGAGAAGCGCGTCGGCAGCCGGCACGCGCTCTCGATCCAGATCGGAGAAGTTGCGCGCCGCGATGTATTCGTGACCGCTCTGTTCGGGCTCCTGCGGATCGAACAGCGCGACGTGCTCGTCGCGCAACAGGATCGCAACTGGAAGGGCTCCGATCCGTTCGCGGGCGTCAACTACGCGGACGGGGTGCGGGTCGTCCGGGGAGTCGATGACGCGGCGCACGCCCAGATGCTCCGCGAACACGTGCTGGCAGGAATCTGGAGACTCGACGAGGAGCAGATAGAGCAGGTCGCGGCGATCGTCGATGATTGGGTTCGCGCGGCCGCGTCCCATGTGGACGAGAGTTGGAAGGTATCTTCACCGATGGGCGGGGGCGGCTACTCGCAGCGCATGACGACTGCCGGATACCTGTCCAGCGCGCGCGCCCAGCTCCAGGCGCAGAGACGCATCTTCTCGACGCTCGTGCTCGAGGAGACTGTGCGCGCGCGAATCGTCGGCGGCACGACGGTCTTTCTGCTCCGCCGCCCGGAGTGAGCGTTGATGGTGCGAGCAGGAACCCGCACGCCGACCCGCTCCTCTGCCCTCGCTGGTGCGGACCGCTCAAGGTGATCAGCGTGTTCGTCGATCCCACGGTCGTCGAGGTCATTCTGCGCCACCTGAACATCACCGATCCACCGGTGGCTTGAGGATTGATCGACGGTATCGACGAAGGCGGGGGTTCAGCGGTGGACGGGCGCGGTTGGGGGCGCTCTGTCGTCTTCTCCGTGACGTCGAGCCTGGGTTCGCGGGGGGAGCTGCAAGCGGTCGGTGTCCGGGGGCCGAAGTGCCCGTCGTCGCCCCGCCGACCTGATCCGCGACCGATCACGGGCGTTGAAGACCACGTTCAGCCGCGGATGGGGGAGACTCGCGGGTGGGAGAGAGGTTCCGAGACGGGGTTCCGGGTGGCGGCTCGGATTCAATCCCCTATCCTCCGACGTGCAGAAGCGCATCACGTACTGACCGACTGAAGTCCTGAGCCGTCGGCATGATGCGGCGCGATCGGAATGCGGCGTGCGTCCGGGCACGCATGGAGACCGGTTTCGGGGTCGCAGACGCGACCGCCGGCCTCTGGGGAGGACGCTCGCGTTCCGATGTGGGACACGGCGTTCGCGAAGGAGACCTCATGCGCACACTCGCTACACTCACGCTGGCCCTCGCATCTCTCGGCGCCGCCGGTTGCGGCACGTCCGGTGACTTTCGGCGGATCGACATCTCGGCGGATCTGACATCTGCCGACCTGGCCCACTTCAGCTCGCAGGCGCAGTCGTTCGGCGCGAACTCCGCTCAGATCGAGGAGTACTCGACCGGGCTGCCGTGGTGGCCGCTCGTCTGGCGCAATCACAAGACGTCGTCGGCTCCGGACTCGCAGAGGCGGCCTCAATTCCACGTCGAAGACGATTGGGGACTGGCGCTCTGGGCGGTGACCACCAATTCCACGGCGAACTTCGACCACGAAGGCCGGAACACGGGTTGGTCCAGCGGGCAGGGGCTCCTGCTCGGCGCGGTCGCGAACTCCACAGGCGAGGCCGTTCGCGACGGCGAGCGCGTTCCGACGAGCAATTTCCGTCTGCTCTGGGGCCTCTTCCAGGTCCAGAACACGGCGGCAGGGTCGTCCTGGCGACTGCTCTGGATACCCTTCGGCGGATAGCAGGCGGGGCACGACGCTCGTGGATCGATGGCGAGGTCCGTCGTCGGTTCCGAGCGTCGTGGCCGGGCTCAGTCGGGTGCGGCCCGCGGCTCGCCGCCGCGTCCGACCGTCACGCAGACCAGGGCGTCGGGGTGGAGGTGCCGCTCGAGCGCTGCCTGGACCTGCGGGGCGGTGACGGCCGAGATCTTCTCCACGAACACGTCGGGGAAGTCAAGCCCCAGCCCCAGTTGCTCGGCCGTGCCGGGGTTGGTCTCGAACGCGAAGACGTAGCTACCGAGGATGTAGCTGCGGGCGATCCTCCCACGCCCCGAGCGTTGCGCGGGCGAGAGCGAGCGTCGCTTCGACATCGACGTCGCGCACGATCGTCAGAATGGCGTTGCGCGGTACGAAGAGCGTGGCGTGGTGGGCAACGAGATCCTCGTGCGCGAGGGCCGTGAGCTCGGGCTCGCCGCCGTTCGCCGGACGTCCGAGCGGGTGGTCGGCGTAGAGCTCGCGCCGCAGCCGCAGACGCCCCGTGGTCGCCGGATCATCGGCGTCGGCCCGGACCTGCGCGATCAGTTGGCCACGCCTCTGCTCGATGGAGTCCTCCGGGAAGTCCGGACGCAGCGCGACGTCGGCCACCACGCCCATCACAGTGGGCAGGTCGGCGGAGAGACAGCGTGCGGTGACGCCACCACCACCGCACGCGACATGCGCGCCAATGGAAGCCAGCCCGTCGGCGATCTCCGTTCCGCTCCGGCCGGCGGTGCCTTCGTCGAGGCACGCTCCGGTGAGTGCACCCACGCCGGGCAGCGCCTCGCGCATGCGGCCCGCATCGACCCACAGGCGCACGGCGACCTCGGGCAACGCATCGCGGGGCTCGGCTGGGGAGGGGCTTGCCGTCGATCGGTTCACGCACCAATGCCTCAGAGGACACCTATTCGTGATCACTACACAGAAAGCCACATGCGTGATCGAGCGTCCCTGGCGCAGGTCGGCGGACGCGACGGCCGTCATCAGTTCGTGCTCGGATCACCCAACGACACGCCACCACGCCGCGCCAGCAGGTCCCCGCGCAACGCCGCCCGCTCCGCACGCGCCTTCTCCAGCTCCGTCTCCGGGATCACCTGGCCGAACGAGTTCGTGTTCACCTCGACGCGAACACCGCCCCCCTTCTCTTCCCGCGACAGACCGCAGAGAGTCAGCGCCTTGATCCCGATGTCCCCGATCGCCCGCACCGCCGCCGGGTCCTTCGGCCGCGTCGACTTGTCCAGCACCTCGAACACTGCCAGCGTCGCCTTCTCCGCCAACTGGCCCATCAGCGCCCGCGCCCGCTCGTCCTCGCCCAGGTACACGCCCACACGCTTGACCAGGCGCCGCAGCTTGTCGATCACCAGCCCGTAGCTAACTACGCCCTCGGCCTTGTGCTTGCTCGCGACACACTTCTCCGCACCGCGTAGGCCCCGCATGTGACGCACCCACGGGAACGCCTCTTGCGCCGTCGGCTCACGCCCGTGGTCGCGCAAGAAGCCGAGGTACTGCGTGTAGATCTCGATCTCGCGCGGGCCCGGACGATGCGTCTTCTTGGGCTTGCGCTTGCCGTCGCGCGGCGCATCGTCGGCTCCAGACTTGACCATGGCGGTCTCCAGGGGTCTGGACCCGGAGCGTATGGCGGGCTGTCAACGTTCGTGAATTCTCAGGAGGTCGCCTTCAGGCGGAACGACACTGTCGAGATCGAAGCGTTTCTCGAGAACAGTTCGACCGCCACGGTCACCACATCGCCCTCGCGCTTCTTCTCCAAGCAGATCACATCTCCGTCCTGCGATACGACGATGGAACCGAGGATCTCTGGGACTGCGATCGACATGACCGCGTTCCATCGGCGTGAGCCCGAACCACGCAGGAGGTCCGCGCATTCGGCGACAAGTTGGTCGATGACGGCGCGGTCCACACCGTCCTGTGACAGCAGGACGCCGCTGCGCATTCGTACGTCGTTCTCGTCCGCGATGAGAGTCACCGCGCCGTCCGCGTTGGCGAGCGAGCGAATCTCTGACGAACAGAGCGCGGAAACTGCCGTCCCGCTCTCGCTTGTCCCCTTGAGTTGCCACACCTGTGACATCTGACGCAACTTGTGCCCAGTTGTTGCGTCAAGGATGACGAAGATCGCCCCTTCCGAAGGATCGGCCGCCATGTTCGCAGTCACGTCAGACAGCGTTCGCGCCGCGCGTATGTGCTGGATGCCGTTCGGCGTCGTCAGCGAGCGAGCGAACTGGTTCAACAGTCGCTCCCTGAGGTTGCCCATCTCGGCGGCTTCCCAGTCCCGATCTGGGGCGATGGAGAACGTCCGGCGCGCTGGACCGTCTCCGGCATGAATCAGCCCGCCATGTCCGTCCGGATTGACGTAGAAGAGGGAGAGCCTGGGACACTCGTGTGGGATGGAATCCCAGTCGGTGGACGTCCATTGTGCCCAGGATCCGTTCCGCACTCTAACCAACCCAAACGGGGCCGACGACGCCATCGTTGAGTCCCAAAAGAGCGCCGACTTGCCGTCACGAAACCACGCGTGGTTCTCGTCTGCGACAGCGTTTGCCGCGGTCACAACGGCATTCGGGTCAACGATCCCCGGTTGCGATTCCGTTCCCGTCCACGGAATGGACACACGGTCAAGAGACGACCGCGCCAGCGCCCGGGTCTGGAAGATCTCGCTCTCCGAGATCTGTCCCTTGTCCGCCATGACCATCCAGAACCCCAGCTTTCGCCCCTCGTGAACTCGCCCCCTTAGTTCTTTGGTCAGACCGAGCATCCACTTACTGAGTAGTTCGATCCATCGAGGAATCGGCGGGTGGGCTCCGAACGCAGCCTTGACGCTCACGACAATGGCGAGCTCTCGTTCCCGGTCGTCCCCTGTGAGCCACTGGTTTAGCGTCGGGATCGAAGACGAGAGAGCGGACATGGCGTGTCGTAGCGTCATCAGGAGTTTTGCCAACTTGGCGTACTTGCGCCTCGTCTTGCACCCCGCTGGCACGATCGATGCGATTGCAATGCAGCACTTTGCAGGGGCGGGGCGATCGGCGTGCCCGAAGTCGGCCCGACGGTCGGCCACCACGTAGAACGAACCCGAAGGCTCCACGACACCGCTGCCGCTTCCGTGGCTCCGTAGCGCGCCGCGAAAGTAGACGAGCGCTGATTGCATGGACGCCAAGAACTCCCGCCACCGATCCGCGTTCGCGAAGCCCGCCTTCTGCGGTCGATCGAAGAATGGAGGGGGCGTAGATAGCGTGTCTTTCGGCAGCGCCTTGAGTGCCTCGTGGCGACACTCCAGTAGGCGGCGCTTCATCGCGGACTCGCCATCTGTGTCCTCGGCGAAGAGCACGACGTTCGCAATGTCGATTGACAACGTCGCCGGCATGAGCGTGTCAGCGATCGCAGCGTCGAACTGCAGAATCCACTTCTCGAAGCTCCCCTCTCGGGCAGGCGCGCGGCGAGCGAGAGAAAACGCAGGCTGGCAGCCTGCGCTGGCGGCCTCAATGTCGAACCGCCAGCCCGGAAGCTCTGACGTACTAGGAAGCCGCGCTCGGCACCACTCCTCCATATGCTTGATCAGAACATTCTCGCTCCCAAACCATCGCCAATGATCGACTACAGCCGTCTCAGAGAACGCGTTCTCAGCGTCGCGTGACTCCAATGTGACGACGTGCGATCTCCGAATCGATGCTGCCTTCTCCCCGCTTCCCCAGAAACAATGGGTGACGGCGGAGCCGTCGAACTCACCGAGCAGCGCCGCGCCAGCGGAATTGAGTTTCTCCTTCACGAACGATCGGAACGCTTCGTCCGTCGGAAGCTCATGGTCCATCAATCCCCTCCGCGATCGTAGTCCGCAACCTCGCGACCCCGCGCGACATAAGTCACACACTCACCCGGTCGAATCTACCCGCACCGCACGGGCGTGCGCGCGAGAATCGGTGGCTTGGCTCCCCAGACTGACCGTCGCCGTCCGCGACGCCGACGCTTCGGTCACTCCGTACGCGGTGAGTAGCCCCGAGCAGCGACGTCCATCCGCAATGACTGTCGCGGTATCCTGCCTCTTGCGCTCGTCACACGCGATCGGGCAGTCGTGCGCGCGAAACGGCCGACGAGGACGTTCACGGCAGCTCCTGTCCGGAGTGCTCTCCATCGCGCGACGCGCTCCAGAGTGTTATCACGTGGTCCGCCAACTCGTGGCGCTCGGCCTTCGTGATGCGGCGCATCTCGACGCCATCGACGTAGCCGGAACGGATTCTCCAGCTGCCGTCGGTGCGCAGTTGGGTCGCGCGCAGCTCGAGGCTCGCGTACTCATGGTGCCCGTCGCTTCGAAGGCCGCGTCATCGCCGACGATCCTCACGACGTCACGTCCCGGGGATCGACGCCTTTGGGGGCTCGTAGCCGGGGCGGAACGTGACCGGAGCGCTGGCCTCTTCTGGCACGCCGACCGCTCGGACCTGCGGTGCGGGAACGCCAGCGCCGCATGGGAGCACCCGCTCCATCTCCGCGACCGTCTCCTCGAGCTTCGAGAGCTTGGCCTCGGGGGGCGGCTCGTGCTCCTCCAGGACCTGCACCAGCTCGACGACCTCGGCGCTCGCAAGGACCTCGGCGCCTGCCTCGGCAATCCCGCCGCCGATGGCTCTGAGGCTCCCGACCGAGTAGGCACGTGCGGAGAGGCCGCTGCCGGCCACATCTGCGGCATCGCGGCTCGTGAAGAGCGTCGCGTGCTGGAGTCGCGGGGCCAGCCCGGGGCGACGGATAAACGCCGAGTTCGATCCGCCCGCCGTGCCGACCCAGAACAGCCCCTCGGCGGTCTTCACTCGGAGCGCGAAGGTTGGCCAGGCGTAGTGCCGGATGCCCGTCGGGGGCGGCGCTTCGACGACGTTGGGCGCGAACCCGTCGGAGACCACGTCGACCTCGACAGGGATCACGACGCGTCCTCGGCCACAGCAGGAGATCCCTCGCCGTCACCGGACTGAGCCTCGGCCGGATCTGGCCCCGACGGCGCGCCCCGAAGCCGTGCACGGGCTTCGCTTGCAATTGCGGCGCAGCGGGTCGGGTCCAGGCCGCTGCCGCCGGACGCGGCCTCCAGCGCTTCGCACAGGTCGCGAGCCACAACCGTCGTGGCGTCGAGCTGGACCTGGAGATCGCGGGGCGCGCGGCGGGGGGCTGACTTCGTCACGCCGTCGTAGCGTTTCGGAGATCGTCGACGCGGTCCAGCGGATTCTCAGGCGGAAACTTCGGCAGGCTCCGGGAACCGCTTGAGCGCCTTCGCCATGCCCGACGCCGAGGGCACCAAGTCATGCGACGAGGGGAGCGAGGAACCGCGCTACGAGGTGTCGTAGGCGAGAGAATGGGCCGGGCGTCCGGCCGCAGCTCATCTCTCGCCAAGACCTACCGAGCGCCCGCCTTGTCACGCGACTCCGATCGTTGTCTGCCGCTCTCTCGGCGTCCGCGCTTCAGGTGTGCGCTGGCACGAAGGGGAAGAGCCTCGCATCCTTCGATAGTCGGTGTGCCCGCTGCACGGCGGGACTGCCAGCAACGTCAGGTCCGTGCGGTATCTTCTCGTCGAGAGACCATTGCGGCGGCGCGGGGGGAGGGCCGGATGAGCGACGGACCGAGTGCTGGAGAGGTGCGGCCGCGCGGGGCGCGATTGGCTCGCTCGGGCGATCTCGCGGAGTCAATCATGAAGGCGTTCGCGGTCGTCGTCGGCGGCGTCTACGCAACTGGCCTCGTCGTCCTCTCGATGAGCAGCGCCAGCGCCGGCGCGCCAGGGGTCTCACTGCTGCGCGCGGACGCGATTGCGGCTGGTATTTGGTGCGTCGTGCCGTGGGTGCTCTGCGCCCCGCTCGCACTTGCTCCGAGAGTGCTCAAGTTGCAGCATCCGACCATGTCGCGGATCCGACGTAGAAGCGTGATGCTGTCCTTCATCACGATGCTCACTCTCATCCTCGGGGCCGCAGCAGACGTCCTGATCCAACTCCAGCCATCGTCGGTGTCTCCCGGTCCGCTCCTACTCGCGCACGCAACTTCGGGCGCGCTCGCAATCATCTCCGTGCGCCACTTCGTTCGGGATTCTCGGCTCTACGCCGATCCGGGACAGCGCGTACCTGTCGCCGCGCGCACGCTGCATGTGCTGATGGTATCAGCGTTCATTCTCATGGAACTCACCGTGTTGGCGCCACAGCGCCTCAACTTCACACCCCAGCGGTTGGGAGGGCGCGCGCCTGAGCCGGCGGTCCTCCGTTTCCGTTCGCTGGATGCGCACGTGCCCAGGAACCTGCTAGTGCACCCCGGCGAGTCGACGCGGTCGCGTGAGGTCCTGCTTCGCGGAAAGACCGACGAGTCGTTGTTCGTGTCAACCTGGGATGACAAGGACGCGGTCCATGAGATCGCGCGCGATCTCGTCGCAACGCTGACGCTTCAGCGGCGCAGGTGGACCCCGCTGTGGCAGTCGCAGTGGGGCGGGCTGGGCAAGCGGATCTGGGAGATCGTGTTCTGAGCGATCCGCGCGGCGGTGACTTCGTGAGCCTCGCTGTGTGGGCTCGGAGCCTCGCTCCTGAGAACTCATGCGCACTGAGGTGGCTGCATTGGCGATTCGCGCGGCAGGCGCGCTCCTGACTCTTGCGACGTCGCGGCCCGGCGCCTGGTCGACCTCGATCGGGCCCGTCCGCACGTGATGCTCGTCCTCGAGGTCTGCCCGCCGCCCTGGACGTGATGCGGATCCACGATGGGCCGCGCGGAAGCGTCACGAAGTCGCGTGCACGGGACTCGCAGCTGGCGCGGCCCGTGGAAGCATAGCGGCGTTCTACCGGGTGAATGGTCGCGGCGGTCGAGGTGTGCGCGCGTGGCCGGGTAAGCTTCTGTCGGAGAAACGCGCCGCACGCTCGTCGCAAGCTAACTCGAGTCGGCACCGATTCATTCGCTCCGGAAGTGCCCACCCTTTGAGCACACCACATGTCGAAGTCCGGATCTGGCAACCGCGATGACGCGGAGAGCCGCCCCCGATCTGCACCCTCCCGCACGCCTCGCCCCGCCTCGCCCCGCGCCGGCGAGCGTCGATCGACCTGCGGCGGAGCATCAACCTCCTGGCGGCCGAACTCCGTCAGCGTGCTGGTGGCGACGCCCTCGAGCATGATGTGCTCGCTCAGCTTCACGCCACTCCGCACGGCAAGACTCTGACCGAATTCAGCGAGCACTTCGGGCGCTCGACGACGGCGATCCGCCGTGCGCGTGCTGCTCTTCAGGCCCTCGCCGAGCAGGGACTCGCAGTCCTCATCCCGGACGCGTCGACCGGCGGCCGCCGGGCCCAGAGGTGGTATGCCACCGCCTGGCATCGCGACTGTTGCTCGGGGTAGGCGTCCGGATCCGGCAGTCAGGCCGAATCTGATTGCGCGGCTGATTGAGGGATACCATCTCCACGTGCCGCATCGGCGCACGACTCCCCATGCAAGCAGCTCCCAGACTCTGGATCCCGCGCTCCCGACCGCCACCGCGCTCGATCGGCAGCGACGGCGGATCGCCCGAGCACCCCGATGGCGTCGCCGTTTCTCTCGTGTCGCTTGCACCAGAGCGGTGCCTCGTGTTGCTCGGTGAGCCCGGTCTCGGGAAGTCAACGGAACTCCGGCACCGGGTGATCGAGGCGAACAGTGCAGACGTGGCAGAGCACCTCCTCGTCGATCTCGCGACAGCTTGCGACGTCGCAGACTTACGGCGAAAGCTGGACACCGTGGTCGCGTTCGCGAGTACGTCATCTCGCACGGTCTGGCTGGACTCGGTTGACGAACTCGCCCTGGTCGCGCCTCGTGCGGGACAATTGCTGGCCTCCCGGGTCGCTGATATCGCGAGGGCGGGAACCCGACTCCGAGTCGCATGTCGTTCCGCTGAGTGGCCCGTTGCTCTCGGCGCCGCGCTCGATACTGCGTTCGACGGTGGCTCGGTCGTCGTGTTCTGCGACCTCGTTCCTCTTGACCGTGCCGCAGTATCGGCAGCGGCAACGCACAAGGGAATCGAAGGCACGCGTTTTCTGGAGTGGATCGAGGTGGCTGGCGCGTTCGCTCTCGCCGAACGTCCCGTCACGCTGAACTTCCTCCTGACAGAGCATGAGAGCGGGCATCTGGCGGGCGACATGTGGACGCTGTACGAGCGAGGGATGCTTGCGCTCGTCCGCGAGCCGAACGCGGCTCGGCGCGACGCCTCTCGTTCGCAGCGTGGTCGCGGGACCAGCGCGAGTCACATCTTGGACGTCGCGTCCCGTTTGGCGGCGTTCGCCATTCTGTGTGGGCGCCCGTTGATCCAGTGGGACGAAGCCCCGGGAGAGCCCTCGAACGACGGCACACTGGCGATTGACGACGCCGTCGTGCGCGGCGACGTCGACGTGTTCACGGTCGATGACGTGTCCGCGGCGACAGCGACGGCCGTGTTTCAGGGAGCGACCGCTTCGACTGTGCGGTTCGCTCATCAGACGTTCACCGAGTTCCTCGCGGCGCGATTCCTGACCGGGTTGAATCTCGAGGACGACCATCTCTTCCGATTGCTCGGCCTGGAACTCGGTGTTCCGAGCGTGCCGACGCGGATGCGGGAGCTCGTTGGATGGGTCGCGCGGCGGAACACTGCGGTCTTCGAACACGTGGCGCGCACTCAGCCTGACCTCCTCCTGCAATTCGATGTCGCGTTGCTGGACGGGCAGGCGCGTCGTCGCGTCGCGATGGCCTGGCTCGATGCCGTGAGGGACGGTCGCATCTCACAGCCGAACATGCCTCGCTTCGGCTCGCTGCGAGCGCTCGTGTTCTCGGGCGTCGAAGAACTCATCGTGCCGCTGATCCAAGACCGAGACTGTGGCTACCTAGTGCGCCGCACGGCGATCGAAATCGCCGGCCAGTCCGGCAGTCCGCCGCTCGTTGACGTTCTCGTGCGTGTCGCGCTTGACGGAGGCGAAGACTATGACATTCGAACGGCCGCGAGCTACGAAGTGGCCCGCTCGGGGACCCTCGAATCTCGACGCCGTCTCCGGCCGTTGCTCGACCTGGGTCGGAGCGCGGACGCCTACGACGAACTCCGAGGGGATGCGCTCCGTGCCCTGTTCCCTGACGCTCTGAGCTGGTCAAGTCTCCTGCCGCTCCTGCGTCCCCGGCAACGCCGCAACTTCGGCGGGAGCTACTCGGCGTTTCTCCACGAACTGGGCGAGTCGCCGCTTGCGCGTTCCGACCTAGACGTGCTGCTTCCGTGGCTCATTGAGTCGGTATCAGGTGCCGATCGCGACCTCTGGCTCAGGCGGCTGCGCGCGGCAGTATTCCTGCGGGCGTGGGAGTTCTCCACTGAGACCGAGGTTGCCGACGCGCTCGCCGATGCCCTTCTCCATTCGAGCGACCGTCCAAACGCACTCCTCGATGACCGCGACGACCGCGAGGCGATCGAGGACCTCCGCAAGGACCGAACCGGACGAGGCCGGGTTCTCGCACGGCTGCTTCCCAGGTGGACGAAGTCCAATCAGTCGCCGTACATGCTATTCCACACGCGGCCACGACTGCTCCTCGGCGACGAGCTCGGTCTGCTTCTCGATGCGACGCCGCCAGGCTCCGACGAGTCGGTCCGTCGGACTGTGGACGCGGTTGCGGCTCGCCTCCTGAACTCCGCGCGCCGCGAAGACATGGAGAGGCTCTACGAGCTCACGAAGCTGGATCCGGCGTACGTTCGATCGCGCGAGTGGTTCGCCGGCTGCCGCCTCGATGGTCCTGAAGCCGCACACGCTCGTGAAGAGTCCAAGCGTGTGCGGGAAGCTGAGGGAGCGCGCCAGGCGGAGGAAGCGGAGAGAGCGAGAGCCATCGCACGCTACCCAGCTTCGGTGCAGGAAGCACTCACAGGTGCGGTTGAGGGTGATCTCGAAGCATGGCACCGCTTCTGTCAGCTTCTCCGTCACCCACCGCACGACGACGACCCCATCCGGGTGACTTCCGATCTAGCGCAACACGCCGGATGGGGGCACGCGGGACCCCTCCACGAGAAGGCTATCAGTGATGGGGCGGCGGAGTACCTCGCGCGCTTCGAGCCCACACCCGCAGAGCGCCTTGTCATCTCCGAGGAGTCGGTCTCTGGCGACTGGTCCTGGATGATCGCGCTGCGATGGATGGTGCAGCACGCAGAACCGCGACTCATCGGCCTCGATCCGATCGTATGGGAACGAGCGGCGCGAATCTTGGCCGGGCACAGCAGCGAGAACGAATTCGGCGACGACGACGTGGTGCGCGCCATGGGCCTGGTACTGGCGAAAACGCCCACTACGGCCGTCAACGTCATCCGGATGAGATTTCGCCGCGGTGCTCCGTCGGAGTTCTGCGTGCTCTTGGGGCGGATCGGCGGCGATGCAGTCGTGACCTGCCTGCGTGGTGCTGCGTTTGGCGACTCCGCCTCTCCGGCGTGGTCCGCGGTCCGACTCCTCTTGGAGCGCAACGACACAGAAGCATGGGAGCGCACTGAGCTGTGGATGGCGAGTGGGCTCGGAACGACTGATGAGGCGGCCGTGGCGTGCGCCGTGTCGGCTGCGGCACAGGCATTCTGGGTCGATGCACAGCGAACGTGGGAGTCCCTTCGCTCCTACTTCTCCGCCGTGGATCCCTCCGCCGCGTTGTCCGTGATGCTCGCCCTCGCTGGTCGGCACGGAGGGGGTCCCGCTGGCGGCTGGGAGGACCTCGCTGCGTCAGACCTCGCTGAGCTCTACCTCTGGTTGCGTCAGCACGCCCCGGCGGTGGACGACAGCGACTCTGGCTGGGTCGGTCCGTCTCACGACCTGGATCGGTTTCGAGACACGCTATTGGCCCGCATCCGAGATCTGGGGACTCCAGAGTCAGTCCGCGCGATAGAGCGCGTTGCAGAGGCGCTTCCCGACTGGTGGTTGAGATGCATGCCGTATGAAGCGCGACTCGCGCAGGTGAACGCGAGTGACATCCGCTCGAAGCCGTCCCAACTGCGGTGCATGCTCATCGATCCCCGGCTCCGACGTGTTGCGTCAGTTATCGACCTTCTGGACGCCACTCGCGACCAGCTTCGTGGCTACGAGGAGTGGCTTCACGGGCACAATGGCGCTGTCCAGGACCTGTGGGAAGGCCGTGCGAACGAATGTCGGCGACCTGTCGAGGAGACGCAGTTCTCGGCGCACATTGCTCGCTACTTGCGCGATCAGATGGCGAAGCAGCGGGTCGTCGTCAACTTCGAGGTCGTGGTTCGGCTTCGGCGACAAGATGCACCCGGTGAGCGAACGGATGTGCTCGTGCAGGCCATCGCTGCGGACGGGTCCGCGCGCTTTAGCGTGGTCATCGAAGTGAAGGGGTGCTGGAACGCGGACGTGCTGACGTCGATGCGGGAGCAGCTCCTCGACCGCTACATGAAGGACGAGCCGGGCTGTGCCGGGCTGTACATTGTCGGCTTCTTCGGACCCAAGCCCATCTGCCGCGAGAGGTGTGCTCTCACGGACTTGGAGTCGGCGCGAACCACTCTTCAAGCGCAGGCTGCTGAGCTTGCCGCTGCGGGCGCCGTGTTGGCGTGCGACGTAATCGACACGCAGCTTCGATAGGCGAAGGCAGCTTCGCTCGTCAGGGCGTTGGGGCGCTTACAAACCGGAGGAAGCGCTTGCCGAGATCCGTCGTCCGAGATGCGCGAGGCCCGTTCGACGACATCATCGTGTGAAGCGAGCCACGATCCAGACCGAGTAGGCCACGCACGTGTAGGTCGGCGACGATCGCCTCCTGAAGATCCCTCCCGAACCCGAGGGCACCCTCGATCATCGGTGAGATCGAGTTGTAGCCCCGCCACGGCACACCCGCGGCCTGGAACCACGACTCTGGTCCATCCAGGAGCTTCAGCACCTTCAGGTGCGGCGGCGTCAGTGAGTCGAGGAGCGCCAGGAACACGAGCTCTGTGTCGGCATCCTCGCTTGCCCGGGCTGCATGCAGGACTGCGTTCCGCAGCGCGCAGCGCTTCTCCGGATCGTGAGTGCGAGAGGCGCATTGCGCGGCCTCTATAACTACAGTCGTGAACCGGTCGTCCTTCTCCAGGTCGTCAAGACGAGCACCAGCGCTATCGAGTTCTGTCGCAACGTCGTGGAAAAACTGCTCCAGCCGTCGCCGGTAGGGCGGAACGACCGCACGATCCCACAACTCCTGGGCCATCGACCCTGCCCACGGGATCGCTCCGAGCACCCCCCGGGTGGCTGCGTGGGCGAGGTCCGTCCGGTCCTCCTCAGGTACTTCGATATTCATGTTGTGGTTGTACTCGCGGCGGCGACCGGCTCCGAAGGCGGCTCGATCTCTTGGATCAGTGGCCCGAACTCCCGCTCGATCAGGGCGATGAACCGGTCGAGTTCTGTCTGACGTTCCTCGTCGCTTCCCTCGCCGAACTTCACCGTCAGGAGGTCTAGGAACGCAGCGTCGACGCCGCTGCGCTCGATGACGTACGTGTGCAGGTAGTGCTGCTGGACCGCGGACGCCGTCGATGTTGCGAACGCCGCCATCGCGCCGACCTTCTCTCCCAGTACCGCGACAGGAAATGAGCGGCGGACGCCAGCCCGGTCCCAGAGCACGAGCGCGTGGTTTGCGAGGTCGTACGCGAAGTGCCCGTGCGCTTGCGCGTTCCGGATGAACGCGGCATCGAGATCGAGGATGCGAGACGCGTGCCCTCCCCGGCGCCTCGCTTCCGCGAGGACGCCGCCAAAGTTGCGATGGAGTTTGAGGCTCTTGCCGTCGGCGAAGCGCTCCAGCTTCTGAACTCCGCGCGCGACGCGCTGATACATGAGCTCGCAGATCGGGTTGACGGCGTCCATGACGGCGTTCGCCTGATCCTCTCCCTCGAACTGGGTGGCGTCCCTCAATCCGTTGAACGGGGCGAGGTTCAACTCGTTGGCCTTCAGATCGAACGGGAAGAGATCGAAGAACGCGATCAGCCCTCCGTGGCGGACGCGTGCGTCGGCGGCAAGGAGAAGCTCGAGCAGTTCAGGGCCGCGATGGAGGCTCTGGACGTTCTCCGCGTCTCGGCGCGCGTTCTCGTCTCGGTTCGCCAGTAGATACTCCCGGAGGCGCTCGGTCCCGATGAACCGTCGGAACACGTTCCATGACAGTCGTGCGAGGCGCCCTGTGCTGGGCGCAGAAATCAGCGCCTCCAATCGATGCTTGATTTCCTCCATGGAGGTCGTGAGGCGGTTCGGGTCGAGGACGTCCTCGCCCTCGGGGAATGCGGCCTTCAGCACTCCCGCCGCACGTCCTGTGACGCGCTGGATCGTCCGCTCCACTCCGTGCTCATCCATGGGCGGAGAAGACTACGCGGCGAGGGGGACATCCAGTGAGACACGCGGTTCGGCCAATCTCCGGTTCGGCCGACACGGCAGAGTTGGCGACTCGGTGCGCGGTCCGATCCCTGTTCTTCGTCAGCCGCAACCGTCGTGATCGCCGCGATAGCGGACGATCAGCCGAGACACATGTAGCGCCTGGCGGCGAGGGGGGCGAGTGCACGCCGCCGGCACGGTCGATCCGGGACGCCGCGGGACCTGCCGTGGGAGCCGATCGAGCCGACCCCCGGGGACGAGGACCATGGAGGGCAATCCCGCCCTCAATCCCCGAGGAGGGTTCCTCATGCTCAGTGTTTCTCCGAGGCTTGTACGCGTCCTCGTCCGCCAGACGGGGCAGCAGGCGGGCATCTCGATGCATGCGGGAATCCTACCGGTACCGATTGCGTGGCAATCGAGGTGAAGCCCGGGTCGAACAACGTCACCATTCGCCTGGCATGGCGCGACGATCCTCTCCCGCAGCGCCCTGGCAGTCGCCGGAACGCCATACCCGGCGTGCTCGCACTCCATCGCCCGTCGATACGACCGTTCGTTGGCTCGGCGTCAGTTACCGCGGCTTCGGCGGAGTCCGCCTGCCACCCGGCCGCACGCGATCTCGGGTCGCCTCCTCGACGCCATCGGGCAACTCCTCGGAAAGCAGATCCGCAGGCTCCACCTCGAGGGCCTCGGCGAGTGCGAGGATCGTCGTGAGCGTGACGTTGCGCTTGCCGCGTTCGACCTGCCCGATGTACGTCCAGTGCCGATCCGCGAGGGTTGCCAGTTCCTCCTGGGAGAGCTCCATGTGCATTCTCAAGTCTCGGATGCGTCTCCCGAACGCATGTAGCGGTCCCGGCTGTGTGGTCTTCGCCATCTGCAAGAGGCTCAGTCATTGGATTTGAAGCTCCAGAGACGATGCACTCGATGACGATGAGTCGAGGGAGGCGAGCCGCGATGCGGTCGAGAGAGGAGTGGAGATGTCTGTCTGCGATGAACTGGACCTGCTCTTGCAGGACCGACGGCTCACCGATGACGACTGGACGGCGCTGGCGACCTCTCTCGAGGTCACCAGCGAGGACCTGGCCGGCACCTGGAACCACAAGCGCGCTCTCGTCAACCGGGAGCTGCGCCACTCCTACGGCAACACGCTCGCGAACCTCGCGCGCACCGAGTACGAGCCCGACTACGCGGAGATCGTGCGCGCGTCGGCGAAGAAGTTGCGCCTGCAGCCCAAGGACCACCATGGCGTCGCGGAACTCGGGCAGAAGATCGTCGTCGAACTGATCGACCGCGCCAAAGAGGCGATCATCAAGGAGAAGGGGCGCGCGGCCTGGGACAAGATCGAGGCCGCGGCCCAGGCTGACGTCGAGAAGGCGATCGAGGATGGGACCATCCCCGCAGACGTCGCCAAACGGCTGAAGGGCATCCATGGCGGCGCTTTTCTGACTGCGCTGCTCGCCGGGAGGCTCGCGGGCTTTGGGCTCTACATCGTCGCCAATCAGGTGTTTTTCGCCATGGCGCGCTTCCTCGGCCTTCGGATCGGAGTTGCCGCGGCCGGGCCGATCATCGGCAAGACGCTCGCCTTCTTCCTCGGGCCACCGGGATGGGTCTTCGGCGCGCTGTGGATCGCCTACGACCTCGGGGACACGAACTGGAAGAAGGTCATGCCCGCGGTTGCGACGGTCGCCATGTTGCGGGCGCGGCTCCGGTTCGAGGACTGAGCCCGTGAGCAAGATCAGCGTACGGATCTGCGCCGGGGCGCTCAGCGTGACGGTCGTCGTGACGGGGGCATCCGTTCTCGCAGCCTCGACGGCCACCGTGCTTGTGGCGGGAGGAGCCGCCGCGACCCTCGCCGCGATCGGGTTTGGTCTCCACGATCGGCGGCGCCGCCGCCTTCCCCACGACAACAGACGCCAGTGAAGCAAGGACCCGAAGAACTCAAGCGGCCCGCGCTCAAGCAGGAGGACACCATGCTCAACGTAGAGAAAGAGACACTGGGCGACGGCTCTCGGCTGCTCCGGGTCAGCAAGCCCGAGGCGACACCGCTGATGGCCGCTGTGAAGAAGACCGTGTTCGGCGCCGCCGTGCTCTTCGTGCTGCTCGTGACGCTGGTGTGGTTCGCCAGCGCCGACAGGCGAGAGCGGCGTGACATGCTCAACGCGATGAGCCCTGCCGAGCGGCAGACGTTCTTCGACCGACAGGTCAAGGCGGAGCGGGCGCACTTCCGGGAACACCCGGAGGAGCTGCGGCAGATCGATGCCGCCCGCGAGCAGCGAGCGATTCGGGCGCGCGAGAGCGTCACCGGGATCAGCTTCGACGAGGAGGTCCGCCAGACGCGACGTGTCATGCAACCGATCATCGATCGGGAGCTTGAGCGCCGAGGCGCGCCTCCAAGAACGAGACGCTGAACGAGAGAGGCGGGCGCGCGATCACCCCCGCCTCTCTTCTTGTCGTTCCGGAGGGACTCAAGGCCCCCAGGTTCGCTCCGACGACTTGGCGCTCTGGACCGTTCTGGCAGCCCATGCGCACGTCCGCCGTTCGATCAGACTGCGCATCTCTCACCGCGTTTCAAGCTCCGTGATCCGCGCCACAGTCTCGGGGTTGACGAGCCTACGTCGCCAACGCCGCTCACCCTTGGCGTCGAAGCGATCGCAGTGGGCCCGTTCCGAGAGAAGAACGTTGCTGCGCCGACAGGAAGCTACAGCTCCGGGGGCGCTAGAATTGAGGAGCTCCGTTCCTACGTCGGGAGGACCCCATCACCATGCGCCCCAGTCGAAGTCTGATGGATATCTTTGGAGACTCGGACCCAGAGCCGTGGCCGACAGGATGGGATCTCGCCGCGCAGCGCTGCCGCGGCCTGAACGGCGCGGGACGGCAGTGCAGCCGACGCACCCGTGAGGCGCAGGAAACGTGCTACGCGCACGGCGAGCAGACGGCGAAGCATGTGAAAGAGACCGTCCAGGCGCGCCTCGACGAGCAGGTGCGTAAGCCCTCAGGCGCGCGCAAGTCGCGGGGCGCCGTGAAGGCGAATAGCAAGCCCACAGGGAAGAGGTAACCCATGGCCCGTCCGAAACGCAGTCTCATGGAAGCCTTCCGCGACCCGGATCCGGAGAGCGTGGTGCGGGCCAGGAAGAAGAAGCTGGCCACAAAGCGCGTGCGCAAGCGTGCCAAGGTGAAGGGCAAGAGGGCGAAGAAGAAGCCCCCAGCCAAGAAGCTCCCAGCCAAGAAGGCCCGGCCAACATGGCCCGAGGGCTGGGTCGTTGGCACCGTTCGATGTCACGGTCTGACGGCCAAGGGGACGCAGTGCAATCGTCGTGCGAAGCCCCCGAAGAGGATGTGCGGCGCGCACAAGGGGCTTACCCTCAGGACGGTTCTCAAGGCGTTGGCGGCGCAGGTCCGTGACCCCTCCGTAGGCAGCCCGGGGCACAGGCCCGAGAGCGATCGTCAGGTCAGGCCCGAGAAGAAGCGGCGAGCGGGCAACATTCAGGACGTTCCAGAGGACCGTCTGTGCCAGAAGATGCTGTACGTAAACACTGGCAGGGAAAAGCGTTGCAGCGGTTGGACCATCGAGATCGAGGATGGTGCATACGATGATTACTGCGTCACCCATAGCAAGCACCCGCGCGCGCAGTCCGCTCGGAAGAGGTCCCACGAGAAGGGGCGGGCCGGCCTAGAGACCCGGAACGACTACAACGCTGCGGCCAAGAGACCCATCTTCAACGGCGAGATGAAGAGCCAGGATGACGTCGCCGCGGCGCGCATCGCGCTCCTGCGCAAACTCGAGGTCGGTGGCATCGGCGCGGCGAACGCGAACGCGATGCTCGGAGCGCTCAAGGACGTCAGTCAGCACATCGAGCGCTACGGAACCCATCAGGGCGCGGAGGGCGGCGCGGGCGTGCTGCGGCTGCTGCCGGGTTCCACGCTTGTCGAGATGCAGACCGAACTCGACACGGTCCTGACGAAGGAGGACCTCGAGAAGATCGAGGAGGGCCTGGCGAAGGACGAGAAGGCGGGCGTGCCGACGCCGACCGAATTCGACGAGATCATCCTCAAGTACCTGGGCATCCAGACGCGCAAGCGGGACAAGACCCGGGCGCAGATCGAGGCGGACAAGCGTCGACGGCGGGGCTGATCGGCACCAGATAGCGCGCTCGCCTGGCCTGAGCGACGGCCTATGTCCACCGCACGAGCACGCCGATCGAGCCGCGCTCCGACGCTGCGTGGCGTCATGACTTCCCGGGCGGGGGAGCCTCTCCGTGGTGAGACTCAAGCGCCAACCTGTCCCAGATCCTTGCCACGGCGCCGGTTTCGTCGAGCCAGAGTTCATCCATGTCCGCGGGCTCGAGCCCGCCTCGCATTTGCACGTCGAGAAGGACGTGCTGACCGGCTGAGTTGCCTCCCTCCGAGTCCCTGTCGAGGAGCCGGGCCCACCCGACTCGATACAGCGCGAGACTATCGTCGTGGGACTACGCCGTGCGAGGACGCGGCGACTAGTTGCGGCGCGAACGTTCCGCTGCGCCGTCCCCCTGCTTGTTCACCACCGCGGTCGACTGCGTTCACTCGCACCGAGCACTCGGCGTGCTTCGTCCGTTCTCTGCGAGTCGAGGCAGAGCTCAACGATGTCGAAGTCCTCGGGATTCATTGGGAACCGCCATTCTTCCGGTTCCACCGGATCTTGCGAACGAGAAGCAGGCGCTGACCGTCTCGCAGGTAGTTGATGACCTCGTGGGCCTTCCGCCACCGCGCCTCGTCCTTGAGGTTCTTCGGGAGGCTCTGCATGTACTGCTCGACGAAGCTCTCCTCCGGCCCGGCCTCGTACTTGAGGATGGCGGGATTGCGGTCGTCCGGCCGACCGGCCTCGACCCAGATCATCCATCGCTCAGCCCGTTGGGCGACGGTCTCGGCCGCACAGTTGACCTCTTCGGCCGAGTGGACTCCCCGCTTACAGCGGTAGCCCCTGAAGCGCCTGTCGATCTTTGCCAGGGAGAGGGTCCCGGGGAAGGCGACGTGGTATCCGGTAGCGCAGACCAGATCGAAAGCCGGTGGGGGCTGGTCGGAATCCACCATCAGGAGCTCTCGAGCGGTCGTGACCAGATCGAGCTCCACGGAATCAATCTCGTCGGCGGGAACGTGAGCGAGCAGTTGGCCGAGTATCCCGGCGTAGGCGGTCGCTCTTCGACCGAACGTCTTGTCGTTCAGAAAGGGGAGCTGGTCGAAGATCCCCTGGGAGACTCTCGTCACCATGGGGGCGATCAGTGCCCCATGCTCCAGCCTGGCGTCATCGGGACGACTTGCTGTGATGACGGCGAACGGGTACAGAGTTCTCACGGATGCTCTCCTTCAGCGGTGGTGGTGACTTCCTTGGGCCTGGCCGTTAACGCGGCCGGGCCCTTCCTCGTTAGTAGATCTTCGGGATGCGGGCTCGACGCTCGTCGGTCGGCTCATCGGCAGCTTCGACGTCGAACATGTGCATCGGCAGGTCCGGCGGCAGCTGCTCGAGGTACTCGATCGTGCTGCGCTCCTCGCCCATGCGGCGAGCCTTGCCCCACCGGAGCTTCGACCTGTCCGCCTCGGACGCCTTGAATATGTCGTTCCAGGCGAACGTGTTCGGCCCCCACTCAGGCTTCCCCTGCTTGCAGGCTTCGACGTGTCGTACGCAATGCCCAGCCAGGATCGGGAGGATGTCGTCGACACGCACCGAGTTGCGGCCGCCGGAGTAGACCCGACCTGCCAAAGTCCCCAGGTTCAGGGTGATATCGCCGGCGGCGTTCTTCCCGGCCACGTGGATCCAAAGGCTCCAGGCCCGCAGGGCGCTCACGGCAAAGGCCGTGGTTGGCTTCACCCAGCGAGACTTCGGTCGCTTGTATCCGTAGAAACAGATGCCGATGGCCGCCCAGGCCACGCTGTCGCACTCGGCCGGGATGACCATCCCAGCCTTCTCGACGACCAGGCCATCGGCGTCGAACTGGTCCTCGGTGACTGAGATGCAGTCCTCTCCGAACATCTCCTGGAGGATGGGGTGCACAGTTTTCCAGGGCTCCCAGTCGTAGACGTTGAAGGGCTTGACCGACTTCTTCTTCTTCCGCTTCTTCGTCTTGTAGATGCCGTTCTGGATGGTCTCGGTTCCACCGTCTCCGTCGTGAACGGGGAGCGCCTTCTCTTTGTTGAGGAGGCTGTCCGTGAGGGCGGCTTGCCGCTTCTCCCTCTTCGACCTCTCGGCGTCCTTCTCGGCCTGGGATCTGAAGCTCGAGCTCTTGTTCATCGAATCATCCTCAGCGGGGCGGCGGTCGGTCGCAGTCGAAGCACTCTTGTTAGGATCCATTCCCTCCGGGAAGACAGCGATTCCGCCGAGCCTGGGGGTTCCGGCTGCCGGAACCACAGGTTCCACCTGCCGGAACCCATGGTTCCGGCTGCCGGAACCATGGGTTCCACCTGAGAAGGCATCCTCCATGCCTGGGAGGAGGGGCTGGCGGATCCGGAACTTGGCACTAGTGAGTAGCCGGCAGCTCCAGGTCTTGCCTTTGAGGTAGCTCCCCAGCTCCTCGAGGTGCTCCCCAGATGGACCTACTCGCCGCAGGACCTTGTACGCCTTGTCGCCAGTCCGCTCCTCCTGGAGGCGCTGGAGGGCGACGACCAGCTCGTACATGTGGTCAGGCTTCAGGTCTGGGACCTTGATCACCTGGTAGTCCCGGCACACGTGCCGCTCGATGAGGCAGAGCGCATCGAGAGATCCGAGGGCGTATCTGATCGCGCGATCAGTCATCCGGACGGGGGCAGTCCCGCTGTGTCCGTTTCGCAGGGACACGGATGAGACCTGTAGCAGAGCATCCCGCAACTTCGCTTCGGCGTTGAGGTGGCGGAGCTTGAGGTAGATCGTTTGCATCCCTCGGTTCGGGAGCAGGCTGGCAAGATCGGAAGCAGCTAGCGGGTCCACATCGGGCCTTCTTTTCGTGACGGTGGTGGTGGGACGCGCCGGCGACGCCGGAGCGCCGCCGGCCTGAAGGCAGTCAGATCTTGCGGTAGACGTGCAAGCGCTCGGCCTGCGGGGCCCGCCAGGGCTGGTTCTCCGGGGAGGGCCCGACCCTCTGCTTCTTCACCTGGAGCGAGATCCTGGCGAGGAAGGCGTTCGTGAGCTCCTGGATGGACTTGACCAGGTAGTAGTCCAGGTCGCCGACCGACTCGCCCCGCTCGAACTCCGACGTGGAGTGCGAGTGCACGACGAGAACGCCGTGCGTGTCCAGCCGCTGGCAGGTCTCGAGATGTTCCGGGTGCTGCGCGGCGACGTAGCGGGCGAAGGCGTGGATGGCGTTGTCGCCGGGCGTACCCGCACGGCAGATGGCGAGTGGCTGGAGGCGAACCCCGAGTTGGCGCCACGTCTCTGGACGCAGGCCCGGTCTGCCGCGATCCGCGCCTCCGCGGAGTGCGGATCTGGCGGTCGGGCCGGGATCGATGCTGTCGTGTGCGTTCATGTCGAGGTCCTTCTGCGAGTCGTCTGGTGGGTTGGCCTGCGGCAGGGCGAGCGAGTGCACGGCCAGCCCTGAGCGGCAGGTTCTGCTCCCTTCCTGCGACGTGTGCGGCGGTCGATCCGAAACCACTGCGAACAACGAGTTCGCGCACCCGCATGGTGTTGCGGATCACGACGAGCGTTGCGCGGGGAGTTCCCCACACGAACCTGAGAGCCCCTCAACCGCTGCGCGCGGGGGCACTCTCGTCGTGGCGAGGAAGGCCTCCAGATCCTCGGACCGAAAGCGCAGCCGCCCGTGGCGTGACGGCGACGTGCGGTACGCGACCAGCTGGCCGCGCGCGAGCAGTCGTGTGAGTGTTCGGCGGCTCAGACCGAGTCGACTGCACGCTTCGCGTGCGTCGATCAGAGTGTCGGGATCGTTGGGTTCCGGCCGCGGGATCGAGTTCGTCGTCATAGTCATCCTCCGTCAGATGACGCGAAGTATGGACGACGCGGGCCGAGACGTTACTGGCTCTGAACACGCTGGCTCAACGCCAGTGGAGCGATGGCCCGGAGCGGTGCGCGTTCCAACGCGTCGAGTACGCGCTCAAGCGTGCGGTGCGCTTTCCTGGCGAGTGACATGGCTTCAGTGGAGTCGACGGGGTAGTCGTCTCCCTGTGACTGAGCAGCGAGGTGCAGCTGTTCGGCACGCCCGGCGAGACTCCCCCAGGTCTCGGCGGACCCTCCGTCTTCCACGTGCTCGAGCAACTCAATCACCTGCGTCGCCGTAAGTTTCACACCCCATACCTTCCGACCTCGGAGGCCCTTCTTCGGGAGTGGCACGGAGCGGTTGGCTCGGAGAGAGTGGACGGCCTCAAGGATGGCGTCGTCGTGGGCGTTCAGGTCGATGACGACGCTGACTCTGTGTGCGGAACGTCCGTCGTGCTGCCGCTGGTGACCTGCGGCCATTTGGATGCGCGCCAGCCTCCGCCGGACCTCTGAGATTGGCGCGCCGAAGGGGCGCGGTCTGTGAGCGGCAGGGCCCACGCGGATCCTCCGAGTTGACACGCCATCTGCAGGGCGCGCTCGCGGCCACCGCTGGCGACTCAAGAAGCAGGCACGACGCGCGCGTGAGGTCGCTGATCGACTCGCCGCGTCCTGCCGGTCACCGGCTGTCAGGAGTGTGAGCGGCACCGCGCAAGCCGGGGACAGCAGCGTCCACAGGAGGGTCTCGAGTGACTCGTGCCCTCGCGGGCACGAACCGTCGGCCTCAGGGGTCGGGAAGCGGTGTGTGGGGCCAATCTGTGGACAGGTGTGGGGCGCGGGGACGAACTGCCGGAAGAACTCATCGACGCATTGTCCGAGCGACTCGTACCAGTCCGCCTCCGCCTCCCACTTCTCTGTCGCCCTCTTGAGCCGGTCGCGAATCGCGCGCTGAGACGGGCTGAGACTCTCCCCGCTCCGGAGCCACCACGCATGGCGATTCCAGTGAGACGCGCTGCGCCGCAGGAGTTCCCAGCTGAACCACGCATGGTTGTAGGTGAGGCCTGCGGCCTTCACCGCGGAGTCGAGTTGCGCCTGCAACGCAGGCAAACCGTCCAGCCGTCCTACCGCGTCGAGCACGGGGTCCCAGTGCTGCCAGTAGTCCGTCGGAGCGCTGAAAGCCGCGAGCGCGTCGAGTCGCTTCCCTTTGCGCCGCGGCGGGTGCATCTCCTCCCATGACGGATAGTCGAATTCGTCCTTCGTTTCCAAGCTACCTCCTCGTCCTCCGAGCCCGCGCCGTGCCGACTCGGCGGGGCGCGCGGCTTGGATGGTGCCGCAACGTCGCGGCGAGGGGAAGGGCTTCGCGCGGCGTCGGATCGAGACGCTACCCAGATTCCAGGGGGGAGTGGGCGTGGGAGCGGGCGAATCGGGGATAGAATCAGAAAGGCCCGCATGGCGTTAAGGCCATGCGGGCCATATACTTCCGGTGGCGAGGGTGACGGGACTCGAACCCGCAACTTCCAGATCGACAGTCTGGTACTCTAACCAGTTGAGCTACACCCCCGCGATTTCAGGTCTTCTTGGCCGTCGTCGAGGTGCCTGGCCGGCCCGGTGAGGGCTGGTAGGCGATGCTGGGCTCGAACCAGCGACCCCGTGCGTGTAAAGCACGTGCTCTGACCAACTGAGCTAATCGCCCGTTCAAGCACGCTGACGGATTTCGCTGTCGGGGTGGTCTTGCCTCCCGTCGAGCGAGGGCGCATCTTCGCGGGCGCCGGGGTGGGGTCAACTTTTCTCCCGGTGCGGAGTCGCTGCGGCGGGTGCGCTCGTGGCGGGGCAACACGGTCCCGCGCAGATGGCATCGGCTTTGCAAGGTGTCCCTTGACCCGACCGATAGAATCGGGGGATTGGACAATTGAGCCTGCCGGAGCGGCGGGGATCGAGGGAGACGTTCATGCGGATTGCCATGATCGGGACCGGCTACGTGGGACTCGTTGCCGGAACCTGCTTCGCCGAGACGGGGAACGACGTGATCTGCGTCGACAAGGACGCGGCGAAGATCGCGGCGCTCCAGGAGGGGCAGATCCCCATCTACGAGCCGGGGCTCGAGGAACTCGTCAAGCGCAACGTTGCCGAGGGGCGCCTGACGTTCTCGACCGACACCGACGACGCCGTGAAGCGCTCGCTCGTTTGCTTCATCGCCGTCGGCACGCCGCCCGACGAGGACGGTTCGTCGGACTTGCGCGCGGTGCTTGCGGTTGCGCGAGCGATCGGCAGTGCCATGAACGGCTTCAAAGTGATCGTGGACAAGAGCACGGTCCCGGTCGGCACGGCCCGTCGGGTGGCCGAGGCGGTGCGCGCCGAGACGGATCATCCCTTCGACGTCGTGAGCAATCCGGAGTTCCTGAAGGAGGGCGCGGCGATCGACGACTTCCTGAAGCCCGATCGCGTCGTCGTCGGCTGCGATGAGCCGCGCACGGCGGAGATCATGAAGGAGCTCTACGCTCCCTTCGTCCGGACGGGGAAGCCGATCCTTTCGATGGACGTCGCCAGCGCCGAGCTGACGAAGTACGCAGCCAATGCGATGCTCGCGACGCGCATCTCGTTCATGAATGAAATCGCGGAGCTTTGCGAGCGGCTCGGGGCGAACGTCAACGACGTGCGCAACGGCATCGGGCTCGACTCGCGCATCGGCCCGAGCTTCCTCTTCGCGGGGATCGGCTACGGCGGCTCGTGCTTCCCGAAGGACGTGAAGGCGCTCGTCAAGACCGCCGAGCAGAACGGCTACGACCTCCAGGTGTTGAAGGCCGTGGAAGCCGTCAACGAGAATCAGAAGCGCTGGGCATTGCGGAAGGTCGAGGCGCAATTCGGTGCGGATCTTGCTGGCCGCACGTTCGGCGTGTGGGGACTCTCGTTCAAGCCGAATACCGACGACATGCGCGAGGCGCCGGCCATCGTCGTGATCGAGGGCTTGCTCGAGCGCGGCGCATCGGTACGCGTCTCGGACCCCGTGGCGATGGCGGAAGCGCGGAATCACTTCGGTGACCGTGTGACGTATTGCGACCACCACTACGAAGCGATCGACGGCGCGGATGCGCTCATCGTCTGCACCGAGTGGAACCAGTTCCGCAACCCGGACTTCGACCGGCTGCGCTCGCTCTTGAAGGAGCCGGTGGTCATCGACGGCCGCAACATCTTCTCGGCGAGCAACTTGCCTGACAAGGGCTTCAAGTACGTCTGCGTCGGGCGCGCTTCGACGTAGCCGCCTCCCGCCCGTTGCACGCTTCCGGCGGGGTGTCGACCGTTGACGGCTCGTCGCCTCGCCGTACGCTCGTCGTAGCGGGACGCGATCGTCGAGGGGTTGACGACGCAAGTCGGAGGCGTGTGCATGGGGCAGAACTGGGGCGAGTGGTCGCACGGAAGGCGTTCGCGCGGGCGATGGCTCGTTCCGCCGCTGCTCTGCACGCTGTTGATCTGTACCGCGATGATCGGCGACGCCGTGGCACATGGGGGTGCATACCAACCCCCGCCGCAGCCTCGACGGGGCCCGTCCGGCCCGACTACCGGCGATGGTTCGACACGCGGCCCCGTCACTCCCAGCGGGCCATCCGGGTCCGGCTCATCGGGCTCCGGACCCTCAGCGCCGGACTCGCCTTCCGGTGCGCCCTCGGGCGATGGGAGCGGCGCCGACTCCGGGCCGGGCGTGACGCCGACCGGCAATCCCGGGGCGACGTCGTCGGACGGCCCCGCACCGCCCACCTCCGTGCGCGGCAAGACCGGGCTTCGCGTCGTGGACTTCAACTCGGTTGACTGGGCACGCTGGTGGTTTGCGAATAGGGCGCTGCTGCTCGATTGGGACGCGCGCGTCGCGACGCGTCCACGCGGGCCTGTGACCGGGGCGCCGACGGGCGGCGCGCCGCTGCCGGATCCGCTCTGGCGCGCGACGGCGCAGGCCGCGCTGCAGCAGGCTCTCGCGAACGGGAACCACTCCATCGCGTCGGCCGCGGCCATCGCGCTCGGCAAGTCTGGTGATCCCGCAGAGTCCGAGGGCCTGCTGCGCGCTCTGCAGGACCTGAAGCAGCCCGCGTCCGTGCGCGAGGCGGCCGCGCTCGGTCTCGGGCTCCTGCCGCCAGATACTGATGGCGGCGGGCGCCACGCGACGCGTGCGTTGCGCGACGTGGCGCTCCGGGACGGCGAAACTGATCGCCTGCGTGCCATGTGCGTCTACGCGCTGGGACTGCGCGGAGACCAGGCGTCCCTCCCGTTCCTGGTCGAGATGGCGGATGCCGGCGGCGCCAGTTGGGACGTTCCAGCTGCGGGCGTGGCGGCGCTCGGGCTGGCGGGCAACGAGATGCTCTTGCCCGACCTCGTTGAGCTACTGGAGGGGCCGAGACGGCGTCGCAACCGCGAGTCAGTTCGACGTGCCTACGCCGCGCAAGCGCTCGCCAATCTCGGTGACATTCGTGCGGTGCCAGCGCTGCGCGAGGCCGCGCTTGGCCGCGATGAGCACGTGCGTCGCGCGGCGGTGCTGGCCCTTGGTTCCGTCTCCGAGGCCGACGACGAGAAGACGACCAATGTGCTCTTGCATCTCCTCCACAACAGCCGCGACGTAGCGACGCGTTGTGTCGCCGCGCTCTCGTTGGGCCGCGCGGGGAGCCCACGTGCCGGGAACGCCCTGCTCGGCGCGTATCGCAAGGGCAGTCGGCGCGTGCGCCCGTTCGCGGCGATCGGTCTGGGTCTGCTCGCTCGCCACGACGGGCTGGAGGATGCGACCAGCTTCCTGCTCGATGACCTCGCCCACCGCAAGAGCCCGCAACTCGTCGCGTCACTCTGCGTCGCGGTGGGGCTCGCCCGTGAGAAGCGGGCGGTGCGGGCGCTCAGCGCGATCGCTTCCGAGAAAGGGACAGCTGCACTGCGCGCGCATGCGGCGTTCTCGCTCGGGCTGATCGGGGAGACGGAGAATACGGCGCCGCTCCTGCGTCAGATCCTCGCGGATACGCGCGAGCCGGAACTCCAGCGGGAGTGCGCGTTCGCGCTCGGTCTGCTCGGCGATCGCGAGGCCCTGCGCATCCTCAACGATCTCGTGGGCCACGGCGGGAGCGCGTACGTGCAGGGATCAGCAGCTGTCGCAATCGGTCGCATCGGTGGGCGCGAGTCGGCCGATTCGTTGATCGGACTCCTCACCGACGATGAGGGCCCCACAATGGGGCGCGCGATGGCGGCGGTGGGGCTGGGACTGATGCTGGATCGGAGCGAGGGGCGCCGCATGGCGCGCGTGGCGGCCGATCTCAACTGGTGGCTCTTCACGCCGACCGTGCTGGAGATCCTCTCGATCCACTGACGGATGGAACGCACGGGAATGCAACGCGCGGGAAGAACTCAGGCATTCCCCCGTCGCCCGCGCGTGATCTCCCACAGCATGATGGCACCTGCGGTGTGGACGTTCAGGCAACTCCAGCCGTCGGACATGGGGATCTCGACCACGACGTCGCACGCGGCGGCCACGTCTTCCGGCAGACCGACCGCCTCGCTCCCGAGTGCGACCAGCATGCCACCCGAGAGATCCGCGCGATCCACGTCGATCCGTTCACCGTGCAGGTGCGCCGCCACCGACCGCACGCCGCATTCGTCGCGCAGGCGCTGCATGTCGGCCACGAGGTCGGCCGAGCGCCACACCGGAATGCGAAACGCGGCCCCCATGGAAACGCGCGCGGCGCGGCGCACGAAGGGATCACAGGTCGCGCCGTCGATGAGCAATCCGTGCGCCCCAAAGCCGGCCATCGTGCGCAGGATGCTGCCGACGTTTTCGGCATTGGAGACGCCGGAGAGCGAGACGAGAAGAGGGGCGTCGAGTTGTCGGACGTGTGGGAGCATATCCGGCGCGACCGGCGTCTCCGCGACCGCCATCACACCCTGGTGGACGTGATAGCCAACGATCCGCTCCAGCTCGTCTTTCGTCGTGAGAAAGACCTCGAGCTCCGGCTCCGGACGCTCGTCGAGTGTGCTCCGGAACGTCTCCAACCAGCGCGCGTCGAGCAAGAGCGATCGGATGCGCAGGCGGCTCTCGAGAAGCTGCGTCACGACGCGCGAGCCCTCCGCGACGAAGCTGCCGGAGTTGCGCAGCGCCGCCACGCGTCGGAGTGAGCGATAGACGGCGACGCGCGGGTCGTCCAGGCCGGTGATCTCGTGGACGCGCATGGAGTGCCGGGTTCCCTTCGGACCGGCTCAGCTGTCGGTCGGCTTGACGATCAGAAGCGACGTGTCGAGGTGGGGCAGGACGCGCTCGGCTGTGTCGCCGACGAAGGCGTCGTCCAGTCCGCGTGTGCCCGCTGTCCCGACGACCACGAGATCGGCGGCGGCCTGCGCCACGAATTCGAGGATCGACTCCGCCACCGCTCCGGCGAGCAGGTGCTTCTTCGCGGCGTCGGGGTTCTGGAGATGCAGCACGAGCAACTCGTCGAAGCGGCGCGAGGCGTCACTCCGACGCTCGCGGTGGTACTCCGCGATCGTCTCGTCGTCGGCATCGCCCGCCCGCAGCAGGTGTTCGGCGGAGTAGTCCACGACGTGTACGACGTGCAGTGTCGCGTCCACGTCGCGCGCGAACGACTCCGCAAGTCGGAGGATCGTCGGCGCGGCGTCGTCGAAGTCGATCGGGGCGACCACCGTGTCGAAGACATCGTTGTGGCCCTCGCGAGCGATCCACGTGGGCACCGGGGCGTGCAGCAGCATACGGAGCGCCGTGCTCCCGAGCAGGCGTCTTCGGAGAGTGCTGCGTGCGCGCGTTCCGACGACGACCAGGTCGCGCCCGTTGTCGCGCACGTCGGCCAAGAGTACGCGGGCGGGGAGCCCAAAGTCGGCGTGCGTCGTCACCGTCAACCCGCCCGCCACCGCGTCAGCGGTCAGCGCGTCGAGGCGCTCCTCGGCCTGCGTGAGGACCGTCCGCTTCCCGGCCGCCGCGTCGCGCCGGATCAGCGCCTCGGCATGCGGATCGATATCGATCGTCGTGAGCACGTGAAGCGCGGCGCCGTTGCGCTTCGCCACCCAGATCGCCTTGTCGAGTGCGGCCTGACTGAAACGGTCGAGTGTGTGCGCAGTGGCAATGAGGTGCTGCTTACCTGCGAGATCCACACCGACGACGACGTTCTTGAAGCGATCCATGGCTCTTCCTCCGGGCTCGAACGCAGGGTAGCAGCAGAGCGGCGAAGTGACGCGTGATCCGGATGCGCGGATCGGGGACAGACTTCGTCGCGCGGATCGCGAACGCTGGTCACGCAACGTTGGAGAGACACGTAGCATGGAGAGATGCGACGTGTCGCCGTTCTCGCCCTCCTTCTGGCCGTTCTGGCGAGCATCTTGGGCGGAGTATGGCTGGTCGCTGCACCGACGTCGGATCTGGGGAGCGATCGGGATGCTGCGACGCCGCTGACTGCGACGCCGCTGACGTCCTCGGATGTGATGCCCGAGCCGCCAGTATCAAGCGACGCACCGGACGGCGGGCGGCGCCGTCGCGTCGCCGTCGGGCAGGGTGAGACGGCGGACGGTGAACGTGAAAGCGACCGCCCGGCGACCACGATCCGCGGGCAGGTGTTGATGCGCGGGGAGGACGACGGTCCCGGCGACGTGCAGGTGGCGAATGCTCCGATCGAGGGGGCGCTGGTCGAGTTGGTCGTCGCCGAGCGCTCGCCCGTCGTCGCGGATCTCGATGTGCCGAGCCGGGTTCTCGCCACGACGCGCACGGACTCCGAGGGGTCCTATGTGTTCCGGTCGTGGCCGTCGGATGTCGCGCTGGCAGTCCGGGCGACGAAGGCGGGCTTCGCACCCGCCACGGAATTCGCCCAACCGCCGCAGCGCGTCGATCTCGCACTCGCTCCCGCGCGCACATGGGCGCTACGCGTCGTCGATGAGCAGGATCGTCCCGTCGTCGGCGCCGTGATCCTGGTCTACGCGTTTCTCGCGTCGGGACCGCCCTACGCTCGTGCGGTGTCGGATGCGACCGGCCGGGTCAGCGTGGTCGCGGCGGCGTCCGACGAGATCATCGCCAGGGCGGACGGCTTTGCTAGCGGGTGGTTATCCGTGGTGCGGTCGCTCACCGACGGACGCGTCGTGCTTCATCGCGGGGCTGTGATTCGCGGAACGGTCGTGGATACGTCGGGTGCGCCGATCGCCGGTGCGCTCGTCGTGCTCGATTGGGACGGAGTGCGGTCAGACGAGGACGGTCACTTCGCGTTGCGTGGTGTGCGCGACGACGCCGATGAGAATCCGATCTTGGTGGTGAAGGACGGCTACGTCCGCGGTTACGTCAAGGCCCGGGCGGGCTCCACCGACGTGCGCGTTGTGCTGCGTCACGCGGCCTCGATCGAGGGGAGTGTGCGCACCGCGGACGGGGCACCCGTCTCCGGACGGCACGTCGGGCTGTGGACGTCGGGCTCCGTGGCGAACGGCAAACCGCGGATCCGGACTGCGACCGATGCCCGCGGGCGTTTCGTGCTGACGAACGTCCCGCCGGGGCGTGTCCACGTCGAGGTGCGGCCGTCCGGGGAACGCCTGCTGTCGAGTACGGGAACGGGGCGCGGCATCGAGTGGCACGCGGGCGTCGATCTCGACGTTGCGGAGGGTGCGCGCATGACCGGGATCGAGCTCGAGCTCGACCTGGTTCCCATTTCGTGGATCGTGATCCGCATTGTGGCCGCGTCGGGCGAGCTTCGGCGCCCGAGCAAGATGGACGCACGGGAGTCCCTCGGCGGTCTTTGGAGCGGCTCTTCGTGGTGGCTGCTGCGGAACGGCGCGAGAGCACTTCGAGTGTCCGTCCCGGAGGGTTCGTCACTCATCGCGAACGTGACGAGCGGGAAGGGGGCGGGGGCGCGCGAGTTCCCCATCGAGGTCCGTACAGTCGCCACGCGCGACGCAGCCGTCACGCAGGTCGAGATCCCGGAGGAGTTCGAGTCGGTGGACGAGCGCACGGTGGATCTCACTCTCCTCGTAACACGTGCGTCCGGCGGGCGTCGGACCGTCCCCGAGAAGGTCCGGTTCGATGTCTGGCAGACGGACCGAGGAGCCTTGGAGTCCTTCCTCCCGGGTGCGTCCGCAGAGGACGCATCCGCGGCGACCACCGCGATCGCCGCGGTCTTCAGGGGGCACGTCGTTCCGGGGCTGCCGGTCTTCGTCTCGGTCTCCGCGGTCGGCTGCGGCAGACTCAAACTGCCGCTTCCGGCGATGCCGTCGGGCGGTGCGCGCCACACCATCGAGTTGTCCCCCGAGTCGCTCGTCACGGGGCGCGTCGTCAGCGTCACGGGGCGTCCGTTCTCCCGGGTGAGGGTCGATGTCTCGGTCACGACGCCGGAGGGTTGGGAGTCCTCTGGCGGACTCGATGCCGAAGACGTGCTGGCCGACGGCACGTTCCAACTGGGCGCACTTGCCGGTGGCCGCGCGCAGCTTCTCGTATTCGACGGGGACGACCGCGTGGTCGCCGCGCGCTCGTTCGAAGTGCCCGTCGGGGGGCGCATCGACCTCGGGGACATCTCGACCGGCTCGCTGCCACGGGTTCGCGGGACGGTGCGCGTCGCGGGAGTTCTTCGCGGCGGCGTGGGACTCCGCGTCGAGGACGACAATTGGGACTACACCGAGACGTCATCGCGCGGAGACGGTTCGTTCGACGTCGGAACGCCGGTCCTCGCTGGAGCCTGGCTCACACTCTCGACCGGCGGGGTCGATGTCCGGTATGACCTGGAGGACGTCGCGGCGATGAGCCCCGTCGCACTCCGCGCCGGCGCCAGCGGTCGCCTCAGGCTCGAGGCCCCCGGCATCGTCGATGGCGACGCCTTCAGCTTTCGTCTCCCGGGCGGCCCCCGCATCCGTGTCACGGAATTGGAGCCCGCCAGCGACGGCGCCTGGACTGCCTCCGGCCTGCCTGTCGGCGCCATCGAGGTCACCATTCGCGAGGCCGGCGGCGACCGCGTGGAGACGCTGCAGGTGCAGCCGGAGTCTGTTGTCCGCTGATGCGCTGCAGCGGACGAGTAGCAGGACCCGCGCAATCTGCGGCAGCCTGGTGGTCCGCCGAGGTGCCCCCTTGGGCGGTCTCGGCCAGGTTCCTGCGGGGCTGATCGATCGCAAGAGCGCGCGGTCCCGTGTGGCGCGCACCTAGCGAGGCCGTTGACGGGACGCCGGGGGACGCTAGGCTGGGTGACGAGATCGCGCTGTGTCCCGCTTGCCGGGGCTGACCCCTCCCGAGGAATGATGGCTCTCAAGACCTTCTGGCTCGCCGGTCTCGTACTCGTTGGTTGCGCGGTGCCGGCGCTTGCGCACGGCGGCGCGTATCAGCCCCCGCCTCCGGCTCCGACTCCCGGCCCCTCGGTTCCCCCGGGGCGCTCGGTGGGCGGTCCCACTAGCGGTGGCGGCAGCACGGGCGGCCCAACGACGGGTGGCGGCGGAGCCGCAGGGAGTGGCATCGGCGGCGGAGGTCCCGACAAGGGACTGACGACCGGCGGAGGCGGCGCGGGCGCAGGACCCGTGACCGGCGTGGGCGGCGGTGGTGGCGGGTTCCCTACGGGGACCGGTTCCGGTGCGCCGCGTCCGGGGATGCGTCCTCGGAAGGGCGGGAAGGGCCTCGCTCATTGGACACGCTGGTGGTATCCGAATCGGCGCCACATCATCGAGTGGAGCGCGCGAGTCGGTGATCGCCAACAGGCGGATACCACGCCCAGCGGCGATCGCTCCAAGGCGGACGACGGACTCTGGCGCGCCGAGGTGCAGGCCGCTTTGCACGCCGCGCTCAAGAGCCGCAACGAGGATCTGGCGTCCGGCGCGGCCGTAGCTCTTGGCAAGTTGGGCGACCCCTCGGACGGGCCCACGCTCGCGCGGTTGCTGAACGACAGCAAGCGACAGCAGCCTGTGCGCGAGGCAGCGGCCTTGGCGTTGGGACTCCTGCCGACCGACGGGCCCGGCGCCGATGACGCGCGCCGCGTTCTCGCGGCAGTCGTGCGCAACGGCAGGGAGCCCGAGCGTCTTCGGGCCGTCGCCATCTACGCGCTTGGTCTCCGCGGGGAGATGGCGTCGATCCCGCTCCTGCTGGAAACGGCGCACGCGAAGAGTCCGAGCTGGGACGTTCCGGCGGCCAGTGTCGGCGCGCTTGGTCTGGCTGGCTTCGAGATCGTGCAGCATGATCTCGTGCAGCTTCTCGAAGGGCCGCGGCGTGGGAAGAGGCGCGAGTCCGTGCGCCGTGCCTATGCGGCCCAGGCGCTCACATCACTCGGGTCCGAGGACTAGCTCGCCGCGTTGCGCGAGGCCGCGAGGGACTCCGACAAAGACGTTCGCCGCGCGGCCGTCCTGGCTCTGGGATCAGTCGCTGACGCCGATGACGACGCGACGATGGATACGCTCGTACGCGTTCTCTATCGCGATAAGGACGACGCCTGTCAGCACGTGGCGGCGATCGCGATCGGGCGCATTGGCCACGATCGCGGCGAGTCCGCGCTGAAGCACGCGTACACCAAGGGCAATCGCGTGATGCAGCCCTTCGCTGCCATCGGGTTGGGCCTCTACTCACGGCACGAGGGAAAGGCGCGCGCATCGGCCTTGATCCTGCGCGAGTTGAAGGATCGGGCGAACGCCGATTTGCGCGCGTCACTGGCGATCGCGGTGGGTCTCTCCGGCAACCAGAATGGCGCGCCCGTGCTGCGCGAGATTGCGGCGGATCGCGGGAATCCTGCCTTGCGCGGCCACGCGGCCATCGCGATCGGTCTGCTCGGTGACGGTGCGCTCGGCGCGCCCATCCTGCGGAAGATGCTCGTCGACGTGAAGTCCCCCGACGTGCAGCGTGAAGTCGCACTTGGGCTGGGCATGCTGGGCGATCGCGAGGCCGTGAAGCTCTTGATCGGCCTCGTCGAAGACGGCGGCAGCGTCTATGTCCAGGGCTCGGCGGCCATGGCTCTCGGGCGAATCGGCGGTGCCGAGGCCGGCGCGGCTCTCCTCGGGCTCCTGCGCGATGAGAACCGACCGGACGTCGCACGGGCGATGGCCGGTGTCGGACTCGGACTCGTGCTCGACAGGAGCGAGGGCAAGCGCCTCGCGTCGATCGGTGCCGATCCCAACTGGTACCTCTTCACCCCGACGGTGCACGAGCTACTGACGATCCTCTGACGCGCCTCGGTGTTTCGAAGGGGCGGGCTTGGCCGGATCACCGGTCTGCGAAACCCTCTTCCCCAACGAGTGGCACATAACGGACGTCGAAGAGCGCTTCGTTCGCGAATTCGTCGCCCGTCCGCGTCCAGCGCATGAGTCGCTGCTGGCCGGTCGGGCCGACCGGCGCCACGATCCGTCCGCCGTCACGGACCTGACACTTCCATGAGTCGGGCAGGCGCGGCCCGGCGGCGCCCGCGAGGATCACGTCGTACGGCGCATGCTCGGGCCAGCCGAGCGAGCCGTCACCGACGTACGGCGTCACATTCGTGAAGCCGAAGCGATGCAGGCGACGCTCTGCCGCTCTCCCGAGGTCGCGCAATCGCTCGACGGTGAACACCTCCTTGGCGAGGAGCGACGCTACCGCGGCGCCGTAGCCCGATCCCGTACCGACGTCGAGCAGGCGATCTTCGGGCCGGACGCACGCCGCCTCGAGCGTGGCCGCCACGACGAACGGCTGCGAGATCGTCTGTCCGCCGCCGATTTCGAGTGGCTGGTCGTCGTAGGCTCGGTCACGCAGCCAGCGCGGGACGAATTCCTCGCGGGGCACGGTCGCCATTGCGTGGAGCACGCGCTCGTCCGCGACCCCGCGTGCGCGAAGTTGCGTCTCTACCATTCTGAGACGGGCGGTGGTGAAGTCGATAGGTCGGTCTCCGCTCCAGCAGCGCCATGGGCCACTTCGATGTATGCTGGACATCTCGCAGGGAAAGCCAACATGTCTCATCGTATGCTCCGACACCGATCCACCCTCGCTCTCGCGACCGTACCGATCGTTGCGTTCACCGTGTTCGCCTCGGCGGCCGTGCTCGCTTTCGACGGGGGTCCCGACCGCCACCGCGCCGCGCCGCCGCCGATCTTCGACGACGGTGCGTCGCCGCCCCTCCTCGCGGGCGGCCTGGCGATGGCGACCACCGAGTATTCGCACGGCGATCCGACCGACGAGGAACAGCTCTTCCTCGAGTTGATGAACCGAGCTCGGCTCGACCCTGCGGGCGAAGCGGATCGCATGCTGACGGACTTCGACGCCAAAGTGGTGCGTGACGCCGTGACGTTCTTCCTCAAAGAGCGCCCGGGCGTGGAGTACACGCGCCAGGAGAACCACGACAACTTCGAGCAGTTGCCCGCCGTTCCGCCCTACGCGTTCAACGCGGCGCTCTCGAGCGCCGCGCGCAACCACTCCGCTGTCATGCGCGCGGCGGATCAGCAGGTCCACCAGGCGGTTGGCGAGTCTCCACTGAGAGAGCGAACGACGAACGCCGGCTATCAGGGCGCCGGCCTCGGCGAGAGCATCTACGCGTTCGCGAAGAACATGCTGCATGCGCACGCCGGCTTCTCCGTGGACTGGGGACAGAGTTGCTCCGGCGGTCCCAACGGCCAGTGTGTTGGGGGTGAGCGTCCGCCTGTCGGCCATCGCGACTCGCTCATGAGTTCCGATTTTCGAGAAGTCGGTGTGGGCGTGGTCGGTGACGACGATCCCGATACCAGCGTGGGGCCGCGCCTCATCACGATCGACTTCGGCGCGGCGCTCGACAACTCAGAGCGCCTCGTGACTGGCGTCGTCTTCGACGACACCGATGACGATGGGATGTACAGCATCGGCGAGGGCATCGCAGGTGTGCGGATCGAGACCGACGCCTCCGACTTCTTCGCGGTCTCGTCCAGCAGCGGCGGCTACTCCGTTCCCGTGCCACGGAACGCAGGCACCGTCACCGTCTTCGCCATGGGCGAACCCGGGACCGCGGGCGAGCCGGTGGGGGAGCAACAGGTCGTCGTGCAGGTGACGGGTGGCAACGCGAAGGTGGACTTCGGACCGAAGCCCGAGCCCTCCGTCCCTGAGTTCAGCGCGTTCTCGGTTGCTTCGGTCGGTCTCTTGGACGGCACGACACAGACCTCCGGCGTCGTGGTCGGTGCCATCGATCCGGCGAACCCGACACTGGGCGACATCGAACTCGACGTCGCGATCGATCACGACGCCCGCAACGAGTTGACGTTGACCCTGGTCAGCCCGGCGGGGACTGAGGTCGTGCTCTTCGACGGCGCCCCCGGTGGCGCGGACCTGCGTGGCACATTCGATCGCACTCTCAGCGCCGCTGAGAATCTCGGCGCATTCGTCGGCGAGGCGTACGCCGGAACCTGGACCGTGCGCGTGGCCGACGCGGCGGGTGGCATCACCGATGGGCGACTCGAGTCGTTCACGCTGCGCATCCGGCCGACGTGGGTCCGCCCGCTCTACGCTCCTGCGTCGCCACTGGCCGTGAAGTCGCTCAAGGTGAAGGACTCGGCAAAGCCCGGCAAGGACAAGCTGGTGCTGAAGGCCGACGTCAACGCGGGGGGCACGCTACTCGATGCCTCGCGTGGCGGTCTGCTCCGGCTCGTCGATGCGTCGAACGGCGCGACCTACCTCGAAGTCGATCTTCCGGCGACCGGACCCGCGGCCAAGCGCGCGACGCCCGACGGCGCGACCGTGAAAGCAAAGCTGGATCTCAATCGATCCGGATCGTCGCACGGCGCGATCGTCGTGAAGGTCTCCGGACTCGATCTGCCCTCCGCGGCTCCCGCCTCGCTGCGGATCGAGTTGGTGCTCGGAGACGCGCTGCTGGCGCAGACCGTAGCGACCGCCGGCGGTAAGCTGAGCGGGCCGTCGCTCTCGCCGCTCTTCGTCGTGGACAAGCTGAAGAGCAAGGTCGGCCTCTCGGGCGATCGCTCGACCACGGTCGCGGGCCGCTTCTCGCCGGTCGGCGAGGGAGTACTCACCGGTGTCGTGGAACTTCTGGTCGGCTCGGCTCGGTTCCAGGTCGATGTCGCCGAATTGGGTGTGAAGGGCAACAAGCGCACGTTCAAGGGCACGCGCGGACTCAAGAAGCTCGTGCTCGACTTGGCGAGGGGGACCTTCACCGCGAAGGTCACTTCGAAGGCGGCGATCCGCGTCAACGGGAAGACGCCCGTCTCGCTCCGCATCGGGGGCTCCTTCTATGGAGAGACCGACGTGCTACCGTTCGACAAGGGCACGAAAACGCTGTACTGAGACGCACTTCGCGTCCGCGCGTGGATCGTCCGGTACGAAAGTCGGCGGAGTTCCATGAGCGTGTTCCAACTGGGCGGGGGCTCCGAGCCGGGGACCCGCAGCGACATCGTCCGCGACGGGGCGTTCGAGTTCCTGAGTCGGCGTGGCTTGAACATCGCGACCCGCTTTCTGATCGACGCGCTTCCGAAGGCGTCGCCAGGGCGCGCGCTGTTTGGGCTGGATACCGAGGGGGCCGCCGCGATGGCTGCGCGCACGCTCTGGCCAGCGGCCGCGATCGAGTGGACGCACCTCGATGCGTACGTCGCACAGAAGGTCGGGCACGTGCTCGCGATGAACGGCATCGATGACGTTCCGGCGCACGAGACCGAGGACCTCCCCGACGGTCCGTTCGATCTGATCGCGTTGCCCTTTCCCGCCACGTCCGACAGTCAGCTCATGTGGGATCTCCTGGAAGGTTCCCACGACGCGCTCGCGATGGGCGGGCGCTTCGTCGCGTCAACGGACGGCAAGCCCGATGCGCTGCGCAAGGCGTTGAAGAAGGTCTTCCGCAACGTGACGCCGGGGACGATCGGGCGGCGCGGCGGCGCATCGTTCTACGCGACGCGCAAGCGCGAAGCCACGGCCCTCAGCGATCGGCGGAAGGTCGTGCGCGCGGTCGTCAGACCGGCCGACGGCGCGGACCCCGTGCCGCTCGATCTTGAGACCCGGCCGGGGACGTTTGCGTATCGCAGCTTCGACAAGGGCACACGCGCGCTCGCCGAGGCGTGGACCCCGGCGGGTGAGGACTCTGTGCTCGACCTCGGCGCCGGTTGCGGCGGTCTGGGTCTCTACGCGGCGTTGCGTCTGCCCGCAGCGCGTGTCACGCTGATCGACAGCAACGCGCGCGCCATCGGATGTGCACGCCGCACGGCCGAGACAATGGATGTGGCCGATCGCGTGCGCGTCGCCGTGCGCGCCGACTTCGAGGATCTCCCGCGGGTGGACGGCGGCTACGCGCTCGTGCTCGCCAACCCGCCGTACTTCGGTGACTTCCGCATAGCGCGGTCGTTCGTGACGACCGCGCACGAGCAGCTACGCGAGGGCGGTCGCGCGCTCTTCGTGGCGAAGTGCGGGAAGGCGGGCGACGCGCTGAGCGAGGTCGTCGCCGACACGTTCCGACATGTGGACGTCAGCGAACGCGCCGACTACGCGATCGTCGAAGCGCGCGCCTGACGGGATAGGGAGCCAGGACAGTTTCGGCGGAGTTCGGAGGATGACGCCCGCCACCTCGTGCGGGTGAACCGAACTCCGCCGAAACTGTCCTGGCTCCGTATCTCTATTACGCCACGTGTGCTCGCAGGAACTCGAGCGTTCGGCTCCACGCGTCGTCGGCGGCCGCCTCGTCGTAGACGTCGTGACGCGTGTCGTTGAAGAACGCGTGGTCGACGCCGGCGTACGTCTTGAACTCGTGCGCCTTGCCCGCGTCGGTGAGTCGCTGGGCCAGGTTCGCTGCGACCTCGGGTGTGACGAAGCCGTCCTTCTCCGCGAAGAAGCCGAGCACCGGGCACTCCAGCTTGGCGACGTCGGGCTTGATGCTCGGATGGACACCGTAGAAGTCAACGCATGCGCCGGTTGCGGCGGGGTTCTCGCAGGCGCCGTAGAGCGCGAGTTGCCCACCGAGGCAGAAGCCCATCAGGCCGACGCGGGCGCTACCGCAGGCGTCGTGATTGAGCAGGTAGGTGATCGTCCCAGCCAGGTCGACGGCCACTTGCGGCACGTCGAGTGCCATCATCAATCGGCCCGCCTCGTCCGGGTCGGTGGTCGCGCTGCCGTGGTACATATCCGGCGCCAGCGCGGTGAAGCCCGCCTCGGCGAGCCGGTCGCAGACTTCCGTGATGTGATCGACGAGTCCCCACCACTCCTGCATCACGATGACCCCCGGTCCGGTCCCGGTTTCTGGGATCGCGAGGTAGCCCTTCGTGGTCGTGCCATTGACGGGGATCTCGACGAGCATCGGTGCCTCTTTCAGAGATGAGAAGCCGGACAGGAACCACCCGAAGCGTTCAGACGTGCGTTCAGTAGTTTGCGACGACGACGTGCCGGACGTCGCGCGCGTTGCGGCCGCGCACGTTGTACCCGTATTGCTTGCCGAAGCGGAGGACGACGCGCCCGCCTGCCGCGCTCGGCGCGCCCTCGACATAGATGCGTTCCACGTCGGGTGTCTCCTTGATCACGAGCAGCCAGCGCGCGGGCAGACGCGCCATCGTGTCGGCCAGGCGTTCGTGGTCGCTGACGTCGAAGACATTGGTGCCGTACGTGCTGAAGTCGCTGTCGTAGGGAGGGTCCAGGAAAACGAAATCGCTGTGCTCCATCTGGTGGACGAGGCCATCCAGAAAAGGGGCGAAGTCGCCGCAGGAGAACGTGGCGCGGGAGAGTGCTCCGACGACGTCGTCGGAGCGCAGTCGAGCGACGCGGCGGGCGAACGACTTCGCGTTGTAGCTCGTGCCGCCGTAGGGGATGTTGAACTCGCCCTTCGCGTTGGTGCGGAACATCGATCCGTAGCAGAAGTCGCGTACGAAGAGGAAGTCGGCCGTGCGCTCGGCACTCTCCTCGCGTCGCTCCCGTTCGCGGACGAGTGTGTAGTACGCCGCGCGGACGGCCGTCTCGCCGTGGACGGCGCACGCTTCCGCGTCGAAGTGCGTGTCGTGGCGGATCTCCAGCCGTGCGACGCGACGCGCCTTGTCCGTGAGCGACGCGATCAGCAGCTCGGCGAAGCGTGTCGAGAAGCGTTCGTCGAGCGCCTGGCGCGCGACGTCCGCAATCATCTCGGGTGCCGCCCCGTCGCCTCGCGCAGCTTCCACGAGACGCACGAACGCGGACTCGATCGCGGCAGCGACAGCGCCCAGGGCATCCCAATCCGTCGCGAGCGCGTCGAGCGCCGCGAAGAACGCGGGGTCGCGAGCGCCAGCGCGGCGATGCAGATCCACAAGCACCGGGTGACGGTCGTTCAGGTACGCGTGGCCGGTGAACGGCGTGAGCGCGAAGGGCGCGAGCCCGCCCATGAACGGATCCACGAAGTTGCGCACGTCGTTCGGCACGAGCGGGCCGAGTCGCTTCCATTCGCGCCGCTTGCCGCCCGGCCACTTCAAGAGCGGTCGGTACGCTGCGTCGCGGAACCCGGGCAGGAGACTCATGCCAGCAGAGCGCGTGCGACGAGCGTCAGGACGGAGATCCCGACGAGGTCGTTCATGGTCGAGATGAAGGGGCTCGACGCGACGGCTGGATCGCGTCCGAGGCGGTGCAGTGTGAGCGGCACCAGCGTGCCCATCGCTGCGCCGGAGAGGATCGTCAGCGCAATGGCGATCGTCGGTATCAGCGCGACGCGCGTTGCGTCGAGGCCGCTGCCGGCGGCCACCGCGGGGTTCACCATGGGCAGGATGAAGAGGACGTAGACGTAGAGCATGATCGAGAAGAGGACCGCGAAGATGGCGCCCGAAGTCAGCTCCTTGACGATCACGCGGCCGAGTCGGCTGTAGTCCACGTCGCCGAGTGCGATGCCGCGCACGGTCACTGACGACGCCTGCGTGCCGACGTTGCCGCTCATACCCGCGATGATCGGAATGACCGCGGCGACGAGCGTCACGCGTTCGATCTCGTCCTGGGCACTCGCGACAAGGACGATCGTGACGAGTCCGCCTGCGAACGTCGCCATCAGCCAGGGGAGGCGCGCGCGCACGGTAAGTGCCACCGACCGGCTGTAGATGTCCTCGGGCTTCGTACCGGCCTGGAGCGCGGCGTCCTCGGTGGCCTCGTCCTCCATGACGTCCAGGATGTCGTCCACCATGATCCGGCCGACGAGCACACCGGTCTCATCGACGACCGCCACCGAGGCCACGTCGTAGTCCTGGACGAGATCGACGATCTTCTCCTGGTCCATGAGCACGGGCACCGGATGCACATCGCGCAGCATGATGTCGCGGATCGGCGTCTGCGCGGGCGAGATGAGGAGCTGGCGGCTGCGCACACGACCCTTCACGCGTCCTTCGCCATCGACGACCCAGGCGTCGAAGAGCTCGCCCATGTCAGGGCTGTACTCCTCGCGGATGACCTCGATCGCATCCGCGACGGTGAGTTCCTGGTCGAGACGCAGGAGCTCGGTCTGCATGATGCCGCCGGCCGTCTCGGGGCCGTAGCTGCGCAACTCCTGGATCTCGGCCCGGCGCTCGGGCTCGATCTCCGCCATGACTCGTGCGCGGCGCTCGTCCGGAAGGTCATCGACCAGGTCCGTCGCATCGTCGGATTTCTGCGCCTCGGCGATGTCGGCCAGTTCGTCGTCGCTCAGCGCTTCGATCAGATCGTCGCGCATGTCCTCGTCGTCGATCTCGCGCAGGATCTTGGCCTGGGAGAGGGTGCCGAGGGCCTCGAACGCGCGTGTGGCGACCTCGTCGGGCATGTCCTCGAGGACGTCCGCGACTTCCTGCGGGTCCTTTCCGGCGAGGACGAGCACGATCTCCTCCGTCGAACCGAATTCGAGGAGGCGCCGGAGCGGGTCGTCGGGGACGGGCGAGGGCGACATGGAGCGGCGGAGAGTCTACCTGCGGGGTGCGGCGGGGCCCGTGCCCAATAGAACGGGTTTCCGGAGGGGCTCCGCTTCCGCGTTCCGTTGGACGGGATCGCCGGGCCGGGTAGAAGAGAGTACCCCTGAGGAGGAGAGAGCGATGATTCGTCCCCGCGAGGAGAAGACGCCCGATAGTGGCGCTGCCCACACCAAGCCGTTCCCGCGGAGCCGTAAGGTGTACGTGACGGGAAGTCGCTCCGATCTGCGCGTGCCGTTCCGTGAGGTCTCGCTGGACGGGACGCGCAGCATGGTGACGGGCAATGAGAAGCCCAATCCGGCGGTTTTCGTCTACGATACGAGCGGCCCGTACACGGACCCAGACGCGCGGATCGACGTGCGTCGGGGTCTGCCAGGGCTACGTTCGACGTGGATCGACGAGCGCGGCGACACCGAGGAACTCCCGGGTTCGACGTCGGGTTTCGCCCGCGTGCGCGAGGCCGACGAGGCGCTCGATGCGCTGCGCTTCACGCGCTCGCGCCTCCCGCGCCAGGCCAAGGACGGTGCCAACCTCTCGCAGATGCACTACGCGCGGCGCGGCATGGTCACCCCCGAGATGGAGTTCGTGGCGATCCGCGAGAACCTCAAGCGACAGCAGGCTCGCGAGTACCTCGCGCAGCATCCGGGCGAGTCCTTCGGTGCGTCGATCCCCGACGATGTGACACCGGAATTCGTGCGTGACGAGATCGCCCGCGGCCGCGCGATCCTGCCGTGCAATATCAACCATCCCGAGAGCGAGCCGATGATCATCGGCCGCAACTTCCTCGTGAAGATCAACGCGAATATCGGCAACAGTGCCATCGCGTCCACGATCGAGGAGGAGGTCCAGAAGCTCGTCGACTCGATCCGCTGGGGCGCGGATACGGTCATGGACCTCTCGACCGGCGAGAATATCCACGAGACGCGCGAGTGGATCCTACGCAACTCGCCCGTGCCGATCGGGACCGTACCGATCTACCAGGCTCTCGAGAAGGTCGACGGCAAGGCCGAGGACCTCACGTGGGAGATCTTCCGCGACACGCTCATCGAGCAGGCCGAGCAGGGCGTGGACTACTTCACGATCCACGCCGGCGTGCTGCTGCGCCATGTGCCGCTCACGGCGAAGCGCGTGACGGGTATCGTGTCGCGCGGCGGGTCGATCATGGCGAAGTGGTGCCTCGCGCATCACCAGGAGAACTTCCTCTACACGCACTTCGAAGACATCTGCGAGATCATGAAGGCGTATGACGTCGCCTTCTCACTCGGCGACGGGTTGCGTCCGGGCTGCATCGCCGACGCCAACGACGAGGCGCAATTCGGTGAGCTCGAGGCGCTCGGCGAACTGACGAAGATCGCCTGGAAACACGACGTGCAGACCATGGTCGAGGGGCCCGGCCACGTGCCGATGCAACTGATCAAGGAGAACATGACGAAGCAGCTTGAGACGTGTGGCGAAGCGCCCTTCTACACGCTCGGCCCGCTCACGACGGATATCGCGCCCGGCTTCGATCACATCACGAGTGCGATTGGCGCCGCGATGATCGGCTGGTACGGCACCGCGATGCTCTGCTACGTCACGCCGAAGGAACACCTCGGTCTGCCGAATGCCGACGACGTGCGAAGCGGTGTCGTCACGTACAAGATCGCTGCGCACGCTGCGGATCTGGCGAAGGGGCACCCCGGCGCGCAGGCGTGGGATAACGCGCTCAGCAAGGCGCGCTTCGAGTTCCGCTGGGAAGACCAATTCAACCTGGCGCTCGACCCCGAAACCGCTCGCGAGTATCACGATGAGACGCTCCCCGCCGAAGGCGCGAAGGTGGCGCATTTCTGCTCGATGTGCGGCCCGCACTTCTGCTCGATGAAGATCTCGCAGGACGTGCGCGACTATGCCGCGGCGCAGGGGCTCGAAGCGGGCGAAGAGGCGCTGACGGCGGGCATGGATGAGATGAGTGAGCGCTTCCGCGCCGCCGGCTCCGAGATCTACCACGCAGAAGAGGAGCCCGCCGACGCCGGCGCGTAGCCGCGCTGCGGTGGCGGTCCGCCGTGACGAACCGCCGCGTGGCGAACCGCAGTAACGATCACTGGGCGGTAGCGGCACGGTAGACACGATCGTGGAAACGCATGGGACGGACCCTAGAAGCGGGCTGCGACTGCGCCCGGCGCGCGTCAGTTTGCGCCGTCGCGCGCTCATGTTCGTCGTCGGCGTGCTCGCCGTCGTGCCGTTCCTGCCGGCACTGACTGGTGGCTTTCTGAGCTGGGACGATCGCATGCTCCTGACCGACAATCCGCTCTGGCGGGGCGCGGACGGATGGGAGTGGATACTCTTCTCGTCGTCGGGCGGGAACTTCGGTCCGTACATGCCGCTGACGTGGATCTCGTATCGATTGGATCTCGCGCTCGGCGGCCTCGATCCGCGTGTCTTCCACGCGCAGAACCTGTTGCTCCACGCCGTGGCCGCGGGGGCGCTCTTCACGGTGGCGCGGCGGCTCTTCTTCGTCGCGACGCCGGTGCTGCGCGAGCGGCGTCGCTTGTGCTTGGGTTCTGCATTCGTCGTCGCCCTCGTCTGGGCGGCGCATCCACTTCGTGTCGAGTCGGTGGCTTGGATCACCGAGCGTCGCAGCGTGCTCTCAGGGGCGTTGCTCTTGCTCTCGCTCCGTTCTTGGCTCGATCACGTGGCCACGCGTCAGCAGCCCGGCACCTTCTGGAAGAGCGGCGCGTGGTGGGCTTCGCTCGCCCTCTACGCCGCGGCGATGCTGTCCAAGTCCACAGCCATCGGGTGGGTGCTCATCCTGCTTCTGCTCGATGTGTGGCCCCTGCGCCGACGCGCTGCTCGTGCGCTCTTCATCGAGAAGGTTCCGTTCATCGCGATCGCCAGTCTCGTGGCCGCCGCAGCGTGGGCCGGGCAGGCCGATACCGGAGCGTTCGCGGACGTGCCGGTCGTCGGGCGTGCTGTTCTCGCGCTGCACTCCGCGGGCTTCCTCCTTCTCCGGACGGCGCTCCCCGTCGGCCTCTCGGCGCACTACCTGCGTCCCGATCCCTTCGACCCGCTCGACCCGACGTTCGCAGTCCCGGCGGCTCTGGCAGTGGTTGTCACCATCCTCGTCGCCGTGCGCGCTCGGCAGAACCCCGCGCCCGCCGCAGCGTGGGCCGCCGCCCTCATCCTGCTGGCACCGGTCTCCGGTATTTTTCCGATCGGGTCGCACGCGGTCGCGGACCGCTACACGTACCTGCCCGCGATCCCGCTCACGCTCGCGCTCTGCGGTGGTGTCGCAGTGCTCCTTGCCGCGCGTCCCAGGATCGCCGCGACGCTCGCTGTCGTCGTCGTGCTCCTGCTGGTGCCCGCGACCGGGTGGTTCGCGTCACTCTGGCGCGACACGCGTGGTCTCTTCGAGCGCGTCGTCGCCGTGGAGCCACACAATTGGTTTGCGCACACGATGCTCGGTTCCCTCGCCGAAGAAGAGGGGCGGCCGGCGGTCGCGGTCATGCACTACCGCGAGTCCGTCCTGATGCGTCCGACCGGCGATGCACTCGCGCGTCTCGGATGGGCGCAACTGAACGCCGGAGATCCTGCGCGCGCGCGCCGCACACTCGAACGTGCGCTTGCCACCCAACCGAACCACGTGCTCGCGCTCGTCCAACTCGGGGCGCTCGACGGTCGCGAGGGCGATCTCCGGGCTGCAGAGCGAGCCTTCCGCGCCGCGCTCGCCATCGCGCCCACGTCTTCGCTCGCGCACTACAACTTGGCCGAAGTCCTCACGGCGACGGACCGCGACGACGGAGCCGCGCTCCATCTGCGTGCCGCGCTCGACGCCGACCCGGGTCAGGTTCTCGCGCTGCTCGCCCTCGCGGAATGGCATGGACGCCGGGGCGAGTTCGACGCGGCGCGGCGGCTGGCAACGCGTGCCGTGGATCTGAGCCCGTCACACCCCGGTGTGCTGCGGCTGGCGAAACGCCTACGGGTGCGCTCGACGCGGCGCTGATACTGCGCAGCGAACTGTCGGCTCACTTCTCGGTTCGGGAGCGCTCGTATGCCGCCGCTTCGGCGTCGGACGGCGGTCGTGGTGTGATCACGCCTGCCCGTGCCAGCGCGCGAACGCGTGACGCCTCGGCCCGCAACTCGATCAGGTCGGTCTTCAGCATTTCGCTTTCGTGCCAGGTTACGAGTTGTGGTGTGTTGTGATAGGCGCGTCGCCAGCCGCCCGCGAACGTGAACATGTACATCCGGTAGAAGATCCGCTCGGGCATGGACATCTCGCGGTCGAAGAGCTGGTTCGCGCCGAGATCGAGGACGCCGCCGGAGAGCGGATTGGGGAGGCGATCCCCGGGCATCGGATCGAGCAGGCCCTCGTCGTAGAGTTGATGCACGATGACCGACGCCTCCTCAAGCGCGTACGCGCCCGCCCTCCGAAACGCGTCGGCTTCCAGTAGTGCCCGTTTCGCGAGCTTGGTGCCGTGACACGGCTTGCATGTCTCCAGCATCGCGTCGCGCCGTTTCTGAAACGTCGCGGGCGACATCGTCTTCACGAAGTGGAGTGGGCCCTCGCCCGGTCGGAGTTCGACCTCGGTGAGGTTGAAGTTCTCGTCGTGCCGTCCACCGGGCATGTGGCATGTCACACACGTGACGCCGCCGACGTCCCTTCCGCCGGTCCGGTAGAGCACTCCGTGGATCGACTTCTCGTACTCCGCCACCTCGGTGTTGTTCGAACCGGAATGACACGTCACACAGACCGCTGGATCGCGCGTGACTTGCATCGAGAAACTGTGTGACGGGTGGCAGATACTGCACTTGCCGGTCGACCCGTCGTCGTGCGTCTTCCGCGACGCATGGCAGCCGCTGTTCAGCGCGCAACTCCCGACGCGACTCGGATTCAGCGCCAGGGCGTCGGCCTTTCGACCGGTCTTCGGCTCGCTGTGGCCGCTGCGCTTGAACTGCTCGTATTGTTCTGCATGGCACGCTTCCGCGCAGACGGCGGATGAGACCTCCCCGTTCCGCCCGAACATCGCCTCGTGATCGTCGCCGTGGCAGTCCTCGCACGACACGCCGACGCGGAAGTGCACGCTCAGCTTCATCTCGTGCACCAACGTCGGTTGCCGTGTCACATGGCAGCCAATGCACGACTTCGCATCGAGGCGTTCCAACTGGAATGCGGCTTCGCGCAGGCCCCCTGCGCCGAGCAGCGTCCCCACGATGGCCGCGACCACAGCACCGATCGGGATGAGAGAACTCTTGCCGAGCCTGAAGCGTCGCATTGCAGTCTCGCGCATCGAGAGAGAGACGGAGCCCACGCAGCGTAGCGGGCCCGTCGTCGCGAGAACGTGCCCGTTGTCACACCAGCGACAGGGTCTCTTGCCGATCACATCTGCCGGATTGCGCCGCCCCGCGTGTGCCGATGCAGGCGACGATCGACCGCGACTACGCGCCGACGGGCGCGGATGCGGCTGTGCGTCTTCGCCGGCGGACGCGTAGCCCGAGGACGATCGCTCCCAATCCGAAGAGCGCCCATGTGCTGGGTTCGGGGACGACGGCGTCGTTGGCGGCGAACGCAGAACCCCAGCCGCCATCGGCGAAGAGCTTCTTGTTCTTGTCGAGATCGAAGGGGTAGTCCTTGCGGATCTTGTTGTCGCGATCGCTGGTGGTCAGGGCGACGCGGAAGTTGTCTGTCGTGCTGAGACCGGTGGCGGTCTCGAAGTCCGAGAAATCGATCGCGATGTCGACGAAGTAGTCCGCCTCGCCGCCGAAGTCGGAACCGAACTCGTTGTTGTCCACGTCCACCGCGCGGGCGTATGTTCCGATGGCGCCCGTGAAGTCGTTCGTGTCGTTGATCTTGATCTTGTCGAGTTTCCCGTCGAGTTTGTCGACGGCTTCGAGTTCGACGAGATCATCGTCCTTTGCGTCGAGTTGCAGCGCCCAACCCTTCTTGTCGTTGCCGTCCTGGTCATCGATCAGGACGGTCCATACCTGGTTCTTGAAGTTTCCGCTGTTGTCGAGCGGGGTCTTGTCGACGCGGATGCGGAACATGAGCTGGTCCGTCGTGCTGTTGTAGTACCAGAAGCCGGCGCCTCGACGGGACGTGGTTGCGTTCCCGACGATGTCGACTTGCTTCGGGTTGGTGTCACCTCGCGGGTCCGACAGGTTATTCCCGTTGCCGGCGGTGAGGGCGAGCCACTCCGTGTCTCCGGGCCACGTCACGGCAGCGTGTGCTTCGCCCGCGAAGCACGCGGTCACGAGGAGCGCGCACAGCAGGTGCGTCCACAGCGGAAAGGAGAGACGAGACACTACGTATGGTGTCGAGAGGATCGGCACAGTGACTTGACTCACGGACGTGAGTCGCAGAGTCCTGATCGGTTCCGATGGCGATCCTGACTCCCGTTGCGACTCCGGTCGCACGCGACGATCTGAGTGTCCGGCCGCTGATCCCGATGTGGCGGCGGTCAGCGGAGGCGTGCGGCGAGAGCCTGATACTCCTGCGAACCGACGATCTTCGCAGAACTCGTCTCCGCGTCCTCGCGCAGCCGTTTTGCGTCCTCGTACCGCCCGGAGTCGAGCGCGGCGAGTGCGTCGCGAACCAGGGATGCTGCAAGTTGTGATCGCTGATGCGTGATCAGCGCCTCTACGCGCTCGTCCCGCGGCTGCCGCGCTTCGAGAGTCGCGAGGCGTTCGCGCATCATGGCTGCCGCCGCGGCGAATTCTGTGCGTGCGTCAGCCGGTCTCTCTTGCGCAGCCAGTGTGAACCCCAGCGTGTCGCGGAAGCCCGGTGTGGTGGGGGAGAGATCGATGGCGCGGCGCGCGTACTGTTCCGCGAGGTCGAGTTCGCGCCGCACGCGTCGCTTGCGATCGCCGGCGATGAGTTCGGCGAGGTTGTTCAGTACACGCGCGTCGTCCGGATTCAACTCGATCGCCATCTGATACGCGTACTCGGCGCGCGGAAAATCACCGAGTCGATGGAGCGCTGCTCCCGCCAGCGCGAAGGCCTCCGCGCGATGGGCGCGCTCCGGGGAGCCGGGGCGCGTCCTCGTGGCTTCGCGCGCGTGCTTGAGGAACGCGCGCACGGCAATTCGGATCTGCTCCGTTCCTCCCCATCGCGTAGCGAGCGTGAGTAGTGTCACGGCGTTGCGCGGCGACGCATCTGCGCCCAGCTCACCGTACGCACGAACCATGATCGCCAGCCCATCCGAGCTGTCCTGCGCGTTCGCCTGCGCGATGCGTCCGCGCTGGAACGTGAGCGCCGGTCGCTCGCCCACCGACTCCGTGAGACGCTGCAACAACGTCTGTGCTGCCGCAGCGTCATCGCGCCGAAGCAGAAGATCGATGAGTGCCAGTTGCGCGCCCTCGAGGTGCGGGTCCAGATCGAGAGCGGTGGTCAGTTCCTTCTCAGCAGCGTCCCCGTCGCCCGTGCCGAGACGGAGCCACCCGAGGGCCATGTGCGCGTCGGCGTGGCGCGGGTGGTCGACCAGCCAGCGCTCGACCGCGCTGATTGCGTCCGCGACGCGGCCCACGCCCTCGTACGTCGGGAGGAGCGCACGCAGCAGTTCCCACTCTTCCGGATGCTCCTGCAACGCATCTTCGAGTGCGCTCGTGGACTCCGCCGCACGACCGGCAGTCGCGAGTGCGTTTGCGCGTCGGCGGATGCCATCGAGGTCGTCCGGATAGAGTTCCACATGGCGCGTGGCCACGTCGACGACTGCGCCCCAATCCTGTTGCGCCTCGGCGACCGTTCCCAGCAGAGTCAGGCCCGCGCCCAGTCGGGTTCGCCCCGCAACGCTCTCGAAGCTCTCGCCGCTCGCGTTCTCTGCGCGGAGACGCGACTCCAGCACGGCCACCAACGCATCCGCCTCCTTGCGCGCCCGCGCGAGCAGGAGAGCGTCGCCGCCCGCCGCTGCGCGCAGGTACGTCTCGGTGATCGCCGCGCGCGCGGCGACGTGCCGCGCGTCCGTTCCCAGGACGCTGTGCAACGCGTCGAGGGCCTCCTCGAGTCGATCGTCGCGCAATGCCGCGCGCCCCTCGCGGAACGCCACGTCGGCTAGCTCCACGCGCGCCTCGACGAACGACGGGCGGATGCGGATCACACGTTCCAGAACGCGGCGCGCCGCCTTGAGGTCGCCCTCGTCGGCCAGCGCCCGTGCGAGGAAGTACGCCGCTTCGAGATCCAATGGCGCGCGCTCCACGACCTCCGAGAGCAAGAACACGGCTTCGGCATTGCGGGCGTCGCGCAACGCGAGCTTGCCCTTCACGTAGACGGAGTCGATTGCCTTCGGTGCGGTCTCCTGCAGGTGCGTCACGATGTCCCGTGCCTCGTCCAATGTCGAGTCGTTACCGACGACGCACTCGAAGAGAATGCGGCGCGGGCGCGTCGCATGTGCGTCACGTTCGATCGCGATGCGCGCCCAGCGTTCGGCGGCGTCACGTTCGCCAGCGCGCAGCATCAACAGCGCGAACCGCGTGTGCCATCTTGCACTGTCAGCGTGCGCGCGTAACGCCTCCTCGAAGATGGTGCGCGCCGCGGGCGACAAATGTTCCCCGGTGTTCAGATCGGCGATGGCCGCCCGTAGCTCCGTGGCCTGCGCCGCGATCGCCTCGGGAACAGCGGTGAGGAGCGCTCGCGCCTCCGCATCGGCTTCTGCGTGCTTTCCCGCGAGGACGAGCACACGCGCGAGTTCGAGGCGCAGCGCCGGATCTGAGCCAACTTCGTCGAGAGCTTGACGCAGCATCTTCTCGGCGCGCTCCGTCTCCGGCGGCGCGTGCCGCATCCACGCACGCGAGAGAACGATGCGTGCCTGGGTGGACCCCAGGTCGAGCGCGAGCGCGCGCAGCGCGTCCTCGGCCGCCACTTCCGGAGCGCCGTCGATGCGCGCGAGGTTGGCACGTGCACGGCGCAGATAGACGTCGCGCGTCGTCGCGCCGGTGCGCAGTGCAGCCGTCAGTTCCAGTCCAGCGAGAACGTACTCTCCGCGTTCCTCGTGAGCACGCGCGAGGAGCAGATGTGGAAACGGGTCCTCGGGGTTGCGGTCGGCAATGCGTCCCAGTTCCGCGATCGCCTCGGTGAACTGTCGCTGCACGAGCAACGCCTTCCCGCGCACGTACCCGGCGTAGATGTCGGCGGGGGAGTCGGGCACCAACGGCGGCTCGCGGCCCTCCGCGGCGGTGTACCGGTCCACGATCGCCTGCGCCTCCGCGACGTCGTTCGCCGCCACGTTGTCCTCGCCGCGCGGGTCGAGGAGGAGGTCGGCGAGGCGCAGGGCTGCCATCGGGTCCGCGCTCGTGAGGTCGATCGCTTCGCGTAGCACGGCCTCGGCTTCGTCGCGGCGTCCCCCGTCGCGGAGGATGGCGTCGGCGAGCCAGATGCTGACCTGGTTCTCGTCAGGTGCCATCTCACGGAGGTCGCGGAGCCGCGCCTCGCCTTCGGCCGTCTTGCCCTCATCGATCAGGCCACGCGCCTCGTGAAGGCGCAGTGTGAAGTCGTCCGGGTGACGTAGGCGCGCGGCGGAGATCACCTCGAATGCGAGTGCCGGCTGGTGGACCCGTTCGTAGAACGCCGCGATCTGCAACGCGTTGATTGGCGAGGGATCGGCTTCGAGCGCAGCGTCGAATTCACGTTTGGCCTGTCCCTCAAGCCCTCGCAGCCAGAATACGCGCGCCTGCATGCCGCGTAGTCCTCGACGGTTCGGCTCATCTTGCTGCACCAGCGTAAGACGCTGGCCCGCCTCGTCGAGATCCCCGCCGGCCAGCGCGCAGCGTGCCAGGAACATCTGTAGCTCGATGCGCTCGCGTTCGGGGAGTGGGCGTTGGTCATCGGCACGCAACCGCCGACGTGACTCGTCGGCAGCTGTCGCAAGTGCCAGTTTGGACTCCATCTCGCGCTCGCCGCCGGCCATCGCCCAATCTGTCGTCAGCGTGAGCTCGGCGAGGAGTACGCGTGCCAGCCGCGAGACGTCGGAGTCCGCCATCGCCTGCTTGAGGTGCCAGCGTGCGCGCTGGACGTCCAGTAGCCCGGGCGTCGAGAGCACGCTGCCGATCACGACGTGGGCTTGCGCGTTGGTCGGCTCGATGACAAGTGTCGCCTGCGCATAGCGGAGTGCGTCTGTGATGCTGCCACGTTCCATGGCGGAGTGAGAAAGCGCGACCAGAGCCGGAATGTGCGACTCCTCGCGCTCCAACGCGCGGCGAAAGAACTGCTCGGCCTCGCTTCTTCGGTCCAGCTGCAGGAGACAGAGAGCGCGGAGGTAGAACGCGTCCGCACGCGGGCCGTACTCGTCGACGTAGCGAGCGAAGAGGAGTTCTGCGTCGGCGAAGCGGCCGTCGCGGTACGCCGCGTCAGCCGTGGTCCAGGTGCGCCAGGGCGTAGGCCGCGACTGGCGCTTGTACGTCCAGACACCAGCCCCGATCAGCCCTGCGAGCAGGACGGAGGCGAAGACGATGCGACGGATCGTGAACGGCGATCGGTAGACGTGGGGTTCGCTGTACTCCCCGCATGCGGGGCACGCATCTAGGTCGTTGCGGAACGTCGTCTCGCACCCCGGCGTCGGGCAGATCGCAGCCAGAACCGCGCCGCAGTGCGCGCACGAGGCGTCGTCCGCGGGCGCGTTGCGCCCGCATCGATGGCAACGACGCTCGTCCCGATTCAGAACTCACCTCCGGCGGATGTTCCCGACGTCTTGAGTTATCGGTGGATCCGGCCAGGTTCTTGCGTTCAGACGTCGAATTCGACGCCCTGGGCCAGTGGTAGATCAGTGCCCCAGTTGATCGTGCACGTCTGTCGCCGCATGTATGCCTTCCACGCGTCGCTGCCGGCCTCGCGACCGCCGCCGGTCTCTTTCTCGCCGCCGAAGGCTCCGCCGATCTCCGCGCCCGAGGTCCCGATGTTGACGTTCGCGATGCCGCAATCACTACCCGCCGCCGAGAGGAAGCGCTCCGCAGTGCGCACCGAGTCGGTGAAGATCGCACTGCTGAGCCCCTGCGGGACATCGTTCTGGATGCGGATCGCGTCGTCGAGATCGTCGATCTCCATGACGTAGAGGATCGGTGCGAACGTCTCGTCCTTCGCGAGCGCGAAATCGGTGGGGACGCGCGCGATCGTCGGCTCGACGTAGCATCCAGGACGGTCCAGGGCGTTGCCGCCGCAGAGGATCTCGCCGCCGTCGGCCCGGATGCGTGCGATGGCGTCCGTGTACGTCTGCACGGCGTCCTGGTCGATCAGCGGCCCGCAGAGCACGCCCGCTTCGAGTGGCGGTCCGATCTTGATCGAGGCGTACGACGCAACGAGACGCTCGGTGAGCTGCGCCGCGACGCCCTTCTGGACGAGGAGGCGGCGCGTTGTCGTACAGCGCTGCCCGGCCGTGCCGACGGCACCGAATGCGGTCGCCACGAGCGCGAGGTCGAGATCGGCGTCGTCCATCACGATCAGGGCGTTGTTGCCGCCGAGTTCCAGGAGCGAGCGGCCGAGGCGCGCCGCGACGCGCGGGCCGACAATCTTCCCCATACGGCACGAACCGGTCGCCGAGACCAGCGGGACCCGGCGGTCATCGAGCATCGGTTCGCCGACTTGATCGACGTCGCCGATGACCAGATTGGAGATGCCGCGCCAACCGTTGCGCTCCAGCACGCCGTCGAGCACGCGACAGACCGCGAGTGCTGTCAGCGGCGTCTTCTCGGATGGTTTCCACAGGCAGACGTCTCCGCAGACGAAGGCGAGGAACGCGTTCCACGACCAGACGGCCACGGGGAAGTTGAAGGCGCTGATGATCCCGACCGTTCCGATCGGATGCCATTGCTCGTACATGCGGTGATTCGGGCGCTCGCTGTGCATGGTCAGGCCGTAGAGCTGACGCGAGAGGCCGACCGCGAAGTCGGCGATATCAATCATCTCCTGCACCTCGCCGAGGCCCTCGCTCAGGACCTTGCCCATCTCGAGCGCGACCAGCGCGCCGAGGTCGTCCTTGTGCTCGCGGAGCGCTTCGCCCATCTGACGCACGACTTCGCCGCGCGCGGGCGCGGGTTCGGTCCGCCAACGTTCGAACGTGGACAGGCCCGTCTCGATCGCGCGTTCGTAGTCGGCGCGCGTGGCCTGCGCGACCGAGGCCAAGCGAGCGCCGTCGCCGGGCGAGCAGCTGACGAGTTCACCGCCCTCGCCGTTCTCGAAGCGGCCGTCGTAGAAGCCCGGGTTCTGCGCGTCGGCGTCGACACCCAGCCGTGCCAGCAGCGCCTTCACGTCGATCTTGTGGTCGCTCATCGCCGTCTCCTCGGTGGCCTTGCCGCCAGTAACGAGTCGGGGGTGGCAAGGCGGGGGATTTTGACCGCGAAGAGGCGCCGTAAAGAGGGAAGTCGTCGGGGGGGCGCCAAAACGTGTCGTTCGGCCGCTGTCGCGCCGCGAACCAGCGCCCTCGGAGCGGCGTCTATCGACCGGAGACCGCGGTCATCCGTGTCGCGGGTTCGCGCGTCAGCGCCGTCGCGATCTCCGCCGCGAGGAGTGCGTGCCCCGCGTGACTCGGATGGCAGAAGTCAACGAAGAGCGCGGACTCCGGGAGCCCGCTCTCGTCGAAGATCCGCCAGCCGTCGACGTAGCGCGCCTGCGACGCGGCTGCCATCCGTCGCGCGGCGGCGGCATAGGCGCGCGCGACGGGGTTACGAGCCGCTGTCTTGCACGGAAGCGGTTGCGACACGACGACCGCCCGGGCGCCAAGCGCTGCCGAGCGTTCGAGGAGTGCGCGGAGGTCGCGCTCGAAGTGCTCAAGAGGAACGCGTCGCCGCCCCTCGAAATCAGCCGTTCGGATCTCGCCCAGGACGCTCAAGGTCTCGGCTCCGGAATTGGAGGCGTTCGTCGGAACCGCAGTTCCGAGAATGCGCGCTCCCAGTTGCACGATGCGCACCTGGCGCCAGAGCGGCGGAGGCTGCTGCTCGGCGTCAATCCGACCGCGCGCCGGAATCCAGTCGTTGAAGGCCCCGAACGCGATGACCACGTCGTCGGGGGTGAGCGCCTCGCCCACTCTTGCGAGCAACGAGCGCCCCTGGTGCGACGTGTAGCCGGGCACCCCGAGATTGAGTACCTCGACATCGGGGGAGAGGGCAGTCTCCAGCCGCGCCGGCCAGGCCTGTGACTCGCTGACGTGGAGCCCGAACGTGCTGGAGTCTCCGAGGCAGAGGATGCGGCGCACGTTCGGGGCCTTCTGCTCGACGAATGCGGTCCGGAAGCCGCTCGCAGCGACGGACATCGAGCCGTCCGGCGTGTGTGCCCCGGGCCGCAGGCGCCAGAAGAGATCCGGGTCCGTGATCGTCGGGCCGTCGTCGCTTGCGAGCCGCCGATCTGGCGCGAGGAATTCGTACGGCGGCGGGTCGAGTGGATGCTCGAAACCGAAGGCGCGCAGCGCGCCCTCCACCGCGACGAGGGCGAGGAGAGGCATGAGAACCGCGGCGAGCCGATAGCGCCGCCGGCTGGCCGGTCGTGCGTTCACGAGGGGATGGTAGACCGCTGGCACTGCCCGACGCACGTGCGGGGTCGAGACGGAGACTGCGTCCGACGTGAGCCCAGGCTCGCGCCGAGGCTGTCACGGAGTCAGGCAGTGCCCGTGGCGAGGCGCCGGAATGAGCGCAACGCGGTCTCGAGAACGGCCGCAAATCGATCGATCCGATCCGGCGCGACGTCCATCTCCGCGAACGGCGTGAACTCGTTCACGAGGAGGTCGCGGCGCACCTCGAGGCAGAGGGTGCGGCCTGGATAGCGAGCGGCGAGCACGGCCGCGGTCGTTGCGGGGTGCAGGTAGTACGTGCCGTTCTCCGCAGGTTCGATGTCGAGCGCCGCGAAGGCGGTGCGAACGCATGCCAGGAGCGCCGGATCGGCGAGCAGTCGGCCGTCACCATCACGTGTGATGAGATCCACCTCGTGCCGCAGCGGCCACGTTGCGACTGTCTTGCTGGCATACGCCGCGTGCAGACTCTCGACGATGTGCTCATCGACCTCGACGTCGACGCTGCGCGGCGCGTACGTGTGGAGCGTGAGCGCCGTGCCACCCGATCCACAGACATGCTCCATCGCGCCGCTCACGAGGTCTGTGTACGCTGCGTGGCGCGCGACGAGGAGGTCCCGATCGTATTCGTCGTGCACATACGGCGGCAGGCCGGGGGTGACGCCGGGCGAGACACTGGGCGAGGCCGTCTCGCTTGCGTCGGAGAGCGCGCCGTTCAGGATGCGATTGCAGTCCACGAAGGTGCGCGGAATGCGACTGCGGATCGTCATCACCGTGCGCCGCGGATCGCCCTCGATCACGCGCTCGGCCAACCGCGCTCCCAGCTCGCCGGAGCCGACGTCGGTGTTGACGAAGAAGAAGTCGCGGAGGTTGTGCGGGTAGGTCCCGCGCAGCGCGGCGACGAGCGCGTCGAAGTCGGCCTCGCGTGTGGCGCCGTGCGGCATCTCCAATAGCAGATCAGCCACCGCGTCGGACGGCGCTGCGTTGCCGCGCACAATCGTCACGTCGGCAACGTCGGGGATGGACTGCAGCGCATCGTCGAGCATGTCGCGCAGTCTCTCGGCGTTCGCGTCCCCCGCGGGCGGGAAAACGAAGCTGACTGGCGATGGTCAGGCAAACGGATGCCGCGCGGAAGACGCTTCTACTACACGGAGTGCCGAGACCGGTCTCGGCACTCCGCCCCGCCTGTGTGTCTCAAGGAGCGGGTACGCGTCACGGTCCGTCTCGCGGCCAGCGGAGCGATCGACGGCACCGTGGTGAGTCGCTCGGTGAGGCCGTGCCGATCGCAGCCGTCACACTACGCGACCGCGCTAGCACACCCCGTCACTCGGTGTCTCTCCCTGCTCGGGGATTGAGAGGCACGCCGTCGGTGTGCAGATGGAACACCTTGTTCACGATTTGCCAGCGCCCGTCGGTCCGTAGCAAAGTGAACGCGTCGGTGAACCGCATCCCGGTCCAGTCGTCGATCTCGACGCGCACCGTCGCGACGCTCCCGTGTTGATCGACGACCGCAACGCTCGCGCGGAGGTCCGGAGCCGGGCCGTTCTTGTCGTGCCACTCGTAGAGCGTCTCGATCGGGCCGCCGAATAGCTCGTCACCGAGATGGCCGTACATCGTGGCGTTCGGGTGGAACGCCTCGCTCATGCGCTCGCTCGAGCCCGAGCGTGCCCCGGTGAGGTAGTGGTCGATGACGCAGAGGATGTCGGCGTGCGCCGGACCGGGGCTTGCCGCCTGGGATGCGCCCGCACCGGGTGTGGCCGCGTCCCGGACGATCGCTGTGTCGGTGTACTGTCGGAAGCGCGTGACGAGCCCATCGGCGATGTCAAAGACGTGCGTGGTCTCGGCGCGGAACGACTTGCCCGTCTCACGGTGCGTGCCGACGTAGGCGCCAAGTACGACGACGCGGTTGCCAGCGTCGAGCATTTCGTTCACGTCGTAGGCGAACCCGTCCCAGTACCTGGGCAGCGTCAGGAAGACGCCGTCGATGACGGCCTGGGGCCCCACGTGGCGGCCTCCATAGGGGAACCCCTCGTTCTGCATCCACTCGATCTCGGCCGCGCAGAGCGTGGCGAACGTGTCGTAGTCCGCAGCTCGGAATGCGGTGTACAGACGGCGGATCAGATCGACGTTCTCGCTCGTTGTCTCGGTCATGGAGTTTGCTCCTGGTGGTGGGAGTAGCGCCGCGCACATGGCGGGAGTGAATGCGGCTCAAGTTGATTGATACGACCGGTCGTCTTAGCGAAGGCAAGCCAAGAGGGCTCGGGCGGGGAGAGGTGGGTCACGGCCGGAAGAAGCCGTCCAGGACTTGCTCGAGACACTGTTCGAGCGGGGCGGGTGAGCGTTCGATCTTCATGCGGATCACCGCGCCTTCCCAGGCGTCGACGAGGAGCGGACCGAGGACGTCGGCGGAGATGTCCGACCGCACGCCCCCCTGCTCCTGGGCGCGCGCTATCGCCGTGCTGATGCCGCCGACGTAGCCGCCGAGTGCTGCCGCGAGAGCGGCGCGGCACGGGGCGGAACCCTCCAGCTCGGCGCCCAGGTTGGCGACCAGGCAGCCTCCGACGAAGTCAGCCTTGACGAACGCGTCGAGTTCCGCGCGGAAGAACGTGCGCACGCCCTCGATCGAGCTCGGAGCATCCGCGAGCGCGGCGCCAAGCTTGTCGCCCATGCACCGCGCGTAGTGCTCGATCGCCGCGACAGCGAAGGCGTCCTTGCTCTCGAAGTAGTTGTAGAACGAGCCCTTCGGGATCCCGACGCGGTCGAGGATCGCCTTGATGCCCGTGCCGTGGAAGCCGTTGTCACGGAAAGCTGCGATCCCGGCTTCGAGTAGCCGGACACGGACGTCGTCAGTGTGCCTCCTGCGGGTCATGTGTCGGAGAATACGACCGGTCGTCTTAGATGTCTACGCAATTCGGTGCGATCTCTAGTCGGAAGACCGCGTTGCCACGCGGAGTGCCAGCTCTGCAGAGGCGGCGCATCGAGGAACTCGAGCCCCAGCAAGGAGCTCAAGCCACTCGAAGAGGACGCATCGATGAGACTCTCGACCGCCATCCTGCGGAGTCCTCGCTCTGCGGGCACAGCGAGTTTCTCTCATCGTCGCCACGTGATCGAAGTCCCGCCGCCAGCGATGAGGGACTCGGTACCGCGAGCGTGCGTGATGCAATGCGGAGCCAGGGCAACTTCGGCAGCGTTCGATGGGACGCGGTAGTCGAGCGCCAATGACTCCGCCCGTGCCCGCGCGGCGCGGAGACGCTGGTGCGACCTGTACGCGCCACGGGTGCTACTGAGCGCGTTGGCCCGGAACTAAGTTTCTAGATTCCCATGTAACCTTCGGCCTTCTCACGCGACCTGGGGGTAGACGAAAGGAGTCTTCCCATGCGAGAGAAGCAAGATCAGTCGCGCCGGAAGCCGGCCCGTACTTCGAGGCGCCGCCTCCCCTGCGGTTGCTACGCAGACGAACTGGCAACGCAGATGGGGATGTCGAAAGACGAGTTGCTGCGGGCTGTCGCCAGGGCGGCGCGACCGAACGAGAAGCACACCGGCCCCGTCCTCGTGACGCTGCCCCTGCCGGACGTGCCCGGGACACGGCGCGGTCGAGGCGCGAGGTAAGGCGATAGAGACTCGCGATCCGGTGCCAGCGACACGCGCCGATCCCGCGTCGCGAACATCGCCGAGCCTACTCTGACTCGATCTCGGGGTCCGGTAGGCGAAGACGCAAAACGCCCCGCCGTGCGGTTGCACGACGGGGCGCTCTCCATCGACGGTGTAGCAGCGTTGCGGCAGCTACGCGTCGTTGGTGGTTGCGGCGATGATGTCCGCGTCCACGTCGAACTTCTCGAGGAACGTGCGGCGCTCGGACTTCATGGCCGCGACCCACGCGCGGTACTCGTCCATGCGGCCGGCCTTCTCGAAGAACGTCACCGGGCGCAGGATCTCGGCGGGCACCTTCTCGAGCAGCGCCGCGTTCTCGGGCGCGTCGAGATCGACGACCAGATAGCCGAAGTCCGGGTCCTCGGTCCACGCGATCTTCTCGGTGATCAGCGCCTCGAGCATGGCCGACGAGTGGCGGATCTTCACCTTGAAGGCTTGGTCGGCGGCGACCTCCTTCACGGACCCACCGACGTAGCCGGTGTTCATCATCCAGAGACCGACGTCTGACATGGTCGCAGCCAGTTCGCGGAAGCGACCGGCCTGCAGGCCGAACGCGCGCGGGAAGAAGGGCTGCGTGAATGGCGAGCGGGTCTTGCCGGTGTCCTTGCCAGCGGCTGACGTCTTTGTCGTCTCGCCCAGCATGAAGTAGCCAGCCGCCTGCTCGGGGCTCTTGAAGCGCAGGATGCCGGGCGTCGCCGCGTCGCGACCCTCGTCGCGATTGAGGATGCCCATCGACTTCACCGGCGGGATCGCCGTGAGGTCTGCGGCGTCCTCGACGGAGCTCATCGGAATGATCGAGCGGCCGTTCTGCGTCCACTTGACGAAGTCCCAGCCATCGTCGGGCGTGCCCGCGTCGTTGGTGACGTCGTTGAGGGACGCGTCGCCCGCGATGTACTTGTCAACGTTGTCGGCTGGGGCGTTGGTGTCGATCAGGGTCTGGCGGCAGCCGGCCACCTCATCGGCGGTCAACTCGTCCTTGAAGAAATCGAGGACGCCGTCGGTGTCCGTGTACGCGTTCTCGAGCCAGGCCTCGCGCGACATCGTGCCGCGGTAGATGACCGGCTCGGTCTCCTCGGTCAGCCCGAACGTCTTCGCGAAGCAGCCGTTCTCTGTGATCGACAACTCGCCGTGCGGCCAGAGCGTGACCATGTCATCCTGGATCGGCTGCGCGACGTCGCCCTGCTTGCTGAACGTGGTCGTCGTCTTGCCGGTGCCCGAGAGCCCCATGATGGTCATGGTGACGCTGGTGTCGCCGATCTTCACAGCCTTCGCACCAGCGTGCAGCGTGAGGCCACCCTGCTGGAACGTGAGGTCGTTCAGCATGCGCAGCGCGGCCTTCTTCGACTCACCGAAGTAGTCCGGACCCATGATGTAGGTCGTGTAGTTCTCAAGGTCGACGAGGATCGCCTGGCCGCCCGGGGAGTCCGGGACATGATCCGGCGTGTAGACCACGCGGAACTCCGGCGCGAATGCCTCACCGTCCTTGAGGACATCGCTCGTCGGGAAGCCGAGGATCGACTGCATCCCGGCGATGTTCGCGCCCTCCATCGTGTAGAGCCACTGCACGGGAACGGCGCGCGGACCGAGGCCGAGGAAGGCCTGCAACTCGATCAGCTTGCCCTTGCCGAGGATGTACTCCTTCTGCGCTGCGATCAGGACGTCGGCCTGATCGCGCGGCATCGTCTTGGCGGAGTAGAGCGCGTCATCCGACTCGGGGGCGATGACGAATGTGAATCTCGCCATGCGCGCCTTGTTGCGGCTGACCTTGTTCAGGTTGCCCTGGGCTGTGACGCCGATGCTCGGCGTGTGCTCGAGTGCGAACTCGCGCAGTTGCTCCTGGCTGAGGTTCGTCAGGTACTCGACGTCATAGGGACGCAAATTCTCGATCATAGAACTCCGGCTCCTGTGGGCGCGCGGATCGCTCGCGCTACTCGTCAAAGCGTGGGAGTCGGCACACGTTGCACTCCCAATCGCGCCACTCTCTGTCGCATTGCGCATGGATTCAAGACCTCTCCGAGCGTACGGGTGTGTGACGCCGTTCTTCGCCTCGCACTCTCGGCCCGCTCGGGTTTCAAGACGAAGGCGCCACGCTCGCAGCCAAGGCGCAGCAGGTCGTGCTCTCAGGCTCGCCTTGAGGAGGCGGGCCTGAGCGCGACCGTCCTGTGGTGTCGCAACCATATGCGTCGAGCGCCGCTCCGCTTGGGCCTCTCTTGGCGGCGGGCGGACACGAACGGCGCAGAAGGGCGATCGACGGGGGGCGGCATGATCCGCACCACGCCGCGCCACGCTCGGTGGCGGCGCGATCGGATTCTCGACGCTCTCGACTCCAACGAAGACATATGGCATGATGTATGGCATGGAGAAGACGACGATCTACCTGGAGGAGAGTCAGGCACGCGCTCTGCGGCAGAGGAGCGCGGAGACCGGTTCGTCGATGGCCGAGTTGATCCGGATGGCGATCGACGAGATGGAAGCCCGGCGCGCCCACGGAGCGCGCCCGACGTTCGGGGTCTTCGCGTCCGGTACCCATGACACGGCGCGCACGGCGGAGGATGTCCTGGCGACGGAGGGCTTTGGGCGCTGATGCTCATCCTTGACTCGGGTGGGCTCTACGCATTGCTCGATCGCGACGATGACGCCCACGCAGCGGCTGTCTCCGCGGTCGCCGACGAGCTCGGTCCCTTCGTGCTGCCGACTCTGGTCCTCGCCGAAGTCGGTTTCCTCATCGCGAGGCGCGGCGGGCCCGCGGCGGAGTTGCGCTTCGTGGCCGAGGTTGCCGCGGGCCGCTACGAACTGGACCACCCGACCGAGGGCGACCTCAAGCGTTCAGTCGAACTACTGGAGACCTACAGGGATCTCGACCTCGGGATCACGGATGCGACCGTCATGGCGTGTGCCGAACGCCGGGGTTGCAGCCGCATCCTCTCGCTCGACCGCCGCGACTTCCTCGCGGTTCGCCCGCGCGGGTTCGCTGCATTCGAACTGCTGCCGTGAACCGACGCAGAATCGCCACGACGCACGGAGTCAGCGTTCGCTCTGCGTGCGTCCGCGCGACCTACTTGAGGCCGAAGGCCTTCATCTTGTTGTAGAGCGTCTGCCGGTGGATGCCGAGCTCGCGCGCCGTGGCGGCGACGTTGTGGCTGGTCTCCGCGAGCACGACCTCGATGGCGGCCTGTTCGAGCGTGCAGAGCTTGCGGTCGGGAAGGCTGCGGATGAGGTCGGCGGGCGACACCGAGGCGGAGATCGCCCGCTGCTCGGGACGGCTCGCCGTCGGGATATTCAAGTGCTCGAGATGGACCTCTCCGTCGGTACAGAGGATCGCCGCGTATTCCATCACGTTGCGCAACTCGCGCACGTTCCCCGGCCACCCGTAATCCATCAGCGCGCGCGCGGCGTCAGGCCCGATGCCCTCGAGCTGCCGCGACATCTGTCCGGCGAAGTGCTTGAGGTAGTGCTCGGCGAGGAGCAGGACGTCGTCGCCCCGGTCGCGCAACGGCGTCAGGTGGATGGGGGCGACCTGCAGGCGGTAGAAGAGATCCTGTCGGAAAGTCTCGTCGCGGACCCGCTGCGGCAGGTCGCGATGCGTGCTTGCGATCACGCGAATATCGACGTTGCGGTCTTCCAACCCACCGACACGTCGAACTTTCCGCTCTTGAAGGGCGCGCAGGATCTTCGCCTGCAGGCCGAGATCGAGTTCCGCGACCTCGTCGAGATAGAGCGTGCCGCCGTCGGCAGCCTCGAAGAGGCCCTCGCGTCCGCCTTGGCGCCCGCCCGTGAACGAGCCCTCCTCGTATCCGAAGAGCTCGGACTCGAGCAGACTCTCGGTCAGAGCGGCGCAGTTGACGGCCACGAAAGGGCCACCACGTTTCATGTCGGCGTCGTGGATGGCGCGGGCGACGAGCTCCTTGCCGGTGCCGCTCTCGCCCGTGATCAGGACGGAGGTCCCGGGCGCGCTGGCGAGTCGCGCGACGCTGTCGAGCGTCGTGCGCACCGCCGGCGACCGTCCGAGGATGCCCTGCGTCCCCTGCAGATCGGCGACTTGCTGCCGCAGGCTCGCGACCTGGCGTCGCAGCGCGCGACCTTCGAGTACACGCGTGATGATCGCGCCGAGCTTCGTCAGGCGCACGGGCTTCTCCACGAAGTCGATGGCGCCTTTCTTCAGCGCCTCGACGGCCGCGCCGACCGTGCCGTGGCCCGAGAGGATCACGACTGCCGGGTCGCCTCCGGCGTCGCGTAACGTGTCGAGAAGCTGGAGGCCGTGGCCGTCGGGGAGCTGCAGATCCAGGAGCGCGATATCCGGACTTCGGCGCTTCAGACGCTCGCGCGCCTCGGAGAGCGATCCCACGGTATGGACGTCATGACCCTGGAGCTTGAGCCCCGCCGCGAGTCCTGAGGCGAACTCGCGGTCGTCATCAACCAACAGAACGTTTCCGACGGGCATGAGGCTCTTCCCCATCGGGAGGTGTCCGGCATGGACTTGATGGACAGGTCGTCGATTTGATGGACACGTGTCGCAAAACGCGACGCGACGAAGGTCACAGGACCGCTGCGGGCTTCGTTGCACAGCTTCCGCGGATCTCGTCGGTGGCTGCCCCGACTGGTAGCTTGCGCGGCTTCCCGGCCCGATTTGCGGCCAGAACTCGCGAAATACCCCCGTTCCGGCCACGTGCCGGGCCAGAGCACAGGAGACGCGGTCGATGGACCAGAGCTACCTCGACACCCCACGCCACGCGGTGGCTGTCATCGGAGGCGCCTGCTCGGGCGCCGAGGCCGCAGAAATCTTCGCCAAGGCAGGCATCATGACGGTCGTCTTCGAGCAGAACGCGCGCCCGTTCGGGAAGATCGAAGACGGTCTGCCTCGCTGGCATGCGCGACAGCGCTCCCAGGAGTACGTGCGCATCGCGAACAAGCTGAAGACCGAAGGCGTGGTCTACGTCCCCAGCACGACGATCGGTAAGGACGTCAGTTTCGCGGACCTGCGCGAGTGGGGTTTCAGCGCGATCGTGCTGGCGAACGGTGCGTGGAATGACCGCAAGCTGCGTGCAGTCGGGGCCACCGAGGCCGAGGGCAACGGACTCATCTATCAGAACCCGTTCATCTACTGGTTCAACCACCACGAAGAGGAGTCGTATGCCGGTGAGCGCTACGACATCCACGACGGCGCCCTGGTGGTCGGCGGCGGGTTGGCCTCGATCGACGTGGTGAAGGCAATCATGCTCGAGACCGTGGCTGCGAAGTTGCGTGAGCGCGGCATCGAGGCGGACGTCCCGCACATGGAGCACAAGGGGCTCGCCAAGATCCTCGCTGAGCACGAGCTCACGCTCGACGACCTCGGCGTGAAGGGCTGCACGCTCGTCTATCGCCGGTCGGCACGCGAGATGCCGGTCGCGGCGTTCAAGCCGGGTGCCGACGACGCGGCGAAAGAGAAGACGATGAACGTGCGCGAGAAGCTCATGGGCATCGTGCAGACGAAGTTCATGAACCAGTTCAGCCAGAACACACTGCCGCAAGAGGTCATCTTCGACGACGACGGCAAGGTCGCTGGTCTGAAGGTGATCACCACCCGCATCGAGAACGGGCGCGTCCTCGAAGTCGAAGGCACCGAGCGCGTCATGCCGACCACGCAGATCTACGCGTCGATCGGGTCGGTTCCGCGTCCGATCGAGGGGCTCCCGACGAAGGGCGATTTCTACGCGTTCGACGACTGGGATCTCGGCCGCATGAACGCGATGCCGGAGATCTTCGGCGTCGGCAACGTGGTGACCGGCCAGGGCAACATCGCGATCAGCCGCCGCCACAGCAAGCGCGTCAGCAACGTCGTGATGGAAAAGTACCTCGGTATCCACGAGGAGCCGCTCGATGAAGCGGATGGCGTGATGAAGGCTGCCGAGGGCGCTGGCGCCGACGCCGCTGAGGCGGTCATGGACGTGATCGACTCCAAGGAGAAGCTCGGCTCCGAGCAGTTGCGTGCGCTCTTCGGCAAGGCCGCCGCGCGGCACGCTGCCGTCGGATACGAGGGCGACCTCGACGCGTGGATCGCTGCCAACACGCCGCCGGATCGCGTGTAGGTCGCCGAACCGGCGACGTCGAAGGGCGCCGATCGCAAGGTCGGCGCCCTTCTCGATTCCGGCGTCACGAGACCGCGAGACGCCGAGACGGTGCAACCCCGGAAGAGCCCGACGAGGTATACACGCGTCATGTCACGAATCAGCGGCCTCGACATCGCACGCGTTACGTTGAAGCAGCGGCGCACCAAGATCATCGCCACCCTCGGACCGGCGTCCTGGGAGCGCAAGACCCTCCACCAACTGGTGAGTGCCGGGGTCGACATCTTCCGGCTGAACTTCTCGCACGGCGACCACGCCGGTCATCGTGAGGCGATGAAGCGCATTCGTATCGCGGCGCGGAAGGCCGATCGCTACATCGGTGTGATGGCGGATCTCTGCGGTCCCAAGATCCGCGTCGGTAAGTTTGAGGGCGGCGGTATCGACCTCGTCCAGGGCGAGACCGTGATCGTTACGTCGCGCGCAGTGAAGGGTGCTCCGGGGCTGATCCCGTCGCAGTACCGGCGCATTCACGAGGACGTGAAGAAGGCGGACCTCATCCTGCTTGACGACGGCAACCTGATGTTGCAGGTCGATCGCGTGCGGGGGCGGGACATCGAGTGCACGGTCGTCCATGGCGGGCGCCTGAAGGACCACAAGGGGCTCAATCTGCCGTACTCGACGGTGTCGGTGGCAACCTTGACCCCCAAGGACCGCAAGGACGCGCGCTTCGCGATCGGCCTCGGTGTGGACTACTTGGCGCTCTCGTTCGTGCGCTCCGCGAAGTGTGTGACGTCGCTGAGGCGTCTGATCGCGAAGGAGGGGGCAAACACGGCCATTGTCGCGAAGATCGAGAAGCCGCAGGCGCTCACGTGCATCCGCGACATTCTCGATGTCTCCGACGCGATCATGGTGGCGCGCGGCGACCTCGGCGTCGAGATGCCTGTCGAGGAAGTGCCGCTCATCCAGGGCGAGCTCGTGCGCCTCGCGATCGAAGCCAACACGCCGGTCATCATGGCGACGCAGATGCTCGAGTCGATGGTCGAGAACCCCCGTCCGACGCGCGCCGAAGTCACCGACGTGGCCACCGCTGCGCAACTCGGGGCCGACGCCGTCATGCTCTCGGCCGAGACCGCGGTGGGGGCGTATCCCGTTGCCGCCGTCAAGACGATGAACCGCGTCGTCCGCCTGATCGAGGGCCACCAGTGGAAGCACGGCCAATTCGACAAGCTGACCGACCATGCCGACTTGGGAGACGCGGAAGGTGGTGCGCCACTCTCGTTGCCCGAGGCGCTCTCGCGGGCGACGTCGCTGCTCTCGCGTGGACTCGCGGTGCGTGCCGTCGTGGTGCCGACCAACAGTGGCAACACGGCGCGCTCGGTGTCGGCCGAGCGGCCGGCCGCGCCGGTCTTCTGCTTCAGCGACAAGGACGATGTGTGCCGCCGCGCGACGCTCTACTGGGGCGTCACGCCGCACAAGGTGTCGGCGAAGCTGACGCGCGATCCGCCCGCCCTCGCGCGTTGGGCGATCAGCAAATTCGAGCTAGCGACGAAGGGGCAGACCGTCCTGCTGGTGTGGGATACGAGCCCCGACCGCGACGGCTCACAGCGCGGCGTCTCGGTCGTCGAAGTCTGACGGACCTTGCTCGGAGCAGCTGTCCGCCCGTGCGGGCCCGTCAGGCGATGCCGTGCTTCGTCCGGAAGGCCTGGATCTCCGCCCAGATCTCGGTGCTGACCTTGTCTTCGGAGACTCGCGCGAACACTTTGCCGAGCACGAGTCGTTCCTCGTCATCGACGACGCCGTCGGAGAGTGCAAGTTCCTTGAAGCGCTCAAGTTCCGCCTGGTCGAGCGTGCCGTCGTTCGCGAAGGCGACGAGGAACGAATAGCCAGCGATCTGACTGGCCTTGGACGAGTCGGGCTTCATCGGGGCATCTCTCCTACGGCGCCATCGCGTCGACGGGTGCCGACGACGCCACGCAGCGTACGCGACGGCGCGCGCGGCGTCGCCGATCGCTTCCCCGGACAGAGCATCGCGCCAGCGCTACCGAGCGTTCGAGATCGAGTCGCGGCACGCCTGCCCCTGCGCTTGCAAGGCGCTCGGCAGGAGGCTGATCGTTGGCAGAATCTTGATGCGATGGAAGAGGAAACTTCCGCCGCTGCGCGTCACGTCCTCGATGAGCACCGCGAATTCTTGGATGCCGCAGTAGATGCTTCCGGCCGACGTACACGATCCACCGAAGCAGACGGGCGCGACGCCGGAGAGGCCCACGTAGCTGAGGTCCAGCCCGATCGGCGGGGCGCTGCCGCGTGCGTAGCTGACGCTGTAGTCCTCAGGGACGGCGTTGCAGCGCCCACCGATGTACTCCCACTTGATCTCGTAGCTGACACCTGTGAGCAGACTCGGCTCAAGCAACTCAAGCTGGCTGTCGATCAGCGGGAAGAAGTTGATCTTCAGCTTGCTGGACTTGCCGGGGAGTTCGTGCCGCACGGCCAAGAGACGCAGTGCTGCGAGTGACGTATCATCGAACGACAGAGATCGCCGTAGGACCCACATCTGGCCCGAGAACGAGGGCGTCGCCATGGGGCCGTCGCCAGGGGAGACGAGCCCCATGGCGCGCCCGATGTGGTGCGCTGTGATCGCGGCGATCTCGCGCGCCGCACGCTCGACCTGGTTCACGATGGCGGAGTAGCGCGCGATGTCGTCGCGTTGATTCGGGTTGAACCGACCGAGGAAGAAGCGCCCGTCGAGGGATGTGAGTGGGCGATCGCGGAGGGGGAGCATGGCCTGCCGCCAACTCGCCGACGCCTGATCGTTGCCGTTGCGCGCATCGAGGACGCGGGTGCGCGCGCCGAAGCCCTGGTACGTTCCGTCCTCGGCCGTCCGCGAGAGATCGTCGCGTTGTGTGTTGCCCGCATCGAAGGGCGCGAAACCCCACTCGAGCGGTTCCAGCGGGCTCGACGGATCGGTCTCCGGGTCGAAGGCGCCACCGATCTCGATGCGGTTGAAGTCGACGCCCGGCTCGCCCGCAACGCGCGTCACGGGATCGATGATGAAGCACATCGGCACGGCTGCGCCCTTCACCGCACCATTCGTCTCGTTGATGACCATGAGATCGCGCACGTAGGCGACAACGTAGGCCTGGACCAGTTCGTTGACGACGTCCTGCACAGCCGGGTCGTTCGAACCGAGCCCCATGAAGTTGAGGTCGTTCTGGAACGCGTCGTTGAAGCGGAGTTGCCAGACCTCGGTGTTGTCCTCGACACCGTCCGGCAGCTTGATCGAGCCAGCCGAGACCGACTTGAAGGTCTTCTTCTCGTCGGAGATCGACGACGTCTTGTCCAGCGTCGTGCGGTCGCTCTCGTCGGCGTAGAGCGGTTCGTTCCAGACGCTCATCTTCCACGAACCGATGGAGTCCTGCCCGTCGCGGAACTGCGTGTCGAGGTTGACGAGGAAGCTCACCTCTTCCGGCGACACGAAGTCGAAATCGGTCGCGAGGATGTCCTCGCGCTTCTTGCGCACGAGGCGGACGTCCATGTCCTGCATGAACCCCTTGCCCGTCAGCGTGATCCGCAGCGCGGTATCCAGGTGTACGCCCTTCTCGGGGACGATCGACTTCACCTTGGGCTTCGTCCCGGTCTGCTTGGCGGAGACGAGCACGTTGCGCTTGCCGTCGGAGCGTGGCTTGACGGTGAGCTTCGAGCGCCACGCGGCCGGTGCCGTGCCGTCATTCAGGAAGATGAGGCTGTGCGTGCCGTCGGACTCGAGGACGATCTTGCCCTTCGCCGCCTGCGGGATATCGGTGCGTAGCGTGCCGCTCGCTTCGAGCAGTTGCACCGCCACCCCCTTGAACTTCGACTTGTTGCCGGACTTAAGGAGGTCGAACTTGAGCGTGTCACCGGCGCGACCCTGGAACTCGACCGAGGCGGGTGTGTTGCGGGGTAGGTCCTCGGTCGACGCTTCCTCGAACTTTGTCTTCGCGGCGGCGATGGCGAGTCTTGCCTGCATCCCGCCCGCCGTCGTTGCGAATCCGCTCAGCGTGTAGACCCCCGGGTCCGTGAGGGGGACGTTCTTCCACTTGATCTTGTCCTTCTCCGGCTTCGACTTGTCGTTCGGGCCCCCGGCGACCAGCAGGTCGTTGCCGGCCGGATCGTGGAGTCGGAACCCGAGGCCGACAGCCGCCGTTGCTACGCTGTCGTCGGGGCCCGCCGTCAGCGTGAGCGCGCTTCCCGCGGGCACGTTGAAGGTCATCTGGACTTCGCCGCCCTGTTGGGTCGTCACGAGTTGGAATTGGTCGGCGCCGCGGGCGTCCTCGAAGACCGCTTCGACGGGGCCGACGGACGTCTCCGCTCCGGCGTCAGGCTCGGAGAGGGCGATCAGGCCCACGAACCCGAGGCTGGCGAGTGCGGCCAGGGACGCGAGAGCGAGGCTGGGGGCGGCAGGGGATAGGAGTCGGAAAGTGCGCATCAGCTTCCTTCTACACGGTTGTGCCATGAGTTGTGCCACGAGTGTGGCTTAGTCAGCCTCCGCGAGACGGCGGGCGCGAGAAAGCTCTTCTCGGGCTCGCGACGGCGCAGGCGCGCGGGAATGGGCAGCCGCGGCACCTGGTTCTCGGGCAGGTCGGCCGGTTCACGGCGCCCGCGTCGCGTCTGACTACACTGCGCGGCCCGATCCAGCGGCCCGAGCCAGCGACCCGACCAACGGAGAGAGCCATGTCGAACCATCGCGAAGTCATCATCATCGGTTCCGGCCCCGCCGGACTCACCGCCGCCATCTACACCGCGCGCGCCAATCTGAAGCCGCTCCAGTTCGAGGGCTACTCGAACGGTGGCCAGCTCATGCTCACGACCGACGTCGAGAACTACCCCGGCTTCCGCGACGGGATCATGGGGCCGGACTTGATGGAGGAGATGAAGGCCCAAGCTGTCCGGTTCGGGACCGAGATCGTGAGCAAGGACGTCGAGCGCGTGGACTTCTCGGAGCGCCCGTTCAAGGTCTGGGTCGAGGGCGAGGAGTTTCAGGCCGACACGGTCATCATCGCGACCGGCGCTACCGCGCGCCTGCTCGGTATCCCGGGCGAGAGTGAGTTGATGGGCCGCGGTGTCTCCACCTGTGCCACGTGCGATGGCGCGTTCTTCCGCGACAAGCTGATCGGGATGGTGGGGGGCGGCGACTCGGCGATCGAGGAGGCCAACTTCCTGACCCGTTTCGGCAAGACGGTCTACGTCATCCACCGTCGCGAGGAACTGCGTGCCAGCAAGATCATGCAGCAGCGCGCATTCGACAACCCGAAGATCGAGATGGTCTGGAACACGATCGTCGAACAGGTCCACGGGCAGGACGAGGGCAAGGTCACGTCGGTCCAGGTCAAGGACACGCAGACGGGCGAAGAACGCGCGATGCCCCTCGACGCGCTCTTCGTCGCCATCGGCCACACCCCGACGTCGGAGTTCCTGGCCGGCCAGATCGAGCTCGACGAGAACGGCTACATCGTGACGCAGGGCAAGGGCTCGGCGACCAGCGTCGAAGGCGTCTTCGCCTGCGGCGACTGCCAGGACCACGTGTACCGACAGGCGATTACCGCCGCCGGGTCCGGCTGCATGGCCGCCATCGACGCGGAGCGCTGGCTGGAGGGCTACCAGCCCGGGTAGCTGGTCCCGCTCCGAGGACCGCGCCCAACTCAAGCGCGGTCTTCCCCGCCGCATTGCCTACCGCGCCGCGACGGCCTACTGCGCCGTGCCCAACTCGCTCAAGAGGTACGTGTAGACCAGCGCATCCACATACGCGCGCTGCGCTGAGTTGGCCGCGCCCGCGTGCCCGCCTTCGGTGTTCTCGTAGTAGAGGACCGGGTGGCCGAACGCGAGCATGCGTGCGACCATCTTGCGCGCGTGTCCCGGGTGGACGCGATCGTCCTTCGTCGATGTCGTGAAGAGCACGCGCGGGTACTTCGCGTCGGCAGCGACGTGGTGGTACGGCGAGTACGTCTTGATGAACTCCCAGTCCTCCGGGACGTCGGGATTCCCGTACTCCGCTATCCAACTCGCGCCTGCCAGAAGCTTGCTGTAACGCCGCATGTCGAGCAGCGGGACCTGGCAGACGACCGCGCCGTAGAGCGCGGGCCTGCGCGTGACGGCGGCACCCATCAGGAGACCGCCGTTGCTCCCGCCCTTGATGCCGAGATACGACGGCGAGGTGATCTTCTTCGCGATGAGGGCCTCGGCGACGGCCTCGAAATCCTCGAACGCCTTGTGGCGCTTCTCGCGGAGCGCCGCGTCGTGCCAGCGCGGCCCGAACTCCCCACCGCCGCGAATGTTGGCGAGCACGTACACACCACCGCGATCCAGCCAGTTCTTGCCGAGGGCGCCGAGGTAGCGCGGTCGCATCGAGATGCGGAACCCGCCGTAGGCGTAGAGCAACGTCTTGTTCACGCCATCGCGCTCGATGTCCTTGCGCGTGACGATGAAGTACGGCACGCGCGTCCCGTCCTTCGATGTCGCAAACATCTGCCGCGACTCGTAGGGCGTGGCGTCGAAGCGCTTCGGGGCCTGCTGGACGATGCGTCGTTCCAGCTTCTCCGTGAAGTGGTAGAGCGTCGTCGGCTGCAAGAAACTGCTGTGGGAGACGAAGAACGTGTCGCGATCGGCATCGACGTTTGCGGCGCGGATACGACCGTGACCGGCGAATATGATCTCATCGCGCTTCCATGCGTCGCCTTCGTGCGCGTACCGGAAGAGGCGGTCGCGAACGTTGTCGAGAACGCTCACCAGCAGATGCGATTTCGTGCGCTGGATGCTCTGCAGTGCTGTGGTCTCGGTCGGGACGAAGAAGGCTGTGAACGTCCGTTTCCCGGCCTTGAGGTCCGTCAGTGGGATCGTGACCACCGAGCCGCGGACGAAGTGGGCATCGCCGACGTCGAAGTCTTGCTTCAACTCGATGAAGAGCAGGCCGTCGAAGTAGGTGTGGATGCGGGCCGACGTGGGGAGGTCGAGGCGGATCAGCGCGTCGTCTTCCAGGAGGTAGCGCTCGGTCGTGTAGAAACTCGTGCCGTGGGTGACCCAGTCGAGGTGGACGTCGCCGTAGTGCGCTCGACGCGCGCCGGCCGACACCGATTCCTGCTTCCCTTCGAAGATCGTCTCCGCCGCGGCGAGCGGTGTTCCACGTCGCCAACGTTTCACGATGCGCGGATAGCCGGAGTCGGTCAGAGAGCCCGCACCGAAATCCGTCTTGACGAAGACCGCGTCGGCGTCGATCCAGCCGAGCGAGCCCTTCGCTTCCGGTAGTTCGAATCCGCCCTTGACGAACGCGCGCGTCGGGATGTCGAACTCGCGCACGACGACGGCGTCGCTGCCCCCGACCGACAGTCGCATCAGCCCGCGCTCGTACTGCCCGCCCTCAACTTCTGGGCGCCGCAGTGACATGCCCTTCCAGACCCATGCGCGGCCCTCTTCCTTCGCGAGTGCGTCGAGATCGAAGACGACGTCCCACTCGGACTTGTGGTCCAGGTACTTCGCGACGGAAGTACGACGATAGAGCCCGCGCGGGTTCGCCGCATCGCGCCAGAAGTTGTAGATCCACGCGCCGCGCTGCGAGCCGAAGACGATGCGATCGTCCGCGTCCAGTAGCGCCAGCGTGTCGGCCTCGATCACCGCGAATTCCTCGTGCTTCGTCAGCTCGGCGCGCGACGCTGCATTGCGTGCCTCGACCCACGCGAGCGCCTTCTCGCCCTGGACCTCCTCGAGCCACAGAAACGGATCGTCCGCCGACGCCGTGGACGATTTCGTGGTCGGCGCCGCATCCTGGGCGCGCCCGACGGCAGGGACGCCCACCGTCAACACGGTCGCGAGCGATGCGGCGAAGAAGAGGGGGCAGTATCTCATGGTGAGTTCTCGGGGTTCTTCGGAAGCGGGACGTTATAGCACCCCGCGGATCTCCCATGATCTCGGTCACCTGCGATCGACGCGCGTTGTGCGGGCATTCGCTATGGGATCCTGCCCTCGTCCGTTCGTGTCCAGGGACTCGTGGGCCCATCGGTCGCGCTCTACGACCGGCCCGTGACCGAGACGGGTAGGCTGGGCTGGATGTTCCGACGCACTCGCTTTCGCTCGCTCACAATCGCTCTCGTCCTGGCCCTCGGGGTGGCGCTGTCATTCTCGCAGGGATCGGTCCGCGGCCAGGACCGGAGTGGCGACCAGACCGGCAGGCGGGTCGTGATGCTCGGGTTCGACGGTGCTGCGGCGCAGATCACCGAGCGCATGCTGGGGGAGGGCAAGCTGCCGCATCTGGCCGCGCTGCGCGAGCGCGGGGGGTACTCGCGGCTTGCCACCGCGAACCCGGCGCAGTCGCCGGTGTCGTGGGCCTCCATGACGACGGGTCTCAATCCTGGCGAGACGGGGATCTACGACTTCTTGAAGCGGCGCTTCACGCCTGGTGAGCCGGGCGTCGGGATCGCGATCGGGATGGTGGAGCCGGTCGCGGAGGTCGTCCTCTCGCCAGTTCAACGCGCGGCGATCGTGACCCTGGCAGGCGTACTCGGCGCCGCGCTCGGGGGGCTACTGGCGTGGTTTGGATTGGGCGCGATCTCGGCGGGCTGGCGCCGCGGCGGACGCTTGCAGGCGGCGCTCTGCGCGCCCGCCGCATTGCTCTCGGTCGTTGCGCTCGTGGTCGTCGGGTGGGTGCCCGAGACCGTGCCGTTTGCGAAGAACCTGCGCGGTGGCGAGCCGTTCTGGGTCACGATCGACCGCGCCGGGCTGGTCTGCGAGGCGTTGGAGGCGCCCCTCGCATTCCCGGCCGATCCGATGGAGCACGGTGCGTGTCTCTCGGGGCTCGGCGTCCCTGATCTGCAAGGGACGTGGGGCACATGGTCCGTGTGGACGGACGATCTCGCCGTCCCGGCGACCACCGAGACGGCGGGCAGCGGGTACTTCGTTGGGACGGACGTCGATGAGTTCGAGATCGTCCTCGCCGGGCCGCTCGATCCGCGCCCTGGCGCCGACGAGGTCATCGCGACAACCCGCAAGGCGGACGAGGAGAAGTACCGTCGCGAGCTTGCGTTCGACTGGGGGCGGGCGCGCCGCCGCCAGAGCGAGACTGAAGAGGCGCTGCTGCGCATCCAGCGGCGGCTCACCACGAACGTCCATGTGGCGCTCCTGCGCGATCCGCGCCGCGCTCGCCTGACCACCGCCGAGGAGGTCGTCGTCGACTTGGTTCCAGGCGAGTGGAGCGACCCGGTTCCCGTCGTGTTCCCCGTCAGCCCGCTCGCTCGCTTCACACCGCGCGGGCGACTGTCGGGACGCGTGCGTTTCCTGCTCTCGTTCGGCGGTGAGACGCCGGGTGCCGAGGCGACAAGGGGGACGTTCCGCATCTTCGTTGCGCCGGTGAACATCGACCCGACAGCTGATCTTCCGCCGAACCTGCGTATCTCGGAGCCACCCGAGTTCGTCCGCGACTTGGCGGCCGAGGTCGGGCCGTTCGAAACGCTCGGCTGGCCCGAGTTGACGAATCCGGTGAAGGACAACCTGCTGGCCGACGTGTTCTTCCTCGAGCACATCAAGCGTGTGATGGCAGGGCGCGAGGCCCGGTTGAAGGCGCGCATTGCGGCTGGCGGCTGGGATTGCCTCTTTGCCATGTTCTCCGAGACCGACCGCGTGCAGCACGTGCTCTGGCGACATACGGATCCGAAGTCCCCGACGTACGACCCCGACGTCTCGCCGCAGTTCGCCGATGCGATCGAGAATATCTATATGGAGATGGATCGCATCGTCGGCGAGACGGTCGCTGCGGTCGGCCCCGACGTGCAGGTGCTCGTCGTGTCGGACCATGGCTTCGCGCCTTTCCGGCGTGGCGTGAACATCAACAACTTCCTACGCGCCGAGGGCCTGCAGGTGGGCATCCCGGGCGCCCAGGGCGGACCGATGTCCGTCGCCGCACTCGCGACGCGCGGCAGCACGTACTTCAGCGATGTGGATTGGTCGCGAACGCGGGCGTATGCGATGGGGCTGGGCAACATCTTTCTCAATCTGAAGGGGCGCGAGCCGGGCGGGATCGTGGACCCCGCCGATGCCCCTGCGTTGATCGAGGAAATCCGCGAAAAGCTCCTCGCGCTACGCGATACCGACGGCTTCGCGGTGACGCGCGAGGTCTATCGCGGAAGCGATCTCTATCATGGCGCGCGGGTTGCCGAGGCTCCCGATCTGGTGGCCGGTTTCGAGGAAGGCTATCGCGTCAGTTGGCAGAATTGCCTGGGCGCGCTCGACTCCGACGTGATCACCGACAACACGCAACTCTGGAGCGCGGACCACTGCTCGGTGGACCCGTCGATCGTGCCGGGCATCCTCTTCTCGTCGCGGCCCCTGCGCGCCGATGCCGAGCCCGGCATTCTGGATGTCGTCCCCTCGCTCTTCGAGTTGCTCGGCATGCGCCGTGACCATCTCGAAGGGACGTCGTTCTTCGCGGACGAATAGCACGCTCCGACCGCCGCGAGGTTGGGAGACGGAGGACATGCGAACGAGGCGGTGCGCGAACTGAGCGGTCGCGTGATCAACGACCGCCACAGACCAAGCACGGAGCGCGTTATCGTGAAGTCCGTCGGAGTCCCGACGTAGCTGCTCGGTGCCCGGTGTGCAGCGGGCCGAGGGCGTCACCGCAGCCGAGTCAGGCATGTCCGCGATCACCGGGCACCATCCCATGAACCTCGCGAACGCGGCCTGAGCGAAGCGGGGAGCCCTTCTTCTGACTACTTCTCGTTGCGGGCGGCCTCCTCGGCTGCCCTCTGCTTCTTGCGCTTGCGACGCTCGCGACGTCGCTGCTTGCGCTCCTCGTCGGTGAGCTCGTCCTTGTCTCCGTCGTCCTTACCGCTGAGCTTGTCCTTCAGCCCGTCGAGGAAGCCACCGAGACCGCCCTTGGCGATGTCCGAGAGACTCGGAAACTCGACCTTCGGGGACGCGAGGTTGCCCTCGAGCCGCAGTGGCAGGTATCCGTCGTCGTCCAGGAGTTGCGCGAACTTCTCGAAGCCGCCACCACCCTTGTTCGGCTTCACCTTGAACGAGTAGTCGAGCTTGCCGTCGGTGTCGACCTCGCCGCCGAAGCGCAGGTTCAGACCGCTGCCGACCATGTCGACTTCGGACGTCGTCACGTGGCCACGGCGCACCTTGAACGGCACGTCCGCGTCCGCGACGTCAAGACGGGAGCCAGCGCCAGCGTACTCAAGCAACTTGCCGATCCAGTTGTCCGACTCTGCGTACACCCCTGCGAGGCGTACGGTCCCGTTGCCGCTGATCGTGCGCTTGATGCGCTCGGCGTCGAGTCCCTTGGCTGTGAGTTCGGTCTCGACGCCGAAGCGACCGCCGGCCGTGCCCGCGTCGCCGACGGCGAGGATCGGAGTCACACGCGCCAGGAGTGGCGCCAGGTCGCCCGAGATTGCGATGTTCTCGGCGTGGAGTGTCAGCGCGTGCTCTGGTTTCTCCCCGACGAGTCCGATGCGGGCGCTCCCGCGCGCCGTGCCACCGTTCACGTCGGCGTTGAATGGCTCGATCGTTACGGCTCCGTCGGCGATGACGCCCTTGGCTGTGGCGGACGCGACATCAGCGTACGGGACCGAGAGCCCGCGAAGCGTCGCATCGAAACTGCCGGTCCACGTTGCTGCGCCCGCGCGCCCGTCCGAGACATCGCCCTTGAACGCGAACGGTAGCTCCAGTTCCTTGAGCGACACGTCGGGGAAGAGCTCGGGGTGGTTCGCGACGAAGGCCTCTTCGATCCGGAGCTTGCCGCGTGTTGTGACGAAGACGCGTGTTGACGGCTCCGGGCTCGGCGACGCGACCGGCGGCGGCGGGACGCCGTCGGGCGCCGGACTCCCGGAGCCAGACGCCTGCGCGCCAGACGCCTGCGCGCCAGACTCTTGCACCGACGTCGTCGCGACCGTCGCCGCGAGGTCGAAGCCGTCCATCGTCACGCGTGGTTCGAACCCCGTGATGTCGCGCGTCGTCAAGTCGACAGCGAACTCTTCGGCATTCATCCGGAAATGCGGCTCCGAAAAGCGGCCGTCGCCGATCTTCGGTTCCGCGACGCGGAGATCGTCCACACTCGCAGCCAGCTTGGAGATGACGAGCGTGTCGCCGTCCAGGTTCAGCTCCGTCTCGAATTCGACGCGACCGGTCGCGCGCGAATCGGGGGCGACTCCCACGGCGTGCGCGAATGCCATGAACGAGAACGCGTCGCCTGACGCACTCACCTCGGCGTGCAGGCGTCCGTCCCCACCGTTGGCGCTCACGTGGAGGTTCAACGAGTCGTCGTCGGAGACAATTGCGAGGTCAGGAACGGCGAAGCGTAGGGCGTCCGGCGGTCCGTCGACGCTGACGTTCGCCGTGATGCGCGCGGGCACGTTGTCGGCGACTCCGCCAGCGGCGAATGCGATGGCATTGAGGAGGGGCTGCACTGAGCCCTTGACAGCAGCCGTCGCCACGACGTCCTCTCCGCCGGCTCCGCCCTGCATCGTGACCTCGACCTTGAGGCGCTTTCCGGCGGCGAGAGTTGCGCGCAGCGGACGCGACTCGGTGGCGTCCAGGCGATAGCGGATGGCCGGGATCGTCAGGCTGATCTCTTCTTCGCGGAAGACCCTCTCGCTGTCGTTCGAGCGTGCCACGCGGAGATCCCGGGCGGTCATCGCCACCGCGCCGACCACTCTGCGAGCAGCGCTCTCTCCAGAAAGCCGCACCTCGATGGATGCGTTGATGTCGCCCTCTGCCTCGATGTCGCGTCCGACGCCGCCCATGCGCGCCACGTCGAGCATCGACGCAATCGGGCCGCGCATCACAAGCGCGGCTTCGGCCGCACCGTCGGCGTCATAGGACACGCGACCGTTGGCAGTGAACGCCCCCGAACGCACGCCGAGATCGGAGAACGTGAACTTGAGCGCGTCGAGGCGGCCCTCGATCGTTACGGCGCCGTCGAACGTCCCGACCACACGCTGCGCTTCGATGCCGAGAGCTGCTGCGACGATCTCGCCAACCGGCGCGAGCGACCCCTCGAATTTGCATCGAAGCGCCACGTCCTGCGCGGCATCGATCTCGGCGTTGATACGCGCTTCCATGGGGCCGGTCAGCAACGCCGTGGCATTGGAGATCTCGATCGCGGAGCGTGTACCCGCGATGACCCCACCCGCGCGGAACGTTCCGCCCGTGGAGAGCTCCCGCTGCAGGAACCCCTGCGCGTACGCGACGCGCCAGAGTGCATCCAGATCTGCGACGGCACGGAACGACCCGCGCACCAGACCGTTGAAATCGAGCGTTGCCGTGGCGTCGATCACCACGGGGCCGTCGCCGATGCTCAGAGACGCGTTCGGGACCTGCGGTCGATCGCGTGTTCCGGCGAGCGCGACCCGCGCGTCGATCGTCCCTTCGAGCGGCACATCGCCCTCGACCAGACCAAGCCCGCGTGCAAGCGAGATCGCGTCCGGCACGGCGCCCTGAATCGACAAGCTGCCTTCGATGCTCCCGTCCGGCTCGGCCGTGCCCCGGGCCTCGAGGCTCAGGTCGCCAGCCAGTACGAGTCGCTCCACTGTCGCGAGTGGCGCGTCCAACGTGCCGCTCACCGACGCCTCTACGTCGAACGTACCGCGCACTTCGTGCGGTGTCGCGCCGTCGTCATCAAGTCGTGCAGCGATCAGACTCTCGAGCGAGCCCCTTCCGTCGAGGCGGATGTCGAGCGTGCCGTCGTCGGCCAACCCGCCTGACACCTGGATGCGCATGCCGTCGTTTGCGAGCTCTAGGACTTCGATGGTCACCGCGACGGTGCTGTTCGGTGTTGCGCGTGCGACGCGGACGGCGCCGCCCAGTCGGCCCCCGAGCGCGAGGTCGCGCGGGACGACGCCGAGCGCACGACCGTGGGCGAGTAATGCCGCAACGTCGCCGTCCGCGCGCAGCATGACGGCGCCCGTTCCGTCGTGTTGGATTACGCCGGTCGCCGACGCGTTGAACGCCGGCAAGCTCAGGGTCGCGCTCTCGAGTACGATGCGATCCGCCTCCGGAACGAGAGTGAGCTGCGCCTCGGCGCGCTCGATATCGAGCGCGCCAGCGCCGTCGGAAAGGGGCGGCACGTGCAGCCCGTCCACGGTGAAGATCCCGGTTCCCCGCGACGGAGATCGGCTGAACTCGAGGTTCCCGGTGGCACTGCCCGTCAGGCCGTCGGGGATCTCCATTCCGAGCGTTCGAAGGGCCGCGGCTGCATGCGCGAGATCGCCCTCGAACGTGGCAGAACCCTCGATCGCGTCGAAGGGGCCACGCAGATTGACGGTCGCATCGATGCCCGAGCCGAGCACGCGTCCGTCCTCGACGACGAAGCTGGAGCCATCGGTCTCGAAGCGGCCCGTGATCTCGAGATCTGCCGTGCCTGCTACGCCCGTCGCAGTTGCGCCCGCTCCAACCGCCAATCCGGACAACCGAATCTGGATCTCGCCCTTCGCGTTACGACCGGTCGATGAAACTGTCAGCTTGCCGTCGACCTGCCCCGAAGCCGGCGCGTCGCCGATGACGAGCGCGAGGAGATCCGCATTGCGGGAGGCATCGATCTGATCGAGGGCGATGACGGATGCGACCTCGCGTTTGTCGCTCGGCAGCAGCGCTCCGTCTGCGTCGAAGAGTGTGATCTCGCCTTCGATCGTGAGCGCGCCGGCTGCATTCCCGGCTGTAGCGCCATCTGCGCTGCCGGGGATCATCAACGCGAACGTCGTCGGGCCGTCGCGCGTCGTGATGTCGCCACGGAAAACGATCCCGGGGCGCTCGATGCGGCGACCGTCCTCGGTCACGAAGACCAGGGTGAGGTTGGGGATGTCGATCGGTGCGTCGATGTGTGGCAGGACGAGAGCGTCTTCGGTTGACTGCCCATCCTTCCCCTCTTCACGTTTCTTGCGCTTCAGTTTGACGACGTCCTCGGAATTCAGCCGGCCGCCGCCCTCGTGCTCGATGTGGAGTACGGCGTCGCGAAAGACGAAGCGTTCGACGTCGAGCTGCCGCGTGAAGAGCTTGAGGATGGAGGCCTCTAACTCGACTTCCCCCGCATAGAAGAGTGGCGCTTCGCGGCCGACCTGATCGCTGACAGAGAGACCGGTGATGCGGATTCCGTCGGACCAAGAGACGTCCAACTTTTCGAAGGTCACCGGCGTCGCGACGTTGTCCTTGAGCCAATCGCGGATGACACCGTTCAGCCAGGAACCGCTGATGAGCGACGGAGCGATCGCGATCAGGCCGCCGACGAGTAGGACGCAGAACCCGATGACGTAGGGCCAGCGGCGACGTCTGCGCGGGCCGTGCGGCTCGTGCGCTGAGTCGGGCACGTTGCCGATGCCGGCGGGGAGCCCGTCGTCACTCTTCGGCGTCGCTCTCTCAGGGAAATCCGAAGTCATGGCGTCTTGGGGCTCGCCGTTCTGGCACCCGTCGTTCTGGGGAGCCGGGGCGCCGTGGCAATCGTGCAGATCTCTGAGGTCATTCGGTGGCCTTTCGAGAGGACGCACGAGCGCTCGATGGCTCCTATCGTCCCCGGACGGCGGCTGACCGCAAGTGTCGAGCCGGTCTGTCAGGCTAACCGAGCGTCGGCACTACTCCGCGCGCTTCGCGAGCCACTTTCCGGTCGCCGAGCCCGGAGTGGCCGCGACCTCGGCCGGCGAACCGTATGCGACGAGTCGTCCGCCCGCGTCTCCGCCTCCCGGGCCGAGGTCCACGACCACGTCCGCGGCGGCGATCACGTCCAGATGGTGTTCCACGACGATCACGGTGTTGCCGAGAGCGACGAGGCCCCGGAGCACACGCACGAGACGATCGACGTCGGCCGCGTGCAGGCCGGTGGTCGGCTCATCCAGCAGGTAGACGGTCCCGCCCCGCGCCCGCCGGGCCATCTCGGTGGCGAGCTTGAGGCGCTGGGCCTCGCCGCCGGAGAGTGTGGGCGAGGGCTGCCCAAGTTGGAGGTAACCGAGGCCGACCTCGTCCATGACATCCAGGACGCGCGCGATCTTCGGGAACGCGGCGAAGGCCGCCCGCGCGTCGGCCACGGTCATTGCGAGCACCTCGGCGATGGAGCGTCCCTGGAAGAGAGCGGCGAGTGTCTCCTCGTCGTAGCGCGCGCCGTCGCAGACGTCGCACGGCACGGTGACATCCGGCATGAAGTTCATCTCGATGCGTAGTCGTCCCTGCCCCTTGCACTCCTGGCAGCGACCCTTTGCTGAGTTGAACGAGAAACGTGACGCGTCGAACCCGCGAACGCGCGCCTCGGACGACGCCGCGAAGAGCTGCCGCAGCGGGTCCATGATCTTGGTGAATGTCGCCGGCACGCTGCGCGATGTCTTGCCAATCGGGCTCTGGTCGATCTCGCGAACGCCGACGATATTCTCCGCCCCGGTGAGACTGTCGTGGGCCCCGGGAGTCGGCCCGACGCGGCCGAGAGCGCGCAGGAGGGTCGGGTGCAGGATGTGCCGCACGAGAGTGGACTTCCCGCTCCCCGAGACGCCGGTGACGCACGTCAGCGCGCCGATCGGGAACGCGACGTCAACGTTGTCGAGGTTGCGTGCCCGTGCGCCCGCGAGCAGGAGCGCCGGTGCGTTCCGCCAGTCGAACGCGGCCGTGGTCGTCGCGTGGCGACGGGCACCGGAAAGCCAGGGCCCGGTGACGCTTTCGGGTGCGGCCGCGATCTCAGCCGGAGTCCCGATGGCGACGACCCTCCCGCCGTGCTGCCCGGCACCGGGGCCAAGATCCACGACGAGGTCCGCGGCGCGGATCGTCTCCTCATCGTGCTCCACGACGAGCAGCGTCGCGCCCCGATCACAGAGTGCGCGCAGCGTGGCGAGGAGACGTTCGTTGTCGCAGGCATGCAGCCCGATGGTCGGCTCGTCAAGGACGTAGCAGACTCCGCGCAAGCCTGTTCCTAGTTGCGAGGCGAGCCGCACGCGCTGCGACTCCCCGCCCGAGAGCGTGCGCGCCCCGCGGTCCAGTGACAGGTACGCGAGCCCGACCTCCTCGACGAAGCGCAGACGCGCGGTGACCTCCGCCCGCACAGGCTCGAGGACGGCGCGTTCTCGCTCCGACGCCGGCTCGAGTTCGGTGAGCCAGGCGCGCGCCCGATCGACGGGCAGCGCAAGGACGTCGTGGAGCCCCTGACCCGCGAAGCGAATTGCGCGCGCCGCGGCGTTCAAGCGGGCACCGCCACACGACTTGCACGGCGGTGGATCATCGCTCTCGGTATCAAGCTCGACGCCGCGCCCCTTGCAGCGTTTGCACATGCTGCGGCGCAGCGAGAACGAGAGATCGCCGGGGTCGAGCGGGCCGTACGACGTTCCGCACTCCGCGCATGCGGCGACCGACGAGAACAACTCGGCTGCTCTGAGTCGCGGATCGAAGGACACATAGAGCGTGCCCTGCCCGCGATCGAGCGCGCGTGCGACGCCCGCTTCGAGGTCCTCATCGTGCCCGCGTGCCAACGGGACGCTCGCGACGAGGGCCTCGATCGAGTGTTCGTGGTAGCGCGACAGACGCGTTCCGGCGACCACGTCCACACCCTCGCCATCGACGCGCGCCCGCTCGATGCCGAGTCGCGCCATCAGGTCGAAGACGTCGGTGTGGAAGCCCTTGCGCCGGTGAACGAGCGGGGCGAGCAGATGCGCATGTTTGCGGCGCCCGCCCCGTGCACGAATGGTCGCGACGATCTGCTCTGGCGTCGCGCCCGCGACGGGGTGATCGCAGCGTTCGCAATGGCGTGTGCCCAAGCGCGCCCAGAGCAGTCGCAGGTAGTCGAGCACCTCGGCCATCGAGGCGACGGTCGCGCGTACGCCGCCGCGCGTGCTGCGTTGATCGATCGAGACGGTGGGCGGCAAGCCCTCGATCGCATCGACTTCTGGCCGGGGCACCTGCTCGACGAATTGTCGTGCGTAGGCCGAGAGACTCTCGAGGTATCGCCGACGTCCCTCCGCGAACACCGTGTCGAACGCGAGAGATGATTTTCCACTGCCCGAGACGCCTGTCACCACTGTGAAGCTGCCGTGCGGAATCTCGACATCCACGCCACGCAGATTGTGGACATGGCAGCCCCGGATGCGGATGGACGTCAGGCGACTCATGGTGTGACTTCCGGCGCTGTGCCCGGTGCCCCCACGCGGGCGAGTTCGCATGCGAGGTGAGACGCGGTGGGTGTCGTGCCGCCCGCAATCTCCGTGGGCGTTCCCGTCGCCACGATCAGCCCGCCGCGCGCACCGCCCTCTGGACCCAACTCGATGACGTGATCTGCCGCCGCGACGACGGAGAGATGGTGCTCGATGACGACGACTGTGTGGCCCGCATCGGCCAGCCGATCGAGGCACTGCAGCAGGACACGCACATCGGCGAGATGCAACCCGGTCGTCGGTTCGTCCAACACGAAGAGCGCGCGTTTTCCGCGTCCGCCGCGCGTCCCCCGCGAAAGCTTGAGATGGCCCGCGAGCTTCAGGCGTTGCGCCTCGCCGCCCGAGAGAGTCGTCGCCGACTGACCGAGACGCAGGTAGCCGAGCCCGACGTCGGCGAGCGGTCGCAGGTCACGGATGATCTTCGTTGCGATCGTGCGCGCCGTAGGTCCGAGTTCGTGCACCGCTGCGCCTGGATCGAAGAACGCGAGAGCGTCGTCGATCGGAAGGTCCAGAATGCCATTCACATCCTTACCGCGGTAGCGCACGAGCAGGATCTCCGGCTTGAAGCGCCGTCCGTTGCATTCCTCGCACGGAATCTGCACGTCGGCCAGGAACTGCATCTCGAGCACCTCGACGCCAGCGCCCTCGCACGCGGGACAGCGTCCACCGCGCGTGTTGAACGAGAACGCCTTCGGCCGCAGCTTCAGACGCTGCGCGATCTCGGTCTTCGCGAGGAGCGCGCGCAGGCGCGTCATGGCGCCGGAATACGTTGCCGGATTCGAGCGCGGTGTGCGTCCGATTGGGGCCTGATCGACGAGGTCGCAGCGCGCGAAGATGTCGCTGCCCGTGAGCGCATCGAACGCGAGACACGTAGGGGCGCTGTCGCCGAGCGCCCGCCGGACTGCCGGGACGAGGGTCTCCGTGATGAGCGTGCTCTTGCCCGAGCCGGAGACGCCGACGACGGCGATGAAGCAACCCGTCGGAAGTACGAGATCGACATCGCGGAGGTTGTGCCCTCGCGCGCCCCGCAGCGTCAGTTCGCCAAGGGGCTCGCGTGGCGTCGCGCGCGGCGTGTGCACGCGCTCCTCGCCGCGGAGGAAACGCGCGGTCAGGGACTTGCGGTCGTCGCGCAACCCGGCCACCGGGCCCGCGTAGAGCAGCGTCCCGCCGTGCTCTCCGGCACCTGGACCCAGGTCGATCACATGATCGGCGGCCAGGATCGTATCGGGATCGTGTTCGACGACGACGAGCGTGTTCCCACGATCACGCAACTGGCCGAGAATTCCGAGCAGGCGATGCGTGTCGCGGGGGTGCAGGCCGATCGACGGCTCGTCGAGCACGTAGAGTGTGTTCACGAGCGCAGCGCCGAGTGCCGTGGCGAGATTCACACGCTGGAACTCCCCGCCCGAGAGCGTGCGCGTGGCGCGATCGAGTGTCAGATAGCCCAATCCGACGTCGGTGAGATACGAGAGTCGAGCGTCGACCGCGTCGCGCACCACGGCGACGACGTCGGCCGCCCGCCCCTCCAGTTCAAGCCCGCGCAGCGCAGCGCGCGCGTCGGCGATGGGGAGCGTCTCCCACGTGTAGATATGGCGCCCGCCGAGGAGCCACCACAGCGCTTCGGGCCGGCGTCGTGCTCCGCGACAGAGAGCACACTCGACGTATTTGCGATAGCGCGAGAGCAGCACACGTACGCGCATCTTGTACGTCTTCTTCTCCAGGCGCTTCATCCAACCGCGCACGCCGCCGAACGCCGCGTCGCCTTCGATCACCGCGTGTCGATCCGCGTCCGACAGCTCACGCCATGGGGCCTCGAACGCGATCCCACGCTCGTCCGCGAACTCGCGTAGCGCAGCGCGCAACGTGCGCGTGCGGGGCGTCATCCACGGGCGGATGGCGCCCTTCGCCAGCGAGAGTGACGGATCGGGTACGACTGCGTCCGGATCCAGATCGATCGTGCGTCCGAAGCCCCGACACTCGGGGCACGCACCGAGCGGCGAGTTGAATGAGAACAGATTGGCGACGGCGTCCTTGAAGCGTCGGTCGCAGCGCGCGCAATGCAGGCCGTCGGAGAAGCGCAACGCGGGCCGCTCTCCCTCGGACTGCGCCTCGGCGTCCTGCTGCGCGCGCAAGTCGACGCGACCCCGACCGAGCTGGAAGCCCTGTTCTGCGGAGTCCAATATGCGCGAGCGCTCTGTCTTCCCGACGATCACGCGGTCGAGCACGACGTGCACATCGTTTGCGGGGCGCGTGTCGAATTGCGATCCATCGACGGCCCTCCCCGATACCGGATCGACAACGCGCGTGAGCCCCGCGGCGCTCAGCCCCGCCATCTGCTCCTTCCAGGGCAGTCCCGATGCGTCGGGTAACGGGAACGAGAGGACGACGCGCGTCCCGTCGGGCAGCGCCTCGAACGCGTCGGCGACATGCGCGGCCGACTCTCGCGTGACGCGTTCACCGCAATCGGGGCAGAATAACTCCGCGGCCTTCGCGAAGAGCAGCTTCAGATGGTCGGTCAACTCGGTCATTGTGCCGACGGTGGACCGCGACGTCCGCACGGGATTACGCTGCTCGACCGCCACGGCTGGCGGAAGGTCGTCGATGCTCTCGGCGAGTGGGCGCGGCATGCGATCGAGGAACTGCCGCGCGTACGCCGAGAATGACTCGACATAGCGCCGTTGTCCCTCCGCGTAGAGGGTGTCGAAGACCAGCGACGACTTGCCGCTTCCGGAGACACCGGTGACGACGGTCAGCGCGTCGTAGGGGAAGTCGACATCGATTCCACGCAGATTGTTCTGGCGCACGCCACGCAGGCGGATCGGTGCCGGGTCCTCGGGGGTGGGGGGCTGCGACACGGTCGTCAGATCTGGCAGAGGACACCGTACGAGACGTACGTTTCGCGTCGCACCGTCAGACCCAATCCCAGCGACCGGCAGCGAAGACAAGTGCTGCGGCGATGATCAGGTTGAGCAGCGTCACCGCCGCCATTTTCCATTTGAACGAGCTCTTCGAGACCTTGTGATGGAAGACATGCATGCCGGCCCAGGCGCCCGGCGTCGCGAGCGGCACGGCCAGCAGGAGAAGCGTCGCCTCCGGCGTCCGGCGGCAGTTGCGGCGCGCGCGCCACTTGTCGAGACCCTGCGCAAGGAACGCGATCAGATTGAGCGCAGCGAGACTGCCGGAGATCCAGGGCCACATGGTACCGCGCATCCTACTGCCCGCAGTGGCGCTGCGCCCCAGACATCAGGGAGTGTCGACATCAGGGAGCCGCGTCATCACCGAGAGGCATCAGCGTCGAGCGGCGACGGCTGCCGTCGCGGCCCACGCTTGTCGTCTTCGCGCGGCTGTGTACTCTCGGCGACGTGGAATACGAACTCTCTGCCGCGAATAGCACACCGACTGCAGAACGCGATGCGACCGTCCAGGCGATCACGCGCCCCAAGTCGTCGCTTCTGACGCTCTACTTCTTGATCGCGCTGGCGTCGGGGCCCGGCTTCCCCTTCGTCTTCGTGCCGCTCTACTTCCGCTACGTCACTCTGCGCTACACGTTCGGAGACGACGGCATCTCGGTTTCGTGGGGCATCCTGTTTCGGCGCGAGAACCACCTCACGTATCCGCGGATCCAGGACATCCACGTCACACGCAACATCGTGGAGCGCTGGCTCGGGATCGGAACGGTCAGTGTGCAGACGGCATCGGGGAGCGGTGCCGCCGAGGCTGAGATCGTCGGCGTCCAGGACTTCGAACTGATCCGCGACTTCCTCTATGCCCGGATGCGTGGGCTCACATCGGACGGCGAGGACACCGGTTCAGGGCCGGACGAGGGCGATGACGATCCCGCCGCGCTGCTCCTCGAAATCCGGGACGCGCTGCGCGCAGTGAACGACCGGCTCGGCGCGCCCGCGCCTGCTCCCGAGACCGATACGGCTGCCGTGCCGGATACCGCTTCGGATGCGCAGACCGAGAGCCCGCACGACGCGTCAGGCGGTGAGTCGTGACCGGGGCGGTCGGTCGTCTCGTTCTGCCGCTGCTCAAGCTCGAACGGGATCCGCCGGCGCCGCCCGTCGGAGCGCACGAGGTTCTGACGGTTGAACGTGCGGCGCCGGGCTATCTCAATTACCTACGTCTGCGCTGGGCCGCGCAGCTGGCAACGGCCATCTTCGGCGCGGCCGTCGTGATGTTCTTCATGCGGAATCAGAATTCGTGGTGGGCGATCCTCGAACTGATCGGCGTCGCGATGGTGGTCGGTGGAGCGATCCTGAACTTCCTCGTGATCGGGCTCGACTATGAACTGCGTTGGTACGTCATCACCGACAAGAGCCTGCTCATTCGCGAGGGCATCTGGAATCAGCGCGAGATCACGTTGACCTTCGCGAACGTCCAGAACGTGACGGTGACGCAGGGACCGCTCGAGCGCGTGTTCGGGATCAGCGATGTGGTCGTCTCGACAGCCGGTGGCTCCGCGCCTGCCGAGCCACAGAAAGGGCACGCCGCTGTGGGGCACAGTGGCCACCTGCGCGGCGTGAAGGATCCGCAGCGTTTACGCGATCAGATTCTGCTTCTTCTCAAGCAACAAACGGGTGCGGGGCTGGGCGACGATGCGCCGGAGCGGGCCGCGTCGGCGCGCGCGCGCGGATGGTCTCCGGCGGCGCGCGCGGCGTTGCGCGAAGCCGCATCGGAGGCGCGACGAGTGCAACTCACGGTCATGCAACTACCGGTCAAAGGTGGCGCGCAGGATTGATCCGCGTCGGCGTGCTCCCCGGTCTCATCCGGGGGCTGCGGCGATCGAACGGCGGAGCGACGGCAGACGTACGCCGAGGCTGATCCCGCGCAGCACGACGTAGCCGATGAACGCGATCCACAGCCCTTGGTTGTCGAAGCGTGGAACGAGCGCTGACGAGAGGCCGAGGAAGAGCACGAGGGCCACAAGTGCGGCGACAGCCATCGCCCGTGTGCGCGTCGCGCCGATGAAAATCCCGTCGAGTTGGAAAGCCCATACGGAAACCCCGACGTAGACGGCGACGTGGCCGATTCGAGAATGTGCGACCTCACGGACAGTCGCGTGCTCTGTCAGGAGGTCCACGCCTGCTCTTCCGAACAACAGGATCAGTGCCGCGAGGACGAACGCCGAGAGCACCGCCAACTCCGTCGTGCGCCGCACCGCGCGGTCAAATGCAGGGAGATCGCGCGCGCCCTTCGCGCGACCGACGAACGACTCGGTCGCGAAGGCGAAGCCGTCGAGGAAGAATGCGCTGAACGACACGATCTGCAGGAGTAGATGATTTGCTGCGAGGGTGTTGTCGCCGAAGCGCGCACTCTCGTTCGTGAACCACGCGAAGCCTCCCAACAGGAAGATCGTGCGGGCCATGATGTCCGCGTGCGCGCCCAGTAGACCCTTCAGGGCGGAGCGGTCCAGCACACGTGCCCACGCGACGAACGGTTGCGCGTCCACGTGTCGCTTCGGCAGCAAGCGACGGACGATCCAGAGTGCCAGGAAGAGGCTCGTCCACTCCGCGATTACGGTTCCAAGCGCGACGCCGACGGCGCCCATGTCGAGAACGCCCGCGAAGAATACGTCGAGCGCGACGTTCAGTCCGTTCAAGAAGAGTTGCACGATCAGCAGGCGGCGCGACTCGCCGAGCCCGATCAGTGTGCCCATCAGCGCGAACGTCGCCAGGCACGCCGGGGCGCCCCAGATTCGGACGCGGAAGTAATCCGCTGCGATCGACTCGACCTCGGGGCCGGCATCCAGTAGCCACAGCGCTCCGCGCTGAATAGGCCACTGCAACGCGAAGAGCGCGACGCCGATCCCGGCACCGATGACGAGCGGGCGAGCGACCGATAGACGGACCTCGGGTTCGTCGCGGGCGCCATCGGCCTGTGCGATGAAACCCGTCGTCGCCATCCGGAGGAAGCCGAAGGCCCAGTAGACGAAGTTGAAGATCAAGGCGCCGAGCGCGATCGCGCCCAACGCCGCGACGGTCCCGCGATTGCCGATGACCGCGGTGTCCGTCAGCCCGAGCAGCGGCGACGACGCATTCGCAAGAATGATCGGCCACGCGATCTGCAACACCCGACGACGCGTCGGGCCAGAGCTGCCGACGCTATGAATAACGGGTTGTGGACTGCTGGGCGGAGTGAGACGTGGGGGAATGAGGCGTAAGTCGCGGCCGTGCGCGTCGCAGGCGCGTCGCCAAGAACACCCGATGGAGGGTCAAGACCACGATGTTCGCCGTGCGCGCGAATGGCGGCGCACCCTGCGGCCAGATCTGCCCGAGCAGCAGCATCGCGTTCATGCCGACAAGCAATCCGGTGAACGTCCTCTCGTAGCCCGTCATGAAGAGACCTCCGCTGCGCGTGCGTGAGAAGCGCATCGTACTCGGTCTGTGGGAGACGCGACGCCAGTTGACGAGCTCACGTGGCCCACCCCGATGCCGTGTTCAGCGAAGGACGCGGCAGCGAAAGAGCATGACCACATCGGTCAATCCGTTGCTGAACCAGCGCTGGAACGGTCGGCGCCTGGCCAGCGTGAAGCGTGCGCGATGGAGCAGCGGAAGGTGGTCGGCCAGCTCCGATAGCGGGCTGATGGACAGTGGTGCGGCGTAGTCGGTGATCTCGAGACCGGCCTCGGCGATCAGCGCGCGTGCCGTGCGCTGCGTGAAGAAACGCAGATGGGTTCGGTCCATCACGCCGTGATCCGTGTAGTCGAAGCGGCCGCGCAAGATGGCCAGACGGTCGCGCGCGTTGCAGAGATTGGGCAACGCGATCACGATCATGCCGTTCTCTGTCACGTGATCGCCGGCGCGTCGCAGTACTTCGTCTGGTGCGCAGACGTGCTCGAGGACGTGGAGCAGCGTGACAGCGTCGAAGCGTTCGCCGTGGAGCGCTCGCCACGTCTCGTCACGCTCCAGGTCGCCTGCGATGGAACGTTTCAGATGCGAGGCTGCGACGGCGAGTGCTTGCTCGTTCACGTCGACGCCTGTTGTTTCGCAGCCGTTCCCGGCGAGACCGCGTGCGAGAGAACCGGAATGACATCCAAGTTCGAGCACTTGGTGGTCGTGGCCGATCCAGTCCAGCACAACGCGCGACTCGTCGTCCGACTCCGGATTCCCGTCCTTGTGGTAGTGCAGCACGTCGCGCATCGCGGTCTCGTTGTACGGGACGGCGCCGCGCAACCCGGCCCAATTCGATCACGCGCGCGCGAACGCGCTACTCGCTGCGGGGAGTCATGCGGATGCTGAGCGGGCCGTCCACGGGGGCGATCGCGAGTTCGGAGGCGTAGCCCTCGTGCGTGACCCACACGCCGGTTGGCCGGGCGTCCGGGCTACTGACGAAGAAGCGACCGTCCACGGTGCTGAACGCGAAGCGATCTGGCTCACCGCGGACAACCACGCGGCAGCCCGGGATCGGATGGCCCGTCGTGCGGTCTACGATCGTGCCGTGGAGCCTGTAGCGCGCGGGCGGGTCGGGCAGTCGCGCGAGGATCGCGCGGATCTCGTTGCGTCCGGGACTGATCTCCGAGAGCAGCGTCGCGGGCTCGTGTCCCGTTGCGCGCAGCGAGATACGGTACGAACCCGGGATCGCCTCGTCGAACGTCGCTACGCCGCGGCCGTAGACGGTGAGGTTGGTGGTGCTCGCGTGCGCGGCGCCGTCGGTCGGGAGGAGCGCGATCGTCACGTCGCCGACGAAGGGCTCGCCGCGCTCGTCGGTCAGGCGGAAACGCAGCCTCGTGTCAGTGGCGTCGGCCGAGGCCCGCCGCGCAACCGGCGTCTGCGTGGGGGCGCCGCTGCGCGATGGGAGTGCGACCGTCTTCTGGCGTTGGACGTGGTTCGACGACGGCGTGCCACGCTCGTGCTTCGGGGGTGCGCGACGTGCAACGGAGAGGGCGCTCGATCGACTCTCCGAGCGGGCCGCAGCAACGCTGTTCGGCAAACGTGTCGCTGGAGAAGGGGCGCCGAGCGGCGACGACGAGAGGTCGCGCGTCAGCGTGCCGCGGTGCGGGACGTCCAGGATCTGCACCTGGGTAACTCTCCTCGGGTGCGCCGCATCGACGACCAGGAGTTCGTGCTCGCCCACGGGTACGTTGATCATGCGGTAGACACCGTTCGTGTCCGAGACGGCCTTCAGGGAGTCTTCGATCACTCCCTCGCTCCCTGGCGCGCGGGGCCGCGGGGCGGAACGGATGGTAGCGCCGGGGATGGGGCGGCCATCGGCGTCTCGCACGACGCCAATGACCGCGGCACCGACGGGCGTCGCGAGAGTGACGTCCGTGCGCTGTCCGGCTTCGATGTTGGCACGCATGGTGCGCCGAACGGTCTGGTCGTCGATGGTGATCGCGACATAGCCGGCACCCAGAGGGCCGACGGCGACGCGCCCATACTCATCCGTGAAATCGTCGAACGGTGTCGTCGCCGTGCTCGGCATCACCGAGACCACCCGAACGCGGGCGTTCGGGACCGGCTGATCCTCGTCGTCGACCACGACCAGTTGCAAGTCTCCCTCGTCGGACCAAGACGAGCGCGCAGTGCGCCGGATGGCCATCTGTCGGCCCTCGGCAATCTGCTGGAACGCGATGGTCTGACGGAGGGCAGGTGCCGGGCGTGCGCCGGATGGCGCCCGTGTCGAGGCCGTGGTCACGACGGCGGCTGACGCTGGCTCTGCACTTGTCGACGGAGCAGACTCGGAGGCCGAGTTCGGCGTCACCTGCCCCGCTGCGATGCCCAGGTCATCGATGGCGCTCAGCGCGACACCGCGGGCGATTTCCAATCCACGACGCGACTCGTTGGGCCACTTCAGCGTCGCGACGGCGGCGATGCCGCAGAAGAGCAGCAGCGCCAGGAGCACGGCCGAGCCGAGACCCATCCCGGAGCCGCGCCGCAGCCGGATGAACGGTGCGATGCCGTGGTTGGCCGTGCCCCAGCCGGGGACACCTGACTCTCGGATCTTGAAGTCATCGACGCTCTGAGGCTGTTTCTCTGGACGCATACCTCAGTATCGGCACCCCGCACAGCCCAGGTTACGGGGACCGCGAGAGGTGTCCGCACAGGCTCGTGAGCGTCCGCAACGACGCCCGCGGTCCGCTATCTGCTCACTTGTCACTTGCGGGTCCAGTCGCGCGTGACAGGCACCGCCTTGCCGTCCTCGGCCTCGTAATAGCAGTTTCCGTTGAAGCCGGCTCCGTTGGTGAGCAGGACGTTGAAATTCGAGGCGCGTGTCTCCTCGCGCCGCTCGACGGCGTCCTTCTCGATGGCCTGTACCAACGCCACCACGTCGTCTGCAGTCGCCGGTTCACGATCCGCCTGCGCACTGTCGGCGGCCTCGGCCTCGAGTGCGAGCGACATCGCGAACGACTCCAGGTTCTGGCGGAAGAGGCGATCGTGGGCGAAGACGCGTACGCCCTCGGCCTGACCGTTGATGGCATATGCGAAACCGACCGGCGCGGACTCTCCGTCGAGCAGCGTGTCGAAGTGCTCTCTGAGCGCGTCCACGTGGCGCGTGCGGACGGTCTGACGGTCGTCGTCCGCCTTGTCCAGTGAGTCGACGAGTGTCGTCCCCGGGGTCGGCATGAACTGAGATATGCGTCGGTCGCTACGCGCATCTGCGCTGCGACCGGCCGTCGCGAGAGACGCCACGCGCGCCTGTGCGACTTCTTCCCAAACGCCACTCTGATCGTCCATGAACTGACCCTTCGTGCGGATGCCCTTCGAGGCCACGGCGTTCAGCGCGACGAACTCACCGCCGTTCGCGATCCCTTCACGGACGTTGGTCCACCGCCCCTGCTCCACACAAAACGCGTCTACCGGCACCGTGGCTCCCGCCGCGACCACGATGTCCTGCCCGATCTGCCGATCCTGGTTGCCGCCCTTCACGATCGTACCGGCGCAGACGAGCAGCGGAAGTGAGCCCCGATTCTCGATCACGAGCGTGTTGACCTGTGCGCCACTCATGTTGAGCAGCGAGGAGTTGCCGGACAAAACTTGTTGCGCGACCTCCTCGACATCCGCGGTGTCGTCGGTCGGGACGCCGTCTGCCTCCGCGCGGCTTGCATCGCCACTCGATGCTGCGTTCTCTTCGCCCAACTCGAAGTTGCGGATCGTCGCAGCGACCTGCGCGGCCCCGCCGCCGCCGATCTCGCGAACGGTCGCGACTCCCTTCGTTTGCGCCTCCTGCAGTGTCAGGAACTCGCCGACGTCCAGCGGATTGTCGGTGTGGACGGGCCAGACGGTCAGATTCTCAACGGTAAACGGCACGCCCAGGTAATGGTATTCGTCGATCCGAACGCTCGTGTCCGTGGGGACGCTCGGGCGTTCGGCAGACGATGTTGCGCCGCTGCCACACCCACCGAGGAGCAGGCCTACGATGGCGACGCCAGCTCGCGCGCGTCGAGCGCCCTTCGAGGGGCGCGGAGTCGTCCTCGTCCCGTTCCGTTGCGGTGCATGTTGCATCTGAAACCCTCCTGTCGCGATCCGTTCCCGTTCCCGAGCGCAACGCATGCCCGCCGCCACGGCATTGCGGCGGCGTCACAGCGTTGTCCACAAGATGAGACGCGTGAAGCATGGGTTCCGTACGCCACTCTTGTGTAACGACGTGCTATTCACGGAGAGCGCGTGCGTGCGCGGGGCTCAGGCCGGATGCGACGTGCCGACGGGAAGTTCGCGCTTCCACTCGCCGGTGACCAGCCAGCGGAGCGACGCGCGCACGTCCTCGGCGATGACGTAGAACGTCGGCAGGATGAGCAGCGTCGTGACCGTCGCGAAACTGAGACCGAACGTGATCGAGATCGCCATCGGGATCAGGAACTGCGCCTGGAAGCTCGTCTCCAGCATGATTGGCGCGAGGCCGGCGACGGTGGTGATCGAGGTCAGCAGAATGGCGCGCATGCGGGCCCGCGCTCCGGCGACGACTGCGTCTGCGGTGCGCTGTCGGCCCTCGCGGCGATGCTTGTTCACGAAGTCCACGAGGATCAGACTGTCGTTCACGACGATACCTGTCAGGGCGACCGATCCGATCATCGAGAGCAGCCCGAGGGGGAAGCCCATGACGAGATGCCCCGCGACGGCCCCTGCCAGCGCGAAGGGAATGGCGGTCATCACGAGCAGCGGCTGCATGTACGAGCGGAAGATGGTCGCAAGGATTGCGTAGATCATGAGCAACGCCGCGGGGAAGCCGAGGCGCAGCGCCGAGAGAGACTCCTTCGTCTCGGCTTGCCGGCCCTCGTACGACACGCTGACGCCGGGGTAGAGCGTGCCCATGTCGGCCAGTTTCCCCTGGAGATCGGCCGTCAGGTCGGCCACGTTCGCCACAGCATCGTCCACCGTCGCGGTGATCGTCACCGCGCGCTTCCCGCCGATGCGATTGAGCGCCGCGTAGCCGCGGCCGGTCTCGAGATCCGCGATCTCTTCGAGCGGAACTCGCGCTCCCGAAGGCGTCGCGATCCGCAGGCGCCCGAGATCCGAGAGCGTCTCACGCGCGGCTTCGGGAAGCACGATACGCACCGTGACCTCGCCGTCTTCCTGCTGCAGGTTCTGCGCCTCGAAACCGAAGAGCGCGTGACGGGTCTGCAGCGCCAGGTCGCGCGTCGTCAAGCCGAGTCCGCGCGCGCCATCGCGCAACGAGAGGCGTGCTTCGAGTTTTCCGCGCCGGAGATCGTCCTCGATCTCGTAGACCCCCTCGTACGTCCCGAGTACCGAGCGCGCGTGCTCGACCGCCACTTCCAGCACGCCGAGATCCTCGCCGCGGATCTGCAACTCGACGTCCGCGCCTCCCGGCCCACCAGAACGTTCCTTGAACGCCAGCGTCTCGACGCCCGGCCAGCCGTGCGTTCGGGCGCGCAGATCGTTCACGACTTCGCGCGAGGAGCGCAATCCCTGCGCCTGACGATCGTCCGACGCCAGCAACTCGATCTGGACCTGGCCCACCGTCGCTGGGTCGGCTGCGGTTTCGCGTCCCCGCTCGCTGAACGACGAGCCGACGACGGAGTACGCCGTCGCCACCTCGGGCGTGTCACGTAGCGCCGCCTCGATCAACGCGATCGTATGCTCGGTGTCCTCGACCGGGGTGCCGGCCGCCATCTCCAGATCGACGACCACAGTCTCCGCATCGAGCTCCTGGAAGAGGGCGAAGGGGACGCTCCCGCCCTGGATGAGTCCCACGACGAGGAGCAGGGACGACGCCAGCGCCGCGAGCGTGACGTAGCGCCAGCGCAGCAGGTAGCGCAGGACGCGTTCGAGCATGTCCGGGAGGCGCTCTTCCATCCAGTACGCGCGGAAGGTCTCGATGCGCGTCATTGTCTGCGCGAGTTGTGGGAAGCGCGGCGGCCCCGTGCGCACGCGCTGATGGCCGAGATGCGCAGGCAGAATGATCAGCGCCTCGATGAGCGAGACCGATAGTGCGGCGATCGCGACTTGTGGCAGTTGTCCGAGGAACGCACCGAAACGCCCCTCGAGGAACGAAAGAGGCGCAAACGCGACGATCGTCGTGGAGACGGCTGCGATGACCGGAAGCGCGACCTCGCTGGCACCGCGCACAGCGGCGCGCGCCGGCGGCATCCCGGCACGAATCTTCGTGAACACGTTCTCTCCGATGACGATCGCGTCGTCCACGATCAGTCCGAGCACAACGATGAGACCGAAGAGCGAGATCAGGTTGACCGTCTGCCCCATCACCTTCATGACGACGAACGTTCCGAGGAACGCCACGGGCAGACCGATCGCAGTCCAGAACGCGACGCGCAGATCCAGAAAGAGCGCCAGGCAGATGCACACGAGCAGGAAGCCGGTCTTGGCGTTGCGCAGCATGAGCTCGAGGCGCTGCACAATGAAGCGCGACAGGTCGCCGTACGTCGTGTGCGTGACCGTTCCGCCGAGTTGCGTCGGGTGATCGGCAACGTATTGCTTCACGCGGTCCGCGATGTCGATGGCATCCTGCTCAGGCGTCTTGAAGACCGTCACATGGGCTGCGCGTTGTCCGTGGAAGCGGCCCTTCTCGACCTTGTCTTCGAACGTGTCGCGGACGGTCGCGATCTCTCCGAGCCGGAGGACGGATCCGTCGGCGTCGGCGCGCACGATCAGGCGTTCGATTGTCGCCGCGCGGCCCGTCTCGCCTGTTGTGCGCACGCGGATGTTGCCACGCGAACTCTCGAGTTGCCCCCCGGGTAGGTCCAGGTTCAGCGCGGAGACCGCGCGCCCGACCTCCTCGAACGTCAGCCCCTGTTCCTGGAGTTTCTCGGGCAGGATCTCGGCCCAGATCTCACGGTCGCGGATGCCCGAGACCGTGACCTCCGAGATCTCGGGCAGATCGAGTAGATCCTGCCGCACGCGCTCTGCAGCCTCGCGTAGGCGTTCTTCCGGGACGTCGCCGTGGACCATCACCGAGATCACCGGAAGAAAGGGGCGGAGCGCGGCGATCTCCGGTTCCTCGGCGGCATCCGGTAGATCCGGGCGCACGCGGTCCATCTCGTTGCGCAGGTCATTGATGACGGTGTCAGGGTCCGCGCCCTGCTCCATCTCGATCCGCACAGCGCACACGCCCTCGAGCACCTGCGAGCTGACCTCTTCGACGCCCGCCAGGCCCTCGATCTCGCGCTCGATCGGCAGCGCGATGGCCTTCTCCACTTCCTCGGGAGTCGCGCCGGGATACGGCACCGTAATGATCGCCTGCTCCGGCTCGAAGCTCGGGAAGAGCTCGCGGACGAGCGTTACCCACGAGACCGCGCCGGCGATCACGATCGCCCACATCAGCAGGTTCACGGGAACCGGATTGCGGACCCCGAGGCGGGGGAGGTTCATCGCTCGATCCCGTCGGCTGCGTTGCCCGATGCGTCGCCGTTTCCGTCGGCGCCACGCACCGGAAGCACGAACACATGCGCGCCGTCGGCGACCTGATCGACGCCCGTGACGATGACCAGACTGCCCTCGTCCAGGCCATCACCGACGAGGATCACATCCGGGAGCCGCCGCACGGACTCGGGGCGAATCTCGCGCACGCGTGCTGGGCGCGCGCCAGTGATCGGGTCGGCGTCGCCGGACGGTTCGGCGACGTAGAGTGCGCCGGCAACGAACGCTTCGCGTGGCACAGCAACGGTTCCTGGCGTCACGCGACCGTCCACTGTGACGACGGCGAATACCCCCGGCGCGACGGGTGCGGCCAGTTGGTTCTCATCGGCTTCCACGTCGATGTAGACGTCGAATGTCCGGCGCTCGGCGTCGCATGCGGGCGAGACGCGCGAGACGCTTCCGGTCCAGATCGTGTCACCGCCCTCGCGCAGGCGCACCAACGCCTTGGCGCCAGGCACGACCTCGCCAAAGCGCGAGGCCGGGAGCGAGACGGGGATTTCGATGTGGCGTAGATCCACGATCGAGAAGAGGGGCGTCCCCGGCGTTACGCGTTCGCCAACTTGCGCGCTGCGTACGACGATCGAGCCGCGGTAGGGCGCTCGCACCTCGGCGCGCTCGACATCGTGGCGAGCGCGTTCGAGCGCCGACTTCGCCGCATCCATCTCCGCCTCCGCGGACCGCTCGTCCGCATCGGCCGCCGCATGCCGTCCCTCGAGACCTATGAGACTCTGCTCGCGCAACGCGACCGCCATCCGCTGGCCGTCCACTTCACTTTCGGACGTCGCCTTACTGACCAATTCACGGAGCCGCTCCAACTCGCGCTCTGAAGCCGCCAGCTCTCGTCGTGCAACCTCGGCCTGTGCGATCAGTGTCCTCTTGTCGGACGCGGCGCGCAGACGCCGGGCCTCGGCCTGGGCGAGACCCGCCTGCGCCGCATTCGCCTCGGAGCGTGCGTCGCTGCCGTCGAGCCGGACGAGGATCTCACCGGCCTCGACTGTCCGCCCTGCATCGAGGTTGGGAGACAGCCACGTGATCGTGGCCGCGATCTCGGCCGGCACCTCGGCGCGGCGCAGGGCGCGCGCACGTCCGTAGCCCGTCAGACTCTCGCGGTGCGGACCGCGCCGCGCCACCTGTACGCGCACCGCGGTCCGCTCGGGAGTGCGCTCTGTGCGCGGCGGCTCCTTCTTCACCGCAACGAGCTTCTGATAGCCGAAGATGCCAGCTCCGACGATGAGCGCGATCAGGATGAGCGAGATCGTGACGCGCGGCGCCAGACCGCTCTGAGCAGGAGTTGGCGTCGGCGCAGGCGTCGGCGCGGCACTTTCGGGCGTTTCCGAGGAGGGCATCCGCTCCTTATACCTGCCCTCCCCTCAGCCTCTCCCCGAAGCGCGGACCGGCATCGTCGCAATGCGCCGCGGGCGACGTCATTCCACCCAGTAGTTCAGAACCTCGAATTGCTGCCCCGACGGGTGCCGGAAGACGTACGTGAAGAGGCCGAAGCTGTACTGATTGGCGGCGAAACTCGCGGCGTCGAGATCACCGACGCGGCCTGTGTAGATCGTGGATTGCCCGCTCGTGACTGTGAGCTTGCTCGATGCGGAGGTGCCGACACTGAAGCCGGCGAGCGCGCCGCCGCCGGTCGCTTTCAGCTCCAATTCGTACGCGATTGCCAGCTCACGGCCGGTGCTGATGGCCTCGGAAACCGCGAGCTGGACCTCCTCGGCACGGTCCCCCTGACTCACCGAGATCAGAGTCGATTGCAGACCGCCGAATTGATTGATGAGCTGGTTCTTGCGCGCGGCGGTGGGATACGTCGAGAGATCGCCGATCGTGTGCTGGAACACCGTGTCGTCGATCGGGAGTGCGCCGTCGGCGATGTTGTCGTTGTAGAAGGAGCGATCTGTCTTCAGCGTGATCGGCTTGCGCGGGAGCGAGATGACGACCTCCTTCCCGACGAGCGTCGGGTCGGGATGCGACACGATGGTGTACGTGTACTGATCGAGTGGGATCGTCGTGAAGATGACGGCGTCGTCGTTCGGGCCACTGATGTAGGTGATCGTCTCTTCCAGGGTGTACGAACGCGTGGCGATGCGTGTGGCCGCGATCTCCGTGGTCGAGGTCAGTTCGAAGCTCGACTGCGTGATGACCCCGCCCTCGAGTTTGATGCCCGAGATGGCCTTCGCGCTGATCGACACCGACGTCTCGCGTTCGCTGCCCGAAGTCGTGGACTGCCCGAACGACGTCTCGCAACCGTCCACGTTCTGGCCGATGCCGCGTCCGCACGGTGGCGCCGCGAGCGCTGCGATCACGATCGGTTCCGTGAACACGAGCTGGTAACTGCCCTCGCCGTAGTCGAGGACGGCACTGTCAGTGTCGACGTTCGCGGCGACGAAAATCCCGCCCTGATCGTCTTGAACGTTGACGGAGCCCATCTCCCACGTCGCCATCTCGCGCCATCCGCGCACCGTTTGGTCGAGTCCCCAGACGTACGCCTCGTTCTGCCATTGACAATAGATGAGCACGTCGCCGCGGCCGTCGCCGGTGAAGTCGCCGGTGATGACCTGACTGCCCTGGTCGTTGAAGTACGCGCTGGCATCGCTGCCGCGATCGAGGAACTTCTCCTGCGGGATCTCGTGGATCTCCGTGAATGGCGCCGCGTTCGCAAAGTCGTCGTAGATGTACTGGTTGGCCTGGATCTCGAACGCGCCGTCGCCGTCGATATCCACAACGTTGATGTGGGTTGTGCGAAAGCGCCAGCGCCCGAAGGCGGGATTCCCGAGGAAGCCGTTGAAGCCGTGGATGGTGCCGAGGGTCCCGAAGCCGTTGGCGACATCGTCGAACGCGACGATCAGCCGGCTCGAATAGCGATCGTCACCGCCGCTCCCGGTCGGACCAGCAACGATCACCTCGTCCAGGTCGTCGCCATCGATGTCGCCGACAGCAATACTGCCGACGAGCGCCGTCTTCAGACCGTTCGCCAGTCCTTGAACCGGTCCGGATTGCAGCTCGGCGGCGTCTGTCGACCAATCATCGAGAACGACGTAGCGGCTCGTCCCGACCGGCCCGTTCCTCGAGTATTCGTTGACGACGAATGCCAACTCGCAACCGATGTCGTAGTCCATGTTGCCGCAGCGAAGTTGGACGTACATCTGCGGGCTCGTCAATCCGAGCGTATCGTCGTACGACTTCGTGAGCGCCGGTTGGCGTGCGAAGTTCGCGGCTGCATCTTCGAAGAATACGATGTCCACCGTGTCGCTGCGGCAGACAGCGATCGCCAGCTCCGCGCGTCCGTCGCCGTCAAAGTCGCCGGTGACCACCGCGAGTTCCCGCACGTCCTGTTCGACGCCCAGTCGCACCAGTGTCTCGGCGTAGGCGTTCTGCGCGTCATCGACCAGCTTGAGCGTGAGGTCGAGATCGTCCATGTAGACCGCGACGACTTCCTCCAGTCCGTCGCCGTCGACGTCACCTGCCGCCACGGCGCGGAGGGATTGCGGCGTGACAGGGCCGCCCGGGAAACCGGCCCACGCGTTGGCCTCGGAGTCGAGATCCGCGAGTTGCAGCAGGTCGCCGTTCACGTCGAGTTCCATGACGCGAAAGCGCGAGTCGTCGTCGCGCAGCGTGGCACCGACCATCACGATCTCGTCGATGCGCCCGAACGTCTTCTGGGCACCGAACGGCGCGTAGTCCGCGGGCAGATCGTCGGTCTTGCTGTAGTCCTTGCGGGGGGACTCCTCGACCTTGACGCCGAGGCGTTGCAGCGACTTCGCGAGCGGGCCAGCACTGCTCCCTCCTCCTCCGCCCGTGTCGCCGATCGAGCCGATGGAGAAGTCCGCGAGCTTCTGCGCGTCGGGCGGGACCTTCGTGACGAGCGTCCCGATGTACCCGCTGCCAGAGGCCGTCCCTTTGAACACGAGCGACGTCCGCGCGTGTCGGGCCTTCAGCTTGAGCTTGCCCTTCTTCAGCTTGCCAGAGAGCGCGCCGCTGCCTGTCGGCGAGTTGCCGTAGCCGCTCGTTACGGCGATCGTGCCCGTGAGCTTGCCCTTCTTCGTCGTGACCTGACCGCCGCCCTGGTCGTCGAGCGTCAGCGTGAACGTCGTCGCGACGTCGCGCGCAAGATCCACGTCCACCGCGACCGTCGCCTTCGCCTTCCCGCGGGGGCCCTTGTACGTGACCTTCGCCGTCCCGTTCTCTGTGGCGGGGAGTGTGCCCTTCAGCTTGACCTTGATGCCGTCGCCGGTGCAGGTGATCGCGTATTGAACTCCGCTGCGCCGCGTGACCAGCTTGCCGGCGACATCGACCGGCGCGCCGTCCACGAGGCACGTCCCGCCCTTGACTATTCTGCCGCGATCGTCATACGCGACATCGAGCTCGATTGCCGCAGTGGCTCCGCCGACAGCGATCTCACCCGAGATCGCTTCGAGGCGCGGAACTCCCATGCGGACCTCGATGTCGAGCGCGCGTGCGGACTCGGCTGCGAACGACAGCGCGAGGACAACACCGAGCATAGAGGCCGGCGAAACCGAGCGCAGAAGTCGGGTGGGGAGGGGCAGGCGCATGGGAGGCTCCGTGGTGGGGGGCGCCGCGCGACGAGCGGACGTCCCTCCGGCAGTCCATGCGCGATCCGCGCGAGGAACTCCTATCGAAATCTCTCGTGGTGCGGCGCGCGAGCCCCGTTCAGCGATCTCTGCGCCGCAACGAGAAGAGTCGGAAGTCAAAGAGTTCGGCGATGAAGACCTCGTCGCCGAGCGGAGCAACGGCTGCTGGGAAGTCGAGTTCGTCGTTCGGGTCAGCGGCGTCCGGTGTCGGTTCGCGCGTCGCAATCGGGCGCGCGAAATCCACGCGCCGGCCCGCCGCGATGAACGCGCGGTCGCGGAGCAGATCGAAGCGCCAGACGATGCCGGACTCGGGGTCCGCCGCGTAGAGGATGTCCTCCCGCCCGGGCGCGAACGCCAGGTCGTCCAGCACGCCTGTGACCACCGTCCGCAGCGGCGCCCCGACGCCACCGAGCGTGCGTCCCGTCGCGTCGTCCTCGCCCTGCTCGCCAAAGTTCGTTCCGGCCAGGGTCGTCGTGGTGCGCGCGGAGAGATCGAAGCGCACGAGCCAATCCCGGTCTCCGACAAGAATTCGTCCGCGGCTGTCCACGACCACTCCGCGCGGTTGGAGCAGCCGGGTCTCCAGCGGATCTGCTCCTTCCACGTCCACCGCTCCGCCGCCCGCGACGGTCTGAACGCGAATGCGTTCGATGTCGGCAAACCCGGTGAACACGCGGAGCACGAGATCACTGCGCGGGTACACGAGCGCATCGGTCACGAGGATCACGTCGCCGCCCGGAAGTACGTCGGCGGCGCAGCAGAAGGGCAGCCCGGTGGCGCGGGCCGGAGCGCTCTCGTCGAGCTCAGCCGTCCCGTTTCCGGCGATCCGCAGGACCGTCCCGTTCGCTCGGATCAGATACGCGACGCTCGCTCCGATTTCGCGGTTGCCCGTCACCACGACGACGTCGCCACCTCTCCCGGCTGCGACCGCGCTGATCACGACGCCCTCGAAGCCCTGGTCGCGATCGAAGTCGAACGCCAGTCGATGGAGCCCGTCGCCCGTGGCGTCGCCACCGCCAGCGAAGCGCGTCAGCGTTCCAGTCCCGCTGGCAGAGTCAGGCGTGCAGCGGAGTACGGCCGCAGCCGGATTGTCGGTGTCCAGTAGATCGGTCGAGACGTAGACCACGCTCTCGTCGGGCGGTACCGCCAGGTCGTTCGGACGTCCCGGGCGCCCTACCTCCACGAGCTCCACGGGCGGCGAGAACGCCTGAAATGACGAGAAGCCGCTCGTCGGAAACGTGACGGTGCCGGCATCGACGTCCACGTCGTAGCCGATGGGCGGCACCTCGATCACGTTGCCCGCGTCGTCGCGCTTCAGGACGCAGATCTCCTGGCGCGCATCGCCGGATGTGAATGCGCCGACGTCGTAGGGGAGTGTGACCGAGACCGGCTCCGCGAACTGGAGGCCACCGACGTCGAATTGCACCAGGACGCCCGCGGGGGCGAATCCGAGTGGATCGGCGATCACGGCGTCGTCGGTGCGCATCGAGAAGGAGACCGGCGCCGTCACGGCTCCGACGGGAACCGAGACGCAGAGCCCGGTGATGTCGATCTGGACGCGCTGATCCACATCGAGCGCGGGAACGTCGACGTCGCCACCCTCCTCGTCGAGAAGGCGCGTGAGGGTGCGCGCGACACCGGTTCCACGGCGGGCGGCTCCCCGCAGATCGAGCTTCAGCTTGCCCTTCGGCGCCTTCAGCGTGATCACGCCCGCGACGGACGCGGTGGCAGACGATGCGGCGATTGTGAGGCGGTAGCGCCCTGTCCGCGCGAGCTTCGCTGGTTTGACCGTGTGCTTCTTCCGGCCGCCTCCTGCCAAGCTGATATCGAGTCCCGCCGGGCCCTCGAGGCGCGTGAAACGTACCGTCGCACCAGTCTCTGCTGCGCGCACGGTGGCCTTCAGCGACGATCCCGCTTCGGCATCGAAGACGTAGACACTCGTTCCGCCTTCCACTCGCCCCTCGAACGCGAGGCGCTTCGGGAGTGCCCACGAGAGCGAGAGCTTGTACGTACCCGTGGCGTCGTTGCGGGCGCGCACGTCGAGGCGGTAGAGGCCGGGCTTCCCGACAGCGAGCGGCGCCAGCTTCACACTGCGCCGTCCCGTCCGCAACGCGCCCTCCAGCCCGACCTCCAGCCCGTCGGGATCGAAGAGACGAACCGCGGGCGCGAGTGCGCCTCTTCCAACCATCTTGAAGCGCAACTCGGCCCTCTCGGGGACGTCGAGGCGAAGGGTGTCGAGCCCGCGCGGGGCGTCGATGGAGCCCGTGATCTTCGCTCGATTGGGAGCCTCGGCGTCGATAGCGCCGCCACCCGTGCCGGCCACGAGGGGACGCGCGTAGGCTGCTAGCAATCCGAGTCCGATACCGAGCCCGATGGTCACGCAAGAGCGCATGGGGAGAACCTCCGCTCACTCATGCGGAATCTGGGGATCGTTCTCCCACTCATTTCCGATCCCGCTGCCGCGGGGGCTCGTTTGGGCTCCGGCGTGCGTTCTGGGAGAGTGTGCTGATGGCCATGCCCGATCTCGCCCGCACCACGGAGATCCTGCTCCGCGTCCGGCGGGGCGAGGCCGATGCTGCGGATGAGCTTCTGCCGCACGTCTATGGTGAGCTGCAGACCCTTGCCCGTTCCCTCGTTCGCAGCGAGCGCCGCGGTCACACGCTCGATGCGACGTCGCTGTTGCACGAGGCCTACATGCGACTCTCTGCTGGCTCACTTCCGGATCTGCACGATCGTCGTCACTTCGTCGCGCTCGTCGCCCGGTCGATGCGGCAGGTTCTCGTCGATCACGCCCGCTCGCGCGGCGCCTTGAAGCGAGGTGGTGATCGCTTGCGCGTGACGTTGCACGATGCGGCGTTCGTTGCCGGGGGAGACGCCATCGAGATCATGGCGCTCGACGAGGCGCTCTCCGATCTTGCGGATCTCGACGAGCGCAAGTGCCGCGTCGTCGAGTTGCGCTTCTTCGGTGGCCTGACGTTCGCCGAGTCCGCCGACGTGCTTGGTATCGCACCGAAGACGGTCGAGGCAGATTGGTACGCAGCACGGGCGTGGCTACGCCGTCGTTTCGCCCAAGGCGGTGACCGATGAATCGGGCGCGCTTCCGACAGGTGTGCGAGACGTTCGAGGCGGCGCGCGTCGTCGCGCCCGGGGATCGCGACGCGGTCGTCCGGAGTCTCTGCGGTGACGATCTCGACCTTGCGGCCGAGGTTCATGATCTGCTCCGCCACCACGACGCCGATGCGGAGGGCGACTCTCTCGCGGCCGACGAAGCGTCGCACGCTGATCCTGCCCCTGGCGACGAACTGAACGGCTACCGGCTGATCGAGCGGCTCGGCGAGGGCGGCATGGGCGTCGTCTTGCGGGCGCAATCTCCTGCCGGGAACGAGGTCGCCGTCAAGATCCTGCACGCGCATCTTGGCCTGTCCGGGCGGAACCGCGAGCGCTTCGTGCGTGAGGCTCGCCTGGGTGGAGAAGTGCGGCATCCCGGCGTCGTGCGTGTGCTTGACGTCGGCGTCGCGGCGACGGGGTCGCGCGACGTACCGTTTCTGGTGATGGAGCTTGTCGTCGGCCAGTCACTGCGCGCGTTGCTCGATGATCTGGGCGTGTGCTCGGAAGACCTCTGTCGTCATGTCGCCCGTGAGCTCGCCGATGCGCTCGCGGCCGTGCATGCGGCGGGTGCGGTGCACCGCGACGTCAAGCCGGACAACGTGCTGATCACGCGCGACCACCGTGTCAAGCTGACGGACCTCGGAGTCGCCCACGTTGCAGGCGCGACCGACGCTCTGTCGCGCACCGGGGCGTTCATCGGTTCGCTCCACTACGCGTCGCCCGAGCAATTCGACGGCGCGTCGCGCGCGCTCGACGGGCGTGCGGATCTGCACGCGCTCGGCATCCTGCTCTACGAACTCGCGACCGGTGAGAACCCGTTTGCAGGCGGCGATCTCGCGACGGTGATGCGCCGTGTCCTGGACGTCGAGCCCGCACGTCTCGGTGAACGCAACCCGCAGGTCTCCACGTTCTTCGAGGAGATCGTCCACGCCCTTCTCGAGAAAGACCGCGACGCGCGCTTCGCGACGGCCGCCTTGCTCCGCGATGTACTCGATGACGGCGAGGATTCCGCGTGGTGGGCCGAGCGCCGGGCCGATCTTCGCGCGCGAGAGCAGGGGCGCACGCGCCGCGTCCGCGTGCCGCGTGAAACGGCGCTCTACGGTCGTTCCGACGAGTTACGCATGCTCGATGATGCGCTCGTAGCCGCGCGCGACGGACGGGGCCGCGTGATCCTCGTGGAAGGCGAGGCGGGTATCGGCAAATCGCGCCTACTCGACGAATTCGTCGCACGGACGGAGAAGCTGGACGTGCCCCCGGGATTCCTCTGCGGAGGGTATGCGCCGAGCACCGCGGCGGGAGCGGCTGGGGCGGTACTTGTGGCGCTGCGGGAGCACTTCGGCGCGCCTGGCGTCGAGGACGCTCTGGCCGAACTCCTCCCGGACTCTCCGCAACTCGTCGCGGGACTCGCCGCGCTTGTCCGCGGCGATGCGCCCCGTGCGGGGGAAGCACCGCTTTCCTCGGATGCCGCCGAGTCCGCCGTTGTGCGTGTCGTGCAGGCGCTCGCCGCACGACGCCCGCTACTGCTCGTGATCGACGATCTCCACTTCGCGCCAGTCGAGGGGCGCGCGCTCTTCCGATCGCTCGCCCTCGGCGTGCAGGACCATCGCGTTCTGCTCGTCGGAACGTCGCGACCCGGGCTGCCCGAGCGCTTCGTCGCTGGACTGACGGCGCTCCCGCATGTGCGGCGCTTCACTCTCGGTCGGCTCGGCGCCCGAGACCTGGGGCGCTTACTCGTGGACGCGTTCCGGTCCGAGCGCTTGGCCGACGAACTCGGTTGGAAGCTGGCTCAGAAGTCCGACGGCAACCCCTTCTTTGTCTTCGAGTTCGTGCGCGGACTCCAGGAGGGAGGGCAACTTCGTCGCGGCCCCGACGGTACGTGGTCGACAACCGGCGTCATCGACGATCTCCATGTGCCCTCGTCGGTGCTCGATCTCATCGAGGCGCGTCTCTCCGAAGTCTCCGACGACGAGCAGGAGATCTTGGACGTCGCGGCCTGCTGCGGGTTCGAGTTCGAGCCGGCACTCGTCGCTGAAGCACTGGGCGCCGCGCGCATTCCGGTGTTGCGTGCGCTCGGGCGGCTCGAGCGTCGACACGCTCTCGTGCGCGCGTCGGGACCGCGCTTCGTCTTCGATCACCATCCGGTCCAGGAGACGCTCTACGAGCGACTCTCGCCCGCCCTTCGCGCCGCGTATCACGCCGTACTCGGTTCGGCGCAGGAGCGGCGCGCCCTCGCCGAGGGAATGACGCCTGACCACGTCCGCGGAGCCGCGGCGGCGCAGATCGCCGGACATCTCCTGCGCGGAGGTGCCGTTGTTCGCGCGCTCGCGTACGTGCATGCTGCGCTCGATCACGTCGAAGCGCGTTCACGGGACGAAGCCGCTTCGCTGTGTCAGCTCGCGCTCGACGCGTCCGACTCTCCCAAGGCGGCGGAGCGGCTCGCCATCCTGCGGCGGCACATCGGGAACCTCGAGCATCTCGGCCGTCGCGAGGAGCACGAGGCCGCTCTCGTGGAAGCCCTCGATCTGGCGCGGGGTGAAGAGGATCGCGACGCCATTCTCGACGTGCAGGCCCGCCGCGGCTGGCTCTACGCGACATCCGGCCGTCCCGAAGAGGCCGAAGCGCTCCTCACGGCGGCGTTGCAGGAGGCCCGCGACGAAGGACGCGGGCAGCTTGTGTGTAAGATACTGGGGCACCTCGGCGCGGCCGCCGCGGAGAGCGCGCACTTTGACGTCGCACGCGCGCACTTCGATGAGTCGCTGCGCATGGCCCGCGAACGCGGCGATGTGCAACTCGAAGCGAATGCACTCGGCGGTCTCGGGAGCGCGGCGTGGTCACTCGGTGACTTCGCCACGGCACGCGTCTGCGACGAACACGCGCTCGAGTTGGCGCGCGAGATCGGCGATCGCCGTCGCGAGGCCGTCGCGGTCGGCAATCTCGGCTCGATGCATACCGCTCTGGGGGAGTACGCGCGATCGCTGGAGTTGCAGCGACGCCGTCTGCAGATCTCGCGCGAGATCGGGTACCGGCGGGGCGAGGCGATCGCGAGCGGCAACCTCGGTCTCGCGATGGCGATCCTGGGCCGTCCCGACGAGGCGATCGCCTTTCATGAGCGCCAGATCGCCCTCTGCCGCGAGATCGGACACCCGCGGGGTGAAGCAGCGGCGCTCGTGTCGCTTGCGGCCGTACACGTCGGGCGGCAGGAGTTCGCGATCGCGGAGGAGGTGTGTCGCCGGGGCACGGAGGCCGCGCGCGCATCGGGTGCCGGCAATCTCGTGTCAGCCGGGGAACAGATGCTCGGTGATATTCTCAGTGCGCTCGGGCGACTGGACGAGTCGCGCGACCACCTCCGGATCGCGCGCGAGTTGGCCGACACGTCGGGCGTGGCGATCGAGTCGGTGATCGCGGTGTTGCTCGCTGCGCGGCTTCCCGATGGAGACGCCGAGTGTGACGTCGAGTCCGCCCGATCCGCCTACCTCGAACACCGGGAGCGGCTGCCGTTTCGGGTTCGCATGCACGCGGAGCATCTCATGTTCCGGCTCACCGACGACCGCGTCCATCTGGACGAGGCCTGGACGCGACTTCAGCATCTTCGCGACAACGCTCCTCCGGAGTACCGCGAGTCGATGATGCAGATGCAACCGATGCACCGGGCGATCGCGGAGGACGTGGAGCGCATGGAAGCGATCGATCGCGCCGAGGCGTGACGGCTCCGTATCGGCTTCACGGCCTGTAGCATCGTGAGCAATGAAGAGTGCCCGCAGCATGCGCACGCCACGCCGCCCGCGTACGGCAACTCTCGTCGGCGCGCTACGCCCGTTCGTGCGTCTTACACTCGCCACCGCGAGTCGGATCTTGGGGTGGATGAACGCGACGCCTGAGGCTCTCTCCGACGCCGGCGCCGATCCGGGGGGCCATGCCCAGGTACGCCATGCAGCGGGGTTCACGTCGGGATCACCACGGTCGTTCTCGGCCCCACCGAGGACTCCGAGCGCCCCCGCGCGGCCAAAGCTGCGCGGGGTGCTGCGTCTCGATGACGTGCAGCGTCCAGAACTGCCCCTGCATGCCGAGGCCGGCACGAGCGTCGCACGGCGGCACCGGTGGGTCATCCGGCTCGTGATCGCGGGGTTGGCATTAACGGGCTTGATCGCGCTGACCACGCTGCTCGCCGGCATGGTCGTCTCCCTGGCAGCACTGGGCAGCGTTGCCATGCTGGCGCGCCGAGTGGCGCAGTACCGCGACGCCTTCAGTCGTCTCACCGTCGACAACCGCGGGGTCTTCCTGTGGATGCCGTTCGGCGATCGAGGCACGTTCGGGAGGGATGTGACCGGAGTACACATCCGCGCGATCCACGCGAGCGGAAGCGACGCTGCGTTCGACGTCGACTCGCTCGTCCCACGCGCGGCGCCACGCTCCGAACCCGACAACGGGCACGACACGCCGCCTGAAGGACCGGACCGGATGGGCGACCCGTTGATCGCCTCGCTCGTCGGCATCGGGATGGGGACGAAGCATGCGCTCCCGTCGCTCCTGATCACGTTCAACGGACCGACGTCGCGGATCCGGCTTCGGGGAACGCACGAATGGCGCGTGGCTCACGCGATTGCCGCGGAGGCATGCCACCACGGCATCCAGCCCGATATCGGTCACCGATCCGGCTCGTTCCAAGCAGAGAGGCGTTAGGCGGCAGCGGAGAGCACCAGTCGGACACTACGCAGGCGCACTCGACAGAGATTGCGCGGCGACGGCCTACGACGAGCAGTCGCAGACCCGTCGCCGATCGCATGATCCCACCAGGAAGACTGCACAGGTGTACGGGTCGTCAGCGCGACGCGGAGCTTGATGCCAGGCAGCCGCACCTGCCGCCGCGGGTAGGGAGTGACGCCGCGTCACGTGGCGACGCGCGCTGTCCGGTGACACGAGGGGCATGATGCGCGGGTACGCCGTGTGGGTGCGAAGTCGATTGCCGTGGCTCGGTGGATGTGAGTCTGACGCCGCATTTCGTGGCACCGCACTGGGTGATGTGGCGCTGCGGGGCCGGAAGTACAGGAGGTGTTCCAAGTGGCACCGACTCGGCGCTTCGACACCCGGCCCACGTCGACGGAAGCGCTACTTCACCAGCCCATGCCATGCGTACATGGATTCCAAGAACGCAGCGAACGCCTTCTCCGCGACGCGTCGGCGCGCAGTCACGGCTCGCTCATCGCCGCCTGTCGGGACCGCGAAACGGATCGTAATGAGTGTGTCGAGCACCAGTATCGATGCATCACGGAACAACCGGCGTGGCTCGTCGGGACCGGATGTGTAGGCGCTCAGGACGACCTCGTTTCCGTTGATCGTCTTGGCCGTCGCTGCCTCCACCACGGTCGCGCCCTCGGGCAGGTCATCCAGCACCGCTGTGACTTCCTCCACGAGAACGGCGTCGGGATCGAACATGACGATCGAGACCTCGATCGAGTACTCGAGCGCCCCGCGCTTGTCGCGCTTCTCACGGTAGTCCTGCAGTTCGCGCTCGTCCGGTTGAGGCGCGACGTCCACGGTCCCCTTCGGCAGTTCGGCCGTGACGTAGCGGAAGATCCCGCCGGAGAAGTCGAGGATCTTCATTCGCTCTTCGCTCGGCACCTCCACAGCGGCCGACTTCTCGAGACGCAGATAGGCCAGCACGTCGTCGAGCAAGATCGACCTGCCGCCTCCGTGGTCGATCGCGACCGTCAGCATCTGATCCCTGATCGCGCATGAGACCACGGTCATTCGAGTCGCGATCGCCTCCGGCAGGTGGAGGCGCTCGACCTTGATGCTGTACTCGAACGCTGCGAACCTCTTTGACCCGATCTCGACCTTGCGCTCTCTGGGACCGATGAGCCCCCCGCGGTATGCGTTCTCAGTCTCGACGAGCAGTTCTTGTAGCGCATCGGGCTTGACGGCGGCCTCGACTGCACGCCGTAGCCGGTCGCGCGGGCGCTCGCGTCCCACGGCCGCGGGCAGCGGTTCGACGTAGATGAAGAGGCTCCCGCCCTGGACATGGTAATCCACGCTCTGAACGAGCATGAACGTCCCGCCCTCTCCTCCGCCGAGAGCCCCAGAGAGGATCCCTCCGTCGTAGTCCGGGAAGTGATCGGCAAGACGCCAGTAGTTCGCCGGGAGCGAGAGGCTCACGACAACCGGCTTCTTGGGATCGTCGACGACAACAAAGCGGTGCTTCGTCGGAAGGTTCACGTGCTCGCCGGGAACGGCGCCGAAAGCGAGGAGCCCGCTCGCAACGACGATCGTCAGCGCCGTGGTGAGTCGTCTCATGTGCAGGTTCTCCCGTGGTGCCGAACTCGTGAACTCACCCGCCGAAGGGAACACTCCAAGACGTCCGTCGGTGTTCGCTCAGCCGCGCTCTTCGTCTGCAGTCGGTGGGTCCGGGAACTTGAACTTCCGTTCGTTTTCCTTCCACCACTTCCTCCATCCATCGAAGTCGGCGAGCACGACACCGGACAGTTCCGTAAGTCGGTCGAGAATCACCGCCTCGGCCTTCTTCCGGCATGCGCGCGCCTCGGGAGAGAGAGGCTCCCAAGTTCCGGTGCCCGAGCCGCTCTCCGTCTGCCCGAGCCACTTGATTAGCTGATCGACGACGTCCTTCTTGCGTACTTTCGCGTACGCACGGATGGCGCGCGTCGAGAAGTCGCTGTTCGTCGAGATGTACCGCTGGATCACGTCCTCGAGCACGTCCTTGCACGATGCGTCCACGCAGATGACCAGCGCGTCCAAGACCGCCGTGTAGACCGTAGGCCGCTCCTTCGCGAGGTGTTTGTCGTCAACCCGTGACTTGAGAAGCCGAACCAGCTTCTTGTCGCCGCGGTCTGCAGCGAGCGCGTACGCAGCGATGGCGGTGGCGTCGCGCTTGCTCGCGGTCAGTTTCAGGACGAACTTCGTGACGCGCGGATCATCGAGATCTGCCAGCCGATCCAGCTTGGCCTTGACGTGCTCGAGAGGTGCATCCTCCTTGAGGAGCGTCTTCACTTCCGTGATCGAATCTCCGATCTCGTCCGCGAGAACAGCCTGCGGCCACATCCCGGCGGCGACCAATACCACGATCAGCACACGCACGCGACTCATCGGCTCGCCTCCTCAGGTGCGATGAACTCCAAACCGTCAGTGTACCCGTCCAGCGGCAGGCGATGTTGCGTGAAGAGGATGCGGGATCGAGAGGACCGGGGATCGAAACCGATGGCCGTGGCTCTTCGGAAGTGAGCTGGCCAATCGGCGTAGCGTTCAAGCGAAGAGCACGAGCTTGGCTCCGCGTTCAGGGCGCCGCATCTCGAAGTCGCCTTCCGTCACGTCGTCGCGGAGACGCGCACTCCGCTGCGCGAGTTCGGTCAGCCGCCCTACTCCGGCCGCGGCAGACCACGCCTGCCCTCGCCTCAGCTCATGGGGCGCGCGCGCAAGCGCGGCTGGACTCCCGTCACGGTCGCGATCTACGGGCGCTCGGTCAGACTCTTGGTCCAGACCGTAGGGTGCTTGTGGTGGACCCTGGTCGGACCGCGCCTGGTGCGGGTGGTGCTCGCTCGCGATCGAGTTCGAGAACGTCTGGCTCCGCCCAGGAACGCCGTCCGCCGCACCTGACCGCCTCGATGTCACTTCGGCAGGGACGTCGCCTTTCAAACACGACGGACGACGCCCCTGGACGAATCCGGCCCTCGATGGATGACTCCGACAGACTGCTAGCCGGTGTGAAGGTCTGCGCCACGAGCGACGGCCTCCGCCGCCAACGCTCGCGCAACGTCCCAGTCGTGTGTGCAGCGGAGGAGGAGAACGGAAGTGCCGTCGCTCCGGAAGAGCTCGATCTCGGGTTCGAACCCTGGACGGCCACGTCCCGCGTCAGCGAGCCGGCGGTCGATGTACGAGTCGGAGTCGGAGGCCCCGGCCTCCGCGTTGGAAGATCGTCGCGGCGCCAACGCCATGAACCCTGAGACGACGATGCCACCGATGAACCCACCGATCGCCCCTCCTAGTCGTCCCACCCGCGATCGTCCACGCGCAGCAGTATCCACGCCGCGAACCACCACGCGATCGAGGTCACCCCACACAACGCGTCCGCCGCCGAGCCACGACGCGAGCGCGACGCCGCGATCGTCGACGAGGAGACGCCCGAATGCGGCCCTCGTGAGCGGTGCGAGGAAGAGGATTGCCAGGCCGGTGACCGATCCGACGAGGACGGCGGTCTGCGCACCCAGGTACTCCAGGAACAGCGACGCTGAGAACGACGCCACGGACAGGGCGGCGCACGCGATGAGTCCGGCACGCTGACCGCTCGCGACGCGTGTGGTCGCACCGAATCGGCACGGAAGCTCCGGCCGGCCAACGACGTCACGTCGGAGCTCCTGGCGATGCGTTCCGCCGAGAATCGCGCGGCGTGTCTCGCTCGACATCGCGAACGGATATCCCGAGCCCATGAACGGGACGACGGAGTGTGGCGGCATCTCGGCGCGCAGGGCGGCGATCATGGGCGGGTCATCGCTCAGCACGATCGGAGTGCCCTGACGTTCGACGACGCTCCAGTCGAACGCACGCGAGCCCTCCGTGTCGAGCTGCAAGCGCAGTTGCCGCGGCAGGCCGGAGCCTGACGCCTTCTCGTCTTCGAGAACCCGCAGACGGACGAGTGCTGCCCCAGCACCGCAGTTCAACACCCGACGTCGTATTCTCAGCACGTGCCGGAGCGATCCCCAGCCAAGGAACACGAAGATCACGCCGATCAATCCAATGAGCACGCAGCCGGGCCCGCCCTCCGCGGTCAGACCGACGATCGTCGCGCCGCCCAATACCGCGACCCCGCACGCCAGCATGGCCACTCTGAAGGAGAGTTCTCGTACGAGTTCGCAATGCAGCCCGACCTCGTAGCGCGGCACGTGCCCCTCCCTGCACCGATCAACACCGATCGGCTCCGAACCTGATACGGGGCTCGACCACGTCAGCCCTTCGAGTGGCGCGCCTCGCGCGCGACGAGCCACACAGCCCACCGTAACCCCCATCCACGAAATGCTGAACCCGGTTGAATTCTTCGGACGCGGCGCTGGGCCGAAGAATTCATCCGGGTTCAGTAGTTCGCGCGTCGGCTGCGGCGGGACGGGTTGCGCTACCGGGTCGTGAACCAGCTGCGGGTCGAGACGCCGAGGTTGAGCGAGCGTAGGACTACGTCGGTGGTCACGTGCGAGTTGAAGTCGAAGTTCTCGATGTCGCGCGTCGTCACACGCCACGCGTAGGACGCGCCCTCCTTCAGCCCACCCACGCGGATGCGGGGCAGTTCGACCGTCGACTGCGTCGTTCTCGTGATGATGTTCCAGAAGGGAGAACCGGCCTCGTCGAAGACCTCGATCAGGGCGTAGTCGCTGCCCTCGGTCGGTGCGTAGGTGAGGCTTGCTCCGTCGGCGGTCACTTGCTGGCCGTTCGCGGGAGAGGTGGCCGCGGGAGGTGCTGGCATGGCTGACGGGGTCGGGATCACGAACAGGATCGATGAACCCGGATACGTCCGCTCCACAACGTGCCCCAAGCTGTCCGTCGCTGAGAGCCTCACACGCAATGCCGGCGACGGGATCAAGCTCTCGTAGTTGGCCCAGTAAATCGACGATTCCACGCCGGCCACGAGGCGGTCGAATCCGATCGGCGACCACTTGCGGGGCTGAAACTGCGCTTCCATGCGCGCATCGAGCATGGCGTCGAACGCGGAGAAGGGCGCCGGCGGGAAGGAGATGACAACGCGGCGCCTTCGGCTTCCGTCGGTCGGCGCGACGAGCTCGAGACCGACCTCCACGTCATCGTCGCCAGCCAGGCCGACCGAAGAGTGCGCGTGCTGAGTGACGGCACCTACCGCGTCCTTCACGATGGCGCTCACGACCGCCAGCGGCCGCGTGACCGTCACGTCAAGTGCGACGGACTGGGTGGACTGACCCGCCCAAGGGACGATCGTCCGTGCGTCCCCGGCCCGAACCACGATCGTGTCGGCGGGCGACCGGAGGCCGGCGATGTTCACGATGACCCGCGTGCTCAGCGGCGCCGCACGCGGCGTGAGCGGGAACGCCTGGAACTGGGAGTCGGCGTTGATGCGTGTGAGCGTGGCGTAGCCCTCGGCGGCGACGGTCACGGTCTGTGGCTCGTCGATGTCCGCGGAGATCAGCGCACGGCCGTTCACGTCTGTCACGGTGGTCAGATCGTCATCGCCGATCGACACCTCGGCACCGGCGATCGGCGCGCCCGAGTACGCGTTGAGCGCGAGCACGGCGATCGCTCCGTCGATCGAGCCCCCGCCGACGCCGTCGAAGTGGAAGCGCTGCGCGAGTCGCACCATCGGGATGTCCACGTCTTCTCTGTCCAGTTCGTCGATCGTGACCGTGAGCGTCTGTGGCCGGTCGAGAAGCGGCCACGCTCCCTCGAATTCGTCGACGCGCGACAGCTCGAGGTCCTTGTCGAGGTCAGCCTCTGCCACGACCTTGAAGTTCCCGACCGGAAGGTCGTCGAACGAGTACTTCCAGTCGCTCGCCTTGCTCGTGGTGGTGCTCGCGACGACGCGACGGTTGGAGTCGAGCACGTTGACGCGGACGATGTCGATCGTCGGCGGTTCCAGGCGTGACACACGCACGGGGATGTAGGCGAAGTCGGTCGCAATCGACGTGTTGAGTCGCAGGAGACCGTCGAACAATCCCTTGCCGAGCAGGCTCTGATCCACAGTGACCGTCAGCGTTGCCGGGGTGATCGTCGAGTCCAGTTCGGCACGCAGCCACGGACCGTTGGACGCCGTCGTGATGGTGATGTTCGTGATCCTGACGGGCGTCTCACTCGTACTACGGAGGTAGACACGCCGTTCGGTGGTCGTTAGCCGGAACTGGAGCGATGCCGGGCTGATCGAGAGTCCCTCAAGCGTCGGCTGCGGAACCTCCTGAATGGACCGCAGTGCGGCGCCGGCGTCCACCATGCCGTAGCCGTAGTCCACGTCGAATCCCGGCGGGCCGAGATCGACCGCGGTCTCGATGAGCGTCGAGCGGATCGTCGCGGCGGACATCGACGGGCTCACCGACAGGAGCAGCGCCGCGACGCCGGCGATGTGCGGCGATGCGCTCGACGTGCCCTGCAGTTGCTGGTAGGTCGCGTTCAGGCCGCCGTCGACGTACGTACTCAGAATGCCGGGCAGCCCGGCATTCAGATCGCCACCGGGGGCGCCCACGTCGATCTTCGTGCCCCAGTTGCTGTAGCTTGCCCAGTTCAGGTTGGAGTCGAGGGCGTAGACCGAGATGACGTTGGAGTACGCCGCTGGATAGAATGGGACGCTGCTCGCGTTGTTGCCGGCGGCGGCGACCATCGTCGCGCCCCGGGCCGCTGCCTGCGAGACCGCCTGAGCGATCGTCGCGGAGGTCGACTCGCCACCCAGACTCATGTTCACGACTCGCGCCGGCGTCGGGTTGTTCGGGACGCCCGACACCGGGAGACCCACCGCCCAGCGGAGACCTGCGGCGATGTCGAACCAGCTCCCGCCCGTCCGTCCGAGCACGCGCACCGGGAGCACGCGACAGTTCCACGCCACGCCAGCCACACCGTGCCCGTTCGACGTGGCGGCAGCGATCGTGCCGGCGACGTGTGTACCGTGGAAGTCGCGCGCGGCGTCCGTGGGATCGGAGTCCCAACCGTTGCCGTCGGCCGCGTCGCTGACGTCGCTGACGAAGTCGTAGCCGGCGACCACTTTCGAGTCGAGGTCGGGATGCGTCCAGATCCCGGTGTCGAGAACCGCGACGATCACGTTCGGCGAGCCGGTAGTGACGGCCCAGGCTTCCGGCAGGTTCATCTGCCGGAAGTCGTACTGCTCGAACCAGCGCGCGTCGTTCGGCGTCTTGACCGCCGCATACCCGCCGTTGACCTCGGCAAAGTCGATCAGAGGCGAGGCGTTCAGCGCCGATGCGATCGTAAACGTCTGTCGCCGCAGCCTCGGATCGTTGGGAATGCGCGCGAGCGTCGGGATGTGCACCAGGTACGGACCGGTCTCGGTCAGACCGCGACCAACGTCGAAACGGACGCCCGGAAGCTCCTCGTGAAGCAGGTCGAGAAGCGTGCCGGGCGTCGGGCCCGCTCGCGTCGAGACGATGATCTCGCCCGCGATGACCCGTGAACCGGACTGTCCGGAGGTCAACGGCGTGCGTGCCTTCTTCGCGGGGTCCTCTTTGTCGCGCGAGACGTCCCCTTCGAGCACGATCCGGCCCCGGATCGTCCCGGCGGCTCTCAACTCGGCGGCGTCGAGCCGCTCCGTGGGGGGCTTTGCGCGCTTGATCTTGAGGACGAACTTGAACTCCCCGGTCGTCCCGTCGGCGCCACTCACCTCGAAGCGGTGACGTCCCGTGGTGAGCACCGACTGTTTGCCGCTCGTCTTCTGCTCGTCGATCGCGACCGTCGTGCCGTCCTCCTCGACGTAGCGGAGGATCATCGGTGCGAGCGGGCTCTTCTTCCCCTTGGCGACCTTGAGCTGCACCACGTCGCCCGCAAGACCGTCGAACTCGATCGAGATCGGCTCGTCGGCGATCGTGACCGCTCGAACGCCCTTCTCCTTCTTGGGGACCTTTGCCGACGTGTTCAGGTCGAATCCGCCGCTGCTGCCGAATTCGCCGGCGATCGTCAGGAAGTAGATGCCGCCGCGCGCGATCGGAAGCTTCTTCAAGCGCAGCCGGGTGCCCGTCTTCGTGTGCTTGAGGAAGTCGTCGATAGGGACCGTGGCGCCGTCCGCGCCGCGGAGCGAGAAATGGGGTCGGAGGGTGCTGCCCTTCCACGCCTTCGCGGAGACGTCGAGCAGCGATCCGTCGATGACGCGCAGCGCCACGGTCACGTCCCTCGTGCCCGAGACCTCACCCCACAGCTTCTGCCCCGGCAGGACCTCATCGACTCCGCGTGCCCAGCCGGTGACGACCGAGACCAGGATCACCGCAGCCGCGAGCAAGTAGGCCCAGCGAGCAGCGCGGCGCCGTCGGGTTCCTCTATTGTGCATCCCTCATCCTCTCCTGCCGAGTCGCCCTTGCTACATGCTTGCTACATGCGGCGCGCTCCGGTGATCACTGACCGAGGCGTTGGTACATGCAGCCCGCATAGCGCAGACCCTCCACCTTGAACGCCCCCGAGTCTACACGCGATTCGCAGTCGATTCCGGCCACGCCAGTTTCCGCATCCTGTTGAGCGGGAGGCCGCCAGGACGCGCTTCAGTGCGGCGGCTTCGCTCGTCTCGCGTGCAAGCACGGTGCCAGGCTCGTCTTCTTCGTTTGAACGCTACGCCGAATGCCAGACTCGCCGCCAGTCCGTTCTTCGCGTCGATGTGACCTTCGGCCATCTCGCGCGGCCTAGTGGATGGAGGTTCCATCCATGCGCATACCGCGAAACGACCATCCCGCGAAACACTGAACCCGGATGAATTGTTCGGACGCGGCGCTGGGCCGAAGAATTCATCCGGGTTCAGTATCTCGCTGCGACTGACCGACGAGCGCCATCGGCTGCGCCTGGATCGGCTGACACCGGCGAAGTGACCGCTACCACTCACGATCCGGGTCGATGAACGTCTGCATCCCGACTAGACGCGGCAGGTCGAAGGTCATGAAGGTCCGGTACCGGTCGTCGCGCAGGATCGCCGTCGTGCCGCCATGGGCGAACGCGATGCGGCACCGTTCCTCGCCGAGAAAACTCAGTTCGGTGCGCACCCCGGACTCCGAGTCGGTCACGAACACGTAGGGCGTGTCGCCCTCGTTCCCGAAGCGCGGCGCCAGTCCGATGACGAAGCGCTCGTCCGCGGTCGTGATCCGCGTCTCCTGGTCGTATGCGAGCGCCACCGGATGAGCCGCCTCGAAGAGCGCGACCACCTGGTCCCGCTCCATCCACTTGTGCTCAAGCGTCATGCCCGTGAGCCGTCCCGCGTCGAACGCCGCGCCGACGACTTCGTTGTACCCGGCCGCGAATGCGCCCCGCGCTTCGTCGATCTCGCAGCCGAGACCCCAGAGCGGGAGTCCCGTCCTGCGATCGATCCCCGGCGCCTCCTGACCCATACGCCCGAATCCGCTGTAGTAGTGCGGATCGCCTGCGGCGATGTCCTTCTCTGCCGTCTCGGCGCCGCGGTCGCGTTCGTTCATGTGGGCGAGCGTCTCGGGCACGCCGCACGCCGTCGTGAGAGCGGTGGCGGCGACGAGGAGCGAGACGACGGAGAGCGTTCGGATGGACATGTCCTCCATTGGACGCGCTGCTGCCCCCGCGAGTTCGTCGATATCCGGCGCGATGCTGGCGCGCGCGCTACAGAAAACGGTCCAGGCGCTTCACGATCGTCTCACGAGACCCTGAGGTGAGGAACACGCTCGGGACGTGGCGCAACAGGGTCTGCCAGTGCCCTCCGCCACGCCGGCGCAGCCTTGAAGCGACCAGCGCCTACGAGGCCCTGTGACGTACCTACGCCACGTTCCTGCCACTGCTCGAGCCGGATCTTGACGCCGTCGGTGAGTTCTTCCGGCGCCTGGTCCTTGCCGCTCTGCGCAAGGCCGACCGGTTGAGCGAGTCCTTCCACGACCGCCTGCTCTCCTGGTCCCCCTCGGGCTTCTCGGCGTACGGCAAGCAGGTCGCGCACGCCGACGAGCCGGCCAAACTCGAGCGCATGGCCCGCGACATCGCGAGGGCCCCCTTCGCGCTGGGGAAGATCCATCTCCTGCCGAAAGACCGCGTGCGCATCGACACACCGCCGGATCCGAAGACCGGCGCTACGCATGTCGAGATCGACGCGCTCGAGTGCATTCAGCGTGTGACGACCCAGATCCCTGACGCGCGGCGTCACCTCATCCGCTACTACGGCGCCTACTCACACCGCAGCCGCGGAGCACGACGGGCGCGTGAGGAGGCGGAGGCGACCGGGACCGGGAAGCCGCCCGCGCCAGCCGGCATCGACGAGTCCCCGCCCCACAAGGGCCGCGCCAGTTGGGCGCGGCTGCTGCGCCGCATCTACGAGGCCGACCCGCTGCTCTGCCCGCGCTGCCGCGGACTGCTCGAGGTGATCAGCGTGCTCACCGACGCCACGGTCGTCGATGCCATTCTGCGGCACTTGGACGTCACCGATCAGCCGACGAGCGTTCACGCGCGCGATCCGACGGCTGCTTGAGGGTTGATCAACAAGATTCACGAAGGCGGCAGTTCACCGACGGACGGGCGCGCTGGGGGCGGCTCTGTCGTCGCTTCCGTGACGTCGAGCCTCGCGGGGCGGGGGAGGTTCAAGCGGCCAGCGTCTGGGGGCCGAAGTGCCCATCGTCGTCCCGCCGACACGATCGGCGACCGATCACGGGGTTGACGAGCGCGTTCTGCTACGCGTGGGAGAGGTTCGGGCGGGGGAGAGAGGTTCCGAGACGGGGTTCCGGGTGGTGCCGCGGATTCAATCCCCTATCCCAATCCCCTACCGGACTCGGTGGTCGAGCGCTTCGAGCGCGCGCGGGTGCTCGCGTCTCGGAAGGCCGGACGGCATCTGACGCGCGACGCGACCTTCGAGGCCGTCGTAGACCGCAGTGTTGTTGATCGCAGTGTGGACTCATTCGACCCGCTCCTCGTGAAAGAGGGCAAGCGGCGCGTGGGGCCCACCGAGGATGACTACAAGAGTCGCTACATTCCGATCTCGGTGAAGCGCGAGATCCGGCGTCGAGCGGGCGACTGCTGCGAGTTCCCGGGTTGCTGGGCGCGGGCGTTCCT
>JAJRPF010000022.1 GCA_024280885.1 Planctomycetota bacterium | reverse complement strand
GTGAAGCAGCGCGCGGGAGATCACTGCGAGTTCCCCGGATGCCCGAACGGGATGTTCCTCCAGATCTGTCATCTCCGCCCACATGCCGACGGCGGTGATCGTGAGACGAAGAACCTGGTCCTGCTGTGTTCGCAGCATCACACGATGCTGGACCTCGGGACGCTGCGCTTCTTCGAACGCACCGAGCGAGGCGTGGCGTTTGTGGATGCGCGGACCGGCGAGATCTTCGAACCGTCTCCGACGCGGCATGCGGCGGATGTGTTACCGGGCGCGCAATCGCGTTCGGAGGCGGCCGAGGCCCACGAGGAAGACACGGCGCGGGGTGTGAATGCCGGGCCGGAGACATCGGCTTCGGTCTCGCCTGCGAGCGACGCGCCAGAGCCTCGGAGGGCTGAAGAGCCGTCAGTGCCGCCAACTCCATCGATGCCGCGGACGCCCAGGGCGTGGCGCGAGATCGATGACGACGAGTCTTCGGGCGCGGGTCGTGTCGGCGAGTGTGCCCTCACGTGGTTGACTGAGCCAGTGTCGTCGCTGCCGACGGAGCAACGGCGCGGCGACTTGCACCAGATCGATGGTGGTGTCGCCGAGAGCGGGCGCCGAAATCGATCTCCCGGGCGCCTGCGATTGCCGATGCCAGCGGGCGCTGGATTTACGTGATGGGCTCGATATGGAGTCAGGACACTTTCGGCAGAGTTCGGAGGTTGGCTCTCGCTGTGTCGATACCGTTGCTCCGAACTCTGCCGAAAGTGTCCTGATCTCCGTATCGCTGATCTCCGTATCGCTGTCAGAGCTGTAGTGCGTCGCCCACGCGGAGCGTGCCGCCTGTGCGGATCACGCCCCAGACGCCGGCCCGGCAATTCGGTTTCAGGGCGTCTTCGAGGCCCTCGGCGGCCTGGTTCATGATGTCGCACGGGGCGGTCTCGGAGCGGATGTCGATGACCGTCTCGCCGAGGCGCACGGTGGCACCGATCAACGCGCCGCCGTCGCCTCCGGAGAGCAGGACGTTCGCGCGTCGCCCGGCCGGATCGATGTCGTTGCGGCCGAGTTCGGCCGTTGCTTCGTTCCAGTCGTCTTCGAAGATCAGCGTGACGTGTCGCTTCGCGCCCAGCTTGTGATCGCCCTGGACGCCGCCGCGACCATCGCGGCGTTCGGCGGCGATGAGAGTCAGCGCGGGTTGCTCGTCGGGCGTGGCCGCCTCGGCCCGGCGCACCCATAGGCGCAGGACGCGGTGCTCGTTCGGTGTCGTCGTGGTGTTGCTCATCGGTACCTCTTCGTGCGCCTTCGCTACCGCGCCTTCGCCGCGAGTGCATCCTCGATGCCGCTCCGGAATGTCCGCTGCGGGATGTCGTAGAGCACGCCGCGGTAGCCGACGCCGTCCTTGACGACCTCGACGATTGCGCCCTTGTCCATGAGCCCCGGGTCCGCGAGGACGTCGCCTTCGCAGAGGAGCAGGTCGGCGCGCTTTCCGGCCGTCAACTCACCGGCGTCGGTTTGTCCGATGTCGTCGGCTGCGGCGCCGGTCATGGCGTGCCACGCGTGCAGCGGATCGAGGCCATCGCGGACGAGCGCGACGATCTCCATGTAGTTGCGCCCGTGCATCCCGGGCAGGACCGGATCGGTGCCGGCCAGAATGCGCAGTCCGTTCTTGCGTGCGTGATCGACAGCTTCGGCGTGGACCTCGGCGGCTTGCTTGACTTTCTCCATGACGAAGGGCGAGAGGCCTTCGGCTGTCGGCAACTCGTGCAGAACCCACGAGGTCGGCGTGACGGTGCACCCGCGCTCATGCGCCATCTCGGCCAGTCGCTCGTCCATCCACGAGATGTGCTGGATGTCGGTGACGCCGTTGCGGATTGCGAGCTCGATCCCGCTCTTGCTGTGGGCGTGCGAGGCGATCTTCATCCCGCGCGAGCGGGCCTCGTCGCAGATGGCCTCGACCTCCTCAGCAGTGAAGTCGCGGTGCTCGAGCGCGTCCGACGGCGATGCCACACCGGGACTGCTGCAGATCTTGATGAGGTCGGCGCCGCATGCCTTGATCTCGCGCACGCGCTTGCGCGCTTCCCACGGGCCGTCCACGATCGACGACGGTCGTCCGGGCGCCTCGCCCCAGAGCTTGCTGACGGTGGCGTGGCAGCGATCCGGGCCTCGGAAGTCGGCGTGCCCGCCGGTCGTCGAGAGCATGCAAATCGCGATCTTGAGCCGCGGACCGATGAGCACGCCGTCGTCCACCATGCGCTTCATGAAATGGGTGGCGCCGCCGACGTCGCGCATGGACGTGCACCCGCCATCGACGAGCGACGTGTGCAGGATTCTCTCGACGTAGAGGATCGCTGCCTGGCTGTTCATGACGGTCATGTCGTCCGGCGCGAGACCGAGGACCGTCACGTGGCCGTGGCAGTCGACGAGGCCCGGCGTGACGGTGTAGCGCGACGCGTCAACCGCAGTGTGGGCGTCGCCGATCGAGAGCTCCGGATCGTGGGGCTCAACGGTGTGGATGGTGGCGCCATCGATGAAGACGTCCACGCCCTCCTTCACCGCCGACGCATCCGCGGCGCTGCCGTCGTAGAGCTTCTTCACGTTGCGCAGGATGAGCATGACCAGTCTCCAGGTCGGTGGGGGCGGCTGAGGTTCCCAGCACGTGAGTATGGCCGCGCGAGGCTCGTCCACGGCAAAATGGGTCGCGATGCACCTCGTCTCCCCCCGCACGTTGCTCTTCCTACACCGCGATGATCACTGGCTCTTGCTTCTCGGTGCCCCTCGCAAGTGGTTCGCGGGGCGGCTGAACGGCCTCGGCGGGCACGTCGAGTCGGGCGAAGGCGTGATGGCAAGCGCGCACCGAGAGGCGTTCGAGGAGACGGGCCTCGAACCGGTCGACCTGGAATTCGCTGCGATCATTCACACGATCGAGGACCCGCCCTGCGTGCTCTTCGTCGCGGTGGGCAGACTGCCGCCCGGTGAGCTGCGCCCGACCGACGAGGGCGACCACGTCTGGCTCACGCTCCGCGACGTGGCCGATCCCACTCATCCGGTGTTGGACGACGTGCGCGCACTTCTACCAGCCGTCGCCGCCAGGCCGTCCGGAGCGCCGATCCTCTCGTACACGCTCACGCCGCCTGCGGACCTGCGCCGGGACGTGTGAAGAGGGGCTCGCCCACGCTGCGTAGCTCAGTAAGCGACAAGGCAGCGTAGGCATGCAAGGCGGATAAGTAAGGCGCACAGGTAAGGATCGTGTGATATGGTAAGCATATGCCGATCGCCACCGTTACCAGCAAGGGCCAGGTCACCATCCCCAAGGCAGTCCGTGATGCGCTGGAGATCGGGAACGGCGACCGTCTGGAGTTCGTCGTTCAGGACGACGGTTCGTGTCGCGTACGAACGCTGAGAGTCGACATTCGCGATCTCTTCGGCGTCTTGAAATCGGACGTGCACCTGACGATCGACGAAATGAACGAGGTCATTCGCCAGGGCTGGGCCGGAACGCGGCGGGAGCCATGATCGCGCTCGATACCAACGTCCTCGTGCGCGTACTCGTGGGCGATGACGTCCGACAGTCGCACGAGGCGCGTGCGCTCGTCGATCGTGCGCTCGCCGACCAGGCCTCGCTCTTCGTCTCGACGGTCGTGTTATGCGAGGTCGTCTGGGTGTTGCGCGCTGGGTATCGAAAATCGCGCGCGGTTCTCACGGAGTCGCTTCTGTCGCTCTTGGCGACCGAGCAACTCGAGTTCGAGCGTCGCTCTGAAGTCGAGCGTGCGCTCAACGCGTACGCGCAGGGGAGCGGTGACTTCTCTGACTACCTCATCCGCGAGGTCGCGCGCCAGCACGGTGCGCGAGCGGTCGCGACCTTCGATCGCGTGCTCTGGCAGGACGCTGGGTTTGTCTCGCCCGACCCCGCGACGTGGGGCGGCGAAGTGTCCTTGCAGGAGCGCCCGCCGAGTTACGGACGGCGCAAGCGGCGTCGAGCGCGCGCAACGAACCCGCAAAGCGTCAGCTGATCGTGTTCGGCCCGTGGCGGTGGTGTCTTCGCGCGGTGACGCGTACGCCCAGTGAGGTCTACGCCCAGTGACGTTACTGGCCCGATACCCAGTCGATGATTCTCGCGACGGCCTCGTCGCGGTCGTAGTCGAGCAGCAGCAGGTGGTCACTCTTTCCGAACGACGCGACCTCGACCGGGCCGACGTCGGGCGCGTCGTAGATCGCGTGCGCGGAGTCGGACGGCGTCACGTGATCGCCGTCCGAGAGGAGCACGAGGGTCGGGCAGGGGACCCAGCGGAAGTCGTCTTCCAGCGCGGCGAATTGCGCGGCCTCGTGCAGTCGCACGACCGGCGTGATTGGAACGGTCTTGTACGTGCGCATGCGCGACACCTGACTCTGGTCGCGTAGGCGCACCATCGCGGAGGGCCGGATGACCGAGTCGATGAGCGGCTCGAAGAACACGGCGAGGTCATCTGTGGGGATCGGGCTCCACGCGGGCTGGAACGTCTCTCCAACAAACGGGTTGATGAGGACGAGGCGCTGCACATCGCGCTCGTTCGCGACCTGTGTTGCGACGAAGCCGCCCATCGAGAACCCGAGGACGGTCACGTCCGGGTGCGTCTTCGCCAGGGCGTCGTAGGCCGCGAGCGCAGCTTCCAGCCACTCGTCGGGATTCGCGCTGCGAAGCTCGGCGGGGGTCGTGCCGTGGCCGGGCAGCAGCGGCGCCTGGACCGTGAACCCGGCCTCGTGGAGCGTCTCGGGCAAGTCCCCGAAGTCCGCAGGCGAGCCAAGGAAGCCGTGGAAGAGAAGGATCGCGCGCGACTTGGCGTTCTCCTGCGTCAGGTTGATCGGCTCGGCGCCCCTCACGATCCCCGTCGTGCCACTGCGCGGCGTGTTCTGAATCTCCAGCGCCATGTGTCGCGAGACGCACGCTTCGTGGATCATCAGAATGCCTGAGAGCGCCAGGCCGAAGGCGATGATCGGATGGAGCAGGCGGGCGTCCTCGCGGGTGCTTCCGCGGTCCTCGTCGCGATAGCCGCGAGCCCAACCGCGCACCCCACGCGCGAGGAGTCGCAGCGCGAAGACGCCGACCATGGCGGCCACGAATGTGCGGATGCTCGGGCGGCCTGCGACCGCGCTGAACGGCATGCCCTCGATCAGGACGCCGAGCATGATCCCGTAGGCCATGAAGACGCCGAAGACCCAGTTGGCCTCGAGGCGAGCGGCGCCGCGGCGCATCAGGATGCCGATCAAGATCAGCAGCCCGACAGAGAGGATCAGGATCTCGATCATGTTGGCGCGATGATCGCGCCTCAGCGCGGGTGCCGGGAGTTCTGGGTGGGCGGTGTGCCCGCACGAAGTTCATCCGCTTCGATGCAGGGCGCACGGTGTGTTGAGAGCTGCGGAGGAATGTCCCACGACTTCGTCGCCGACGTTGCGGCGCGTGTCGGGACATTCGCGAAACGCCGACGGGCGAGCCTGCGTTGTACGGGTACAGCGTTCGAGATCGGTCCCGCTCTTCCGCGCCCGATCCGTCACGTCCGCACCCCAAAGTGACATGCCCGGAAATGTGACATGCCCACCGATGACGTGGGCGCGAGCAGCGGGCACCCCAACGGAGATCGGATGAACCGACCAGACTCAATGGCAGCCTGCGGGAGGGATCGGCGTGCTACCGGGTGCGCGCTTTCGCCCGGACTCGCGATCTCGCGTTGCTTCGCCATTCTGGGTGCCCTCGTGGCAGCGAGTTGCGGTCCCGATCCAGTCGATGGCCTCGCGCGCACAGCGGCGCCGTCGGAGATCTCGGTCGCCCCAGCGGTCATCCCGCCGCACAGGCCGAACGTCGTCATCCTCGTCATGGACACCACGCGCGCGGATCGTTGCTCGGCATTCGGCTACGAGCGCCCGACGACGCCCGCGCTTGAGGCGATCGCTGCGGAAGGCGTGGCCTTCGAGGCCGCGTGGGCGCCCTCGTCGTGGACGCTGCCGACACACGCTTCGATCCTCACGGGCCTGCTTCCGGAGCGCCATGGCGCCACGATCTCTGACGTCGGCACGTTGGTCCGCGGCCACACCACGCTGGCAGAGCATCTACGCGACGCGGGATACGAGACCGCTGCGTTCTCGAACAACCCCTGGGTGTCCGAGGAATTCGGGCTGAGCCAGGGCTTCTCGACGTTCGTTCCGTTGCACAAGGAGCGCTCGTTGTCGTACCCCACCGCGCGCCCGACGCACGCGCAGGCGCTGGAGTGGATCCGAGAGCGGCGCGATCCGGCGCGCCCGTTCTTCCTCCTCATCAACGATCTGGAACCGCACGCGCCCTACGCTCCGCCCCCCGAGGAGGCCGAGCGCTTCGTGCGAACCGCGGTCGCCCGCTCGGACGTCGCGGAGGCGATGTCGTTTCAGTTCCCCGAGACTGTGATGGCCATGGTGAGCGGCGAGTTGCCGGATCAGACTCGTCTCGCGTTGCTCTCGGATCTCTACGACGCCGAGATTGCGACGCTCGACCGCGAGATCGGCCGCTTCGTCGCTGCGTTGCGCCGGGATGGCATTCTCGACGACACGCTCCTCATCATCACGGGTGACCATGGCGAGCACTTCGGCGAGAATGGTCTCCTTGAGCACAGCCTGTCGCTCGGGCGCCCGCTCCTGCACGTCCCGTTGATCATCCGCCATCCCGAGCACTTCTCCGGCGGACGGCATGTCTTCGACGTGGTCCGCTCCGAGGACATCTTCCCGACCGTGATGGAGGTCTGCGGGGTCGAGGCGCCGGACGACATCGACGGTCGTTCGCTGCTCCACGACCTTCCCGGGCGGCTGGCGATCGGCTATCTCGGGCGCCCGAGCGGCGTGATCGGGGCCGTCGGACAGGCTCGGTCCGACGTCGATATGTCGCGCTACGACGTCACGCTGCGGTCGGTCTTCGATGGGCAATTCCAGTTGATCCGGACGCTCCCCGGAGATGTGGATCGGCTCTACGACACGCAGGCCGACCCGCGTGGCGAGGTGGATGTCGCTGCTGACCATCCCGCCGTGCTCACGCGATTGCGAGCGGCGCTTCCGGAGTAGCTACGCGCCCGTCGGAGTGGGAGCCGGGGTGGCCGGCGGGTACGATGCGCGCCCGCGTGGATCGGGTTCGCAATGGCCCGCTCCCGCATGCGCGATGTCTCACGCGCATCCAGGACCTGAGACGCGATCCCGACCCGCCGATTCAGGCCCGACGACCCCGACCCGCAGGAGCCTCCCATGCCAACCCCCGCCGCCCGCGTTGCCGACCTTGGGCAGAGCATCTGGTACGACAATCTCAGTCGCGACCTCCTGCAGAACGGGGAGCTCGCTGCCCTCGTCGCGGAGCAGGGCGTTCGCGGTGTGACCTCCAACCCGTCGATCTTCCAGAAGGCGATGACGACGTCGCCGCTCTACGCCCCCGAATTCGACGCCCTGGCGGCCTCGGGCAAGAGCGCCGAGGAGATCTACGAGACGCTCGCCGTCGAGGATATCCGCGCTGCATGCGACCTTCTGCGGCCGATCTACGACGAGGCGTCGGGGCGCGACGGCTTCGTCAGTCTCGAGGTCTCTCCGGCGCTCGCCCACGACACGGACGGAACCGTCGCGGCGGCCAAGCGGCTGTGGGCTGATGTCGATCGCGCCAATCTGATGATCAAGGTGCCGGCGACGTCCGAAGGCGTCCCGGCCATCCGCGCGTTGATCGGCACCGGCATGAACATCAACGTCACGCTGATCTTTTCGCTCACGATGTACGGCGAGGTCATCGAAGCGTACCTCGCCGGGCTCGAGGATCGGGCCGCGCGCGGCGAGGCGATCGACGGCATCAACTCCGTGGCGTCGTTCTTCGTTTCGCGCGTCGACTCGGCGGTCGACAAGGCGCTTGGCGAGCACGGTGACGCGGGCGCGGCGCTCTGCGGCAAGGCCGCCGTCGGCAACGCGAAGCTCGCGTACGCGCTCTTCGAAGAGCGCTTCACCAAGGACGGCCGCTTCGGCGCGCTCCGCGAGAAGGGCGCAGCGGTGCAACGACCGCTCTGGGCCAGCACGAGCACGAAGAACCCGTCGTATCCCGACACGCTCTACGTCGACGCGCTCATTGGGCCGCATACCGTGAACACGATCCCGCCCGCCACACTGACGGCGTTCAACGATCACGGCACGGTGGCGGTGACGATCCACGACGGAGTCGATCAGGCTCGCGCCGATCTCGCCGGGATCGCCGCGCTCGGTGTCTCGGTCGAGGGCATCTGCGATGACCTGCTCACTGCCGGCGTGAAGTCGTTCGCCGACTCGTTCGATGCTCTTCTCGGTGCGGTGGACGCACGGCGGCAGGAGGTCGCCGTCGATCCCCCTTTCGACTCGGCCGCCACGCCGGGCGTGTAGACGCTGGGCTGGCGGAGTTGGTCGCGGTCCGAGCGCTGGAGCGTATCTGGGCGGGCGATGCGTCCGTGTTCACAGACGATCCTGACGATCGTGCCCTCTGCGCCGACCGGCTGGGCTGGCTGCGCCTACCCGAGACGATGCGGGCTCACGTTCCGGCGCTGACCGCGCTCGCGGAGTCGGCCGTGCGTGACGGCATGCGCGACGTCATTCTATGCGGAATGGGCGGGTCGAGCCTCGCGCCCGAGGTGCTGGCGAGTGTCGCGGGAATCGGAGCCGGTCACCCGCGGCTACACGTCCTCGATACCACCGATCCGCGCTGCATCGCTGCCGTGACACGCGCGGTGGATCTTGGCAAGACGCTGGTGATCGTGGCGTCGAAGAGCGGCGGCACGGTCGAGACCGACTCGCTGCGACGTCATTTCTCGGCGCTCTTGGACGCGTCGAGCCTGCCGGCGGCGCGTCACCTGATCGCGATCACGGACGAGGGCTCGGCGCTCCACCAACGCGCCGTGGACGAGACCTGGCGCGCGTGCTTCGTGAACCCCTCGGACGTGGGCGGCCGCTATTCGGCGCTCAGCCTCTTCGGGCTCGTGCCAGCGGCGCTGATCGGGATGGATGTCGCGGCGCTCCTCGATGCAGGTGCGGCCGAGGCGGCCACGTGTGTGCCAGGCAGTGGCTCCGGCAGCGCGCCCAGTGATGGCGTACCCGCCGACGCAGTCAGATTGGGCGCCGCGATGGGCGCGCTCGTCGGGGCGGGCATCGACAAGCTCACGATCCGCTCCTCGGCATCGCTTTCGACGTTTGGAAACTGGGTCGAGCAACTGGTGGCCGAGAGTACGGGCAAGCAGGGGCCGGATGGTCCGACAGGCATCCTCCCGGTCGTGGGCGAGCCGGACGCGAGCGGCACTGGGAGTCGGGGTGCAAGCAAGGGCGCGGGCGACCGCTTTGTCGTCACGCTCGTGATGGCGGGCGAAGACGCTCCGGCCCCGCCGTTCGCCGATGTCCCCCAGGCGCGCTTCGAGATCGCCGCCGCTGCCGGTATCGGCGCCCTCTTCTGGCGCTTCGAGATGGCGACGGCGCTGGCGTCGATCGTGCTCGGCGTCGAGCCCTTCGACCAGAAAGACGTCGCGGCCGCGAAGGCGGCGACGAGTGCCGTGCTCGCGTCAGCTTCCGCACCGGGTTTGGCGGACGACCACGCTGCGTTGAGCGACGCACTCGCCGCCACGCCGAGTGACGGCTACGTCGCGCTGCTCTCCTATCTTTCGCGCGGCGCTGACGAGGACGCCGCGGTGCAGGAACTCGCCAACGCGATCCGGGCGCGCACCGGACGCGCCGTGACCGTCGGCGTGGGACCGCGCTATCTCCACTCCACGGGACAACTCCACAAGGGCGGGCCCGCGAAGGGGACGTTCATTCTCCTGGAGGGCCCCGACCCGACGGGGAGCGAACACGATCTGCCCATTCCGGGGGCCGCGTACTCGTTCGGTCGTCTCTTCGCGGCCCAGGCCGAAGGCGACGCCCAGACCCTTGCCGCGCGCGGGCGCACGCTCGTTCGGCTGCGCGCCGGGGCGGACGTCGCCGCTGACGTCACGGCCTGGGCGGCGGCGCTCTCGTAGTACGCCCTCTCGCGTGTCGTCGGTCCCACAAGCGTCCCTACGCCTGACGCCGGATGGTGACCGCCGGGAGCGCCGCTGTCTCGCCAGGCCGCCCCGGCGTGTATGTGAAGGCGACCTCGTCAGCGGTTACGCGGACGCGCGAGAGGCTGCGCGTGCCAGCGATCTCGTGGTGCATCGAGACGGACCAGATCCAGCCGTCCGGATGCTGGCTCTCGTGGAACACCTGGAGCACGGAGGCGTCGACGCCCTGGTACTCCTGCACCAGCCGCAAGAGAGTCTCCGTGCGGGCCTGGCGGACCTCGCCGGCCCGCACGGGGCACGAAACGAGCGGCACGCGGGCCTGCGCGTCGCGGTGGGCATTCGCGGCGCGATTCCATGACGCGAGACGCGGCGGCGCATCGGGGCCGAGCACGAGCAGGTCGAACGAGCGATAGGCGCTGAGATCGCGGTCCTTCACGTCGTCGAGCACGTCGCGGGCAGACGCTGCTGTGGCGAGCTCGGTCACGAGCAGTCCACGACTCCTGAACTGCGGCGCCGGCACGAGATCGTCGGATGCGCGATAGCCGTTCAGGAGGCAGAGCGAGAGCCCGTGCTGATTGACAGCGATCCAGGTCCCGCCGCCGTCTGGATCGAGCGGCGTGATCATGCGGACGCCATCCGCCACGCGCACCTCCGGCGGTGACGCTTCCGCGCGTTCGTGGCGCTCGTCACGGTTGCAGAAGAGTTCGTACCCGTTTGCCTGCCGCAACCACGTGACCGTACACATGCGCTTGATGCTGCCTGCCCGAGCGCCCGGCGGGAACTGTCTTTCTGAGATCCGCAGCGGTCGCGCGCTCCGACGCAGCCTGACGTTCCGCTCCGGACGCGAGCCCGACGACAGCATCCGGAGCGGCGCCGCCGGGAAACTCCGTGCGGCGTTCCGGCGCGTTCACCACCATCGACGCCCGTTCGTCGGCAGCGGCTGACGAGACCGCCGAGACCGTGTCCCTCCGTCGCGCGACAATCCGCGCATGAGCACCGTCATGACCCCTGAAACAAACGCTCCCACCGCCGCCGATCTCGGCATCCGCCGCCGCGACCTCGATCAGTTGTGCGTGGATACAATCCGCATGCTGGCCGTGGATATGGTCAATGCCGCCAACTCGGGCCATCCGGGCATGCCCATGGGCTGCGCCGACATGGCGTACGTCCTCTGGACGCAGTTTCTGCGACATGACCCCGGCGCGGCCGGTTGGCGCGATCGCGACCGTTTCATCCTCTCGGCGGGGCACGGGTCGGCGCTCCTCTACGGGCTGCTGCATCTCTCTGGCTACGACCTCCCGCTGTCGGAACTCGAAAACTTCCGGCAGATGGAGTCACGCACTCCCGGGCACCCGGAGCGGGGCATGACCGAGGGCGTGGAGGTCACGACGGGACCGCTCGGCGCAGGCTTCGCGAATGGCGTCGGTGTCGCGCTCGCGCAGCGCATGCTGGCCGAGCGTTTCAACGCGCCGGACTACCCGGTCACGACGCATCGCACGTTCGCGATCGTCGGTGATGGTGACCTGATGGAGGGTGTCGCCTCCGAGGCCGCGTCTCTCGCCGGCACGCTCGGGCTCGGCAACCTCGTCTACCTCTACGACTCGAACGCGATCACGATCGATGGCGCGACCGACATCTCGTTCGGCGAGGACGTCGGCGCCCGGTTCCAGGCCTATGGCTGGCAGGTCCTCAACTGCGATGGCCACGACCGCGAGGCGCTCGCCGTTGCGCTCGAGGGGGCTCTCGCCGATACGTCCCGCCCGTCGCTCGTCATCTGCCGCACCGTGATCGGCAAGGGCTCGCCCAATCGCAGCGGCAAGTCGTCTTCGCACGGCGCCGCCCTCGGGCCGGAGGAGACGGCGCTGACGAAGGCGGTCTACGGCTGGCCGGACGCGCCGACGTTCCTGGTCCCTTCGGAGGTCTACGAGCGCTTCGCCGACGTCGCGGAGGCGGGCGCCAAGCGGCATGCCGAGTGGGACGCCCAGATCGGACGCTGGCGCGAGGAGCAGCCGGAGAGCCACGCGCTCTGGACACGTCATTTCGACCCGGCGCTGCCTGAGGCCGCGGAACTGCTCGCAACGCTGATCGACGGCTGGGAGCCCGGGAAGGCGGCGACGCGCAAGCACTCGGGCGCGATCATCCAACGCCTCGCGCAACTGCTTCCGAACCTCGTGGGCGGTTCGGCCGACCTCGCCGGCTCCAACTGCACGACGATCAAGGACTCGCCCTACCTCGGGTCGCTTCCCGGCCAGAGCTTCGCTGGCGCGAACATCCACTATGGCGTCCGCGAGCACGCCATGGGCGCGATCATGAACGGCCTTGAGGCCCACGGCTCGTTCATCCCCTTCGGCGCGACCTTCCTCGGGTTCCTCGACTACATGCGTCCGCCGGTCCGCCTCGCGGCCCTCTCCGGGCACGGGTCGATCTTCGTCTATACGCACGACTCGGTCGGGCTCGGCGAAGATGGACCGACGCACCAGCCGGTGGAGCATCTCTGGACGTTGCGCGTCATGCCGGGCGTCACAACGCACCGCCCGGCCGACGGCCTCGAGACGGCGGCTGCGTGGGCCGACGCCGCAACGCGTCGCGACGCACCGACCGTCATCGTGCTGACGCGCCAGGGCTTGCCGCCGGTGGAGCACCCGGCCGACTTCGATCACGCCGATCTTCTGCGCGGCGGCTACGTCGCTGCCGGTCGCGACGCGACCGACGTGATCTTGATCGCGACCGGTTCCGAGGTCAGTGTCGCCCTCGAGGCGCGCACTCTCCTCGCCGCCGAGGGCGTCTCGGCGCGCGTCGTGTCGATGCCCAGCGTCGAGCTCTTCGATCGTCAGGACGCGGAGTGGCGCGAGAGCGTGCTCCCCGAGGGGCCGAAGCGTGTGGCGATCGAGGCGGGGCGTCCGGATGGCTGGTATCGCTTCGTGGGGCGCGACGGCTTGGTGATCGGGATCGACGGCTTCGGCCTCTCGGCCCCGGCGGGCGAGATCTTCGACCACTTCGGGATCACCGGCCCGAAGGTCGCGGCGAGCGTCGCGGACTTCCTGCGCGGCTGAGAACGCCGAATGTGTCCAGACTCAGTGCCGTTACGCGCTGATCGTCGCCAGCAGTTCGAGCAACTTCTCGGCGCTGCGGGCGGGTGTGATATTCGCGGTCGCCCATGCGCGCCGCTTGGCGCGCGCTTCGGCGCCACGCGCGAACGGATTGCGTAGATCGACCATCAGCCGCCGCGCGGCATCGCCCGCGTCGCTGAGGCTGACGACCACGCCCAGGCCCGTGTCCATGCAGAGCTGACTCTGGTCGCCGACCGTTGGCGTGAGGACCGGGCGCACGCCGCAGGCCAGGTACTCGCCAAATTTGACCGGGCAGGAGACGCGGTTGACCTCGGAGTCGGCGCGGAGCAGGAGACCGTAGTCCGCCGCGGCCACCCACTCGTGAGTGCGGTCAGGTGTGCACGATCTGATGATCGGCCGCTTGACGCCAGCGGCCTTCGCCGCCGCCTTCGCGACAGCGGTGTCGGGTGTCACCATCAGGAGGCGCGCTCCCGGCTGCTGCGTTGCGACCGCGGCTGCGAAGAGGGCAGTCGCCTCCGGTAGCTGCCACGCTGCGAGCGTGCCGGAGTACGCCAGAAGCAGCGTGTCGTCGTCGATCCGGAGCTTCTTGCGGGTCTCGCTTCGCAGGCGTTCGGCGTCGTTCACGACGCCCGCATGGTTCGCCAGGCGGAGTACTCGTTCCTTCGGAACGCCGTGCATCTCGCGCACTCGCCGCGCCATCGCATGGCTGACACAGAGCACGGCGTCGGCGTTCCGGCAGGCGTCGCGCTCTTGCGTTCGGTACGTCTCCAACATCCGGGTCTCATCCGCCGAGAGTTCACTCTCGTCGCGACCGAGGCTCAGGAGGTATTCCTCCGGCCGGATGCCGCGTTGGTCATGAACGACGAGTGGCGCGCGGCCCTTCTGCTGCAGCGCGTCGCGGGCGGCGCAGGCGACGAGGGCCGCGCGCGGCTGGCGGCAGATCAGGAACGCGTCCGTGATGTCGCGTTCCGCCATCGTGCTCGCGAGGCGCTGCCCCAGACGTGCGAAGTTGGCCGCGCGCGGTGGGTGGGTCAGGACCGCAGGCGCTTTCCCCAGCGCCGCGTGAAGGAAGTCAATCGAACGGCGGTGTGCGATCCACTCGCCAGGCAGGAAGAGGCGCCGAGGAGACGCGAAGACCAGGGCATCGACACGCTCGCCGCGATCCCGGAGAGCGGCGAGGAGCGGCAGGACCTGCGCCTCGACGACCGGCGCCGTGATCTCCGCGTAGACGAGACTCGCGATGGGGCGCGTCGCGCTCACGCCGAGCCTCCCGCGACGGGGGCGACCACCCACGCGTAACCGGTCTCCGCGTCGACGGTGCCGTTGCGTTGGAGCTCGTGGGCGACCGGCGTTCCGAACCCCGAGCCGCGGATCTCGTCGAGGGCCGCGGCGAGTGGAAACGCGGCGAAGAGAACGGCGTCGTCGCCCGTCCCGCCGAGTGCATGTGTGCCGACCTGCACGCGGAGCGTGCCTTCCGGGTCACGCGGATCGTGCCACCACATCGCGTCGTCTGGGCTCGATGCGGCGCTCGATGCCGTGCTCGATACGGTGATCGGCGTGGGTTCGCTTGGCAGAATTTCAGGGAGCCGTTCGACTTCGATGAAGAGCCGACCTCCCTCACGCAGGCTGCGTGCAATCGAGCGGAGAACGTGCCTGCGATCCGTGGGGAGCAGCACGGCGCGCCAGACGGCCGATGTGATGAGCGCCAGATCGACGCCGCTGGGGATCGTCATCTCGCGAGGGTCGTCCGCGAGGAGCGTGATCGGCGTGTCCCCCGACTCCTCCGCAAGCGTCGCCTGAGTTCGGCGCAGTGCGGTGCGGGAAGAGTCGAGCGCGATGACCTCGAACCCACGTTCGGCGAGACCCGTCAGCAGCGCCGGGCGGGAGCCTCCCAGCACGAGAATTCGGGTGCCGCGACGGTTCTCGGTGGACGCAATGCGGGCGGCGAGCGCATCGTCCGAGCCGAGCGCAGCGTCCACAAATGTCATCGAGGCCAGAAGAGGAGGCAACACCGACGGAAGGTTACCCCTCTCAGGTCGGGGGCCACAGGGATAGGGCCGGTATGCTCGGAGCCCCGTGGAACGCTCTCCCCACTCTCGAGGCTCCCTTCGCGGCCGGACGTTCCACGTGCCGGCCGGACTTGGCTGTCTGGTTGCGCTCGTCGCGATGCCGCTTGCCTTGCTGGCGGGCGTGCTCGCAGGATTGGGGGCGCTCCTGTCGCCGCGCCGCCGAGGCGCCGCCCCGCAGGGCCCCGCCTTCGGTCCGACTGGCCGGCGGCCCGTCGGTGCGCGTACAGCGAGCCTCGGCGCGACCGGGATCGCGCTGTGCAGCCTTGTGGAGAAGATGTCTCTGGACGATGAGTTCGGGCTCGAGGACGCGCAGACGGCGGGCATTCCGGTCGATACCGATGCGTCCATCGAGGCCTTGCTCGTTGACGCCGTGGAGCGCGGTTGGATCGACCGTCGGGGGGATCGCTTCGCCGTCACGCCGCGTGGGCGGAGTGAAGCCGGGGCGTTCCTGCGGCAGATGGACGCCTGAGCGGCAAGGGTCTTCTCCGCTTCCGGCGCGCGCTCATTCGTCCGCGTCGCGTCCACGACCGGCCCTCGGACTATCGGGCGCCGATCATGCGCGCGACGTAGGCGACGCCCTTCTCCGTCAGTGCGTAGTGTCCGCGCATGCCGCGCGCATCGAAGAAGCCGTGAGTGCGCTTCATGATGCCGAGCGTGTTGGCGAGGTTCCGCGGCGGCGGCGTTCCCACCTCGTCGAAGCACGCGCTGATGTTGTCGATGCTGAATCCGCTCTCGCCGCGGTACTCCCGGAGGAAGTAGGCGAAGATCAGGACCATCTCGCGCAGCGCTCCACGCCCTTCGCGGCTGTGAACTCGTTTGTAGAACTCCGGCAGCGACGCGGAGCCACGCGGCGTCGCTGGTGGCGTCTTGACCCGCGGTGTGGCGGTGACGGCGAGTTGCAGCTCCAGCTTGATGCGGCCGAGAACGCGCGCAACCTGCGCCGCGACGAACTCCTCGGAGCCTGCGAATTCGACCGTGAGGCCCGGACCGGCGAATCGGAACGACGCGTCTGACGCGTCCGCCTCATCTGACTCGTGTGACGAGGTCGACGGGTCGCTCACGGGCGCGTTCCTGGCCGTTCGAGTGCCGCGGACGCGCCGCTGGTCTCGCGCGTCGGGATGCCGAGGATCCGGCGCGCCCGCTCGACCCCGCTCGTGTTCAGCATGTACTCGCCGCGCCGCTCGGTCCCGAGGATCAGATTGTGGTCGCGCTTCAGCGTCCCGAGGATCTGCAGCAAGCTCTTGGGTTCGGGCTGGCCGATCTCCTCGAACCCTCTCCGAATGTCCTCCGACGTGAAGATGTACTTCTTGAACGAGCGCATCCAGAGCGCGAAGGCCAGGATGCTGTCTTGCCGCGAGAGCGTCGAGCCCCCGCCTGCATGGCTCTCGAGCCACGTGGCCAGGTCCGGGACGGCGCGCGCTTCACGCGCGACCGGGCTGCCCGTCGGCTTCCCGACGACGCGCTCGACGAACGGCAGAAAGTTGGCGAGCTGGCGACGTACGAAGTCCTCCGAACCGCTCAGTTCGAACGAGATCTCCCCTGCCGCGAAGCGAAACGTCGTGCGCTGGCTCATTCTCCCTCTCCCGGCCCTCTCTTTCCCACGTGGCGGCGGCGCGCGCCCCGCGGCACTGCCGTAGGGCCCGAAGTTCCGCAGAAGCTACCACCGGCGGGGTGACCGCCCAACCCCGGAGGCTTGTCGAGTGCAGTACTTCGTCGCGCATGTGTAGGTGTCGCGGGGACAGCAATCCCTCGTCACGCGCGCACGATTGGCGCAAACTCGCGGGCCCGCTCTGTGACTCGCCACCCCCTTGAGGCGCCGATGACACCACGTTCTCCCCTCCGCCACTTCGATCAGGAATTCGTTGGACGCGCGCTGGCCGAGGCGCTCTCTCGCGGCGGTGACTACGCCGACGTCTTCTTCGAGGAAACCTCCGAGTCCAAGCTCACACTCGAGGACAGCAAGATCCGTTCGGCCTCGATCGGGAGCGTGGCCGGGATCGGCGTGCGCGTGCTCGCGGGCGATCGAACGGGGTATGCGTACACCGAGCAGCCGACCCCGGAGGCGGTTCTGCATGCAGCGCGCACCGCGGCGAGCATCGCGGATGACAACCGCGACGTGGCGCCGATCTCCGTCGCACCGGGGAGCCCGCGCGATCTCTATCGGGCCGAGGTGCCGCTGATCGGGGCGACCCCGAAGGAGCGCGTGGTGTTCCTTGAGCGGGCGGACGCGGCGGCGCGGGCCGTCGATCCGCGCATCCAGAAGGTGACGGTCTCGCTCACCGAAGAAGTGCGCGCGGTGGCGGTGGCATCGTCCGATGGCGTTCTTGTCGAGGATGTCCAGCCCATGATCATGTTCCGCGTTGGGTGCATTGCCGAGGACGGCAGTATCCGGACGCGCGGGACGAGCGGCGATGGCGCGCGTCGGGGTCTGGAGTTGCTCGATGGCGACGCGCCCGAGCGCATCGGACGCCTCGCCGGTGAGCAGGCGGTGCGCAACCTCACGGCGAAGTCGGCGCCGGCCGGTTCGTTCCCGGTCGTTCTGGGCAACGCCTACAGCGGCGTCTTGCTGCATGAGGCGGTTGGACACGGGCTCGAGGCCGACTTCAATCACAAGGGCTTCTCGCGGTACTCGGGGCAGATCGGCGAGCGCGTCGCGTCCGAACTCGTGACCGTGATCGATGACGGCACGATCGCGTCGGAGCGCGGCAGCATCAACGTCGATGACGAGGGCAATACGTCCGGCAGCAGCGTGCTGATCGAGAACGGCATCCTGCGCGGATACCTCCACGACAAGCTCTCCGCGCGCATCATGAACGTCGCTGCGACCGGTAACGGCCGTCGCGAGAGCTACTCGTGCATGCCGATGCCGCGGATGACCAATACGTTCATGCCGGGTGGACCGCACACTGCCGAGGAGATCATTGCCTCGGTCGATCGCGGCGTGTACGCGGTGCAGTTTGGTGGGGGGCAGGTCGAGATCGGCAAGGGCGACTTCGTCTTTGCGGCGACCGAGGCGTACCTCATCGAAGACGGCAAGGTCACGGCGCCGCTGCGAGACGTCACGCTGATCGGCAACGGACCCGAGGTCATGTCCAAGGTGACGATGGCTGGCAACGACTACCGCATCTCCGAGGGCATGTGGACGTGTGGCAAGGACGGACAGAGTGTCCCGGTTGGTGTCGGCATGCCGACCGTGAAGATCTCCAGCATCACCGTGGGAGGGACGGCGTGAGCGCGCACGATCTTGTGGAGCAGGCAGTGGCGGCGGCGACCGCGGCTGGGGCGACTTCGGCAGACGCCATGTTGCTCGAGGACGACGGCATCACGGTTCTCGTCCGCGACGGACGTTCGGAGCGTGTCGAGGAGCATTGTTCGCGTGGGCTCGGCGTACGGGCGTACCGCGGCACGCGACTCGGACTCGCGTACACGAACGATCTCTCGCCCGAGGCGGTTGCCGAAACGGCACGCCGCGCCGAGGCGCTGGCGGAGGTGGCGGCCGAAGACGAGTTCGCCGGTCTTCCGGACGCTGACCACATCGGGGTCTTCGACGGCGATCTGGACGGGGCGGACGCCGCGGCCGGTGAGTGGTCGTCGGACACCTGGATCGACGTCGCGAAGCGCTGCGAGATCGCGGCCCGAGAGGACTCGCGAATCACGATGAGCGAGGGCGCCCGTGCGGGCGGCGGCCGGCGCCGCATGCTGCTTGCGAACAGCAACGGTCTGCTTGCCGAACGCAATCACTCGACGTGCTACACGGCCATGGGCGTGTTCGCGACCGGCGACTCCGGCGAGCGACAGCGCGACAACTGGAGCTCGATGGCCGCGCATTTCTCGGATCTGCAGGCGGCCGAGGAGGTCGGACGCGAGGCGGCCCGGCGCGCGATTCGCCGCTGCGGCTATCGCAAGCCCAAGAGCGGTGCGTTCCCTGTCATCTTTTCGCCGGAGGTCGCGCGCGATCTGGCCGGCACGCTGGCACAGGCCGTCTCCGGTGGGGCCGTGTTCCGGCGCGCGACGTTCCTGGCCGACTCGCTCGGCGAACAGATCGGCTCCGATCTGTTGACGCTCGTCGACGATCCGACGCTGCCGCGACACGTCGGCAGTCGTGGCTTTGACGGTGAGGGCGTCCGGTCTCGTCGCACGGTCCTCGTGGACGGCGGCCGCCTCGAGTCCTGGCTCGCGGACTCATATGCCGCGCGCCGCCTAGACGTTGCTCCAACCGGCAACGCCTCGCGCAGCTTCGACAGCCCACCTGGCGTGGCCCCATCCAACCTCGTTCTCATGCCCGGCGAGAGCGACGCATCCGAGCTGATCGGTGACGTCCAGGAAGGGCTCTACGTCACGGAGCTCTTCGGCATGGGCGTCAACCTCGCCTCCGGCGCATGGAGCCGCGGCGCGGGCGGTCTCTGGATCGAGAAGGGCGAGCTCACGCACGCGGTGCAAGAACTGACGATCGCCGGCGACCTGCCCTCGATGCTGAAGGGCATCACGGCAGTGGCAAGCGATCTGCACTGGCACGGCCGCAGCGCCGCCCCGACTCTGCGTATCGACGGGCTGACGATCGCAAGCTGACCAACGAAGTCGGTCAGCTTGCGATCAGTATTGCGTTTGTGCCGACTCCGTCGGCACGCTCGCTCTCGCTCGCATGTTCGACTCCAGTCGCGGCTCCGGCTGCTCAACCGGGTCGGCGCTCGGAGTTCGTTGCCGCGCATCGGGTCGGAGCTTCGACTTGTGAGTGGGCACGTCACAAGTGCGGGTTTCGCAGGCGGAATCCACTCTCTGCGCCTCACCGCGAGTGTCGCGCCTTGTGCTTGGGCACAAGGCCCGCCACTCGCGTTATTGCGTTTGTGCCGACTCCGTCGGCACGCTCGCTTGCGCTCGCATGTTCGGCTTCGGTCGCGGCTCCGACTGCTTCAACCGGGCCGGCGCTTGGAGGTCGTAGCCGCGCATCGGGTCGGAGCCTCGAATTGTGAGTGGGCACGTCGCAAGCTCGGGTTTCGCAGGCGGAATCCGCTCCCTGCGCCTCACCGCGAGTGGCGGGCCTTGTGCGGACGCACAAGGCCCGCCACTCGCTCTCATTTCTACCGTCGTCGCGAGGTGCGGTCTCGCCCTACACCGCGTGCCCGAGCCGCCGGAGTTTCTTCAGCACCTTGTTCCATCGCTTCGCGCCCAGCCGGTACCGCAACTCGTCTTCCTGCTCCACCACCACCGACGTTCCCACGCCCTTCGGTGGGTGCAGGCAGGCGAACTCCTTGATGTCGTCGGCCTCGTCGGGGTCGGCCTCTTTCATCAACTCGCTGCCGTAGCTGGTGACGAGGACGTCGTCGCCGCAGTGCAGGAGGTACATCGGGAAGAGGCAGCAGGTCTCCGGCTTGTGGTCGCGGAAGTCGTCGCCGCGCTTCACCGCCCACTCGTGGATCGTGCACCACGGTCGATCGCCCTTCGGCGCCGAGAGGAAGACGCAGGCGCCGTTTGCGCGGTCCTCCAGCCAGATCTCGTCGTCCTCGACCTTCCACCAGCCATCGGCGTCCTCGATGGCCTTGTCGACGTCGCGGATCTGGCGTACTTCGTCGACGACCTTCGCGATCTTCTCGACGTCCGCGCGCTCGATGGGGACGCGGAACGTTGTGCAGCACGTCTTCCCCGCGAGTTTGCGGCCGCGACCGGCGTGCATGCAGAGGCCCTCGCCGCAGGCGACCCTGCGGTCGATGGCGCCGGGAACATCGACGTAGACGGTGCCAACGCGGACGATGTCGTCGCGCTTGCGCAGCTTCTTGAACATCCGCTCGATGCGAGCGTCCTCGTCGTCTTCGCTCTTGCCCACGCGCGTCCTCCGGTTGCTCACAGCGACTCGCAGATCGAGCGAGGATGGTAGCGACCGGCGGCGACCCGCAAGAGTGTCGGTTGCGCGAACTTCGTGCGAAGGTGTCGGCGTGACGTCTCTCGGCCCCGATCTGCCGCCCGCTGATCCCGCCGCCGCCCGCGATTTCGCCGGTGCGTTGCGCCCGGACGAGCACGTCCTCTGGGCCGGACGGCCCGACGAGCGGCACTACGCGCGGACCGACTACCGCCTCATCGCACTCGGCATCTTCTGGGTGCTGGTCTCCGGCGCCGGTTTCTGGGGCTTCACCATCACGACCCTCTCCGACGAGTACGCGGGAGTGTCGATCGCAGCGCGCGCGGCGCTCCTGCTGGTCGCGGCGGCGCCGTTCATCGTCGTCGCCGCGTTTTGTCTGGGCGGACACGTCGTGTTCAAGCGTCGCCAGCGCCGGCGCCGCGCCTACGCGATCACGACGCAGCGCGTGCTCGTGATCCGCCCTTCGATGCGCCTCGTCGGCCCGCCATCGCTACTCGCCCTGTCACTCAAGGACGTCGGCGACGTGCGCGTCGAGAGCCTGCGGCACGAGACCGGCTCGATCGAGTTCCACGCTGCGAACAGCGCGATGGATGCACTCCATTTCGATACCGTCCGTGGCGCCGAAGCGATCGCGGCTCTGGCGCAGACTCAGCGCACGGCAAGTACGTAGCCGTCTCGGTCCAGACATCGCGCCGCCCGCAGGTTCGGGAGTTGCACACCCGGCGGAACGAGAGACGCCCGCCTCCTTGCGGAGACGGGCGTCTGTTCAACTCTGAGAGAGGCTTGTGGCCGGTAGAGGCAGAGGCCTACGGAACCTTTTTCCCCGTCGTCAGGTCGATCTTGATCGGACCGAATGCGGTTCCGCCGCGCGTACCGGAGTACGTGACGACCTTCGTTCCGTTGAACGTGGACGTCACCGACTCGTTGATGAACGAGCCCAGAACGCTGAGCGATGTCGAGAGCGATCCCGTCGGCCAGGCGCCGGGCGAGATCGTGAAGTTCGTGGCCGATGTCGAGGCCGTTGTGAGCGGGGCCGTGAAGGACTCGCTGCCGTTCAGGACCTGCGTTCCGTTGGCGCCCGTGATCGCGAGCGACCATTGGCCGCTCTCGCTCCAGGAACCGAACCCGCCGACCTTGCCGTTGCCGCTGGTCGTCCAGTTCATCGTGACGTTGCCGCCGAGCGACATCGGTGCGACGACCGCTTGGCCGTTGACCAGGAACTGGACCGTCACGTTCCAACTGCCCGTGACGAACCCGCCGCTCTTCGAGACGCTGTACGTGTACGACGGATTGGTGCCCGCGTTCTGGAGCGTGAAGCGCGAAGCGATCGCGCTCGGGGAGGGCATGCCCGTGGGCGGAAGTCCGCCACCGAAGCCGCCAGCACCCGTGCCGCCACCGCCACCGGCTCCACCGCCACCGGCTCCACCGCCGCCGTAGCCACCGCCACCTCCGCCGCCGGCTCCACCACCGCCGCCGCCGTTTCCGCCGCCGTGCAGGCCAGCACCCGGCCATCCGCCGCCGCTCCCGCCGCCACCGAAACCGCCGAAGCCGCTTCCACTGCCGCCGCCGAAGACCGGCAATCCACCGGGGAAGCCGCCTCCGCCACCAGCGCCGCCACCTCCAGCACCGCCGCCACCGAAGCCGCCGCCGCCGCCACCACCGAAGCCACCGCCGCCGCCGGCACCACCGCCGCCGAAGCCGCCGAACCCGCCGCCAGCACCGCCGCCGCCAAACCCACCGAAGCCGCCGCCACCGCCGCCTCCGGGACCACCACCACCACCGCCTCCGCCGCCGGGACCGCCTCCGCCGCCGCCAGGACCACCCCCGCCGGGACCACCGCCACCGCCGCCGGGATCGCCGCCGCCCGGCTCACCGCCACCACCCGGCTCACCGCCACCCGGGCCACCCGGCTCGCCGCCACCGGGGGGGCCTACGGGCGGCTCGAAGGGAGGCTCGCCACCACCTGCGCCGCCACCCGGTCCACCGTCTTCGCCGCCATCCGCGCCGGGCGAACCGTAGTCGCCGCCGCCGAACCCGCAGCCCCAGCCGCCACCGCCGTCCTTGTTGACCCAACCGGGAGGCGATCCGCCGAAGCCGCCGTCGTAGTCGCCGCCGCCGAACCCTCCGCCGAAGCCATCGCCGTTGTAGCCTTCGTAGTCATCCGTGGCCGGATCGCCGAAGCCCGGGGGCGGGCCTCCCGCGACGAATGGGCTGTCGAACGTGAAGCCGTTGAGGGGAGGACCGGTCGTGGTGTCGGCGCGCACCGGACCTTCGCTACGCGGAGCCGGCGGTGCCGGCTGCCAACCGCTCGCAGGCGCCCAGATCGGGTTGCGCGCCACCGCTCCGGTGAGTGTCGGGAACGTGATCGTTTCGCGAGCCGTCGTCGGAGGAGCGTCCACGCGGATGCGCACGCGCCCCACGTCGTCAGAGCTACCGAGCGCGAAGCCGTACTCGCCGACGCGCGGGGTCGAGAGGCCCTCTTTCGTCATCTCGGTCAGCAGAGGATCGTCGGCTGCGAGGATGGATGCCCCCTCGCCCGGGAGGCTGACCGCGAGGGGGACGACCTGGTTCTTGCGGTACTTGACCGAGACGTGCGAGCCGGCGGGCGCGGCGACCATTCGATTGGACCGCTTCTCGCTGAGCTTGACGGTCGTGCGACGGCTGCGGCTCACGCGTGACTGCGCTTCGTACTCGCCTTCCCACATACCGGTCGTGCCGACCTCGATGCGATAGACGCCCGATTGGCGGACCTTGAACGGTCCCACGCTGACCTTGCCGCCGACGCGCGGGTGGCGGACCTTCGCGGCGCTGTTCATCGAGCTTCCGTCGGGTCCCGTGATGCGGACCTCGAGCAGTACAGAGCTCCCGTCGGCCGGGCGGATCTTCATCCGGAATCGCTCACCGCGAGTGAGCTCCACGAGCAGAACGTGATTGTCGCCCTAGCGCAGATCGCCGACGACCGTGTCACCGGCCTTGACCGTCATGGCGCCTTCGGCGGCGAAACTGCGGGCTGTGATCGCGCATGCGGCGATCCCCGCCACAAGGACCAATGCGCCTCGGATCTTCCAGTTGCGACTCATCTGCTCTATGCCTCCTCGAAGCCAACGAATGCGCGAACCCCGTGATCTAACGTGACCGGCTGCCCGCCGATTGCGCCGAAGATCAAATTCGTTGGTCCACAGGATGGTACAGCAGCGCGCGAGATTGTCAGGCGTCAGGGCGCAATCGAGCCTTCGTGGCAGGCTCTCAGGCCGAGTCTGAGCCTGTGGGGCCACATTCCATTCGGAGCCGGTCGCGCGCGGCTCCGTCCCGCCGCTGGCCCCTACAATGAGTTATTCGACTCGAAGAACGGCCCCCAAACGAAGGCAAACCATGCCGCGAAGCGCACTCCAAAGCCTGTCTCTGACGCTCAGCACGGTCGCCGTTCTGGCGCTCGCCACGGGCGTGCATGCCTTCATCGAGACGCATCTCGACGAAGTCGCTGCTCCTCTCGGCGCGTACGCGGCCGACCGTGTCGCCGAGATCGACGGTTTGGGCTCGACGACGAAGGCCGAGAAGAAGGAGCGCAAGCTCCTCGCGAAGCTCGTCAAGAAGGAGAGCCGCACCGCGCGATCTCTCCGTGATGACTTCTCGGAGCTCCTCTTCGGCGGTAAGACCGCGAAGAAGCTCAAGACGGCGGCTGCACCCATGCGCGATGCGCTCGACGCTGCGTTCGTGCGCGCCAAGTTGGCCCTGGGCGAGCGCCGCGAGTTCGTCAGCGATCATCTCCGGCTCATCACCGACGCGAAGGCGCTCGCCAAGATCCAGAAGCAACTCGCGAAGTACGACGCGGCGCGCACGAGTGCGGCTGCGGCCGCGACCGACGACGTTCGTGCAAAGGCGCTCGGCAAGGCCGAGAAGGCATTGACCAAGGCGCTGACAAAGGCCGAGAAGGAGGCGCAGAAGGCCGCCAATCTCGATGGCACGCTGCGGATGCCGGCCATCCGGCTGCGCTCGGGCGACACGGTCGGCTCCGGCGGCGCGCGCATCGCGGTTCCGGCCGACTCGAACTCTCCGATCGCGGGGTCGAGTGTCCTCATTCCTCCGGGCGCGCTCGCTGCGTTGCGCAAGATCACGATCGAACCGGGCGACTCGTTCGTCGGCGGCCGCGACGTCGCGGCGGGGCCGTCGGTGCGGCTGCTCCCGGCCGGTACTGAGTTCAATCAGCCCGTCAGGGTCTCGGTGCCCTACACGCTCCCACCGGACTCCGACGTTGCCGACCTGGGCCTCTTCCACAACTCGGGGACCGCGATCTCAGGCTCGTTGGATGTGACGCTCGAGGAGAACGGCATGCTGACCGGCACGTCGACGTCGTTCTCCGAGTTCCAGGCCGGTCTGCTAGCGCCGCCGCTCGGAGCTCCGGCCGGGACGTATCACGTCGAGTTGATGTCGATTTTCCACCGGCTGAACGCCGATGGATCGGCGGCGAGTTCAGAGGTCTTGAACATCACGGGACAGGAATGGTCGTTCCGCGCCGATGGCAGCGGACGCTCGGCGCTCGGCGCGTCGGTGGCTGTCTTCCGCGAGACTCTCGGCCCGAGTCCGCACCATATCGACGGGTACTCGGAGACGTCCGCTGGCTCGGTTGACTTCGCGTGGGAGCAGATCGATCAGGGGCGCTTCAGCTTCACCTTCCCCACGCTATTCGGCGATACCGCCGTGGCCGAGGGCATCGTGTCCGAGTCGGGCGACGTGATCTCGTTCACGGCCCGTGGCGGTACGTTTGACTTCTTCGCCGTGGGAGTGCGTGCCGGCGATCCAGCAACTGCGGGCGACTTCGAGGGCCGCTGGGTCGCAGTCGAACTCGGAATGCAGCTGCTCGACAACGGCCAGACGGACTTCCGCACGCGGATGTTCTCCAGCTTCACGGGCTTCGACGTGAACGCGGACGAAGGGACGCTGACCTATCACGACACGGGCGACACGTTCTCCGCCGATCGCAAGTTCGAGACTTCGTCGTCGCCGGCGCCGCACACGCGCGAGCTCAATTCCGTCGCCGACGGCGGGACCGAGGACTTCTCGGTGCTCTTCTCCGGCCAGATCGGCGCGGACTCCGTGCCGGGGCAGATTGGGGGCGCCAAGTTCCGCCGACTCGGTTGGCTGGACCCGTCCCGCAACGTCTTCCTCTCGCACCGCGGCGATGTGAGTACACGCTCGGTCTCGTTGATGCTCGCAGTCCGTCAGCCGGCCGATGTCGATCCCGAGATCTTCCAGGGGGACTATCGTCTGGCCCGGATCGACGTGGCGGCACGCGTGAATACCCCCGCGACCACGAGTTCGACGTTCGAGGTCGATCTTGGCGTGGGGACGTTTGCGGTCGGCGCGGATGGCAACGCGGCGTTGGAGATGGAAGCGATCGAGCGCGCGGCATATCGCCTCACGGGCAGTGGGCCGACCACCGGCATGACGTGGACGTCGGCGGTCACGCTCACGGACGCGACTCCCAGCCCGGTCGGCTTCCCGCTGGTCCTCGATGCAGGCGGTAATCACCGGCCCGTCGGGACCGACCGCTGGTACGGCACGTCGGGCGATGGCGACCTGTTCCTCGGTGCGACTCCTGGCGCCGACGATGATGGCATTCGTGGCATCGCGATCGGTCTCCGCCAGGCGGCCTCGGTCGAGTAATCGGCGGCTGTCGATTCGCGGCGGTTCCGCGCTTGCATGCCGCCACGTCTGATCGGATTTCGGTTTTCGCCGGTCGATTGTCGAGACTCTGCGTGGGTGCGGAGGCCCACGATGAAGCTGTCGATCATCATTCCGATCTACAACGAGGTTGCGACCATCGAGGCCGCGATCGAGCGCGTGCGTGCGGCGGACCTCGACGACCTCGGCGTCGAACGCGAGATCATCGCGGTTGACGACGGCTCGACCGACGGCACCCGCGACCGCCTCGCCGACGTGCGCGATCGCGTGGATGTGTTGCTCCTGCACGATGTGAACAAGGGCAAGGGCGCCGCGTTGCGTACGGGCTTCGAGGCCGCCACAGGCGACATCCTCGTCGTCCAGGATGCCGATCAGGAGTACGACCCGCGCGAGTTCCGGCGGTTGATCGCGCCGATCCTCGATGGGAAAGCCGACGTCGTCTACGGCTCGCGCTTCCGCGGCGGTGAGGCCGGACGGGTCTTCTACTTCTGGCACTACGTCGGCAATCGCGCGCTGACGACGTTCTCCAACATGACGACGAACCTGAACCTCACGGACATGGAGACTTGCTACAAGATGTTCCGCCGTGAGTGCCTCGAGAGCGTGACGCTGGAGCAGAACCGCTTCGGCTTCGAGCCCGAGATCACGGCGAAACTCGCCAAGGGTGGCTGGCGCTTCTACGAGATGGGGATCGGCTACGACGGGCGCACGTACGACGAGGGCAAGAAGATCGGGTGGAAGGACGGCGTCTCGGCGCTGTGGTGCATCCTCCGCTACGGGCTCTTCATCTCGCGCTCGCTCCACGGCTCAGGGCCCTCCAGTCGGGAATGGGCGTCGACGACGGCAGAATTCAGCGCACCCGCGCGGGCGCAGACGAGCACCGACACTCCCGCCTCCGTTTCCGACTGAGCCAGTTTCCGACTGAGGCGTCTCCGCCTGATCGCGATTCTGCCCGAGGCCGATTCCGCCCGAGCGAGCCCTTTCTCGACCTGACGCCGCTCAGCGCCGAAGATCGGCGTGTGTATCAGGTCGCGATCATTCCTCCGATCGAGGCGCTCGGCGCGATCGAGCAGTTCCGGCGTCTGCACGATCCCGGATTCCATCGCGTTCCCGCGCACGTGCCGTTGTTGCCGCCCTTCGAGCCCGTCCGGCGCGATGTGCTCGCGCGCTTCGATGCCCTGCGCGCGCCGGCATTCGACGCGCGACTCGGTGCCCCCACCATCCACGGCACGTCGCTCGTACTCACTCTGGCTGAAGGCGCAGAACAGACAGAGGCGCTCCGTGAGTTCCTCCACACGGCGCTTCTCGATCCCGCCGCGCCGAGCGCGGTCGCGGAGCCCGTGCTGCTGATCGGCCACTTTCCGTCCGCTGCCGCCCTCGAGCTCGCGCGCCGTGGCCTCGTCGCGACTGACTCCCTTCCGCAATTCGCGGTGACACAGGTGACGCTACTCCTCGAAGACGTACGCGGCATCTGGCACCCGGTGCGCGAGCGTGTGCTCCGGAGTGAGTGAGGGCGACGGCGCGCCTGCGCACGCGTCTTCGCACGTCGGCGTTTGAACTCGGCGCCTCGACGCCCCATACTCGTGCGCGATGCACAATTACGCGGCGTTCTGGGTCGTTCTCGCGCTCGTCATCTTCGGATTGGCGTATCGCTTCTACGCGCGCTTCCTCGCGACGCGCATCTTCGACTGCGACGACGACGACACGCCGACGCCGGCCGTGACGATGGAGGACGGCGTCGATTACGTGCCGACCGGCAAGCACGTCGTGCTCGGTCATCATTTCACGAGTATTGCGGGTGCGGCGCCGATCGTCGGCCCGGCCGCGGCGTGTGTATACGGCTGGCTCCCCGCCGTGTTCTGGATCGTGATCGGCGTCGTCGTGATCGGCGCGATGCACGATTTCGCGGCGCTCGTCATGAGCGTCCGACACGGCGGCAAGAGCGTGGGCGACGTCGCTGGTGAGTTGATGGGGGAGCGACCCCGCACGCTCTTCCTCTGCCTGATCGTGATCCTGACCTGGCTGGTCCTCGCCGCGTTCGCATCGATCATCGCGAAGCTCTTCGTGGCGCATCCCGCGAGCGTGATCCCGATCAACATCGAAATCCCCATCGCGTTCCTCATCGGGTGGTGGACATACAAGAAGAGTGGCAGTCTCTTGCTCCCGAGCTTGGTCGCGCTCGTGATCATGTGGGGCGGCGTCTTCGTCACGGCAACCAACCCGGCGTTGCAGCTGGCCTTCCCCGAGGCGGGTCTCCTCGGCTTCACGCCGGTCCAACTCTGGGTCGGGCTGCTGCTCAGCTACTCTTTCATCACGTGCATGCTGCCCGTGTGGATGCTCCTTCAGCCGCGTGACTTCATCAACAGTCATCAGCTCTTCGTCGGGCTGGCGGCGATCTTCCTCGCGATCTTCATCGCCAACCCGGAGCTGACTGCGCCAGCCATCAACGCGTCCGTTCCAGGCGGGACCGGCCCCATCTTCCCGATGCTCTTCGTGACGATCGCCTGCGGCGCAGTCAGTGGATTTCACGCGCTCGTCGCGAGCGGAACGACGTCCAAGCAGATCAAGTCGCTGCGGCACGCGCGGCCGATCGGTTATGGCAGCATGCTCGGCGAGGGCTGCCTCGCGATCGCAGCGACCATGGCCGTCGCCGCCGGCTTCACGGCCTCCGAGTGGGAACTGCACTACACGCCAGGTCATGCGCTCAATCGCGGCGCCCTCGGGAACTTCGTGCAGGGTACGTCCAACCTCCTCGAGAGCGCGTTCTCCGGATTGCACGGCGACGTCGCGAAGACGATCGTCGCCGTGATTGTGATCTCATTCGCCGCGACCACCCTCGACACGGCGTGCCGCATCCAGCGCTACTGCCTCGGTGAACTCGGAGCGGCGTGGGGCATCAAGGCTCTCTGCAACCGCTATGTGGCGAGCGCTGTCGCGGCCTTCACGCCACTTGCGCTCGTTCTCGAGACCGGCGACGGGAAGGAGTTGTGGCTGAGTATCTGGCCGGTCTTCGGATCGTCGAATCAGATGCTCGGCGCACTCACACTGCTCGTCGTGACGATCTGGCTGAAGAAACAGGGCAAGCCGATCTGGTACACGGGTCTGCCTGCCGTCTTTCTCACCTGCGTCACGTTCACCGGCTTGACGGCTCTGATCCACGGCGAACTGACGAAGGACACGACGCGCCTCGCCGTGCTGATACCGGCCGTCGTGCTCCTGCTGCTCGCCCTGGCGATCATCGTCGAGGGCGTGAACGTTCTTCGCCGGCCCAGGCCTTCGGACGCCTGAGACTCGTCACGACCGGCGGCCGCGCGGCGACGAGCGAGGCGTGGCGACTACTCGCCCTGCTGCTGCGGTGCCACCGCGGCCGAGGGCGGCGGCAACGGCGTTCCGGCCGATGCGAGTGCAGCAACGAAGAGCGGATTGAAGACATACGTCGGGTCCGACTCACGCGCCTTCATGGCCGATTCGCGCGCGGTCGGGAGATCGCCGAGCTTCCAGAGTATGTAGGCCCTGTTGGACCACGACTTCACGCGCTTCGGCTGGATCTCGAGCGCCTGATCCGACGAGTCCAAGGCCGCTTCGAGGAACTCTCGCGTGTCCGCGTTGCGCCCCTGGACCGCGGCGCCGATCCCCATGCGCAGCAGTGCGATCGCGCGATTGTTGAACGCGCGGGGGCTCCTCGGGATCAGCTCGAGCGCGCGATCGAGTAGGCCCAACGCGGTCTCGGCGTGCGCGACGAGATGCTGTGACGTCGCGTGCGGTGGCGTGCCGGCGGGCGGCATGGACGCGAGTTCCAGATGCGCGAGCTCTGTCAGGACATGGAATTGACGCGGTTCGCGGTGGAGCGCCTGCCGCAGCGCGTCCGCCGCCTCGATCTGGAAACGCGCCGCTGCCGCATTGCGCCGGGCGGCGACGTCGCGTTTCCCCGCCACGATGGCCGCGCGCGTATCGACCTGCGCCTGCTCCATCTTCTGGCGCAGGATCTCCGCGAGCTCCACCCAGGTGGACGCCTGGTGAGCTTCACGCTCGACGGCTTCGCGCGCGAGCGCCTCGGCGACATCGAGATTGCCGCGCTCGCGTTCGAGGCGCGCGCGCAGCCGGACCGCGCCGGAGCCGTCCGCGGCATTCGCGACCGGTGTCGCGAGCGCCTTCTGCGCGAGTAGCAGCTGCTTGTTCGCCTCCGCGACTCGACCGCGTTTCTTCAATGCTCCTGCGAGGAGGATGCGCGCGTTCGCGAGCGAGAGAACGACGCGCGGCTTCGCCGCATCCTCCGGGTTCGTGAGGAGCTTCTCGTACTCCGCGATCGCGCGTGCGTGTTGGCCGGTCGCCAGCAGACGCGATGCGAGATTGAGCGCCGTTGACGTGACGTCGCTTTCCTCCCCCTCCGTGGAGCCCGGGATGTAGCCGTTGGCCCGCATCTTCGCGAGCTCCTCCTGCTCCTCGGGTGAGAGCTCGGCTTCGCTGCGATGGGTGTCTCCGGCCTGTTTCCTCGCGAGCTCCAATCGTCTCTGTTCGCCGAACCAGGTCGGCACGGTCTCGTGGGGAAGCCCGTCCTCGAAGACGTCGGTGAGCACGTTGCCGGGCATGTCCTTGGGAACCGGGTAGCCCATCGCAGCCAGAATCGTCGGGGCGACATCCCAGACGCTCGCGCCTGTGATCCGGTGACCGGACTTCACCCCGCCACCGATGGCGTAGATCACTCCGTAGCGACGATGCCACATCGCGCCGGTGCGCGCCGCGAACGCACTGGAGTCGGGCGTCCGTAGCGCGCCGTGCTTGAACCCATGGTCACTCACGACGATCACGGTCGTATTCTCGTCAGCCAGATCGAGGTATTCGCCAAGAACGCGATCGTGCCACATGTAGTTGGCCTCGATTACGTCCTTGTAGCGCAGGTAGACGTCGGTGGGGACCTGCGGCATCTTTGGTTTCGCGAGTGGCATGAACATGTGCGATAGGGCGTCCATCGCGTTGAAGTACGTAAAGAAGAGACGCGGGCGCTCCTCGCGATAGAGGCGCTCGCCGACCCGGCGATAGGTCTCGGCATCGGCCATCGTGAGGCGCAGGCCACCGAGCAGGTTGCGCGGATCCTTGAACGTGTCGGTGTATGCGGCCGCGTATTCATCCTCGGTGACATCAACGAAGCTACGCAGTCGCGAGAGCGGAAGGTCGTCGATGGTGACGCGATCCTTGCGCGCGATGTCGGCCGCGAACTCGGGCGGCCACACGGCATGCGCGTCGTTCTCCTCTGCGCGACCGAAGCGATCGGCCTCGTAGGCCAAGCGACCGATGCGCTCACTCACGAGGAAACCGTTGATCGGCTCGGCCGGATAGGACACGAGCCAGCCGACGACGCCGACCGGTTCGCCCGCCCGTGCGACGAGCTCCCAGACGGTGTCGGCCTGGCGCATGCGCGACGAGACCGGCCGCAACTGGCCGTCGGCGCCCTTCGTGACGAAGTCGAGGATGCCGTGGCGCTCGGGCGCCATTCCGGTCGAGATCGTCGTCCAAACGACCGGCGAGAGCAGCGGTGTCAGGGAAGCCAGAACGCCGTGCGCGCCGTCGCGGCGAATGCGCGCGAAGTTGGAGGCCTTGCCGCGCCGGATCAGGTCCTCGAGGAGGTCCGGATCGCACGAGTCCATCCCGATCACGATCACGCGCCGCTTCCACGCGTCGGGATTCTCCGTCTTCGACTTCGCGATCGCGTCGGCGACCTCGGGGGGCGTCGACTCCAGTTCCGGCCCATCGTTCGTGCACGCGGACAGAAAGAGCGTGGATAGGAAGGCGAAGACCGCGAACGCTCTCCGCGTCTGACAGAGCGCGGGACACAGCGGGAGAAGTAGGTGCGAGGGGGGACGGGCGAGGTTCTTCACGTCGGCATCCTACGCGGCGTGGGGCGATCGGTGGCGTGGATCGGGGGCGCTCACTCGCTCGTCGTGCGGAGAATGACGCGCACCTCGGTTCCGGTCCCGGCGGCGTCGGCGCGCGCGATCACGATCGCCAGCCCACCATCGCCGTGGAAATCCCCGATCGCGAGCGCTGCTCCTGACCAATCCTCGCCCTGCACGTCGGGCAGCAGCGTCTCGAGCTCGCGCGAAAGTCCGGCTTCGCCATGGTTGCGCAGAAGACGCAGACCGAGCCCCGTGGTCGTCGCACCGCCCGTCGGCGGCGTGATCGTCAAGAGCACGAGATCCAGATCGCCGTCGCCGTCGATATCCGCGAGCTGCGCGGCGTGAGCCTGCAGCGCCTCGGCACCGTCCGCGACGGGGAGCAGATCCTGGGTCCGGCGACGCCACGAGACTCCGAACCCGCGATTCTCAGCGATGTCGATCGCGAGCCCGGAGCCGGTGGCGGTGCGACGGACAATGACGAGATCCGGCTCGGGACCGCCCGCGACGTCGCCTGCCAGCGAGATCTCGCCCGCCAGTGCCATCACGCCGACGTTGACGTCTCTGCTCCTGTCTGTCATCACGGCCTGGAAATCGATCATCTCGTTGCGTGCGATCTGTGTCGAACCGACGAGACTGCCGCGCACTGAGAGCGAGTCCGGTGTCGTGACGGCCACGTCCTTGCGACCGTCGTCGTCCAGGTCGGTCACGACAAGCGACGTGCCGCGGAAGGGCGTGTAGTCGTCCGCGCAACCGCCGTCTCCGCAGAGCGGGAAGCCAGGTGTGACGATCTGCGTCCCGATGACGTTGGGGAAACGTCGCGACTGGTGGGCAAAGCGTCCGTAGCCGCCCGCCTCGGGGCTCGCGAACGAGAACGCCCGCGTTCCGGACAGGTAGTACGTGTAGTAGGGCGACAGTGGGCTGACGCCGGTTTCCACTTCGTTGTGCGTCGCCACGATGTCGGGTACGCCGCCATCGCCGTCGAGATCGCCGATCCAGAGGTCCTCCGCCCGCCAGTCGTCATAGGGCGACGTCGCCGACATGACCACGGCCGTGCGATCGACGAAGATACGACGGCCACCGGGACCCGATCGGTTGGCGAGGACACGGACGCGGCTTCGATCGGCCGGCAACACGCTCGTGTCAAGTGTCCCGATCACAAGGTCTGGCCAGCCGTCCGGCGGCGATCTCCCGACGTCCGCCGCCACATCACCGAAGGCGATCGTGCGTCCGCGCCAGTCGTCGGTGTCGATCGCCGGCATGACGCTCGCCGTCACGTCGACGAGACCGGCGTCGCCGTCGTTGCGGAGAACCCGCAGCAGGCTCTTCGTCGCGATGCTCGGGCCGCCGCGCACCACGAGAAACACGTCGAGGTCGCCGTCGGCGTCGAAGTCGAGCAGCGCGAGGTCGTCGGCAGGCGGAGTCGTCGCGTCGTCGAAGGCGGGGCCCGCGGCGAACGTGAAGACGGTCAGCCCATCGGGCGTGACATGCTCCTGCCCGAACGCGTCTCCGACGATCACGTCGTGCAGCCCGAGCGACAGGATGGGGAGCGTGACGTCGAGGGCGCGCGACGTCACCAGATCCACGGCGGTCGCTGCAGTGTTCCCGATCCGCACCACTTGCCCAGAGCTGAAGTTGCCGCCCTCGAGGCGCGTGCGTTCGCCGAGCAAGAGCGGGATCAGTGGGGGCCGGATGTCCTGCACGAAGGGCGCTGCGACGAAGACGAACGCGCCGGGGAGCGAGCCCTCTTGCCCCGTCGCGTCACGGACGCCGAGTGTCTGCGGCCCACCGGCGAACGGCGGGGTCGTGAAACGCAGCAGCGCAGCGCTGACGAACTCTGTGCGCTCGGGGAAGGCTGTTCCCGCCACGGTGACCGCCGCGCCGGGCCGGAAGCCCGAGCCGCGAACTTCGATCAGTGCTCCGCCCGAGGACGGCGCGATGGACGGTTCCACGGAGGTCGGGCGCGGCGGCGGCACGATCAGGAGTGCAGCCCGCAACGCCTCGGCGTGTCCGCCAGCGGTGAGGACCGTGACGTCGACTTCGCCGCCCACACCGGCCGGGATCTCGATGTCGATGTTCGTCCCGCGCCCTACCTCTGTCTCCGACTGCGCCGCGACGTCCGTGGCGACCGCTTCGACACCGCCGACGAAGACACGCAGCGGCGACTTCTTGCCAGAGAGCAATCCACTGCCGGCCAGGCGAACGGTTGAGCCGACTCCCGCTTCGCTCGGCGAGATCGCGGTCAGCCGCGGCTCGGGTTCCTGCAATCGCCCGCGAACGACCTTCAATTCGCCGCCGCGCGCGTGAATGCGGACCTTCACGCCGTCCAGTGCGCCGGATGATGCGCGCACGATGAGCTTCCATTCGCCGAACGGATATGTCGCAGGCAGGCGGATCGTCTTGCTCTTCAGCCGTCGCGATGCAGAGCGCCGCACCGACTCGGGTGGCACGCTGACGACGAGCCCGCCGGGCCCCTCGATCCGAACGAAGTCAGGCGCGGACGATCTCCCCGTGAGCGTGAACGTGAGTTTGGCGCCTCCGGCAGCCGCGAACGGGAATATGCGTTCCTCGCCGGTCCGGATCAGCACTCCCTTGAGAGCGACAGACGTCTTCCCGCGGACCTTCGCGGAGATCGCGTAGTCGCCGCTGCCGACTCCACTCCCCGCGAGCCCGAGTCCCGCGACGCGGATCTCGTGCGGCCCGGTGGTGGCCACGACGTGGCTTCGGAGCCGCACGGAGCGACCCTGTGCCTCGAACGTGGCCTCGGGGATCGCTCCATTCGGGCCACGAAGCTCGAGGATCGGCTGGAGTGCCGACGACTTCGGGATCCGGAGTGTGACGTCGAGGCGTGCGCCCGCGACCGCCGCGACCATGTACGAGTCGACGTCGCCGCCCTGCGCAATCGTCGCCTTGACCGCCTTCCGACCGAGCGGCACTCCCCATGGCGAGTCGGCCGAAGTCTCCGGATGCGAGGGCGCGGCGAGGGCGATCGCGGCGAACAAGACGCCGCTCATCACGACGGGCGCCCAGATGACTCGAGCGCCGATGTAGCGAGTCCAGAGAGAGCCAGTTCCGCGAACGCGAGCCGGTGGGGCGGAAATCGGAAGGCTCCTGCCCGACGTGGTGTCGGGCAGGAGCGCGATCTGGCGGCACGCCCGCGTCCGGGAAAAGGTGGTATTCAAGGGGCGGTCAGCCATTGCCGGTCGACAGCACTGCCTCCTGCGCGTCTCTACTGGTTTTCTAGTGACCGTTCGCTACTCGCGGTTCGCTACTCCCGGATGCGCGGGTTGACGAAGACGCGCGTGTTGCGTACGGACTCGTCGGTCTGATCGCGGCCGAGGATCACGTCCAGGTCGCCATCGTCATCAACGTCGAAGAACAAGGTGCTCGTGCCTCGACCATCGTCGCCGGTCGTCGGACGGGGGAGGCCCTCGGAACCACGGATGAACTTCCTGCCGGCCCACACGAGGACGCGTCCGGCGCGGTCGCCGGTATTCGGAGCGCGCGACGACACGAGGAAGATCTCCGGACGGCCGTCGCCCGTGAGGTCGCCGAACGCGGCGCTCTCGCACTGTGAACTGTCGAGCTCGTCGGCCGCCGGCAGCGTGCCTGCCGAGAGTCGCCCGAAGTTACCGTCGCTGTCGCGCGGATAGATGCGCAACGCGGACGACGTGGAGACGGAGCCGGTTGCGGGACTGACGAGGCGGGTATCGGAGAGCACGACCAGGTCGAGGTCGCCGTCCGCGTCATAGTCGACGAATTGGGCGACGTCGCCTTGCAGGTAATCGGCGCCCGAAACGGCTGGCAATCGCGAGTCTGACACGTCGTCGAACGCTCCGGCGCGATCGTTCAGCAGCAGGATGCCGCGGCGCAGGAATGTGCCTTCGTTGTCGGGGTCTTCGACCACGGAACCGCTGGTCAGGAAGATGTCGATGTAGTCATCGCCATCGACGTCGGTCGCGGCGAGGCTGACTGCCTCGAAGCGCTGGACCGAGTCGATATCGACCGCCGGCAGGGCAGCGTCGTCGCGCGTGAATACACCGTTTCCATCGTTCAGCAGAACCCGGGTCCCCGCGTAGTAGCGTGTCTCCAGGACGGGGTCGGGCGGCGGATCGGGAAGCGGGTCGGGTGGCGGCGGCGAGATGTCCACCGTCTCCTGGAAGAACCCGTCGTGAGCGATCACAAGATCGAGGTCAAGGTCGTTGTCCACGTCAACTGCGAGGATCGCGCGACCCTGGTTGCGGTCGCCCCATGTGGTCGCGGACGGCATCGCATCAGACGTGTCGTCCGTGAAGTTGCCATCACCGTCGTTGAGCAGGACACGCACTCCGCTGCGCGCGCCGCCGTCGAGTTCGTCGGTCGTGATGAGCACGATGTCGAGTCCGTTACGACCGTCCACGTCCGCCAGAACGGCGTCGCGCGCGCGCCAGTCGTCCGTTGCCGAGACGCTCGGGAGTCCCGAAGTCGCATCGGTGAAGCCGCCCGAGCCGTTGCCCGCGAGTATGCGCACGCGGCTCTGCTGCGCGTCGCTGCCGAACGCCGCCGCGGAGCGAAGGAGCACGAGATCCTCGACGCCGTCGCCGGTCAGTTCCCCGCGCAAGATGCGGGTCGTCCGCCAACTCTCGACCATGCCTTCGCCTGATGTCGGCGCTGGAATGGACGTCGTGGAGCCGTCGGTGAACGCGTTGATGTCGAGGCTCTCTTCGTCGGACTGCTCGTACTGATCCGCGACCCGCAGGTCGAACGTGCCGCCCGCATGTGCGGGTGCCACGAACGTGATCGTCGTCGCGTTGACCAGCGTCGTCTCGAGCGGCACGCCGTCCAGGGTCAACGCACTGTCGGCAGTGAAGTCGACGCCGGTCACCGTGATCGTCTGCCCGCCGATGCCTTGCAGCGACGACGGCGCGACCGACGAGATCGCATTCGATCCGATGTCGAGGTACGTGAGCTTCTGCGGCGACGTCGACGTCTGGAACTGCTCGTCGCGCACGACGACGGTCACTTCGCCCGGGGCGTGTGCAGGCGCGACCACGTCCACGCGGTTGGGGAGCACGAGCGTCGGCTGGACGATCCGACCGTCGAAGAGCACGACGGAGACGCCGCCGAGGTCTGTCCCAAGAATGCGCAGCCGCCGGCCGCCTGCTGGCCCAGCTTCATCGATGTTGAGACCCGCGACCGAAGGCGGTGGCACGATGAAGAAGACGTCGCGGAATGCGTCGCCCTGCCCATCTGGATTGCGGACCTCGAGATCGTGCGCCTCGCCCACGGCCAGCCCTTCCGGGACCGGGAAACTGAACGATGAGCCGAATGGATGCTCGATCACGTCGTTCGGGATTTCGATGCCGCCGAGCCAGAAACGCGGCAGGATCTCGGCGCCTTCGCCGCTGCCGTTCGAAGCAAAGTTGAACCCGATGACGGTCAGGATTGTCCCGCCGATCCCGCGTCCGGGGAACGGTGCGATGAACGGGTCCACCCGCGGCTCGTCGTCGCTGAGCCGTGTCTTCCGCGCGGATTTGTCGTGGCGGACCTTGACCTTGACCTTGAGCTTCGCGCCCGCGTCGTAGCGGCCCCGCAACTCGTAGATCCCGAACCCGCCGGTCAGCTTGAACTTCTTGCTCTGCGCCTTGGTGCGGTTCTTGAGTTTCAGACTGGCGATGAAGTCAGCCTCCGCCGAACCGTCCGGCCGGAAGAGTCCCGTGACGTCGAGGCCACCCTTCTTCGCGCTCAACTTCACGTCCAGTTGCGCGCCCTCGGTGACGCCGATGGGGATGACGAAGTCGCCACCCGCCGCGTCCTCGAACGTCGCCTTGCCCGCCTTCACACGCTTGATCTTGGTCGTGATCGTGTAGTTGCCCTCGGCGCCGCTGAAGCCGCCGGGGTCGCCGGTCAGCTCGACGACGTGCGCCCCGGCCGCATCTGCCGTGTACGAGAACGACGGCTTGCGCGTGCCCTGCTTGTCAACCGTGACGGCGATCGGAGATCCCGTCGGGTCGAGCAGGCGGAGCGTGGAATTCAGATCGCGCAGAGGGCCGGCATCGGTGACTTTCACCGTGACGCGGTCGCCCGGGAGGAGGTCGAGACCGAAGAGGTCGACGTCGCCGACGGGCGTGATTCCGCCAGTCAACTGCGCCTTCTCGCCGGTCGGGACCGGAAGCGTCTCGGCATGGACGAGCGGCGTGGGGCCGAGTAGCCCGATGGCGGCGACCATGCCCGTAACGGCGGTCATCACAACGGGGAGCGAGGCAAGCCTGCGTTTATTCATGAGGTTCACGGTGGTAGGTCTCGGAGTGAGCGAGAGCGACGTTCTCGGGGTCCGTGGGGCGCTGCGACGACCCACGTCTGTGATGAAAAACCGTGCAGCGGTCTCGAGGGAACGAGTTCCGCTGCACGAAGCCCGGCGTCCAACCGTCCCCCAGGGTACCCTTCCATGCCAGATGCGTACCTTCAGAACCCTCGCCACGTTGCTTCTCGCTCTCCCCGTACTCGCGTTCGCGCAGGATGCGCCGCGTCCCAAATTGCCGGAACCGACCGGATTGGTGCTGCTGTCAGCGCTCCCCGCACGCGCCGACCTGGTCGTTCACACGCCGGATTTGCCGACCCTGCTCGCGTCGGCCGCCGAGGGCGGACTCGGCAGCGCGAAGGCGTGGCGCGCGGCATTTCGAGCCCAGATGCAGGCCTGGGGCGAGCGCAGCGGCATCCCGCAGACGCTCGTTCAGGGCGCCGAGGGGATGCTCGATGCGGCCGATGGTGAGGTCCTGCTTGCCGGGTTGCCCATGCCGGCCATCGGCGGGCCCGCGCGGGCGACGATTCTCGCCTTTCGCACGTCGTACACGCAGAAGCGCCTCAAGAAGTCGCTGGAGGCGATTGTCGAGGGGGGGCTGCGCACTGCCTATCCGGGCGTCCCGCACGCCGAGGAGATCCACGGCCGACCGGTGCTGACGCTCCCGGGGATCGACGACGCGCTCTACATCTTGGTCCAGGACGGGCTCGTTGTGGCGTCGGATCATCCGCTCGCGATGGGGTTGCTCTTCCGCGGACTGGAGTCGACGGACGGGCCCGAGCCCGCCGGCAAGAAGTTGCTGGAGGTGCGCTACGGGCGCGGCGATGCCACGTGGACTGGCTGGACGTACGGCGGGCGGGAGTCGGTCTCGTGGAGGTCCGCGTCCAAGGGGCCCCTCGCGGTCCCGATCCCAAACGGAGTCGGGCCGATCGTGGCTGTCGCGGTGGAGCGCCCCGGCGACGTGCCGCTGCTTCCCGTGCCGCCACCATCCTGGGTGAGCGGCCTGCCCGCCCACGCAGCGACACCCGTGCAGATCTGCCTGCCTGCCCGTGGCGGTCTCGGTGTCTGCGGCGCACTTCCTGAGGGCATGTCGCCCCCCGCCGGAATTGCGGGCGATGGGACGATCGTTGCAGGCGGCGCCTGGAGCACAGTCCGCGGCGTCGCTGGCGACGCGTTCATCCTGGGCCCGGACGCCGGCAAGCGTGTTCGTCGGGTGCCCGGTGGCGCACAGCGCCTCGGTTGGCTGGAGGCCTGGGCGAGCGGTCGCCTCGATCTTCCCCTACTGCACGTCGATCGGACGCTCCTGAAGGGGGTCCTCGACACGACGGTTCACGAGAACACGGACTTCATTGCGTGGACGGCCACCGAGCAGGCCGGCGAGTTGCGCGGCCCACGCTGGCACGGCCCTGCGACGTTCCTCGCGCTGCGAACCATCCACGGAATAGCCACCAAGACGGCTCCCGGCGCCGCGGTCGCACGCCGAGCCGTACGCGTGCCCCTTCCGCCGAGCACCGATGGCGGCGCGGACCTCCCGAAGCCAGTGAAGCCCCGTGAGGATTCGGAAGACGAGAAGTAGCCCGGTCATCATCGCGTTGGTCCTCGCCGCGGGCGTGTGGGCCTGCGGTGATGGCGCGGCGCCTCCTGCGCCTGGTGACGAGCGCGCGGACGTCGTTCAGTCAGCGGGCGCAGACGCAGAGCCCACGGCGTCCGGCGAGACCGATGAGTTGGTCCTCAGCGTCGATGATCTCGGCTTCTTCGTCAGCGAGCGGCCAGTGGATGGCGAGTGGTACGCCGGCCCCGGTGTCCGGGGAGTGGTCCAGAACGAGAGCGGCCTGGCTGGCCGCCTCGAGGGCGAGCGCGCGACGCTCTGGACGCGCGACGCGGACGGCTCGTTCGTCGGTGTCACGCCACGTCGCGTCGCTGCGGGCGCGTCGCTCGCCGCCGAGGTCGGTGCCGCCATGAGTGTGGCGTTCGGCGGTCGTTTCTATGCGCGCTTCACAACGCCGATGCGCTGCTCCGCGCGGCCGTCGATGGCATCGCCGCCCCGACACGAGCCCGTTGCGCAACCCGCCGAACCTCGGACTGACGTGCTGCCGCCGGGCACTCCGCTGCTTTCATGGGCGCCTGCTGACACGCTGGCCGTCCGCTTCCGCAGCATCGAAGCCGCGCTTCGTTTCGCGGATGTGGCAGATCGACTCGCCCAACGGCTCGGCTTCGCGCGCGGCGCCGCTCGTGACTACGGCAGCCTGCGGATGACGCTCCATCACCTGCTGCTCCCGAGCATCTGGCGCGCGAACCCGGGCGGTCGCAAGGGCGTCGCCGAGTGCCTGCTGATCCTGCGCCCGACGCAGACGCCGGGTTCGCTTGACGCCGCGCTGGTACTGCGGATCATCGATCCCGAGCTGCATCGGATGGAGACGGTTGCCGGGGTTGCCCTGGAGACGAGTGCCCCGCATCGCTGGCGACCGGATGGTGATCCCTTCCCGGCACGGCGCGTTCGCAGCGCGGTCCGTGTGGTCGCGGGCGATTGCGAGATCGTCGCCACGAACGCCGCGTTGCTTGAGCACGTCGTTGCTGAGGGAACAGCTCGCTCGGCTGACGCGGATCAGGCGAGCCTCGCCCGTCGCGCCGGGCTGCCAGCGCCGAGCGGTTCCGATCGCGCGCTTTCGCTGCGCTTTCCGACGACCGCGGACGTGGAGTTCAGGCTCGACGGGATGGGGAGCGGCCTCCGCACGCGTGAGGGCCTAGCGGCACTCGCCTCCCGCTTCGCCGGGCTCGAGATGGACATGGTCGGTGTCGCTGACGATGAGTGGCGGCAGCCGGACGTCGTCATGCCCTGGAGTGACGTTGTTGCAGCCTGCGTAGACACGAGTGTTGTCGGTGCGCGTATCTCCGTGCGGATGCGTGATTCTGTGTGGGCGGCAGCGCTCGGCGAGCGGCTCCGCGCGCCGGGTCCGCCGCCCGACAAGACCAGTGCGCTCTGCGGCTCGAACCTCCTGCGCCTCGTCGCGCTCGGCATGGTGGAACCGCGAGCGTCCGATGTGGCCGAGCGGAACTTCGTCTGGCTCGGCTGGCGGCCGGTGTGTCCGGACGGCGGCACGTACCGCTTTCACCCCGTGACGGGGGAGCCGCGATGCACGCTCCACGGCACGACGACGGACACGAAAGTCGGCCCCGGACTCCCTCCGTCGCCGATCACCGACGTCAAGATCGACGGATCGCTCGTGACGTTCCTGTTGAGGATTGACTGGTCGCGGGGAAGATAGGACGCACATGAGTGACGAGCGTCTCACCACGACCACAAACGACGACGGGGGCGATCCACCTGCGCCGGGCGCCCACGCTCCTGAAACCCACACTCCCGATGCGGAGACGGTCGATCCGTACGCGGATGTGCCGTCTCTCTTCGAGCAGACGCTGGAGATTGAGACACCGGAGCGCGTCCGCATCCGCTACGAACTCGCTGGCATCGGAAGCCGTTTCGCCGCGGGCACGATCGATGGGCTTATCCTCGGCTTCGTTCTCTTCGTGCTCCTGATCGTCGCACTCGTCGTGACGAGCCTGTCGCTCGACGAACTCGAGGAGAACGTGCGCTTTGTCTTGATGGCAGCGTACGGCCTCGCGATCGCCGTGATCTGGTGCTTCTATCTCGGCTTCGAGCTCCTCTGGGACGGACAGACCCCCGGCAAGCGCCTGATGCGCCTGCGCGTTGTCGCGGAGGAGGGCGGTCCCGCACCTGCCTCGGCGATCATCGTTCGCAACGTCCTGCGCGTGGCCGACATGCTCCCGCTCGTGCTCGTCCACGCGCTCGGTGGGATCGTGATGTTCATGAGCACGCGCTCGAAGCGCATCGGGGATATGGCTGCCGGAACGGTGGTCGTGCAGGAGCGCGAGGTCGAACTCTCGCTTGACCGCCTCTCGCGCGGGGTGCTGGAGAACCTGCACGACGACCAACTTGGTGGCGAGGATCGGGCACGACTGAAACGTTTCGTCGCCCGGCGCAAGGAGTTGGCTGCCAAGAGTCGTGGAGCGGTTGCCGAGCGCCTGCTGGCCGAACTGCGCGAGCGACACGAGTTGCCGGACGCGGACCCCGAGTCGATCCTCGTCCTGCTCGCAGCGGGCAAGCGCCCGTCCGAGTTGCGCGACCTGGGTGGACCGACCCCGACCGCTGCGGCTGCCCCCAGCGAAGCTCCCGATGACTCTCGCGCCGACTCTCCCGAGGGGGGCGACGCGTGAACGAGGAGCGCTTCGTTCGCGACCGTGTCGATCATTGGACCGAGTTGCGGGCGCTGATCGAGCGCGCACAGCAAGCAGGATTGCGCTCCCTCGCCGGAGCCGATGTGCGCCGCCTCGGAGCGCTCTACCGTGCCGCGACTGCGGATCTCGCGACGGCTCGAACAGTCGGCCTGACGCCCGATACGCAGGCCCATCTCAACCGACTCTGCGCGGCGGCGCACGATCTCGTTTACGCCCGCAAGTCCCGCGGTGTGACGGGGCGCGCGCGGGCGTTTCTGATCGGAGGCGGCTTCGCCGCGTTGGTGCGTCGCACAGCGGGCTATCACTTCGCCTCGGGCCTCGCCTTCGTCCTGGGTGCCGTCGCCGCGTTCCTCGTGTTCCGTGACGACCCTGCACTGGCCGATCGCGTATTCGGGCCGGAACTCCGGCGTGGCGCGGCGCGCTCTCTCGTGACCGGCTCCTATCTCGACATCCCGGGCTTGGTTCGCCCGCTCTTCGGGTGGGGCATTATCGCCAACAACGTCAACGTCATCTTGATCTCGTTCGCGATCGGCACGCTCCTCGGCGGCTTCGGCATCCTGTTCATGCTCTATCAGGGGATGTTCGCCATCGGCGGCGCGCTCGGCGTCTACGCCGACGTCGGTGCCGCGCACATCATCCTGACGTGGGCCGCCGCGCACGGGCCGCTCGAACTGACAGCGATCTTCATCGCCACAGGCGCAGGCGTCCGGACCGGCATCGCCCCCCTACTCCCCGGCCGGCGCAGCCGCGCGACGGCGTTCGCGGAGACCGCGCGCGAGTCCATCGCCCTTCTCGGCGGCGCCGCCGTGATGCTCGTCTTCGCGGGCCTCCTCGAAGGCTTCGTCTCCCCGGCCGAGATCGCCCCCGCCGCGAAATGGACGGTCGGCGCCCTGACCACCGTGCTCATGGTCTGGTACTTCACGTCGGCGGGACGGCGTTCGACCAAGCCGACGACCGACTCCATCCAAGCGGAGTGATCACCTCGCCCAGGATGTGGCACCGGGTACACTGAAGAGCGTTCTGCGCCAAGCGGGGCCAGGGGTTCGGGCCGAGCCTCTTGAGGAGGTCTGACGTGCGATATGGAGTCATCATCGAACCGGCGGGACACGGTTACTCCGGCTACGTCCCCGATCTTCCCGGGGCGCGCTCGCTCGCGTGACTTGCCGCTGGTCGTCAGTCGAGCGATGGGAACGTCGTGGTCAGGACGACCGTTCCGTTCGCGTCGGTGACTTCGACGAGACCGCCGGCAGCATCGAAGACGAAGCGGTCGGGGATCGGGTCGCCGCGACGTGTCGTCACGCGAAATCCGCCCGTTGCCGCCTGGCCCCGCACCTTGAAGGTCGCGAGCTCGGTACGCGTTGCGCCGCCGACGACGACGGCTGCCGTGTAGGGCCCCGCATCGGGATCGACGTCCTCGATGCGCATCCGGATTTCCTGCGTCCGGCGGCGGGGTGAGGTCTTCGCGCTCACGGTCAGGAGCCCGCGCGCCGCGCCCATCGGTGCGCTCAGTTCCACGGTCTCGCGCCAGCGGGCGTTCCCGACGCGACCGACGGGGCGATCGGCCCGACGAATGGGTGCGATGTCGCCACGCAGCATGAGTGTCCCACCACGCCTGACCTCGATGAGCCCGTTGTCGAACTCGCTCCATCGCACGATCGACCCCGGGACGGTGCGGCTGCGTGAGTCCAACGTGAACGACGCCCCGATCTCCGGGTGGTTCGTCATGTTGCCGAGCGTGACGACGCGATTGCCCGCGGCGTTGATGACTCGCACACTGTACGTCGGTGGCGACTGACCGGTCAGCACGCCGGACGCCTTCACGACGATGCGATTGCGGATCTCGCCCGTCTCGAATTCATCGGTGCGCAACTGGTAGCGCCCGGGCCGATGATCGGGTGCGGAGAATGGGATGAACGTGCCGTACGTCTCGCTGCGAGATGCCGACGTGCCGGCGTTCTGCAGCGCGAACGTCGCGATGCTCCCGCGCAAGATGGCGATGTCGCCCCGGCGCACTTCCACGGTCCCGCCACCGAAACCACGCAACGGCAGACCGGCGCCCTCGAAGAGCCCGCGCGCGCCATTCACCCGCAGGCTGCCGTTGCCCAGCCGATTCACGCGGACCCGTCCGACGAAGACCTCGGCATTCGCCGCGTCGATCACGAACGCGCCGTACGGCGGACGTTCGCCGTCGTCGTCCTGCGTCGCGTCGAGTCCCGTCACGCGAATGACGATCTTCGACCTCTCGTTCCCGTTGTCGCGGACCCATGCGCGCAGGTCGAATGACCCGCTCCCGACACCTTCGGCAACGTCGATCAGGTCGCCCGACGCGCGATGGTCGAGTTGCGGCCCAAGGGCGGACGCGCGGACCCCTTCGGGCGTCGTGCCGACGAACGCGGTGAGAGCGATGATGGCCGCAGCCGCTCGGATGCAATAGCGCATGCCGAGACTCTACCGCCTACTCCGCACCACTTGAGATTCGATCGCCTACTCGTCACTCCATTCACACCTCCCCACTGAACGTGAACGTGCTTTGCCGCCGCCGTCGTGGCGTCGGGCATCGCAGGGTCGGCTGCGACGGAAGCTCGTGCCGCAACGCCAGTTGCCGCACGCGTCCGAGTGCTTCACCGCGGATCTGCTCTGGTAGTCGTGTGTCGGTCTTGGTCCACCACGCATAGCGCGCAGCGACACGCGGATATGAGAGTTTCAGCTTGTGCAGGAAGTGGGACCGCGAGGGTTCGCGCAGGAAGACGACCTGGCTGCCGAGCCAGCGCGCGCCCGCGTCGGCCGCCGCCCCGAGCAAGTGATCGATATCGACATCCAAGTCGGTCACGCCAGGCAGGAGCGGCATCATGAAGACGCCCGCCTCGACGCCGTGGCGCCGCAGCGTGCGCAGCGCTTCGAGTCGTTTCGCCGGCGTCGGCGCGCCCGGCTCAAGGAAGCGAGCGAGTCGTGCGTCGATTGTCGTGATCGAGAAGTTCACGTGGACCGCGTGGCGTTCGGCGAGACGCGCGAGCAACTTCGCGTCGCGTGCGATGAGCGCCGACTTCGTCGTGATCGAAATCTTCAGTCCTTTGGCGCCCAATCCGTCGGAGCGTAGGAGCCCGTCGGCGTGCACGAGCCCGTCGGCGTGCACGAGCGCACGCAGCGCGCGGTTCATGACGCGCTCGCGTCGTTCGATCGGCTGGTACGGATCGGTGGCCGTTCCGAATGCGATGTGGTCGCCCGGCTTCACGCGCTTCGCGACGTCGCGCCGCAGCGCGTCGACGAAGCCGTCCTGCACGGAGACGCGGGACTCGGAGTCTCTAAACGTACCGTGAGGCGCATGGTCGCGACGCGGCTCGCCATGACCCAGGTAGTCGTGACTGAAGCCCGCGTCCCAGTAGCCGCGACTGAATGCGCAGCCGCGGTACGGATTGGCAGACCAGTCGAACAAGCGCCCGCCGTGCGATGGCCTCTCTCGCACCAGTGCCCTGCGGGTCGGCAGTCTCGCGACGTCGAGCCTGCGTCCGTCCGGCAGGGGGAGCTCGGCGGCCCCGGTCTCGCTAGTTGTTGGTGCGACGCGGGTTGGCGCGGACGGAGACACCTCCGACTCGATCAGTTCCGGGAAGAGCGTGGATGGCATGCCTACGTTTATACTAACAGGCGGCGACATCGTTTGTGGTGCAGGCGCGCGTCGATGCGCCCGGTACCCTCGCCCGCATGAGACTCAACGTGATGTGCTGGCCGCTTTGTTTGCTCCTGGCGAGCCTGGTCGGCGCGTGTGGCGAAGGGGATTCCGAGACAACTGTCCCGGGCGTCGATCCGGAGGTTGCCGAGGCGTTCGCCTTGGACGCGGGCGCTGGCGAGTTCGACCCGGCCGAGGCCGCGCAACTGACGTTCCGCGCCGAGGATGTCGTCGGCACCCTGGAAGGCGTCGCCGCCGTGATTGATCATCGGCTTCGGTCGCTCGGCTGGGGGAGCGCCATGGTCGAGAACGCCGAGAGCGCTGATGACGGCGATCCGGCACGAATCGTCTGCCGTGTTCGCGACGGCGACATGGCGCATCGCTTCCGCGTGATCGCGATGATCTCGAAGCGTGGCACGCTCGCGTTCCGGATCTGTGTGCCGGAGAGAGAGGCCGCGGTGGAGCGCGAACTGCACGAGAAGCTCGGGCAGTTCTACGAGCCCTCGCAACCGAATTCGCGTTGGCTGCCGGGAGTGCGAGAGGACGAGCAGATCCTCGTCATCGTTCCCGAGCCCGGGTCGGTGGACGACTTCACGGAGCGCGACCTGGCCACGGCGACCCCGCAGCCGATTGGCGAGTCCGACGCATGGCGGATCCGTTTGGAGTTTGTCGACGCCCGCAAGGAGGCCTTGCGGGCGTTCACCGAGACGCACTTGCGGCGCCAGATGGCGATCGTGATCGATGGGATCGTTGTCGCTGGACCCACCATTGTTTCGCCCCTTCCGGGCCTGGCTGTCATCGAGGGCCCCCCGCCGGGGTTCACGAAGGACGAGGCGTTCTCGCTCGCGCTCCTCCTCGGGATGAAGAGCAGCTACGACGCCACCCTTGTCCTGGAGTCCGTCGAAGAGCCTGGATCCAGGTAGGACTCGCGCTCCGGGCGGGGTATCCCCTCCTGAACGGAGCCGCCGAGCGGGTGGTGCAATCCGTGGCGCCCGACCGTCGAAGGGGGAAGATCGGCCGATTGGACCGCGCCCGGCGGTGCCCGACCGCCCAGGAGATCTCCCCTTGCCTCGCCCCGACGGACGTGACAACGACCAATTGCGCCCTCTGCGCATCACCCGCGGCTTCACCGACGTGCCTGCGGGCTCGGTGCTCGTCGAGGCTGGCCGCACGCGCGTGCTCTGCACCGTCAGCATCGAGAAGACCGTCCCGCGCTGGCGCCGCGGCCGCGGCCTCGGTTGGCTGACGGCCGAGTACTCGATGCTCCCGGGCTCGACGTCGCCCCGCAAGGAGCGCGAGTCCACACGCGGGAAGCGTGACGGTCGGAGCGTCGAGATCGGTCGCCTGATCGGCCGTGCGCTGCGCACGATCGTCTACTTCGACACCCTCGGCGAGAACACGTTTCACGTCGATTGCGACGTGCTCGTCGCCGACGGCGGTACCCGCACCGCCGCCATCACGGGTGCGTATGTCGCGCTGGCCGACGCGAGCGCGAAGCTCCTGCGCGATGAAATCATCGAGGAGTCGCCACTTCGCAGCCAGGTGGCCGCGATCTCGGTTGGCGTCGTGGACGGCGAGGTCCGCCTGGACTTGCCCTACGTCGAGGACGCTGCCGCCGAGGTCGACATGAACGTCGTCCTGACCGGCGAGGGCGAGTTCGTCGAAGTGCAGGGCTCGGCCGAGAAGGGCACGTTCACGCGCGCCCAGCACGACGCCCTGCTCGACGTCGCCTTCAAGGGTTGCGACGAGATTTTCGCGATCCAACGTGCGGCGCTCGCTCTCCCGTTGCCGACAGCTTCTTCGGCGGGAGACGCCCGCTGATGGCCGAGTCGGATGCCTTGGACGTCGCGGACATCGCTGGCGTAGCCAGCGGGATCACGGACGTCACGGACGCCGTGATCGCGACGGGCAACGCGCATAAGTTGGTCGAACTGCGCGCGCTGCTCGCGGATCTTCCGCTGCGTTTGCACGCCCCGTCCGACCTCCCGGCCGAGCGTCAATTCGAGGGCGCAGACGAGACGGGCACCACGTTCGTCGCGAACGCCGATCTGAAAGCCATTCACGCCGCGCGCGCAAGCGGCATGCTCGCCATCGCCGACGACTCGGGACTCGAGATCGACGCGCTGGGCGGTCGCCCTGGCGTGCGCTCGGCACGCTACGCGGGCGTGGACGACGACGCGGACGCAGCAAACAACGCCAAGTTGATCGACGAGGCGCGCACGGCCGGGCTGCACGAGCCCCTCGCGCGCTTTCGCTGTGTCGTCTCGATCGCGCGCCCCGACGGCACGATCCTCTGCCGCGGCGACGGCGCGTGCGAGGGCGTGCTCATCAACGAGGCGCGCGGCGACTCAGGCTTCGGCTACGACCCGCACTTCTTCGTCCCGGAACTCGGCAAGACGTTCGCCGAGGTCACGTCCGCGGAGAAGAACGCGATCAGTCATCGCGCGCGCGCTCTCGCCGACCTGCGAACGCGTTTGACGGACTGTCTGAACGACTGCCGGGGCGATGTTGCGATGGATGTCGCGATGGATGCTGCGACGGAGACCGCGACCGGCGGAGAACAACGCGCATGACCGCAGCGAGTATCGACCCGGCGAACATCCGGAACTTCAACATCATCGCGCATATCGACCACGGCAAGTCCACGCTGGCCGATCGCATCCTGCTGGCATGTGGCGCGCTGACGAAGCGCGAGATGAAAGGGCAGACGCTCGACTCGATGGACCTCGAGCGCGAGCGCGGGATCACGATCAAGGCGAAGGCCGTGGCCCTCGACTACGAGCAGGACGGTGAGATGTATCGCCTCAACTTGATCGACACGCCCGGGCACGTGGACTTCTCATACGAAGTGAGCCGTTCGATGTTCGCGTGCGAGGGGTCACTGCTCCTCGTCGATGCGGCGCAGGGTGTGCAGGCGCAGACCGTTGCGAACGCCTACCTCGCGATCGAGTCGGACCTTGAGATCATCCCCGTGCTCAACAAGGTGGATCTGCAGGCGGCGCGGCCCGACGAGATCAAGGAAGAGCTCGAGACGACGTTCGGCATCGAGCCGGACGAAGTGCTCAGTGTGTCCGCGAAGACTGGCCTCGGCGTACCCGAACTCATGCGCGCCATCATCGCCCGTATTCCGGCGCCGACCGGTTCCGCAGACTCCCCTCTGCGCGGGCTCATCTTCGACTCGGTCTACGACACGTATCGAGGCGTGATCGTCTACCTGCGCGTGATGGACGGCGAGATTCGCAAGCGCGACAAGGTGCGCTTCATGGGCACCGAGACCACCCACGAGGTGCTCGAGGTCGGCACGATGCGGCCCAAGATGACGCCGTGCGAAGCTCTCGGCGTGGGCGAGACCGGCTACCTCTGGTGCAATATCAAGGACCTGCACGAGGTCAACGTCGGCGACACCGTCGTACTTGAGAAGTACGCATCCGAGATGGAGCCACTGAAGGGATATCACGAGCCGAAGACGATGGTGCACTGCGGGATCTACCCGGTGCAGAGTTCCGATTTCGACGACCTGCGCAAGGCCCTCGAGAAGCTGTCACTCAACGACGCGTCGTTCACGTTTCATCCCGAGTCCTCCGAGGCTCTTGGCTTTGGGTTCCGGTGCGGGTTCCTCGGTCTCCTGCACATGGAGATCGTGCAAGAGCGGGTCGAGCGCGAGTCCGGACTGGACATCTTGCAAACGGCTCCGAACGTCACGTACGAGGTACTGAAGCGCGACGGCGACGTCGTCACTGTGGAGCGCCCGAGCGACCTTCCCGACCCGTCGGTGATCGAGGAGTTTCGCGAGCCGGTCGTGCAACTCTCGGTACTCTGCCCGGCGACGAATATCGGCGTCGTCATGCAGCTCTGCCTCGATCGCCGCGGCACGTACCGCCGCACCGAGTATCTCTCGAAGGACCGCGTTCAGCTCGTCTACGAAGTGCCGATGGCGGAGATCCTCTACGACTTCTACGACATCTTGAAGTCGGCCACACGCGGCTACGGATCGATGGACTACGAGGTCATGGGCTTCCATGCGGGCCACCTCGTGAAGGTCCGGCTGATGGTCGCCGGCGAAGACGTGGACGCACTCTCGTTCATCTGCCACCGCGACGACGCCGAGCGCCGCGGCCGCGACATCCTCAAGCGGCTGCGGAAGAAGATCAGACGTCACCTCTTCGCGGTCTCGCTTCAGGCAGCCATCGGCGGCAAGATCATCGCACGGGAGACGATCTCCCCGACGCGCAAGGACGTGACGAGCAAGTGCTACGGCGGCGACATCTCGCGCAAACGCAAGCTCCTCGAGAAGCAGAAGAAGGGGAAGAAGCGGATGAAGGCAGTCGGCGGGGTGGAGATCCCGCAGGAGGCCTTCCTGTCGGTGCTCGGCGAAGTTGGCGACGACGACAAGAAGAAGAAACGGTAGATCGGACCCACGCCATGCTCGATGCCGTGCTTCCGCCGACCCTGACCCGCTGTGCGCAGCGGCTTTCCAGCATCTTCATCGCGCTTGGCCTGATGGTCGCGATCCTCTTCCCTGCGACGTCCGTCGCCGGCACTGAGGTCGCAGCAGACCGCTACGTGACGGGCGGGTTGCTCGTCGCGGCGGGCATCATCCTGCGCTTCCTCCCGCGTGCGACGGTGGCGATCGTGCTCGTCCTTGGTGCCGTGCAATTCGCCGTCGGCGGAGCGTGGGTCGCCGTGCTCTCGATCCCCTGCGCGCTCTACGCCGGGATCTCGTGGTGGCGCGGACGCGGCGCTGGCGAGAGCGGACCCTCGGGTGGCGCAGTCGAAGAGGACGGTGCCGACCCACGTCGCCCCGTCACGACGGCCGACGTTGTCTACGAGAACGTCGAGGCCGTCGTGATGGCGCTCCTCATCGCACTCACTGTGCGGGAGTTTCTCTACGAAGCGTTCCAGATCCCGACCGCGTCGATGTACCCGACCATCTACGGCGAGAAACCGAAGGAGGGACGCGAGCACGGCGACCGCCTACTGGCGTCGAAAGTCGGCTTGCTCGTTGGCGACCCACCGCGCTGGTCCATAGTTGTCTTCAAGTATCCGCTCTATCGGCGCGTGAACTTCATCAAGCGACTTGTGGGTCTGCCCGGCGAGCAGATGGAATTGCGCGCCGGAGACGTCTACATCAATGGCGAGTGCATGGCGAAACCCGAGCGCGTGCAGGACCAACTCTGGTTCGCGGAATACCCCTCGCCCGGTCAAGAGCGCACTCTCTCGAGTAGTTTCCAACCGATGAAGAACGTGGGCGCCGGTGCCGGGAACGACGTGGACTGGCAACTCACAGACGGTTCGGCGAAAGCCGACGCGCCTGCCGGAACCGAGACCCGACTCGTCTACGGCGAGCGCCTTGGCCGCGAGGACACCGACCTGCGCATCGGCGCCGACATCGACGTGGCGCGTCTTGCTGGCGACGGCGCCATTCTGCTGCGCGTCGAGGGCGCCGGACGACGCGTGGAACTTGCAGTCAGCGACGATGGGGCCGTACTCACAGCGCCCGGCATCGGCGCGCAGCCGATCGACGATCTCCGGCTCGGTGATGGTGCGCGCGTGACGTTGGGTGTTGCGGATCGCGTCGCGCGTGTCTGGCTCGACGGTCGCCTCGTCGCGCGCGTGCCGCACAAGGACATCGAGAACGGCGGGAACAAGCGGTCCGGAGCGTCGCTCGGGTTGCGCGGGGCTGCGGCAGCCTTCTCTGACGTGCGGATCGACCGCGATCTCCAATACGGCAAGTCCCGCGCGTGGGATATCCCCGACGACGGCTTCATCATGTTGGGCGATAACACCGGCTCGTCGAAGGACAGCCGCGAGTGGCGCGTGAACGTCGTGACGATGGCTGATGGCCGCCAGTTCGCGGGCGAGCAAGACGTGAAGCTCGAGGACAACTCGAGCGTTCGCTTCCGCGACGATGGCGAGAACTACACGTTCATCGACGTCGACGGTGTGCTGCGTCGGATCCCGGTCGAGGGCACAACCATCGACCGCGGCGTGCGGCGCCCATTCGTGCGTCGTCGCGATCTTGTCGGGCGTGCGTTCGTGACCTTCTACCCGTTCCCGCCCTTCGGCAACGAGTTCCGCCCCCACTTCCTCCCGTAGGGGCCCGGCTTGCTTCGCTGGGAGCCCGGCCAGAAGCTCCCGCGGTGTCGGTGACCGGACGCTCGCGTCAGCGCGTCTCAGGTGCGTCAGATTCGAGAGCGGACTTCGCTGCTTGCGCGACGTCGGGCGCGGGGTCTGTCGCCGCGCGTTGCAGTGCCGCGCGCACGCCGGGTTGCGTGACTCCGATCGCGGTCAACGCGTGCACCGCGTCGAGGCGCATGCGGTCCTTGTCCCGGTCCAATTGGTGAGCGACCGTGGACACGGCGCCAGCAGCTTTCGGGCCAAGGCGTCCGAGGAGATTCAGTTCCTCGAACGGGTTCGTGAGACGCATTGTGCGGCGGCAGATAGCTGTCAGAGCTCGTGCCGCGATCGGAGCGTCAAGACTCACGAGCGCGAACGCAATCCTAGGGTCGCCGTCCGGGTCTGTCTCGAACGCCTGGGTGAGCGGTGCCACGGCGAGTTCCGCGGCTCCCGACGTCGCCAGTGCCTCCGCGATCGCCGCGCGCTCGTACACGCTAAACGACTCGTCGCCGAACGCGGTGACCAGCGCTCGAACGGCGCGCGCCGATGTCGTCCCGAACCCGCCGAGAGTGCTGATGGAGGTCCGGCGCGTACCGCGGTCGCGCGATTGCATGCCACGGATGAGGACATCGATCACCGCGTCGCTCCGGACTCCCAGTCCTCCGAGCGCGCCGACCGCTGCCGCCCGGACGCGGTCGTCACCTGACTCGAACACGCGCAGTACGACGGGGACAGCCGAGCGAGCTTCCGCGCCCATCATTCTCAGCGCGACCAGCGCAGTCCATTGCACATCCGGCTCACTGCTCGCGGCCGCCTTCGCAAGCACAGGCACGACCCGCTTGCCATGACCCTTGAAGCGTCCGAGGCCAGCCGCTCCCTGAGCCCGAACGGCGGGAGCGCGGTCGTGCTCAAGAATGCGCTCAAAGACGGCGATCAATTCGACCGGTCGCGCGTCGCGGGCGAACCCGCAGAAATTTGCGAGGTCGTTCGCGGCGGACACCCGGATCTGCTCGTCCGGATCGTCGAGCGCCGCCACGAGTGCCTCGCGGACGTCCGCGCGCTTCCATCCCTGCAGCTTCGGATCCGCCCACGTGTCAATCGCGGCCTTGCGGACCCTGCGTGAGTCGGATGCCAAAGCGGCGACAGGATCGATCAATGCGAACGACTTGCCGGCCCACTTGCGGACGGCTTCATCCTCGTCGTCGGCCGCCAGTTCCTCAAGGCGGTCGCTGGCCACGCTCCCCGCCGCACCGGTGTTGCCGAGCGCCGCGGCGGCGTTGGCGCGCACGACGGAGTCGGTGGAGTCCAAGGCCGCGTTCAGTTCCGTGACCGCTTCGGTCGCGAGCGGTCCGAAGCGCCACATGAGCGTCGCCGCCTCACGTCGAATGCCCTCGTGATCGCTGACGAGCAGACCGCCGACCGTCGCTACCGTCGATCGCTGCGCCGCCGCGCCGAGCCCCAGTAGCGCCTTCGCGGCTGTCGAGCGTACGTAGGCGTCGTCGTCCCCGACCGCGTGTGCGAGCAAGAGCGCGCCGGCGTCGGCCGCCCCGCGCAGCGACCACAGCGCGTACGCGGCCTTCTGTCGCTCCGCGACGTCCTCCGAACGCAAGTCTCCGATCCACTCCTCGGCCGATCGACCCCCATGAAGAGGTGCATCGCGAAGAGGTGCATCGCGAAGAGGTGCATCGCGCAGAGAGAGCGGTGGCGTGTGCTCTTGCGGGCTGGCCGTGTCCTGGGCGAATACGACGCCCGAGAGTGCGACGACCAGTGTCGCGATGGGCAGCGTCACAATGAGGATCTTCTGCATGAACCGCCTCCTATCCGATCTCGAACGCGCACATGAGTGTACGCCATCGAGAGGCCGACGCGGGGCGCCGATGTCAGTTGCGCGAGCGCAACTTCGAGAGCAGTCGCAGGATCTCCAGGTAGAGCCAGACGAGGGTGACGAGGAGCGCGAACCCGCCGTACCACTCCATGTACTTGGGGGCGCGGCTCTTGACGCCGGTCTCGATCAGATCGAAGTCGACGATGAGGTTGAGTGCGGCGATCACGACGACGAAGAGACTGAAGCCGATCCCCATCATCCCGGACCCGTGGATGCTGGGGATACCCGATCCGAACATGCTCATGATCCAGCCGATGACGTACACCATCATGATCCCGCTCGTCGCGGCGAAGATGCCCATCTTGAACTTCGCGGTCGCACGGATGATGCCGGTGCGGTAGGCGAAGAGCATGCCGCCCAGAACGCCCATCGTCAGGAATACGGCGCTGACGACGACGCCCGGATATGCCACCTCGAAGACGGCCGAGATCCCGCCGAGGGCAAGTCCCTCGAGGATCGCGTAGACCGGCGCCAGCACCGGCGCCATCTCCTTCTTGAAGATGATGATCATGGCGACCACGAAACCGCCCAGAAAGCCGCCGATCACCCAGGGCTTCACGGCGGCGAATGCGTCGCCGATGAACTCGGTTCCGAACGCGATCTCGGACATCGCCTTCGTCCACGTGAACGCTGCGGAAGCGATGACGAGCAAGAGCAGCAGGGCCGTCTTCGTCGCCGTCCCTTCCATCGTCATGACGTTGGCGGCTCGATCCCCGGCCATCGGCCCAGCTATCGGCACGGCAGAGCCGAACTCGCGGAAGGTCTTGTCGTTGAGGGCGGGGCTGGAACTGCGATACACGGTCAATCCTCCGGGTGAGCCAAACCGGCGCGTTCGGCTCCACATGCGCCACTTCAACCGATCCGCTTCGGCGTGTCCAGTGGATCGAGATCCCTCGGTTGCCCGCGACGGCGCTCTCCCGTACGCCGCATGCCGGGAGGGTACCGAGACCGGTGAAGATCATCACTCGGGTCTCGTCAGCCCGAGCTCCGACGAACACGGCGCCCGAATCCTCCCCGGGCCCGACGCGCCCGAGTCCTCCGTCCACTCCTCCGCAGCGTATCGCGGCAACGACCAGGTGGTCGTGCCCGACCGCCGCCTCGCCCCTTGGGCTCAACACGGGGCGGTGGTGGAGTTCCCGGTGGCGGCTCGGATCCGATCCCCTATCCTCTCGGGCGTGCGCGAATTCTCGCTACTTCGTTCTGAACGCCTTCGTTGTGAGCGTGCGCGTGAAGGCGAAGCAATGAACCGGATCGTGCCGGGTCCGCGGCGCATCCTTCGCGCTCTCGGCACAGCGCCCCGCAGAGCGCCGGCCCCCCGCGCATCGGCCGCGGTTCTTGGCATGATCGGCCTCGGCATGATCGGGGTCGCAGCGCTCGGATTCATGCACGTGGGGCACGGAGAGAGCGACCGCGCGTCCACGCCAGCGCCAGCGACAGCGCCCACGCCAGCGCCAGCCACCGACGTCCGCCCAGAAATAGGCGCGCCGTCCATCGAGAGCGGTTCGTGGGCGGGCTTCTTCGAGCCGAACGTGGGCCAGTTCGACGCCGAGGTGCGTTTTGTGTTCACGGGCCGCGCGACCAACGCCGCATTCGTGGACGCCGGCGTGGAAGTTGCTCCCGGCACCGGTGGACCGGGTTCCAGGGCCGGCCCGGCGGCGCTGCGGATCGAATTCATCGGCGGCGGGCGCAGCGACGCCGCCACGGTCGGAGAAGACCCGTCGGGGCCTCGTGTCAGCTACCTCATCGGACGGTCTCCGCGTCCCGAACTGGCGGGCATTCAGACGTTCGAGCGCGTGCGCCAACTCGACGTCTATGAAGGTGTCGATGTCGTGTGGCGCGCGTCCGACGACACGTTGGAATATCTCATCGACGCCGCGAGTACCGAGGCGCTGCGTCAGGTCCGCGTTCGACTTCGGGGCGCGCGCGATCTACGCGTCCTGCGCTCCGGTGAACTGAGTTTCCGTACACGTGACGCCCTCGTGCGTCAGTCCCCACCGCTGGCGTTCGCGTCCGACGACGGCTCGACCGCTGTGCCGTGTCGATATCGCATCCTGTCGGACGACGTCTTCGCCTTCGATGTGGATGGTGCGAGTGGCCAACCCATCGTGGTGGATCCGGTGATCCGCTTCTCGACGCTCGCACGCGGCGCGCGCGCTGCGTACTCCGAGATCCGAGCCGACGCCCAGGGCGCACTCTTCTTCGCCGGGACGACATTCGGGTCGGCGCTGGAGATCCTCGGGCGACGCGTGAAGACGCGTCAGCGCAAGAAGGGCGACGCTTTCTTCAACATCGGAGACGCGTTCGTCTGCAAGGTCGATCCTAAGCGGGCGAGACTCGAGTGGGTCACGTTCCTGGGCGGCCGCCGCCGCGATGAAGCTCGGGATCTCGCTGTCGGGGAGGACGGGTCGGTGTTCGTCGTCGGCGAGACGTTCTCGGCGAACTTCCCGGCCGGGAACGCAATCGAAGCCCCTCCGCTCTTTCTCCGACCAGATGGGTTCGTCACCCAGCTTCGCCCCGGCGGAGAGGAGATGGCGTTCTCGCTCTACTTGTCGGGCGTCGGGGTCGACGACGCGAACGCCGTTGCGCTCGACTCGCTGGGCGATTGCGTTGTCGTCGGTGCGCGCGACAGCATCGCGCTCTCCGACTTTCCGTGCACATGTGGCAGCGAGCGCAACGTGCGCATTGTTCGGATCGAGCGCGACACCGGCCGACTCAAGCACTCCGTTCTCATCGGTGGCGACCGTAGCGACGTTCCGACCGATGTTGCCGTCGGTCCAGGCGACATCGCATACGTCGTCGGATTCACGAACTCCCCCGACTTCCCGGTGACCGTTGGCGGAACCCTCCGTGGTGGGGGAGACGGGTTTATTCTGGCGGTGACGCCGACGGGCGAGACGGCGTTCGCGCGACTGATCGGGGGTAGCGGGGGCGACTCGCTTCGCAGTTGCGCGATCGCCGGAGACGGCATGATCCACATGGTGGGTGCCACCCAGTCGCGTGACCTTCCCACTCTGAACGCCTTGCAGCCGGTCTTCGGTGGCGGTCTCAACGACGTGCTCATCGCCTGCGTCGATCCGCTTGGAGAGCTTCGATACGTCAGCTATCTGGGAGGTCTCGACCAAGACCTAGCGAACGGGGTCGCGATCGACGCGGCCGGCGACGTCTACGTCTGTGGCTTCACGGGTTCAGACGACTTCCCGACTGAGTCGAGCTTCCAGACGCGCCCCGCAGAGCGCCCGAACGCCTTCGTTGCGCGACTTCGTACCAGCAGACCGGGACTCGAGTATTCCGTCGTGTTCGGCGGCCGCCGCAGCGCTGGCGCAAGCGGGATTGCCGTGATTGACGAGGCGCGCGTCGCGGTGTGCGGCGGATCGAGCGTGGGTGAGTTCCCGCTCGTGAGTTCCGTCGGCCGGTCGAACAAACCTCAGGGCCGATCCCGTCGCCCTTTCCTGATGGTCATCGACGAGTCTGGACCGCCGGAAACGGCGCATCTCGAACTCCGCGCGGGCAAGCTGCGCGCCAAAGACTTCGGCGTCTCTGGCCATCTGCGCGGCACGCTGAGACCGGTTGCCGGGCTCTCCGACGGCGTCCTTGACCCCGCTTCGGAACGGGTGGAAATCGAGTTCGTCGCCGGAGATGGACAGGCTCTTCTGACGATCGACGCTCTCGATCCTCGCTGGAAGTCGCGCGGCGGCAATGTGCTGCGGTGGAAGGGCACATTCGTCGGCGGCGGCACCGGAACCGTCAAGGTCAACACGCAGAGCTTCCGCTTCTCAGCTGCGTTCGACGACGTCCCGGTCTCGGCAGCCCTCGCAGACCTTGTCCGCGTCCGCGTGCGGATCGGCGACGACGAGAGCGTGCATCAGAGCGAGTGGACCAGCGACGCCGGTCCGCTCAGGTTTGGGCGCCGGTGAGCCGCGATGCGGTCTGACGTTGCATCGTCGCCCGGAGGACGATCGGCCAGGCGCTCAGCCATTCAGTGAGTGCGGCTTTCACAGGATGGTCCCGTTAGAGTCGGCGGCCTTCCGGAGGTGAACTTGCGCTTGACTCTCAGACTCCCTGTCGTGCCCGCCGTCGTTCTCGCGCTCGGAGCGTGCGCTGCCGCACTCTTCGCGACGTCCGCGACGTCGCCGGTTGCGGCGCAAGAGGAGCCCGTCGATATGCCAGGGCTCATCGAGCGCTACGCGACGGACTCTCGGGCGATCCAGTCGTTCTATCGCGTCCCGCTCTCCGGCGTCCGTGCTGCGCGCGTCGAGCAGTTCCAGGAGAAGTGGGCGCGGAAGTTGGACCGGATCGCGGCGTCGCCAGCGGGGCTCGGCAAGAGCGGGAAGATCGACCTCGTGCTTCTGCGCGACAAGCTGACGCACGATGCGGCCCAGCGCGCGTGGGGACGGGATCGCGATGCGGAAGCGGCGCCGATGTTGCCGTTTGCGGCGGGTCTGGTCGAGTTGGAGGAGGCGCGCCGCAATCTCGAAGGGCTTACGCCGGAGCTTGCGGCGTCGGTCCTCGACGCGGCGCGCGTGTCGATCAAGGACCTGCGCAAGCGCCTGGGGAAGAAGTACGAAGGCGACGACGCTCTCAAGCCGACGAAGCTCGCGGCGCTGCGTGCGGCGCGTTCGGCGGGCCGGATCAAGAGCGCTCTCGGCGATTGGTTCAAGTACCGCGACGGGTACGAACCCGACTTCGGGTGGTGGGTGCGCAAGCCCTACGCCGATCTCGACAAGGCGCTCGGTGGGTACGCGAAGTTCCTGCGCGAGACGGTGGCCGGTGTGAAGGGGAGCGGTGTCGAGGCACCGATCGTCGGTGAACCGATCGGTGCTGCCGCTATCGCTGAGGCGCTACGGCACGAGCGCATCGCGTACTCCGCCGAGGAACTCATCGCAATCGCGAACAAACACCTCGCGTGGTGCGATGAGGAAGCGCGCAAGGCGTCCGAAGAGATGGGTTTCGGCGGCGATTGGCATAAGGCCGTCGAGGCGGTGAAGCAGAAGTACGTTGCCCCGGGACAGATGGACGATTGGGTCGCGGCGCAGGCGCGCGAGGCGATCACGTTCGTCTCGCAGACGAAGGGACTGATCGACATCCCGCCCCTCTGCGAGGAACTCTGGCGACTCGACATGATCTCGGAGCAGGGCCAGAAGACGTTGCCCTTCGCCGCGTACTCCGGCAACCGGATGGTCATCGCCTACCCGCTGGAGAGCATGCCGCACGAGACGAAGCTGATGAGCTTGCGCGGCAACAACCGGCACTTCTCGCGCATCGTCGTTCCTCACGAGTTGATCCCCGGACATCACCTGCAGATGTTCATGGCGCAGCGCCACGCAACGCAGCGGCAGATGTTCCGCACGCCGTTTCTGGTCGAGGGCTGGGCGCTCTACTGGGAGATGCGGCTCTGGGAGTCCGGCTGGGGACAGAGCCCCGAGGATCGCATCGGCATGCTCTTCTGGCGCAAGCACCGCTGCGCGCGCGTGATCGTCTCGCTCGGCTTCCACCTTGGCACGATGACGACCGACGAGATGATCGACTTCCTCGTCGAACGCGTCGGTCTCGAACGCGACGGTGCGACCGCCGAGGTGCGGCGCTACGTCGGCGGCGCCTACGGGCCGCTCTACCAGTGCGCATACCTGATCGGCGGGTTGCAACTGCGCGAACTGCAGCGCGAAGTCGTCGGCGCCGGGCGCATGACGGACAAGGAGTTCCACGCTCATGTGCTGCGTCAGAACGCGATCCCCATGGACCTCATCCGTGCGTCGCTCCTGGAGCAGAGGATCGACGTCGAGGCCGAGCCCGCCTGGCGCTTCGCGGAGTAATCGTCCGTCTCTCCCCGGCGCGTACCATGTCCCCGATGCGAGAGATCGTCGCCATCGATCGGCTGTTTCCCGCCGCGTGCGTGGCTTCGTGAGTGCCCCCGCCCGCCCGGGGCGCTACGAGGTCGAGGTTCTCGCGCCGTGTTCGCTCGTCGGTGACGGCGCGGGTGTTGCCGATGTTCGTGCGGCGTTCGAGCGCGTGTGGGCGCGCTTGCCCGCGTTCGAAGAGGACAACGCGTTCATCGCGCTGCCCGGCGAGGGGCTCTTCCTGAAGGGCCAGCGCATTCGCCCTCGCATCCATCAGGAGACGCTGCGGCAGGCGCGGCGACTGATCCGCGAGGTGGAGTGTCTGCGGCGTGTGGCGGCGGCGGGCGTGCCCGTGCCGGAGGTTGTGGCGTTCGGGACGCATCGTCGCTTCGGAGCGCATGTGCGCACGTTCCTGATCCAGCGATTGATCCCGGATGCGGTCGAGTTGCGGACGATCGTGCGGAGCACGCGGCCAGGCGATAACACACGCGCCGCCGTGTTGCTCGCCGTCGGCAAGGCGATCGCTGCGATGCACGGCGTCGGTGCGTTCCACCGTGATCTGGCGTCGCGCAATATCCTCGTGAGAGACAGCGAATCGGCCCCGCGCGTGACGTTCATCGACTGTCCGCGCGCCGAGGTGCTGTCGCCGGGTTCGCGTGCGGAGGGACGGCGCCGTTCGGATCTGTTTCGGCTGACGCGCAACATCCGGCGCTACGACCCGGCTGACGACGAGCTCCTCGATCTACTGCGGACCGCGGGCGCGGATGACCCCGATGCGTATCTCCGTATGGCGCGTCGCTTCGAGGGCGACGGTCTCCGCCGCGATTGGAGCGTCAAACTCTGGCTCGCGACAGGGCGTGAGGCATGAAGCTCGCACCGTTCTGGGGAGACGTGCTCGCGCCCGCACTGCATGCGCTGGCGCCGGACGAGCCCGTGGTGGTCGCGCGTCGGATGCGCAACGCGGCGATCGCTACGGCGTTCCTCTCCGGGATGCTGCCGCGCTACGGTCCGCTCGGGACAGGGACAACGCTCGACGCGAGCATCCTGCCCGGCGTCTATGCCGTCGCTGCGGTCATCGCGCACCAACTTCGCGAACGAGAGCGGGGCGATCTGGAGGCGACCATTGCGCTTGGTGCCGCGGGGATTGCGCCACTCGTGCTCTCGGGCGGAGCCGCATTCTGGGGACTCTGGCTCGGCCTCGCCGGCGTCTTCCACTTGCTTGCGTCGCGTGTGCGTCGCGATCGGATCGTTGTCGGCGCGTTGCCACCGGAACCCGATCCGCTCCCGCGCGCGGAGCGTGGCTTCGGCGTGCTGCTCGGTCGCCTGGCGTACACGTTCGCGACCGTGCTCGTCTTCTGGACCCTCGTCACGCAGCACATGAAGGTGCCGACCGGCTCGATGCAGCCGACGATCCTGGGCGATCACGGTCCGGGCCAGAAGTATGGCGGAGATCGCCTGCTCGCTGACCACATGGCGTACGTGCTGCGCGAGCCGCGCCGCTTCGACATCGTCGTCTTCCGCTATCCGCTGCGGCGCGACATCCTCTTCGTCAAGCGACTCGTCGGGCTGCCGGGCGAGACCGTCGAAATCAAGGGCGGTGACATCTGGGTAGACGGCGTCGTTGCGAATAAGCCGCCCATCGTGCAGGCGTCGCTCTGGCAGCAGATCTTTCCGAAGCGTGCGGCTTCGCCGTCGGCGAAGCCCAAGGGCGTTGCCGATGCGTGGAAGGCAAGCGAGGACGACGGCTGGCGCAAGGCGGGCGAGACGGCGCTGCGGCTGCGTCCGCGCAACGGGAAGCTCGGTGTCGCGGCGTACCGCAAGACGCTCAAGGTGCCGGATCTGCGCGTCGGGTTCACCGCGGCGGAGTCCGCTGCCGACACGGTCGCCGTGGCGCGGATCACGTCGCGCGGAAAGCGTGTGGTTCTCGAAGTGCCGGGCGTCGGCGCCGAGGCGACCGGCTCGCTCACTGTCGAGGGCGGGGAGACGATCCCCTTCGATGCGCGACTCGGCTCCTCCACCCGCGTGGAGTTGGCCGTCGCGGATGGCGTCGCCCGGGCGTACGTCGCGGGGCGCGAGGTCGCGCACGCGAGCGTCCCGATGACGGGCGGACGCCGTATCCGCGCCGAGGTGGGCGGACGCGGAGGCGAATTCGTGTTGCGTGCGCTCACCCTGGACGAGGACGTCTACTACCGCGTGCTCGATGGCGGCCTTTCGCGCTTCGAGATCCCGGCCGACAGCTACGTCATGCTGGGCGACAATTCGAAGAACTCCGAGGACAGCCGTTTCTGGCGTGGCCGGACCTTCCACGTCGCGGGCCGTGACGAGCCCCTCGTGGCGGCCGATACGTCGCCTGATCTCTCCGGCGGTCTGCTGCGCAACATCGTTCGGAAGGGCGGGCGTGTGACGTTCGTGGACGCCGACGGGCTCCCGCGCGACCTCGCGAAGTCCGACATCACGTCGGAAGACCCGCCTCAGCCCATGCCCTTCGTCCATCGTCGCGACTTCGTTGGGCGCGCCGCGCTCATCTTCTGGCCTGTCCCGCCCTTTGGCTCTTCCTTCCGTCCGAGGCTGCTCCCATGACGCGCATTCTGGCCCTCATCGGCATCGTTCTGGCCGTCACAGGCGCCGCTCAGGAAGAGCTTCTCGGGCCTCGTGGGCTCGAGAGCGGGACGGGGCGCCCCTTCCCGTGGGCTGAGCTCACGGCCACGCTCCTCACGCTCGCCCTCCTTCTCTGGGCTGTGGTTATCCGCAGGGAGGAGTAGGATCGAGGGTGATGAAAGAACGCAACGATCCCGATCCCAAGCCTGAGCAGCAGCCCTCCGAGACGGGCGACCAGGCTGGCAGCCACAAGTCCGCAGATCAGCACGCCGACAAGCCCCCCGAGAAAGCCCCCGAGAAGAACCCGATGAAGGTGCCCCAACCCGGCCAGTCCGGTCCCGTCGATCAGAAGCTGCGCCGCCGTCGTCGTCGGCGGCCCTCGCCGGATGCCGGCCTCGAGCGCATCTCGCAAGTCCACTACTGCCGGACAGACGCCGAGGCCAATCAGTACCTCGCGCTTGGCCCCGAGTGGGATCTTCAGGACATCATCCCGATGCGCGTCGAGACCGAGGACGGCGGCGAGCGCGACGAGGTCCACTTCATCGTCGCCCGCTGGGAGAACGAGCGCGATCGCGCCCGGCTCCGCAAGCGCGATCGCCGCGGCGTGCCCCGGCGTTCACGTGAGTAACTGGCTCGCGAGTGGGCGAGCGGGCGCGTAGGCCGTCGTGGCGATCCTCGATGTGCAGGCCGCCGACTTGTTGCGCAAGGCGACCGCGGTTGGCGACGCGACTCTCGACGTCTACCTCGACACCGAGCGACTCGTGGTCGTGAAAGTAAAGGACGGGCAGTGCGTCCCCGCCGACCTCGTTGCCGACGACGTCGAGAAGAACGAGGACCGCTTCGCCGAGATTCCGGTCGTCACGACCATGGACGAGTACCTCTGGATGCAGGACTTCGTCGAGGACTTGGGTGAGCGTCGGATCACGGGTCTGCTTGACGGTCGCTCCGGAGCGAACGCGCGCTTCTTGAAACAACTCGGCAAGCAGGCGCCCGAGACGCTCGCGGCGTGGGAGGCCTACCGCACCGAGCGCGTGGCCGCGATGGTCAACGAGTGGTTCGTGGCGCTGGGGATCGCGGAAGAAGCCTGACGCCGGCCGCCGCCGTTCGCGGATGTCACGTCAGGCAGGGCCCCGTCGGCGTTCTACGCCTGCGAATCCGTGTGGATCGCGTCCATCCCGGCGGGTGGGGCCGGACCGTCTGCCACCGTCGCTCGAGTGAATGGGCGCGTCGCCTCGAAGGGTGCGGCGCGCACCGCGCAGTCGAGGAGGTCGCAGCGCGAGCAGTACGCGCGTTCGCAGGGATCGACGTGGAATTGCAGTTCGCCCGCCTTCGCGTGATGGTCGAACGCGCGGACCTGGAAGGCGTCGAGGGCGTCGTGCGCTTCCTCCACGCTCCAGAACTCCGGGACCACGACGTGTAGATCGACGTGGTGGAAACTGGCGAGGTCGATCGCCCGGAGATGGTGCACCTCGATGATCCCCGGAGCGCGCGCGCTCTCGAGCGATGCCGCGAGTCCCCCGACAAGTTCCGGATCGACCTCGTCCATCAGGCCGCGCGCCGACTCGCGCAGGAGCCCGCCGCCGGTTCTGAGCAGCAGCAGCGCGACGACGATCGCCACGACGGGATCGATCCACGCGATGTCGGTCAGCCACACCAAGATCAGGCCGAGCACCGCGCCCGTACTCGTCCAGAAGTCCGAGATGACGTGCTTGCCGTCGGCGACCAGCGCGAGCGAGTGGTGCTCCTTGCCCGTGCGGATGAGGAAGATCCCGAGCAGCAGGTTCGCGACGCCGGCGACGGCGACCACGCTGATCCCGAGCCCGAGCCGCTGCGGATCCGAGCCCTCGATCAGCGCCTTGACGGCTTCGAAGATGATGACGATCGCCGCGAACGCGATGAGACCGCCCTCGAAGCCACTCGTGACGAATTCGATCTTGCCGTGGCCGTAGGGGTGGTTGTCGTCCGCCGGTTGGGCGGCGAGATGCACGGCGAAGAGCATGAACGCCGCGGCAACGACGTTGACGATCGACTCCATGGCGTCGGAGAAGACGACCTGCGAGCCCGTGAGCTGCCACGCGATGACCTTCGCGACGAGAATGGCGGAACCCGAAACGAGCGAGATCCATCCCGCCCGCATCCTGGCCGTCGCCGAAGCGCTCCGTTTCGCGTCGCCCATCGTGCCGCGAGGCTAACAGCAGGGAGTCCCGGCGGCCTGTCTGCCCCGATGGGGCGCTTCCCGCGGCACGAATACAGTCACAAGCACAGTCACCAATACGTTGTCGTGACGACGGCGTCTCCGAGCACATGCAGGCGGCAGGCCAGACGCACGTCAGCCGGGCGCGCTTCGCGGTCGAGCCAGGCGCGTTCCACCACGTCGGGCGGCGCGAGGTTCCCGGCGCCCTCGATGATCGTGACGACGCAATCGCCACACACACCCTGACCGCCGCAGGATGAGGCCAACGGGACGTCACACCGCCACGCCGTGTCGAGCAGCACCTCGTCCGGATCGGGCCGAAGCTCGTGCCCGGCTGGCAGGCCGATCACGGTGGGGCGTTGGTCTTCGGACGTTCCGATCTGATCTCCCATGCGTGGAAGATACCGAGCGACGGCCCCTTCGCGGATGATGTCGGCATGGTGGACGAAGCGACTGAGAGCGAAGCAAGCGCGCTGCGGAGCGAGCGCTCCGAGATCAACAGTGACGTCCCGCCGGCCGCCGAGGGCGAGTTCGCGTCACTCCACATCGGGCCCCTCGAGGTCTGGCCGCCGGTGGTCCTCGCGCCGATGGCGGGCGTCACGAATTACCCGTTTCGCGCGATCTGCCGCCGCTTCGGCGCCGGGCTCTACGTCAGCGAGATGATCACGGCGCGGGCGCTCGTCGAGGGCAACAAGAAGACGCTGCATCTCGCCGGTTTCGGTCCCGACGAGTCGCCGCGTTCCCTGCAACTCTACGGCGTCGATCCCGCCGCACTCGGCGAGTCCGCGCGGCGGCTCGTCGCCGAGGGACGGGTCGATCACATCGACATGAACTTCGGGTGCCCGGTGCGCAAGGTGACGTCGAAGGGCGGTGGCGCGGCCATCCCGATCAAGCCGCGTCTCTTGCGCCGGTTGGTGCGCGCCGTCGTGCAGAACGCGGGCGCCGTGCCCGTCACGATCAAGTTCCGAATCGGCATCGACGACACGCTGAAGAGCTACTTGGACGCGGGACGGATTGGCGAAGAGGAGGGCTGCGCCGCCGTCGGTCTCCACGCCCGCACCGCGGCGCAGTTCTACGGCGGCGAGGCGCGCTGGGACGCGATCACACGCCTTGTCGAGCACGTCGCAATCCCGGTGCTCGGAAACGGCGACATCTGGGAGTGCTGGGACGCGTTGCGGATGATGCGGCAGACGGGCTGCGCGGGCGTGATCGTCGGCCGCGGTTGCCTCGGCAAGCCGTGGCTCTTCCGCGATCTCGCGGCGGTCTTCGCGGGCGACCAGCCGGAGCCCGCACCGACGTTCGGCGAGATGGTGCCGGTCATCGTCGAACACGCAGAGCGTCTCTCCGAGTGGTTCGGGGAGAAGGCGGCTGCCATGATGATGCGCAAGCAACTGAGCTGGTACACGAAGGGCTTCGCGGGCGGCGGCGTTGTGCGCTCGCACCTTGCGCAGATCCATACGGTCGCTGATGTCGAGCGCGAGATCGCGGCCATCGCCCCCGACGCGCGGCTTCCCGTCACGTCGCTACGCCTGGCCCGTGGCAAATCCGGCGGCATGCAAACCGTCGCGCTCCCCGACGGCTACCTCGACGATCTGAACGACGACTCCACTCCCACGGCCGCAGCAGGAGTAGTCACCGACGGCGGGTAGGGGGAGATAGGGAGCCAGGGCAACTTCGGCAGAGTTCGGAGGTTGGGCAGCGCAAGCGCGACGGCTCTGCCCCGAACTCCGCCGAAGTTGTCCTGGCTCCGTATCGTTCGGCCCTCACACGCGCTACGATGGCGTCCAATGCAATCGGGAGTGTTTCGCGAAGTGCTCGCCGCGGACGTTGCGGTCGAGCTTGGTATCGTGTCCGCCACCCAGGCGGCGGACGCGCTCGCGCATTATTGGGAGACCGGCGAGGAAGGCGTGCTGCGTGACGTCTCCGCCCCGGATCGCTCGCGCGTCGAGTCCGAGGTCGCACGCCTTCTTGAAGAGGTCGAAGGCGACGCGCGGACCGCTGTCGCGCAGCGCGGTGTCATGCGCGATCTGCATGCGAGTCTTGCGCCCGAGGCGACGCACGCACTTGCCGATGCCGGTGCGACCGTGCGCTCGTCGCTGCGCCCCATGGACCGTTCCCGCTATCTCGGGTTCATGCCGCTCGCCGAGGGCGGGATGGGCGTCGTCTACCTGGCGCTCGACAGCGAATTGAACCGCCGCGTTGCGTTCAAGATGATCCGCGCGGGCACGACGGATCCGCTGGCCGAGAAGTCGGGTCCTGTATCGAGCGACATGGTGGCGCGCTTCATGCAGGAAGCTGTGGTAACTGGTGGCCTCGAACATCCCGGTATCGTTCCCGTCTACGAACTCGGCGCGACACCATCCGGTGTGCCCTTCTACACGATGCGTCTGATCCGCGGTGAGCGCACGCTCGACGACGCGATCACCGAGGCGCGCTCGATCGATGATCGTCTGGCGCTGCTCGAGCCCTTCCTCAAGGTCTGTGATGCGATCGGGTATGCCCACTCGCGTGGGGTCATTCACCGCGACATCAAGCCCGCGAATATCGCGATGGGGCAGTTCGGCGAGGTGGTGGTTCTCGACTGGGGGCTCGCGAAGATGCACGCGCGTCCCGATCTCGCTGGCAGCCGCTGGCAATCGCGCCTCGAAGAGATGCGCGTCGAGACGGACCTCAAGACAGTCACGAGTGCACTGGGGACGCCCGGTTATATGGCGCCCGAGGCTGCGTTCGGAGAGACCGATCGCGTCGACGAGCGCTCCGATGTCTACAGCCTCGGCACGATCCTCTACCTGATCCTGAAGGGCGCGTTCCCGTTCGAGTTCAAGACGTTCCCCGAGTATGTCGCGAAGCTCGCGAAGGGTGTGACTTCGATCAGCGATGTCCCCGACGGACTTGCGCGCATTTGCATGCGCGCGATGGCCGTCGATCGGGACGGGCGCTACCAGTCGGTCAGCGATCTCGCCGCCGATCTCCGCACGTGGCAATACGAGAGCGCAGTCGAGCGCGAGATCGAGGCGCTGCTCACCGAAGCCGAGGCGACGCTCGCTGCGGCGATCGGGATGGAAGGCGACGTGCTACTGCGGCAACTAGATCGCGCCATCGCGGTGGGCGCGCGCATTCTCGACCTGCGACCCGACGACGAGCGGGCACGCACGTTGCGCGAGCGTGCAAGGGGGCGCCGCTCCGATGCGATGGAGCAGCACGAGCGAGCGACGCGCCGCCAACTGTTGCGGCGCGTCGGCGTCGCCGCATTGGTGACGGCGACGGCGGCGACCGTTGTCGTGGCGTTGCTGCTCGATGGGAAGCGCCGCGAGGCCGAGACGGCACGTGCGAACGAAGCCGAGCAGCGCGCGGCCGCAGAGACGCAGCGCAATCTCGCTGAGGACGAGCGCGCGCGAGCCGAGGACATGGCGACGTTCATGCTGCACGACCTGCACGAGGGCTTGAAGCCGATGGGGCGGCTGGATCTGCTCGACACCGTCGCGCGAAAGTCGCTCGACTACTACGAGAGTCTGCCGACCGAGACCGTCACCTCCGATGTGATGCGCGATCGCGCGTTCGTGCTGCGCCAGATCGGCGAGGTGCTGTTTGAGGCGGGTGATATGAAGCGGGCACTCGCGAGCATCGGCGAGTCCCAGTCAATTCTCGTCCAGCTTCTCGAACGCGATCGAGAGAACGCGGAGTTGCGCAACGAGTTGTCGGTCACACTCAACGTCGCCGGGGATATCCAGCAGGAGACCGCGCAGTTGGATGCCGCTCTCGCGAGCTATCTCCAGTCGGTCGCCATTCGACGCGCGCTTGGATTGCGCGAACCCCTGGCGCGCAGTCTCGGGCGCGTGGGGGACGTGCTCATGCGTCAGGGCGAGCGTGCCGAGGCCGTGGCGGCATATCAGGAATCGCTCGACACGCTGCGCGATTTGGCGACGCTCTCTCCGGGCGATCTCGACCTCCACGAGGAACTCTCGCGGAGGATCGAGAAGATGGGCGAACTCGCCTTGCAGACGGCGGATCTCGACACAGCCGAGGCCGAGTTCCGCAGGTGTCTCGTGATCCGCCGCCGACTCGTGGAACTCGATCCAGCCAACCTGGAGCGGCAGGCGGATATCGCATCGTGTGTGTTTCGGATCGGCCACTGTCGTGGCGTCGTGGGCGACACCGCCGCGGCGCTCGCGTCGTACGAAGAGGCGCTTTCCATCTACCGGCGCCTGGTCGCGCACGACCCGACGAACGCATGGTGGCAGCGCAGTTTGGGGCTCACGCTCCGGCGCGTCGCGGCCGTGCAGGGTGCGCGCGGGGAAACCGATGCGGCGCGCCAGGGCTATCGCGAGGCGCTCGATATCGCACGGGCCATTGCGAGTCGCGACCGCACGAACACGCGTGCCCGGCACGACGTCGGCACCGCGCTGATCGCGGTCGGCGAGCACGAGCAGGCGGCCGGGAACGTCGATGTCGCGCGCGCTGCGTTCGACGAGGCGCTCGCCGTCGCGCACGATCTTGCCGAGTCCGGGCCCGACAATACCGAGTGGAAAGGAGACCTGTACACGGCGCTCTCGCGCATCGGTGCCCTCGAACAGTCGATCCCGGATCTGCTGGCCGCGCGCGAGACGCTCACCGGCGCGCTGCAGGTGGTTCGAGGGCTCGTCGGCGGCGATCCGCGGAACGGAGAGTGGCAGCGGAGTGTCGGGATACTGCTCGTTCAACTCGGAGACGTCGAGGTGGCATCCGGAGACTCGCGGACGGCCATCGCTGACTACGCGGAAGCGCTACAGATCCGGCGGCGCCTTGCACAGCGCGATCCGGAGAACGTCGATTGGCAGGACGATCTCGCCTGGGTGCTCGGCCGACTGGGGGCGACGTCACGCGACGCCGACGCGGGCGATGACGCGGCGCGCTACTTCGCGGAGGCGCTGGTGACGCATCGCCGATTTGTGTCCCGTGATCCGACGCCCGCTCGCCGGCGGAGCTTCACAGTCGCGCTCTACAACCTTGGTATCGCCCAGCAGAAGCTCGGCTCCACGGCCGAAGCGCTCGTCACGCTACGCGAGGCCGAGAACGAACATGGCGGCATGGCTGGCTATGCCGGTGAGCACCACTTCTGGGAGACGGCGTACGCGGTCGCGGTCGCGGCGGCCGGAGCCGAGACGCCGCGCGATCACCTGGCTCTCGCGTACAAACTCTACGCCGATCGCGAGTACGCGAAGTCGACCGATCACTTCGGGTCCGCATTCGTCGAAGATGCGCTCCGTCGCGATCTGGTTCGCGGGAACCTCTACAACGCGACGTGCTCCGCCGCGCTTGCCGGTGATCCGGACCGCGCGATTGCCTGGCTGGCCGCCGACCTCGCGCTGCGTCGTGAGAACATGGACACCGACGCGTTGCGCGCGCACCTCGAACATGCCCGCGTCAGCGACGCCGACCTGGCGTCGTTGCGAGGCCTCGACGTGTTCGAGGCGCTCTTCGAGTAGCGCGTGGCCTTTCTTCCGAACCATCTCGGCCCTCCTCCGTTGAACGTCGGACTCACCCACCGATCACCAACCTACGCGTACGCGCTTGACCATGCAGGGGGACACGCATGACCACACCGAACACAGCGCCCATTCCACCGATCCGGCCCAAGACTCCGGTCTGGATGCCGAGGCGCGCCCGAGCCGTGCGGATCGCATCGCTCGCTCTCACCCTTGCTTGCTTCACGCCCGCGTACGCGCAGGACGCCGCGCTAGCCGACGACCCCGCCGCCGCCGATGATGCGACGGCCGCGGACTCGGCGCTCACCGACGCTGTCGAGATCGTCGTCACCGCCACCCGCCGCGAGTCGCGCAGCTTCGACGTGCCGGCGTCGGTCAGCACGATCGGCCGCGATGGCGGGATGGGCATCGAGACGCGCCTGCGCCGTACCGTTACCGACGCGCTGCTCGATCTGCCCTCGGTAATGGTGCAGAAGACCGGCTACGGCCAGGCGTCGCCCTACATCCGCGGCTTCACCGGCTACCGGACCGTGATGTTGGTGGACGGCATCCGCCTCAACAACTCGACGTTCCGGTCGGGGCCCAACCAGTACTGGGCGACGATCGATCCGTTCACGGTCGAGCGCATCGAGATCGTCCGTGGGCCGGGCTCCGTACTCTACGGCTCCGATGCTGTCGGTGGCGTGGCGAACGCTGTTGGACGACGTAGCACGCGCTTTGGTGACGAGGACGGCGTCGGCGCGCGGACGTTCGTGCGTTGGTCCGACGCGGAGCGTTCGTGGACCGTGCGTGGCGAGGCCGAGGCGCGCCAGGGCGACGTCTCGATCCTCGCGGGGGCCACGTACCGTTCGTACGGCGACCTGCGCGCGGGCAACGGAACGGGCAAGCAGCCGAACTCGGCGTATCGCGATACCGACGGCGACATCCGCCTTGACTGGCGCCAGAACGCCGACGTCAACTGGACGTTCGCGGTGCAGCACGTCGATCAGAACAACGTCCCGCGCACCCACAAGACCGTCAAGGCCGTGCCCTTCCGCGGCACCGAGGTGGGGACCGAGTTGCGGCGCGACCTCGACCAGACACGCGACCTGATGTACGCGCGTTCGTCGCTCTTCACCGACGCGTTCTTCGCCGACTCGGCCGAGATCACCGCCTCGTTTCAGGAGCAGAGCGAGACCCGCACGCGCGATCGCGACACGTCGCGCACGGACAAGCAGGGCGTGGATGTGGCGACGTTCGGGCTGCAGGCGCAATTCGACAAGAGCACCTCTTGGGGCGAATGGACGTACGGCGTCGAGTGGTGGCGCGACGACGTGGACTCGTATCGGAAGGACTACGTCGACGGCTCGCTCGTCCTGAAGCGCGTCCAGGGGGCTGTGGCCGACGACTCGCGCTACGACCTGGTCGGCGTGTACGCGCAGGACGAGATCGCCTGGGGCGACGCCGTGATCACTGCCGGTGGGCGCTGGACGTACGCGAAACTGCGCGCGGGCAAGGTCGACAATCCGGCCGTCTCAGGCGGTGACCCGAATACGCCTGGCAACGTCATGCGGCTCTCGGACTCCTGGTCCGACGTCGTCGGCAGCCTGCGCGCCGTCTACCCCGTCGCCCCGCAGTGGAATGCGTTCGGCGGCGTCTCCCAGGCCTTCCGCGCCCCGAACCTCTCGGACCTCACCCGTCTCGACGATACGAGTGGCGTCGAGACCCCGTCTCCCGGTCTCGACTCCGAGGAGTACACGACGTACGAGGCCGGCATGAAGGGCCAAGGCGATGTCTGGAGCGTCCAGACCAGCTACTGGTACACCGACATCAACGGCGCGATCGTGCCCTCGCCGACGGGGCGCAGCATTGGCGGCACGCCCGAAATCCGCAAGGACAACATCGGCGACGGTTGGGTCCACGGCATCGAGGTACAGGGCCGCCTGCGTCCGACACCGGAGTGGACGATCGACGGCTCGTTCTCGTGGATGGACGGCGAGATCGACCAGATCGACCCGAAGCGCGGCGTCGTCTCGGAGCCTCTCTCGCGGATGATGCCGCTCACCACCTCGGCGACACTCTCGTATCGGCCGCAGGCGGCGCCATGGACCGCGTGGGCCTCGGTGCGTCGCGCGGAGAAGCAGAATGATCTCTCGCTCAAGGACAGGACTGACACCCAGCGCATCCCCGACGGCGGCACACCCGGCTACACGGTGCTCTCAATCGGCGGGCGCATCGCCCTGTGGGAGGACGCGACGCTGATCATCGCGCTCGACAACGTCACCAACACCAACTACCGCATCCACGGTTCGGGGATCAACGAGCCGGGCCGCAACCTCGTGATCGCTCTCGACGTCCGCTTCTGAGCGGTTCGCTAACGCACTCAACGCGACGGTCTCGGAGATCCCATCCGGCAAGGTCGGAGCCCTCATCTGGATGGTACCCGGCGAGGGCGGTCTCGGCTGGCTCGGCGACGGCGATGCCCTCGGTCCGCCGCTCGGCGGGGACCGCGGGGCGACGCCTGAACTCCGGGGAACTCGCGAAGACGCCCCGCCGTCCCCGGTCAGCGGCGGAGCAACGACGTCGCTTGTCCGAGCCAGTTCGGCCGCCGATGCCCGGGTACGATCCTCGTCGTCGGTCCGCCACTGACGCCCCATGCGTGCCCTGGAGCCTCGGAACGGTCAACCCGACCAAAGAGGGGGGCGCTTGACCGGGTATGGTGACGTTCGTGGACCGCCCGCATCTCCGTGATCTCCCCGTGAGCGCGCTACCCGACCGGCTGCGCGCCGCGGGAATCGCCATGCCGGGCCCGCTCGCGCGGCAGCTCACCTGGAGGATCCACGGGACCGGAGCGCTCGATTGGGACGAACTCGGTCTCGGGCGGCTGCGTCAGACGATGCTGCGCGCGCACTTTCGTTTTGGCGCGCAACTGGCGCCTGAGAGCGTGCGCGAGGCTGCCGACGGAACGCGCAAATTCGCGTTTCGGCTTGCGACCGGCGAGGTGATCGAGGCCGTCTTCATTCGCAACCGCAGCAATCGCACGCTCTGCCTCTCGTCCCAGGCTGGCTGCGCGATGGGCTGCACGTTCTGCGCGACGGGCGCGCTCGGGCTCCTGCGGCAGATGACCCCGGGCGAGATCACCGAGGCGCGCGTGCGGATCGAGGCCGTGACGCGGGAGCGCGTGACCGACGTCGTCTTCATGGGGATGGGCGAGCCGCTCCACAACTACGACGCCGTCATGATCGCCTGCGAGAACCTCAACTGCACCGACGCGGCGCCGATCTCGCGCAAGCGGCTGACCGTCTCGACGAGCGGGCTGACACCTGCGATCCGGCGTTTCACCGACGAGAGCCGCCCCTGGCGATTGCACCTCTCGCTGCACTCGGCCATCCAGGAGGTCCGCGAGCGCATCATGCCCATCGCGCGCCTGCATCCACTGCCGGAGCTCATCGAGGTGATGCGTGCGTTCCAGGCGCGCAGCGGGCGCAAATGGGTGACGCTTCAGTACGTCACCCTGCCCGGGGTGAACATGGACGACGCGCATGTCGATGCTTTGCAACGTGAGCTCCGCGGCCTGCGCTACATCCTCAACGTGATCCCATGGAATGAGGCCGGTGGCGCGTTCCGCTCCCCGACGTGGGCCGAGGTGAAGGAGTTCACGACCCGGCTGCGGCGTCTCAAGTGTCCCGTGAAGGTGCGCTACAGCGCTGGGAAGCGCGAGGGGATGGGCTGCGGACAGCTCTCGGCCGAGACGGTGGCTGCCACGCAGGACAGAAGCGCGGCAGGCGGTCATATGCTGGCGCCGCCGGGAGTATTCACAGGATGATCGGTGCTGGCCGATGTGCGTACGTGGGCTGCAAGCGCGGAGAGGAAGCTGATCCAGAGATGAGAGCCAGATGAGGTCGAAGACCGTGATCGCTGTTGTCGGCATCGCCGCCGTCGTGTGCGTTGCTGCCGGTCTCGGATGGGTGGTCGTGCGCGACGAGCCTGCGGGGACCGAGGCGACCGACTCTGCGTTGCCCGTCGCCGCGGGCGACCCGGATACTCCCCCCGGCGAGGGGGGCGACCCGCAGGGCGGCGGCACCGCGGAAACGTCCAAGAGCGGCGCCCGGAAGCCCGAGCCGCGGCCTGCAGCGGCCCCCGCCGACGGCGCGCTCTGGGTGCCGATCCCCGGCGCTCCCGAGGCTCTGGTCGCAGTCGATTGGGACGCGATGGGGGCGCAGCTCGGGGCGTTAGTGCCCTTGCTCGCGGAAGTCGCCAACCAGGCGTCACACGACGAATTCGTCGCGGATGACGTCGCTCGCCAGGTGGCGCAGATGCGCCGGAAGATCGACGATGTCGCCGCGCCACTCGACCAGGTCCTGCCGAGCGTCTTTCCGACGGATGTCCTCAGTCATCCGGCCTTCGCTGCCAATGCGATCGCGGCCACACTTCACGCTCGTGGCATGGGGCTCTCTACCGAGCAACTCGCCGGCCTGGGCGAGCGCGCGAACGCTGCCAACACCGCCGAGGCCGCCGCCGTCGCCCGGGAACTCGACACCGACTGGCGCCTGCTCCGGGCCATCGCTGGCTACGAGCGCCGCGTGCAGTACTTCGCGGACTTCGAAGAGCTGCTGACCGAACGGCAGAAGCGCGGATTGCACGCCGACGTGGCGCGGGATCGCGTGCAGCTCGATCCGTTCTCGGCGACGGTCGTCTGGGACTCGGTCGCCGAGGTCTCGATGGCGGTCGACACCGAGTCGGTCGCCGTCGCCGCGGCGGAGCGTCTGCTGTCCACGATGGGGCTGGACGAGAAACGCTACCGGATGGGCCACGAGTTCGTGGCGGCGCGCATCGCCGACCTACCGCCCGAGTGGATGGGGGAACGCGGCTACTGGATCGATGCGTTCGGGTTCGTGCGCGGCGACGAGGTCGTGAAGTGGACCCGGTGGTCGGTGGAGGTGCTCGTCGACGTCCTCGCCGAAGTATCGGGTGGGCGGCTACCCGCCGTCGCTCCGGACGTGCTGGACGCTCCGGCAATCGTTGTGTGGGACCCGGCGCGATGAGCCCCCCGCGCGCGTCCATTGTCCCGGCCCGGGCAGGCGCTCGCGTTTTCCGCCGTGCCTTCGGCCTCCACTCCGGGACAATGCCAACGTCGCGCCATCCCGAGGCTCGGAAAGAGGTGCTCCCCGGATGAGCTTGGATCGGATCCACGTCTACGAACTCAGTGCGCCCAGCGAAAGCGACGGCGCGGGCCAGACGTACGCCGCGCGGGTCGTCGACGCCGGTGGTCCGGTTGCGGTGGGCACCGACGTGACCATCGTCGTTGCCGGTGAAGACGACGTCGGCGGCCCCGACGCTCTGAACGACCTCGTGAAGGCGCACGGGCTCGCGCGCGGGATCGACGTAGCGGGTGTCGCGTCGCCTCTCGATTTCGGGCTTCTGGGGTCCGGCCACGAGCGCAGGCTCTGGACCGCGATGCCAATCGTCGAGGGCCGGACGCTCGCGGGACTTCTGGCCGACGTGGAGTACCTGCCGGATCCGTTGGCCGAGGCGATGGCGGTCGTATTGGCGGAGGCGTGCGTTGCGACGCAGGCCGTCGGTCTGCATGGGATCGCGCTCGACCCCGCCCGCATCATCGTCCGCGCGGACAGCTCGGTCGTGATCGTCGGTGCCGCGCTCGCGGCGCTCTATCTGCATCACGCTCGACAGGCAGACGCTGGCGCGCCGGAGCGGATCTGCGTTGCTCCCGAGCTCCTCGCAGATCCCTCGCAGCAGGCGCACGCTTCCGATCTCTTCTCCCTCGGCGCTGTGCTCTACCACTGCGTCGCGGGTGTGCCCTTCGACGCGCACATGGCGCGGCTGCGCGACGACGGCGACTCGCGCCGTCCGAACGACGTGCGCTACGAAGCGTCGATCTTCCTGAGCGAGGTCGTCCACGATCTGCTCGAGCCCGAGGCCGAGATGCGGATGGCCTCCGCCGAGGGGCTCGTAGGGCTGCTCGAGGAGCGGCGCGAGAGCCCGTGGTGGCAGGCGCGCAACATCGGACAGGACTCCGTCGACTTCACCGACGACACGGAGTCCGAAGACGTTGCCGAGCCGGAGCTGCCGCCGATCCCAGCACCGGCGCCGCCACCGACGCAGGAGTGGTACGACGAGCGCCGCAAACACGCACACGGTTTCGCGGAGCATGCCGCCCCCTGCGTCGCTCGCGATGCGGAGCTCGCGCTGCTTCTGGAGCGAGTGCGCGACCTGCGCGAGGAGGGCGGTGCGATCGTCCTCGTCGAGGGCGATGCCGGGGTCGGCAAGACCCGGCTGCTCGACGAATTGCTCCGGCGTGCGATCGAGTTGCCCGGCCTCGTCGTGCTCTACGGCGAACATCGCCCGCGCGGGATTGGCCGTCCGATGCAGGCGTTCACCGAGGCGCTGACGCGTTGGATCGCTGGCGACCGCCGCGACGTGACCTCCGAGGATGTGCGGCCACTGCTCGGCGACGCGACCGCCATAGCGCCGGCGTTCGCGGCGTTCATGAGCAGCGCACCGCTCCCGCCCGGCGAGAAGTGGCTGACGCGCGAGGCCCTCGCGAGTGCGTTCCTGCAGTCGCTGCGCACGCTCTCGCGCGAAGGGCCCGTGCTCTTCGTTGTCGAGAACCTGCAGTGGGCCGACCCCGAGGGGCTCGATCTCTTCGGCCACTTGGCGCGCACGTGCGAGATGCTGCCGCTGCTGCTCGTCGGCTCGCATCGCCCGACGCCGCCGCGCTCCCCGCTGCACGCGCTCGGCGCCGCGCTCTCGGTCATGCGGCGCTACCGCTCGATGCCGCTGGCGCAACTCGGTCGTGTCGGTGCGCGGGATGTCGCGCGGGCGCTCGTCAAGCCTGACGCGACGGCCGACGCTCTGGTCTCGGCCCTCGCGCCCGAGATCGTCGGCTTGCCCGAAGCGCTCGTCGAGGCGTCGGCGACGCTCGCTGCGGCGGGCCAATTGACCGGCGGCCCGTCCGGTCCGTGGGAGGCGGCCGAGGGCTTCGACCTCGCCGCTCTCGCGCCCGACTTCTTCGGCACGTCGCTCGAAGACCTCCTCGAGCGTCGGCTGGCGCCGCTCAGCACAGAGGATCGGGGCATGCTCCAGATGGCGTCGGTACAGGGGCTCGTGTTCGACGGCGATGTCACCCGCCGCGCCCTCGAGATCGATGAGAGCGCAGGTCGCTCGCGCTTCCAGAGCCTCGAGGAGCGCGGCTTTCTCCGTGGCGAGCACCCGGTGTGGCGCTTCCCGAGCAACGATCTGTTCCAGAGCGTGCACGACGGCCTGAGCGACGACGACCTCGTCGATTGCCACCGCGCGACCGCCGACGCCTTCCTCGCGAGTCGCAATCCCGACCAACTCCCGCCGTCCGAGATCCACGGCATCCTGAACTACCGGGTCGCCTGGCACTACCTGCTCGCGGGCCAGAACGCACGCGGGCTGCTCTACATGCCGGCGGCCATCATCCACCTTCGCGACACGTGGCGAATTGGCGACGCGGAGCGCTTGAGCAACCTGGCGTCGCGCGCGCTCGTGGGTGACGCCGCGCGCGCGGGCGATCTCGTCGGCCTGCTCCTAGAGCGCGGCGAGTTGCTCGGGTTGCAGGGACGTCGCGTGGAACAGCGCGAGGTGATCAGCGAGGCGTTGCTCCGCGCGCGGGAGCACGGCGATCCGACGACCGAGGCGCGCGTCATTCTCGAGTCGGCGCGACTCCGCGTCGTGACGGGGCAGTTGGAGCGTGCGCGCGACGAGGGGCGCGAGGCCATGCGTATCGCGTCCGACGAGGAGGACGCGCGGCTCGAGTCGAATTGCCAACAGCTTCTCGGCACAGTGGCGTTCCGCGAGGGGCGCTATCAGCAGGCGCGCACCCACATGCAGGCCGTGCTCGAACTCTCGCGCAACATCCGCGACGAAGAGGCCGAGGCCGAGGCGCTGCAGACCCTCGGCACGATCAGCCAGGACGTCGGCTCGTGGCTCCACGCCGAGGAGCTTCAGCGCCAGGCCATGGCCATCCACCGCCGCGCAGGCGACCTCGCGAGCGAGGCCGAGGTGCTGACGAGTCTCGGCATCATCGCGGCCGCGAACGACGATCCGGTGCGCGGCGAGCAATACCTGCGGCGCGCCGTCGCCATTCATCGCGCGCGCGGTGACGGCTACGGCGAGGCCCGCGTTCTCGGGCAACTCGGGCTCTTGATGCACGACAGTTGGCGCCTGGCCGAGGCGCGCGCGATGCACGCCGAGAGCTGTCGCGCGAGTCGCGAGGTGGGGGCGCGCCAGGAAGAGCTCGCGGCGCTGATCAATCTGGCAACGGTCGAGTTTCTGCTCGGCGCATTCGACGACTCGCGTGACCACTACGGCGACGCGCTGCGCGCCGCGCGCGAGATCGGCGATCTGCGTCTCGAGGGCTACTCGCTGACCGGTCTGGGCGAGGTCGGACGGCAATGCGGTGAACTCACCATCGCCGAGGGACTGATCGAGCGCGCCGTGCAGAAGCTCGATAGCTGCGACGACCCCGGCGGTCTTGCGGCCGCGCTGCTCGCGCAGGGACGCATCGCACTTCTGCGCGGCGACGACGAACTGTCCCTCTCGCTCCTCGACCGCTCCCAGGCCCTCGCCCGTGGCGCCGCGACGCCGACCGTCACCGCCCTCTCGCTTTCGCTCCTTGGTCTACTCGCCGCCCGCTCGAGCGACGCCGACCTCTCAAGCGCCCGCTTCGCCGCCGCGCGCGAGCAACTCGACAAGCTCGGTGCGCCGGGCGACTCCACGCTGGTCGAGGTGGTCTTCTTCGAGTCGCTGGCGCTGCGTGTGCGTCGTGATCCCGGTCGTGCCGATCGCTTGCTCTCCGAGGCGCGCACTTTGCTCGACACGATGGCGGAGCGTCTGCCCCCCGACGATCGCGAGCGCTACCTCACGAGCGGCAGTCCCGCGCGCGAGATCATGGCCGGCACGGCTGGCACCGCTGGCAAGGCCCCCGCGCCAACCACCTCGAAGGTCGACTGACTCCGTTGGCCGATCGCGACGCTGCATTGCGGGTGCTGGGCGAAGACGGCTGGCGCTTGCTCGTCGATGCCGGAGTCGCGCTCGACCAGGCCCCGTCCGGTGACGCGCTGGCCGCCGCAGCACAGCTCTACGCAACGCGCCCCGACGCCGCGCCGACCGATCGCTCGGCCGCGCTCGAGATGGTGACGGAAGGCGCGCGGCTGGCCCGCAAGCTTCGCGTGGACGAGCGCCTGCTCGCCGTGCGCGGATCCGTCGAACAGGCGACCGCGTCGCGCGTTGCGACCTGGCACGCGAACCAGATCCCCGCGGGTTGCAAGCTGCTTGAGATCGGCTGCGGCTGCGGCGCCGATTCACTGGCGCTCGCCCATCGCGCCGCGAATCTGATCGCAACCGACATCGACCCTGTACGCGCCGCCTGCACCCACATGAACTTGATGACGTTCGGGCTCGGGGCGGCGCGCGCCATCCCCGGAGACGGCTTCGCCGTACTCGCCGACGAAGGTGCCCGCGCGGACACCATCTTCGTGGACCCGGATCGTCGCCCCGACGGCAAGCGCGTTCTCGATCCCGAGGGCTGGCGCCCACGGCTCTCCGTTGTCACCGAGCTCCTCGACGGCGAGCGCTCCGTCTTCGTGAAAGTGGCCCCTTCGCTCGATGCCGACGACGTGGACGAGCGCTTCACCGTCACCTACGTCTCCCACGCGGGCGAGTGTGTCGAGGCGTTCCTGGCGGCCGGTCCGGCAGTCGCGTCGGACGGCGAACGCATCCGCGCCGTGTTCCTGCCGCCGGACGGCCCGTCGGTCACACTCACCGGAGATCGCAGCGACGCCCCGACCGCGCCCCTCGGCGACACGCTCTACACCGTCGATTCCGCCGCGATGCGCGCGCACCTACTGGCCGAACTCTGCACCCGCCACGGACTCGGTCTGGTGGACGAAGGCATCGCCTTCCTGACCGGCGCCGCCGGCACCGACACCCCGTGGTTGCACGCGCACAAGATCCACGCCGCGCTGCCCATGCACCCCAAGCGCTTACGCGCCGCGCTCCGCCCGCTCACCCCATCGCAGATCCGCGTCCACTGCCGCGGCGTCCCCCTCTCCGCGCCCGCCGTGAAGGACGACCTCCGCAAGAAGGTCACCCGCGGCCGCGGCCCCGCCATCGACGTCTTCATCACCCGCGTCGCCGGCAAGCCAACGGCCATCCTGGCCGAACGCTGACCGACGACCCGCGGTCCGGACGCCGTCTCGCGAAAACCGCCGCGGAGCGCACTCGAGAAAACGCCCCGCCGTCCCCGGTCGGCGGCGGAGCAACGAAGTCTCTCGTCGAGGCCAGGTGGCCCGCCGACGCCCGGGTACGATCCGCGACGGCTGCTGCCGCCGTCGGTGTCTGGTTGGAGCTTGACGACGAGGCGTCATACGAGCGGCGTTAGCTATGCACGAATCTCGCGGCTGCGTCTTCTTGCTCGTGTTCAGCCTTGCAGCCGGAATTCTATCTGTGTCCGTGGCGGCTCCGATGACTCACGGTGTCACCGGCGATCTCCCGCCACTGATCAGCCACGCGATCGACGCCCTGCTTGCGTTCTTCGGTATGTCCCTCCTCCTTGCGCTCGGATTGGTGCTAGACGGGGCCAAGAATCGCCGCCGAGGAGAGCGATGAGGTCTCGAAGCCAGTAGGCTGTCGAATTCCCGCCTTCGCGCGGCACGCGCCGGTCCGCCGCGAGGGCGTGGCACAACGTGTCGCAGACGCAGGAGCACCAAGTGCGCCTGGCTCTGCTCGCTGCGGTGGCGGATCGGGTGCAGGAACTCGGGGCCTACGTTGGCGATTTGCCGCGGGATCTCCACGTCTGCGTCGTCGCTCTTGCGATCGTTCTGGTCGATCGCCCGCAGCTTGCGCGCTTGCCCGAAAATCTCCTCGCGGCCCACGCGCTCGGCGACTCGCGCGATCCACGGCGAATGCGTCCCCGTCTTCGATCACCACGCGCGCGGTCGCCTCGAACCGATCGAAGAGCGTGCGCGTCGCGTCCGGTGTCGTGCGTACGCGAACGTGCGGGAAGATCTCTCCCGTCGTGCGATCGACGCCTCCGACGGCACTCCATCCATTACCGGAGTCGATGTCCACCACGCTCGTGATCGGGCTCGTGGTAGAATTGCTCATGGTCGGCCTCTCCGTAGGCTCGCAGCCCGCAAGACAGCTTGACGATCTCCTCTGAGAGATATGTCGTCACTTGGGGGGGGGGGGCGGCCTTCTCATCCCATCTGGCACGGTATGCCTCGGCGGCGATGCGTCGCCGCTCGGCGAAGGAGGGGCCGATCCAAGACTCGGTGAAGCGATCCGTGCTGCGCGCAGGCGCCATCGTTACTGCCATCGTCGTGGTGCTCGTGGTCATGGTCTGGCGTGCGACCGACCGCGCGACTGGTCCGGCCGCGCCGGAGCGCGAACGGGCAGCGCGGGTCGAGGCCGACTCGACAGGCGATCGCGCTGGCGATGCGCCGTCGCCTCGTCGGCGGGTCCGGCCCGCGGACGTTTCGAACGTCGCGTTCTCGGAGACCACACCCGCGACACCCGCGACCGAGGCGCCGCCGCTCGATCCCGAGCAGTCGTTCGAGGTCCGTGTGATCGACGCGGACGACGGTTCTCCCGTGCCGGGTGCGGTCATCTACAACCGGGAGAAGGTCCCGGATGCGGAGAAGGAGTGGATCTCGATCAGCGCCGACGAGAGAGGCGTGGCGCGCGTGCCATGGCCGCTCGACGGGACCCAGATGATCGAGGCGATCGCCGCGGGCTACTCCCCATCCGGTTGGAACTGGGTCAAGGAGCGACCGAAGGCGCCCGAGGTCAGGACTCTGCGGCTACATCGGCCGGTGACGTTCGCGGTCCGCGTCGTGGACGTGACGAGCTCGTCTCCGGTCGAGGGGGTTGCGGTCGAAGTGCGCTCCGGGTCCGAAGTGTCGAGCACCGAACTGACTCTCCCGGACGGCACGTGCGTACTTCACGGAGTCGCCCCGGATAAGATGGCGAGACTCGGATTCTCGGTCGAAGGCTATGCCCCGATCGAACTCCTCGTGAACGTCGGGCCAGGAGGGGAACCTCCGGTACAGATCGAATTGACGCCCGCGGCAACGCTCGTCGGGCGTGTCGTGACGGCGACCGGAGATCCGGCTTCGGGCGCCACAGTGCGCGTTGCATCGACGCCGCCGCGGAGGCCGCGGCAGCCCGGTGGCGGCGGGACGATCGTCGAAGTACGTTGGCCGGAGCTCAAGGCATCCACCGACGCGAACGGGCGTTTTCGAGTGCCGGGTCTGACGCTGGACCGCACCTACGTCGCCTCCGCTTGGTCGCCCGGCACACGCTCGTCCCCGCCGTCCGACGAACTCCGGCCGCTGAGCCTCCCGACAGAGATCGAACTCGCCCTCCCTGCGTCCGGGTCGATCGTCGTGGTCGTGACCGACGGCGGCGAGAGCGCGCCCCCGACAACGCATGTCGAACTCGGAGACGTCGGCGCGCCCGGCTTTCTCGGGCAGCCCTGGTACACCGGAAGAAGCGCGGACCGCGGTGACGATGGGCGCTTTCGTCTGGCTGACGTGCTTCCCGGTGTGTACAGGCTTCGGATCACTGCGGAAGGGCGGGTCCCCGCGGAGATCGAAGCGGTCGTTGCCGGCGGCGAACCGACAGAGCTTGCCGTGGACCTGGTGCGCGGGTCCGGCGTCAGTGGCGTCGTCGTGGACGATCTCGGGGAACCGGTCGCCGACGTCGAGGTCGGTGGCCGGCAGGGCGACGAGTCGCTGAGTACGCGCACCGACGCGCAGGGTCGCTTCCGCTTCGAGCGTTTCTCGGCGGGGGCGCTTCTGGTGGGCGTGTCGTCGAAGTCGCATCGGTCCGAGGCCGTGGAAGCGACGGCACCCACGACCGATCTCCGAGTCACCGCCCTCCGGATGGCAACGCTCGTTCTGCGGATACGCGTTCCGGACGGCGTGGAGATTCCGTACGTGTACGCCGACATGGAGACGTTCCGTGGGGAGGGGGAGCCCGACCCGTTCTCCAGAGGTCAAGAGTGGTGGGGTGACGGCGAGCGCGCCCGCTTCGACGGGCGCGTTGCGGAGGTGCGTTTCCACACCGTGGGCCCCTCGCGGATCGTGGTCAAGGCCGAGGGATTCGCCTACGCGATCCGCTACGGCGATCCGCCGCCGGGCACGATCGTGGACCTGGGCGAAGTGACGCTCTCGCCCGGACGCTCGTTGGTCGGCCGGGTTCTGGACGACCGGGGAGAGCCGATCGCGGGCGCTCGTGTCCGGTCGCTCGAAGGGCCCACGTGGGAGCAAGCGACGCAGAAGACCGACGCCGAGGGTGCGTTCCGGATCGAGCACCTTGCCGACGGGCCCGTCACCGTCAGGGTCAGTGCGGTGGTGCACTCGCGCTGGGAGGGCACGATCGACGTCGGTGACAACACGGGGCCGGTGGTCGTGACGCTGACGCGGAAGGCCCCGATCGTCGTGCAACTCATCGATGCGGATGGCGCACCGGTGAGCGGTCACCGCGTGGTCTGCGGCCCCGCGGGCGTCGGCGAGTCCGGGAACCGGTACCGCCTCATGGAGCTCAGG
>JAJRPF010000021.1 GCA_024280885.1 Planctomycetota bacterium | reverse complement strand
GCTGACGCACAAACCCCGCCACGCGCTGTGTCTCGTTGGGGTCGCCTCCGGCTCCCCGCTCGCTCGCGCTCGCATGTTCGGCTCCGGTCGGGGCTCCGGCTGCTTCAACTGGGGCTGCGATTGGGGTTCGTGGCCGCGCATTGGGTCGCGTCCTCGACGTGGGAGTCGCCGCGTCCCAAGTCCGGGTTTCGCAGGCGGAATCCGCTCCCTGCGCCTCACCGCGCGTGTCACGGTTTGTGCTGACGCACAAACCCCGCCACGCGCTGTGTCTCGTTGGGGTCGCCTCCGGCTCCCCGCTCGCTCGCGCTCGCATGTTCGGCTCCGGTCGGGGCTCCGGTTGCTTCAACCGGGGCGGCGGCCGGGGTTCGTTGCCTCGCATCGGGTCGTGTCCTCGACGTGGGAGTGCGCGCGTCGCAAGTCCGGGTTTCGCGGGCGGAGTCCCCTCCCTGCGCCTCACCGCGCGTGTCACGGTTTGTGCTGACGCACAAACCCCGCCACGCGCTCTCTCTTCCGGCGTTGTCGTGGTGGGTGGGGCTCTCTTGCGGTCGTCGTTGCGCGACCCGATCTGGTGCGTGGGCCCTCGCCCCCTGCGTACCCTAATCAGACAGGCCGGGTCTCCTTTCGCGCTTTTTCACTGACTCTTCTAATCGGAAGAGGCTCTCTTCTGCGGACGCACTCGGCGGGCGAAAAGGCGCGAAAGCAGACCCGGTCTGGGCAACTCGAGTTACGTCCGGTTAGGCCGTCTTCTTCTGCCTCACCCCTCTCCTCCCCCGACCCCGATCCTCGATCAACCAAGCGGGATTTCGCGCTGGCACAGCGACCTTGCCGCCCCCGCGTCTGGACGCGCCGAAATGTCGTGGATCTCGCCCGGTCGAGAGCCGGACGGCGCTACTCTCACGGACTTCCGCGGCGTAGCGAGGGACTGCCGTGGACGTGGTTCCCGGTCCCGGCCCGCCTCCACCGCCTCCCGTGCCCGCCGCGTTCCGCAGCCGCGGTGGGAGCACGCGCTGCGGTACCCTTGGCCGAGCATCGTTGCAGTGCAAGCCAACGGTTCGGCCGCAACGATGGTTCAATCTCTACCAAACATCCCTTATTTCAACTCCCCTGCCAACACCTTCGCCACCTGATTGGCCTGCAACTCCATCGCCTCCTTCTTGAAGTGATAGGGATCCTTGTAATATTCCGGGTGCCCTTTTGAGATTGAGTGCAAGTCAACGATCTTCGCTCGATACTTCTTCGCGAGAGTCCGGACGACCACATTCCTCTTGTTCACCCTGGGGTTCAGTTCGTCTTGCTTGCTGGTCGATTTCAAAGGCGTCGATAGAGCCAAGACCAATCTTGCGGACGGAGCTCGTTTCTTCAAATACTGAATCGCCCGCTCATAGCCCACACGATACTCTTTCTCCGTGTAGGCGAATCCATGCAGGCCATTGTTGAAATGGATCACCGCAAACTCGTACTGGCTGAGAATCCCCTCCAATTGCTTGAGAAAGGCGGGATCTGCCACACAGGCGGACGTGGTGAACTTGGCCCCATAAGCCTTTTCAGACAGAGCCTTGCTCACCAAGCCGTAATAGCCATTTGTGATTGAGTCTCCGATCATCAATACGCGAGGCTTGTCCTTCAGGTGGGCTGAGTCCACCCACGTGTTGCACCACTCCTTCGCTTCCCTTTCAATCTTCTGATTTGGCCCAGCCTGACCATTCTGAAGCAAGATCCCCTGTGTGAAGAGTATCAGCGAGAGAATAACAAAAATTCCCGTTCTCTTCATCATGGCGAACTCCTTCGATAACGTCCTTGCCTGACTACGCGTGATTTTCAGCGACATACAGAACGGCCGTTCGTTTGTATTCACATGCTCATCCGAATTACTCTAATCCTTCAGCCATTGGCGTGCCGCTTTCTATCCCCGAAATGCTCTGCCGGGCTCGTGGCCACGAGACTTGATGGCCCACTGACGCCGCGCCAGCACATCGAGCTTGCTGCGCCACCCCCACGTCCCCGACGATCTCCACCATGCGGAGATCCCTCACCGCCGTCGCGATCCTCCTCGCCCTCGGCGCCGCCGCACTCGTGCTGGTGTTCCCCTCCGACGAACGCCCACGCGACCCGTCCTCCTCCGCCGCGCTCACACGCGAAGATCGCGCACATGTCGACGATCGCCGCTCGCCCCCCGACGACGACTCCGGTGTCGACGCGCCTGGGGTTGCACCGTTCGCGCGCGACGTGAGAGCGCGGGTCGTCGACTCGCGAGGCCGCCCCCTCGCCGGTGCGCGCGTCGTCTCCTCTACCGCTGCCGACTCGGGGGGCCCTGACCCGGAACTGGACGCGTCGGACGGGACGTTCATCCGCGTGCCGCTCGTCGGCGAGGGCGAGTGGGTGCTGCGAGCGCGTGCGCCCGGGCACGCGACGTCGGCGCGGACCGTCGTGATCGACGGGGACGGGATCCCCGCCGACATCACGTTCGTGTTGCCCACTGGGTTCACGCTGCGCGGGAAGGTCAGGCGACCGGATGGCACGCCGCTCCCCGGGACGATCGTGCGCTCGTGGCCGAAGGATGTCCACGATCCACCCCACGGAGTCGCGGTTGCTGCGGCGGACGGGGAGTACGTCCTCTCCGGCCTTCCCGCCGGTGGTGCGCGACTCATGGCCGAGGAGCCGGGCGCGTGGTCTGCGTCCGTCGGTACCGTCGTTGTCCCGACGATCTCGGAGTACGACGTCGTGCTGGCGCCGTCGGCGATCGTCGAGGGCCTGGTCACGACCGGTCCAGAGCGGGAGCCTGTCGTCGGTGTCGAGATCGAGATCTCGCAAGTCGGTTCGAACCCATCGAAGCCCCGCGCGCGGACGGACGCCGATGGGCGGTACCGGATCGAGGGTGTCCCGCCGAATCGTGGCCTCCAGGCGCGCTGCGTAACCCCCGGTTGGGGGCAGTCGCGGGGCGTGGACTGGGGGCTGCGACCGAACCCCGGGGCGACCGTACGAGCAGACCTGCACCTCGTACGCCACCGCGCGTCTCTCCGATTCCTCATTCGCGATGGGGAAGGCGAGCCCGTGAGCGCTGTGACCGTGCGGCTCTTGCCCAACGCTTACGGCGTGACCCCGCGTCGGGATGGCCCCGGGGAGGTCATCTTCGAGGGTCTTCCACCGGGCGACTATGTCGGCGTTCCGGAGGCGCCCGGATGGATCGCGCCTGCGCCGCTCGACGAGGTTCGCTTGGACTCCGACGGATATCTGCTCAGGCAGTTCGTGGAGCGCGTCACCGCCGGCGGCAGAGGTGTTCATCTCGAGGCCGACGCCAGCGCGGAGTTCGTTCTCGTCATGCGGCGCGGCGCGACGGTTCGCGGGAGTGTCGTGGACGAGAGCGGGGCGCCGATCGAGGGCGCCACGGTCCGTCCCGCCGACGGCGCGCGCGGCGTCTCTTGCGTCACCGACGCCGCCGGCCGATTTGAGTTGGTCGGCGTCCGACCGGGCCCCGACGTCGTCATCGCGGCGGAGTGGCGACTTCTCGCCGGACGCTCTTCTCCGGTTGCCTTCGCCGCCGGGCAGCCGACCGTGGGGATCGCGATCTCCCTCGGGGCACCACTCGTTGTCGTCGGGCGCATCGTTGCTGCGAGCCGTGTCCCACTGCGGGACGCTGCCGTCCGGATCGCAACGACGGATCCCAACGATCGCGTGGACGCAGACGAATGGGCGCGCGCGCCCCTTCATGCCGTGGCCGCTGACGGCACATTCGAGGTCATGTTGCGCGCGGATACACGGTGGGTGCGCGCACGTGGTGAAGCACTTGATCGGGCGCCGCAGCAAACGGTCGTGCGCGCTGTGGACGGCGAGCGGCGGATCGACGTCGGGACCGTCGAGCTCGATGAAATGGTCGTCTTGCGTGGGCATGTTGTCGATGCCGACGATGGTCGCCCGCTCGCCGAAGCGACGATCGAGGGCGCCGGTCGCGCACTCTCCGCGATCACGACAACCGACGGTCGTTTCTCCGTGCGCGTCGTTCCCTCGGACAAGTACGACCTCAACGTTAGTCGCGAGGGGTACAACTCGGCGTACCAGTACGGAGACCTGCGGGGGCGCGATGTCGAGTTCCGCCTCCGTGTCCTGCATGAGCAATCGGTGCGCGTGATCGACGCGTCCGGGGCGCCGCTCTCCGGCGTCGTTGTCGGCATCACGTCGGACTCTGTTGCCGCGAGCGCCTCGCGTGCAGAGAGCAGGCGCACCGACACGGATGGGCGCGTGCTCTTTCACAGATCGGCTGGCGCGGCTTCGGTGAGCGTTGCGCCGCAGATCAACGGATTCGCCGCTCTTCGCGTTGCCGCAGTCGATGTCGTGATTCCCGCGCCCGAGATCGAGTTGGTTGCGCTGTCCGCAGGGCTCATCACGGGGAGAGTGATCGATCAGGATGGGACGCCCGTGTCGCGAGCTTGGATCGAGGCCAAGGGAGAGAGCGGGAGCCAGAGCATCGCGGCTGACGCACAGGGAGTCTTTGCGATCCCCATCGCAGAACCCGGCTCGGTCTGGGACGTCTCGGCGGGGCGATGGGGGTCTCACTATCCGCCCGTGACCGTGTCGGGTGTCGTCGCCGGCGGGCAAGAGGCCACCATCCGCCTTCTGCGTGCGCCGTCGCTCCGTGTGCGCTTCGTGGATGATGCTGGCCGCCCGGTCGCCATCGAGTCCGCCGTCCATGTCTCCGTGGCGCATGTCGACCGCGACCGCGAGTCCTCGTTCGCTCGGGGTGTCGGCAGCGACCTGGTCGTTCTGCCGGGCGCCCCCGAGGGCGAGCTAACCCTCTTCGTGCAGTTCTACGGCGACACCGAGTTCATCGCACCAGAGCCCCTCACGATCAACTCTCCATCAACCGACGACATCCTCGTCGTTCTGCGGCGCGGCGCGGATATCGCGGGCTCCGTCGTCGATGAGACCGGGAGAGCGATCGGAGACGTCATCGTCACGTGCTATCCCGTGGGTACACGCATCCGCGAGGACGACTGGCCCGATGCTGCGATGGAGGCCTACACCGACGAGGCGGGGCGTTTCCGCGTCCGTGGTCTGGAGCCGGGAGCGCGTTACCTCGTACTGGCCGAGGGCGACGCGCCGCACGGACTCGATCTACGCCGCGACGTGCCGACCGGGGCCAGCGACGTGACACTCGTCATTCGCCGCGGTCGCGAAGTGAGTGGGCTGCTCGTCGATGCCTCCGGCGAACCGGTACACGACGCGACGATCTTGGTGCGCGACGACAACACCCGACTACGTGCGTGGGCGGCGATTGCGTACGACGGAAAGTTCGAGCTTCACGGCGTTCCCGATGGGCCCGCGCGAATATCGGTTCGCCTCCCCCGACCCGGCCCCGACATCCCGCTCGGTCTCCTCGCCGAGGACGCGAAGACGATCGATCTGCGGTTGGATATCCTCGTTCCGAGCGACGAGTGACTCAGCCGCCCGCCACCAATGCCGCGACCACGTCGCGCAACGCGTCGCGGACCTTGCGGAACTCGTTGATGTCGGCGCCGAACTCGTCTTCGATCCACGTCGGATCGTCCGTTGGGTGGTGGCGCACGGTGGGGCGGCCGGGGAGTGCGGGTAGGTCGGCCGCGGACTCTTCGCAGAGAGTGACGACGACGTCAAAGCGTTCGCTCTGCAGCGCGTCGAAGCCCTTGCCGCGCTGGCTGGCGATGTCGATCTCCACTTCCTGCATCGCCGCCGTCGCGAGTGGGTGCAGATGCGACGGGCGTGGGCCAACGCTGCGCGCGAGAAAGCAGTCGCCGCCGAGGTGTCGGAGCCAGCCCTCGGCCATCTGGCTCTGGCAGGAGTTTTCAGCGCAGACGAAGAGGACTCGTGTCGGAGTTCTGCTCACGCGGGGCTGTCTCCGCCGTTCCTCGTCGTGGCGCCCGTCTCGTCCACGTCTTCTGCATCTTCTGCGGCGCCCGCCGTTTGCTCTTCGATGCGGCTCGGAGCGAGCATCAACATCTCCAACTCGTCGTCGTCGTTGCGCGTGAGCGCGATCCCGAGTTGGCTGGAGACGAGCATTCCGTCTTCCTGTTCCGCGTCGGGGTCGAGCTCGCGCAGTGCGGCGAGTGCCTCTGCGTCCGGAACGCCGAGGAGTCGGCGACCGTCCACGCGCACCGTGGCTGGCGGGTAGAGCGCGATCTCGACGCAGACGCCGGCCGCGTCGTAGAGCACCGAGAGGCCGTCGTCCTCCCACCAATCTTGGCGCTCGCCCGTGGTCTCCCACACGCCTTCCTCGTCGGGTGCACCGAGGCGCTTGTGGATTTCCTCGATGCTCATGCCGAAGCGGATGGCGCCGGCGCCCACGCCGGGTTGGACTGTGTATCTCATCGTTCCGGAAGCCTCGCGAACAGGGTGCGATTACTGCGGGATGCAACGGCGGGTGGGAAGACCTGAACCGACCACACCGCTGCGCATCGTCTTGGTCATGAGCGTAACGGGGACGAGCGTAACGGGTCCATGCGACTTCAGGGCGCGCGGCACGATCGCCGTGCGCGAGAATCTTGCGCCATCGCTGCACCCGATCTCTGTGACTCGGGCGGAGTCAAGCGGAGCGGTGCTCAGCGACCGAGTAGCTTGCCGACCAACCGGCCGAAGAACCCACTGGGCTTCTTGGACGGCGGCAGGATCTGGTCGTTCTGTGTCGCGGGGGGCGTCGCCGACGCAGCGCGCGCGGCAGCGGCGCCCGGCACAACGGCTTTCGCGACCGGGTGTGACGCCGAGGCGACGGCGCGCGCAGCACCGCCTGGCGCCGCGACGCGCGGACCCGGAACCACCTTTGTATCGACCACAGGCGTGCGTCGCGGATCGTTGCCGTGGGCGACGCGCCGCGAGGCGTGTTGGTAGAGATGCTCGAGAGCCGTGCGCGCATCGCTGTACTCACCCGTGCAGAGGCGTGCGATCACGTCGCCCACTGGGCTCGAGACGTCGCTGCCTGCGAGCAGCGAAAGATCGACCTCCTGTCCCGGGTGGGGGACCGATCCCGTCGCCGCCTCGAAGAGCGTGCGCCCGGCCATCACGGCCTGGACAGCATCGTTGGGGACGATCAGTTGCCCCGCCTGTGTTGCGCGGAAGAGCTCCGGCGGAAGGTATGCGGGAACGTGCGGAAAGCGCCCGCTCTTGTCGTGTACGGAGACCAGACTGCCGGCGTCGAGCATACGTACGCGGCGCTCTGGACGGCCCATCATGCGCATGTTTCCGGGGCGCAGGTCCGCGAAGATCTGGCCGCGCCCACGGAGGTCAGTGAGGGCTTGGAGAAGTACGACGGCGACGCGGTCGAGCGTCCGTCGCAGAACGACTCTCGGGACGCTGGAACGATGCGCACGCGCGAGCCAGCGATCGAGATCGAAACCGGGGAGTTTCTCCATCACGAGCACGGGTTCGGGCTCCGCGAAGGCGTCGCCACGGGCTGCGTCGAGGGCGGGGTTGTGCGTCTCGAAGATCCCGACGCCGCGCGGCATGAACGGGCTGACGTTGCCAAGCAAGTACTGCGACTCGACGCGCAGCGAGTAGCGACTCTTCCGGACCTCGTCCGGGAGCAGGTCAAAAGGGCGGTGATACGGATGGAGAGCCACCTTCGCCACGAGTGGTTTGGCGTTGGGATCCTTCATGTCCTTCACGTCGTACACGGCACCTTCGGCGCCGACCGCGTAGAGCTGGCGCAGCAGGTAGCGACCGCCGGCCCGGACACCGTTCAGTTGCAAGAGTGACTCGGTCAGGCCCTCATCACCGCGTGCAGTGATCCTTCGGGCGACGCGGCGCTCGTGCGAGGTGGCGACGATGTTGCGTCGTACATCGCTGGCCATTAGACGCCAGCCTTCGCGGGCTGACTGCCGCCGACGACGCTCTGCGTATGGGATTGGAGCGCCGCACGTTCACCGTCGGAGAGGGACGAGAGCGTGCCCTTCGACTCCATCTCTTCGATGGCCTTCTCGATCAGTTCGATGATGTACGGGTCGCGGCGTTCTTCGGTGTAGAGCTTGCGGCGCGCGTGAAGCGCTCGTAACTGCTTCACGGGATCGACGGCGCCGACGGCTTCCACCACGTCGCGCACCTCGGTCACTGCCGGATCCGCGTCCGGGATCCTCTCGCCCGCATGGCGGTCGATCGAGAGCAGTGCTTCGAATGTCACCGGGCCGCCTTCACCAGGGATGCGTAACGTGACGCGGCCGAGTTCGGTCGAGCTGTCTTCGGTGGGGGGCAGGCGGAGTTGGAGCAAGAGCGAGTAGCTGCGACCGCTCTCCAACGTGCCGAGATCCGTCTTGAAGACGCGACCCGATTTGAATGCCGTCGTGCCGTATGCGTGGCGACCTGGGCGGAAGCGGTAGGCGGCGCCGCCGACGATGCCGTCGCGCAACTCCACCTCCAGCAGCGAACGCTTGGCGACCACGCGGCGCGCGACCTCACCGATGCGCTCGAACGCGCTGTTGAGCGTGTCGGGACGCACGTGCTTGATCGTGCCGCCACGGCCGCCGGAGATGAGCGCTTGCAGAGCGTCGACGTCGGCATCGTCGCCGAACGCGAGCCCGTGCACATCGACCGGCAACTTGCGGATCATCTCCATTGTCTTCTGTGCGCCAGCCATGTCCTGCGGCTGGCCGTCGGTCAAGACGTACATGCGGATCGGAACGCGCGGCATGGCGCGGTGTGAGTCCAGTGCGATGCGGCCGCCGCGCGAGAGGGCGCCAACGATGTCCGTGTAGCGTCCGAAGCGGAGCTTGGAGTTGTCGATGAGACTCAGGACGTGGCGCGGGTCGATTTCGGATGCTGGCGCGGCCTTCAACAGGATCTCGGCGCCGTACGCATAGACGACGAGACTGATGAGCACATCGCCCTCTTCGGCGTAGCGCAGATCGTTCAGCATGTTCTCGAGGGCGCGTGTGAGTACCGGGTACTTGCGCGCGTGGTTCATGCTGGCAGAGAGGTCGAGGGCCAGGATCACGTGCGCGATCGGGCCGTCGTCGGCATCGACGAGCGGTCTGCCGACTGGCGTCATGTCGAGCAGGACGTGGACGGCCGGTGACGCCTCGCCGGGCGCCGAGTGGAATTCGTAGCGCGGATTGATGGCAACCTCTACGCCCTCGGCCGGCTCGGTCATCGGTGTGACGACGGCCATGCCCGTGGTCTGCATCGGCTGCACGACCGGGGAGGCAACGGGCTGTGCAGTCGGGAACTGGACGGGCCGCGTGGCCGTGACCTCGCCGGTCAGGTCGCCGGTGATGGGTTCCACGATCGGAGTGGTCTCCGGCTCTGCCAGACGTGGCTCCGCCAGATGCGCGGCGACGTGCGAGATCTCGTCCGAGATCGGCTCTACCGCAGGATGGATCGCAGCGTGCTCTGCGGCGCTGCGAACGACGTCATTGACCGGCTCGGGCTCGTGGAACGGCTCGGCCTCAAGTTCCTCATCCGAGGACGCTGCCACTGGTTGCTCGATCGACTCGGGCACCTGCTCTTCGGCATCCGGGTCGTCGGGGTCGGCTTCGGGGGCGGCGTACTTGAAGACGGGCGATTGGTCGAGCTCGTCGTACCAGCGCTTCGCGCGTTCGGTCGAGGGCACAGTGCCGAGCGGCGTCGTGTCGTCCAGGTAGGCATCTTCGGCGTCGAAGTCACCGACAGCGACGAACTCGTCTTCGTCGTCGTCGTCATCGTCGGGGACGAACGCCGCGTTCGACCGAGCCTTCATACGCTGGCGCAAGCAGGTGACGCAATCGGCTCCGGGCCGTTGCAGCTGTGCGCCACACTTCTCGCAGTGCAGCATGGTGTCCCTCCATGAGTCCGTGGAGGGGCTTACGCCTCTCGCTGCGGTCCCATCGGGAGATGGACGCCTGGATCTTGAGCGTGCGCGTGCTGTGATTCTCGAATCGAGAAACGAACCTGCCGCGCACATCCGGTCGCGTCGCCGCAGCGTGGCGCGCGACGGTCCCCCGGCTCTCGGTCAGAGCCGTCCGTCGGCGATCATCTGACGGACCTGGAGCACCATGTCCGCCGTCATGCCGTCGAGGTCGTACTGGGGGCGCCAGCCCCACTCTTCGCGGGCGGCGCTGTCGTCGAGGGCGCGCGGCCACGAGTCGAGGATCGCCTGCCGCAGCGGGTCGCTCTTGAACGTGAGATCGACGCCGGGGATCGCCTGTGCGACGCTCTCGGCGATCTGCCCGGCGGTCGGGCTGAACGCGGCGATGTTGTAGATGGACCGACGCAGCTTCTCGCGCGGGGCCTCCGCGACCTCGACCAGCGCGCGGATTGCGTCGGGCATGTACATCAACGGAATGCGCGTGTCGGCGTGGCAGAACGACTCGTAGCGACCGTCCTTCATGCCGCTCGTGTACATGTGCAATGCGTAGTCGCTCGTGCCACCGCCGGGGACGCCGGCGTTGATCAGACCGGGGAAGCGTACGCCGCGAAAGTCGAGCCCCCACTTCTGACGGTAGTACTCGCCGAGCAATTCGCCGGCGACCTTCGTGATCCCGTACATGGTTGTCGGCCGCATCGAGACCTCGTTCGGGACCGGATCGGGCAGGCCCGGGCCGAACGCGGCGATCGTACTCGTGAAGATGAACTTCTGGACGTCGAGTTCGCGGCACGCTTCGAGCATGTTGCGCGTGCCCGTCTGGTTGATCTCGTAGGTGACGTGCGGGATCTGCTCGCCGCGCGCCGAGAGGATCGCCGCGAGGTGGTAGATGGCCCCGGGGCGGACGCGTTCGATCACCTCGCGGATCTCATCGGGCTGCGTGACGTCGAGGTGCTCCCACGCAACGTCGTGCGTGCACGCGTCGGGCTTCGGTGCGACGTCGCTCGCGATGACATCGTGGTCGCGCCCGAGCAGGAACGAGATGAGCTCCAGGCCGACCTGTCCGCCGGAGCCGGTGATCAAGACTCTCATGCGTCTTCCTCCGCTGCGCTCGGCGCATCGGCTTGGGGCGTGTCGCCGCGGGGAGTGTTCAAGAGCGGCACCAGCGATCGCGTGTCGCGCTCCTCGCGCAGCATGTGCAGCAACGCGCCCATCTCGAGCGAGCCGCAGTCCGTGCCGTCGCGCCGTCGCACGGCGATCGTGCCGTTGTCGACTTCCCGATCGCCGACCACCAGCAAGTAGGGCGTCTTCTTCAGCGTCGCCTCGCGGATCTTCTTCCCGAGCTTGTTGTTCGACCAGTCCACGTGCGCGCGGAAGCCAGCCTGGCGCAACTCTTGGAGGATGTTGCCCGCGGCGTCGGCGTGGCGGTCTTCGGATACAGGCAGCACCATCGCCTGCGTCGGCGCGAGCCAGAGCGGGAAGATGCCGGCGTAGTGCTCGATCAAGAGTCCGATGAAGCGTTCGATGGAGCCGAGGATCGCGCGGTGGATGACCACCGGACGGTGACGCGCACTGTCGTTGCCGACGTACTCGAGATCGAATTTCTCCGGCAACGAGAAGTCAACCTGGATCGTGCAAAGCTGGTGCTCGCGACCGATGGCATCGAGCACGAGGAAGTCGATCTTAGGACCGTAGAACGCGCCGTCGCCGGGGTTGATGTCATACGTCGCACCCGCCTTCGCGAGTGCTTCCGTGAGCTGGTTCTCGGCGTTGTCCCACATCTCGTCGCTGCCCGTGCGGTCATCGGGACGCGTGGAGAGCACCATCTTCGGGACGCCGAAGCCGATCTCGCGGTAGACCTCGTGCGTGAGGTCGATCAACGCGAGGATCTCGCTCTGCAACTGCGCGGGCGTGCAGAAGATGTGGGCATCGTCCTGCACGAACGAGCGCACCCGCGTGAGCCCGTGCAACGTCCCGCTGCGCTCGAAGCGATGGCAGAGACCGAACTCGCCGAGCCGCACCGGATGCTCTCGGTAACTGCGCAACCCCTGCTTGTACGCGAGCGCCGCGCCGGGGCAGTTCATGGGCTTCACGGCGAACGAGCGATCCTCGATCTCCGTGAAGTACATGTTGTCCTTGTAGTGATCGTAGTGACCCGACGTCTTCCACAGGTCGTCGATCATGATGTGCGGTGTGCGGATCTCCTGGTACGCGCGCACCTCCAACTTCTCGCGAATGTAGGCGAGTAGTTGATTGACGATGATCGTGCCGTTCGGCAGCCACAGCGGGAAGCCAGGAGCCTCGGGAAGGCTACGGAAGATATCGAGCTGTTGCCCGACCTTGCGGTGGTCGCGCTTCAGCGCCTCTTCACGTTGATGCAGGAGTTGCTTCAGCTCCTTCTTGTCGAAGAACGCCGTTGCATAGATCCGCTGCAGTTGCTCGCGTTTCTCGTCGCCGCGCCAGTACGCACCGGCAACCGAGAGCAGCTTGAAGAAGGCCAGCTTACCCGTCGCTGGGAGGTGGGGCCCGCGGCAGAGATCCGTGAACTCGCCCTGCGTGTAGAAGGACACCGGCTCCTCCGCCGGAAAGCCGCGGATGAGTTCCTGCTTGAACTTGCTCTTCGCCCCGGCGCCATGGATCGTCGCCAGCGCGTCGTCGCGGTCGGTGGCGACCGAACGCACGATCTCGATGTTCTCGCGCTTGATCTGCTCCATGAGCTTCTCGATCGCGGGGAGGTCGTCCTCCGTTAGCGTGCGCGGCAGATCGAAGTCGTAGTAGAACCCGTCCTTGATGACCGGGCCGATCGCGAACTCGACGTTTTCGATGCCGAAATGGCGTGCGACTGCCTGCGCCATGACGTGCGCCGTCGTGTGGCGCAGCACCTCGAGCGCGTCGTCGCTGCCCGGCATCACCGGCTCGATCGTCGCGTCGGTAGCGAGCGTCGTGGAGAGGTCCACGACGGTGCCGTTCAGCCTGGCCGCGACGGCCTTGCGGATGCCCTTGACGTCGGATAGGGCCTCGCGGATCGAGACCCCTTCGGGGACCTCGGCTTCCGCTCCCTCGGGGAGTTGCAGCTTGATCATCGTTTCACCTCGCGAACCCCCCATATTAGATGGTGGACGCCCCGCTGGGCTCGAAAGCGTGAGGGGCGTCCCTGTCCACGCTCGTCTCGGCCGCGAGTTGCGCCGATGGAGGGCGCATGATCGGTCTCCACTTCCTCGCTCACGCCTCGGCCCTGCGTAGCATCCTGCGATGACGTGGATCGACGCTCTCGTACTCGGACTCGTGCAGGGGCTCACGGAGTTTCTACCGATCTCGTCGTCTGGTCATCTGGTGCTCGTGCAGGAGATGCTCGACGTGTCCAGCCCCGGCGCAGGTCTCGAGATCGCTGTCCATCTCGGCACCCTGCTCTCCGTGCTGGTCTACTACCGTCGCGACGTGATCGAGATCGTGCGTGACGTCGTCACCAAGGGGCCGGAGGCGCGCACCGGCTGGATGGTTGTCGTCGCCACCGTGCCGACCGTGATCGTGGCGCTCATCGCCAAGGATCAGATCGATGCAGCGTTCGACAATCCGCGCGTCGCTGCATTCGGATTGCTCCTGACCGGTGCCATTCTCCTGCTCACCCCAGCCGCGCGCCGCAAACTCGGCAGACCTGGATATGGCTACGCTGTCGTCGTCGGCTGCGCGCAGGTGCTGGCCATGACGCCCGGGGTTTCGCGCTCGGGCTCGACGATCGCGAGCGCGATGTTTCTCGGCGACGACCCCGTCCGCGCCGCGCGCTTCAGTTTCCTGATGTCGATCCCGGCCATCTGTGGCGCGGCCATCCTCGGCTTCGCTGACGGCGGCTTGGAGAACGGTCCGAGCGTCGCGATGCTGGCGCTGGCAGCGGCCGTGGCGTTCGTGAGCGGACTTGCGGCCATAGCGGCACTCATTCGCCTTCTCGGACAGGGCAAGCTCGCCTACTTCGGCCCGTATTGCGTGGTCGTCGGCGCGGTCGCCTGGTTCCTGCTGCGCGGCACGTAGCTCGACGCTGCACCCACCGCTACATTTGCTTCTCGGCACGCAGGGCGGCGCGCGCCTCGCGTACCAGCCGCTGGCGCGTCTGTGCGATCGACATGCGGACGTCGGCCGCGGAGAGTCCGACCTGCGCGCCCAGGTCGATGAGCACCGCCTGCTCGCCGTGCTTCACCTGACCGTCCGCCAGGGCGACCGTGGCGGCTTCGTCGATCCAGCGCCGCGCCTCGCCGATGTCGTGGGGCGCCGGCGCCTCCAGTTCCCGGCGGCGCGCGGCGGCGAGGAGGTCATCGAGTTCCTGGCGACGCAGTCCGGCGCGCTGCGTGAGACTGAGCAGCTGTGCTTCCTCGCGGTCGTCGAGGTGACCGTCGGCGAGACTCGTCCGGATCATCCACGCGAGCAGGCCCTGAGCGGTCGGGCGGGACATCGGCGTGTCGGTCTCGGTCTCCGCATCCGCATCCGTGTCGCTCGAAGACCCCACCGAATCGACGAGCAGGCCGCGCGTCTTGGCGAGCATTACTCGCCCGTCGTCGGTGTGCCGCTGCGCCAGATCGACGAGCACCCAGTCGCGCTTGCCGTCGTTCATCACCTCGCCGCAATACTCGCAGGCGTCGGTCTCGCCGCCCGCGTCGGCCGCGCCGCAATTCGCGCAGTGTGCGGAACTGACGGTCTCGCCCGGATCACTCTGCACGTCTGCCCGGCGTTCGAGATGGAGCAATGTCGTCACGATGCTGCTCTTGCGCTCGCGCTTGCGGCGCCCGTTCGGGTCCACAGAGAAGAATGTCCCGGACCACGTCACCGCGACGATGGCGCCATCGCGCCCGCCCGTCTCCGGCACCATGCCTGCGACTTCGACGGCGCCGACGCCGCGTTCGCCGAAGTACCAGCGTCGGCCGTCATCGCGGATGCCGCCTTGGATCAGGCGCTTCCAGCGCTCACAGAGTTCGTCGCTCGCCATCTTGCGCATCGGAGTCGCATTGCCGAGTCGGTCGGCCATCGCCGTGCGCCAGTACATGACCGACGCACGATCCTCGAGGTGCTGCACGCTGAAGCCCGCGTCCTTCGCACGCATCTCCTTGACGCCTCGGATCGTGTCCGGCGAGTGGACCCGCCACTCGCTCGCCTGTGTGATTTCGACGAGCACCCAATCGTGTTCGCCGCTGCGCAGGAACGCAGAGCAACTCTGGCACTTCGACCATTGACTCATCTCGATCGGGGCGCCGCAGTTGCCGCAATAGCCCTCGACCAGGCCCTTGTCGTTCACCTTCTCCTTCGTCCCGCGCCGCCGCAGGAACGACCAGTACTCGGAGAACGTCTCGGGCTGGCGGCTCCCCGATACGAACTTGCCGGTCTCGAGACTCACGCGGTAGTCAACGCAGCGTGCCGTGACGCGCACGGTGACGATCTGCACGCGACCCTCGTCCACCACGTCCGCAAACTGGACGTTCGTCACGTCCAGGCTCTCGATGTGGTCGCGGTAGCCGAGGTCCTTCTCTTCCTGAAGCTGCAGCGCAAAGCGTTCATGGATGCCGTCCGACACGAAGGGGCGGATCGCGGCCAGATCGTGGGCGCACCACGCCGTCTGCACCTTCCGGAACGCGACGACAACCCGGCCGAAGAAGCCTGGCTTGTCGAAGTGCGGATCGGTCGCGCGTAACGTCTGCTCGATTTCGATTGCCGAGACGCGCTTCGCCGCCGTCTTGCCCCTGCGGATCACGCGCCCCTGGTTTGCGCGATGACCCTTGTTCGCGCCGGTTGCGGAGACGAATACGACGAAGATCAGAACTGGGATGCCGATGAGTGGATACCGAAACGCGAGGTAGATCAGCCAGAAGAGGCCCTCTCCGCTGCCCCCTCCGCCACTGCCGCCGCCCCAAGACCCACCGCCCCCGCCGAACCCTCCGCCGCCGCCGAAACCGCCTCCGCCACCACCGCCGAAATTGCCGCCGCCCCCGCCACGGGCGTACGCCTCGGTTGCGGCGAAGACGACCACCGCCAGCGCGCTCAAAACGACGAGTAGGCGGGCAAAGAATGGGCGAACGGGGAGCCGGAAGCGTCTCATGGAGTGCAGATCCTAACCCTCTGTGTGCGCGTTTGGTTCACGCACATCCAGCGACACGGCAGTGGCGCGGGTGTTGGCCAACCACGCGCGGAAGATCGCCGGGTCGTGTTCGCGCAGGAGGCGGTCCCGATCCGGCGCGATCACGCGGTCGAAGCCAGCGGCGGCGTAGTTCAGCAAGAACTGCTTGAAGCGGGCCACGGCGCGCGGGTTGCCTCCGGGCGGCAACAGCTCATCGAAGTAGCGCTGTGCGAAGGCGTAGGCCTCGTCGAACGACGGCGGCGCGCCGCCCGCCGCTTCTCGGAAGATCCAGGGGTTCTTGAACGCGGCTCGCCCGATCATGACGGAGTCGCAGTCGGTTGTGTCCAACATGCGCTGGACATCGGACGCAGTATCGATGCCACCGTTGCCGATCAGCGGCACACCGCGCTCGCGCAGGCGCTTTGTCGCGCGGCTGATCCACTCCCATTGCGCGGGCTCTGCGTACGAGTGTCGGCGCAGACGCGCATGCAGGATCACGCCCGCCGCGCCCGCGTCCGCGCACGCGTCGAGCACGTCGTCTAGCAGCGCATCGCCCTGCACGCCCGCGCGGATCTTCGCCGTGACGGGCACGCCGGTCGCTGCGACCGTCTCCGCAACGATCGCATGGAGCGCGTCGGGGTGATCCAGCAGCGCCGATCCCGCGCATTTGTTCACGACGCGCTTGACGGGACAGCCGAAGTTCAGGTCGATCCAGGGCGCGCCGATTGCGACCGCGTTCTCGACCGAACGGCCCAGGTACTCGGTCCCGGACGCCATGATCTGCACGCCCACCGGAACGTCGTCGCGAACAGGACCGAGTTCGCGCCGGAAGACTTTCGTCGGGAGCACAGACGAACTCACGCGCTGGAATTCCGAGCACGCGCCTCCGACATGCCCCAGATCGAGCGCGAGATCGCGGTAGCAGCGATCGGTGATGCCCTCCATCGGCGCGAGCAACATGCCGGTCGGGAACGTGACGGCGCGCGACGGATCCGTTCCGCAGAGGGTGAGGGGAGGGGGTGCGCGCACGGGCGCAGTCCTATCCGCCTCTCCGTTCCCAGACGAGGGCTTCTCGCGGGGGAGTGTGACAGCAGTCACGTCGCGGCTCCGCTTCGCTCGACTCTGCTGCAATTCTCGGCATGCTGCGGAGGGCGATCGTGTAATTGAGACTCTATCGCAACAAGCATCTCCGAGAACTACGTGCAGTGACCCTCGATCAACTCCCCGTGGGCGGTTCCGCCGCCGTGACCGGCCTCTCCGGCGAACCGCTCCTGCGCGAGCGGCTGGCCGAACTTGGATTCACGCCGGGCGTCGAAGTGCGCGTGGTTCGGAAGGCGCCTCTTGGCGATCCCCTTCACGTACGCGTGCGCAGTGGGTCGTTCGCCATCCGGGCGGATGAGGCGCGCTGCGTTTGCGTCGCAGTCGAGGCCGGGAGATGAAGTCGAAGGCATCGACGCCAGCCACAGCGGGTGTGATCGGTCTCGGATCGCTCAAGAAGAAGCCTCGCCGCGTGGCGCTCTGCGGCAATCCGAACGTCGGGAAAACATCGCTCTTCAACGCGTTGACAGGGATGCGTCAGCGCGTCGGAAACTACCCCGGCATCACGGTCGAGCGGGTGGTGGGAACCGTCGCCACGTCTGCGGGTCCGCTCCAGCTTGTCGATCTGCCCGGTTGCTACAGTCTGGCGCCGCGATCCCCGGACGAGCGCGTGGCGCGCAGCGAGATCGCGGGCGAATTCGAGGACGGTGCGCCCGACGTTGTGATCGTCGTTGCGGACTCCACAAACCTCGAGCGAAGCATGGTGCTCGTCACACAGGTGATCGATACCGGGCGGTCGCTCGTCGTTGCGCTCAACCAATACGACATGGCGCTTGCCGACGGCGTCTCCATCGATGTCGAGGCGCTCTCCGAGCTACTGGGTGTTCCCGTCGTTCCGACGTGTGGGCGCACGGGCGAGGGGCGTGCGGAATTGGTGAGTGCGGTGCTGGCGGGCGGATCCCGCGGACGCTCACTGGCGCTTCAATTTCCCGATGTCCTCACGCGGCACGCGGAGCAACTCGCACCGCGCCTTGCGGGCCGCGAGGTCGGCGTCGGCGACGGTCTTCGCTTCGCGGAGCTCGTCCTTTCGTCGGCGGCGCTCGCCGAAGACGTTCTCGGTCGTCTCGATGCTGAGGACTCCGACGAATCGCGTTCGATCGCGGCCGACATCCGGCGTGCGCGGCAGGACGTCGAGGATGCGGGACATGACTCCGCCACGCTCTCGACGGAGCTACGGTTCGCGGCGATCGACGCGCTGATCGCGCCGATTCTGAAGCGGACGGCGGATCAATCGCCGTGGCAGGCGCGCGCCGATCGGTTCTTGACGCATCCCGTCTCCGGCACGTTGGCGATGTTGGCCGTCTTCCTGCTCGTCTTCATGGTGGTCTACTCCTGGTCGGGGGGCGCCATCGACTTCGTGGATAAGACACTCACGGCGCTCGGTTCTTGGCTCCACGGTCTCGTCGGCGGCGGGCTGCTCGGCTCGTTCGTGAAGGATGGGATCGTGGCCGGCCTCGGCGCGTTCCTCGTCTTCGTCCCTCAGATTGCGATGCTCTTCGTGCTCCTCGAAGCCCTCGAGGACTCGGGCTACCTCGCGCGCGCGGCGTTCCTCCTCGATCGTGTGATGGGGCTGGTCGGATTGCCCGGACGCTCGTTCCTACCGCTGCTCTCGGGCTTCGCGTGCGCGATCCCCGCGATCATGGCGACACGTACCATCGAGAACCGACGCGATCGCATGGTGACGATGGCGATCGTGCCGTTGATGTCCTGCCAGGCGCGCTTGCCCGTGTACGCCGTGATCGTCGGAGCGCTCTTCGCCGCGTCGCCCAGTTGGGTCCCGGCGACCGTGGTACTCGTGATGTACGTGGCGGGGATCGTCGTCGCCGGTGTCGTCGCGAAGGGCCTGCAACACTCTGTGCTGCCCGGCGCCCGCAGTCCGCTGCTCCTGGAGTTGCCGTCGTATCGGCGCCCCTCGCTCCGCAGCGTGCTCTTCAATACCGGCAAACGCACATGGTCGTTCGTTGCTGGCGCGGGCCCCATCATCCTGGTGCTGATGATGGTTCTCTGGGCAGCGTTGACGTTCCCGCGCGACGTCAAACTACAACGCGACTTCGGCGCCGAGAGCGCGCAGTTGGAAGCGCGGATCGTGCAGTCGGATGGCGACCCGTCGCGTGTCGAGTCTCTCTCGACGGAACTGGTCGAACTGCGGCGAGTCGAGTCGTCGGAACGGCTGCGCGGTAGCTACATCGGGCAGGTGGCGCAACTGATCGAACCGGTTATCGAACCCCTCGGCTTCGACTGGAAGATCGGCGTCTCAATCCTCGGGTCGTTCGCCGCGCGCGAGGTGTTCGTCCCCACCCTCGGTGTGATCTATGCGGTGGGGGACAAGGCCGACGAACACGACCAAGGGCTGCTCGACTCGATGCGCGACGACCGCTGGCCCGACGGCCGCCCCGTCTTCACCCCGCTCTCCGGAATCTCGTTGCTGCTTTTCTACGTGATCGCTCTGCAGTGCGTCTCGACTCTCGGCGTGCTGAAGCGCGAAACGAACTCGTGGCGCTGGCCGGTCGGCCTCTTCCTCGCCTACGGCGCCATCGCCTACATCGCCAGCCTCGCGGTCTTCCAGTTAGGCACCCTGCTGGGCCTGGGAGCCACCTGACCCGTCCCAGGTGCCTGCCCCCAATCAACAGAGGGGATCTCGACGTGTGGAGGGCGTGCAACAACGAGCCCCGTCCCTCTCCCCGCCTCTCCCCGAAACCGCTACCCCCGACGCCGCCCCGGTCGCCGCTCTGCCTTCGCCGCCACCGGATCCTCTGGCCAAGCGTGCCGCGGATACCGCCGCCGCAACTCCGCCCGCACGACCGGATACGTATTCGCCCAGAACGACGGCAGATCATCCGTGATCTGCTGCGCCCGCCGGTTCGGCGCAAGAAGATGCAGCAGCACGTTCACGCGACCGTTCGCCACCGTTGGCGTCGCGCGCAGCCCGAAGATTTCCTGGATGCGCACCGCGAGTACGGGCGGCCGACCTGGCTCGTACGTCAGGCGCACGCGGCTGCCGCTCGGTACCTGGATTCGTTCCGGCGCCTCGCGGTCGAGGGCCTGCAACTGCTTCCAGTCGAGGAGACCGCGTAGGTGGTCGAGAAGCGGCGCCTTGCGCGTCTCCGCAAACGATCGCCGTCCGCGAACGAGTGTGGGGAGCAGCGCGCGAACCGCGTCGTCGTCCAGTGCGGGAAGGTCGAGATCCGGGCGCCACTCGCGCAGGCAGCCAACGCGCGTGCGCAAGGCAACTACGTCCGCGTCGTCGAGCCGCAACGCCGCGTCCAGATCCTTCGCCGCCGCGCCGGCCAACGCCGCTTCGACCGTTGGTCCACGCGGCGTCTGTACGGCGACCTCGTCGAGGATCAGATCTTCGAAGCGGGTCCGACGCGTGCCGACCACGCGACCCGTGGATGGGTCGAATTCGATGTCTTCCGTCGTTCGTAGATGCTCGTCGGGCAGCCAGGCGCGATCGACCGCCGATGCAACACGGACCAGCGCCTCCGAACGCTCGCCGCGTTGCCCGGCATCGACGTCCACGCAGACGAAGAGCTCGGCGTCGCGCACAGCACATGACGGAGCGAGCTTCACGCCTCGCCGACCGACCATCACCGCGCGGTCCGCGCCCTCTTCGCGACGCCGCGCGAGTCGATCCGGGAAGCCGACCAGGAGCGCGCGCGCCACGGCCTCGTCGCTTGAGATGCGCGGCTGCGGCAACTTGCCCTCGGCGCGCATGACCAGCGCAAGGAGATCGTCGCGCACGCGTTCCATCCACGCGCGCGCGCCGTGCTCCGGTCGCGGCAGGTCGTCGGGCGTGCCGCGTCCGGCGAGCGCGTCGAGTCGATCGGCGATGTCAGAGTCGCTGTGGTGACGCGCCTTGCGCGAGCGCAGTCCGCCCCGAAATGGGTCGCGCTCGGAGAGCAGAGCGGCGGCTCCGGCCGTCCGATGCGCGTGGCCGAGGCGATGTCCTTCGAGCAACATGCGCGCGACGCGTGGATGAACGGGCAGGCGTGACATCGCGCGGCCGGTCGCCGTGATGCGCCCGTCCTGCGTGGCCCCAAGGCTCTCGAGGAGTGCACATGCCGCGTCGAGCCGCACGCCCTCGGGTGCCTCGAACCATGGGAACGCGCGGAGGTCCGTCTCGCCCCACGCCAGCAGCTGCAATGCCGCGCCCGCAAGCTCCAGACGCCGAATGTCGGGCGCAAGGTGCGCCGGGAAAACGCGCTCCTCGTTGTGCGTCCAGAGCCGGTAGCAGACTCCAGGCGCTGTGCGACCCGCGCGGCCCGTGCGCTGCGTGATCGACGTCTGCGAGATCCGTGCCAGGGCGAGCTTGTCCATTCCGAGCGCGGGATCGTGGCGCATCACGCGCGCCCAGCCGGAATCAACGACAGCCGTGACGCCTTCGACCGTCACCGACGTCTCGGCCACGTTGGTCGCGAGCACCACGCGTCGGCGCGCGCCGCGCCGGAGCGCCTTGTCCTGCTGCTCCGGCGGCAGGTTCCCGTAGAGGTCGAGCACGTCGACTTCCGACGCACGCACGTCGCCGAGTCGGCGGGCGGTGGCGCGAATCTCTCCCACCCCGGGCAGAAACGCGAGTACGTCGCCGCTCGTCTCGGCCAGCGCGCGTCGCACTCCGGAGGCGACGCGTTCGTCGATGCGACGATCGTCGGGCTGGTCGGCGTGACGAATCTCGACTGGGTGCAGGAAGCCCTCGCTCACGATGATGGGGCCGTCGAGGTAGTCAGCGAGGGGAGCTGGGTCGAGTGTCGCCGACATGACGACGATGCGCAGGTCCGGGCGGGCGTCGTCGCGCACGCGGCGCGCTAACGCGAGCGCCAGGTCGGCGTTCAGCGTGCGCTCGTGGAACTCATCGAGGACGACCGCGCCGACGCTCTCGAGAAACGGGTCGTCCTGCAGCATGCGTATCAGCACGCCTTCCGTGACGATGACGATACGTGTGCGCGGTGACGTCCGATTGTCGAAGCGGACGCGGTATCCGACCTCGTCACCGACACGCCCGCCACGTTCCTCCGCGATTCGGCGTGCGGCGGCGCGCGCTGCCACGCGGCGGGGTTCCAGCATCACGACCGCGCGATCGCCGACGAGTCCTGCGTCGAGGATGGCGGGCGGGACGCGCGTCGTCTTGCCGGCGCCGGTGGGGGCGCGGAGGACGGCACTCCCGTGTTCCCGCAGCGCCGTGACGAGCTCCGGGAGGACGTCGTCGACTGGCAGCGCTATCCGTGTCATGCCTGTGCCGAACGTAGCAGCGGCTGCCACTCGAGATGAGTCGCACTGCGCCAGATCCACTCCAACGGGCCGACGCGAAAGCGCGTCAGCCAGAGCGGCGCCAAGATCAACTGGGCAGACCATACGAGAGCCACGATGCCCATCAGCTCCCATCGACTCACGCTGTCGAAGAGGGCAAATCCGTGCCCGTAGAAGAGCGTCGTCATGACGAGTGACTGGCCGATGTAACAGGTGAATGCGATGCGACCGATTGCGGCGAACGGGCGCGTCCAGAGTGCATTCGGGCGGGCACTGACCACGAGCGCAATGACGGCTGCGTAGCCCGCGGCCATTCCGAGACTCGCGACGTAGTGCAGCAACTCGGCCGTCCCCGCAGCCCACACGGCGTGGCTCTGGAGTGCGATGGCCGTGGACGACGCCTCCAACAAGGCGGCGACGGGGAGCACGACCATCGCCAACGCGCGGTAGCGCCGACGTCCCACATCGGAATTCGGAGCCAACGCCCACTCACTGCGGACCGCTGCCATTCCCAGCAAGCAGAGGCCGGCGATGCGCGGCACGAAGTACACGCTGGAGACGATGAGCATCCAGATCCACGTGACGGTCCGCAGCAGAGCTGCGCGCGCGAACGATGGTCCGGCGTACACGGCGATCTCGAAGTCCGGATCGATGTCGTTCTGCATCAATGCATCGAAGAACGCGTCCCATGTTCCGCTGGCAGCGGCGGCCCCGACTCCATCCGGAAGATTCGCTCCGGAGGACGCGACGAACCACTCCGACCCGACGGCCGTGATCGCGATCGCGACCAGCAGCAGGCCAATGGGAATGCAGAGTGCAATCGCTCCGGCCCATGCGCGGCTGGCTGCGCCGCCTCCGGCGAACCAGCAGAGCACGAGCCCGACCAGCGCATAGATGAACACGATGTCGCCATACCAGAGCAGCGTCGCGTGCAGGATTCCGAAGATCGCGAGGACGATCAGGCGGCGCACCATTGGCGCTCCGAACGGGACCTTGCGCGTTTCGGCGCGCGCGTATTGGATGCCGATCCCGACGCCGAAGAGTAGCGAGAAGAGCGAGATGAACTTGTACTCGAAGAACGTCCGGATGATCGCTGCGATGGCGACGCTGCCGCCCGCTGGATAGCCGACTTCCTCTGCCAGCGACGCGGCATACGCGAAGTACGCCGCGTTGACCGGAAGGATGCCGAGGATCGCGACGCCGCGCAGCACGTCGAGGAACGCGACGCGTTCGCCGGATGCCGCCGGAGACGTCAGGGGAGGACCGTCCGCGCGATGAGCACGCCGGCGAGCCCGGCGAGCAGACACGTGACCAGCGTCAACGCGATGTTGGCGCCAGCGAGGACCAGCTTGCCCTGCTGCAGGTAGAAGAGCGTCTCGACATTGAACGTCGAGTACGTCGTGAACCCGCCGAGCAATCCCGTGCCGAGCCCGAAGCGCCACGCATCGGGCAGGCCGTCACCGGTGCCGGTGCGCGCGGTCAGGACGAACGCCAACAGGAACGACCCGACGACGTTGACCGTCAGCGTGCCCCACGGAAACGTCGAGCTGTGTTCGCGCAGCGCCCAGCGTGTCATGCCGTGGTCCACGAGATAGCGCAGCCCCGAACCAACGGCGCCGCCCGTGCAGACGAGAAGGAGGGTGTTCACCCGCGCGATGCTAACGCGATGCCCCACGCGGCACTCCGATCATCGCTGCATGCGTCCGCGGCGGGAGTGCTCACTCTCGTGTCAGCTTGATCTCGATGTCTTCTCCGGTCGCGCAGCGCGCCTCACCGCGGTAGGTGAACCCGTCTTCCGTATGCTCGATGCGGAGCGTCCACGTCCCCACAGGAAGATGGCGCGCCTCGAATACTCCTCCCGACTCGAGACTGGCCCGAACGCGGACGGCGCCATCGCCGACGATCACGTTCGGCCAGGTTTGCGGCGGCTTTCCGTCGAGTGTGACGCGGCCGGTGATCGACGCACCGACGCTCGTCGCAAGCGCAAGTGCACTCCCGTCGGCACGTAGATCCGTGGCGTACGTGAATGACCCGGACAGGCGTCGAATGAAGAGATCGTAGGAGTGCGTCGCGTCCAGGTCCGGGATCGTCGTGTCGCGCACGTAACTGTGTTCCCAGACAATGCGTCCGGACGTGGTGTCGGCGAGGCGCATGGTTCCGAGGCGGTCGTATCGGATCTGCGGTTTCGGGAGTCGAACGCGTATCGACGGGCCCACGGCCACGACCAATGTCGCCTCATCGCCTGACGCCGCCGGTGCGCTCGCCTCCGCTGTTCCGATGGCGACATGGAGCGTCCCCTCGCCAAAGGCGACAGAGTCGATGACGAAGCTCCCGTCGGCTCCGGCGAGGGCGCCCTTCGCGCCGTCGCGTCCACCAACTCCTATCCGGCCCACCTCGACGTACGCGCCGGGGAGAGAGCGCCCCTGCGTGTCCACCACGGTGCCACGAAAGACGAATCCGCGCGAGAGCTGGACCGTGTCGTCTCGCGCGATCCAGTCGTCGAGCGTGAGATCTTGCAGCGTGGCGTCGCTCCAGGAACGAACGAGAAGTTCGTAGCGTTCTCCCGGAGCCAGTCCTTCCAGCATCGCGCGGCCATCTTCACCAGTCGTGGACTGCGTGTCGCGACTCCCGTCTCCGGCGCTGGCGAATATGACAGCATCGTTCACTGGTTCGCCGTCCGGACCGCGCACGTGGAGAGTGACCGTGCCCGCGGCGCGCAGAACGATGCGTCTGTCGGCGACGGGCAACTCCCAGCGGAGCGTGGGGACGTCAACGAAGCTCTTCGACTGCCAGACCTGGAGTTCGACCGACGTGGTGGGCAGGCCACGCGCGTCGAAGCGCCCGTCGGTGTCGGTCGTGACAGGGCGCTCGACTCTGCGGCCGGCCTTCACGTCGATGCGGATACCGGCCAGCGCGCGGCCTCGCGCATCGGTGACGATCCCGGAGCACTCCGCCTCTGCGGCCAGCCGGATCTCACGCGAGTTGCCTGCCCCCACGTGCCACGCGAACGTGACGTCGGTTGGTGCCGTACCGATCAACTCGCCACGCGATCCACAGACGTCACGAATAGCGATTGCCAGTTCCTCGACGGTCTCCGGTGCTTCGATGAAGAGGTCGCCACGCCAGATTGGGAGTTTCCGCGCAGCCGGTCTCCCGTTCCTATCAGGGCCGCGCGTGTCGTGTGTCCACGTGACACGAGCCGTGCCGCGTTCGATGGGGTCTCCATCATCATCCACGACGTGGAACGTCCACAGCCGCGTGGGAAGTGGAGGGCCTGCGTCGCCGAGCGTCGCGGGTGCGGGCACCGTGGGAGCGAGCGTCGAGGGCGCAGGCGGCGCGACTGCATCTGCAGCACCTGGTGCGGGTAGGAGGACGACAGTCGTGTCGATCCTCTTGTCACCGGAGTCGAACGTCACCCGCCGCGCCCGGAGCCGCGGCGCGGAGACGTCAACGTCGAGTGCGAAGTCCGTCAGCGCCGCGAAACTCGCGACCCCGTCGGCGCCGGTCAGCGCGGAGCCGAGCACGCGCAAGACGCAGCCGTCCGTGGACGAGAAATCCAGCTTCGCGCCGTTGATCGCCACGTCGTTCGAGTCGGTGACGTGGAAACTGGCGACGACTTTCGGTCGCACGACGATCGTGACGTCCTCGGCCATCCCAAATGAGGTGTAGTTGCCCGGTGGTGCCATTGCGTGTGTCGGAGAACTCGCTGCGAGGGCGACGTCGACAGATGGGAGGCCCTCGGCAGCGAAGCGTCCGTCCGATCCGGACAGGGCTGGTGTGCGCCGCGACTCGAATTGCAGCGACGTTCCGGTGCTGCTGGCGCGGACCGACACTCCTTCGACAGGGCGCCCCTCTGTATCGACGACACGACCTATGAGCTTGCGAGTCGGCGCGACGAGCAGGTCGCGTCGCGCGTCGCCCCCGGGCGGCACGCGGATGCCGAGAGGGTTGTCCGCGAAGAGGTACTCCACTTCGGTGATCTCCGGCGAGACGTGCGTTCCGCCGATGACGAAGACGGTCCAGAATCCGGGCGAGAGACCCGTGAGTGCGTAGTCTCCACGCGGGTCGGAGCGCGTCTCCACATCCCGATCTTGGTCGTAGTCCGCGCGCAGACCGGGGATGGCGACGACGCGCGCATGCGCTACGGGCGTGCCCGTGTTGCAGTCGAGGACACGCCCGCGGATCGCGCGGGTCCGGAGGAGAGTCAACTCCAATTCACGTGTGCCTGTGGGCGCGGCAGCGACGGTGCGCTGATAGCCCTCGGCAACAGCCGTCACGCGTGCGAGGTCTTGCGGGATTCGTGCGGATGCCTTGCCGCGCGCGTCGGTCTCGGCGATCTCGGCGCGACCGACGTGGACACGCGCGTCTTCGATCGGTTGGAGACTGTCGGCGTCGAGGACTGTGACCACGAACCCGCCTTCCCGAGCCCCCGATGCAGGCGGAGCCTCCGGCGTCTGCGAGCGCGTGCTGAGCGGCGCTTGCACCCCGGTGCTCCGCGCCCGTTGCTTGGCCTCTGTCCGGCGCGGGGCACTCGCGAGAAAAACGCCTGCGATCCCCATGGCCACGATCGCGGCACCGCCCGCGAGCATGGTTCGTCGTTTGACCCTCATGGCCGGATCCTACGCGGACCCGGCCATGGCGTCGCTGACGAACCGTCGAGCCCTCGTCAGTCTCGCGACGCGCGTGTCTCTTCCGAGCGGGGTGGCGTGTCGTCGGCGGCGGTTCTGGGCCGACGGAGACGCTTCGCGTGCTCGGCCTTGCGGTTGTTGCGCTCGGCGAGTTCCCGGAGTTCGTCGGGAGTCATGTCGAGCATCTCGCGCGTCGGCGATCCGACGTTGCCGATGGTTTCACCTGGCTTGGAGCCGCTCGCGGATCCGAAGAACTGTGCCCCACCGCTGCCGAGCATCGATGTCCGGAAGTCCGCGATCGCGAGGAGTGGGTGCTTTGCAAGGAAGCGGGCGTCGCGCGTCACGCCCCGTTCGATGTGCTCCTGAAAGATGCTTTGGTGCTGCGCGCCGAACTTCGTGTCGCTCGTCGGTTGTGGGCCGTCCGACACGTAGTCCCGCGCGCGCTCGGCGACCATCTCGCGCTCGAGCGTGGGTGTCTTCTTCATCATCGCCAGCGTCTCAAGCGCCCAGGTGAGTTCGGCCTTGAGATCCGTGGAACTGACGAAGCCCGCGAGCGCGTGGAAAATGCGTCCGTCTGGCGTCAGCGTCAGGATCTGGAGGTTGGCGCGACCGTTGCCGCGGATGCATGAGCCCGGCCCGTCGGAGGGTGAGTGCGCGAACGATCCGCCGGCTTCGGTGTCGCCTTCCGTATTCACCCACGCGGTGACGAACTTGTCTTTCAGGAGCTTCTGCACGCTTGTGTCCGAGAGCGTCACGGCTCTCAGTGAGTGTGCGGCGCTTCAGGTCTTCCCGTCGAGTTCGCCGAGCATGCGGATGAGGAGGATCGGTTTCTTGACGGGCTTGGCGGCGTTGATCGCGGACTTGGCGTCGCCGTGCCAGCGGTTGCCGTAGAGCCGCACCGTCGTGCCTGCCCTCCGCGCACTCGCCGACGTCTTCTTCGTGCTCTTCTGAGCGGCGCCCGCAGTCGATGCGTCTGAAGTCTTGCCTTTCGTGGCCCGCTCGCCAGCGTCCGCTCTTGTGGCGAGACCCGCTACCAGCGCGACCCCGATCATCGCGACAGTCAGTCGCTGCATCGTTCTCATCTTTCCCGTCATCACAGTCGTGTCTCCTTCGCTCCCCGGCGCGCGAGCGCCCGGAGCAATTGTACCCTCGTGCGGTTGGACGCGTGGGGCGAGTCCACGTGACACCTGTCTCTGCATCGATCATGCGGTCGCACGTGACCAGGGCCACGCCTCGGAGGGTGTCGCATCGGCCGGTCGGAGGTCAATCGGCTGCGGGCGGGTACGCTCGTCCCCTCGAAGGCAGCATGAGAGGCGGATGCGATGAGAACACTGATGATGGTCGGACTGAGAATCGTCGGAGTGGCGGGCGTGCTGGTCGTGAGCGCGGGTTGCGAGCGCGTGGGCGAGGCTCTGGACCGCGCGCGCCCGGCGCAGCCGACTGCACCGACTCCTGTGCAACTCGACTCCGCCGGACCCGCCGTCCCTTCCGTCGCGCGGGGCACCGAACCCGCGGTGCTCTCTTCGCTCGCTGGCTGGGACGCCGCATCCTCCCCCGAGAAAGAGGCGGCTGCGCGCTATGTGGACAAGCAACTTCCGTGGATGACGTTCGTGGGGCTCGAGACCTTCTCGTGCGGCGGGCAGACCCACGAGATCGCCCTCTTCGAGCACACCAAGGCCGGGCTCGGCTTCTCACTCCTGCCTGCGGGGACCTTCGAGATGGGGTCCAAGTCCAGTGAGTCGGGCCGGAGCGCGGACGAGGAGCGGCACCGCGTCACACTGACACGTCCGTTTCTGATCTGCCGTACCGAAGTGACGCAGGACGGCTGGAATGCCATCCGGAGCAAGAATCCGTCCCAGTTTCCGGGTGGGCAGAACCCGGTGGAGACGGTCACGATGATCGACGTCGGTCGTTTCCTGTCGCGAGCGAAGCTCTCGTTGCCCTCCGAGGCGCAATGGGAGTACGCCTGCCGCGCTGGCACCAATAAGGCCTACAACTATGGCGGCGAGCCGTCGGGCCTCGGCGACTATGCGTGGTTCGAGTCGAACTCCGCCGGGACGACGCATCCGGTCGCGCGCAAGAAGCCGAATGCGTTCGGTCTCTACGACATGCACGGCAACGTTCTTGAGTGGTGCCGCGACGGCTACCACGCTGGCGATGGAATGGCGGCCACCGACCCGGTCGGCGCGAAGGCCAGCGATGTCGTCGTCCGCGGTGGTAGTTGGCAGAACCTCCCCACCGTCCATCGCGCCGCTTTCCGTCTTCGGACGCACCCAGGCGACAAGCATGGCGGAATCGGTTTCCGCCCGATCAAGGAACTCCGCGCTCCGTAGTCTTCGTGGCTGCCGGTCCCGGGAGACATCACGGGGCGGCCCAGGTCCGAGACGCCACCCCGGGTGCGCCGATGTCGGCCGACGCGGAGATGCCCGGGCAGAACAGGATCTCAGCTCGTGCGCTGATACCTATCCAGGCGGGGGGCATCAGTCCGGGCTGTGGTCTTGGCCGATCGTGCTTCCCATGCCCGTGCGCCGGCCGTATTCCCGTGACCGTCTGTATTCCGGTGACCGACCGGGCGGTTCGGTGCCCGACCGATCCACGCGATCCCGCCTCTACCAGTCGTTGTGGCGCTTCACGCGGTACAGGCCGTAGATGGCTCCCGCGGCGAGCACGGTCGGCAGAATCCAACTCGTGTCGGTCGGTATCGCGACGTAGCCGAGGGTCTGGTCCGTCGGTGACGGCACCCATGGATAGGGGTAGATGCCCTGGCTCTGGAACCAGGCGACGCGCTCGCCTTCGGTCATGTCGTTCATCGCCGGAACTCTCGGCGCAGGCTGGTGCTTGGCAGTCGACGCCGCGTGCTCGTCGAGGCGCGGCGCCGGCGTCTCGGACGTGCGGTACACGATCCGATCGGCGGGCGGTCCTGATGGGCTGGCGCAGCCGAGCAGTGCGGCGGTGAGCACGATCGACAGAAATGTGGTGGGGCGCATGACGGGTTCTCCTCGCGAGACGTGCAGTCTACCGTCCTTGGCGCGCGCCGCCGACCTCGCCCGTGGCGGACCGGGGCAGGAAGTGCCGTCGCAGGGTCAGAGTGTCGGAGTGTCGGAGTGGTCGCGCTACATGTTGCGGCGGTACTGACCGCCGACGGTGTAGAGCGCGCCGCTGATCTGTCCGAGACTCGCGACTTTCACGGTCTCCATGAGGGCAGCGAAGACGTTGCCGTCGGTGAGCGCGGCGTGTCGCAGCGCGTCGAGCGCGGCGGGTGCCGCATCGGCGTTCCGGGCATGGAACGCCTGGAGCGTCTCGATCTGGCTTTCCTTCTCCTCGGTCGTCGAGCGCATGACATCGTGGGCACGCATGATGGGAGAGCCGTCCTTGCCGAGGAACGTGTTGACGCCGATCACGGGCATCTCGCCGCTCATCTTCTTGTGCTCGTAGTAGAGCGACTCCTCCTGGATCTTGCCGCGCTGGTACATGGTCTCCATCGCGCCAAGCACGCCGCCGCGCTCGCTGATCCGCTCGAATTCGACGAGGACCGCCTCTTCGACGAGATCAGAGAGCTCCTCGATGATGAACGCGCCCTGCAGCGGGTTCTCATTGGTCGAGAGTCCGAGTTCGCGATTGATGATGAGTTGGATCGCCATCGCGCGCCGGACCGACTCCTCGGTGGGGGTCGTGATCGCCTCGTCGTACGCGTTGGTGTGCAGACTCTGGCAGTTGTCGTAGATGGCGTAGAGCGCTTGCAACGTCGTGCGGATGTCGTTGAACGCGATCTCCTGCGCGTGCAGCGAGCGGCCCGATGTCTGGATGTGATACTTCAGCTTCTGGCTGCGCTCGTTGGCGCCGTAGCGGTGCTTCATCGCCTTCGCCCAGATGCGGCGTGCGACGCGTCCGATGACCGCGTACTCGGGGTCGAGGCCGTTGCTGAAGAAGAACGAGAGATTGGCGGCGAACGCGTCGATCTCCATGCCGCGGGCGAGGTAGTACTCGACGTACGTGAACCCGTTGCTGAGCGTCAGCGCGAGTTGCGTGATCGGGTTCGCACCGGCCTCGGCGATGTGATAGCCGCTGATCGAGACGGAATAGAAGTTGCGGATGCTGTTGGCGATGAAGTGCTGCTGAATATCGCCCATCATTCGCAGTGCGAACTCGGTCGAGAAGATGCACGTGTTCTGCGCCTGATCCTCCTTGAGGATGTCCGCCTGCACGGTGCCGCGCACACTGGTGAGTGCGCGCTCGTGGCACTCGGCGTAAACGACGGCGGGTAGCACCTGATCGCCGGTGACACCGAGAAGCAGCAGGCCGAGGCCGTCGTGACCTTCCGGCAGGTCGCCGGAGTATGTCGGGCGCGCGACGCCACGCGTGACGTAGATCGCCGCGATCTTCGCCTCGACTTCAGCCACGAGGCCGTGCTCGTGGATGTACTTCTCGCACTGTTGGTCGGCGGCGGCGTTCAGGAAGAACGCGAGCATCATCGGCGCGGGGCCGTTGATCGTCATCGATACGGACGTTTTCGGTGAGCAGAGATCGAAGCCGCTGTAGAGCTTCTTCGCGTCATCGAGCGTGCAGATGGAGACGCCGGCGTTGCCGACCTTGCCGTAGACGTCGGGCTGCCGCGCAGGGTCCTCGCCGTAGAGCGTGACCGAGTCGAACGCTGTCGAGAGGCGCTTGGCGGGTTGCCCGAATGACACGTAGTGGAAGCGGCGGTTGGTGCGTTCCGGACCGCCCTCGCCCGCGAACATGCGCGTCGGGTCCTCGCCCTCGCGCTTGAACGGGAACACTCCGGCCGAGTACGGGAACGAGCCGGGTACGTTCTCGGTCAGGAGCCAGTGAAGGCGCTGTCCCCAGTCCTCGAAGCGGGGCAGCGCCACTTTCGGGATCATGAGATGCGAGAGGCTCTCGGTGCGCTGCTTGACGCGGATCTCGCGCCCACGCACGTGATAGACGAATTCGTCGCCATCGTACGACTCCACGAGAGCGCTCCAATCGGAGAGCATCTGTCGGCACGCAGGGTCAATCTCGGCTGCGATCTCGGCGGACTTCGCCATGAGTTCCGGCGCGTCGCCTGGGAGTTCGTCGATGGCCCCACGGAGTCGGTAGAGGCGTCGCGCGAGCTGTGCCTGGTCGTGCGCCCAGCGGTCGTAGCTGCGGTTGTTCTCCGCAATCTCCTCCAGGTAGCGCGTGCGCTTGGGGGGGATGATGTGGCGCGAGTCGGGGAGTCCGATCTCGAGGTCGAGCTGCGAGACGAGATCGGCGCCCGTCTTCGTCGCGATCTCGGTGATCAGCTCCTTGTAGAGCCCGTTGGTCCCCGGGTCGTTGAACTGGGAAGCCATCGTGCCGTGTACCGGCAGGTCGGCCGGCGCGATCGCGAAGAGTTCTCGGTTGCGCTGGAACTGTTTGCGTACATCGCGCAGCGCGTCCTTGGCGCCGCGGCGATCGAATTTGTTGATCGCGACGATGTCGGCGAAATCGAGCATGTCGATCTTCTCGAGCTGCGTCGCAGCGCCGAATTCAGGCGTCATCACGTACATGGCGACGTCGGAGAAGTCGACGATCTCCGTGTCGGACTGTCCGATCCCCGATGTCTCGAGAATGATGAGGTCGAAGCCCGCTGCCTGGAGCACACCCAGCGCTTCCGGAATGCATCCCGCGAGTGCCAGGTTCGGCTGCCGCGTCGCCAGCGAACGCATGTAGATCCGCGGATGCGCCGACACGCTGTTCATGCGGATACGGTCGCCGAGCAGTGCGCCGCCGGTCTTCCGTCGACTGGGGTCCACCGAGAGGATGGCGAGATGCTTCTTGGGGAAGTCGAGCAGGAAGCGCCGCACGAGTTCGTCGATGAGCGAACTCTTGCCGGCGCCGCCGGTCCCCGTGATCCCGAGTACCGGCGCCTTCGTCGCGCGTGCGGGTAGCGCCGCCAGGCGCTCGTTTACACCGGCGGAGTCACGCTCCGCCTCGGAGATGGCGTGCGCGATCTCCTTTTTCGTCTCGACGGTCAGCGCCGCAAGGTCCGCCTGCACACCCGTGTCGAAGTCACAGCGCGTGAGCATGTCCTGGATCATGCCCTTCAGCCCCATCTCGCGGCCGTCGTCGGGCGAGTAAAGGCGCTCGATGCCGTACGCCTGGAGGTCGGCGATCTCCTCGGGAAGGATCACGCCGCCGCCGCCGCCGAAGATGCGGATGTGCCCCGCTCCGCGCTCGTCGAGCAGGTCCTTCATGTACCGGAAGAACTCGTTGTGTCCGCCCTGGTAGGACGTGATCGCCACGCCCTGCGCGTCTTCCTGGATCGCGGCGTCAACGATCTCGACGACCGAGCGGTTGTGGCCCAGGTGGATCACCTCGGCGCCGCACGCCTGCGCGATGCGCCGCATGATGTTGATCGATGCGTCGTGGCCGTCAAAGAGCGAGGTCGCCGTGACCAAGCGCACCTTGTGGTTGAGCTGGAAGGGCTCCTCCGGGACTGAGCCAGGCTCGGGCGCGCTCGTCTCCGGTCGGGTCTCGGTCGTCATGCAGGGGCTCCAGGCTGCCGCAGGCGCTTCGTGGGCGGCGCTGCGGCGGAACCCGGCCATTGTGTCGAATCCGGGCCGTTGGGACGACAATCCGCGCCCCTCGGGGCGACTGCGCGAACTGTTGGATACGCGACTCGGGGGGCATCGCCCGCGTAGAATCGAGCGATGCGCACCTCATTCTCCCTCGCCATCGCTCTCGCGACCGGTCTTCTCGTCAGTCCCGCGGTCTCGGTCATGACCGCGACTCCCGCCCACGCCGAGGACGCCGGTCTGGCGTTCTTCGAGGCCGGCTACAAGAAGATGAAGAGGGGCGCCGCGAAGAAGTTCTGGGGCGTCGTCGGTGATGCCAAGAAGTCCGGGCTCTTCCAATTCGCGTTCGAGACGGCGGACTACGTGCTCGAGCTGGACCCCAACCACAAGGACGCGCGCGACTATCTCCGCTACGACAAGAAGAAGAGCGGTTGGGTCCGTGACGAGGAGAAGGCCGCGAAGCTCCAGAAGCAGAATATGAAGGGTGCGAAGGAGTCGCAGAAGTCGTTCGACAAGAAGGTCGAGCGCTGGCGCGAGAAGCGCGCGAAGGCCGACACGTACCTCGCCGACAAGTACGCGCAACTCGGCAACGACTGCGCCGCGGCAGGGTACGCCGAGCAGGCCAAGAAGTGCTTCGAGCGCGCGCTCCTCGTGGACAAGGAGAACGAGGCCGCTCACAAGGGCGCCGGCCACGTGAAGGTCGGCAAGCTCTGGATGGCGCAGAAGAAGCTCGCCGCAATCAAGAAGGCGACCGAGGGCAAGTGGATCAGCGGCGAGGCGTACGAGAAGGGCGTGGGCGTCAAGCTGAGCGCCATGGAGTCGCCGCATTTCCGTCTCTACGATGACGGCGACAAGGCCGTGTTACCCGATCACATCAAGGCGCTCGAGGTGCTCTACGTCTACTTCCTGGCAGACGTCGGCATCGACCCCACAACCGACGTCCTCAACGGCAAGAAGATCGACCTCGTTGTCGTCTCGCAGCAGGCCAATTGGGCGCGCTGGGTGGACGAGTTCAGCAACACGTCCGACAAGGAGTGGACGAAGGAGTCGAATACCTCGCGCTCGTACCTCCTCTTGCGTGGTGGCGTGTTGCGCGTCGAGACCGCCGAGATCGTGGACACGCGCGACCCGCTGCTACATCACGCCGCGCACTTCCTCGGGCAATTCGTCTGGAACTCGCGTCGTGCCGCGTGGCTCGACGAGGGGCTCGCGTACTACTACACCGTTCGCATCCAGGGCACGACGCGCACATCGTGCCTCGACAAGACGATCACCGGTTACGGCAACAACCAGGAGATCATGGGCGGGGACAAGGACTGGACCGAGTCGGAGCGCTGGCGCGACTACCTGCGCTCGATCGTGAACGCCAAGGCCGACACCGAGTTGCGCAAGATCCTGCTCACGCCGCTCTCCACGTTGCGTCTGCCCGACAGTATCAAAGCGTGGGCGGTGGTGACGTGGCTGATGGAGAAGAAGCGCGAGAAGTTCATCGCGTTCCTGAAGCTCACTCGCGACGAGAAGGATCTCGACCAAGATGCGACGCTGAAGCAACTCCTCGGCAAGGAGATCGAGGACATCGACGAGGACTGGCGCGCTTATGCACGGCGCGCGTTCTGATCTACCGACGAAGTCGGCAGATCAGAACGCGTGCAGGTGCATTCATTGTGTTTGTGCCGACTCCGTCGGCACGCTCGCTTTCGCTCGCATGTTCGGCTCCCGTCGCGGCTCCGGCTGCTTCAACCGGGGCCGCGATTGGATGTCGATGCCTCGCATCGGGTCGGATGTTCGACGTGTAAGTGAGCGCGTCGCGAGTTTGGGTTTCGCAGGCGGAATCCGCTCCCTGCGCCTCACTCCCGTGCGTGTCACGCCGAGAGCGGAGCTCACGGCCCGCCACTCACGGGGGCTCCTTCTTTGCGTTTGTGCCGACTCCGTCGGCACGCTCGCTTTCGCTCGCATGTTCGGCTTCGGTCGCGGCTCCGGCTGCTTCAACCGGGGCCGCGCTCGGAGGTCGTTGCCTCGCATCGGGGCGTGGCCTCGTCGTCGAAGGCGCGCGTCGCTTGGGCGGGTTTCGCAGGCGGAATCCGCTCCCTGCGCCTCACCGCGTTCGTCACGCCTTGTGCTGGCGCACAAGGCCCGCCAAACGCTCTCGTTTCCAGCGTGGTCGTGGTGGGTGGGCTCTCTGCCGAGTCCGCAGTCTCCCTTGATCGTCTCCTTCTCCGCTCCTCCTGCGATCCCCGATCAACCAAGCGGGTGTGCGCGGCGTCGAAATCGCGTGCCAGGCTCAATTTTTGCGCGCGCCGACGAGCTTCGCCCTCGTCCATCCGGGTGGCCGCGCGAAGAAATTGAGCCTGGCACGGTATTTCGACCCCTCGACGAGTCGCGATCCACCATCCCCTGACTCTCCCTACTCCTACTCCCCCGCCCGCCGGCCCCACACCCATCCAGCGCCCATCTACTTCAGCGACGCCTCGACTTGCTGCAGCGCCAGGCAAAGCGTCGTCGTCGCGTACACCCGACCCCCGTCGCCCGACCACGCGTCGACTGGGTCCCACGACCCCGCCGTGTGCGCATCGCTTCCTTGCTGGTTCTCTACCACCGCAGCGAAGAGCGAGTTGCGCCAGGCGTTCCACTTGACGCCGCCGACCTTTCGCATTGCGGTCGTGCCGAGGAGCCAGTAGTAGAAGTCGTTCGTGCCGCGTGCGACGTTCCAGACCGGAGGTCGTACGGCCATCAAGTCCGCGCCCTTGCGGATTGACTGGTTGGCGTTTGCCGCCTGACCCGAGTACATGCGGATCAGCAGTCCGGCGGCCGTCATCGCTTCCGAGTGCTCGGCGGGGAACGTCTCCATCGTCTCCCGCGTCCGGGCCGTCGGGCCGCCGCGGCGGATGTAGCCGACGCGCCCGAACTCCGGCTCCGTCATCTTGTCGGCCCATGCGACCGCGCCGCGGAACGCGGAGCGGTCGACGACGAGGCCGGCCGCAAGTGCGGTCGCGAGCACCTCGGTCATGCGGCACGTCATCGACGTGTCGTTGTCGCCGTCGAGAACACCGTAGCGCCATCCGAGATACGGGTTCTGGCTGCGCAGGACGAAGTTGACACCCGCCTGTGCTGACTCGCGCAGGATCGGGCTCTTCGTGAGGGCGTAGGCCTCGACCACAGCGAGCGTCGCGGCGGCGTGGTTGTACTGGAAGTGCTGACTCACGCGGAGGCCGAAGCAGCCCTCGGAGTCCTGAATTGTGCGGAGGTAGCGCAACCCGTTCGCGACGACGTCCTTGTACTCGCCGCTGCGCGACGTTTGGCCATCACGCACGAAGCATAGGACGGCCATCCCTGTGACACCGGCTGTGTACGTCTGCTCTCCCGCGCCGTCGCACTGCTTGTCGCACGCCTCTCCGAATGCGCTCGCATCCCACGCTCCGTTCTCCCCCTGGTGCTCGGCAAGCCACGCAAGAGCGCTGTCCACGGCAGCCGTTGTCCCGGTGCGTAGACGCTTCATCGAGATGTTCGGGGCGGGCGCGAAGATCTCGGGCGACGGCGGTCGAGGATAGACCGCCGATCCACCGACCTCCCGGCGCTCCGGGACCACTCGCACGGAGTCTGGTGCAGCGCCGCCGCGGACGACCGCTACCGGTTGCGTCCGGATGGGAGCGGCAGCCTGCGGCGCCTTCGGGATGTACGCGGCGACGCGCTTCGCGATCTGTTCCGCCACTTCGTCGGAGATCTCGACCACGCGCACATCGCGAGGGGGCTGCACGATCACGGCGGGTTGCTTGGCGCAACCGGCGGCCAGAAAGGACACGGCGGCGACGCCGAGAGCGCTTCGCAGGCAGTGGATCTTCGACATGGCACCTCCTCTGTGCGTCTCGCAAGACGGCCCCCTCACGTGCGAACGCCCGAGGAGTGAGAAGGTTCAAAGGAGCGCGAGGCAGGCTCGGATCAGGCGCTCTCTGGCGCCGGGCCTTCGCGGCGCAGATCGATGCGGCGCGGCGTCGTCTTCAGCGTGCGGTAGGGAGTCGGCTCCCCACCTTCGGCGTCGTCCCAACGCCACGCGACGAGGCCCTTCTTGAAGCGTGCCTCGGTGTGCGGGAGCACGGACACGACATCGTCGTGTTCCTTCGTGACGAGAAAGCGCCAGCGATCCGCGGCCCCCTCGGGGCCGAAGTAGGCGAACGTGGCCTCGGAGGCGGGCTCTGCCTTCTCTTTGCGGCTCGTCAGGAAATCGTGGGGCTTGCCGGACATCGTGAACTCCTTGTGCTGTGCGGGCCGGAGGATAGCAGCGGCGCGCCCCGCCGGGCGTATTCCCTGGCCGGCCCTGGCCGGGACACGGCGTGGGGGTACCGGACTGGTAGGCTCCGGGGCATGCACGTCGCCGGGCTCCAATCGGATCTGGTCTGGGAAGACGCCGCAGCCAATCGCGAGCGCTTCGGCCGTCTTGTGCGTGCGGTTGCGGCGCGATCGGGTGGCGGGCTCATCGTCCTCCCGGAGATGTGGCCCACCGGTTTCTCGATGCACGCCGATCGGATCGCCGAGCGCGAGGGCGGCGCGTCGGAGGAGTTCCTGGTCTCGTTGGCCCGCGAGACGGGTAGCGCGATTGCCGGAAGCGTGGCGCAGACACGCGACTCGTGGGCCCGCCCGCGTAACGTCTTCCTGCTTGCGACCCCCGAAGGGGGCGTGCATCGCTACGCGAAGATCCATCCCTTCAACTTCGGTGGCGAGGGACGTCATTTCGAGGCCGGCGACGTGCTCGTCACGGTGCGTGTAGCCGGCGTGCGGGTGACGCCACTCATCTGCTACGACTTGCGCTTCGCCGAGGTCTTCACCGCAAGGGCGGACGAGACCGATCTCTTCGTCGTGGTCGCCAGTTGGCCCGCCGCCCGGGCGCATCACTGGAAGGCGCTGCTCATCGCGAGAGCGATCGAGACACAGTGCTACGTCCTTGGTGTGAACCGCGTCGGCTCCGGTGGGGGGATGGTCTTCGAGGGCGACTCTCTGTTCGTCTCGCCGCTCGGCGAGATCCTGTCGTCGCTGCCGCCTGGCGAGGCGGGCGTCGTCGAGGGCGAGGTCGACCCGGCCGTCGTCTCCGAGGTGCGCGTCAGCCTGCCGTTCCTTCGCGATCGCCGCCCCGACGTCTACCGCGGGCTCTGACTTTGATCGCGACGGGACGCGCCGTGGGGCGGTGTCGTCCTGTGGGTACGATGACACAACACACCGATCTGCCCACCGACCCTGCCACGATCGAAACCACAGTCCCAACGAACGACCTCTTGGTGCACCGAGCGTGGGTTCGGTCGGTCGCCCGGGCACTCTTGGGCGACACGCCGGACGCCGACGACCTGGAGCAGGACACCTGGCTCCGCGCTCTGCGCGGAGCGCCGGGTGAGACGCGCTCCCCCCGTGCATGGCTGGCGACGGTTGTTCGCAACCGCTTTCGTGACACGTTGCGGACCGGGTCCAGGCGGACCGCGCGCGAGGCCGCCGTGGCGCGCCACGAGGCCGTCCCCTCGACCGCGGAGCTTGCATCGCGCGCGGACGAGCATCGTCGTGTGGTGAGGGCCGTTCTCGCCCTCAGCGAGAGTCAGCGCTACATCGTCCTTCTGCGCTGGTTCGAGGGCCTACAGCCAAAGGAAATCGGCGAACGACTCTGCGTCCCCGCCTCGACGGTGCGCTCTCGACTTGCCCGCGCACATGCGCGGCTTCGTGAACTGCTGGACGCGGAGCACGGCGGCGACGGACGGTCGTGGCGTCGTGCGTTGCTCCCGCTTCTCCTGCCCGCCGCGGGAGTGGAAGCCGATCCGCCGCGGAGACGCACCCGGTGGCCCGCGGCGGCGGTGTCGATTGTAGTCGCGGTGCTCCTCGTGCTCGGAGGAGTCGCGGTCTCGCTCTGGAGCAGTCGAAGTGGCGCGGGCGCGCGCGGCGACGACGCTGCGAGTACCGACACGGTTCCTCGGGAGGCGACGGACTTGGATCGACCCGCGGGCCGCGCCCGGGCGGCCGGCGCCGGGCCGCAAGGCGATCGTGTCGGCAACGGCGGCGTCGATGACGTGGCGCCCGAGCCGGGAGGCCTCTCACCCGTGGACGACGATGGATCGCCCTCGAATGAGGCGGTGGTCGTGCCGCGCGACCGATCGCTCCATGTGCTCGTCGTGCAGGACGGGAGGCCCGTCGAGGGCGTCGGCGTGGACGTCCTCCACGCCGACGGGAGGGACCGTGCGGCTGAGACCGTGCTGGCGCGCGGGATCACCGACACAGAGGGCGCCGTCACGTTCGAGCGTCCCGAGGGCCGAGTCCGCGAGGCGCGCTTCGTGGCACGCGGCAACGGTCGGGCCGCCGTGGGCCCCATCGTCGTCCTGTGGGATCCGACGGCCGCGACGTGGACGCTGGAACTCGAGGCGGCGATGGAGCTGCGCGGGCTGGTGTCTGACTCCGGCGGCGTCGCGATCGCCAGCGCCCGCATGCAGCTCCGGCTCGCGGGGGATCGAGGGCGAGTGGGCGGTCTCGCCACGACCGGCGATGCCGAGGGGCGCTTTGCGTTCCCGCTGCTCCCGCGCACCGTGCTGGACGGTGCGACGCTCGAGATCGCGGCCGAAGGCTATGTCACGGCGTGGACGATGATCGGCGAGCGCGACCTGCAACATGCGCTCTTCGATGTGACGCTCGCACCCGAGTTCCGCGTCGTCGGCCGCTGCGTGGACGACGAGGGGCGGCCCGTCGAAGACGCGCAGATTTCCAGCGTCTACACGATGGATCGTGCCCGTTCTGGGCCCGACGGCCGCTTCACGCTGACGAAGCTGGAGCGACTCGGTGTGCCGCTCCTCTTCGAGCACGACGCTCATGCGACGGCGATGTACCGCGCCGGAGCCGGAATCAGAGCTCGAGCAGATGCCGATCGAACCGCGGACCTCGGCGACGTCGTTCTGTCGTCGGGCGTGGACGCCGTAGCAAGGGCGGTGACCGACGACGGTGAGCCGGTGGCCGGTGCTCAAATCGTGCTGCATTCGATCCGAGTCGGGCAGATCGTTGCGCAGGGCACGACGGGGGAGGACGGTCGCGTGACGTTGAGCCACATCGCGCGAACAGAGCATCGGATCGTCGCCACGGCGCACGGGGACGCGGGCGACGTCGGCGGTCGGCAGGGAGGGATCTCGGGCTGGACGCCCGATGGCGAGGAGGTGGTCGTGCGCATCGACGGACATCGGTCGCTCGTCGTGCACCTCGTTGATGCCGAGACCGGAGACCCGATTGCGGTGAGCGACGTGTCGCTCCAGATCTCCCTTGCGTCTACGCAGCGTGACGTGGAGCACGTCTCGTGGATCGAAGACGGTGTCCGCATCGTGCGACACCGCCTCGCGGCGTCCGGGATCTACGCCGTTGTCGTGACAGCTACCGGCTACGAGCCCGTACGCCTGTCCGATGTTGACATCCGCTCGGATCGCGAGACGGTCGTCCGCGCACGGCTACGCGCGGCCGGGGAGTAGCAGTGCACCGTGGGCGACAGCCGCTACGATCCGTGCCATGAACGCGACCTGTTCCTCCACGTCCTCCGCGCAGATGCGCGTCGGGATTGTCACCGGCAACGTCGAGGTGGCTCCCGACTGCTGGCGGCTCGAGATTCGCTGCCCCGAGTTCGCCCGGTCCGCGACGCCCGGGCAATTCCTCATGCTGCGCTGTCGGCAGGGGCTCGATCCGCTGCTCTCACGCGCGTTCAGCATCTGCGATCTGATTTACGAGGGGGGCGAGCCGGTCGGATTGGTCGTGCTCCAAGTCGTGATCGGCGTCGGGACGCTGGCGCTCACCAAGCGCGTCGTCGGCGAGGAGATCGGCTTCCTCGGCCCGCTCGGCAACCCGTACGACCTCGGGACGCCCGACGAGCACATGATCATGGTGGCGGGCGGCATCGGCGCCGCGCCCTTCCTCTACGTTGCGCGCTTCCTGCGCGCGCGGTCGGCGGAGCAGCGGCTGACCTACCTTGTCGGCGGCCGCAACAAGGACTTCGTCTACCTCGCCGACGAGATCGCGGCGCTCGGTTGCGACGTGCAGATCGCGACTGACGACGGCAGCCTCGGGCATCAGGGCTACGTCACGCAGTTGCTCGATCCGCTGCTCGCGTCGGGTGTGCGCGTTCTCGCGTGCGGCCCGAACCCGATGTTCAAGTCGCTCGCGTCGCTGGTGGAGCAGAAGCGCGCCGAGGGGCTCGAATTCGCCTGCCAGGTCTCGACCGAGGAGTCGATGCCGTGCGGATACGGCGCGTGCGCGGGCTGCGTCGTGCCGCTACGGTCGGACAACCATCCCGACGGCTTCCGCTATGGCAAGTCGTGCGTGGAAGGGCCGGTCTTTCCTGTCGAGGCGATCCGTTGGGACCTGATTCGCTCCATCCACTAGCCGCAATCCTCTCCGAACTTGCGGAGGTGACGTCGCACGTCGATCCCGTCGAGATGGACGCGCTCGTTTGCCGCATGGCGAAGGCCAAGCGCATCTTCGTCGCTGGCATGGGCCGCAGCGGGCTCATGGCGCGCGCGTTCTCGATGCGCCTGATGCACCTCCAGATGCAGGTCTTCGTCGTTGGGGAGACGACAACGCCTTCGATCGGCCTCGGTGACCTCCTCATCTGCTGCTCGCGCTACGGCCGATCCCGCTCGCTGCGCACCTACATCGACAAGGCTCACGAGGCCGAGGCCGAGGCCGCCGTCATCACGATGTACGCCGACACCCCACTCGCGATGCAGGCGGACTACGTCTTCCAGATCGCCGTCGAGAAGGGCGGCAAGAGCCAGTTGCCGATGGGCACCATCTTCGAGCAGAGCCTGCTGCTCTACTGCGACGCGCTCGTGCTGCTCGCAATGAAGAAACTCGGCGTGTCCGAGCGCGAGATGGCGAAGCAGCATACGCAGCTTGAGTAAAGCCCGCTTGAGTCGCCCGCCGAAGGCGGGATGCTCAAGCTCGCGGTATCTCGTTTGGGTCGCCTCCGGCTCCCCGCTCGCTCTCGCTCGCATGTTCGGCTCCCGTCGCGGCTCCGACTGCTTCAACCGGGGCTGCGCTCGGGGCCCGGTGCCCCGCATCGGGTCGGAGCCGCGACGTCGGAGTGAACGCGTCGCCAGGGTGGGGTTTCGCAGGCGGAATTCACTCCCTACGCCTCACCGCGACCGTCACGCGTCGTGCTGACGCACAACCCGCGCCAGTCGCTCTCGTTTCCAGCGTTGTCGTGAGCGGCTTCTTCTCCATGCGCTTCGCAAAGCCCTCGACGCGGCGCCCGAGATCGGAATCTGGGGCGCCGAGGTTGTTGCGACGAACGAACGCGCGCACGGGTTCTACGCGCGCTACGAATTCCACTCCCTCGTGGACGATCTGCTGCACCTCTACATCTCGCTCAAGACGGTGCGGCGCGCGCTCGCGTAGGTCGATCGGGCGATGCGGGCACTTGTCAGTGCAGCGTGTCAGTGCGGGGCGCGCGATTCGAACGTGCGGCTCATGTGTTCCTCGTCCTGAGCGACGCCGTCTACGCGGAATGCGTCGCGGTCGATGCCCCACGGAACGAAGCCGGCATCGATGTAGAGGGAGCGCGCCGCCAGGTTGCTGCAGTTGACCGAGAGCGTGACGACGTCGACTGCCGGGATGGAGCGCGCGTGTTCGATCGCTGCGCGGAGTAGCGCTCGGCCCGCGCCGTGGCGTCGTGTTTCGGGGGCGACGTACATGCCCCAGATTTGCGCCCGGTGCCGGACCTTGTCGCGGGACGGACGACGGACTCCGCAGATGCCGACAAGCGCGTCGTTCGCGAACGCGCCGAAGACGGCGGAGTCCGTTGCCCCGCCGAGACGCGTGCGCCACTCCGACATCGGCCGAGCCTCGTCTTCCCGGCGGCTCGCGAGGAACGCGGTCGGGTCCTCGGCCAGCGAACACAGGCGGATATCGCGATACAGAGCCGAGTCGTCGGATTGCAGGCGTCGGATCGTCACGTTCATTCGTCTACTCCCAGGCCAGCCACGGATGCAGCGTGCTGCCGCTACGAACGACCGTCGTTTCGCAGTCAGCGCCCGTCCGGAGGGGGAGGCGGGTTCCTCTCGGCGGGGCTCGGCGGAGCGGGCCACGGCTCTCCGTAATCCTCTTCGATCGAGCGTCGCGCGGGGAGCGTGAGCGTCTGCTCGGTGGCCATGCGCGCGGGGACGATGCACTTGATCCACGTGCTCGGCGCAGCCCCCCAGACCGGTTCGCCCGGGAACTCCCGGCCGATGTGCGTGCGCCAGAGCCGGCCGGCGTCGTGCCAGGGATTTCGCGGTGCCACGGCCAGTTGGTCCGCGCCCGCATCGCGCTCCGAGATGAACGCGCTCACTCGGGACACGTCGTCGCAGTAGGACCAGTTTCCGCGCGTCGTCGACGAGAACGCGGGCGCGTCATCGGGCGCTGTTGCGTAGACACCGAAGTACGACGCGGCGTTCCAGCACTGGCGGTTGGCGACGACGTGGAACACGATCCAATCGCCCGCGTCGAGGTCGACGTTGATCCTCTCCGTCATCGCCCCGTGGACTTCCGCCAGCATCGTGCGCGAGGCCCGCGGCAGCGGTTGCCCATTCACCCAGACGTCGACGACGAAGTCGTCCGCCACGACGACCATCTCGCTGGATAGCGGCAGTGGCGCGAGCGGTCGTTCGTCGCCGCTGACTCGGACCACTTGATCGTCTTGCGTGACGTACACTGCGCCATCCGGCCCCACCGCGGGGCGCCATCGGAACGGGGGCTTGCCTGTGGCGAGCGACTGTTGCACGCGTCCGCCGCGGTCGACCAGATAGAGCGTCCCCTGCAGGTCGACGGTGAGCGCGTCACCACCGAGGGCCGTCGCGGGGCGCGTGAGGCCGACGTCCGAGACGCGCGTCGTCCAGCGAACGCCACCTCTCAGGTCCAGGCACGTCATCACTCCCGACGCGTGCGTCACGCGCAGCCGCCGGTCGTCTCCGAGCGCCATGCCGGTGATATTCGGCTCGATCGTCCGGCGCCACACGAACTTGCGCGTGCGCAGGTCGACGCAGCGCACCTCGCCGGCGGTAGAGGCCGTTCCGAGCAGGAGGTCACCGGTCACCATGAGATCGCGCATTCCATTCTTCAGCTGCCACAACTTCGCGCCCTTGTGGTCGAAGCACGTGACCGTGTGGCCGGTACCTATGAGCACCCGACCCGCTGGATCGAACGTGAGCGAGGCCCAGGGCGACGTCCAGTCGCGCCGGAGCCAGTTGACGTTGCCTGTGGCGGCGTCGAGCGATACGAGGCCGATCGCGTCCGAGACGAGGTAGAGCGTCTTACCGTCTGGAGAGAGCGCGGGTGGGCGGTGGATCCAGGACGCGCGGAGTTCAGTCCGCCACAACCGCTCGCCCGTCGCGTCGGTGGCGGTGACGAACGCATGGTTGCCGAAGTACGCTGTGCCGTCCGCGCCGGTGACGCAGCTCGAGTAGTTCCAGAACCTCGGGTTCGACGTCGACACCCAGGTGTGCTTGCCGGTCGCGGGATCGATCGCTCGGAGATGACCCGCGCCGGCCATGAGTCGCAAACTGCCGTCGTGGCCCGGCGTCATCATCCCCGGTAACTTCCCGCCGCGATACGTCCAGTCGATGCGGTCCAGCGAGCGCACGCGCACGGGCCAATAGGCGGTGCCGCGCCCGTCGACGGAGTCGCCGACGCTCGTCGGGTACGCCGTGGCCTCGTCAGCGTGCGCGCTGAGGGGCACGGCGGCAAGGAGCACGAGAGCGGCGATGGTGGGCGAGCAGCGCATGGGAGCCTCCAACTGAACGATAGACGGGCGATCGGCCGCCCCACCGCTGCAATCCAGAGGCCGCGACCGCCGCGCTTGTTCCGTCACCGCCTGGCAACGCGTCGGTGTTACCGCGGTTCGGATTAGTGGCGCCGCGCCGAGCTCTCTACGCGCGCTGACCGAAGAGTTCGGTGGCCAACTCCTTGGAGCGCTGCATCGCCTCGTGGCTCAAGACGACCGACTTGGCCTTTGACCGGGGATTGGAGATCAGGCCCTTCTCGTAGAGCCGGTCGAGTGCGTCCCACGGGTGGGACTTCCACGCGCGCCAGTTGCCGCGATCGTCCATCACAGTCAGATACAGCAGGGCCAGGACCGCGTCGTCAATTCGATTCTCATCAAGAGCCATCAGTCCCTCCTGCCGTGCATTGTATGCGACGTTCTTCATCTCGTGAGACGGGAGCTGCGGGGATGCGCACCGTCTCGCGAGTTGCGCCGTTGTTCGTTGTCGTGCAGAATTCCGGGCGTTGGAGTGCAAGGAGGAGATCGATGAAGCGTCTCGTGGTCGGAGTTGTCGTTGCCGCATGTGGAGCGGTGATCGGGTGGTGGTGCGCGGGGACCGAGTATCGCTCGGTGGCTGTCCTCGAAGTCGTACCCCCCGAGTCTGCCGTTGTTTTTCACGTGAATGGGCCCGTATCTGAGCAAGCAGGCGAGCGGGCGTGGCGTGCGTCGCAGGTCGCGCTCTTTTCCTCACGTCGCATCGCGGTTCTCGCGCTGAACGAAGCGTCCTGGAAGGAACTCGGTGCGGCAGAGCGGACGATGACCTCTGATGAGTTCTTGACCCGCCTGAACGTCTCGCAGCGCCGCGGTCAGTATCTTGTCGACATCGTATTTGAGCATCCGGATCCGGCAGTTGCCCGCGCCGCCGCGGCGTCGGTCTCCGCGTCTTGCGTCGACGCGGTCAACGGCGGCGGCGAGATGCGAGGACGGCTGCGCGCCCTTGGGGCACGCGCAGGCGAACTCACGAGCGAGATCGAAGATCTGACCGCTCGCCGGGCCTCGGCAACCCGGGATGGCGGCGTCGGCGACTCCGCTGAGGAAGCCCCGGCTGTGCGACTGGAGGACGCGAGGGCGCAGCTTCGTTACGTGGACGAGCGCATTGTGCGACTGCGCGCAGAGTCAGAGTCGCGCGCTGCTGCGCGCGCGCAACTCGTTTCCCCCGCCTCCACTCCGACGGCGCCCTACAAACGCAGTGGGCCCGCGCTCGCGGCGCTCGGCGGATTGATCGGTTTGGTGCTCGGGATCGGATCGACGGTGGCGCTGAAGCGCTGATCGCGTCGCCTACGATCCGCGCGGCGGGGGCCGTCTACCGCTTCTTCTTCTTCTTCTTGTCGCCATTGTCCACCCGGCGCGTGGCCAGGTCGGTTTTCTTGCCCTTGACGATGGCGGCGATCCACTCGAAGACCTCCTCCAACTCCTTGCGTGCGACCGAGTGTCCGCCGCGGTGTTCGAGGACGATCACCTCGTAGCCGCGATCGGCGAGTGCCTTCTCGCCGGCGGGCGCTGTCTTCGTGAAGTTGCTGTCCTTCGGGTCGCCGACCAGGATCACGGTGGGGGCGTTCTCGGGCTTCTCCGGTGGGTCGAAGCTCTGGCGGGCGGAACCGAAGAGAATGACGCCGCGGAACTTCGGCAGCACGTCGGCCTTGCACACGATGTCGTCCCAGAGCCGGAAGCCGCCGCCGGAGAAGCCGAGCGCATAGACGTTGGCGTCGTCGATGGAGAACTGCGCGCGCAGCGCTTCCAGGTACTTCGGTGCGTAGCCGACAGCGTCCTGGTTGTTGTCGCAGCGTTCGAGGCTGATGAGGAGCGGGGGCTTCTTTCCTGCGGCGGACTTCACCGTGTTGAGGAAGCTCGCGGCCTTGCCGCCATTGCCGTGCAGGAGCAGGACGACGGGCCACTCCTTCTTCGGCGAGTAGCCCTTCGGCACGAGCGCGACGAATGCCTCTTTCTTGCCGTCGATTTCGACGACGCCCTCCTGGACGCCCTTCTTCCACTTCGGGAGCTTGGGCGCGTCGTCGGCGGCCAGAAGCGCGACCGGTGCGGCGGTGAGCATGAGAGTGGCGAGGACGAGGAGACTGCGGCTGAGGGCATGCATCCCAGGATCCTACTCGATGCGTCGTCCCAGGCTCAGGGAGGGGCCTCCGGACTCCGCTTTCGTGGGCGAAGAAGGCTCGCACACATAAGATCTGCGGCTCGCCAGGCATGATCGCAGTCACAGCGCGATCGGCGATCCCCGGAGACGATGCGCGTCTCCCTGCTCGTTGTCTCCCCCTCGGCGAGCGTCACCTCCAGGAGTCCCTCATGCGCGAAGTCGTGATTCTCTCGTACGCCCGCACGCCGATCGGCCGCTTCCAGGGCGGCCTGTCGTCGTTCCGGGCGCCGCAACTCGGGACGCTTGCAATCCAGGCTGCGCTCGCCAAGCGCGAGATCGATCCGGCGCTCGTGGACGAGTGCATCATGGGCAACGTGCTTCAGGCCGGCGTGGGGCAGAACCCGGCGCGCCAGGCTGCGCGTGGAGCGGGCATTCCCGACGAGGCCGGCTCGGTCACGATCAACAAGGTCTGCGGTTCCGGCATGAAGGCCGTGATGCTCGCGGCGCAGGCGATCAAATGTGGCGACGCGGATCTGATCGTCGCCGGCGGCATGGAGTCGATGACGAACGCGCCGTACCTCGTTCCGAAGGCGCGCGACGGCATGCGACTCGGCCACGGCCAGTTGCTCGATGCGATGATCCAGGATGGTCTCTGGGACGTCTACAACGACTTCCACATGGGCAACACGGGCGAGCTCGTCGCGAAGAAATACGAGATCGGCCGCACCGCCCAGGACGAGTTCGCCGCCGAGAGCCACCGCCGCGCCGTCGCCGCGTGGGACGCCGGGAAGTTCGCGAACGAGGTCTGCTCGGTCGAGGTGAAGGGCCGTAAGGGCAAGGTGACGATCGTCGATCGCGACGAGGGGCCGCGCGAAGGCGTTACGGTCGAGTCGCTCGCCAAGTTGCGTCCCGCCTTCGATCGCGAGGCGGGATCGGTCACCGCGGCGAACGCGTCGTCGATCAACGATGGCGCCTGCGCGATGGTGATCGCATCGGCCGAAAAGGCGCGCGAACTCGGCCTCGATCCGATCGCGAAGATCACTGGCTACGCGACCGGCGGCATGGCGCCCGAGTGGGTCATGATGGCGCCGGTGGACGCGGTCAAGAAACTGTGGAAGAAGACGGGCACCGACGCGGCGTCCTACGATCTCTACGAGTTGAACGAGCCGTTCGCCGTGGCGTCGATCGCCGTCGGCCGCGAGCTCGGCCTCGACCCGGCGAAGGTCAACATCTTCGGCGGTGCCGTGGCGCTCGGTCACCCGATCGGCGCGTCCGGCGCGCGTATCCTGAGCACGTTGCTGACGGCGCTCGAGGACACGGGCGGCAAGACGGGCATTGCGGGTCTCTGCCTCGGCGGCGGCAACGCCGTAGCCATCGCGGTCGAGCGCTGCTGAGCCGTTCCGCGTGACGGGAGTCGGTCTGGCGATCGCGCTGGCCCGACTTCTCTGCTGCTTCCGCAACTGACATCCAAGAAACTGACAGACGGAGACGAGACGATGGAGATCAAGAAGGTCGGCGTGATCGGCGCCGGGACGATGGGCAACGGGATCGCGCAGGTCTTCGCCTCGAAGGGGCGCGAAGTCGTGCTGATCGACATGGTGCCGGCCGCGCTCGAGAAGGCGCTGGCGCGGATCGAGAAGTCCGTGCGCCGCTTCGCGACGAAGAAGGAACTCGATGCGGATGCGCTCGCTGGCGAAGTGATGGGCCGGATCTCGACGGGCGCGGATGTCGATGCATTGGGCGACTGCGACCTGGTCGTCGAGGCGATCGTCGAGAACGCCGCCGTCAAGACCGAGCTGTTCGGACGGCTCGATACGATCTGCAAGCCCGACGCAATCCTCGCTTCGAATACGTCGTCGATCTCGATCACGGTGATCGGCGCGGCGACAACGCGTCCGGGACAGGTCATCGGCATGCATTTCATGAACCCGGTGCCGATCATGAAGTTGGTCGAGGTCATCCGCGGTCAACTCACGAACGACGAGACGCTGGCGACGATCATGGCCGAGTGCACAGCGCTCGGGAAGACGCCGCTTGAGGCCAATGACTTCCCCGGTTTCGTTGCGAACCGCATCCTGATGCCGATGATCAACGAGGCGTGCTTTGCGCTGATGGAAGGGGTCGCCGATGCGCCCTCGATCGACGGCGTGATGAAGCTCGGTTGCAACCACCCGATGGGGCCGCTGCAATTGGCAGACTTCATCGGACTCGACATCTGCCTGTCGATCCTGAACGTCCTGCATACCGAAATCGGCGATCCAAAGTACCGTCCGTGCCCGCTGCTGAAGCGGATGGTCGCGGCTGGTCTTCTCGGGCGTAAGAGTGGGCGCGGTTTCTACACCTACGAGTAGCGGAGCACTTCGATGGATTTTCGGTTGAACGAGGACCAGCAGATGGTGCGCGACGCAGCGCGCCAATTTGCCGATGACGTCGTGGCGCCCGGTGCCGCGGCGCGCGACCTGACGTCGGAGTTTCCGATCGACGGGTTCCGGGCCGCGGGCGAGTACGGCTTCACCGGTGTGGCGGTGCCCGAGGAGTACGGCGGTGCTGGGCTGGGGAACGTCGAACTCTCTCTCATCTTGATCGAGGTGAATCGCGCGTGCGCCTCGACCGGCGTGACGCTCTCCGTGCATAACTCACTTGCGTGCAACGCGATCTTCTTGGGCGGCAATGAAGAGCAGCGGAAACGCTTTCTGCCGCGCATGGCGGCCGGTGAGTTACTCGGCGCGTACTCCCTCTCGGAGGCCGGTTGCGGCTCCGACGCCGCGGCGCTCGTCTGCTCGGCGAAGGAAGACGGCGACGATCTCGTGCTCGATGGCACCAAGCTGTGGGTGACGTCGGCTACGCACGCCGACGTGTTCATCGTGTTCGTGCGGACGTCGCGCGAACCGAAGCTGCACCACGGCATCACCTGCGTCATCGTCGAGAAGGGGACCGAGGGGTTCCGCGTCTCGAAGAAGGAAGACAAGCTCGGTATTCGCGCGTCGTCGACGTGCGAGATCGTGTTCGACAACTGCCACGTGCCGAAGGCGAACGTGCTCGGTGAGATCGGCCGCGGCTTCCCGCTGGCGATGCAGATTCTCGACGGCGGTCGGATCGGAATCGCTTCGCAGGCCGTTGGCATCGCTCGTGCTTCGATCGCTGCTTCCGTCAAGTACGCCAAGGAGCGCCACGCGTTCGGCAAGCCGATCGCGTCGTTCCAGGCCATTCGCGCCAAGCTCGCCGAGATGCGCGCGCGCACCGATGCGGCGGAACTCATGACGCTGCGCGCGGCGTGGCTGAAAGATGAGGGCGAACCCCATGGCACCGAGGCCGCCTGCGCGAAGTTGCTGGCGTCGCAGACCGCCAACTTCTCTGCCCGCGAGGCGGTGCAGATCCACGGCGGCGCGGGCTACCTCGAGGACTTCCCGGTGGAGCGCTACATGCGCGACGCACGCATCACCGAGATCTACGAAGGCACGACCGAGATCCAGCGACTCGTCATCTCGCGCGCTGTACTTGCCTGAGCGGCGTTCAAGGGACCCACCACTAATGCTCTACCTGACCGAAGACCACCAGATGATCCGCGAGAGCGCGCGCGAGTTCGTGCGCGACAACATCGCTCCGCGGGCGCAAGAGATCGACAAATCCTGCGAGTTCCCGCTCGAGACCATCAAGGCGATGGGCGAGATGGGCTTCCTCGGCATCCCGTTCCCCGAGGAACTCGGTGGTATGGGGATGGACAACGTCAGCAACGCGATCCTGATCGAGGAGGTCGCGCGCCACTGCGGCAGCACGGCGCTCACGATCGCCGCGCATGTCTCGCTCGGCACGTTTCCGATCTTTGCGTTCGGGACCGACGCGCAGCGTCAGAAGTACGTCCCGAAACTCGCCACGGGCGAGTGGATCGGCGCGTTCGGGCTGACCGAGCCGGACGCGGGTTCCGACGCGCAGGGCATTCGCACAACAGCCGTGCGCGACGGCGACGAGTTTGTCGTCAACGGCGCGAAGATGTTCTGCACGAACGGCACGTTCGCGGACGTCATCACCTTCACGGCGATCACTGGCCAGAAGGACGGCGATCGCAAGGAGATCTCGGCGTTCGTCGTCGAGAAGGGCACGCCCGGCTTGGTCCTCGGCAAGCTCGAGAAGAAGTTGGGCATGCGCGCTTCTGACACGCGGATGATCGTGTTCGAGGACATGCGCATCCCCGCCGAGAACGTACTCGGCGGCGAGGCTCAAATCGGTGTCGGCTTCCGGAACTTCATGAAGACGCTCGAGGGCGGTCGGATCGGCATTGGCGCGCTCGGCGTCGGCTGCGGTCTCGGCGCACTCGAACGCGCCCTCGAATACGCGAAGCAGCGCGAGTCGATGGGGCGACCGATCATCCAACACCAGGAGATCGGCTTCAAGTTGGCCGACATGGCGATGCAATGCGAGGCGGCCCGGCATCTCATCTACCACGCCGCCATGCTGAAGGACGCAGGCCTGCCCTACGGTCGTGAGGCCTCGATGGGCAAGCTCATGGGCAGCGAGACCGGATCGCGTTGCGCGGATATGGCGATCCAGATCCTGGGTGGCTACGGCTACACGCGCGAGTACGACGTCGAGCGCATCTATCGCGACGCCAAGCTGAACGAGATCGGCGAGGGCACGAGCGAGATCCAACGCCTGATTATCAGCCGCTCCTTGCTAACCGAGGGAGTCGGCGTCTAATCGAGCGCAGATGACCGACGAAGCGCCTGCGAGCCCCCCCGACGAGTCGCCCTTCCGGGGGGGCTTTCGATTCCTGGCGGGGGACGACGACGTCACGATCGACGTCTGGGGCAGCGACCTGACCGAGGTGCTGGCGCGGCTGGCGGAGGCTGTGTTCCACGCCGCTGGCGAGCCGACCTCGCTGGCTCCGGCGGCACCGTTTCGGGTCGAGGCGCGCGGAGACACGACGGTTGCCTTGGTCGACGCGTTCATCGGCGTTCTGAGCGAGATGTACCGCTCCGAGGGCCGCTTCGCATCCGTCGCGATGTGTCGCTCGGTCATCGCGATCGAGGAGGGGGGCAAATTGCCCCCCGGCATCTCCGCGGTCCTCATCTGCGATGGTGGCCATGTGGACGCGGAGCACGACCCCACGCTGCGCCGCATCACCCCGTCCGACGCCGCAACGGGTGTCTGGGAAGAAAACGGCATCCTCCGCGTCCGCTTCCACCTGCAACTAGAAGACTGAGTCGCGTTCGCGCCGACTCCGTCGGCGCCCCTCGCCAGCACGATCAACAGAGGGCGTGGCACGGCCGAGAGAGCGTGCCTGGCTCAATTCTTCGGGGCGCCGACGAGTCTCGCCCTCGTGGAATCGGGCTGCCGCACCGAGGAATTGAGCCTGGCACGGTGTTTCGGCCGACCGACGACGTCAAAGCACCAACGTCTCCCTCCCTCTCCCGATCCCGATCCTGCAACCTCCGAACCCACCCCGCGCTAACATCTTCCCGTGGGGCGGGAACCCCGAGCGCGCGATCGCGTCGAAACGGGGCCTGACTCCCTGGAGATCGCATGCGTCGCACCCTTCTTGCCCGAACCGTTCTCGCCCGAATCCTGCTCGCCGCCGTCGTCACGGTGGGGGTGGCCCTGACTCTCGTCGTCCACGCCCAGGAAGCTGCCGAACTCGGGCGGCGCCTCGAGGCCGTCCGCAGCGCTGCCGCCGATCGTGATCTGGCGGCCGTCGAGACCGCTGCGCGCGCCTTCCAGGCGGCCAAGCCGGGACTCGATGCCGCGGACGAAGCGCGACTGTTGGTGGCGCGGACGCGCCTCGCGCTCGGTCAGAACGACGCGGCGCTCGCGGCGGTCGATCCCATCGTCGAGCGCGCGGCTTCCGCTTGGCATGTGAAGGCGCTCTACCTTGTGGCCGAGGCGTCGTCGCGGAAGCGGGACTGGCAGCGTGCGGCCGACGTCTACGCGGCGCGCGTGGACGAGGCGGCTTCGGATGACCATGCGGCCGTGACGGCTGCGCTCTACCGCGAGATCGCCGGCGGCGCTTTCGAGGGTGAGGAGCGCCCGGATACCTATGGCCGGATGAAGCGAGTGCGCGACTGGGCGAGCGCGCGTCGTTTCTATGAGATGGCCCGGTCGGTGCATGTCCCGGAGGCCGAGCGGGCACTGGTGGCGTTCCGGATCGGTCTCTCTTCTCTTGAGTCGGGGGACGCGGGGGCGGCGATCCGCGAACTGGAGCCGCTCGCTGCGGCGGACGCCGTCGGTGTGGGCGATGTGGCCGATGATGCGCTCTATACTCTGGGCCGTGCGCGCGTCATCGCGGGTGATCGTCCCGGAGCCCGTCGCGCGTTCGCAGGCCTCCGAGAGCGCTTCGGTGACTCCGAGTTCGCGCCGCTCGCGTTGATCCGCACCGGCGAGAGTTGGTGGACGGGCAGCGGGCTCGAGCCCGCCCGTCGCGCGATCGCCGCGTGGCGCGAATTCTTGCGGCTCTACCCGGCGCACGACGACGCAGCCTCGGTGTTGTTGGGTATCGGCAACACGTGGACCACCGCCGGGCGTCCGGACGAGGCGTCCGCCGCGTTCCTGGAGTTCGTCGCGAAGTTCGGCGATCACGACCAAGCGCCTTCCGCGCAGGATCGCGCCGCCGCGTCACGCCTCGCACTGGACGACTTCGACGGTGCGGTACGCGAGTGGCGCGTGTTGCTCGATCGCTGGCCGGATCATCCGCTCTGGGGGCAGGCCCAGAGGCGCGTCGCCGAGGCGTCGTATCTGAAGGGCGCGCGCGCATTCGAGCGCGAGCAGGACGACGCGGCCGGCACTGCACTCGCGGCGTTCCTCGCGGCGTTCCCGGTCGACGCGCATGCTCCCGCGGCGCAGAGACTCCTCGGAGATCTGGCGAAGCGTGCCGAGCGGCATGCGGAGGCCGTCGAGGCATGGCGACTCTGCGCGACGAAGTACCCGCAGTCGTCGGATGCCCCCGTCGCCATGCTGGCCGTTGCGGGCGCGCACGAAGGACCGCTGGCCGACCTCGACGCGGCACTTGCCGCGTACGAGGAAACGGCGACCAAGTGGCCGGGCACTCCGTCGGCCGCCGAGGCGCGGCGCATCATGGGCGAGATGAAAGCGCGCACGTTGCGCGCCGTCGTGAAGCGCGCCTTCCGTACGGATGAGAGCCCGGCAGTGCAGTTCACGCTGCGCAACGTCGAGCGATTGCGGATGAAAGCCTACCGCCTGGACGCCGCGGCGTACGTCGCGCGGCGCGGTGGTCTTGCGGGCGTCGAGACCGTCGATGTGGATGTCGTGAAGCCCGACCACGCGTGGGATTGGGAGGCCGGTGAGTATGCGAAGTATCGCCTGCTCGAGCGCGCGTGCGCGCTGCCCTTCTCCGCACCCGGCGCGTACATCGTGACGGCAGCGGACGACGAGCTGACAGCGCGCTTCATGGTCGTCATCAGCGATCTGACGGCGATCGTGAAGTCATCGCCTGCGGGCGGGCTTGTCTTCGTCTACGACGAGCGCCTCGGCAAGCCGGTGGGCGGTGTACGCGTACACGTGCTGGACGGCGATCATCGCGGCGTGACCGCAGCGGATGGCGTCTGGCGCGAGGACGGCAAACCGATGCCGCGATTGCGCGCGCTCTTGACGGGCACCGGAGCGCACGACGGTCATTTTGCGTTCGCGGACGCCACGGCCGGTGCCGCGACAGCGTTCGGGTATACGACGAAGGTCTTCCTGACCACCGATCGACCGCTCTACCGCGGACAGCAGACGGTGAACCTGCGTGCCACGGTGCGCCGCGTGAGCGAGGGGCGCTACGTCGCCGAGGATTCGCTCCGCGTTCCGGTGCGCGTCGTCGATCCGCGCGGTGCGATGCTCCTCGACGAGAAGTTCGCCTGCGACGCGTACGGCGTGGCGTCCGGCATTCTGGAACTGGCGTCGGAGCCCGCGCTCGGCACGTACACCATGACGGCGGAGCTCGACGGTCGGACATTCACGCAGTCATTCGAGGTCAAGGCATTCAAGAAGCCGGACGTCCTGATGAAGGTCGTCCCGGGAAGCGCTGCATACCTGGCGGGCGATCCGGTCGAGGCCTCCGTCTCGCTGCGCTACGCGGTCGGTGGCGTCGCGTCGGCGGCGCCCGTGCGTTGGTCCGTGTATCGCGGAACGTACGTCTTCGACAAGACCGTGCACCAGGACTTCGCGTGGTTCTTCCGCGATCCGGTCCGCGAGGAAGAGGCGCGCCGCCGCGCCGCCCTCGGCGCCGTTCTGCACGCGCAGGGCGAGACGGTGACTGATCGCGAGGGGCGCGCGACGATCACGTTCGCGACGGATGCCGTCGAGCAGGATCGCACGTACACGCTGGTCGTCGAGGCGCAGGATCCGAACCGACGGTGGGTGCGCACTTCTGCCGCCGTCCCGGTCACGACGCGCGGCTTTCACGTTCTCTGCAAGACCGAGAAGAAGGTCGTCCGACCGGGCGAGGCGTTCACGCTGAAGACGACGGTCGTCAATGCGTTGCACGTTCCGGTGGTCGTGGAGGGGCGCGCGATCCTCGTGCGCCGCGTTCGCGTGGATCAGCATTGGGCGGAAGAAGACGTGCAGACGGTCGCGGCCAAGACGGACGCGCTCGGTCGCGCTACGGTCGATCTGACGGCACCGCGGCCCGGTACGTATCTCGCACGTTTCGTCGCGAAGGACGCGCGCGGGAACACCGTCACCGGCGCCGCGGAGATCACGGTCAGTGGCGACTCCGAGGACCTGACGAAGCACGCGAAGCTCGTCGCCGACCGCGAGTTCTATCGGGAGGGCGACGTGGCGAAGGTGCTCGTGAACGTGCCCTCCGCGCCCGTGCCCGTGCTCCTGACCTACGAGGGCGATCGCATTCTGGAGCATCGCGTCTTCATGGCCACCGAGCGTTCGTCGATCGTGGAGTTGCCACTGAGCGCGGCTCACTCGCCCAACGTCTTCCTGCGCATGGCCGTCGCGAAGGACGGCGAGTTGCACGAGGCGGGCGACGAGGTTGCCGTGTTTCAGTACCTGGACGTCTCGGTGACACCCGATCGCGACGAGTACGGCCCAGGCGACGCGGTCACGCTCTCGGTCACGACGACAGATCAGAGCGGCAATCCGGTGCGGGCGCTCGTCGGCGTGGATGTTGTGGACGCTGCGATCTACGCACTCGCGCCGGACGCCACGCCGCAGGTGAAGCCGTTCTTCTACGACCAGCGCCGTTCGCATGCCGTTCGCACAGCGTCGTCGGCCGGACTCACTCTCCCGTCCGTCACGCGGCCGACCAACCGCGACCTCCTCTTCGAGCGCATGCGGCGTCTCGGGAAGGACCAATTCGAGAAGATGCAGGAGCACGTGCGGCTCGGACGCGCGTTGTTGAAACTCGGGAAGCAGCAGGGCGCCATCGAAGAACTCGAGAAGGCGCTCGAGATCGGTCCCGGGAACTACGAGGCGCGCGGACTGCTCGATCAATTGCGGCGCCAGGACCGTCTAGCGGTGAAGTCGAAGTCACGTGAGACTCGCCCCGTCGAAGCACGCTCTCCTTCGCGGAAGCCCGCGATGGACAGCGCATTCGAAGGCCCGAGCACAAACGGCACGATCGGGATCGGTGGCGGGGCCGGAGGCGCATTCGGCGGACGGAAGGGCGGGCGGCGCAGTTTGCGCGCGCGTGGCGGCGGCGGGAAGAAGAGCGAGAACCAAGACACCGACGACGCGCCCGCTGACAAGGCGTTGTTCAAGGACGCGAAGTCAGGTGACTTCCGCGCCCGCGCGGAGAACCAGTTCGCGCGCCTGAAATCGTGGGCCTCCACTGCGGACATGCAGGGCGCCGTCATGCTCGCACAGGACGCAGTCCCCTTCGTGGTCCCCGAACTGCGCCGGCGCTTCGAAGATACGGCGGTCACCGATCCACGCGTCGAGACGGGCGCTGACGGCAAGGCGCATCTGACGTTCACGCTTCCCGACAATCTGACCGAGTGGCGCATCACCGCACGTGGCGCCTCGGCCGGTCCGCTCGTCGGCGAGACGCGCTCATCCTTCCGCGTCACGAAGCCGCTGCTCATCCGCGTGGATGCCCCGCGTTTCCTCGTGACCGGCGACGCGACGACCGCCACGGGTATCGTTCACTCGTCGTTGGCCGAAGCCGTTCAGGCGCGAGTCTCCGTTGCTGCTGAGGGTGATCGTGTGACCGGTGAGACGAAGACCGACGTCGAGATCGCACCCGGCTCGGTGACCAGCTTCGAGGCGGCGCTCTTGGCAGCGGGTCATGGCGCCGCGCGTGTTCGCGCGTCGGTGGCGACGACGAAATCCGGCGACGCGGCCGTAACCGGATTGCCGGTCCTGCCGCACGGTCTGCGACGCCTCGATGGCGCGAGCGGCACGCTGATCGACGAGGCGTTCGCCGAACTCGAACTCCCGGCCGAGATCATCGACGGGACTGCATCGCTGGTCGTCACGATGTCTCCCTCGATCGACCTCGCGTTGCTCGAGTCGTTGGCGTACACGGCGAGCTACCCCTACGGCTGCGTGGAGCAGACCGTCAATCGCTTCCTCCCGGCACTCGCCGCGCGCATGGCTCTGGAGAGCTTGAACTCCCCGGTATTCCGCAAGCGCGACGCGCTCGACGACTCTGTGCGGCGTGGCCTTGCGGCGCTCTACGCATTGCAGAACGACGACGGTTCGTTCGGGTGGTTCGGTGTGCGGTCACACGGCAGCGCGCAGCGTGCGAGCGGCGGCGACCCCGAGATGACAGCCTACGCCGTGCTGGGACTCGTGCGGGCCGAGCGCGCACGCTTCCGCGTCTCGACGCGCAATCGCGACGCGGCGATCGCCGCCGCGAAGCGTCTCGTACGTGGTGCCTCGTCGGAGCAGCGAGCGTTCCTGCTCTACGCGCTCTCGTTTGCGAAGCAGGCCGATCTCGCCGATCTGAACGCGCTCTATCGCGAGCGTTCCAAGCTCTCGCCCCGCGCGCTGGCGCTGCTCGCTCTCTCGATGCAGCACACCGGGCGCCCAACGAATGCGCTCGAACTTGTGCGTCAACTCGCGACGCTGGTCCAGCAGTCAGACGGTCAGGCGCACTGGGGCAGCCCGCAGGATGACGCGCGCAAGCGTTTCATCGGGCGGCCCGTTCGCTTCCGGAACGCCGAGCCCACGGCGTACGCGCTCCTGGCTCTCCTCGCGTCCGATCCGTCCAGCCCGCTGGTGGACCCCGCGGCAGCGTGGTTGCGCGCATCGCGGCGCGGTCCGGCCTGGCGTTCGACGCGTGATACCGCTGTTGCGATCGAGGCTCTCGCGGCGCACGCCGGCCGCGCCGCCGTCTTCGTCGCGAATGGCGTCGTCCGTGTCGAGGTCAACGGCGAAGCTGTCGGCGACGTGACGTTCGGGGCCGATCGCGCCGTGGATGCGCCGATCTCGTTCACCGTGCCGGCGGACAAACTGAATGCCGGGAAGAACCGTGTCGTACTGCGGCGTACGGGCTCAGGCGCTGTCCATTGGAGCGTGCTACTTTCCGCAGTCGAAGCGGCTCCGGCCGAGGGGCGTATCGAGCGCGGCGGCACGTTGATCGCGATCGAGCGCAACTACACCGAGTGGGTGCGGCCCGCGCTGCCCGGTGAAGATGTGCTGCGGCGCGTGGCGCCAGGGTACTCGATCGTCGCTCGCGCGAAGCGCCCGGCCGGGTGGATCGGTCGTCCGCTCTCCCGCGCGGGGACCGGCGACAAGGTGCGTGTCACATTGCGCGTGTCGTCGCGCGTCGCTGTCGAGCGCGTGATCGTCGAGGATGCGCTTCCGGCGGGGTTCGAGGTCGTCTCGGACTCCACGGTGGGCACGTTCGACCGCGAGGAGCGGCGCGACGACCGGCAGGTATTCTTCCTCTCCCGACTGAGCGGAACGGTCACGCTCAGCTATGTCTTACAGGCCGTCCATCCGGGTTCCTACACAGCGCTCCCGGCGCAGGCGCGGGCCATGTACGAACCCGAGCTGCATGGTTGGTCGCGCGAACACGCGTTGGAGGTCACGAGCGAACCGGGAGCCGCTGGCCGCGCGCCGTCGTCCGAAGAGATCACGCCCGACGAGATCTGGGGACTCGCGCATCGCGACACCGACCGCGGTGATTGGAGCGCGGCGCGGGACGCTGTTCGCGGCTTGCTGCGCGACTTCGAGTTGCGCCCCAAGATCGCCGAGGAGGCATGGGTCCTGCTCTTCCGTGCGGGCATCGAACTCGATGACTCCGAGCTGATCGTGAAGGCCTTCGAGGAGATCGTCGATCGCAACCCACGTCGGGCGCCGAAGGCCCGAGCTGATCGCCGTCGCCTCGCCGTCGCGTACCGTGGACTTGGCGAACACGAGCGCGCTCTGACCGTGTTGCGCGATCTCGTGCGCGAGTACTTCGCAACCGATCGCGCGGCCATCGACGCGTTCGCACAGATCGGGAACCCATGGCGTACGCGGACGCTGCTCATGGATGCGCTGCGGTCTCTTCCCGATGCGAGCTGGGTGCAGGCCGAGGAGTGGGCCCTGGCGCGTCGTACGGCTGATATGCACATCGTTGGCTCCGGGAACGGCGCGTCAGCCGGGAGCGGACCGCTGATGTTGACGGAGGCGGTCACACAGTTGCGTGCCTTCGAAGCGCACTACGCGACGTCGGCGTGGGCGCACGAGGCAGGGCATCTCACGGTGCAACTCCTGCTCCGCATGGGGCTCGCCGAAGAGGCCATCGACGAGGGCGCGCGCTTCCTGCGTCGCCACGAGAAGAGTCGTTTCCTCGATGACGTGACGTACCTCGTTGCCGAGGGCGAATTCCAGGCCGGCGCGTTCGACCGCTCGCTCGCTGCAGCGCGCCCGCTGCTTGAGCGCGAGTATCCGTCCGACCAGAACCCGAAGCAGCTGGTGGTTTCGCCGCTTCGGGCGAAGGCCATCCACTTGACCGCTCGGATTGCGCATGCCCGTGGTGAGTTGGCCCGCGCGGCCGATCTCTACGGGCAGGTTGCGCATCTCTTCCCCGATGCGCGCGACGCACACGCATTCCTGACCCGCAAGGGGCTCGAGCTACGCGAGGTCGAGAGTGTCGGCGTCGGCGAAGCGCCGGAGTTGCACCTGCGGCGTCGCAACGTCCCCGAAGTACGCGTGCAGGTCTTCGCGGTGGACTTCATGATCCTCTACGCGCTGCGACCCGACCTCTCGCAGGTCAATCGCATCGACCTCTCCGGCATCCGCCCCGTCAAGGAGTGGGGCGTCGCGCGGCGCGGCGCCGAGGATCATCGCTGGAGCGACGAGACCGTCCCGCTCCCCGTCCGGGAGAAGGGTGTGTACCTGGTGACGGCGCGATCCGGCGGATTGGAAGCGTCGAGCGTCGTGCTCGTCTCCGACCTCAAGATCGAGGTGCAGGAAGTGAACGGCTCGGTGCGCGTGTACGCCACCGACCGCGCGACCGGCGCTCCGCGTCCCGAGGTCTACGTGAAGATCGGCGATGGGGCATCGATCAAGGCGCAGGGCTTCACGGATGCGCGCGGCGTGTTCGAGGCGGGCGGCGTGGGCGGCAAGTTCTCCGTCGTAGCCGAGAAGGGCGGCCACGTGGCGCTCTGGCGACGGTGATGCTGTCACGCCGCGTGCAGAGCACGCGGCGCGCCAGCATCGTGTTGCGTTTGTGGCGACTCCGTCGCCACCCCTCGCTTCGCTCGGGTGTTCGGCTTCGGTCGGTGCTCCGGCTGCTTCAACCGGGCCCGCGGTTGGAGTTCGTTGCCGCGCCTCGGGAAGTGATCACGTCGCGTGAGTGCGCTCGTCGCCTGGGCGGGTTTCGCAGGCGGAATCCCCTCCCTTCGCCTCACGGTTGATTCGTGTGCCGTCGCCGCCTCCGGTTCCGGAACGTCGTGGCGCGGGCCTCGATCAAGTGCAGGGCCCGTCCAATTGCGGCGTTTGCCCTCGTTCTTGGTCAGCCTGGGGAGGGCTTTGCCTCTTGGATCGTACCCGGGCGTCGGCGGGCCACCTGGCCTCGACGAGAGAGCTCGTTGCTCCGCCGCCGACCGGGGACGGCGAGTCGTTGTCGCGAGTGCGCCCCGCGGACCCGAGTGTGTGGCGGAGCAGCGAGCTCTCTCGCTCAAGCGGGGGAACCGGCCGCTCACCGGGCACCATCCACGGAGACGGTCCAACGCCGATCCGATCCGAATCCGGAGAGCACCCCGTCGCTCGGATCGATACGGAGCCAGGACAACTTCGGCGGATTTCGGGGCGCGGGCAACGCAAGCGCGACAGCTCTCTCCGAACTCTGCCGAAGTTGTCCTGGCTCCGTACCGCAAGCCCCGCGGTCCCCGTCGAGCGGCGGACCGAGGGCGTCGCCGTAGCCGAGCCAGTTTGACCGCCGCTCGCCGGGTACCATCCACGACCGGGCACCGGCTCCGATTGCCGCGCGGGTCCTCAGGGTCTGCTCGTTCTTGGCCCGTTACAGCTCCGGGACGAGATCGTTGCGCTTGGTCATGCGACCATCCTCCGTGTGAAGGCTCTTCCGAACGGCTCGCGTCGCGTTCTCCTGCTCGGAGGCGTCGGGCTTGCGTTGACACTGCTGGCGTTGGCGACTGCGGTCTGGGCTCTCGTGCAGGCCGAGGGTGATCGTGCGCGACGACGGACCCAGGATCGTGCGGCGCGCTTTGCGACAGACCTGCTGACCGAGATCGCGCGCGATGTTGTGGACGAGACTGACGCGCACTGGATTGTTCTCGATGGGGCGTTCCGACCCGTGAGTCCGGCGATGCCGCGCGCGTTCACTCGCCTGCCGGAGGTCGTCGATGACGAGGCGGCCTTCTTCGTCGGTCTCGTCGAGGATGTGTCGGGAGGCAGCGCGTCGGGCGAGGAGGCCGCCGCAGCGCTCCGGCTCGCGATGGCTTCGAGCGACTCGGTCGTCCGGCTTCGTGCGGCACTCGCGGCGGCGCAACAGGGCGGGGATGCCGCGGAACTGCTCGTGACCGCGCGCGTCCCGGCGGCGTTGCTCTCGACGCGCGACGCCGTCCACCTCGGCCTGCTCGCGGGGACTGTCGAAGCGCTCCGGAACGCGCGCGCTGCGTTCGGCGGCCCCGACGAAGACGTCGCCCGCGCCCTCTTGCTCGGCGCCACATCGATGGAGGCGAATGAAGTCGAAGCGGCGGTGCGTGGGCGCCAACGCGCGCTCGAGCAATCGCGGCAGCTTGCTGCGCTGGTCCGGGTCGCGCCCCCGATCTCGGAGGACCAGAAGGCGCGCGTCCTTGTTGCGGATGGTCACGTCGTGGTGGGTGTGCCGGATGCTCCTCGCAGCAGGGCGACGTCTGCTCCGACCGACGCCGCGTGGTGGGTCAGGAGAGCCGAGGACCCGGCCGCGCTTCGTTTCGACGGCGGAACTTGGCCTGACGGGCTTCGTATTCTCCCACCGGGAGCACGTGCTACGCGAGACGACGAGTTCGCACGACTGCCCGGTTCCGGCGGCTATCGCGTTGCCGCGCGGCCCGACACACAAGCGTCGGCAAGTGTCCTTCTCATTGCCGGATTCTCTGTGGCGAGCATTGCTGCGATGGCGGCCTTTGTCGCGTTTGCGCGCGGTGTGTCGCGCGAAGCTCGGTTGGCCCGGCTACGCAGTGAGTTCGTCGCCACCGTCGGTCACGAACTGCGGACCCCTGTCGCCGTCATCCGCTCCTCCGCCGAGGCGTTGGCGCTCGGTCGAGCGACACGGGAAGAGGATCGCACGCGACTCGTCAAGGGGATCGTGCGCGAAAGTGAGCGGTTGTCCGGACTACTCGACAACGTGCTGGATTTCGCCCGCATGGAGTCCGGACGGCGCCGCTTCGCGCTCGCGGAATGCGGCGTAGGCGACGTCGTACGCGAGACCGTTGAGGCGCATCGTGCTGCGCTCGATCGTGCCGGTCTCCGGGTGAAGATCGACGTGGACGACGCGTTGCCACGCTTGCGCTGCGATCGCGACGCATTGGGCGCCGCACTCGTCAACCTGCTCGATAACGCGGCGAAGTTCGCGGGGGATCGACGCGACGTCATCGTCCGCGTGCATCGCGACGGTGGTGCGATCATACTCGCTGTGATCGATCACGGGCCGGGCGTGCCGGAAGCCGAGCGGGAGCGTGTTTTCGAGCGCTTTTTCCGCGGCGCTGCGTCGGACGTGCAAGAGACGCGTGGTACCGGGATCGGGCTCGCGCTGGTACGCCACGCGGCCGAGGCGCACGATGGGCGCGTCGAGGTCGTCGAAACAGACGGCGGTGGTGCCACCTTCCGGATGTGGCTGCCTCTCGAGGCGGCATCGCGAGAAGACGAGGGAGATTGAGATGTCGCTGCGCGCGCTCGTAATCGAGGACGAACCGGATCTGGCTCTCGCTATCCGTCTGCATCTCGAGGCCAAGGGCTTCGAAGTACAGATTGCGGGTGACGGTGATGCGGCACTGGTTGCTGCGCGTGGTGGGCGTTTCGATGTGATCCTGCTCGACTTGCGTCTGCCGAAGCGCGATGGGACGGAAGTCCTGCGCGTGCTGCGGGCGTCCGGCGATCGCACGCCCGTGCTCTGCGTGACGGCGCGCGCGGAGGAGCAGGATCGGATCCGCGGGCTCGATCTCGGCGCGGACGACTACGTGACCAAACCGTTTTCCGCGAAGGAACTGATGGCCCGTGTCCGCGCTGTTCTACGACGAGCGAGCGGAACGCGGGGCGGCGAGGTTGACCTCGGTGCGATCTGCGTGCTGCTCGACGACCGCGCGGTCACCGTGCGTGGCGAACGTGTGGCGCTGACCGAGACCGAGGCCCAGATCCTGCGCTATCTCGCGGCGCGCGTCGGGAGGGTCGTCGAGCGGTCGAGCATGCTCTCCGACCTGTGGGGGCTGGACGGCGGTGCGAGCACACGCACGCTCGACAACCACGTTGCGCGGTTGCGGAAGAAGATCGAGCGCGACGCCGCGCATCCGTGTCATCTCGTGACCGTGCATGGCGCGGGCTACCGCTTGACGGCTTCGGACTGACGTCACGTGATGAAGCTTGGGGCCTTCCGGCCGAGCGTTACGACTCCGGTACCACGGATCCGGCGGATCGGGCTTCCAATGCAATGGTCCGAACAACCGGAGGACACCATGTATCCAACCAGAACCGCACGCCCGACCACCCGATCCCGCCGCTTCGCTCTCGCCGCCGCCACCCTGGCCGCTCTCTCCGTGGCGCCTGCCGCGCTCCGTCCCGCGCTTGCCCAGCAAGATCCGCCAGCACAGCCCGCGACGCAAGACGACGCGGAGACGGCTTTCCTGCGCGCCTACTATCTCGAAGTGGGGAAGAACGATCCCACGGCCGCGCTCGCCGCGTACGACGCGTTGCTTGGAACGTACGGTGAGCACGCGATCGCGAAGAAGGCATCACTGGCGCGCGCCCGTTGCCTGCAAGCACTCGGGCGCTATGACGAGTTGAAGGGGGCGCTCGACCTCCTTGCGCAGCGCTATTCCGCCGATGCGAAGTTCATCGCCGCGACGCGCGCGCTTTCCGCCGCGAACGTGCTCACCGGCGCCGACTCGGCCGGAGATGTGCGCGCCCTCGTGCGCGCCAGTCTGCGCCTCGAAGACTGGAAGAACCGCGTCGCTGCCTTCGGTGGTCGCGCCGTTCCGGTCCTTTCCGAACTCGTGCGCTCCGCCGACCCGAGTACGGTGCAGCGGTCCTCCGGTTCGCTGCAACGGATCGCCCTGCGCGGATCACAGACTGCGACCGCCGCCTTGCTGGCGGCCTTCACGGACGATGCCGTGCTCTACCGCGACTCGCTTGCTCTGGGCCTCATCGGTGGCGCATTGCCCGATGTTCTTGGACGCGGCATCGTGAACCTGACGGACACGCAGCTACGCGACCGTGTGGTGACGTCTGCGTTGAACGTGCACGTGAATCAGGCGTGGCTCGGCGAAGTCATCGTCGCGGAGGAGTGGGCGCGGCGCCTGGCGTTCCCAGACGAACCCACGAAGAACCACGGAACTGATCGCGTCATTCTGTCGTCGATCGCCGCTGGCCCCGGGGCGGCACGCGACGCCGCGCTCGCTCATCTGCGCTTGTACAGGGCGGAAAGCAAGGAACGCTTCCGATCGCCGCATGCGCTCTTTGCTCCGCCGGCCGAGGTCCTGGAGGATGAAGAGGCGCTCAGGACGCTTGCAGAGCACATCTACTCGCAGGGATATAGGATCGAGCCGCGCGCTAGTCTGCGTGACGCTCTGCTGCGCATGCCGGAGACGCGCGAATTGGCGTTGAAGCTCACGTGGAAGTTCTCGATCCGATGCGACGACCGGAAACTCTTCATCGCGGCGCTCTCGAGTGGACCGTGGGGGGAGGTTGACAACAACACGGCCACGCGGATGGTGAACGTGATCTCGGAGTCGCTGCAGCCGTCCCCGAGCAAGGCCGAGTGGCGTGCAATGCTCGTCCACTACCCTGACTCCCACGCGACGGCGCTTCTCATCGCGATGGCGACGCGCGGAGACCTCACGAATGACTTTCTTGAGGTGGCGGTGGACGCCGGACTCGAGCGCGCCGTCGTGAGGTGGCTGTTCGAGAAAGGTTGCGAGGACGGAGCCTGGGCGACGCGCGTCGTCGTGCCGCTCCTGCAGAACGAGGCAGCGTACGTCCGCGTGATGGCCGGTCTCGTACTGAGCAAGATGCACAACGCGAAGACGCTCGACGCGACGCCCTTCGCCGAGGCTCTTGCCGCGCTCGTGACGAACGAGTTCGTGTGGACGAACGGTCGCTGGAAGACGGTGTTCTCGGCGCTCTTCGACATGCGCCCGACGGGCCCCGACGCGCTCGCGGCAGCGTTGCCGACTGGATCAGCGGCGGACTGGCAAGCGTTGCGGGCCATGAACGCTGCTGGGCTCCCGCAGACTGCCGATGTCGCACGTCGGATGATCTTGGGCGATGCGTTGATCTTGGATGACCAATCGCGCCGCCAAGAAGTGGGGAGTATTGCGGACGCGACGCGCATGCTGATCGCCATCGAAGGAGATGACGCCGAAGCGACTCTCGCGGCCGCCCTCGACAAGCCTCCCATCGTACGAGCCAGGAGCGTGTTCTCGGCTGTGTGGCGCAGTGGCGGGCTATCTGGTGATGTACGCGAGCGGTTGATCGTTGCGATCCTGACCAATGCATCGGCCTCCGGCCTGCTGCCGGCGAGCCCGAAGAACCTGACGGCCGATGCCCAAAGACGCGTCTCACGACGTGGATTGGCATCCGAGCTCCAGGTCTTCCAGGTCTGGGCCGCGCAGTGGCAGACGTCGCTGCCCGACCCCGAGGCGGCGGAGCGCTTGGGGGAACTGGCCCGGTCCGGTGATCCGACGCTGCGCAACGCCGCCCGCGAGGCTCTCGCGGCCTTGCGTGGCGCCGAAGAGGATCTCGCGTGGACCCGGGCGATCGTCGCGCGTCGCACGACTCGCGAGCGGGTCACGGCGTATCTCTCCGACGGCGACCCGATCAAGCGTATGGCTGGCGTCGCGGGCCTCGTCGCGCTGCGTGCCCCGGACGCCCTCGAACGACTCCTCGACGTGGCGGCAAGTGACACCGACGCGAAAGTGCGGGAGGAAGCCCGCCGCGCACTCCTCGCGCTCGGAGCGAGCGATCTGGACGGCCCGACGAAGTCCGGCACCACCAAGTAGGCAAACTCAGAAGGGCAGTCGCGGCGCCGACAGGACACTCCGGGAGCCGACTGCCGCCCCATCGACCCCGATTGCAGCGGAACCGTGACCCCTGCCGATGCGTTGGAGTAGGACCGATGTATCCTCTCCGACGCATGCGCCCGCGAACCCTCCTCTCGACCCTTTTTCTGGCAGGCGGAGCCTTCCTGGTCCCGCTCCTCGTCGCTCCCGAGCGAGCCTGGGCGCAGGATGATCTCGAAGAGTTGCCCGATGGCGAACCCGAGGTCATGCGGGACGACTCGACCGATCCCTACCTCAAGGCGCTCGCACTCCAGCGCAAGGGCAAATTCCAGAGCGCCCAGCGGGCCTTCTGGAAGGTCCTGAAGACGTACCCGGACTCGGTCCACAAACAGGACATCCTGCTGCGCTCGGGCTGGGATGGCACCGAGAACCACTTCGCGGGTGTCGTCGTCCTGCACGAGAGCGGACCGCCCTCGCGGCGGATCGACGTCGCGGTCATGGGCGACGGCTTCACGGTGGCGAAGAAGGACCAGAAGAAGGAACTCCAGTGGGCGGAGTTGTGCGTCGAGGTGCTCATCAGCGAGCCCTCGTTCGGCGAGTACCTCGACTACTTCAACTACTACTTCGTGCGTCTCGTCAGCGAGGACGAGAAGGTCGATCCGAAGATGACGGATGCGCAGAAGGCGAAGATCGACGAGAAGAACAAGCGTCGCGCGAAGAAGAAGAAATACGACTACGAGACCGCGCTCGACTGCAAGGCCATGGGGCCGCAGGGCCAGGTCATGGCGGACCGCCAGAAGGTCTTCCATTGGCTCTCAGTTGCCGCGCAGGTTGTGCCCGGGGTGATGGACGACTCGCTCGTGATTGCCTTCGCGCGGTTCGGCAAATTGGGGATGGGTGGCGGTGGCGTCGCAAACGTGGGCCGCCCCGACAAATCCGTCACCGTGCATGAGTTCGGGCACGCGTTCACGGGGCTCCGCGACGAGTACACGAACAACCCGACGCTGCCCCCGCGGCCGATCCGTGCGCCGAATGCCACGAGCGATATCAACGACATCCCGTGGCAGCACTTCCTCGATGCAAAGACGAAGGGCGTCGAGGTGATCGAGGGCGGCGCGACGTACAAGAAGGGCGTGTGGCGTCCGGCCAAGACGTGCGCGATGAACTCGGCGGGCGCCACCGGCTTCTGTCCCGTCTGCCGCGAGGCGAACGTCCTGGCGATCTACCGCTACGTGAGTCCGATCGACACGTCGAGTCCGGCGACGACGACCGAAGTGAGCGTGGTCGACGGCGACGACGACGTTCTCGCCGTCACGCCGATGCAGCCGCGCTCCCACGACCTCGAGGTCACGTGGCACGTCGCGTCGGTCGAGGCCGACGCCGACGGCCCCGAGGCGGCGACGAGCAGCGGGACAGGCGGCATGCGGCGCGGCGGGCATCGGCGTTGGCGCCGACGCGGTCGTCGCGCGTACGAGGATCGCTCGGCCCTCGACAAGGCACCTGTCGGCGACCTCTCGAAACTGGCGAAGAAACCGCGCAAGAAGAAGGGCCAGCCGAAACGCCACCAGTTCCCCGTGGGCCAACTGCCGCCCGGGCGTTACAAGGTCACCGTCGTCGTCCGCGATACCACGCCGTGGGTTCTGAAGGACACGAACCATCTTCTCGAGGAGCGAGAGACATGGTGGGTGACCGTCGCACCGCAGCCCTGATTTCGACCGATCTGAGTTCAATCGTCCCGACGCGCGACCCGCGCACTGCGCGCTGTGTCCTGCTCGTGTCGCTGATCGCAATCTGCGCACTCCCGCTCGGCTCCTGCGTCAACCGACGCACGATCTTTGAGAGCCGCAAGAAGTCCACAGTGGCTGCCCCGCCGGCCGTCGGCGCAATGAGCGCGAATGCACACGGCCAACTCGCGAGTTTCGATGTCGTCGAGGTCGCGATCCAGCGTCCCGGCGGCGCCGCGGCTCTTTCAGTCCGCACCGCGTTTCGAGAGGCGCTCTACGAGCAACTACTGGCGAAGGGCTACAGCCCGCTTTCGCTGGACTACGTGGATGCGGCCGGCGCGTCCGTCGATCGGCCCGGGCAGACGTTCCCCCTGCGCTCATCGATCACGGGCGTTCGCCGCGCGAGCGATGGGGGCGTGATCGTGAGCGGATGGATCGGGTTGGTCGCGACGCAGGACGACGGTTCCGAGACGACGCTCTACCTCGGCGAGGTGACGGACCTGGCTGTGCCGCCCGTCACGGGGCCGTCGCGCGCCGATGGCGGCCCGAATACGGGCGTGAAGCTCGCGGATGCGCTGCTCGCGAAGTTCCCGGCACGGTAGTCGCGGCTCCCTCTTGGGTCGCGCTCGGTCAGGGCGGCCCAACTGGCTCGGCTGCGGCGACCCCCTCGGTCCACCGCTCGGCGGGGACCGCGGGGCGTCTCCGGGACTCCTTCGAATTCAAGAGCACGCCCCGCCGTCCCCGGTCGGTGAGAGGCGATACGGAGCCAGGACAACTTCGGCAGAGTTCGGCGCAGCGGTCTCGACACGGCGACGGCCAACCTCCGAACTCTGCCGAAGTTGTCCTGGCTCCGTATCGCCTCCGTAGGGCCGTCTCGCTTTCTCAGGCGGGCGCGTTTGCGGTGCCGCCCGTGTCAATGCCGGCCGCATCCTCGCTGGCCTTCTCGTCAACCTGGATACCGCGTGCGACCGTCACGCCACCGCCGCCGTCCGTGCCGGTGCCCAGCTTGTTGAGAATGCCCGCCATGAGGTCCACCGGCACCGGGAAGATGATCGTGGAGTTCTGCTCGACACCGATCTCGGTCAGCGTCTGGAGATAGCGCAACTGGATCGCGGCCGGCTCGGTTGCGAGGCGTTTCGCCGCCGCCGCCAACTGCTCGGAGGCGGTGTACTCCCCCTCGGCATGGATGATCTTGGCGCGGCGCTCGCGTTCGGCCTCGGCCTGCTTCGCCATGGCGCGCTGCATCGACGCTGGCAACTCGACGTCCTTCACCTCGACCATCGAGACCTTGATGCCCCACGGCTCGGTCTCCTCGTCGATGATCCGGCAGAGTTCGTTGTTGATCTTCTCACGTTTCGAGAGCAACTCGTCGAGCTCGCTCTGACCGAGAACGCTGCGGAGCGTCGTCTGCGAGACGAGCCACGTCGCGCGCTGGTAGTTCTCGACGTTCACGATGGCGTGGTCGGGCTCCATCACGCGGAAGTAGATGACGGCGTTGACCTTGACCGTCACGTTGTCGCGTGTGATGCACTCCTGGGCGGGGACGTCGAGCGTCACGACACGTAGGTCCACCTTTTCCATGCGATCGACGAATGGGATGAGGAAGACCACACCCGGTCCCTTCACACCTACCAACCGTCCGAGGCGGAAGATCACGCCGCGTTCGTACTCCTGCGTGATGCGCACCGCCTGAAAGAGGAACAAGAGGGCGAAGCCCAGGATCACGAAGAGTGCAGTCACTGCTTGGGGCATGGGATCTCCTATGTCTCTGATTCCGCACTGTCTGTGGCGTGCTCGTCCGTCGTGTGCACACCTGCCGCGCGCACGCGCACACGCAGGCCTTCCACCGCTGACACGACGACGGACGCGCCCGCATCGAACGGGCCGTCGTCCGCCGTCGCGCGCCATGTCTCGCCCTGAACCACGACAAGACCCTCGGGAGTGAGCGGCGTACGCACGACGCCTCTCGCTCCGACAAGCCCCTCGCGGCCGGTCGTCGGGCGTCGCCGCTGGGAGCGGAATACGGCGCCTGCCGCGAATGCGAAGAACGCTCCACATGAGAGCGCCGTCGTCCACAGGACGGGTTGCGAGACTGCGTAGATCGGCGAGTCGAAGAGCAGCATGCCGCCCGCGACCATCGCCACCACGCCGCCCATCGCAAGCAGTCCGCTCGTGCCGAGCTTGGCGTCGGCGACGAAGAGCGCGAACGCGAGGGCGATCATGGCCACGCCGGTGTAGTTCGCGGGCAGAACGCCCATGGCATACACGCCGAAGAGGAGGCAGATTGCGCCGACGACTCCCGCGAACCCGAAGCCCGGACTCGAGAACTCGAACACGATCCCGAGTAGTCCGAGCGCCAGCAGGATGTACGCGAGATCGGGCGACGCGATCTTGTGCAGGATCTTCTCCGCCGCGCTCATCTCGACGTCGCGGACGATTGCGTTGGCCACTTCCAGAGTCACGGCCTTGTCGTTCATCCGAAACGCGAAGGGCGACGAGATCGCCCGCAGGAGATCCGGTATGTCGCGCACGATCAAGTCGATCACGTCCAGCTGACGGGCACTCTCGGCATCGTCAGCGACGGCGTGTGTCACTGTGCTCTCGGCCCAATCTTGGGCCTGTGGTCCCCGCCGCTTCGTCAGCGATCGCACCATCGTGACGAGCATATTCTGCAGCTTCGACTTGATCGTCTCCGGCAACTCTCCGCCCTGCGGCCCAATGGGGCTCGCGGCGCCGATGGTGGTGCCGGGCGCCATCGCGGCGACGTGTGCGGCGAGCGTGATGAACGTGCCCACTGATCCGGCCATTGCGCCGCTCGGTCCCACCCACACCGCGATCGGCACGTCCGACGCCGCCATGTCCTTCATCAACTCTTCGGTAACTTGCACGCTGCCGCCCGGCGTGTCGAGCTGGATGACGATGAGGTCCACGCCCTCGGATTGGGCGTCGGCCAGGCCGCGCGCCAGGTAACTCGCGACGACCGGGGTGATCGGGCCCTCGACGTGCAGCACATCCACGCGCGCCGCGCCGCTCTGTTCGCGATCTTGCGCCTGAGATGAGGCAGCGGTGGCGACCAAGACCGCCGCCGATGCCATGGTGAGTAGCAGCAGCAACATCGAGCGGCGGAGCCATGACAGGTGCTTCATCCAGATCGAAGGATTCTACCCCGCCCGCGGTCTGCGCGGTCGATCTGTCCCCAACTTCACCCGCGATCGCGGGCGGCGTGTGTCGCGCTGCACAGAGCGAGGTTGCGTCTGTCGTGCCGGTGCGCTCGAATCCGTCCGGAATGATCGCAACGCTCAGCTCCGAAGACCTTGTCGGGATCGTCGTGTGGACCTTCGCGACGGCGGTGACCGGCTGCGCCCTCGCGCGTGCTCCGCGCGATCGAAGGCTCACATGGACGGTCGTCGCTGCGGCGTGTGCTGTGATTGTCGCGGATAATGCGTTCGGTGTGCAGGACGTCGCAATGACGTGGGGGAAGGCGGCCGTGCGGGCGCTCGATCTGGACGTGCGCAACACCGGCTCCGTCGTGAAGCGCTCGGCGCTCTTCGCCGCTCTCTTTTTCGGCGGCAGCGCTGCCCTCTTCGCGCTCGTGCGAGCGGACCGCCCGCTCGATGGACCGCGACGGCTGTCGCTGGCTGGCCTCGTCTGCGTGATGGCCTTTCTCGGCGCCCGAATGACCCCACGCTTGCGCAGCGTGCTTCACGAGACCGACGTCGCCTATGCGGTGAAAGCGGTCTGCTGGATGCTGGTCGTCGGTGGGGCGGTCTGGTCTCTCCGCCGCATGCGCCCGCGAGAGCGCTGACGTAGCGGGCCGTGCCGGAGTCGTGAGTCAGCGGGAACGGATCTGCTGGACCACGTCTTTCGCGATGTCGTTCGGGATCGGAAAGCTGAGCACGTATTGCTCGATGCGCCAGATGCCATCGATGCGGCGCAGCGCGCCCGACCCGCGGGTCTCGCCGTAGCTCTCGTTCGTCAGGCGCTCGTCGAACCACGCGCTGCCGCCATCCGGGTGGACGGCCACATGGCGCTCGACGACGTGGTACGTCCAGCCCTTGCCCTGCGCGAAGATCGGCTCCGCGAACGCGCGGAACTCCGCGACCGTCCAGCGCTCCGTTGCGTCGGTTCCGATGAAGACGCCGTCCGGCGCGAAATGCGTGAAGTAGCGTTCGCCGTCAGCCGCCGCGGCGGCGGCGTGGAAGTCGTCGAGGACGGCGTTGATGGCGACGTCGGCGGCAGCCCGCTCGACGGTCGTGTCGTTCGTCATGGCACACCCAGGGAGAAGGACCGTCAACGCGGCCAGCAGAGCGACGAGGAAGCGGGGGACGAGGAAGAGGAGCGCGCGGCGCATGCTGCGGCGACACTACTGCGCATCCGGAGGGAGACGCCATGGACATCCGCGAGAGTCTGCTCGACTGTGTGGGCGCGACACCGCTCGTTGCGCTCGATCGCTTCGCGCCGCCGACCGCGGGGCGCGGGCGCGTCCTCGGAAAGCTCGAGTTGCTCAATCCGTACAGCGTGAAGGATCGGCCCGCACTCGTGATGCTGCGCGAGGCGGAGAGACGTGGCGATGTCACCCCAGGCCGCACGACGATCCTTGAGGCCACGTCGGGGAATACCGGCATCGGGCTCGCGATGGCGTGTGCGGTGATGGGCTACGACCTCGTGCTGTGCATGAGCGAAGCGATGAGCGAGGAACGTCGGCAGGTCCTGCGCGCGCTCGGTGCGCGGATCGAGCTGACGCCGAAGGAACTGCATACGAAGGGCGCGAAGGCGCGCGTCCTGGAGCTGCTCGAGGAGTTGCCGCAGGCGTTCTACATCCGGCAACACGACAATCCCGATAACCCACTCGCGCATCTCCGCGGCACGGCGGAAGAACTCTGGGATCAGACCGATGGCACGCTCGCGGTCTTCGTCGCCGGCCTCGGAACGTGTGGGACTCTGTCCGGCGTCGCGCGGGGACTCCGCGCGAAGGGCGCGACGGTGCACGTCGTGGGAGTGGAACCTGCAGAGGCGCCCTACTACCGGACGGGCGAGTTCACCGCGCATCGCATCCCTGGCGTCGTTCCGGGATTCACTCCAGCCAACTACGACGCGGCGCTCGTGGACGAGATCATGGACGTTCCGGCAGACGTGGCGTGGGCGACGGTGCGCGAACTCGCAGGGGCCGAGGGGCTCCTCACCGGCATCTCGTCCGGGGCGACCGCGTGGGCGGCGCGCGAGATCGCAGGTCGTCCCGAGTTCGCAGGGAAGCTCGTCGTCTGCGTGATCGCTGATACCGGCCAGCGCTATCTCTCGACCGAGGGGCTCTTCGAGTAGCGCGCAAACGGGAACGGCGGGGCCTGCGCGCCGGGCTTGTTGCGACGCCGTGGCAGGTGGCGAACGAGGATTGCCAAAATCGGTTTCAATAGAGGAGCGGGGGCGACTGCCCGGGCGACTCGACTGCCCGGCACGACACGCCGCACGCCGCGACCAGGAAACGAAGGAGGAGGGCCCGTCGAGGGTCCGCTCGTCATGTCAGCCGGAACCCAACACGCGAGAGGGAAGGGAACCCAACGCGCACCGAGTTGTCGGAGGCATGCGAGTCGTGATCGAACGACGGCCCTGGTTCTCCCCGGCGGCGGCGCCCGCGCTGCGTATCAGGTCGGCTTTCTGCGACATGTGGCGCGCGCCTTTCCCGACGTTCGTTTCGACGTGATCTTCGGCGTCTCCGCCGGTGCGATCAACGCGGCGTTCCTGGCATCTCACCGCGGCTCGTTCGTCGAGGCGGTCGATGATCTCGCTGCGCTCTGGCGCAGTTTGACGACACGCAGTGTGTTCCGCGCAGATACCGAATCGCTCTTCCGCAGTGTGCTCGGATGGGGCGTGCGCCTGGTCGCCGGCGGCTCCGGCGCGGCTCCGTCCACGCGTGGACTCCTGGACACGGCGCCGCTCCACAAGTTGCTGTCGGAGCGTCTTCACGCCCGGCCCGACGGGACGCTTCCCGGTGTCGATGCCAACCTTCGCGACGGCCGGCTACGCGCGCTGGCGTTGACGACGTCGTCGTACGCGACCGCAGCGTCGGTGACATGGGTGCAGGGCTCCGACGTGCCGACGTGGTCGCGACCCGGGCGGCGGGGCGTTCCGACCGCCCTGACGGTGGATCACATCTCCGCCTCCGCGGCGCTCCCCTTCATCTTCCCGGCGGTGCGTCTTGCCGACGGTTGGTACGGCGATGGCGGGATCCGCCTGGCCGCTCCGCTCTCACCCGCGATCCACCTCGGCGCGGACCGTATCTTGGCCGTGACGACGTGCCGGACGGAATCCGGTGCGCAGACGATGGCGACCGACACCGGCCACCTGCACTATCCGCAACCGGCGCAAGTCGCGGGCGTCCTGCTGAACTCCGTCTTCCTGGATCTCGTCGATCAGGATGCCGCGCGGATCGAGAAGGCGAACCGCCTTCTGCCGCATGTCCCGCCCGCACTGCGCGAGGGATTGCGCCACATCGATCTCTTCGTCCAGCGCCCTGCCGCGAACCTCGGCACGCTGGCGTCGGCACACGAACTCGAACTCCCGCGCGCCGTCCGTTGGCTACTCCGCGGATGGGGGACGCGCGAGGTGACGTCCAGCGACGCACTCAGCCTCCTGCTCTTCGAACGCGGCTACCTGGAGCTGCTGATGGGGATCGGCGAGAGCGACGCCGTGGCACGTCACGACGAACTCGCGGAGTTCTTCGGCGGGCGGCGAGCCAGGCGAATCTCGCCCCTCTCGCGGCGGTCGATCGAGCGCGCTCTGTAGCAGCGGTTCCGCAATCCCGTAGGTGGTCAGCGCTGAGACCGGCGCTGTTGCGGGCCTGTTGCACGGCTCCTGGATCGAGCGCCAGCGCGGGTGTGGGCACAAGACCTGTCATTGCGCCCAGCCCGGCGATCCTCGGCGTCACTCCACGTACGTCTACCGACAGGACGAAGGCAAGCTGCGTCAGCTCTACGTCTCCAAGGCGCAGCGCGAGACGACGCGGCTCTGGCTCGATCAAGACTGCGAGTTGCGCGAGATCCTCCAGGAACTCTGGAAGATCCACTGGCAGCGGGTGCGCGCTGGCGAGGCCAAGGACGGTGCTCAGCCTGGCGCTCCGCCACGCCGAGCACAAACTGGGCGACGTCGTGGCCGCGTTGCGCGCGGTCACCGACTCGCGGAAGATGCCGCGCCTTTCTTCCGCGCCGTAGTGGATCTCGGCAAGGACGTGCTGGTGGTGCTCAAGCAAGAGGCGCGCGATTTCTACCAGGACGCGCTCGCGCTCTGCGAGATCGAGGCGCCGGTGGAGTTTCGCCGCGAAGACGGCAAGGTGCAGGTGCGCTGCTGGGACTTCGAGGGGCTGACGTCGTGGCCGTCGCTCGGGCGCGCGGTGCGCGTCGTGCGCACGCAGGAGGTTCGCACCGTGCGTCGCCAACTCGACGACCGTCGCGAAAAACTGCACAGCGAGTGGATGTGGATCACGACGCTCTCGAAGACGCGCGCGCCGGGAGGCCGGACTGTGGAACCGCTGGGGCTGGACGGCGGCCATTGCCGCATCCGCCACGCCCCCTTACGCTCTTCGTAGGGAACCGCGCAAAGGAGGCGCGGGAACGGAGTCTGGGTCGATAGGAGAACGGCGGTGCCTCTCACGTCAGAGGGCTACCGCGCCATCACGCTCGGCGAGTGGCTTGATCTCGTCGGATCACATGGCTGGGCGGATGAGCGCGCGTGGTTGATTGTGCGGGATTGCGCGCGACGGGCATTGCCCGCCGTGCGGCGCCGCCTACGTCCCGGCGAGGACGAGGAACTCGTCGCCGAGATCGTCGTCCTTGCCCGCTGCGTTCCGACGACGTGGTCGCGACCTGACCGCCGCGGTATCGGCCTGGTTCCGTGGCTCGCGGGCGTCATGAAGCGGCACCTCCTCGCCCTGCGGCGCGCGGAACTCCCCACGGCGGGCGACCGCATCGACGACCTCGAGGCCCGCGACCCGGTCGAGCCCGACGAACTCCCACCGCGACCGCTCCCCGACGTCGATGTCGCTGCTCTCCTCACGGTGAAGCAACTTGCGGCGTGGTAACTCGCCTGCCAGGGCGTACCGGAGCGCGCCGCTGCGCGCGAACTGGGTCTCTCGCGTCGCGCGTATCGAGACCGGTGACTCGTGCACGACCGGGATGCACTCGGCGTGCGAGTGTCGGGGGAAGGCCACGGCCACGGAGGCAGGCGTAAGAACCAGTAGCCATCAGCAACCGTATTGGGATAGCGATTCCACCCCGAGGAACCCGGACGAACACGCTGACCCCACCCAAGGTCACGGTGGTCCGCCGGACGGATTCAGGACCGTATGGGTAGCGAACGGGACGTACGTTGTGACGTTCTCCGGGGTCTGTCAGATCTGATCGGCGACGTCGACCCACATCCGCACTCCGCGGTTCGGTGAACGCAGCTAGGGCATCCGCGCCATTGAGGTCGTCGGAGTCCGGTCTTCCTATTCGTCTTCCTATTCGCGGACCCTGTGGCGCTACCCAAGCCCGATGGGTGCCTCGTGCCGACCGCGCCGCCGACCTGAATCAGTCTTGGCCATGGATGCGCCAACTAGACTACTTGCGTGGGACTGCTCGTGCGTACCGTTGCTCGTGACGACAGGTGGAGGTTGAAGTATGGCCGAGCGGACTACCGTGGCCGCGCGCAGGTCAGTTTCCGTGGTTACGCCACGCTCGGAGGGGCAGCACGCTGCGGCGGGAGCGCTCCGCTTCAGGGGCAACTGGACGATTGGGGCCACCGCGACACATCAGTCACGGTTGCAGGGGGGACGCACGGGACGCGCGCATGACTGCTGCGGGTGACCAACTGACTCCGCCACGGAAGCCGCGGAGGCGCTGGACGTGGTTGGTCGCGACCGTCGCGGCAGTCGGGGCCATTCTGGCCATCTACGTCGCGGCGTACGTGCGTGACCGGCAGTCAGGTGCGCTGGTGCGCATGCGGCTCGTTCGTGACCGGGACAAGATGTTGCTTGTCCACTACATCGACGCACATGGTCAAGATGGTGAGCATGTGATCTCCGAATCCGCCCTCCATCGCCCGTCGGCGATGCCGGGGGTGCGCACGACGTACCGTTTCCTGGCATCCATCGAAGAGTGGTGGCTCAACAAGTAGCTGAGGCCGATCGCCATCGCCGCCGCAGGACGACGTCACCGCCCGAAGTATGTTCGGTGTCACAAGGTGCGCCGCGAATTCGTCGAGGAGAATACTGGTGGCTGGCTCCACCGGGAAATACCCCGCCGACCCTGACCCGCCGCCGCTCCCTGGAGACGAGGCGGAAGACGGAGCCGCCGGGGGTCTCACGGCGCACGAGGAAGGAAAGGGCGAGTGGGGGGGGGGAATGGCGGAAGCCGAAGGTGATCGATTGCGACAAGCACAGGACCGCGATGAACGCCGTCATGACCCGAGCTCACGACGAGTTGCAGACGCTCGTGGAAGAGAGCGCGGTGACGACCGGCATGAGCGTGCGCACGCGCGGCCAGATTCTGACGCTCGGCCGCGCCGAGACCGGCCCCGACGGCGGCGCGATCATCGATGACCGCGTGCGGCTCACGCGTCTTGGTGGATGCACCTGGGGACTGAGCGTCAAGCGTCACACGGGACGCTGGGAGCGCACGCCGTTTTTAGGCACCATGGCGGAGATGCACGAGACGATCTGCACCTTCATGCAATACCTCGTGACGCCGTGACCTGGCGTACCATGACCTTTCGTTTGTTGCGCTAGGCGCGTGGCGCGATTGCGACGTCTGTCTCACGCGACGAACAACGGTGACGATTCCGGCTCTCCGCACTGCACTCACGAGCACTACCCGTGAAGTTGAGACGCTGCCACCGACGGTCCTTGCCTCCAGTGTCTTCGAGCGCGGCTACTTGGAGCTGCTGATGGGGATCGGCGAGAGCGACGCCGTGGCACGTCACGACGAGCTCGTGCAGTTCTTCGGTGGACGCCGCGCCACACGCGTCTCGCCCCTCTCGCGGCGGTCGATCGAGCGCGCTCTGTAGCCCGTGGGTTGCGGTGATGACCGTCGCAACTACACTCGACCCGGGGACTCCAAATGGAGGTGGCGATGACGCTCCGATGGATGGTTGGGACCTTGGCGGCCGCGGTGGTTGCTCTTCTTGCACAATCCGCGTTCGCCGGCGATCTGGTGGAATTGCGTGACGGCACTCTGATCGACGCCGAGCGCGTTGACGTCCTGGACAATCACATGGTCCTTCACGTTGCGCGCAGCACCGAAGGTGTCCGGAAACAGGTACGCGTGAAGTTGGCGGACATCGAGCCGCGGTCGGCGGCGACGGTCTGGGCGCGAACGCTGGACGACGCTGACACCGACGGTTGGTTGCGACTTGCAAACTTCTCGCGCGAGAAGTCGCTCTTCGACGCCGCCGAAGCGAGTTACGCCGCAGCGGCCGAGACGAGTGATGCGGCCAAGCTGGCCCTGGATCTCTTTCGTGACGCCCGGCCCGGGCTCGAGGCTCGGCATCACTTCGAGCGTGCCTGTGATCTCTTTCGCCACGATGAACCGACCGCAGCTGCGTCGGCCGCGCGCGCCGCAGTGGCCGCAGACGAGGCCGGACCGGATGCGGTGATGGCGCAGGAGCTCCTCGATCTCCTCGGCCCGGCGACGGCTGCGCCCGCGATGCCATCCCCGGTACGGAATGCCCGGCATGAACTCACTCTGCGCCGCCTGCAGACGATCGCCAAGCGCGGGACTTCGCGACTGCGGGCATCGCCCGGCGGTCTTCGGATCAGCTCGTCGCGCTCGTCTCGCCTCAGTTCGGGCACACGCTTGCTCGGGGATGTCGCCGAGCGCTTGGGCGACTTGACGGGAGACGACGTCGACGAGGGAACGCGCACCGCTGCGGCCGCGCTTCTCGCACGTGTGCAGAAGGCGCGCGTGGATGGCCTGCTCCATCTCGGCGATTTGCAACTCGCGAGTGGCGCGCGCCGTTCTGCGATCTCGGCAGCACCACGAGGTGCTCTCGATCGTCCCGGACGAACCGCTCGCCGTTGACCTGCGTGAGCGCATCTTGGACCAATCGGAGTGGGAGACGCAGCGCGAGCGGGACCTCCTCTACCGCGGTTCCCGGCGCATCTATCATCCGTATCCGTATCCCGCGCGCGGTGTGCATCGCGGGCTGGGGTTGGTGCCGACCTGGGACTCTGTGCGCGGCACGGGCAAGCTGCCCTTCACGCGCCCGAGGTCGGGCGTCGAGGACCATCACGACCGCGGAGCCATCCACCGTCCGCGACGTTGATCGCAACACTTCGCTCCAGCCATGAGCAGTCCTACGATGCGGCACGCATGCGGCGTATCTCGATCACCGGTTCGTCGGGCTCCGGCAAGTCCACGCTTGCCAGGGAGCTCTCGGAAGTACTCGGGGCCGTGCATGTCGAGTTGGATGCGTTGCATCACCAACCGGGTTGGGTGCCGCGACCGCCGACGAGTTCAGGGCGGATCTCGCGGAGCGTCTGCGGGCCGACGCGTGGATCGTGGACGGCAACTACACGACGCTCTCGCGACCGCTCGTGTGGGCCGCGGTGGATACGGTCGTCTGGCTGGACTTGCCGCTCAGGGTCGTGATGCGGCAGGTGATCGGCCGCACCCTCGGGCGCCTCTGGGACCGAGAAGTGCTGTGGAACGGCAACCGCGAGCGGTGGTGGAACATGATCGACCCGCGCCCCGCCGAGAACGTCATCCTGTGGGCGCTCACGCGGCATGCACGCAAGCGCACGAGCATGACCGCGGCGATGGCCGATCCGCGCTGGGCGCACATCGAGTTCGTGCGCCTGCGATCACGCGACGAGGTCGCCGCGTGGCTCGATCAGGTCCGCCAGTCGCGCGGGTAGCGGAACTCCCAGCCGACCGTGCGCCGACTGAGCTTTGCGATCAGCGGGCCACGGCGCTTGTACTGATTGCGCACGACGCGCTCGTGGATCGAGCGCACGAGCGACTCCTCGAAGCCCGCCGCGACGATGTCCTCGGGCGCGTGGCGACGATCGACCATGCGATCGAGTACGGCGTCGGCCTCGTCGTAGGTGAAGCCGAAGTCGGCCTCGTCGGTCTGCCCGGGCGCGAGGTCCGCCGATGGTGGCTTGTCGATGACGATTGCGGGGACGCCGAGATGCCGCGCCAGCGCGCGCACCTGGCATTTGTAGAGGTCGCCGAGCGGGTTGAGCGCCGACGCGAGATCTCCGTGCAGTGTTCCGTAGCCGACGAGCAACTCCGTCTTGTTCGTGGTGCCGACGACGAGCGCGCGTTCGGCGAAACTGCGATCCCACAGCGTGATCATCCGCAGTCGCGCGAGTACATTGCCGATGCGATGCGGCGAAGGCTCGGGAAGCTCCGCCAACAGGGCTTGAGCGGCGTCCGTGAGATCGACGACGTCGAGCGAGAGACTGGCAGCGTCGGCCACGAGTCGTCCGTGTTCGAGACTCTCGGCACTTGAGAGGTGCCACGGCATGGCGATCGAGATCACGTTCTCGGGACCGACGGCGCGCGCGGCAAGATACGCCGACACAGCGGAGTCGATCCCGCCGGAGAGCCCGATCACGAAGCGCGTAAAACCAGCGCGTCCGGCTTCCTCGCGGAGGAAGCGGACCAGCACGCGTTCGGCCAGCTCAGTATCGAGGTGCGGAACGCTCGGAGAGGACACGTTGCAGCTCCCGCAGGATGAGGTGGGGGCGCTCTTCCTTCAGGAAGGGCATTCGCAAGCGCGCCGCGCGCCGCGCCGCTGGGTCGATCTCGACGACGACGAGATCGCACTCCTCGTCCTTGCCCCGCGCGAGGAGTGAGCCGTCCGGTGCATACGCCTCCGACCCACCGACAAATGTGACGCCTTCCTCGACGCCGCCGCGATTGGCATGCAGGACGTGGCAACCGAACGACCGACCGTAGACGTCGCCGAGAAGCGAGACCGACGCTCCGCTCTCGAAACGCCCCGAGTCCGATTCGGCACCGCGCCCCGGGCTTGCGGAGAGGACGCACATGACGTCGACGTCCTGGCACGCCAGCAGGTATGCCGGGCCGAGATGCCAGAAGTCACGGCAGATGAGCATGCCGACCCGGCCAAAGCGCGTGTCGAACGCGCGAATGCGGTCGCCTATCGCGAAGTGGCGTGTCTCGTCGAAGAGTCCGTGCGACGGCAGGTACACCTTGCGGTGGACGTGGAGCAACTCACCGCCGTCGAGGAACGCTGCCGAGTTGAAGTAGCGGCCGCCGGGGGCCTCCTCGACGAGGCCGACGGCGAGCGCGGCCCGTTTCGAGAGCGTGCGCAACGCGTCCATCCGCGGTGAGTCGAGCGTGATCGCGACTTCGGGGGTCGCCTCCATGAGCAGATAGCCGGTCAGCGAGAGCTCCGGGAAGACGACCAACTCCGCGCCCGCGGCGACCGCGCGATCGACGATTGCAGCGTGATTGGCGAAGTTGGCCGCGACGTTCGCGAGCTGCGGGGCGGTCTGAGCGAGGGCGGCTTTCACGCCTTCTCTTCTGCGCCCCGACAGACTCACCCGCGACCTTTTTCCCGTCAGAAGGGTGGCCCTCTCCCGGTTCGACGGCCCGAGTTGAGGCTATAAGGCCCCAAGGCCGACCCGGTCTGGGCGGGAATCTGTGAGGGAACCCTGGTCGAGGGGCGTGCGTTAGTAGGGACAGGAACGGTGTAGACTGCCGGGCTTCCGGGTGGGGACCCGGATGGTTCGATGCGTGTCGAGACCGGACTCGTATTGCTACAAATAGTTGTTGGGCGCGCGGCTTCGGAAGAGATCCGGGGTGCGCAGCGTTGAGGAGACTTCGAATGTTTGAAGGAACGGCGATGTTTGCAAGAACAGCCATCGTGGCGCTGGCCGCGATTGCGGCGGCAGCGACCGGTGCCGTCGCGGTTGCGAGGGACAAGAAGCCCGAGATCAAGCCCTCTGTCACCTACGCGAAGACGTGGGAGAAGGCGATCGAAGAGGCCAAGCTGCTCAACGTGCCGATCATCGTCTACAGCCACGGCTTCTATTGAGGCCCTTGCTGGGGCATGCACAGGTCTGTGCTGCAGAACGAGGATTTCGCGAAGTTCACATACGAGAACGCCGTTGACGTGATGTCACTCAGTCGCCTCGACGAGGGCATCGAGAAGAAGGACGAGAAGTCCCACACGTACGACACGGTTGACGCCGACGGCAAGCCGGTCAAGTACCTGGTCGAATGGCCTAACCTCACCATCGAGGAAATGTACGCCTTCCGCCGGACGAAGGCGGGTCAGTACAACAACACCAGCAAGATCCCGTACACGTCCATCGTCGATCCGTACACCCTCGACGAGATGAAGTCGATGCCGGGCTCTTCGACCGCGGGCAAGCTGATCGAGGCCGTGGAGGAGATGAAGGCGAAGCTCAACGCCGAGCACGGCCCGAGTCTCTCGCGCAAGGACATCGACGCGGTCAAGAAGACCCAAGCAGAGTGCGATGAGTTGCTCGACAAGAAGGGTGCTGGTAAGGCGCTCGCCCTGCTCAAGAAGAGGGCGAAGAAGCTGAACAAGAAGGGCGATCGGATCGCTGCGATGGTCACCGAGTACCACGGCGTTCTCATGGAGAAGGCCGGCGAGGAACTCGACAAGGCGAACGATCTGATCGACGAGGACGAGATGTCCGCGGCGAAGAAGATCCTCGGGTCACTCAAGAGCGCCGTGAAGAAGACGCCGCTCGAGGCGCGCGTCACGGAACTCTACGCGAAGATCAAGGCCGCTCAGGCCGCGTCCGCGGAGTAGTTCCGCGCCGGTGCAGCGCGCCGGATGACCAAGGACGGCCCGGAGTCACGCGACTCCGGGCCGTCTCGATTCGCGGGGCGGCGAACTGGGCGCGCTGACTCGCAGCGCTTCCTGGTGTGTCGGTCCCGCGGTGTCGCTGCCGCGCGCGGTGGGGCGCTCTCAGAGCGTGAACACGACGGCGAATGCGATCAGAGCAATGATGGCCGTGACGACGATCCACGTGGGATAGCGCTGCTTCGGTGGGAGCGCGCCGATCCCGCGGAGAACGTCGTCGTAGTCCTCCTCGGTGAACGTCTCCGGTATCCCGTGCGCCTCGCCGGTGATCCCCTCGCGACTCCACCCCGTCTCGGCATCGCTGCCGCAATGCGGACACGCCGGCCGCCCTGCCGGGAAGCTCTCCTGGCAGTGAGGACAGAATTCGACGGGGCGCTGTCGCGAAGCCACGGTCCCCAACATACCCCGAATCCCAACCGCCACAGCGTCGCAATAACCCCGACAGACCGGGTCTGTTTTCGCGCCTTTTTCCGTTCGGGAGACGCGTCGGCCGTATCGGGTCGCCCCGAGCGTCGGAGGGTGCCCATAGCCTCTCGGCATGAACTGGACCCTCGTGCTCGCGCAGCAGGCGAACAACTCCCCGTGGTGGCATGACGCCGTGGAGTGGGGTGCTGGCTCCACGACGGCGCTCGGCTACGAACTCGCATTGCGTCCCGTGGTCGGCTTGCCGATCCTCCTCATCCTCCTGTGGCTGACGGCGCTCGTCCTACGTTCGATACTGGGGACCTGGTTCGCTCGACTCGCGGCCAAGACGGAGTCGAAGATCGACGACGTCGCCGCCACTGCGCTGAAGCGGGCCGTGTACCCGATCATGCTTCTGGTCGCAGCCGAGGCGATTGTCTCGTCCACGCCGCTCGACGCGAGCCCCGTCGCGCGGAAGCTGCTCATCGTCATCTCGATCCTGGTCATCGCGTGGGTGGCCGTCCGCATCGTGCTCGTCGTCGTGGATGCCTGGATCGCGGGGCGCCCCGAGCTGACACCGCTCGGCCCGCCGATCAAGCTTGCCGTCAAGATCGTGTGGCTGCCGCTTGTGATGCTGACGGTGCTGTCCGCGCTGAACATCGAGATCATCCAGTTCGTGACGACTCTGGGTGTGGGCTCGCTGGCCGTGGCGCTGGCGCTCCAGGACACCCTCGCGAATGTCTTCTCGGGTATTCAACTCGTGGTGGACCGACCGATCCGCGCGGGCGACTTCGTCGAGGTCGACCAGAGCACGCGCGGCGTCGTGCACGAGATCGGTCTCCGGTCGACGAAGATCCGCACGCTCAACAACAACATGATCATTGTGCCGAACAACGTGCTGGCGCAGACGGTGATCGTGAACAACGAGGCCTACGATCGCCGCTATGCGCACCGCTTCTCCGTGGGCTTCAGCTACGACTGCAACTCACGCCACGTGCAGCGTGTGCTCGAAGAGGTTCTCGAGACCGCCGGACGCGAGGTCACCGGCATCCTGCGCGGGCCACACACCGTGCGCTTCATGGAGTTCGGCGACTCGGCCTTGAACTTCCGTCTCGAGGTGCAACTGGCGAAGTACGTCGGACGGCGCACTCCACTCTCGGAATTGCACCATCGCATCCACGAGCGTTGCACGGCCGAGGGGCTCGACATCCCGTTCCCGATGCGGACGGTCATCCTGCGCGACGAACGGGATGCGAACGCTCCCGCAGCGATCCCCGAGCCCGCCTGACGAACATCCGCGCCCACGTCGATCAGCGAGAGGCGTGGCAGCCCGAAATCGCGTGCCAGGCTCAATTTTCTCGGCGCGGCGACGAGTCTCGCCCATGTCAGCTTGGGCGGCCGCGCCGAAAAAAAAAACTGAGCCTGGCACGGTGCTCCGGACGTTGGGGGCGGGCCTCGACGAGCGTGCGGTCAACGACGCGCGCCCACGTCCTAAGTCCTAAGTCCTAGGCCTGCTCCCCGACCTCGGCGCCGTCCGCGTCCGGCGCCATGGACTCGGCCTCGGTCCCGACCTCCTCAGCCGCGTCGCCACCCTCGCCGCCGTCGGTCGGGGCACCGCCGTCGCCGTCACTGCCACCTTCGTCACTGCCGCCGCCCTCGCCGCCTTCATCCTCGCCATCGGGGTCCTCGTCGGACTCCTCCTCCGGGACGATCAACGCGACCGCGACGATCTGGTCCTTCTTCGGCACGCTCATCAGCGTGACGCCTTGCGTCGAGCGACCGATGACGCGGACGTCGGCGACGCGCGTGCGTACGACCTGACCGCGTTCGGTGATCATCATGAACTCGTCGTCTTCATCGACGGCGCGGCAACCGACGACCGGGCCGTTGCGTTCGATGACCTTGATGTTGATGATGCCGTAGCCGCCGCGGCCCTGGACGCGGTACTCCTCGAGTACCGTGCGCTTGCCGTAGCCCTGCTCGCAGACCGTGAGGATCTGCTTACCCTCTTCGAGGACGACCATCGCGCAGACTTCGTCGTTCTCGCGCAGTTTGATGCCGCGCACTCCGGCCGACGCGCGGCCCATCGTGCGGACGTCGCTCTCGGGGAAGCGGATCGACTTGCCCTTGCGGGTTGCCAGGAGGACCTCCTGGCCCTCGTAGATCTCGCGCGCAGCGATGAGCGAGTCGCCCTCGTTGACGCGGACCCCAATGATCCCACCGACGCGCGGCCGGCTGAACCCGCTGAGGGGCGTCTTGCGGATCTTGCCCTTCGCCGTCACGGTGAGGAGGTAGCCCTCGTCGAAACTGCGGACCGGCACGCATGCCGCGATCCGATCGCCCTGCTCCACCGAGAGCAGGTTGATGAGCGCCCGTCCGCGGCTGTAGCGACCGGCTTCCGGGATGTCGAAGACGCGCAACCAGTGCATCTGTCCCGTCTGTGTGAGCACGAGCAAGTACTGGTGGTTCGTCGTGACGATCATGCGCTCGACGAAGTCGCCCTTCTTCGTCTCGGCGGCGCGCACGCCCTTGCCGCCCCGACCCTGCGTGCGGTATTCAGTCAGCGCCAGGCGCTTGATATAGCCCTCGTGAGAGATCGTCACGGCGACCGGGTCGTCCGCGATCAGATCCTCCATCCGGACCTCGCTCGGGTCGTCCGTGATCAGCGTGCGACGCGGCTCGCCGTACTTCTCGATCATCTCGCGCATGTCCTCGCGGATGATGTCGAGCACGCGCTCGCGATGTTCGAGGATGTCGCGCAGATCGTCGATCACGAGCTTCAACTCGTTGAACTCGGTCTCCAGCTTGTCGCGCTCGAGCCCTGTCAGGCGGGCGAGCCGCATGTCGAGAATGGCATCGGCCTGGAGTTCGCTGAACGTGACGGCAGGCAACGCGCCGGTCCAGTTCGGCGGCGCCTCAAAGTTGCCTGCGACCAGGCGTGCCTTCGCCTCGTCTCGGTTGCTCGACGAGCGGATCGTCTCGATGATGCAATCGATGATGTCGAGCGCCTTCAGCAGCCCCTCGACGATGTGCGCGCGCGCTTCGGCCTTTTCGAGGCGGAAACGCGTCCGGCGCCGGAGGACCGTGATGCGGTGATCGCGGAATTCGACCAGCATCCGCTTGATCGGCAGCGTCTCGGGGCGCCCCCGCACGAGCGCGATGATGATGACGCTGAACGTCTCTTGCAGGCGTGTGTGCTTGTAGAGGTGCGAGAGCACGACGCGGTCGTTCTCGCCCCGCTTCAGATCGACGACGAGTCGCACACCGTCGGCGAGGCTCGACTCGTCGCGCACGTCGCTGATGGAGGTCAGCTTCTTCTGGTTGACGAGGTCGACGATCTGGTCGCTCACCGCCTTGATCGAGACGCCGTAGGGCAACTGCGTGAAGACGAGCGAGAGGCGATCGCCTGTGCGCTCCTCGACGGTGACCGGCGCGCGGAGACGCAGCTTGCCGCGACCACTCTCGTACGCGTCGCGAATGCCGCTCGCGCCGCAGATCATGGCTCCGGTCGGGAAGTCCGGACCGGGGATGATCTCCATGATGCCGTCGAGCGTGATCTCGGGGTCGTCGAGCAGCGCCATGACCGCGCGGCAGACCTCCGCCAGGTTGTGCGGAGGGATCGACGACGCCATGCCGACTGCGATGCCCTGCGCGCCGTTGACGAGCAGATTCGGAAAGCGCGCGGGCAGGACGGTGGGCTCGGTGCGCGTCTCGTCGTAGTTCGGGACGAAATCGACCGTGTCCTCGTCGAGGTTCGCCAGCATCTCCATGCACGGCGCGGCAAGGCGTGCCTCGGTGTAACGCATGGCGGCCGGCGGGTCGTCGGGCGTGCCGAAGTTCCCCTGCGGCTGGATCAGCGGCACGCGCATGTTGAAGTTTTGCGCCATGCGCACGAGCGTCGGATAGACGACCTGCTCGCCATGGGGGTGGTAGTTGCCAGACGTGTCGCCAGCGATCTTGGCGCACTTCCTGAACTTGGCACGTGGGTGGAGCCCCAGGTCGTTCATCGCCACCAGGATGCGGCGCTGGGACGGCTTGAGCCCGTCGCGCACTTCCGGCAAGGCGCGCGCGACGATGACGCTCATCGCGTACTTGAGGTAGCTCTCCTTCATCTCGTCTTCGATGAGGAGATCCTGGATGTTCTCCGTGGGAGCATCGACAGGGACGGGGTCGGGGACAGGGTCGGTCATGGGGTGATTCCGGGGACCTTCAAGACCGCCTGGGCGGCGGTCCGTGGCCGAGCGCCGCACGCTCCCCCTGCCGATGCCGGATCGGACTTCCGGGGGATCACTCGCGAACCGGCCCTAAGTGGCTTATAACTAAGGGACTTATGTTCGGTCCGTGAGGGCGCCGGAGTCCAGCAAATTCGGGGCCTCCAGGGCGGTTGCTACTCGTCGGGCTCGGGGTCTTTCGCGACGCCGCCCGCGGGCTCGTCTGGGAGCGCTGTGAGCGCCTGTTCGCGGAGCTCTTGCGGCACGTTCGTGAGCGCCAGGAGATCGCGCCACACGAGCGCGGATCCGAGCGGGCGATCGGCGGCCGCGAGGGCGCGCGCATAGGTCGCCAGCACGTACGGGTCCGCGGGACTGAGCGTCGTCGCGCTCCGGAGCCACCGGAGGCCTGTATCGGCGTGCCCGGCCTGTTCTGCGGCCTGCGCAGCCAGCACGAACGACCGCGCCCGGACGGGTCCGGGGAGCGGGACGAGCGCATTCTGAAGTGATTGCAGCATCTGCGACGAGAACCGCGACGAGGGGTCGCGGGCCGCGCGCCAGATCTCCGGAGCCGCGGCCAGCTCGCCCGGCACGCGGAGCGCCGCCAGGAGCGCGAACCCGACGATGATCGTGAGGAGCGTTCCGCGAACGAGGAAGATCGAGCGCCGATACCGGGCGCGGACGTCGGCATCGGAGAGATACGCCCCGACGAACTCGATGCGGTCGGCGATGGAGAAGTGCCGCCAACCCGTGAGTTCGCGGATGCCCCCCGCCTCGTCGGCGATGCGCTCCAGCGCGCGTGCGAACGGGTGCTCCGACGCGCTGGCTCGCGAAGCGCCCGTCGAGGTGTCGTTCGAGCCCGCATTCGCGGCCTCGAACGGGATCGTGTCGATCCCGAACACGTCCGCCTCCTGCTCGAAGCGCCGCGAGATCCAACCGAAGACCACGCCGATCCACGCCATCATCATGAGCACCGAGCGCAGCAGGGGATCGAGCTCCGTCCAGAGCCTGAGAGGCGACCCGACGGGGGCATCCGGGAGCAGGCTGGAGAGCACGAGAACCGTCGTGAAGCCGAAGAAGAGCAGGATGTGCCCCCGCCGCGCATGTCCGGCCTCGTGCGCGAAGACAGCCTCCACTTCGTCCGGCCCGAGAGCTTCCAGCAGTCCATCTGTGACGAACACGTACCGGAACCGGGGGAAGGGGCCCACCACCGCGGCGTTCATCACGCCGGGGCCCGTCGGCCACACCAGGATATCGCGCACGCGTAGACCGACGCGCGCAGCGTACGCATCGAGGCGCGTGCGCAGCTGGCTTGGCGGCATGGGCTGCGCTTTCCACAGCATGCGCAGCAGGAAGGGCATGACCATGAGCGCGCCGAGCAGCATGGCAAGGGAGAGCAGCGCCTGCGCGACCGGCAACGCGATAATGACGCTGCGCACCGCGCCCAGCCAGGAGCTCGGCGCCGAGAGGAACACGAGATCCCACACGATCAGGAGCGGCAGGAGCGGTCCCAGGGGAACCAGCGCCTGCTGGAATTCGAGGAGCAGTGTGCGACCGATCGACGGCGGTTCGGCGTCCAACCGCACGCCAGCCGGATGCAGTCCGATGCGCAGGAGCGCCACAAGGAGGGCGAAAGGGGCGAGGCGGAGAGCGTGGGGGATGAGCACCCAGTGGGCGATGCCGAGCGACGCTGGCCACTCGTTCGTCAGTCCGTGCTGTGCGATCCACCAGAAGCAGACGAGCGCCGAGACGCGGCCCACGTCCAGCACCATCAGAAATCGGCCGAACGCGGCATCGGAGTCCGCGCGGACGCGCCGCGCGTAGACGAGGCCGAAGCTGGTCCACGCGAGCCCGAACGCGCCCAGCGTGAACATGATCGCGAACCAATCCGGGCGCCCCGCAGAGGCGTCAGGACCCGAGGCGCGACTCATGGCGATCACCAGGGCGACGAGGTACTGGAGGAAGGCGACCATCAGGCGGTGGGGCTCCCTTCGGCGTCGGTCGTACGGGCGAGATGCCCGGCGACGGCCGTATCGATCACCAATTGCAGCACGTGATAGGCCGTGATCGGAAGGAGTGCCAGTGGCGCGGTAGGGAAGTACTCGCGCGCGAGGAACACGCCGATGAAGAGCGTCTTCTGGGACCCGGAGAACCCGACCGCGATCCGCTCGGCTCGCGAGCACCCGAGGCGTGCCGCAACTCCGTGGCCGAGCGCGAGAGCTGCGGTGTGGACGAGGGCGCCCAGCAGAGCGAGTCGCGCGACCGTTCCCGGTTGCGCGTGAATCTCGCCGGACATGTTGCTGACGGCGACCAGCACGATGGTCAGCACAAGCCCCTGCGCGACGCGCGAGATCGCGAGTTTGGCGCGGTCAACACGGGCGCCGAGAAGGTGCCGCACGGCCTGCCCGACGGCGACGGGAGCGAGCACGACGATGGAGAGATCGGTCAGTAATCGTGTCGTGGGAACGTCGAGCGCCGACCCGAGAAAGAGCAGCAGGTAGGCGGGGATGAAGACGAGCGACGCGAGGTTGCTGAGCACCGTGTATGTGAGCGCCAGCGCGTCGTCGCCTCCGGCGAGTCGTGTCCAGACCGTTGCCGACGCGAGCGTGCAGGGCAGCGCGCCGAGGATGACCATGCCGGCGAGCGGCCCCGGCTCCGTTGCGAAGAGCCAATGGCCGAGAACTCCGCAGAGCAGGGGGAGCACGAAATAGCCGACGCCGAACGCGGCGCCCCAACCGCGCACGTTTCCGACAGCGGCCCGCAGGCGCTCCGCGGGCAACGTCACCGACATCAGGAACATGACGGCGATCACCAACTGTCGGCTCCACGGCGCGACAGCCAGACCCGGGGCCGGCCAGAAGAAGCCAGCCGTCACCGCGGCGCCGAGGAGGAGGTTGAAGATCATGGAGTGTGAGATCTGCCGCGTGCACCCGAGTTCGATCGTCGCCTATCGTCGGTTCCGATGGATTACTCCGACAGGCTGTCAGGTCCGACTTGAAACAGGTACCCGGGAAGAGAGAGACTGCGCTTGTTGGTTCGGGGTTGGCGACAGGTAGTTCGGGTGGCGGCGGCGATCGGCAGGCTCACGCGTGATGTGCGATTTCGCACGATTCGGCGTGTGCGTGCGGCCGACGGTGGTACGCTCGATCCCTCTACGAGTGAACAGGATGCGCGCCCCCGTGACCAAGCTGATCCTTCTGACGACTGACGGAAATCACATCGAGTATCCGCTCGGCGACGACGCCGTGTGGATCGGTCGCAGCCGCGAGAACGCATTACCGATCGCCGATCGGCGCGCTAGTCGGCGCCACTGCCGCGTCGAGCCCGAGAACGACGGCTACGTGGTCATCGATGATGGCAGTGCGAACGGGACGCTCGTGAACGGACAACTGGTCCAGTCGCGCCCTCTCGACACCGGTGACGTGATCCAGATCGGCGCCACGCGGATCTTCTTCGATCGCGTGGACGACACGCGCACACAGATCCTCGATGTATTCGACGACGGTGACGATGAGTCGCGCCGCGAGCGCACTGATCTATTGCGCTTGCAGCGCACGGCACGCGCGCTCAACAGCGAACTCGACCGCGGTCGGCTCTTCGATCTCGTCCTCGATCACGCCATTGACATCGTGCGCGCAGAGCGCGGTTTCTTGCTGCTGAAGGGGAGCGAAGGCGGGCTCGAATTCGCCGCTTCGCGCAACTTTGCGGGCGACGCCGTGGAGGGCAACGAACTCGATATCAGCCGATCTCTCGCGAGTGGCGTGATGGAATCGGGCGAGGCGATCTGCGCTGTGAATGCCCAGGAGGACGAGCGCTTCCGGGACGTTCAGTCGATCTCGATGCTGGGGTTGCGCTCCGTGATCTGTGTGCCGCTGCGCGAGCACGACCAGGTGGTCGGCGCCCTCTATCTCGACAACCGTCTGGCGCGACGCGCGTTCGGACCAGCGGATCAGCGCATGTTGGAGGCGCTCGCCGATCACGCCGCCATTGCGCTGCGCAATGCGCGTCTCTTCGCGGAGGCGTCGTCGTCGCGCGTCGAACTCGTCGAAGCGCAGGCGCGCGTCGAGGCATTGAACGGTCGCTTGGAGCAGATCGTCCGCGGCCAGAGTATCGAACTCGAGGAGCTACGCGGTGCGTTCCGCGCGCGTCAGACGCTCGAGACGAAGTATGACTACAGCGAGATCATCGGGCGCTCCGCGGCGGTCATGGAGACGCTTCGGATACTCGATCGGGTCGTGGACTCCGATGTGCCCGTCCACATCCACGGCGAGAGCGGTACGGGCAAGGAACTCATCGCACGTGCCATCCATGTGCACGGACGCCGCAACGACTGCCCGTTCATCTCCGAGAACTGCGCGGCGCTGACGGAGACGCTGCTCGAGAGCGAGCTCTTCGGCTATGTGCGCGGCGCGTTCACCGGCGCGGAGCGCGACCGCAAAGGGCTCTTCGAGTTAGCCCACACCGGGACGCTCTTCCTGGACGAAGTCGGGGACATGAGTCAGGGCATGCAGCGCAAGCTCCTGCGTGTGTTGCAGGAGGGCGAGGTGCGCCGTGTCGGCGCCGTCGAGCCGATCAAGGTGGATGTCCGGATCGTGAGCGCGAGCAATCGCGATTTGCATCAGATGGTCGCCGACGGGGAGTTCCGACAGGATCTCTACTATCGTCTGCGCGTCTTGCAGATCGGCATGCCGCCGCTGCGCGAACGGCGCGAGGACGTGCCGCTGCTCGTGTCGCACTTCCTGGATCGCGAGGCCCTGCGGACCGGAGGGAAACCCGTTCGACTCGCGCCGGGAGTGCTTGAGTCACTGACGGCCTACGATTGGCCCGGCAACGTGCGCGAGCTCGAAAACGAGTGCATGCGCATGGTGGCGCTCTCTGGCGAGATCGTCGAGCCCTCCGTGCTCTCGGAACAGATTCGCGGACACGTGCCGCAGTCGATTCCGATCGGAAAACCCGATGTCGTGCGCGATCTCGGACAGCTCGTGCAGAACGTGGAAGTTGCCGAGATCGAGAAGGCTCTGACGCTCTTTGGCAACAACAAGACGAAGGCCGCCGACGCGCTCTGCATCTCACGTTTCGCACTGCAGCGTAAGCTGGAGAAATACGGGATCGAGATCGGAGATTCGTGATCGGAAGTCGATTGGTGGCACGCCCTGTCGCCGTCTTTGCAGTCGCCGCCCTGGCCGTTGTCGCACGGCTCGTCGTGTTGGTGGTTCCGCCACTCGTTGTGTCGCTTGTCACGATCGAGGCGTGTCGCGCAGACATCCTCTACCTGAAGGACGGGACGCGCGTCGGTGGCCAGATCCTGTCGCAGAGCGAACGCCTAGTACGCGTGCGGACGAGCGACGGGAAAGTGCGCACGTTTCGCGTCGAGGACGTGGAGCGCGCGGACAAGGGCAAGGATCTCGCTCCGGACGATGACCGGGCAGAGCGCGACGGCCCCTTCATGCCGGGTCTCGACGTGGCGACGCGGAAGTTCGTGCGCGACGAAGCGCGCCGCTTCGGAAGGCCCATGGGACTCTCGCTCGATGCCGCGGCACGTCCCAACGCGTGGGTCTTCGGCGATCACTCCCAGAGTGATCTCTCGCAGGTCGCGCACGCCATTCAGAAGACCGTCACCGACTTCTGTGACATCTTCAAGTGCGACGTCGCGGACGCCTTGCCGTCGCGCAGCAGCGATCAGCCAGGGGCGTTCTACTGTTTCCAATTCGCGCAGGAGCCCGCATACCTGAAGTTCATGGACAAGGTGTTCACTCGCTTGCGCGATGACAGTGTCAACGACGAGCGCCTGGCGCTCATGCGGCGCCAGAAGGGGTTCTGGATCATGACTCCGCGCCCGCTGATGGCGCGCTACCGGGGCGCCGCGACGCTGCAGTCCCTCACGAGTAACGCGTCGCACCAGGCGAGCCATGCCCTTCTCCTGATGTACGCACCGGCGGGCGATTGGATGCCGTGGTGGTTGCTGGAGGGCTTCGCGACATGGCAGGAGATTCGCCTGACGGGGCTCAATCTCACGTATTGCATCGACGTTGCCGGTGCCGGCGACTACGTGCGAGATGGCACGCCCAAGGCCGACGAACTCAAGAAGGCCAAGATCGCTGACAGGTGGCGCCGCGACGTCAAGCGGAGTGTTCGCGATCACGACGACAAGACATTCGGCGCGCTCGCGAAGCTCTCGCTCAACAAGACGCTGCTTGCGGATGTGCAGCAATCGTGGAGCGTTGTCGAGTGGCTGAACAGCCAGGAACTCCTCGTGCGGTTCGTGCTCGTCTACAAGCGCACAGGCTCGATCGACGGTGCGTGCCGGGACGCGCTCGGCAGTGATCCCGCAGCGGCGCACCACAAGTGGAGTGCGTGGGTGCGGAAGACGTACTAACCGGATGTCTGCCGCATCGGCATTGACAGACGGCTTCGAGGGGCGACGATGGTGGTGATGAGTTCGCGCAAGCCTGTCGGAGTTCTCGGCGTCACCCGGTGGAAGATGTCTGCGGTACTGGTTGCGATCAGTCTCGGAGGCCTCTCTGCGCCGCCCGCACAGGCCGACGAGCCCGGTGCATTCGACGAGCGCGGCGGCAACATCTTCTTTCACGAGCCGGATCGCGACACCGCGAAGCGGATCGACGACCTGATCGGGCGCTTCGCCGAGGACTCCGTGCGCGCTCGTACGGCTTCGCGCCGCGAACTCGAGGACATCGGCTACTGGGCCGTGCAGCCGCTGATGTCGGCGCTCGAGAACGAGGAGCCGCCGATCCGAGCGGCAGCGGCCTTGACGCTCTCCGCCATTCTCGATCCGCGCACGGTCGACCAACTGCGTGCTTCGGTTGAGCGCGAGACGTCGCATCCATTCGTCGCCGGTTTCGCCGCTCTCGGGCTGGCACGCTATCGCGACGCCGCGGCGGTCGCGCCGCTACGTGCGGCGCTGCGCTCGTCGAAGAGCATCCACACTCTGCGCGCCGCGGCGCCCTTGACCCTGGCGCGCATCGGTACTCCGGAGGCGCAAACGCTGCTGATGGAGCGTTTGCGGAGCCGAGTCGGCAATCCACATGTGAAGCGTGCGCGTGTCCTCGCACTCGGCTTCTTCCCCGCGGTGGCCCTCGAGGCGAATAGCCCGGAGCCGTCAGCCGCCCTTCGCTCCGGATTGCGCGGGAAGAAGCGCGAACTGCGGCACGCTGCGGTCGTCGCGTATCTCGTGGCAACGCTGAGACGCACCGACACGCGGGACGTACTCATGGGCCTCCTCGATCGCGAGAAGCAGGCTCTTGTGATCTCGCCGGCATTGCTTGGGCTGAGCCGTTTCGAGGACTCCGGTACGACTGCGTATCTCTCCCACCGCGCGGCGCGATCCGCCGAAGACGATGTCGTCCGTGAGCTGAGTTGTGATCTTCTCGTCGCGCGCAATGACGCAACAGCGCTCCCTGATCTGCTCTCGATCCTGCGGAGTACGTCGTCGGCGCGGCTGCGCGCCTCCGCAGTGATGGTACTCGGAGGCATCGACGACGAATCGGCGTCCGCCGCCGTTCTCGAGCGCTTCAGCGCGAAGAGCCCGCTCGTGCGCGCGGCGGCTGCGGTCACGTCCGTCCGCATGCCCCAGAAGGCCGCCCGCGACGCCGCCCTCCGCCGGATCGAGTCGCGACTGCGCGCCGGCGATTCGTCGCGGGACGTGCGGCACAATCTGGTCGAAGCTCGCGCAGTTCTGTCGGGCGAGCGGGCCACGGCTGTCTGGCGAGAAGTGGGCGCTGAGCGCCTCTTCCATCTATTGTTCCGCCCGTACGAGGAGCGCGTGCTGCGCGCGGTCAACCTGGCCGCAGAGGACGCCTTGGATCTGACCAAGATCCAGAATCTGCAGACCGACTCGGAAGTGATTGGCGCGGGCGACTCCGAAGGCGACGGCTCCGGTGATGTCGGCTCAGGCGACACGGGGAACGGCGAGGGGCCGGGCGTGCCCGCCGGGCCGAATCCGCCCGGCGGCAGTCCGACGCCGAAGGACAATCAGCCCGCGGTTAATCCCCCGTCCGGTCCGAAGGCTCCGGCCGTCGGCTCGCCGCGGATCGCGACGTGGCAGGAACTTCGCGATCTGAAGGTGGACCTCCAGCGCCGTCCTTTGTTTGGGGTGGAGGACCTGCAGTAGCTGGGTGCGGG